>NZ_JANGFM010000018.1:0-553 GCF_046566805.1 Bacillus sp. BD48 | reverse complement strand
TCCTGCGTGACAGGCAGGCATTCTAACCAACTGAACTACCGGACCATTTTGGTTGCGGGGGCAGGATTTGAACCTGCGACCTTCGGGTTATGAGCCCGACGAGCTACCGAACTGCTCCACCCCGCGATGATATGAATTTAAAAAATATGGCGGAGGAAGAGGGATTCGAACCCCCGCGGGCTTTGACACCCCTGTCGGTTTTCAAGACCGATCCCTTCAGCCGGACTTGGGTATTCCTCCGTATAGATGGTGGACCTTGTAGGACTCGAACCTACGACCGGACGGTTATGAGCCGTCTGCTCTAACCAACTGAGCTAAAGGTCCTTTATAGCGGCGGAGGGGATCGAACCCCCGACCTCACGGGTATGAACCGTACGCTCTAGCCAGCTGAGCTACACCGCCATGATCAAAATAAACTTTTATAAAGTGGAGCCTAGCGGGATCGAACCGCTGACCTCCTGCGTGCAAGGCAGGCGCTCTCCCAGCTGAGCTAAGGCCCCATAAAAGATGGTCGGGAAGACAGGATTCGAACCTGCGACCCCTTGGTCCCAAA
>NZ_JANGFM010000017.1:0-562 GCF_046566805.1 Bacillus sp. BD48 | reverse complement strand
TTTGAAGAACAAGTTAAGAAATCTCCTGAAACAAAAGCTGTTGTATTTGAAGAAAATGAATTAACTTATCAAGAGTTAAACGAGAGAGCGAATCAACTAGCCTATAAGTTGAGAGAAAAAGGAGTAAAGCGAGAAGATTTTATTGGCATTATGACAGAACGATCAGTTGAGATGATTGTGGGGATATTAGGTGTACTAAAAGCAGGTGGAGCTTATTTACCTCTCGACCCTACTTATCCAAGTGAACGAATTGAGTATATGCTTCAGGACAGTGGTGCGAAATATGTATTGACCCATGAAAATATAAGAGTTCCAGAAACATTTTCTGGCGAAATTGTGAAAATTGATGATTTGGCTTTAACAGAGAATCCTAGGACGAATCTCGAAGAGATGAATGAGTCCACAGATTTAGCCTATCTTATCTATACTTCTGGAACTACTGGAAAACCTAAAGGGGTTATGGTGGAACATAAAAGTGTAAGCAACTTTTGTTTAATGGGTGAGACTTTTGGTATTTCATCAGGCAGCCGTGTGTTACAATTTGCCTCTTTTAGTTTTGATG
>NZ_JANGFM010000016.1:0-738 GCF_046566805.1 Bacillus sp. BD48 | reverse complement strand
ATAAAGCCGGTGTAGCTCAACTGGTAGAGCAACTGACTTGTAATCAGTAGGTTGGGGGTTCAAGTCCTCTTGCCGGCACCACTTTCATATGGTAAGATAGACAAGTCGCTTTAAAAGCGAGCCATTAGCTCAGTTGGTAGAGCATCTGACTTTTAATCAGAGGGTCGAAGGTTCGAGTCCTTCATGGCTCACCATGTTTCATGCGGGTGTGGCGGAATTGGCAGACGCGCTAGACTTAGGATCTAGTGTCTTTATGACGTGGGGGTTCAAGTCCCTTCACCCGCATTGCCAAATAAAATAAAGAAATCCTGTAATGCGGAAGTAGTTCAGTGGTAGAACACCACCTTGCCAAGGTGGGGGTCGCGGGTTCGAATCCCGTCTTCCGCTTATACCATCCACGCCGGGGTGGTGGAATTGGCAGACACACAGGACTTAAAATCCTGCGGTAGGTGACTACCGTGCCGGTTCAAGTCCGGCCCTCGGCATTATAAATAAGCGCCCGTAGCTCAATTGGATAGAGCGTTTGACTACGGATCAAAAGGTTAGGGGTTCGACTCCTCTCGGGCGCGCCATTAAGATCGGGAAGTAGCTCAGCTTGGTAGAGCACTTGGTTTGGGACCAAGGGGTCGCAGGTTCGAATCCTGTCTTCCCGACCATCTTTTATGGGGCCTTAGCTCAGCTGGGAGAGCGCCTGCCTTGCACGCAGGAGGTCAGCGGTTCGATCCCGCTAGGCTCCAC
>NZ_JANGFM010000015.1:0-753 GCF_046566805.1 Bacillus sp. BD48 | reverse complement strand
TTCAATCTCACTTGGTTCGATACGGTACCCTCGAATATTAATCTGATCATCTATTCTTCCTACATAGTCTATTGAACCATCTGGAAGCCAGCGAGCCAGGTCACCTGTTCTATACATTTTTTCTCCTGGAATGAAAGGGTTTCTTACAAATTTCTCTTTCGTCAGCTCTGGTAAGTTCCAATAGCCACGTGCTAACCCTTCTCCTCCAATACACAGTTCACCAGGTATGCCTATCGGCTGTAAATTTAGGTTATCATCTACAATGTATATCCTTTCGTTACTATTTGGAGTTCCTATTGATGGCTTCTCCATGTCAGGAGTACATACCCCCGCTGTGCTTCCAATTGCCGCCTCTGTTGGGCCGTAACCATTGATTAAGGTACGCTCTTTTCCCCATACTTTGACTATATCTGATGTACATGCTTCTCCCATCGTAATAATTGTCTTTAAATCTGGTAATTCTTCATACGGTGTCACCTTCAATACGGAAGGTGGGAAAAAGGCAGTAGTAATGGCTTGATCCTTTAACCACTCTGTAAACTTATCCCCCGAAAGAAACAATTCTTTTTTACCTAAATAAAGGGTCGCTCCACTTAAAAGAGTAGGGAAGATTTCACCTACTGATACATCAAAACTAAAAGAGGCAAATTGTAACACACGGCTGCCTGATGAAATACCAAAAGTCTCACCCATTAAACAAAAGTTGCTTACACTTTTATGTTCCACCATAACCCCTTTAGGTTTTCCAGTAGT
>NZ_JANGFM010000014.1:0-930 GCF_046566805.1 Bacillus sp. BD48 | reverse complement strand
ATAGCGAAGAGGTCACACCCGTTCCCATACCGAACACGGAAGTTAAGCTCTTCAGCGCCGATGGTAGTTGGGGGTTTCCCCCTGTGAGAGTAGGACGCCGCCAAGCTTCTATAAGGATCAGTTCCATTTGGAACTGATCTTTTTTGTTTTTTCTTCTAATAACATCATGATGTAAGCTGGGAACTTCTCTTCTGCAATCTCCATGTAGCGTTCAATCATGACGTAATCATCGCTAATGTAGCTCGTCACATCATCTTATGTCTAAAAGCAGCGTGTGAAACACTTGGATATAAAGAGAAAAAGCGTCTATCGCACAAAGCCTTATCTATAAAAAACAATAGAGAGACAGTATGAGCTTATATAGGGGCACTCCATATATCTTTCATTAAATTGAAGATGTGTAAGCCTATTCGATTTCTATAAATGCTTTACGTCTAAATAGATACCTATATCATTCAAGTATAAAAATGAGAGACTGCTAATATTTCTGAAGGAATTGAACGTTTTTAAAGAGAATATAGAGGAGAGAGTTCAGCTGCTGAACGTTGAACAGCAGCTGTATGAATAGGTGAAATGACGATCATTTATTAAAAGAAATACGCAATGAAAATTGAAATAAAATTTTTTTAATATAGCCTTTACAAATGATTAAAACCTGTATATAATAATCTTTGTCGGATCGAGAGATTCCTACATAGTGGAGGATTAGCTCAGCTGGGAGAGCATCTGCCTTACAAGCAGAGGGTCGGCGGTTCGAGCCCGTCATCCTCCACCATATTTATTCTTACATAATGTTAGGATAAATAAAGCCGGTGTAGCTCAACTGGTAGAGCAACTGACTTGTAATCAGTAGGTTGGGGGTTCAAGTCCTCTTGCCGGCACCACTTTCATATGGTAAGATAGACAAGTCGCTTTAAAAGCGAGCCATTA
>NZ_JANGFM010000013.1:0-1139 GCF_046566805.1 Bacillus sp. BD48 | reverse complement strand
TCGGAGAGTTTGATCCTGGCTCAGGACGAACGCTGGCGGCGTGCCTAATACATGCAAGTCGAGCGGACAGAAGGGAGCTTGCTCCCGGATGTTAGCGGCGGACGGGTGAGTAACACGTGGGTAACCTGCCTGTAAGACTGGGATAACTCCGGGAAACCGGAGCTAATACCGGATAGTTCCTTGAACCGCATGGTTCAAGGATGAAAGACGGTTTCGGCTGTCACTTACAGATGGACCCGCGGCGCATTAGCTAGTTGGTGGGGTAATGGCTCACCAAGGCGACGATGCGTAGCCGACCTGAGAGGGTGATCGGCCACACTGGGACTGAGACACGGCCCAGACTCCTACGGGAGGCAGCAGTAGGGAATCTTCCGCAATGGACGAAAGTCTGACGGAGCAACGCCGCGTGAGTGATGAAGGTTTTCGGATCGTAAAGCTCTGTTGTTAGGGAAGAACAAGTGCGAGAGTAACTGCTCGCACCTTGACGGTACCTAACCAGAAAGCCACGGCTAACTACGTGCCAGCAGCCGCGGTAATACGTAGGTGGCAAGCGTTGTCCGGAATTATTGGGCGTAAAGGGCTCGCAGGCGGTTTCTTAAGTCTGATGTGAAAGCCCCCGGCTCAACCGGGGAGGGTCATTGGAAACTGGGAAACTTGAGTGCAGAAGAGGAGAGTGGAATTCCACGTGTAGCGGTGAAATGCGTAGAGATGTGGAGGAACACCAGTGGCGAAGGCGACTCTCTGGTCTGTAACTGACGCTGAGGAGCGAAAGCGTGGGGAGCGAACAGGATTAGATACCCTGGTAGTCCACGCCGTAAACGATGAGTGCTAAGTGTTAGGGGGTTTCCGCCCCTTAGTGCTGCAGCTAACGCATTAAGCACTCCGCCTGGGGAGTACGGTCGCAAGACTGAAACTCAAAGGAATTGACGGGGGCCCGCACAAGCGGTGGAGCATGTGGTTTAATTCGAAGCAACGCGAAGAACCTTACCAGGTCTTGACATCCTCTGACAACCCTAGAGATAGGGCTTTCCCTTCGGGGACAGAGTGACAGGTGGTGCATGGTTGTCGTCAGCTCGTGTCGTGAGATGTTGGGTTAAGTCCCGCAACGAGCGCAACCCTTGATCTTAGTTGCCAGCATT
>NZ_JANGFM010000012.1:0-1147 GCF_046566805.1 Bacillus sp. BD48 | reverse complement strand
CCGTTCCCATACCGAACACGGAAGTTAAGCTCTTCAGCGCCGATGGTAGTTGGGGGTTTCCCCCTGTGAGAGTAGGACGCCGCCAAGCTTCTATAAGGATCAGTTCCATGCGGAACTGGTCTTTTTTTGTGTTTTGAATGACTTGCTTCTATATAATAGGTTCGTAAAGTAAAAATACATTGTTCCCTCGTTGATTGATAAATAAATTAAACTTTACTTTCCTTCAATTTATCATTTCAGTCATCATATGAACCAGCAGTTCAAATTATCAAGGGTCAACACTAAAAGCATAAGAAAACCTCTCCTTGGACTAAATAGATGTAAAGTGGTGATGTATAGGGTCACGAGATAGAAAGGCACCCTCACCCCAAAGGGGATAGTCAGCTATTGTTAAATTTTTAACTTAAAAGGAGAGAAGAGAAAGAAACAATACTAATATTAATTCTCCTGTTAAAACTTTATATCGATGATAAGACTGTTGAGTGTTTGAAGCAGCAGAAAAATTAATGTGAAACGATTTGTTGAAAAATAGTAAAGACCAGTAATTATTTTTACACTTTTTTAGGCAAAAAAGATTTCTCAGAAAAATAAAATAATAATAGAATTTCTTTTTTGGATGTTTTTTATCCAGAGATATATGAAATAAAACAAGGATATGAAAGCTTCGAAATTGCTGTTTTTGCAATGATAGAGCCATATTAGCGCTCTTTTTAACAAAAAAACATAAAAAAATGAAAAAAAGGCTTTTAAAATGATGAGACAAGTGGTAAACTTCTTTAGGTGCCTTAACGAAAAGGTGAAAAAACAGCTTTAAAATAAATTCAAAAATTATTTTAAAAAAGTCTTTACAAACAATATCTTATCGTTATATAATACTATTTGTCAGATCGAGAGATACTTCGAAACGACACAATATGGAGGATTAGCTCAGCTGGGAGAGCATCTGCCTTACAAGCAGAGGGTCGGCGGTTCGAGCCCGTCATCCTCCACCATATTTATTCTTACATAATGTTAGGGTAGATAAAGCCGGTGTAGCTCAACTGGTAGAGCAACTGACTTGTAATCAGTAGGTTGGGGGTTCAAGTCCTCTTGCCGGCACCACTTTCATATGGTAAGATAGACAAGTCGCTTTAAAAGCGAGCCATTA
>NZ_JANGFM010000011.1:0-9768 GCF_046566805.1 Bacillus sp. BD48 | reverse complement strand
TTACTCCTTTTTCTCTCAACTTATAGGCTAGTTGATTCGCTCTCTCGTTTAACTCTTGATAAGTTAATTCATTTTCTTCAAATACAACAGCTTTTGTTTCAGGAGATTTCTTAACTTGTTCTTCAAATTGTGTATAAAGTGTTTTCGCTTTAACATAGTCTTTCTTTGTATCATTAAATTGGAGTAATAATTGTTGGCGATCTTTCTCCGAGACTAACTCAATATCCCTTAAACATTTATCTGGCTGTTCTACAATATCTTGAAGGATAGATATATAGTGGTCGATCATCCGACCAATGGTTTCCTCCTTGAATAAATGAGTACTATATTCCAAAATAAGATGAATTGTTTCACCTTCCAATATAGTCCAACTCATATCCATTTTTGAATTTGACCATTCTATTGGTTTTTCTCTAATTGTTAAATCAGATAACGCCAATTTTTCCTGTCCTATATTTTGCAAAATAAACATCGTATCGAAAAGTGGATTACGACTAAGATCCCTTTCTATCTCCAGTTTTTCAACGAGTTCCTCGAATAAATAATCGGCATTTTCATATACTGAGACGCTTCGCTCTTTTACACTTTGTAAGAACTCTCGAAACGTCAATCCACCTGTGGGATAATTTCTAAAAACTATTGTATTTGCGAACATTCCTATAACATTTTCTAATTCCGGATTTGATCGCCCTACAATAGGCGAACCTATTAGAATATCCTCTTGCCCTGAGTATTTATATAACAATGCATTATAAGCAGCCAGTAAGGTAATAAACAAGGTCACATCTTGGTTTGACGAAAATTCAACCAACTTCTGAGCCAATGTTGGATCAAACTCATACGAATATAATTTCCCATCAAACTTTTGAATAGCTGGACGTGGAAAATCCGTTGGTAAATGTAACACTGGTAATTCTCCTGCAAGCTCCTTCATCCAATATTCTTCCTGCTTATGATAAAACTCTGTTCTTTTGAGTTTTTCTTGCCAGCTTGTGTAGTCTTTATATTGAATTTGTATAGGCTCTAATGGTATCTGGTGATATAGACTTCTTAATTCCCTCATGAATATCCCCATCGATACACCATCTGAAATGATATGATGCATGTCTATTAACAATAAGTATTTACTTTCTGTTAAATGTACCAGGCCAAAACGACATAAAGGAGCTACATCTAATTCAAAAACCCTTATAAATGATTGAATAGCTTTTTCTACATCTGTGTCACTATCCACGTAAAAAGACTGAAGTTGACAAATCAGATTCTCATCAATTTTTTGAACAAGTTCATCATCCACCATATGGAATGAAGTCCGCAAGGATTCATGACGACTCACAATGGTTTGTAGAGCGCCTTCCAAGCGTTTAATATCTAAAGCACCTTCGATGCTTAATACCATTGGCATATTATAAGTCATTTTCGTTTCATCTATATGGTGTATAGAGTGTAATCGTTTTTGAACAGATGATGCTGGATAACACTTCTGATGTTCCACACGTTCAATTGTTGGAAGATATGTCTTTTCGTCTGTCTTTTGAACGTATTCTGATAACTCTTTAATTGTTGGGCGTGAAAAGATTTCGTTAATTGGTACTTGTACTTGAAACTGTTTTGAAATACGCGACACCAACATCATGGCTTTTAAAGAATGACCACCAAGTTCGAAGAAGTTCGCATGAATACTAATTTGATCGGTTTCAAGTATTTCTCTCCACATCTTTTCGATGCTTTTCTCAATTTCATTTGTCGGTGCCACATACTCCTCTAATGATTGTATTTCCGGTAAAGGTAAGGCCTTTCGGTCCAGCTTCCCATTTGAAGTGAGAGGTATTTTTTCCATCTCAATGATATGAGTTGGCACCATATAATGGGGAAGCCTTTCCAGAAAATATTTCTTCCAATTAATCGTATTCTTATTAATATCCTTATGAAGTGTAATATAAGCAATTAAATTCATATCTCCTACTATGTTAATCACAGCTTCTTTTACATACGAATGTTGCAATATTAAATTTTCTATTTCTTCTATTTCAACTCTATAGCCTCGAATTTTCACTTGATTATCAATACGACCTAGAAACTCAACATTACCATCAGGTAAAAAACAGCCTAAATCTCCTGTTTTATATAAACGTGTTTTGGAATCATCAAATAAGTTTGGAATAAAATGTTTATCTGTTAACTCACTAGAATTTATATAACCTTGAGCTACTCCTCTTCCCCCTATATAAATTTCTCCTTGTATACCTCTTGGGACAGGTTTTAAATTAGAATCTAATATATATATTTGTGTATCATTTATAGGTTGTCCAATTGGTACTTTCTTTGAATTTAAAATGGAGTAATCAATTAAAAAATAAGTAGCAAAAATAGTTGTTTCTGTTGGCCCGTATACATGAATTAAACGGTTTTCACCTAGTACTTTAACAGCTTTTATTACGTGCTTAATAGATGCTTTTTCTCCTCCAAACAATATATTTTTAAGGTTTTTTAAACAAGTAATGTTTAAATCTACTATTTTATTGAATAGAGCTGTTGTGATAAAAGCAATAGTAATTTCTTTATTTTCTATTAATTCTGATAAATAAGAAATATTTAACAATTTATCTTCTTGAACAACTACTAGTTCTCCCCCATTTAATAAACTCGAATAAATGTCGAATGAAGAACCATCAAATGTACAATTTGACAATTGCAGAATTTTGTCCATTTCATTAATTTCTACATAATTGCTATTATAAACACGGCTAATTATATTTTGATGTGTAGTTAAAATACCTTTCGGCTTACCCGTCGATCCTGAAGTGAACATGACATACGCCAATTCATTACCGAAAATAGGTAACTGTAAATTTAATTCATTTTCTTTTTTAATTTCCTCCGTATATTCATCTATATCGATTATAGTTAATTCTTTAGTATCAAGAGTTAGATCATCTTTAGTAATAAATATAGAAATTTTCGAATCTCTAACTAATTGAATTAAACGTTGTTGAGGATATGATGTCTCTACTGGTACATAGGCTGCTCCTATCTTAAGGATGGCTAGCATTCCTATATATAAATCAAAACACCTTAACATTGAAATTCCGACTAAGTCTCCTTGACCCACACCCTTATTCAAAAGAAATCGTGCAAGTTGATTCGCTCGTTTATTTAACTCATCATAAGTAAGACTCTGATCCTCAATTCTTATTGCAATTTTATTAGGAAATCTTTTAACTTGTTCTTCAAAGATTTCATGGACGCTTTTATTGGGAAATTCATGATTTTTTATTTCAGAAATAGTATTTTGGGAAATTAATTCTATCTCACCAATTAATAAATTGGGATCCGATATTATCTGACTAGTTATAAACTTTATCTGATTTAAAATATCATCAATAAACTGCTCTTGATACTTTTCTCCATTAAAAATAATTTTTATTTCAAATTCATTACCTGGCAAAATCAAAATATTGAAATTATAATTGCTTTTTTCATAAACTTCAATATTTGAAATTTTAAAACCTAAGTCTTTTTGTCTATTAAATATATTTAAATCTAAGGGATAATTTTCAAAAACAAAAATGTGATCAAAGAGTTGTCTACTCTCTAAACAATTTTGGATATCTACGATAGGAGTATAATTATATTTCTCTGAATCTAATACTCTTTTTTGAACTTCTCTCACCAAATTTTTAAAAGTTCCTTCTTGAGTTTGAATTCTAACAGGCACAGTATTTATAAATAAGCCAACCATTTTTTCTATACCACTGATTTCAGGTGATCTCCCTGAAACTACGGATCCGAAAGTCACATCATTTGTACCATTATATCTTTGCAATAAAATACCCCATATACATTGTAGAACTGTATTTAAGGTTACTTTAAGATCTCCAGCTAATATTTTTAAATTTCGTGTTAACTCTTCACTAAAAATGATGCTTTTCTCGGATCTTATATAATCATGATTTTCACTTAAAGAATTTTGAGCTGGTATTTGCGTATGTTGCTCAATTCCTCTTAAGTAATCTCTCCAGTAATCAATAGATTCTTTATGATCTAAATTTTCTAGCCACTTAATATATTTACTATATGGGGTTGTATTATCAACATTAATTTTTTTGTTTTTATTACTACATTTGTACATTTCAAATAAATCATTTATGATAATTCCAAAACACCAGCCATCCATTATAATATGGTGATGACTCAGAATTAATTTAAATTTTTTTGAATCAATTTTTAAAATACTTAATCTAATTAAAGCGTCCGTTGAAAGATCAAATCCTCGCAAACGATCCTTTTCTTTAAAATCTTCTAAATATTTAACCTTTTGCTCTTTGTCCAGTTTAGAAATATCTTTATATTCTATTATATTCTCCTTATTAACCCATACAATTTGAACTGGTTTACGTAGATTGTTATAGAGAAAGTTAGTTCGTAAAACAACGTATTTTTTAATCAATCCATCAAAAGCATTCTGTATATGACTTAACGATATACCTCCTTCCAATGTCAAAGTCGTTTGTTCACAATAAAAATCTTTTTCATTAGACTCTAAATTATGATATAACATCCCTTTCTGCAAAGGTGAAAGTTCGTATATATCCTCTATATCTCTGTTATCAATCACAGCTCATCACTTCCTATACAGTTTAAACTTCTAATTTATTGATCTCATTTAAAATTTCTTCTAGTTCAGTTGTTGACAATTTTGCACTAAAATCACTTGGAGTCGCTTCCGTTTGTTTTTTCTGGCTACAGTGTTCAATTATTTCGATTAATTGGTTTTTAAATTTTCTCAAGAGTTCTTCCATTTCCATTGTAGAATAGAAATTTTTATTAAAAATATAACTGATTTGCAGTTTATTATTGATAATTAACGCATTTATTTCTAATAGATGATCAACGACTGATAAGGGGCTCATAGAGTTTCCCAATGGAATAGGAGCTTCATCAAAACCATAAACATTTTGCTGATCAAATATTCCCATGTAGTTAAAGATTATTTCTGGATTTGCTTTAAAATCAATATTCATTTTTAATGATGGTAGTGTTAGATATTTTAGAATTCCATAACCTACTCCTTTATTAGGTATACCATTCAATGTTTCTTTAACATATTTTAAAACATCTGTTAAATCTACAGAGTTTAGTTTGAAAACACATGGATATAGCGAGGTGAACCATCCTATAGTGCGATTTAAACTATCCCCATCAATAACCGCTTCTCTTCCATGCCCCTCTAAAGTTATCGCAATATCCTTACTGTTTTTCCAATCTTTTAATATTAAAACTAAAGCAGTTATCAAAATCTGATTTAATTCGGTCCCATAGGCATTATGAACATCTTTTAGTAGAAGAGATGTGTTATATTCGTCAAATTCAATTCCAACTTTTTCATATTCTTTCAAATGAAATTTTCGATTCGCGTTTCTTCTATTGTCTAAAAACAAGGACATTTCTTTTTCAATATTTGTCCAATAATTTAATTCCTTTATCAGTTCATTGCTATTAGCATATTTCTGTAGTTTCTCACTCCAAGTCTTATAAGATAAGGTTTTTTTAGGTAATTTAATGGTACAAGAACTATTTAAAGATAGTCGATTATATATTGTATTTAAATCTTCAATTAAAATTCTCCAAGAAACACCATCTATAATTATGTGATGAACAATAATTAATAAGTAACTTTCAGATTTAGTGTTAAATATAGTAATATTTATTAATGGTCCTTTTTCAAGGTTCAATTCGCTTTGTAGCTGGTTAACCCTATTTTTTATTTTTAACATTTTATTTTCACTCAATGTTAAATCAACAGTGTTTAATTTGTAGTGCTTCTTACTAGTATCTTGTATAATTAATTCCTTTTCTTTTGTAACTTTCATTCTTAATACGTCATGATGTTTTACCAACTGTTCAAAAGTTTGCTCAACAAAGCTAGGTATCCAACCTTCTTTTCTTGTTAGTAAGATTGTTTGATTCCAATGATGTGGCTCATCCATATCTTTCTCAAAAAACCATTCATGAATAGGTGGTCTGGGAACTTTACCTACTACTTCATGGTTTTCTTCAGTAAAACTTTCTATTTTTTGAAGTTTCGCACTGATTTTAAATATTGTTTGGTTTTCAAATACATCCTTTACAGAGAGTTTAAAATTATTTTGATAAAGCCTCGATATTACTTGCATTGCTTTTATTGAATCTCCACCCAAATCGATAAAATTATCATGTATTCCTATGTTCCTAACCATTAATACTTCTTCCCAAATTTGAACCAACATTCTTTCAATCGGAGAAATAGACTTATGTTCTGGCTTTCTCTCTTTAACACCTCTATTTATCTCTAGTAAAGCCGCCTTATCTACTTTACCGTTTTTGGTAAGTGGCATCTGTTTCACTTCTGTAAGACTAGTGGGAACCATATAGTTTGGTAAGTGATTATGCAAATAATTACGTAATCGCTTACTAGTGATTTTTTCATTAGGAACAAAATATGCTGATAATACCATACGACCTTGTTGAATTTCATCAGCAATAACTACAACTTCTTTAACTAAATTTTTAGCTAACATAAAATTTTCAATTTCTTCAGGCTCTATACGATATCCTCGTATCTTGACTTGTTTGTCTATTCTTCCTAAATAATCTATGTCACCATTCGGAAGCCATCGAGCCAGATCGCCTGTTTTATACATTTTTTCTCCTGGAATGAATGGATTTTGTATAAATTTTTCTTCTGTCAGTTCTGGTAAATTCCAGTAACCACGTGCTAACCCTTCTCCTCCAATACATAGTTCGCCAGGTACACCTACAGGTTGTAAGTTGTAGTTTTTATCGACAATATATATTTTTTTATTTGGTAGAGGTCTTCCGATTGGTATCTTTTCCATATCTGACCTACATGTTGCAACTGTAGAACCGACAGTAGCTTCGGTTGGCCCATATGCATTAATAAAGGTTCTATTTCCCCCCCATTTTTTTATTAGATCAGGTGTACACATTTCTCCTGCTGTAATAATAGTTTTAAGAGCAGGTAAATCTTTATGTGGAAGGACCCTTAACATTGACGGAGGAAAAACAATAGACTCGATTTTCTTTTCTTCTATCCAATTTGTAAATTCATTTCCCGAAAGGACAAGTTCATTTGATACTATATAAAGAGTAGCCCCACTTAAAAGGGTAGGGAAAATTTCACCTACTGCGGCATCAAAACTAAAAGAAGAAAATTGTAATACATGGCTTCCTGCTAAAATACCGTAAGTTCTACCCACCAAACAAAAATTTGTTACACTTTTATGCTCAACCATAACACCCTTAGGTTTTCCTGTGGTTCCAGAAGTATAGATGAGATAGGCTAAATCTGTGGACTCATTAACCTCTTTGAGATTTGTCCTAGGATTCTCTTTTAATGTCAAATCATTAATTTCTACAATTTCACCAGAAAATGTTTCCGGGACGCTTATATTCCCATGGGTCAATACATATTTCGCACCACTGTCCTGAAGCATATACTCAATTCGTTCGCTTGGATAAGTAGGATCGAGAGGTAAATAAGCTCCACCTGCTTTTAGTACACCTAATACTCCCACAATCATCTCAACTGATCGTTCTGTCATAATGCCAATAAAATCTTCTCGTTTTACTCCTTTTCCTCTTAACTTATGGGCTAATTGATTCACTTTCTCGTTTAACTCTTGATAAGTTAATTCATTGTCTTCAAATACAACAGCTTTTGTTTCAGGAGATTTCTTAACTTGTTCTTCAAATTGAAACTGCAGTGTTTTATCACGTGAATAATTTACTTCATATTGATTAAATATATTTAAAATTTTATGCTCATCATCGCCAGTTATCATTTTAATATTGGATAGTTGTATATTAGGATTAGACGTAACTTTCAATAGAATATGTTTAAAATGAATAAACATGTTTTCTATAGTACTTCTTTTAAACAGATCTGTATTATATTCCACACTTATTTGTAATGTTTCTCTCTCAACAACTTCCCAAGTCATATCAAACACAGCTTTATTTAGCTCAAAGTCATATTGTTTAAATGAAAGGTCTTGTATTTCAAAGTTCTCAACATCTATATTTTGTAATGTAAACATAGTATCAAATATAGGATTTCTACTAATATCTCTAGGAATAGAAAGTTTACTTATCAATTCCTCAAGAGAATAATCACCATGTTGATAAATTTCCAGAAATTGATTTTTAAATTGAATTAATAGATTATCAAAAGTTTGTTCTTGAGAAAGTTTAGAGCGAATAGGTAAAGTATTTACAAACATCCCCAACAGAGATTCAAAATCTCTATTATAGCGTCCCATCAAAGTCGTTCCAACAATAATATCCTCTTGTTCGGAATATTTAGACAACAAAACGTTATAAACAGCAAAAAGTAGCATAAATAATGTAACATTTCTACTTTTAACAAATAATTTTAAATCATTTGTCACCTCTTTGCTTATTTTAAAAATTAGCTTTCTTCCTTTAAATTGTTGTATTGGCGGTCTATGATAATCTGTAGGTAGTTTTAAGATAGGTAATTCATCTGAAAATTGTTGTAACCAAAATTCCTCCTTTTTTCTCCAATCAGTTTGATTTACTTTTAATTCGCTTTCCCAAACAGAATAATCCTTATATTGTAATTTTGGAGAAGGAATATCTTTTCCCTGATATAATAGAGATAATTCTTTTATAAGAATATTCTTAGACATTCCATCCATAATGATATGATGCATATCTAAAAGTAAGATGTGCTCATTGTCATTCAATTCAATAACACAGCCTCTTATTTGAGAAGTTTTTTCTAAAGTAAATGGCTTTATAAAATTACGAAGTAGATTTAATGCTTGTTCTTCATTCTCACATTTTAGAGTCAACCATTCAAAATCACCTTTAGAATGAACCTTTTGTACTAATCTATCGTTGTGCAGATGAAACGAAGTACGTAATATTTCATGCTTTTCAATAAGTTTAGTTAATGAAGTTTCTAATAATCTGCTATTCAATTTACCTTTAATTTTAAATATTAATGGTAAATTATAAGCACACCCCACTTCTGGAAGCTGTTGTATTATGTATAATCTCTTTTGTATAGTAGAAGCAGGATATAAATCTTGTTCCTCTACTTTTTTAATTGGTTGAAAAGAGGTATTCTCCATCTTACATATAACCCTAGCAAGATCTTTTAAGATAGGATAATCGAAAATTTCCTTTAAAGTGACGTTAAAATTTAATACTTGTGAGATGCGAGATCTAAGTAATACGGCAGTTAAAGAATTCCCCCCCATTGATATAAAGTTGTCATAAATACCAATTTTCCCAACAGATAATATCTCTTCTAAAATTTCCGCTAATAATTTTTCAACAGAATTGGACGGTTCTACATAGTTTTTATTTTTTATTTCAATTTCATTATATTTAATTAATGCTTCTTTATCTTTCTTTCCATTGTTTGTTAACGGGATTGACTTCACCTCTTGAAAAAATGATGGAACCATATGTCGTGGTAATCTATTTAATAAATAGAGACGTAAATTTTCACTTGAGCAATCCCCACTTTTAACATAATAGGCATGTAATGTTGCTTGCCCTTCTTTATTTTTATGATCTAGCACAACTGCTTCCATTATCTGTTTATGTTGTAGAAGACAATGTTCAATCTCACTTGGTTCGATACGGTACCCTCGAATATTAATCTGATCATCTATTCTTCCTACATAGTCTATTGAACCATCTGGAAGCCAGCGAGCCAGGTCACCTGTTCTATAC
>NZ_JANGFM010000010.1:0-18282 GCF_046566805.1 Bacillus sp. BD48 | reverse complement strand
ATAGCGAAGAGGTCACACCCGTTCCCATACCGAACACGGAAGTTAAGCTCTTCAGCGCCGATGGTAGTTGGGGGTTTCCCCCTGTGAGAGTAGGACGCCGCCAAGCTTCTATAAGGATCAGTTCCATACGGAACTGGTCTTTTTTGTTTTTTCTTCTAACAGCATCATGATGTATGCTGGGAACTTCTCTTCTGCAATCTCCATGTAGCGTTCAATCATGACGTAATCATCGCTAATGTATTGAGACAGCAGCTCGTACCACCATTCTGTTTCGTAGCGGGCAATCATACTAAGGTTATACATCAATAAGTAATGGCTGATGATCTCAGGAATCCCTAGAAAAGCATCTCGTGTTGACGGTATAAACCATTGATCCATTTCTAAATCATAATGAAGATGAGTAGCAAGTGCTGGGTTTTCTTCAAGAAATACATCAAACGTCAATTTTTTAGCCTCTCTCTGTTTGAGTTTCCAACTTGTATGGAACTCAAAGTATTCAATAAACCGTTCAGCAGACATGTTATAAAGTAATGGAATATGATCTTGAATCATCATTCCGTTAGCCTTTTCCACTTTAACTAATGTCGATGGCTGCTTTTGAAACTCAAGAACATGACTCATTTCAGGTATTTTTGACAGGAGATGGATCATCGTAAAACGCTCATCTTCAAGACCATTTAAATGAAATAGATGCTTTAACACATGCATACATAGCCCATTTCTTTGGATTTTCACCTCATCTTCACTAAAACGGTAATGCTGTTTTTTTCTCTTTCTCGATGTTACGCCATGAGCTAAAACTGAGGTTTGAGAAGGATAATGGGGATCAACTGTCAGCAAACATGCTTTTAACAGCTGCGCCATTCCATAAAATAACAAAATGGGTTTAAGTTCTAGAGGCGCGATCGCTGCCTGTTCATAGAATGTATGGCCATGTTTTAGAAAGTAAATAAATCGTTCACAGTTTTTATAGGCTTGCTGGTTTGCATCTTGAATGTTCCGTTTCTCATATTGTTGAAATAGAAACTTTTGGGAGGTTTCGAGCGAATAAAAACGTTTTAAATCCTTCCATCCTGAACTTTTCATCTTCTTCCTCAACTCTCTTTATATTTTCTAAAAATTGCAACTGTTTGTTGCTTCCTTGACATGCTGTTTCCTAGTTGATAATCTACATATAATATTTTGCCGAAAAGAGGGGGATTTACTAATGTGGGAAAGTAAATTTTCAAAAGAAGGTTTGACGTTTGACGATGTTTTGCTTGTTCCAGCAAAGTCTGAAGTACTTCCGCGTGATGTCAATTTATCAGTGGAGCTAACAAGCACATTAAAGCTAAACATTCCAATTATCAGTGCGGGAATGGACACAGTGACGGAATCACAAATGGCGATTGCAATGGCACGTCAAGGTGGTCTTGGTATTATTCATAAGAACATGTCCATTGAACAGCAAGCAGAGCAGGTGGATAAAGTAAAACGCTCAGAGCGCGGCGTTATTACAAATCCATTCTTCTTAACACCAGAGCATCAAGTATTTGATGCAGAGCATTTAATGGGTAAATACCGTATTTCAGGTGTGCCGATTGTCAACAACGAACAAGACCAAAAGCTTGTTGGTATTATTACGAACCGTGACCTTCGTTTTATTTCGGATTATTCAATGAAGATTAGCGACGTGATGACAAAAGAGGAACTTGTGACAGCTTCTGTTGGTACAACGTTAGAAGAAGCTGAAAAAATCCTACAGCAATACAAGATTGAAAAATTACCTCTTTTAGATGACGAAGGAACGTTAAAAGGTCTCATCACAATCAAAGATATTGAAAAAGTGATTGAATTCCCTAACTCCTCTAAAGATGCACATGGCCGTTTAATTGTTGGTGCCGCTGTTGGTGTCACTGGCGATACAATGACACGTGTGAAAAAATTAGTTGAAGCCAATGTGGATGTCATTGTCATTGATACAGCACACGGTCATTCTCAAGGTGTTCTAAACACTGTATCGAAAATTCGTGAAACGTATCCTTCTCTTAACATCATTGCTGGTAATGTTGCAACAGCTGAAGCAACAAAAGCATTGTTTGAAGCAGGAGCAGATATTGTGAAAGTCGGTATCGGACCAGGATCTATTTGTACAACACGTGTTGTTGCAGGTGTTGGTGTACCACAAATCACAGCGATCTATGACTGTGCAACAGAAGCAAGAAAACATGGTAAAGCTATTATTGCAGATGGTGGAATTAAATATTCAGGTGATATCGTAAAAGCTCTAGCATCTGGTGGACATGCTGTAATGCTTGGAAGCCTTCTAGCTGGTACATCTGAAAGCCCAGGAGACACAGAAATTTTCCAAGGTAGACGCTTCAAAGTTTATCGTGGTATGGGTTCTGTCGCTGCTATGGAAAAAGGAAGTAAAGATCGTTACTTCCAAGAAGATAATAAAAAATTCGTTCCTGAAGGTATTGAAGGCCGTACACCATACAAAGGGCCAGTCGTCGATACAGTGTATCAACTAGTTGGCGGTATTCGTTCTGGTATGGGCTATTGTGGAACACAGGATTTACGCACTCTTAGAGAAGAAGCACAGTTCATTCGGATGACAGGTGCAGGACTTCGTGAGAGCCATCCACATGATGTACAAATTACAAAAGAATCACCAAACTACACAATTTCTTGATAAATTGTGACAATCAAATTACATTTGACAGGGTCTATGACTCTGTCTATTTTTTTTGTCTTTATTGTGATAAAATTTATACTGTTGTGTTGAAACAAGCCCTTGTGGATTACATATATATGAAAAACGTCGAAAAAAGATGAATACGGAGGTATGACGATTGAACAGCAAGATGTTGAAACAGCTTATGGTCTCTATCCTTGCATTGGCATTGATTGTTACAGCATTTACACCAATGTCCAAAGCAAAAGCGGCTGAAGATCCATTCAGTGTGAATGCGAAAGCAGCGATCCTTATTGAAGCTTCTACAGGTAAAATTCTTTATAGTAAAAACGCAGATCAAAGACTGCCTATTGCAAGTATGGCAAAAATGATGACAGAGTATCTATTACTAGAGGCGATTGCTGAAGGCAAAGTGAAATGGGATCAAACGTATACGCCAGATGATTATGTATACGAAATTTCTCAGGACCGCAGTTTATCTAACGTTCCTTTGAGAAAAGACGGCTCGTATACAGTAAAAGAACTTTATCAAGCAACGGCTATTTATTCAGCAAATGCAGCAGCGATTGGTTTAGCAGAAGTGATCGCTGGATCAGAATCGAAATTTGTTGAAAAAATGAACGCAAAAGCGAAAGAACTTGGTTTAACAAACTACAAATTCGTGAATGCAACTGGACTGGAAAATAAAGATTTACATGGCCAACAGCCAAAAGGTACAGGTCCTGATGAAGAAAGTGAAGTATCTGCAAAAGATATGGCATTGCTAGCACAGCATCTCATCAAAGACCATCCAGAAATTCTTGAAACAGCAAGTATTGCGAAAACAAAGTTCAGAGAAGGCACTGACGATGAAATGGACATGCCTAACTGGAACTTCATGCTTAAAGGACTTGTGAAGGAATATAAAGGTGTAGATGGTCTGAAAACAGGATCTACAGATTCAGCCGGTTCTAGCTTCACAGGTACAGCAAAACAAGGAGACATGCGTGTCATCGCAGTCATCTTGAATGCAAAAGGTAATCTTCATACAGCACGTTTCGACGTGGCGAAAAAACTGTTCGACTATGCGTTTAAAAACTTCACGATGAAAGAAATGTACAAAAAAGGTCAACAAATCAAAGGACATGAAAACATCGAAGTTGATAAAGGCAAAGATAAAGAAGTACCTGTTGTGACGAAAGAAGCATTTTCTGTGCCAGTAAAAAATGGTGACGAAAAGAGCTATAAAGCAAAAGTAAATATCGATAAAAAGAACCTAGAAGCTCCTATTAAAAAAGGAACAAAGGTTGGAACGCTGACGACTTCTTATTCTGGTGATGAGAAGGACTACGGCTATTTAAATAAAGACCAATCAGGTGTTGAGCTTGTGACGAAAACAGGCGATGAAAAAGCAAACTGGTTCATCCTTGCAATGCGCGGTGTAGGTGGATTCTTCGCTGGCATTTGGGGCGGAATCGTTGACACAGTAAAAGGTTGGTTCTAATAAAAAAACTGCTCTCTATACATGAGAGCAGTTTTTTATCGTTAAAAGAAGAGTGATTGCTTCTGATTTTGAGGAGTAGACAAGGCTTGCTGAAAAATATCACATAACTTTTCCACGCCCTCGGTTAGTGCTTTTTCATTCACATAGGAAAAGCTGAGGCGGATGTAATTCTGTTTCGGCTCTCCAGGATAGCAGACAGAGCCAGGCAAAAAGGTAATTTGCTGCTTACGTGCCTCATGCAACAGTGCTCGTGTATCGACCCAGGAAGGGAAGCTAAGCCATAAATTGAGCCCCCCCTGTGGAATTTGCCACGTTACATCTTTCGGTGCATGCTTCGTTAACAAATTCATCATTAAATCGCGTCTCACTTTCAAGGCGGTTCTTAGCTTCTTCGTATGATCAATCATTTTCTTCGATGTCAGAAACGGCAATATGGCCTTTTGTGTGAGGAGAGGGCTGCCTAAGTCATTATTGGCCTTTGCAGCTAATAAACGGTTAAATATCGAGCCTGACGCTGTGATAATCCCTATTCTGCATCCTGGAGCCAGTGTTTTACTTAATCCTCGTAAATAAATGACATGTCCATCATGGTCCAAGCTTTTAATAGGTGCTGGCGGCTTCTTTTCAAAATAAAGCTCACGGTAAGGGTCATCTTCTACAATGAGACAATCAATGCTTTGAGCCAGTAGGAGAAGCTGTTTTCTACGCTTCATCGACATACTGGCCCCTGTTGGACTGTGGAAAGTAGGAATCGTATAGATGAGCTTCGGTTTATATTTATCACAAATGCTTTGAAGCTGCTTCATGTTCATTCCTTCATGATCGACAGGAACGGTAATGATTCTTGCTCCTCTGCCCATAAAGACATCAATGGCCCCTGGGTAGGTTGGTGCTTCCATGACAACCACATCATCCGGCCCAATAAACGTACGTGCCACCAAATCAAGCCCTTGCTGAGAACCACTTGTTACAAGAATATTTTCAGGTGTAGATGGCACATCCAACTTTTCTAAAAAGGACTGAATAACTTGTCGCAGCTGAAGATCACCTTGTATTTCACCATACTTCGACATGATTTGAGGATGTCTGGCTAGTACATGCTGCATTTCTTTTTCTAAATACCGGTTTGGCAAAAGCCCTGGATCGATCATAGAGGAAGAAAGGTTAATGGCTTCTTCGACATAGTGATACTGGGCGAATTGAGACCGTGGTAAATAATCTGGAATCGACAACTGCCAATCGAAAGAGGTAGATGATGGGACCGGGATATCTGCCTGCTCTTGCTGCTCATTCACAAAAGTTCCTTTACCTTGCACCGTTGTTAAATATCCGTCGTCCTTTAATCGGGTGTATGCCTTTGCTGCCGTGACAAGGCTCACATTCAGCTGCTTAGCTATATCACGGACAGTCGGCAGCTTTTCTCCTTGCTGAAGCAACCCCGATTGAATGTGATCGATAATTGAAAAGTAAATTTGATTTGAAAGAGATGTATCAGAGTGTCGATGGATATCAATATGCATGAAACCCCTCCATAGAATGCAAATTGTTATACATGAATTTTAATTGTTATAGTTGTATTATAGCATGTAAATCACACTTGAAAGAGAAAACGACATGTTTTTAGCTGGAAATCCTTTGTGTGCAAGGGTTTATCCTTATTTTTCGGTTCATTGAATTGTTATACTATTCTCTTTATTGTTATACTTTCTCGCTTGTATGATAAAGATGTTGAATCAATCGAATAGACAAATGGGAGGAAACTATTGTGAGCAATAAGGGAACTGAACGAGTGAAACGTGGAATGGCAGAAATGCAAAAGGGTGGCGTCATTATGGATGTCGTCAATGCGGAGCAGGCAAAAATTGCAGAAGAAGCAGGTGCGGTGGCTGTCATGGCACTAGAACGAGTACCAGCTGATATCCGTGCAGCAGGCGGTGTTGCCCGTATGGCAGACCCAAGAATCGTAGAGGAAGTACAAAATGCAGTAACGATTCCAGTCATGGCAAAAGCACGTATCGGCCACATCGTCGAGGCTCGTGTTCTTGAAGCACTTGGTGTTGATTATATCGATGAGAGTGAAGTGCTGACGCCCGCAGATGAGGAATTCCATTTAAATAAAAATGAATACACAGTACCTTTTGTCTGTGGATGCCGCGACTTAGGTGAGGCAACCCGCCGTATCGCAGAAGGCGCTTCTATGCTTCGTACAAAAGGAGAGCCTGGGACAGGCAACATTGTAGAAGCTGTTCGTCATATGAGAAAGGTCAATGCTCAAATTCGTAAAGTATCAGCCATGAGTGAAGATGAACTGATGACAGAAGCCAAGAATCTTGGCGCGCCTTATGAATTATTGCTGCAAATCAAAAGAGACGGCAAGCTGCCAGTTGTGAACTTTGCAGCAGGAGGCGTTGCAACACCAGCAGATGCTGCGTTAATGATGCAGCTTGGAGCAGACGGTGTATTTGTCGGATCTGGTATTTTCAAATCAGACAATCCAGCGAAATTTGCAAAAGCGATTGTTGAAGCAACAACTCATTACACTGATTACCGTCTCATTGCAGAACTTTCAAAAGAGCTTGGAACAGCTATGAAAGGAATTGAAATTTCAAATCTACTGCCAGAAGAACGTATGCAAGAGCGTGGCTGGTAATTAAGGGAGCGCAAACGAACATGCTGACAATTGGTGTACTAGGGCTTCAAGGAGCCGTGAGAGAGCATATTCAATCGATTGAAGCCTGCGGCGCAGAAGGAAAGATCATCAAACGCGTAGAAGAGCTAGAATCCATTGACGGTTTGATTATCCCTGGTGGAGAAAGTACGACCATGAGAAGACTTATGGATACGTACCAATTCATTGACCCGATCAAAGCGTTCGCTGCTCAAGGGAAACCGATTTTCGGGACATGTGCCGGTTTGATTATGCTGGCAAAGCATATCGAAGATCGAGAAGATGCTCATCTTGGACTGTTAAATGTATCTGTTGCACGGAATTCTTTTGGCAGACAGGTAGACAGCTTTGAAGCAGATTTAGAAGTAAAAGGACTGGATGCGCCGTTTACAGGGGTATTCATCCGTGCGCCTCATATCATCAGCGCAGATGATGACGTAGAAATCATGGCTGAATATGATGGCAGGATTGTGATGGCGAAAGAAAACAATATCTTAGGCTGCTCCTTTCATCCAGAGCTGACAGACGATCACCGGTTAACACAGCTGTTTGTAGACATGGTGAAGTCCTACAAAACGAAGCTTGCTGTATAAAACGGTTGAAAAGAGATAAAACTTATAGTACATTAAAATCACAATCAAAGATCGAAAAAGCGTTGACGGGAAATAGTAAGAAGCCCCTCTTTCTCAGAGAGCCGATGGTTGGTGAGAATCGGTGAAAGATGCATTCTGAATCCATCCTTGAGCGAAATGCTGAAACAAGAGAAGTAAGCATTTACGGTGATACCGTTACAGAGGAAAGAGGAAAGCATGCCTTTGCATGTTTTCAATCAGGGTGGCAACGCGAGAGCTCTCGTCCCTTTCATGGGATGAGGGCTCTTTTTATTTTTCGATAAAAAAAGGAGTGTTACACATGCTGGATATTAAACAACTGCGCACGGACTTTGATCAAATCAAAGAAAAATTAGCACACCGAGGCGAAGATTTAGCGGATTTTGATAAGTTTGGTGAGCTAGATCAAAAAAGAAGAGAATTAATCGGGAAAACAGAAGAATTAAAGAGCCGAAGAAATGAAGTATCACAGCAAGTGGCCGTTCTAAAAAGAGAAAAGAAAGACGCCGATCACATTATACAAGAAATGCGTGAGGTAGGAGATGAGATCAAGAAGCTGGACGATGAGCTAAGAACAGTAGAAGAAAGCCTGCAGCACATTCTATTCTCAATTCCAAATATCCCTCATGACTCTGTACCAGTTGGTGAAACAGAAGACGACAACGTGGAAGTGAGAAAATGGGGCGAACAGCCAGCCTTCTCATTTGAGCCAAAACCACATTGGGACGTAGCTGATGAGCTAAAAATCCTCGATTTTGAACGTGCAGGAAAAGTGACAGGAAGCCGTTTCGTTTTTTATAAAGGGCTTGGCGCCCGCTTAGAGCGTGCATTGTATAACTTTATGCTTGATTTACATGTGGATGAGTTTGGTTTTACTGAAGTGCTTCCACCTTATATGGTCAACAGAGCAAGCATGACAGGAACTGGGCAGCTTCCAAAATTCGAAGAGGATGCCTTTAAAATTCGTGAAGAAGATTACTTCCTCATTCCAACAGCTGAAGTACCGATTACCAACATGCATCGTGACGAAATCCTTGAAGGTGAACAGCTGCCAATCAACTATGCAGCATTCAGTGCCTGCTTTAGATCAGAAGCTGGATCTGCCGGAAGAGATACACGCGGACTCATCCGTCAGCATCAATTTAACAAGGTAGAGCTCGTGAAATTTGTCAGACCAGAAGATTCTTATGAAGAATTAGAGAAACTAACAAATCAAGCAGAAAAAGTTCTTCAGTTATTGAACCTGCCATACCGTGTCATGAGCATGTGTACGGGAGATTTAGGCTTCACAGCTGCGAAGAAATACGATATCGAAGTGTGGATTCCGAGCCAGAATACGTACCGTGAAATTTCTTCTTGCAGTAACTTCGAAGCATTCCAGGCAAGACGTGCAAACATTCGTTTCCGTCCAGAGCCTAAAGCGAAGCCAGAACATGTCCACACATTAAATGGATCTGGATTAGCGGTAGGAAGAACTGTAGCGGCTATTTTAGAAAACTATCAACAAGAGGACGGCACAGTGATCATTCCTGAAGTACTTCGTCCTTACATGGGAAATAAAGAAGTGATAAAATAAGATGCCGCCAAGGCATCTTATTCTTTTTACCTATACTTCTACAGTTTTTCTAAAATAAGCCGATAATAATACTGAAATCTTCTAGGAAAGAAGGAATAATCTTGAATAGGCTTGACTATTATGTTGAAATGGCTCAGTTAATCAGAAAAGTTCTAGATGAAAGTATCCTTTTCGGCATTACTGATACAGAGAAGGTACTTTGTTATTATCCATCAACCACAGTAGATTTTGGCACTAAAGTAGGAGACGCTTTGAATCCAGATGACCCAAACATGATGGCGACATTAAGAGGACAAGAATATGACGGTCATTTACCAGAGCATTTATATGGTTATGAAATTGCTGTAAAAGGTTATCCGATTTTTGATGAAGATAGAAAAGTGGTTGGCTCTTTTTTAGTGGCATTTTCACATCATCGTGAAAAGAAATTAAGCGGTTATATGGAGCAAATCAATAAAGTAGCGAAAGAACTCCAAGGTGGAATTGAGCAAATTGCAGCACATTCACAAGAGCTGGCGGCCACAAGTTTAGAAATAAGCGAACAGGCAGGAAGAGCGGAAGAGAAATCTGCAAATATTGAAGAAGTCGTCAAAACCATTGGCGGAATCGCTAGACAAACAAATCTGCTAGGTTTAAATGCTGCAATTGAAGCCGCAAGAGCAGGTGAGAACGGAAAAGGGTTTGCTGTCGTGGCTGATGAAGTTCGCAAATTATCAGATGGCTCGAAGGAAGCGGCTGAAACCATTAATACATTTTTAAAAGAAATCCAAGACAGCATTGGCACTTTGTCTGAAAACATCTCACAAATCAGCAGCTCAACAAATGAACAAGCCAAACAAGTGACAGATTTTACGAAGATTATCGAATCATTAAATGAGTTTAAAATAGAGATGAATCAGTTTATTGAAGAAATTAGACAGGATACGAAATAGATCAAGAGCAGCTGTCAAAGGCTGCTTTTTTATAGGCAAATCTTCATGCCGATATCACATATTGAAATTTTTTTCGAAAAGATGTTGACTTCAATTAAAATGATATGGTATATTAATTCTTGTCGATACGGAGGAATACCCAAGTCCGGCTGAAGGGATCGGTCTTGAAAACCGACAGGGGTGTCAAAGCCCGCGGGGGTTCGAATCCCTCTTCCTCCGCCATATTGATTTTTTACCTTAGTTGAATTGAACGCAAGCATAAAAATTGGAAATTGTCAAACCGCTGCATTTCGCGAATGCAGCGGTTTTTTTTATTTTGTTTTAGAGCGATTTTTTTGAATAACAGAAGCGATTTCATGAAGAATGGGATCAAGTGAGCTTTCATCATGAAGTAAGTCGTAATCTTCAATATTAATTTTAATCACTGGGCATAAATCAAATTGTTCGATCCATTCCGTGTATCGAGTGTACATTTCTTCCCAATAAGCCCGGTCAGTTTGAGTTTCCATCTCTCTGCCGCGTTCTTCAATACGATGTAAAATATGATCTAAATTCCCGTGCAGATAGATGAGAACATCAGGGTGAGGGAAGTAAGGCGTCATCACCATCGCCTCAAATAAGCTTGTATACGTTTCATAATCGACCTCAGACATCGTACCTTTATCCGCATGCATTTTTGCAAAAATGCCAGTGTCCTCATAAATTGAACGATCTTGTACATATCCTCCGCCAGATTCAAAAATCCGCTTTTGCTCCTTAAAACGCTCAGCTAGGAAATACACCTGTAAGTGGAAGCTCCATCTTTGGAAATCTGAATAAAAAGGCTCTAAATATGGGTTATCATCTACTTTTTCAAGAGAGGTTTGAAACCCTAGCTTGTCCGCTATTGTTTTGGTCATAGTTGATTTGCCGACACCGACAGTCCCGGCAATTGTGATGACTGCGTCCTTTGGTATTTCGATATTGTTCATAGCACTTGCTCCTTTATGTTCTGTACAATTTGCTGGTAATCTTGCTGTGAGGAAACGAAGTCTGTATGATCTCCTTCAATTGTAATGATAGGAAGCCCTGGCTCAGTCTGTTTTAAATGTTCAATGGCCAGCTCATAATCTTCAATGAGTGTTTTTAAATAAGCTGGGTTAATGTCTTCTTCAAAAGAGCGTCCTCTCATCTGTATTCTTTCAAGTAAGGTGGGAAGGCTGGCTTTTATATAAATCATGGCATTTGGTTTAGGAAGATCATCTGTTAGCAGGTGATAGATCTTTCTGTATTTATCCATGTGCTTTTTTGATAATGTTCTTTCAGCAAATATCATATTTTTATAGACATGATAATCAGTGACAATCGGCTGCTGTTTATTCACATAGTTTTCTTCAATTGATTCTAACTGTTTGAACCGATTGCATAAAAAGAACATCTCAAGCTGAAAGCTCCATTGTTCCATATCTTCATAAAATTTATCTAAGAATGGATTTTCTTCTACAATCTCTTTTACTAAAGGAAATTGAAATTCCTTCGCAAGCATTGTAGCCAAAGTTGTTTTTCCGGCTCCAATTGGGCCTTCCACTGCAATAAAAGGGGCAGGATACATAGGCGTTCTCCTCTATCTATAAAGTTAAAGTTATCAAACCAATGTATATTGTACCATACCCCTTCTAATAGATAGAGTGAATGGATTACGATGTCGTTCTTTTTTCAATATTAAATTGATCTGATAATAAGAGCCAATTTTGTGGGAAAGATAGACCTAATTTCCAATAAGCAATTCCGTTCAATTTTAGCTCTTTGATGAGGTTGAATTTTGCTTGAATCGATCTAGCGTCTTCGAACCAGACCTCATGCTCTTTGTTGTTGGCATCTGTATAACGAAAATGAGGTGCTTGTGCTGTTTCGTCGTATAGGATAGAGACATTGTGCTCTCTAGCAAGTGCAATTGCTTGTTGGGGACTGACAGCTTTGGCGATGGGGCCGCCCTGGACGAAAGGAAGTGTCCAATCATAGCCATATAAATTCTGTCCCATTACAATTTTATTGGCTGGTATGACAGTCAGTGCATATTCAATGACTTGGCGGACAGGCCCAATTGGAGAGACAGCTTGTGCAGGTCCGCCGCTGTACCCCCATTCATAGGTCATCAACACAACATGATCGACGATCTTACCGATCGCTTCATAGTCATGGGCTTCATACCATTTGCCCTTTTGCTGGCTACTTGTTTTTGGCGCCAGTGCAACAGATATTGTCCATCCTTCTTGATGGAAGCGGGCTGTTGCCTCTCTTAAAAATTGAATATAAGCATCTTTATCAGTAGGGCGTAAATATTCAAAATCAAAATGGATTTCCTTGAAGTGATACTTTTTGGCAACACGAACAATTTCATTTAAAAATGCCGTTTTGACAGATTGGTTAGTTAAAAGAATACGCCCAAGTTCATCACTGAATTTTTCATTCTCTAGATTTGTCACCACCATGGTTAATACAGTCCTGTTCTGAGCGGCAATCTGGGGTAGTTGGTCTAACGGTGGTTCTCGCAGTGTTCCATCTCTTTGTGTTTGAAAACTAAAGACGTCTAAATGGGTTAAGTATGGGGATGCCTCTCTAGCTGCCTGCTTTAAGTTTTCACTGACTTGATTTCCACGTGGTTCAATATAAGCATTGGAATTAATGTTCCTTTTCGGCCTTTGTGGAATATAGAGCAAGAAACGAATAGGTAGTATTGCTTCAGGTCGAATTCTGTTCACACGTGCCAATTCTTCTACTGAGATTTGAAACCGTCTTCCAATTTGATATAGTGTGTCATTTTGTTTGACCTCATAAAATTGACCTCTAATTGGAATGACAATTGTTTGTCCAATGACGAGTTGATTTGGTGTTTCGATTTCGTTAGTACGGATGATTTCATTAACTGTTGTTTTAAAACGCATGGCAATGTCGTTTAAAGTATCTCCTCTTTTGACAACATAGATTTGAATAGTCAACGCCCCCTTTGTTATTGCTAACAATTTATGAGGGTTATGGCTAAATCATGTTTGATTTTCATTCGTGATCTCCTTAGCGGTGGTGATTTTTGCTAGAAGAACGTTCTCCATCATCGTTAAAGCGTAGTCGTTAT
This sequence comes from Bacillus sp. BD48, assembly GCF_046566805.1. Taxonomy (NCBI): domain Bacteria; kingdom Bacillati; phylum Bacillota; class Bacilli; order Caryophanales; family Bacillaceae; genus Bacillus; species Bacillus sp. BD48. The sequence goes on along the minus strand of NZ_JANGFM010000010.1, from coordinate 5,223 downwards.
CTCTGTCGTCGTTTGAAGCGATACAATCTTTAGGTACAATTAGATTGTATTCTCGCATGTATGCGTCATTTGCAGTGAACAAAACGCAAATGTTTCCGGCAATTCCAGTTAGAATAATGTCCTCGACACCTAATTCATTTAAGAGTGTCTCTAGTGCAGTACCGTAGAATGCAGAATGCTTTGGTTTAATTAAGAAGTAATTATCTTTAGATGGTGCCATTTTCTCTAAAATAGGAGCGCTTCTTTCGTTTTTGCATGTTTCCAGAACAGCTTGGATATCAGCCTTCCAAAGTCCATAGTGATCGTTGATATAAATGATTGGCCAATTTTTCTTGAAAGCATGTTGTTTAAGAGCTAAAATTTTATTGGTCATTTGCTCTGTTTTTTCAGCAAGCACATGACCCATTTCAAAATCAAAATTATTAATCATGTCGATAATAAGCAGCGCCTTTTGGTGCTTTGACAAAATAAGACCCCCTTTAAAAGATTGTGATAATATGTTAACCTCAATTTCCTTTTAAAAAACATGAAAAGAGAGCCGTGCCATGACGAAAGATGAACAGTTTATGCAAGAAGCCATTTCTGAAGCCTTAAAAGCAGAACAAATAGGAGAAGTGCCGATCGGTGCCATCATTGTTGTTGATGATCAAATTGTGAGTCGTGCTCATAATTTAAGGGAAAGTGAGCAGCGTTCAATTGCACATGCAGAATTACTTGCCATTGATGAAGCGTGTAAAGCGGCTGGGAGCTGGCGTTTAGAAGATGCTGTGCTTTACGTTACGCTTGAGCCATGCCCAATGTGTGCAGGTGCTATTGTTCTTTCTAGAGTGAAAAAGGTCGTTTTTGGTGCATACGATCCAAAAGGTGGATGCGCAGGTACTTTAATGAATTTACTGGATGATGAACGGTTTAATCATCAGTCTGAGGTCATCGGTGGTGTACTTGAAAATGAGTGTGGTGAGCTGTTAAGTCAGTTCTTTCGAAATCTCCGTCAGCGAAAGAAACAAGCCAAAAGTAAATGAATGGGTGTCGTTTGCAATTTGAGCTATAAAAAGGTATACTTATGTCTGCGTCACTAACAATTTAATATTCATTTTGCCGTGCTAAGCGGGGAGGTAGCGGTGCCCTGTACTCGCAATCCGCTCTAGCGAGGCCGAATCCCTTCTCGAGGTTCGTTTACTTCAAGGTCTGCCTTAAATAAGTGGTGTTGACGTCTGGGTCCTGCGCAATGGGAATTCATGAACCATGTCAGGTCCGGAAGGAAGCAGCATTAAGTGAAACCTCTCATGTGCCGCAGGGTTGCCTGGGCCGAGCTAACTGTTTAAGTAACGCTTGGGGTAGCGAATCGACAGAAGGTGCACGGTAAATCAATATTAAATGTAACTCATCTAGTTTATCTAGGTGAGTTTTTTGTTGCTGTTCAAAGAATAGCTCAACTGCTTTGGTTATACAAATAGATAAAAAGTCTTTTTGGCGCCATTTGCTTTTTTCATTAATCACAACAGGAACTGGCGTTCTACTTTGGGGCCCAGGCCTTTTCACAAAGCTAGAAAATACGTTTTTAATGCATGGAAAGTAGAAAATCTATAGTTGAAATCATCTTTTTGGCATATTAGAAAATAAAGGTGTGCTTTTGAATTGATCGGTGCATCATGTATAATGAAAAGGATGATAAATGGAGGAGGGCGTATTTGTGAGTTATCAAGCTTTATATCGAGTGTTCAGACCTCAAGTTTTTGAGGATGTTGTTGGACAAGAACACATCACAAAAACGTTGCAAAATGCCCTTTTGCAGAAAAAGTTTTCTCATGCTTACTTATTTTCAGGTCCTAGAGGAACAGGTAAAACAAGTGCTGCCAAAATCTTTGCTAAGGCAGTGAACTGTGAAAAGTCACCTGTCAGCGAGCCGTGTAATGAATGTGATGCCTGCAAAGGGATTACAAACGGTTCAATTTCAGACGTGATTGAAATAGATGCTGCCTCAAATAACGGGGTAGATGAAATCCGGGATATACGTGATAAAGTGAAATTTGCTCCTTCGGCGGTTACATATAAGGTTTATATTATAGATGAAGTACATATGCTCTCTATCGGTGCATTTAATGCCCTCCTTAAAACGCTGGAAGAACCGCCTGCTCATTGTATCTTTATTTTGGCTACCACAGAGCCCCATAAGATTCCTCTTACCATCATATCTCGTTGTCAGCGATTTGATTTTAAACGAATCACGACCAAAGATATTGTTGGAAGAATGGAGAAAATTGTAGATGCAGAAGGCCTAAATGTACAGGAGGGCTCGCTCGAGATCATTGCTAGTGCAGCTGATGGCGGTATGCGTGATGCACTAAGTCTCTTGGATCAAGCGATCTCATTTAGTGGTGAACAATTGACAATTGATGATGCGCTGCTCATTACAGGTGCTGTATCTCAATATTTCATTAGTCAGCTTGCTGAAGCAATTTTTGATCAAAATATTGCCACAGCGTTAGATACATTAAATGAATTGCTCCAGCAGGGGAAAGATGCTGCTAAATTAATAGAGGATATGATTTTTTACTTTAGAGATATGCTGCTTTATAAAACGGCACCAGATCTCGAGGGTGTCCTTGAAAAGGTAAAGGTCGACGAAAGTTTCGTCTCGCTTTCAGATCGTGTGACACCTCAGTTTCTGTATGAAACAATTGAAGTCCTGAATAAAAGCCACCAAGAAATGAAATGGACAAATCATCCAAGGATTTTCTTTGAGGTAGCTGTTGTAAAGCTGTGTCAGTCAACAGCAGGATCGACACAAGGTCATGCCGACGCTGATTTAACAGCGCTAACAGATAAAATAAACAGGCTGGAACAGGAACTATCGAGGCTAAGAGCCGAAGGTGTACCAATGTCTCCATCTCATAGCTCTCAAGAAAAAAAGGAAGCGCCTCGACCACAAACGAGTAACAAAAATGGCTATCGTGCACCTGTCGGACGAATTCATGAGATTCTAAAAGAAGCGAAACGGCCTGAGTTAGAAAAAATTAAAGGCAAATGGGGAGAGCTCCTTGCCCAGTTGAAACAGCAGAATAAGGTGTCTCACGCTGCGTTATTAACGGACAGTGAGCCAGTTGCGGCTGCTTCGCATGCCTTTGTTTTAAAATTCAAATTTGAAATACATTGTAAAATGGTTGCTGAAGATAAAAGCGGTGTTCGGACAAATCTTGAACAACTGCTAGAGTCTATGTTAGGAAAAAGAGTGGAATTAGTTGGCGTTCCTGACGCTCAATGGGGTAAAATAAGAGAAGAATTTTTAAGAGATCATCAGCCGGATGAACAAGCAGATGGTCAGGAAACTTCTTCTGAAGAGGATCCATTGATTGCGGAAGCAAAGAAATTAGTAGGAACCGATTTAATTGAAATTAAAGATTAATAAAAATGAAAGAGAGTGGTGTTCATATGCGCGGTGGAATGGGAAATATGCAAAAAATGATGAAACAAATGCAAAAAATGCAAAAGGATATGGCGAAGGCTCAAGAAGAGCTTGCAGAAAAAGTCCTTGAAGGTACAGCTGGTGGCGGTATGGTTACTGTAAAAGTAAATGGACAAAAAGAAGTCGTTGATGTAGCAATTAATGAAGAAGTTGTTGATCCAGAAGATATCGATATGCTTCAAGATCTTGTACTTGCTGCGACAAATGATGCATTGAAAAAAGTCGATGAGCTAACGAATGAAACGATGGGTCAATTCACAAAAGGAATGAACATGCCAGGTTTATTCTAGGGGGAATAACTGAAGATGCAATATCCTGAACCAATATCAAAGCTGATTGACAGCTTTATGAAATTGCCAGGAATCGGACCGAAAACTGCGGTCCGTCTGGCTTTTTTTGTTCTTAGTATGCAGGAAGATGTCGTACTAGATTTTGCGAAGGCGCTTGTAAATGCAAAGCGTAATTTAACTTATTGTTCGGTATGCGGTCATATCACAGACCAAGATCCTTGCTATATTTGTGAAGATACAAGAAGAGATCAATCTGTTATCTGTGTAGTGCAGGATCCAAAAGATGTAATCGCAATGGAAAAAATGAAAGAATACAACGGCTTATATCATGTGCTTCATGGTGCCATTTCGCCAATGGACGGAATTGGACCCGAGGATATTAAAATTCCTGACCTATTAAAAAGATTGCAAGATGATCAAGTGACAGAGGTGATCCTTGCAACCAATCCAAACATTGAAGGAGAAGCAACAGCCATGTATATCTCCAGATTGTTGAAACCATCAGGAATTAAACTCTCTCGCATTGCTCATGGACTTCCAGTAGGCGGAGATTTAGAGTATGCGGATGAAGTCACACTGTCTAAGGCTCTAGAAGGCAGACGTGAGATGTAGGAAGGAGAAGTACGGTACATGGGTTTTCTTCGCAGAAAATCAATTCGAAAAGAATTCGATGAGAAATTAATTCAACAGCTTTTTAAGCAAAAGGAAGAATGGAACAGACAAAAAAAGCTTGTCGCAAATAGCGTTGAGCCTTCACCGGACATTCTATTCGAATTAAAGCTTGCTCAAGCGAAGTACTTTTTCTATCTGAGAGAAGCGAAAAAGAGGGATTTACGTTTAAATAACTGGAAATAGCAGGTCTATTGTACATAGTCCTCTCATATGCTTGTACTATTCATATGAAGAGGGGATGAGAGGATTATGGAACCTGTTATTGTGATCGGGTCAATTTTGCTAGCTGTGCTATTGTTGTTTATCTCAGGAGTGCAGGCGAATCCATTCAAATGGTTAGGGCTTATCGGAGTGAAGTTTGTAGCAGGCGCTCTTTTTTTATTTTGCCTCAACCTATTTGGAGAGAGTCTAGGATTACATGTCTCTATTAACCCTGTAACGAGTGGAATTAGTGGTTTATTGGGTATTCCGGGCGTAGCGGCTTTAATCGTAATTGAAAAGTTTATTATTTAATGAAAAATATTGTTGACTTTGATTCGGTAGGGTGGTAAATTAATATACGTCGCTGATGACGAAGAAACGAAAAAACATAATAACAAAAAAGTTGTTGACACTAACAACTTGGATGTGATAAGATGTTCTAGTCGCTTCTGAAGCGGTAAACAAGTTCTTTGAAAACTAAACAAGACAAAACGTACCTGTTAATTCGAGTTTTTATAAAAAAATCCTATGATACTTCATAGGTAGTCAGTCAAACTGGCGAAAAGCAAAACTTCGGTTTTGTACTTTTTCGGA
>NZ_JANGFM010000009.1:0-33163 GCF_046566805.1 Bacillus sp. BD48 | reverse complement strand
CGTGTTAATAAGTTGTTAAAGATGCCAAAAGGTCAGGATCGACAAGATTTTATTGAAAAAAATGAAATTAGTGAAAACAATAACAAAATGATGACCTATGAACGCGTTCCAGAAAGAGCCGTCTTTACTTTTGTTTATTCACCTATCAATGCATTAGTCAGCATTCCGATTTATTTATTGTCACTCGCTGTTATTGTTTTTCAAATATGGTTTTTGTTAATCGGTTTTGTGTCTCCATTTGTTTTGTTGTGGGCTGCATGGCCGAAGAATATTGGAGTTTTAAAGCGCTATTCCATTGAGCTTATGTATCCACTGGCATTAAAGATACTGGCTACTGTCGCAGTGCTGGTTGTGTTCTCTTTGGGCTTCCTGGTGTACAAGATTGGATCATCCGGTGTTATCAGCGTGTACTTAATTTTGGCGTTCATGCAATTCATTCTGTTTGTTTTAATGATCTTACTTAGAAAGAGGATCGTACGTATTTTTAAAGCCGGAAATGGCTGGATGTTCGATTTACTACGTGGTGATCTGAAGGAATTGCAAAACAGCATTAACGGATTAAACAGCGCAATTTTGAAAACAGGTCTCGCTGCTGCTACTGGTGGAACTTCCGCTGCTGCTACAGCTGCGGCCACAGAAGTGATTAATCAAACAGGAACCGGATACTCAGACAATGATGCAATAGACGAACCAGAAGATTATTCTGGGGGAACAGCGAAGGGTTCAATTCCATTAGCCAAGGCTTCAGATTATGTAAATACGTCATCTGGCACGACTAAAGATAAGTTATCTCCTTCTCAGGATGAAGAAGATGAGAATATCAATAATGAACAAGCAGATGGAACAAAGCCGCTGGCTTCTGCTTCTGAATACTCGGATCAACAAGATGAAGCAGGTGATGAATCATATAACGAAAAGGCTAGCCATCTTCAGCTTGTACACAATTCAGAAGATTATCAAGACGATGATGAGTACCAGGAACATAGGGGTGACAATCCTTGGGAAATGAGTGCTATTCCTGAAGAAGCTGCTGCATCATACGAAGATGAACAAAGCAGTAATGAGTTAGAAAGCATAGACGGTACAAAGCCTCTAGGTTCAATCCCGCCTGAATATTGGTCGGAATCAGAGTCAAACGGAAGCGCAGAAGTTAAAAGTGAGCAGAAGCAAAATGATCCTGTAATTGATTCAGACACTTATGAGGATGAGGATTTTAGCGCTGATGAACGGTACAAAGGCGGGGATTATTGATGATAAAGCACCTTAGTGATAGAGCTAAGCAAATTATCGGTATTTGCATGCTTATTACCATGCCGATCCTTTTATTTGCGGGTGTGATTTTTGGTCAAAAAATTGATAAAGAGGAAAAAGTAGGACCTAAACAAGAAGAGGCTGCGGAACAGCAAAAACAGCAAGCTGAAGAAGATTCAGTAAATGAAGATACCTCAGATGCTTCTTTTGCTGAAGAAGATGATAATGAAAGCAAGGCAATATATGAGCCGACTGATAAAGAGAAAAAGGATGCGGAAAGTACAGCTGTAAACTTTATTAAAGCTTATCATTCGTATGATGCTAAAAATCCTGATGAATACTTAAAAAAATCAAAGAAGTTCATGACAAGTGATCTGTATGATTTTTATAAGCAGCTGCCAAAGCGTGGTACTTTGGATCAAACAAAAGTTGTGGTCAAAGATACAAGCGCAACGCCTGGTGATTTTCAAGAGATTGCACAAATTTGGAATGTAGATGTAACGAGTGAAGATACTGATTCAAACGGAAAAAAGAAAAGTAATGTTACGCCTTATTCCATACAAGTGCAGAAGGTGAACGGTGAATGGCTTGTAAGTGGGGTGAGGGTAGATGGCTGAAAATGCAGAAGTCATTGAACAGCTAACCGAATTAGAAACCCCTAAACCGAAAAACCCAATAGTCAGGCTTATTGGGTTTTTCGGTTTCCTGGTTGGTTTACCTATCATTCTTTTATTATTTGGAATGATGATGATGGCGGCCGTCTTTTTTATGTTTTTCACTGGTGGAGGCGCACAAGAAGCAGAGTTAGAGCAAAGTAATTTAGGTGGAGCAATATCGGAAATAGGAGAAAAAGAGATTCCGGCGGACTATATACCAATCTATAAGGCTGCCGCAGAGAAATATAAAGTGCCTTGGAATTTATTGGCCGCTCATCACAAAGTAGAAACAAGGTTTTCGACTATCAAAAAGATGGTATCGCCTGTAGGTGCTGTTGGTCATATGCAGTTCATGCCATTGACTTGGTTGGGGTGGGGTTATGGTGGTGATCGGCTTGGAAATGCCAATGTGCCAAAGAAAATCTTAACCGACCCCAAAATGATAAAAAAATACGGCGGTTATGGTGTAGATGCTAATGGAGACGGCAAAGCAGACCCCTATGACTTGGAAGATGCGGTTTTTAGTGCTGCTAATTATCTTTCTCATAACGGTGCTGCTGACGGAAATATCAGAAAAGCTGTCTATGCGTATAATCACAGCGAACAATATGTATCTGATGTATTGAAGTATGCCAAGATGTACGCTAAAGGTGATTTTAATAAAGTGCAAAATGTAACAGCTGGTGAAAGTGGTTTTGCGCGGCCGCTCAAAACAAAAGTGACTTCGGGTTTTGGACAACGGATTGATCCGATCACCGGCAGTCGAGGTGAGTTTCATAAAGGAATTGATTTTGCTTGTACTAAAGGGCAAGCGATACCTGCCTCCAGATCTGGAAAAGTCGTTTATACGGGTTGGCAGGATGCAAATAATCCAAACGTTGGGTATGGCTTATTCGTTTGGGTGGAACATGGAAATGGTTATAAAACCACTTATGCTCATATGTCGAAAACAAGTGTAAACGTTGGAGACAAGATAAAGGCAGGCGATAAAGTTGGTGAGTGCGGAAGCACTGGTAGTTCAACAGGAAATCACTTGCATTTTGAAATTTTTAAGGGTGGGGAACGTGTTGATCCATCACCATACGTTGGTTTAAAAAAGAAATGATAAAGGAGTAATTGGTTTGAAGAATACAGGACTTGTACGAAAATTAGACCAATTAGGGAGAATTGTTTTGCCACAGGAGATGAGGAAAAATCTCGGTATTTTTGATAGAGATTTAATGGAGTTTTCAACAGCTGATGACAAGATTATTTTAAAGAAGATCAAGAGAAATAACGTTTGTTTAATGACTGGAATCATTTCAGATAACAATATGTGTTTGTCTGGAGGAATTGTTTTAAGTAGGACAGGGGCTATATGGCTGCTGAAAGAATTACAGCAAGCGCTTGATAAGGATTCTTCTCAATAAATCAAAAAGAGCCGTATTTATTACCGATATAGACGGCTCTTTTTTATATGGATTTATAATGCGTTTTAACAGGGTGTATAAGGCTTTTTGGTGTCAGGTGGTATAAAAACATTCCGATAACAAAAAAGCCCTTATTCGGGCTTTTAAAGCGTTTTTGTACGGTCTTCAACTTGATCAATCCACTCAGCTAGATGGTCGGTTGTGAAACCGAGTTCCTTTAGCTCTTTTGGGAAGGTTTCTGGTGCTTCCAGATATGATTTCATTTTATTTAAAGCGTCCGGCATTCTCCCAAAAGCATAAATATGTTTTGAGGATGCCCCTTTATCAAGGTTTTTTCGTAAGTAGACATATTGGACACCGCTATGCTTTTGTATAGAGATAAATCCTTGCGGGCTAAAAAGCACGTTTAAGTCTTTGGATGAGGAATTTCTACGTTTTCTTTGTCTATGAACGCCTTTAGAGTTGTTGTAGGCTGCCAGCTCATCTTTGAGGAAGAGATATCCTTTTTTATCTTTAGCTTTAAATGGTTTGATTATTCCTTGATCAATATACTTGCTAAGAGTGGTTTTTGAAATGCCCAGGTATTCCGTTGCCTCAGTAGAGGTCAAAATTTGATCAGAAAAATAATCTTTAATTTCTTTGATTTTTTGATCTGTAGAAATACCTTTCTCAATGATTTCATACAAGCCTAACATAAAGCGTTCCTCCATTTTTTGTTGATGTAACTAATTTAGCATTATTTGTTGCGGTTATAAAATTTTTAAAGCCTCCCGCTATAAAGATTCATTTTTATAGGAGAGGCAGATTGTTTATTTAGTTTGATTTTACACCCAGACCGCACGCTACAAATGCTTTGCCTTCCAATGAAAGGCTCAGCCAATTAATAGTGTCATCGAGTGTATATTCTAGTGTGAAATGATCAAGAGATTCCCATCCCTGCTTCTGGCATTGTTCTTCAGCCCAATTTGCTTTAACTTCGATCCACCCTATGTCTTCCGTACAAGAAAATGGATCATTAGTTATTTCTGAAGGGTAGCAATGTACAACAACTTTTGAGTCTGGCTTGTGAATCATTATAAAATTCCTCCTCTAAAGAAATGTGTGTGTCACTAACTAGTGATAACTCAATTATACCCATAAGTTTTATAAACGTCAATATATAGGTGTAAAATTGTAAATTTCCTTTTGTTTTGTTATATTTGAATTATTCCCCGAAAGGGAATGTGTGTGAAATATGGCGTGCGGAAAACATGCCATATTTTTTATACTCAAATGTTGACGTTTTTAAAACTTAAAGGTATAATTAAATTATCATCGAAAGATGATCACACACATTTCAAAGGGAGGAAGTTTCATGAATATTGTAGTAGCAGACCTTTTTACAACTGACAGAAAACACTTGAAGGAAATTGTTTTCCCAAAGGACATTAATGAACCGTTTGATAAGGCTTATCAGATGAGAAAGCATCTTAAAACAGATATTATTGTCCGCTTGATTGATGATCAAGGCGAGAAAAATGAAACGTGTTTTCCATATGAGTGGCATAATGAGTTGGATATATAAGTAAAAAAAATTTTAAAAATATTATACCTTTATGTTGACGTTTTTAAAACATAAAGGTATAATGAAATTGTCATCAGATAGATGACCACACACATTCTTAATTGAGGGAGAGAATTAACATGGAAAAAGTATTTGAAATCAGATCAATCAAACAAGTAAAAACAAAGGTGTCTGCTCCATTTACACAAGTGAAATCACCACATCACGCGGTCGATATCATCCATCATTTTATTGGGGAAGAAGCTAGAGAAATAGCATTAGTCTTGATCCTTGACACCAAATTGAACGTACTGGCTGTTTATAAAGTGACTATTGGTAATATCGGTTCAACCATCTTAGAACCGAGAGAAATCTTTCAAGCTACAATGTTAGCCAATGGACGATCCGTCATAATCGCCCACAATCATCCGTCTGGAAGTGTAGAACCATCACCACAGGACATAAAGGCTACAGAAAGGATCGCGCAGGCTGGAAACATACTCGGTATTGATGTACTGGATCATGTGATTGTTGCAGTTGATCATGAGAATAATAAACAACATCTTTCATTAAGAGAAGCAGGGTATATCAATTTTCAAAGATAATGAGAGGGCTTAAAAGCCCTCTTGACCATATAAGGAGTGATTGGTAATGAATAAGGCTCAAACGTTTATTAAAAGCCATTTTGCGAATTTAGAGAAGTCTCCCAATGAACCCGAACTAAAAAAGGTCTTCCGAAAACTATATGAATTCTTTGGCCGATCAACAGGGGAAGGATTTGATTTAAAGCGATTAGATGGGTTGGATGATGAATGGAGAAAGATTGCGCTTCAGTCTATAGAAATTTATTACACAGAAGACTTTTATGGATCGGCAGCAGATCAGCCTGTTTATATCAACATGCACGATGTAGCACGTATCTTACAGCTCGATATTTGCACTTTAAATAAAAGACTGCGTAAAGGATCGTACAAGATCCCTAAGCCGGACCATTTTGTAAGTGGTGATCCTGTTTGGGTTAAATCTGAAGTGAGGAAATTTAGGGATGCTAACGGTATATGGACAGGCGCAGGCAGCTTCACATATCCAAAACTAGAGGAGTAAATGCGCGCAGCTGCTACCTTTAACAAGGGATAGAAGCGCGTAAGTCATATAGAGAAAATCATCACACACACATTCCATCAAAATGGGAGGAATTTAACATGAAAAAGTTACCTTTAGAGGTGCAGATTAGTCAGACTGTAAAAGCTACAAAGTATGGGGCGATGAGTATTATTGATATTTCTCACTACTTAAAAATATCAGGCGCTGAAGTCATTAAACAGGTGAAAAAATGTCCTGATCTTACAATTGTGGGGAATGCAGTAGTTGCAAAAAAAGAGGGCGGGAATGTTTGGGCTATCAGTGCTGTAGTCGGTATTACATTTTGTTTAATCCAAGTATTCCCCGCTATGGTAGGATAAGGGGTGGTTATGGTGCTAGAGATCACTGAGATTGACGGTAAAACTTACGGTATTATCAAACTTCACTTGGATATACAAAACGAAGAGACGGAAACCGCAGAAGGTACTGGTATCACTCTTGCTCCAGACGTGGAAGCGACAATAGGTATGTATCTTCAAATGATGTATGAGGCCGCGCAAAATATGGATCAAACGAAATTTGAAGAGATTAGTAAGCATTTAGAGGAATGGACTTTCCTGAAAAGAATAGGTTGCTGCAGCTACCCTCTAACGATTAAGAATGGCACGATTAAAGGTTATCGCGGAAGTATTTCACATAAGAAATGAAAAATGCTCCTGCTGTGACAGGCGGCAGGAGTATTGACCAGAAAATAAGGAGGGTTTAAATATGGCTTGGAAATCACGATTTATTTTGGTTGGTATTTTGATTATTATTGTGGCGTCAGCGTGGAATAGACTCGAAGAATTTAAAGATAATTTTTGGAGTGACATAAACAATATTTCTCAACAAGTAGAGAAAACGCCTTCTAAAAGTGATGGTCAGTATGATGTGAAATTGAATTTTCCGGCTGATAAGTATCCAGAAACAGCACGACACATAAAAAATGCTATAGAAAAGGGAGCTTCAGCCGTCTGTACGATTGATAGAGAAGGTGCCGATGAAAATAGAGAAGAATCACTGAAAAACATACCAACAAAAAGAGGATATGACCGGGATGAGTTCCCTATGGCAATGTGTGAAGAAGGCGGCGCAGGAGCCGATATAGAATACATATCTCCAGCAGATAATCGAGGTGCGGGATCTTGGGTATCTCATCAACTAAGTGAATACGAAGATGGAACGGTCGTATTGTTTGTTGTTGATTAGGGTTATGAAACTTTGAGTTTGATCACAGCGTATAAGCTAAAACAAAGAAAAAAGGGAGTTGTAGATTTGAATATACAAAAAGCAAAAGATATCATTCAAGCAGGATTTGCATGGGGCAACTGGACTGATGAGCAAAAGAAGGCTTTCAAAATAGCTTGGGAAGCTCTGAATCAACAAAGTGATGCTTCTAACCATTTATTGGTTCTTCAAAAAGAATACGAGGTGCAGCTTATTTCTGCTGGTGAAAATGGATGGGCTTTAAGGTTATTTGATAAGGATGAAAGGGATAAAGAAGTATACAAATGCAGGCACGAGAATTTAAACAAATTATTGATCGAGGCAATCGAGTGGATGCAAAGGAATATTGAATTGTGATTGAAGGTTTTCTTTTTCAGCAACTAAATGAATACGTGATGGAACGGCGGCTAATTTTTCTAAATATCAGGGGTGGCTTATGGAAATTGTAAAGAGTCTCTTATTCATAATCTATGTCATCTTGCTACATGTATATTCAAAGGGATCGGCTAGTAAATTTCAACGATACGTCTATAATTCTTTCATTTTGGTATCTGTTGTATGGTTGATCAGCTTTAGCTTTTTCCCTCATTGGAAAATCATTACTAGTGTTGGTTATGTGATTGTTAATCTCTTTGCAATTAAGGAATTATTTAAGAGAGTTAAAGCAAAGAAACTTATCATACCAGCTGTGGTTCCGCTTATTTCACTTGTGGGTATCGTCTCTGTAGTTGCCCTCATTCTGAATGATATCTATCTATTTACTTTGATGTTTAATGTATGCTTCTTCGGCTATCTCGTTGTAATAGAGAAGATACAGGAGCATTATAAAATTGGTGAAAAGCGAAAAGCACCATCTAAATTAAACGATCGTGAAAAAATATTGAAGCGAATCAAACAAGAAAATATCATTCTTTTGCAGAAAGCTTCTTATTCACCTAATCTTTATACGTTTAATGCTGAAATAAACGTTGCTGATGATAGCGTGATCCGCAACTATATAATTGAGCCGCTTCATCCAGAAAGCGGAATCAATAGACAAGCCCATTCACTAGCTCATGAATTAGGACATTATTATGACTCAATAAAAAGGAGTAGGTTCTTTCAGAAATTCATTCAAAAATGTCGCAACGCAGAACGATTAAAACCGATTTGTGGCTTAATTATGTTATATGATGAATGGAGTGCCTGGAAACATGCAGAAAAAATTTGTATTGAAGAAGGCGTAGATGTTCGATTTTTTAGCTATTCGAGGAAATTAAATTTCTCAACCTATGTTAAAGCTTATTGGGATGGTTGTATAAAGCCGATAAAAACTTTGCTTAAAACGTACATTTTCAGTGTAGCCATCGTACTTTTTTCTGTGTTATTAACGGAGACGAATATTCATCTTCCCTTTAAGTTGGATGAGATAACAAATATTATATCTGGAAACAAAGATAGAACTGGGATTGTGAATCTAATTTTTATAAACCTCATGATGTTTCGCTTGATAGGATGGATAGCTATACCTTTTATGCAAAAAGGTAAGATAGATCGTCAATATGTAGAAGAAATTGACCTTCCAGCAACAGGGAACACAAAGCAAGAAAAATGAAAATGAGGTGAATCATTTGTTTGGAATTTACACTTATGCAGTGTATTTCTGCTTAGCAGGTTTCTTCTCTATTGGCTTATTTAATATAACTTTACTTCTATGGCCGATCCGTTCTAAAGGAGAAGAGATCGACATATATGATCTTCCAAATGAAATTTGGGATGCTTATACACAGCGAATATCTAATAGACAATCGGTACTTCTTGCTGTTGCTTCTTTGTTGCTGTTGATAGTATGGTCGTTGGCAGTGTGGTGGATTCCACGTATATTAGAGGTGATTTTGTCACCGAATTATTTTGACTTTTTTTCTGGTGTTAAATTAATTAGCATCCCCAATATTCTGATTATGTGCTGTGTGATCTTTTGTATCAGTGCCTTGGAAAATTTATATTTTAGAAAAAAGGTTCTAAATAAATTCAGAGAGTCAGGCGCGCAACAGATTAAGTAAGAAAATGAGGTGAATCATGTGAAGGTAGAAGTAGTAATCAACCTGCTTGAGATAGGACTACTCATTCTAGGGGTATCAGGTTTAATGTTAATTAAAGCCAATGAGGAACGAAAACGAAAAAGAAGGAGCTAGGTTGCTTCATCTATTAAATATTTACAAATTATGTTTATCATGGTATAGTGTTATTGCAATAAGGTCACACCTTACATGGGTGTGTGGATTGAAATGTCCTAAGAGACAATCAGAAAAAATCCCTTTCCAATTGGATAGGGATTTTTTTGTGAGAGCATTTAAATCATGATAGGGAGTGGGAGTGTGTAATGAACGAAAAAAATACGATTACTGCGTTCCATTGCTGGAGAAAAGATGGTTAATTAAAGGTTAGTCCTAAGCCTTTAAAGTGGCACATCCCTAAAAGACTAAGAGGACAGATACAACAAGGGGATATTGTGTTGGTTGAATCCCTAGACAGAAAAAAGCCTGTCCTAGTAATTGATGTTTCAAGAGAAGAACTAGAGGAAACAGGTTGCTATTACAAGCGAGTCATTAAGATTTTGGATCAAGTAGATAAAACCAGTAAGGAAAGCGAAAAAATAAAGTAGCACTTTTTACAGGTGGATTTTTTCCTGCTTTAAAGCTCTTCCTCTATGGCGATAAGTAATATTACTTATTTTTACATAATTTGTTTAAAAAAGGCATTTTATCTGCGATAATGAAATAATGTTAAAAAGAAGTAGACTCTTACAAGTCTACTTTTTTATTTTCTGTTGTGAGGTGAAATATAATGAATGGCATAGATATATTAGAGAACGCTTCAAGATTTGGTCAATTAATTCTTTTCTTCTCTGGATACGCTCTTTATTGGAATCTAGTCAAAACAAAAAAAGAGCGACCTCTCACAAAGTACGAAAATTTCCTTAAATTTTTTGTAATGTTGGGCATGGTAATTTATTTTCTTTCGTTTTTATCTTTAAACCTGTGGGCGTAATATGTCGGTTTTTGTCTAATTATGTCTAAAGGATTTAACTCTCCTTTAAAACCCTTTATTTTACATAAATGTATGATAAAGTAAATTTGAATTTAAAAATAGGGGGAGTTATGATGAAAAGATTGGTTTTTTTAATGTTAGCATTAGTTCTGGCTGTGACTGCCTTTGCTCCAGCTGCTGCTGCAAAGACGCAAAGCACAAAGGGATTAGAAGGTTTGACAGAAGAGCAAATTGAGACGTATTTAAAAGAAATTGAATACATCTTCACAAAGATTATCATTTCTGATAAAGAAAAAGGCTTCACCATTAATGAAGAAGAGCTTGCAAAATCACCTTATACAAATGCAGAGAAAGACGGAATGATCGCTTTCGCAAAATACATGAATCAAGATGTGGTCACTCAAAGCAACACTGTCACGCGCTGTATTGAAGATGCAGTTGGTATCGCTAAAGGTACTTTAAAGCATCTGCAAAAAGCAATAGATAAGGGAGATTGGATGACAGTGGCAGTATATATAGGCGGTCTGGGCCTTGCAATTAAGCCGAGCGTGGTATTCGTATTCATGCTGTTTTGTGGTGCGCCAGTAGCCAAAGTTGCTCCTGCTCATGAATAATATACAAGCACATCAAAAACACCCTAACTAATGTTAGGGTGTTTTGACGTTTAATATATCCATAAATCGAATGAAATTAGTATCGCCACGATCATCCTTAACCCTGAATTCTTTTCTTAGATGATCCACATACCCGACTTTCCCTATGATCTCACGAACAAACCCATTGTCGTACAGATCGAAACTAAGGGATAAGTCTTCGCTCATAGCAGCTGCAATGGTATATTCAAACTCTTCCAATTGTTCTGGGCTTAATGTTGGCCGATCTATTTTTTGCTTCTTCAGATGCAGTTGCCTAAGAGCTTCATTGTGTTCTGGCAAAATAAACTTCATCTTCCAACGGTTTTGATCCTTTTCTTCATTCCACATGTAGTCCACCTCAATTGAGATTATAAACGAATGTTTGTTCGGTGTCTAAATGATAAAACTTCCATGATGTGTTTATTCTTACGGAAGTTCAAAAAATGGACTTCCGTAAAATCTGCTTTGTTCCACAAACAAAAAGACAGACCCAAGAAGGTCTGCCATTTTTCATGTACCAATTCGAATAAGGCTCATCATCATGTAGCCTTCCTTGAAGCAACTGACACATTTGAATCTTGTTGGATGATAAAAGAAGACCCACTAACGATTAATAAACTAGCACAAACGATTGAAAGCAGTAAGGCTTTAAATTTCATACAAGAACTCTCCCCTTCGGATTTGTTTTTGAGCATAGATCATTTTGTTATAAAAATATACAGAATCATCCATATGCTCAATTCCAGTATAAAATTCCGCAGCCAAAAGCGCCAGTTCTTCTAAATATGGATAGCCTCGAATATCGTCAAGTGCATCTAAAGCATCCGCAACAGCAGTGGGTTTAGCCCCCTCTAAATAAAGAGCTTTCAGCACATTTAACAAATTCATGAAAAACCAATCATTGAACGTTTCAGCGCTTTCTATCCCTAAATCAAAATAGTGTTTTCCTGATTCATGCTCCTTTTTCTTGAAATGCAGTAAAGCCAACTCATAATAAATCTGTGTAAGTTCTTTAGCTCCAGACTCTTTAGCCTGATCAGCAGCTTTCACCAAAAAATAAAGCGCTCTGTCCTGATCCCCCATATTTTTATAAGAATCACCGAGGTTAAGCAACGCTTTAGCAAGCATATACTTGTTGCCTAAATTCCTGGCGGACTCTTCTGCTGCTCTTAGATGGGGTATCGCTTTTTCATGTGTACATAAATCATCATAATTGCCTGCAATGACAAAACGACATTGAATCACCTTGATCTCATACATCCCATTGGTTTTATGAGCTTTATAAGCATGATACGCCTGCTCGATATAATACATAGACAAATGCGTTTGCTTCATGTGATAAAAAATTTCTGACATCTTATAATAAAATTCAGCCCGTTCAAGCTCATCAGCTACTTTATCCAGCTTCTTTTCTGCTTGTCTATAAAAAGCAATGGCTTTTATGTACTCACCCTTAGAGAATTCATACATCCCTTGAAAAAAGTGAACGTAGTATTCCATGATACCCGTCAACTTTTTACCTTCACCTTCAACCGCCCGTAGGTACTCCGCTTTGTTGACTATCTGCTCAGCTGGATTCACATATTCCAACATCTGCTGATGACGAAATTCCATTAGTTGAAAATAAAGAACAGCTTGCTCATCTTCTTCCATCACATCTAATTCACTTTTTATCTCATTACGAAGCATTTCCGCATCTGTCACATTGAATTTTTTAATATGTCGATACCACTCATTAATTTTTTGCCCAACCTCCGCAGCAGGAATACTTTTCATTCCACCTCTCCCCTTTCAACATCCCTTTTTATGTTAAATACTAGCATAATTTGCACGCCCTAGAATCCTCATTTGTACCAATTTTGAAAATTTTCGGTATCTCGCAACCATCTTTGAATTTTTCTCGGTTTCTCGCAATCAAAAAAGAAATTTTTCAGCAAAAATCATGATATTAAGAAACAAAAAAACAGGCTCTTTAGCCTGTTTTTTATCCTCCAGTGGCGACAATATTGATGAGTGGCACACACAGTAAAAAGAAAACGACGAGAAAAACAATTTTATATCCCATCTCTTTTTCCTTATTATTCTTACGTTTTTGCATATAAACAGCAAAATAAGAAACACCAGTTAACATCATCAAGACTGCTATTACAGTCATCATAAAATCATCACCTTTATATTATTTGAGGGTGTCAACTCTAAATGCGGCAGCCCAAGAAACACCTACATAGACACCTTTACCCTTATTTTTTGCGCCGATTCTAACAGCAAGCAAAGTCCAGTAACCGGCCGAGACACCAGAAATTGATGCAACAGGTGGTAACCAAAAAGTCAATCCTCCAACAATAGCTCCACCAGCAGCTGCACTATACAAAAAATCTTGATAACTTTTAGAAGCTTTATTGTTGAATTTTCGATCATACCCCCACCAGTTATAAGTCCATCTAGCGTAATTAACAGATGTCGACAAAGTGGTAGGTGTAATACTCAAATCTTTTTCTACAGTAATTTTACCATTTTTTACATCATTATTCAATTGAGCAAAATGTCCTTCTAATTGATCTAAACTGTATTTCTCGTATAAAGAATTTGGCACATTATTTTTCAAAAACAACAAACCATCTTTATCAACAGACACATACGGTTTAACAGCATCGATCATTTTTTGCTGCTCAGCATCTAAGCTTGTTTGATCATCAGTCTTAACTTTATAGACTCTTTCAGGTTCCTTCACATTATTTTCGTAAGCTGAAGCATTTGGTGCAACCGATAAAACCAAAACAGAAACTAACGCCATGATCATAATTTTTAACTTCAAGATAAAACTCCCTCTCCATTAATTATTTTGTTCATGGCAAATATCACATAAATAACCGGATAAATCTACATAAATTACCTAATTTAGAAAAGTTTCCAAAACGCTTGCGGACACCGCAATCAAAAAAGAAATTTTTTGTTTTTTAATCTGCAACAAATCTCTCATTTTGTTGATAAGGTTCAGCCTTAGAGTCATAAGGGTTTTGAATAGTTTAATAGCCATTATCACATGAAAAAAACAGACTCCAGTAAGAGCCTGCTTTTCTATCACAGAAGTTTCCGGCACGTGCTGCGCTGATACTTCGCATCGGTCCGGCCATGCCTATCAACCATTGATAGGCGGAAATATAACCGTCCTTAAACCTTTGAGACTTTTTCCGGCCATCTTTGGCGGCCACGTGCTGCGCCCTGATACTTCGCATCGATCCGGCCATGCCTATCAACCATTGATAGGCGGAAATATAACTGCCCTTAAACCTTCGAGACTTTTTCCGGCCATCTTTGGCGGCCACGTGCTGCGCTGATACTTTGCATCGATCCGGCCATGCCTATCAACCATTGATAGGCGGAAATATAACCGTCCTTAAACCTTTGAGACTTTTTCCGGCCAACTTTTTGCATTGATCCAGAGCAAACGCCTGCCAGTTACATTGGCCACGATCTGAAGAACTTGAAAGAATGTTTAATCGTTGATACTCTCATGTAAAAAAATGTTATGATGTATTAAATAAATGAGAACTAAAGAAAAAAAGAATGGAGAACTTATTTATGCCAAAAGAGCAAAAAGTGATTGTTGTTGAAATCCATGAAATGGTAATGGGCTATTGGCAAGTAACCATAAATGATTTACCCATTGTTAATTATCAAAGTAGGGATGAAGCTGATAAATTTGTGGAACACTTTATTGCTATTAATAAGGACAAAAATATTAAAAGCATATACTCATGGGATCTTTAACTGAAAAATGTTCGCTTTTTACTTTAAAAAATCAGATCTCCCTGGATAACATCATTCGTGTTTTGGTATTCATTTTGTACTCTTTTTATAGTTTGGAGTGTTATTTTCATGAAGGTTTGTAAAGCGCATGATTGTGAGAAAGTCTTCCCTAATTATCTTCATCAGGTGTTCTGTTCTGCTCGTTGTAGATATAGATACAATAAACAAAAACTTTACGATCAAAGACGGGCTTCGTCTCTTTGTGTCCAGTGCGGAAAAGTTTCAGTTGATTTGTCTGTGAGAACGTATTGTGATGATTGTTCCTTATATTTTCACAATCGATATTTGCAGTAAGAATCAGTGTAGAATGAAAAAACTACGCACTTACTTTTCGTAAGTTTACATAATGACCCTTCGGGGAAGTCTTTTTTTTAGCCGATCCTCATATTCGGGCAAATTCCGTCTTCAGGAGTGATTTAGCGTTTGGGAAATAATCAAAAAATCGGCTCGCATTAAGAAAAAGCCGATCTCTGTTTTTCTCCAGATAGCTCAATATTTCATACCTATCCAATGATTGAACAAATTTCAGCTTCATTATATGATTTTCTGTTGTTGGTCTTATGTTTGCCACCTATTAGTACACATTTAAGGCTTCTAACTTGATCAAAATAAATCAGCTTTTAGACATGCTTAAATTTGTGTTCTAACTAGCCAAATAAATCAGCTTCTTTTGTCATGATTTAAATTCGTTCTCAGGCTATCCATAATTGAGCTTTTTTTTGATCAAATTCTTGAAGTGTCATTTCCATTCGTTTATACTTAATGTGTACCTATTACTAAGATCGACCCTGACTAGGTTGATCAAGCAATTGCCATAGCTCACGGAAGTGCAAATTGGTGATTGAATTTAGTTTCACCATTTACAATGAAACTTAATGATTTACTATTGGCACTCAGCTGACTACTGTGTGCTTTTTTCATGTTTAAAATCATATACTCAGGATAACACTAATATTTAGGATAGTAGCAAAGGTAGCCCTCCATGAAACAGAAACGTGACAATACAACCTTAATTGACTAGAAAAAGGTTGTGCTACCTTTACTTGATCCTATTGGTGAAAGCTTTTAGACGCTTCTTTTAAAACCAGGAGTTCCAATGATCCATCACCCAAGTAAGGAAGGTTTTGACTAGAAACCCCGCTACTAGGGAGAAGAAATTTCCAACTGCTTTGACTAGCAGCCTCTTTCTTCTTTTGGACTTTTGGACTTTCTGGTCTTTTCTTTTTTCAGACCTACTACTGTACCTAATACTTTTTTTCGCCATTAGCTCATTCACCCCCTTTTATAAGATAAGGGGTGGAGGATTATCGCTTGCTAACGTCTCTATGTACATTTTACCAGCATGTCTATTGAAACACGACTAGTATATGATCGAAACGGTAAAATTCTCAAATCCCCTATCCCCATAAAACTCCTTACTCGTCACATAGTGCGTCTACACATGATCTTTTAAAGTATGAGATATGTTTTTCTCAATTTAATAGTGGTAGTCATACAGCTGGTGTTGCACGTGCAGACGATCGGCAGCCCCGGCATCCTTTCATCTTTAATATAGCGCTCTCACCGCATGTTCTTGATTTTCCTTTCTATATCAATAGTGGCAAGCGTACGGAGAGTGTTGCAGCACGCAGGCGATCAGCAACCCTCATGTTCTTTTCCACATAAAACAACCCTTTTTACATAAAAAAAGAAGCCATTAACGGCTTCTTGTAACGGGCGTTATTGAATTTTCATAAAGCACGCCTTTCCTATGTACTGAGCTTTTTGATAAAACCATTTTGAATTAGAAGTTCTTTCACTTTCTCATAGCTTTCCTGGACACGCATAGACCCTTTTGTTCTAAGATTAAGCGTGCAACCATCTTCGCTGCCGAAAACGGTTGAAATGTTATCAACATTCACCAAACATACAAATCCCCGATCGTCTGTTAGCTCAATAAACATTTTCATTCTCCTCCTTAATTTTAATTAAATGGTTGATAAGACAATCCGAACAAAATAGCTGCCTTGGATCCATGAAACTCATTCAAAACCCGAATGAATTATTGTGGCCGTCTATATAAGAGATATGATTTCACGAATGATCGTTACTGTTTTTGTGCTAATTCCTCCAATAGAATACGTACTCCTTCTGGACTTAATATAATACCATTGGATAGTTTCATGTTTTGATCTGATATTTCACCAGTAATTAAGCACGCTTCAGCCTTCTTAAATTTCTGCAAAATAATATTTTCTTGGTCAACGAAAATCTCCATAGGTTCTGACTCGTGAATGTTTAAGTTATCTCTTAATTCTTTAGGAAGCACAACTCTTCCAAGCTGATCTACTTTTCGTACTACGCCAGTATTTTTCATGCGTATATATCTCCTTTCAAAATACAAGTTGCACGCCGCTTACGCGTCATACGTTTGTGCGTCTGAACGTCTACACACTAAGCGTCTGCATGTGCAGGTGTATCAACGTATAACTGTTTTATCTGCTTCATGATCATTAATCCTAGTGAATTGCCCGTTACGCAAGTATACATAAGAATTGTCGTACTTTCTAAGGATATTGTATTGATCCATGAGGTCAATCATCGTTACTTCGTTTTCCATCCAGGACATATGGTCAATTTCCCCGATGCTGTTGAGTCTGTTATCTCTACATGAAATAAAGAATGCTGATATTAAATCTTTTAAGCGTTCATTAAGCCTCTCGCTTTCAAAATCTTCATCTGTAAATCTCGATAAGCCTCTTGCGAGGTGTTTTGCATATAGTTTCCACATGTCGCTCTTTAAAGGATATTGACTTTCAAGATCAGCACTAATTTCTCTAGCGTTAGTTTCAGCTAATTGTAATGTTTTCTTTAGTGATCTACTCATATATTAAAGCTCCTTTCTTTTGGATTTCTGACATTCTTTGTATGTATAACTAAAGTAAAACATTCATGTCTTGATATGTCTATAACTTGCATCTGAAGAGGCGACTAGGCGCTTGATCGGTATGTGTTTGCGCGTCTGAACGGATAGAAAAGGAAAGCTTTAGATTCAGGGTGGGATGGAATTTTTTAGTGTGTTGTAGAGGGCGATTCTGACGCAATTATCTTATAGATTCGTGTATGTTAGTTCGTAAATGCAAGCATGCAAGCGTCTGAACGGTGTCTAATTTTGTCTTACGGTTATTAAAGGTGTTTTTCTAACGATCAAGTAATTGTTATTGAGGTGATAATGTGGAAGAGAATGATAGAACGTTTCTGTATGCTCAGGCTGTTGCGAAAGAATTGGACATATCAACTTCTTCATTAAGAAGATGGTGTGGTGCTATGGAGAAAGCAGGATACAGTTTTGAACGACATAAAGATGCCAGGATGTTTTTTGAGAAGGATCAAGAATTGCTGAAGCAAATTAAACAACGTTTAGAAGATGGACAGGAATCATTGGAATTAGCAATTTATAACATCCTACACCTTGATCCTGAAAATCATACAATCGGCACAAGCACCAGTGGTGCAAAAATTCAACTTTCAGTAGATGAGTTGAGGCAGCTGATTAGTAGTGCTGTTCAAGAGGGTGTGGCAGCCAGTAATGAAATGATGATCCAGGCAATGGATCAAAAGTTATCGAACCATATAGAAATGATGGATAAAATAAAAATGAAGCAGTTTCGGCAGCTGATGGATGAAAAGCAACAACAAATAGAGCAGGAGAAGGGGCAAAATGAAGTAGCAGCAACCAAAGAAAAAAAGCCTCTCTGGAAGAGGCTCTTTTTCTAATGTTTTGTTTTCAGAAGAGGTTTTTTAGATCGTCACCGTACTTTAAGCTATCTGACGTATCATTAGGGTCATCTTGATCCTGCTGCTGTGGTTTAGGCTTTTCTTCATGAACTGTGGTGCCTGTTTGATTATTTAGTGCCGCGTTTAACATTTGCATTAAATCACTGGATGCAGATGTACTAAGCTCAGGCAATTCACTTTTTAGAATGCGTTCATTGTCTAGTGTGATTTTCTTTCTGACTTCATGAGTATCAATGTCTGTCTCTACGCCAAATCGATCTATAAATGCATTAACAATGATAGATAGCGAAGCATTTATATTTTTTTGATGATTCATCCATTCATTGATACGCTCTTTTTCTTCATCATCAAAACGAAACAAGAAGGATTTACGGTCTTTGTTTGGAGGTCTTTTCATGGTCTTCTCCTATTTAGATGCAGTTTGCACTTTATTTTCATCTTTTAAGAACACTTTTGTATTCAAGATGTTAAGTCCTAAAGCGTTTAGATCAGCAGCATACTCTTCAGGAATCCAAAGAACTTGCAGTTTAAATTTTTCAGCAAATTTTTTCAATGGTTCGTATAAGGTATCTTTGAAGATGATGCTGCCACCGCCATAAACAGGCAGGATAGAGGCTTGCATACCTGTGTTTTCTTGGAAGTTATTTTGGATCATGTGTAGAATCTCTCTTGATTGACCACGCTTTGCCATTTCCAATGCTTTTACCGCATCGTCATGGTATTTGTCTGATTCGTCTTGAATGATTGCCATGAGTTGTTGTCTTTTTAGTTTGAACTTCCCGCCATACTTTTTATTCAGTGAACGGATAGCCTCTTCTGTGGCGTGTCCAACTCCTAGGTCTTCCCCTGTACAAGCGTCTGAGATAGGTTTCATACCTTCAGTATAGACGGATTCTGTTGTGCCATCCCCAATATCAGTATGCAGCATCTTTTTATCTGCAAATACGGTTCCACTGGTGATGTTTGTCTTATACAGTTCGTTATAATTTTTAAAGTATTCAGCTGGCCCTTCTAGTATTGCATATAGAGCCGGTACGCCTTCCCTTGTAACTTTTATATGTCGGTTAAAGGTAATCTGCACAGTAGATCGCAGATTGCCAACGTAAACAACGACAATGTGATTGTGTTTTGAGAAACGTTCCTCCATTTTTCTTGCTTTGTCTGCTGAATATTGGGAAGCCGGAATAGCTGTTGTAAGAGCACAATCAATCGTAAGGGCTGAAGGGATTTCCCTTTGCTCATTGTAATGATCCTTGACCCCTTTTGCCGCAATATATGAAAGAAGGTTTACTATAGGAAGGTCTTGTTCATCTTTGTCTCCCATTTTAATGTTCATGTTTGTTATAAGACCGCCTGTGCTTGTAAGCGCGCGTTTACCAATTGTGAATAGACTTGGGTATTCGATTGCTGGACTTGTGATATGCACTAGCAATTCATCAAATAGATTCTGAACCAGTTTGTTTACATCTGTTTCATCAACTGCTGGAGCACTGCTGATTTCACGCATTACACTATCTTCACGAAGAATGTTTTTTGCGTCTCTATCAAAAATCATTTTGATTTTTGAGTTTCCGATATCTGCTGCCAGTTCAATGTTACGTGTTTCGGTTGTGCTTTGTTTACTCATAATAACCACCTTTTAACATTATTGGATTTTTAATGGTCTTCACTTCAGGTTTTAAAGAAGTGTTAAGAAAAAAATTCAAAAAATCACTAAAACAAAATTGATATCATTTTAAACTGTTAATTGATATCATTTTAATCATTATAAATCATGTGGGAATAAAGAGCAATGAAGATAAACAAAAAAGATATCATTTTAGATGCAAAATTGATATCTTTTTTGTTTAAACTGTTGGACGGAAAGAGGTTTTATGTTAAAATGATATCAAATAAGTATTAAAAAAGATATCATTTTTGTTTATAGGACGTTTTTCTCTCATCCTGAGTAGGGTGGACGGATTAGACCAAATCTAGTATTATCGGTTGTAACAGATCAAATTTTAAGAGATTTTAAGTATATCGAACATTTCAGAATTTTCTAAAAATAAAATAGAACAGGAAAAAAGCCAGTGCTACCAACACTGACTTTTCGGATTCAAGCTCCCCAGGTCTCCAAACCAACGAGCTTGAAAGAACATACTCAAATTGTATGTCTTTATCATATCAGTATCCTTGTGAAGTTGCAAGATATTTAGAACTCAAAATATCTGCAAATTTTTCCTTGGTTTCCGATAAATCGACATATAAATAGGGTTGTACCTTTCAAGATTTTGAGCCGTTGGGTGAGCAAATCCGCTTACTAACGGCTCTTTTTTGTTGCCGGAAACGGAGGTGCAAGCCATGATTGCTGATAGATTGATAGAACAATATAAAAACGACATGCAAGCTCCTGAAGACAGCTTGAAATATGCAAAATTGCTTTCTATGCCGCTGCCGCTGGAAGGGATTTTTAAATCGCAGATGACAGCAGCGCCAAAGTCTAAAGCTGCTTCAAGGAAGGCAGAATATGAACACAAATATGCTAAAAACTACGCTTATGCCTTCCTGGTTCCTGAAGGAGACTTTAGCCAGGAGTTTGCGGTGCGTACTTACAAAACGTTTAAAAAACATATTGAAGCTGGTCATATCACTCATATTACATACAACACGTTCTATAGAAATGACCGGAAATTACGCTCAAATTTGCGTTGGATCAACGCTATGTGCATTGAAATTGATGTGAAAGGTAATGAAAACGTTGATAACAAAGGGATTACTCTTGTGGACGTTCTTGGCCGTATTTCTAATGCGGGATTACCTGAAGCTACAACTATCTTAAAAAGCCCAAGTGGAGGCTACCATATATTTTGGGTTTATCAGGACCCGATCAGAGCGACACGAAAGGCGGCCGCCGTTTACACGCGCATGCAGAAGGCGATCGCGCAGGCAATCGGGGGAGATTTAGCAGCTGTAGGCGCTGAACATTACTTTAGAGCGCCAAATGAGCAAAATGTTGTTTATGAAGGATATAGCGTGCCTTCTAATAGCCTTACAGATTGGTATGCCATTGATTGTGAACGTAGGTTTGCAGAACGTGGGGATCGCTTTAGTGGGGCAGTTAACTTCAATACATACAATGGTGCGCTTATGCAGTCTGAAGCTTTTAGAGACGTGCAGCGCGGTGGATTTGATGACATGAGAGATAGAGTGTCTTTTAGTTTAGCATGCGCTTATAAGCTGTCTGGCATGACTGAGCGTGAAGCGTCTGTGCGTCTGCTCTCCTGGAATGCTAACAATGTGAAGCGAATGAGCCAATCTAAATTATTAACGAAAATTCGGTCCGTTTATCGCTCTGAAGATCGTTATGTGAGCTACAGCTTTATCAAAGAAGCTGCGGAGTATCTAACAGGAAAAGAGTATCCTGAAAAGATTTATTGGAATAGCAGAATGGCTAAACCGCGCTCTGAGCGTGTGAGAAGCCACTATTATGAGTATAAGCAAGATATCATTGAATATTTAAAGGTTCATGAAGCGTTAATTGGTTCACAGCGATCCATTGCAAAAGAGCTTCAAATACCATTCAGCACCTTCTGTAAAGTCCTTAAAAATATGCTTGAAGAGGGCTTATTAATCATGGAAACAAAAAAGGGACGTGGAGGCTTCACGTTAATTACATTGCCTTCAAAACAGGACAACCCTACAAAACCCCATGAGAAGTATTCAAACGACTCTAAGGGGCAACAAAATGGCTCTGATGAGGTCTCAACAGAGGATCATAAGCAACCAGCAGCAATCGCCCAGGAATCCCATGACGACAAAATAAATGTCCTACTCTCTAATAACACTGGTAAGGGCGCGGGTGGGCAGGCTCTTCCTGGTAGTCTTTCCGAGGCTTTAGCCTCTACGACTTCTGCCTTTTCTGCTGTCCCTTCCTGTGTCCCGGCTCTCTTTATCTCAGCCTTCTCTAACCGAGGTTTCTCTGATGGCCGTTTCATCTTCGCAGCTTGGGGGCGCGTGCGTCTGGCTTTCTCTTCCTTGGGTATCCGTCCTAGTGCGATTGCTGGACACAGTGATTATGTGTCTCTAGCCTGCACTTCTGCGGCAGCTGCTTTTGATTATTTTGGTACTCCTATTGCTAATGATTGGTGTGGTGATTCTGACCGTTTCTTGAAGTATTTCTACGGTGTCGTGCGTAAAAAATTGGCTGCTTTCAGACAAGATGAACTGGAAAATTTAAGACAATATATGGAATCTGCTCCGCTTATCAGATTGTTCAAATTGTGGGAGGAACTTTCTGATGAATCTTTTCTAAAATGGATTCCAGATCGTGAAAATATCGAGTTGTTTTTATTTGATTTAGAGGCTGAAATTCGTAAGCGTGAGATACAAAATTCACGCAGAAAATGGTTTGAAAAATTCGGTTTATCAGCTTTGAAATAAACAAAAATACCAGCTGTATTTTTAACAGCTGGCACATGTTGCATGACCTACACCACCACAGTGTTTTAGTCATTAACCATTGTACATTATTTATGACTTCTTCGTGGAAATATCATGTGTAATCACGTGGAAATATCATGTAAAGTATTAGGTTTCTTACTAAACTTGATATTTCCACACTAAATAGGGCTTTTTTCCCTTGTTTTATAAGGGTTTTCCATGGGATAATATTCATGTAACTTGTTCTATGCTCTTCCGTCTGATTAACATTTACATAATGTTAATTCAAGACGCGAAGATTCTTAGAACTACAACCCCATTTGAGGGCGGCATGTCGGATCGGTTTTCTGGACTCTGAATTCTGCTCTTTGACAACAAAAAACCAGCCATGCAAAGTCGCTAAAGCTCCTAAGCATGGCTATAGAAACTCACCTGCCAAAGTACGGTCTCACCTTAGATTTATCTTGTCTGTATTTCTGTCAAAAAAGTGTCTCAGTTATCTTGGATTTTTATCAAGATAACGAGGTGATATTTTTGAGAAATGAGCGAACAAAAGCTGATGAAAAATTAGAAGAAGCTGTCGGTAAAGCTCTGGAAAATTGGAAATTAACTCTGCCGATTTTTCTGGCTGTTCTTCTAGTTATTGGATATTGGCAAAAGGATTTATGGTTGACTGCGAAACGTGAAAAAATGATTTTAGATACCATTTCTGAGGTGGGAGGTTTCCTGTTTTGGATTGGTTTTATTTTCGTTTTATTGATTGTTTCAAGAGCGATTTTTGTTCACTTTTGGAACAAGAGAAGATTCACGTATTTGCAAATTATTCCTCACGCTGATGATGGAATAAAGCCAGATTCTTTAGGGGAAATGATTAGAAGATTTCATGGATCGAAAAGAAAACCTTTGGAAAGATTGGTTTTCGGCAAAGAATGGTTTAGCTTCGTTGTTCATATGAGAAGGCATTCAAGTAAAGGGAATCAATATGTTTTTTATTTAGGTGCTGATCAAGGGAAAATTGATGCTCTAAAGACTCATTTATCTTCCCTGTATTCTCGATCCGAGTTTTATCCAGCAGAGGACATTGTTTTTCCTTCTGAGAAAGCTGTTGGGGGCAGAATGAAGATTAAACGCAAGAAGTTAGAAGCTAACTTGTCTTTAGCCTCTTATAAGTATGATCAGTTACCAGGAGTTTTTAATTCCATGAAGCCGGATACTTGGATGCAGGTAACGTTTTCACCTAACGACGGATGGAAACTTCGCAGAAGCATTTTGAAAGCAGAAGAAGAAATTCGGCAGAAGAAGGCAAAGGATCGAAACGCATTTGAAAGTGAAGAAATCCGATCTTATTTTTCGCGTTTTTCAGGTAATGAAGTGGCTTTTGATGTTCTTGTCTCTATTGCAGCAGATCACCAAAATGGTGTCTCTACCTTGAAAAATGTTGGTAATGCTTTGGCTGCGGTCATGGCTGATGTAAATGAAATTAGGTATAGACGGTGGCGCAGATCAGTCACGTACTTTCCGCAAAAGATGCCGTATCAGATGGTATGGACTGGATCAGAGCTTGCTAATTTATTTCATTTACCGCATTTCAATGGAAGTGGACTTATTGAGAAAATGAGCAAGGATATTCCTCACTTATCAAGAGGGCTACAGTCGCTGCCTTATAATGTGTTATCGAATCCATTAGGTATTTCATTTGGCACGATGGTTCACCCGATTATCAATAATCGGGAAGTGAAAATTATGCCGGATGTTCTTACAAAACATTGGGGGCTGACTGGTAAAACAGGTTCAGGTAAGTCAACACTGTTGAATCACATTTTCAAGTCTTTTGCAGACAAATTCATGAATGAGAAAGAAGCGTCTGGCTTCAGCTTTATTGATCCAGCCCTTGAAACTGCTGAGATAATACTAAACTATTTACTGAAGGCTGAAAAAGAAGGTAAAGAGATCAATTGGGATAAGGTTCACTGGATTAACTTCAAAAATTCAAATAACCCTTTAGGGATGAATTTGCTTTATCAGATGGAAGGGGAATCGGATGCTTTCGTGGTCGATCAGATCATGCGAGTGATTCGAGAAAGTGAATTTGCCGTTGCTCCGCAGGCTGAACGTATGTTGAAACGCTGTATTGCCACGTTAGTGGCTGATAAGGGGCAGAATCACACGATTCTAGGTATACGGCCTTTATTGCTAGACACGAAGTTTAGAAGGGCTGTTTTGGCTAGATTAGAACGTGATCCTAAAAACCAAGATATTATTTCATTTTGGGAAGACGAAGCGCCGGACATGATAGATACATCAAAACATGCGATTTTAAATCGTCTTGATATATTCTACTCTAACGATTTCTTGCGAAGATTGTTCGGACAAAGTTCTTTCGGGTTACCGATCCGAAAGTGGATGGATGAAGGTCATATCATATTTTACAATTTCTCTGGTATGAGCGAAGAGGAAACGGGATTGATTGGCAGCTATTTAACGTATTTGTATTACCGTATAGCAGATACGCGTCCGCCTAAGTCTTTAATGCATCAATTTTGTATAGATGAGGCGCAGCGTGTGCCGGCTACCATCTTACCTGAGATTATCAAAGAAATGCGTAAAAAAGGTTTGATCTTAGGTATCAGTACACAAGAGCTTGATAGCTTGCCAGTTCCTCTTCAAAAAGCATTAGTAAATATTGCGGGGAACATGTTTGTGTGCGAACAAGGCCCGCCAGGGGCGAAAGTGGCAGCTGAAGCATTTAAGGTCACGATTAACGATAAAGACGTTTATACGCTGTCTGAGGCATTTTTGAGGAACTTACCTACTCTAAGATGCGCTATTAAAACCAGAGATTACTTCAACGGGATTGAACAATCTGTAAATGCTGTTGTAGATGTGCCGCCACTAGATAGATATAAACCTGATGGAACTGTAGCCCCTTTTGATGATTCTGAACAATTGCGTGAATCAACTGCATGGACGTTATCTAAAGCAGCTGAATTAGAAAGCAAAAACGGGCTATCTACAAAAGAAATAGATCAAGCAATATCTAACTATCTAAACGGCACCCCTGTTGAAGAGGAAATTGTTAGCGACCTTGATGCTGAAGAAGTTCAAAGTGATGCCTCTCAATCTATCAGTTCGACAAATGATTTTCAGTTTGTTGAAGCAGATGAACCTTCACTTGATGAATCAAAAAATAAAAAAGAGGGTTCTGATCAAAAAGAAGCTGAATGGAGTTTTATGGAATGATCAGAAGGAATGTTGCTCCTACACCACCACAAGTAAGAGATAAGGGGCAAAACATGAATTATGTTCATTTGACAGAAGAAGATAGAGAACTTTTGATAAATCTTCACTCATTTATATATTTGCATAGGGATTTTATTAGAGAACATATATACAGCCATCTAGGGAGTATGAATACATTCTATAGGCGTTTGAGACAGATGGAAGACGCTGGTTACATCAAGGCTTTTAATGCACCTGCTAGTAGTTCAGACAGGAAACCAAGTAAGATTTTCACCCTAACTAAATTTGGGGTTGATATGGTATACGAACTGAAGGGCATTACACATTGGAATAATAGATGGACCAGACAACTAGCTCCCTTTTATCAACACCAGCTGTTGATTGCGGAGGTTGTAAAAGCTTTTGAGAAAAAAGCTGAAGAAGCAGGTCTCGAATTTAAAGAATGGGTAACTGAGGCAAGAGCTTTCTATGAATACACAGACAAAGGTGAGAAAAAGGTAAGGAAGCTTAGACCGGATGGAATTATTGTTATAGGTAAGAAAGGTTCTGAGCAGTGTTTGGGCTTGATGATCGAGATGGAAAGAAGTTATTCCACTCGTGAAAAAAACCTTAGAAAAATGGAACAGTATAATGAGTTTTTCGTAAGAAAAAATGAACTGTTAACAAAATATGATCGAAAAGTGGGTTTTGAATATCCGGTGCAGCATTTTAAAGTTCTGTTCATCGGTGCTAATGAATCTAAGACTAAAAAAACGCTGCGGGATCTTAGGGGAGAAGAAAAAGGTGCTGAAGTATCCGTAATGGTTACTAGCTTTGATGAAGTGCTAGAAGAGCCATACGGATCAATCTACCGTTATCTAAGTGATCCTGAGAATAAAAAGAAGATGTAAAAAGGGGCGATCCCATGTTTTTTATATTAAGGAAATTATTCTCCCTAGTCATTGGTATCTTGCTGCTGCTTGTGATCGGGAAATTAATATTCGCATTTTTTCCTGAGACTGTTCCTATATGGGAAGAAGCAAAGAGTGTTGTGATCGGCTTATATCACACGTCCGTTGCCAAGATAGGTCTTGCTCCTACACTATTTTTAATAGTGGTGTTGATTGGCGGGGCTACTGTAGGAATGCCAGCTAGACGATAAAGGAGGGTTAAAGTGAAACCGAAAATCTCGAAAGAAGAGAGGAAGGAACAACGAAAGAAAAAGATCGCGGCTTTAAAACATTGGTTTAATAGCTTGCGTTCTTCAGAAGGAAAAGTAAAGGCGGAAAAGGCTCATAGACCGCCAGGAATACTTGCAAGAAAATTTGGAGTTATAGCTTTTTGGTTTGTTTTTGTAAGCATGATTGTTATGTTCATGATGATTTTAGCTGTCAATGGTTCTTCTAAGAAAAGTAGTGCCAGTATTGCAGCAGTTGAACAAAACCAAGCGACGAAACCTGAAGCAGTGCAATTTGCTGAAAATTTTTCTAAACAATACTTCACATGGTCTAAAGAAGAGGAAGATGCAGGGAAACGAGCAGAACGGTTAAAGCCTTTTTTAGTTAAGGGATTAGATCAGCAAGCTGGTTTGGACTTAGACTCTGCTAGTTATAGTTCGCGTTTTAATAGTGCAGAGGTTTATAGAGTAGAAGAAGTATCTAAGGATAAGGCTGCTATTACTTTAAAAGTGAATAGCACTGTGACGAAAAAGTGGGAAGAAGAAGTAATTAAAAAGGTCGGAAAAAAGAAAAAGAAAGTGAAGGAAAAGCAGACAAAAACAGATGAAAAAGGTTTGTCGAAATATTTTGTTGTTCCTGTTTATTATAAGAATCACCAATATGCTGTATATGAATTGCCGCGTTATGAGCAAATTGATCAGACAAATCAAATTCAGGATACAAACAAAGAAAAATTGCAGTCTGTTGGAGATAGTAAAACACAAAAGGAAATTAATGATTTTCTAGCCACATTCTTCAGCAGTTACGCTACTGATCCAATGAACAAACTGTCATATGTTTTAGAAGATAAAGATGTAAAAAATGGATTGAATGGCTCAATGAATTTTGTCAAAGTAGCATCGGCAGATGTTTTCTCGAACAAGGGAAAAGGTTTTCGGGTAAAGGCTAAGGCGATATTTGAAGAGCCTGCAACAAAAACTCAATTTACCAATGATTATGATCTGGTTTTAGAAAAACGAGGCAGTCGTTACGTTGTAACAAAGATTAATTAACGGGGGTTTTTAGAATGAATGATTTAATATCGCTGGTGGTTCTAAATGCAGGGCCTTTTGATATCTCTAGTGGTTTTGAGTGGTTTCAAGGTCAAATAAAGATATTGATCTATGTAGTCTTAACTATTGTTCTTTTGGGATTTATTTGGAAGAGAGCTTGGATTATGATGGTTTTGTATTTATTAGGTGTCTCTGTGGCAATGATTTTTGTAGAACGCCCAGAAATTATGGAATCACTGGCAAAGAGTGTGCAAAATTTAATTGATATTGGGAGCTGATGATATTCAGCTCCTTTTTTTTGAAAGGTGTGATTTTTTTGGAACGGATAAGATCATATGTTTTGAATGATTTTTTAAAGTTTGACCGAAAAGTATACGGTTTGGCTAAAAAAAACTGGGGACGGCCAATAAAGTTCAAGTCAATATTATACTGGTTGTTTTTCAATGTGGTTTTTATCATTTGGTACTTCATCCCTGTTCTTAATTTAGTCCTTAGATGGCTGCCACCAATTATTGTCTTTATGATTCCTGCTCTCATTTCTTATTTGTTGACAGCTGTTGGAACGGAAGGGAGAGCGCCAGTTTCTTATTTTCGATCATATGTCTCTTATAACTTCAGAAAGGCAAAAGCAGTGACCTATTATCGAGGAAAAGAATTAGAAAAGGCAAAAACATATCGCTTTAATCCGTTGCTTTCGATTGGATCGGAGAAGAAAGAGAAAGAGAAACAAAAAATTATCAGTATGAGAGGCTATGTCTCTTATTCAAGTAAGGAGGAAACCAAATGAAGCAATTCGCTGATTTTCCTGTAAAACATATAGAGCAAAATTTGGTTTTTGGCACTGATGGCACCGTATGGGCGTACTTCCATGTAGAAGGATATGGTTATGATTTTAGGGATAACGAACAAAAGAAAAAGCCATTTAAGAATCAAATGGCTCTTCTTACAAAAAATCAATATGATCTTCATTTGCTGTCAATACCATTCAAAATGGATGTGACTAAAATCATTGATCAGACAATTGAAGAAGTTAAAAGAAAAGAATATGAATTAAAAGAGCATGGGCTGCGGTATCTGAATGCCCTTAGAGCAACTATAAAAGAAAGTGTCTATCAAAGTGATACTAACCAATATGTAAGCTATTTCGGTGTTCAGCTTGACCCTAAGAAAAACGTGTATATTGATGGAAACCAAGGAACAAAGCTTCTTGCATCCTTTAAACAATTTTTAAAGGGGATCAATTCACCAGTTTATAAAGCAGTTGGCTTAGAAAGATATGATATATTGCATTCTGAAATTCAGGCATTTAAGGATCAGGCTGCTACTATAGCTGCTGATCTATCAGATGCTTTTTCATCACCTGTACGACCAATTAGCACATCTGAAGCGCTCTTCTTAACTGAATATAGTTTTTCAGTTCCAGGAGGCGAATACAGTTCATCTACTAAAATAGGTGTTGATGTAGAAGGAACTGATTATACAGGAAGGACTTATCAAGCCGTTAGACCAGATAGAAAGCTCTTCCTTGATCTACAATCGGCTGAGGTAGAAGAGTATGATCCGAAAACATTAAGGTTAAGGAAACTTGTAGATAACGAGATCAAAGAACAATATGTTCAGTATCTTGTTGTTAGCCGCATGAATACAGTAGTTTCACATCCAGGCACCGAATGGCTTTACAGAATTCAAACAGACCTACCGTTTCCAGTTGGAACATCTATCAGAGCATTTTATAAATCAAATGACGAAATTCAAAAGAATTTATCTAACGCACTTTTAGAGTTTGAAGATCAACGGAAAACGGCGAGAGAAGTTGGGGCAAATATTGATGAAAAAACAGCTTCTTCAGAACAAGGAGCCATTAAGATGCAAGCGATGTTTGCACAAAGTGGTGAGCCAGCTTACGATATCTCAATTGTGTTAAGAGTAACAGCAGGGGATAAGATTGAGCTAAAACAAAGAGTAGAAAAGGTTCGGACTGAACTCGGTAAAAAGGGAATTACATTGCAGATTCCTTACGGTGAAGCTATTTCTTACTTTATGGAGTTTATACCTGGATCAAAAAGATATACAAACGATTATCTTCAAACGGTGTCAGCTGGTGTTATTGCCTCTGCTATGTTTGGTGCGACAACCAATATAGGAGACAGCAGGGGATTCCCAATAGGTTTTACCAAAAAACTTAAAAAGCCGGTCTTCATACAGCCGGATTTGGCTGCGAAAGCCTATGACAATATTCAAAACGTCTTTGACTCATTGTCAATGATGATCGCAGGTGAGACAGGTAAAGGTAAATCTGTCTTAATGAATTTACTGGCTACACTAGGGGCTTTGACTGGATCGCATGTTATGATCACAGACCCTAAAGGAGATAGGGCAGGATGGGCTGAAGGGCTGCCATTCATCCCTAAAGAATATATATCGGTTTGGACTCTTGGAGAGTCAGAAGAAGATGCTGGCTGCCTTGATCCATTTCGGACTAGCGAAAACATTAGTGATGCCAAAGATATAGCTCTCGATATTTTAACGTATTTAACCAATGTGCAGCTTGATGATGATAGATATTCATTGTTGAGTGATGCGATTGAAGTTGCAGGGGATTTTCATGATCCATGTATTGAAGTGGTCATTAATCACCTGAAGGATCAATATGAGAATCGTCCAGAATATATGAGTGATGAGAGACACAGGGCATTAGAAACGTTATTAACATCGTTACAGTCTCTACAGAAAAATAAGCTGGCTACGCTGCTTTTCGGAAAGATCAACCAGGACTATAAAACCCTAGATGTTGGAAAGCCTATTCAAGTTTTAATGGTTCAAAATTTGCAGCTGCCGGATATTAAAAAAGGGCAGACAGGAAAAATTCGCGCGCCTCAAAAAATTTCTGAAGCAATACTTATTTCGATTACAGCGTTCACCAAGCAATTCATGTTTAAGCTGGACCGAAAAGGTACCCATAAAATAGTGGTTCAGGATGAAGCTAAAACGATTGAACGTAGTGTTACAGGCGCGGAACAATTAGACTTTATCGAACGTAAAGGGCGTTACTATAACACGACTTTAATCAAAGGAACGCAGAATGCTAGTGACTATGATAATGCAGCCAACATTGGTATGAAGTTCTGCTTCCAGTTATATCAGTCTGAAGAGGCTGAAAAGATGCTTCAGTTTTTGAATTTGCCAATAACGGCAAGTAACGTATCGACATTAAAAAATTTGAAACGTGGTCAAGCGCTATTTCAAGATATTTATGGCCGATGTGCAGTAATTGAAGTGAATACAGTCTTCCAGGACTTTATTAAAGCGTTTGATAGTTCTACAGCTGATGAGGCTGATAGAGAACGCGAAAGAACAAGGTCATTAGAAAAACAAAGTAGTGGGGTGGGAGTTTAATGATGAAGAAGATTGCTATATTCATGCTGTTTGCGATTAGTGTATTTTCTCTTGCTGCCTGCGGATCAGCCGCAGGTGGTAAGAATCAAAAGGACATTGAAAAAGCAGATGAAGTAGCTTACAAATTTATTGTGGCGCAAGTAGAGGGTGACGATGATTTGTTTAAACAAATCTTAGTTGATGAAGCACAAAATATATTAGAAAAAGGTCACCATGCTCATCCAGGGGCAAAAAATGAAATGGGGGAACGTTACCAGATTAAACGATACTCAAACAAATATGAAGATGGCAAGCTGTACTATTACTTGAAGTTCTATCAGCCCAATTTATCTGAAATGCAGTACATGAACGTTCTTTTGGTGAAAGATGATGGACAGTGGAAAAGTACAAAGATCAGAGGCATTGATTCAGATGAGATGAAGGCTGGAATGGGTGATGAAGAACCAGTAACAGTCCACAAATTTAAGGATGATAGCAAATGAAAATAAAAAAACTCTTATTGCTTCTGACTGTGCTTATGATTATTTTGCCGACATCTATTTCCGCCGAAAGCAGCAGTAAGAAGGAAGAAGACAAAAATATTTCTGAAACGTTGGTGCCGAAAGATTATTCAAAGATGGAGGATGGAAGAAAGGCCGTTTATTACTTAGATGTTTCAGCGAAAACAGGCGATGAAGAGGATAAAAATGCAGTACAGCAATTTGTGGATTCAGCAAAAAGCTGGGTGACAGGTGATGCTATAAAAGATGGAATTGCATCACAGTTTTTTGAGTTCATTAATCTGATGGTCAATTTAACTTTCGAATGGAACAAAATGTTTACTAATATCATGCTTGCTTTCTTAAACTTTGCTTTTGAAACCGATGTTGTCAACGCGTGGATAGACTTAGTTGAAAGGCTAGTACAGGGGATCAGTGGTATAGAGGGATCTGGTTTTTCTTCTGATGGGATTTTCGGTAGTTTTATAGGTTTTATTGTGGTGATTACTGGATTGGTCGCTGTCTTTCAAATGACTTTTAGGCGTGCAATAATTAGTGGTTTATCAACCATTGTACAGACGGTTTTTGTGTTGAGCTTGGCGCTAATGATCCTTACAAATTATGGCTCTTTCATGAAAGGGATTAACAATATTTCCACTACGGCTAGTCAGCTTATTTTGACAGGAGCTTCTAATAGTTTAACTGGTGATCATAGAACACCAGAGGCTGTGAGAGAAGATATGTCTAAAAACATTTGGGATTTGTTTATTGTTAAGCCATATCTCATTATGCAATATGCAGAAGAAGATATTGATAAAATTGGAGTCGATCGTGTTAATAAGTTGTTAAAGATGCCAAAAGGTCAGGATCGACAAGATTTTATTGAAAAAAATGAAATTAGTGAAAACAATAACAAAATGATGACCTATGAACGCGTTCCAGAAAGAGCCGTCTTTA
>NZ_JANGFM010000008.1:0-55318 GCF_046566805.1 Bacillus sp. BD48 | reverse complement strand
AAAAAGTACAAAACCGAAGTTTTGCTTTTCGCCAGTTTGACTGACTACCTATGAAGTATCATAGGATTTTTTTATAAAAACTCGAATTAACAGGTACGTTTTGTCTTGTTTAGTTTTCAAAGATCATTTTCGTTATCGCTCGTAAGCGACTTTAATATCTTAACATTTTACGTCGATTAAAGTCAAGAACTTTTTTCAATTTCTTTTTTTAACCTCGTTGCTGTTTTGCGGCAACGAATAATAATATACCATCTGGATTCTTTCCTTGCAATAGTTTTTTTAAAAAAAGTTTCATTTTATGAAAAATAAAAAGCGCCATAGATAAAATGGCGCTTTGATTGATGTATTAGCGGTTTCTCATTTGTGGGAAAAGCAGTACATCTCTGATTGATGGAGAATTTGTTAAAAGCATGATTAATCGGTCGATCCCGATTCCTAAACCACCTGTTGGAGGCATGCCGTATTCTAATGCTTCAACAAAATCGTCATCCATTAGATGTGCTTCGTCATTTCCTTCTTCACGTTCTTTTAATTGAGCTTCAAATCGTTCTCTTTGATCGATTGGATCGTTTAGCTCTGTGAATGCATTTGCGTGCTCACGGCGTACGATAAACAACTCAAAACGATCTGTGAAGCGAGGATCTTCAGGATTTTTCTTAGCTAATGGAGAAATCTCCACTGGATGTCCGTAAATGAATGTAGGCTGAACCAATGTTTCTTCTACTTTTTGCTCGAAGAACTCATTGATAATATGACCTACTGTCATATTTTTCGTGATTTCAACACCATGATCAGCAGCATGCTGTTTTGCTTCTTCTACAGACATCTCCTGCCAGAAGTCTACACCTGTTGCTTCTTTGACTGCTTCAACCATATGCAGTCTCTTCCATTCAGGTTTGAGATCAATTTCATCTTCTCCATATTGAATGGTTGTTGTTCCCAGCACCTCTTGGGCAATATGAGCAATCAAGTTTTCAGTCAGATTCATGATGTCTTTGTAGTCTGCGTATGCTTCATACAGCTCGATCATCGTGAATTCTGGATTATGACGAGTCGATACACCTTCATTACGGAAAACACGGCCAATCTCGTATACTTTCTCTAGACCACCGACAATTAGGCGTTTTAAGTGCAGCTCGATCGCAATACGCATATAAAGCGGCATATCAAGTGCATTGTGATGAGTAATGAAAGGACGCGCTGATGCACCACCAGGAATGCTGTGCATTGTTGGTGTTTCAACTTCTAAGTATCCTTTAGAATCTAAGTATCTTCTCATGGATTGAATGATTTTACTTCGCATAATGAACGTCTGCTTACTTTCTGGATTTACAATGAGATCAAGGTAGCGCTGACGATAGCGCTGTTCAACATCTTTTAATCCATGATATTTATCAGGAAGCGGGCGAAGTGCTTTTGTCAGAACCTCAAAGCTAGTCGCTTTAATAGAAAGTTCTCCTACATTTGTTTTAAAAACAGTTCCTGTTACACCGATGATATCGCCTAGGTCTGAGCTTTTGAATAATTCATAAGCTTCTTCCCCTACACTATCTTTACGAACATAGATTTGAATTTGTCCTTCTAAATCTTGAATATGCGCAAAGCCAGCTTTTCCTTTACCTCGCTTTGTCATCATACGTCCAGCGATTGTCACTTGAGCCGCTTTTCCTTCTAAGTCTTCTTTAGAAAACTCGTCATATTCAGCGATAATTTGCGCAGATTGATGAGAGCGGTCATATCGTTCACCGAATGGATCGATACCCTCTTCTCTCATTTTATTCATTTTGTCACGTCTGACCTGGAACTGGTCATTTAATTCTTCGTTATTAAGCCCTTCATTACTCATTTATATCACTCCAATAATGTATTTTGCAGAAAAAAGCAGAAAAACTGCCAGTACATCAACTAGCAGTGAGCTACAAAAAGAAAGATAGTCTTATCCTACTTTTATACTTTGAAGCTCTTTTGCCTCGGCTTCGATCGTAAAGTTATCAAGAACTTGTACAAGCTCCGCTCTCGTTTCACTTTGATTGATTTGGTTTCTTACGTCAGCGTTGCCGCGGACCCCTTTTAAGTACCATGCTGCATGCTTTCTCATTTCTCTAACAGCGACATGCTCGCCTTTCAAGTCAATGAGTCTGTCTAAGTGAAGTTTGCACACTGACATTTTCTCACGCACGTTTGGCTCTTCTTTCAGTTCACCCGTTTCTAAATAATGAACCGTTCGATAAATCATCCACGGGTTTCCTAGTGCGGCTCTTCCGATCATGACAGCGTCAACACCCGTTTCATCAAGCATACGTTTCGCATCTTGAGGGGTTTTGACATCGCCATTGCCGATGACAGGAATTGAAACAGATTGTTTAACCTCTTTCATAATATCCCAATTCGCTGTTCCTTCGTACATTTGCACGCGTGTCCGTCCGTGAAGCGCAACAGCTTGTCCACCTGCTCGTTCAACAGCACGGGCATTGTCGATAGCAAAGATATGGTCTTCGTCCCAGCCCATTCTCATTTTCACTGTAACTGGTTTGTCTACAGCTTCTACGACAGCAGAGACCATTTCATAAATCTTGTTTGGATCAAGGAGCCATTTCGCTCCTGCATCACATTTCGTAATCTTTGGTACGGGACAGCCCATGTTGATATCAATAATATCCGCTGTGGTATTCTGGTCTACAAACTTTGCCGCTTCGACGAGTGTGTCTTTTTCCCCTCCAAATATCTGAAGGCTCAAAGGCTTTTCCCGTTCATCAATGTATAGCATACCCATTGTTCTCGCATTGTTGATCAGGATCGCTTTGTCACTGACCATTTCAGCACAGACTAAGCCCGCTCCAAACTCTTTCACCGTCAGTCTGAAGGCAGAGTTGCACACACCAGCCATTGGCGCGAGCACTACTTTGTTTTTAATCTCGATATCTCCGATTTTAAACATTTTTCCCCCTCCTTTCTTCTTCAAGAATTGGTGAAAGTTCTTCCACCGTTATATTTAAAGCATCTGCTATTTGACCAACCAATTGGTTTGTTGGTAATCGATTGCCTCGCTCAATTTCTCCTAAGACAGAGACAGAGATGCCCAGTCTTTTCGCGAACCCTTCCTGAGTATACCCTTTTAGCTTTCGGTATGCACGAATTCTTCTACCCCACATGTCTTTTTCCATATGCTTACACCTTCTTGGTCTGTTACGGCATTTATTTGTACTTCGCCGATTTCTGGGCAAATCTCACTCATCGGGACAAGAACGAATAAACGTTCGTACATTCTGGGATGCGGCACTACAAGTTGTTCTGTTTCAATATTTTCACGATTATAAAGTAAAATGTCAAGGTCAGCCGTTCGCGGACCCCATCTCACTTCTCTTGTTCTACCTAACTCCTGCTCAATTTTCTGAGTAAGAGACAGTAGTTCCTCTGGACGAAGTGAAGTGGTAATTTTCACGGCCATGTTTAAAAAGTCATCTTGGTTTTCATAGCCTACAGGTGCTGTTTCATATATCGATGAGATTAATTCTACTTGAACCTCTGGATGTTCATGCAGTTTTTTGACGGCTTCTTTTAAATAGGTTTCTTTTTTACCTATGTTTGAGCCTAATGCGATGTATGCTGTATTGTTCATGTGCGCGATCTCGTCATTTCAATTGCAACGGACTGATAGTGTCCTGGAATTGGCGGATCTGGTTTGATCACCTTCACTGTACATTCCTGAACTGTTGGAAAGTCCTTTAACACTTGGTTTGCAATTCTTTCTGTCAGTGTTTCAACGAGATTGACCGGCTCACCTTCTACAATGCTTTTGCAAATTTGGTAAAGCTCTGCATAGTTGATGGTCTCATTGAGGTCATCAGTTTGTCCGGCTTTACTTAAATCAAGTGAAGCTGTTAAGTCCACGCGGAATCGCTGTCCTAGTTTATTTTCTTCTGCAAATACGCCGTGGTACCCGTAAAATTCCATTCCGTTTACATATACTTTATCGATGATAAGCGCCTCCCTTATTCAGCATGGCATCCATCATTTTTGCCATTCTTGCTATTTCTTTTACATCATGTACACGGACCATCGCACTGCCCTTTTGAATCCCAAGGCAAACCGTCGCACCTGTTCCTTCAGTACGTTCTTCAGGCGGCAGGTCTAAGACAGCACCAATGAATCGTTTTCGAGATGTAGCTAGCAGCAGTGGATACCCAAGGTGACAAAAATGTTCGAGTTCATTCATGACCTTCAGGTTGTCCTCTTTATTTTTTGCAAATCCTACACCTGGATCTAATATGATCATGTCATCACGGACACCCGCTTGCTGGGCAATTTGGACACTTTCTTTCAAATCGGCGATCATATCTGAAATCAGATGTGTGTAGTTTCGTTCTGGCCGATTGTGCATTAAAATAATTGGGACATTGTGCTTCGCTGCCACATGTGCCATTTGGGGATCTGCCTTCGCTCCCCATACATCATTAATGATGGAGGCTCCAGCATTCACCGCTTCATCTGCAACACGGGCTTTATACGTATCAATAGAGATAGGTACATCTAATTCTTTTGTGATCTTCTCAATGACAGGAATGACCCTTGAAAGCTCCTCTTCTTCCGAGACAAGTGCCGCTCCCGGGCGAGTCGATTCTCCGCCAATATCAATAATATGCGCCCCGTCTTCTATCAGCTGCGCTGCATGAGCCAGCGCTTTATCTACTTGATTAAACTTTCCTCCATCTGAAAAAGAGTCAGGCGTGACATTTAAAATGCCCATGACCAATGTCTTTTCTTCATAACTAAGGGTGTGATGCTTGGCCTGTATGATTTTAGGCTGTTTTATCAATTGTTGTGTCATTGTGTCCACCTACTCTTTATGGTCTTGACGTTCTTTTGTGTATTGCATTCTTAACTTTGTTGAGATAATCCGGCTGTTTTTGGGCAAGTGGATGTCTCCTATACTCCTGAAAGGTACAACTCCCTGAACAGAATTGGTCATCCATGCCTCATCAGCTGAGAGCAAATGCGAGACTGGATATCGCCCTTCCTTTAGCGAGACCCCCATAGCGTGGAGCGTTTCCATACAGTATCGACGAGTAACCCCATTTAAAATGCCTGTATCAAGTGACGGTGTATAGATCACATCATCTTTTCGCCAAAATACATTCGAGGTAATGCCTTCTGCCACATCATCTTCTTTTGTTAAAAAGATGCCCTCTAACGCCGGGTTGTTCCCTACTTCTCTTTTCGCGAGCAGGTTGTTCATATAATGATGAGACTTGAGGCGTCTTGGCCCTTCTGGTGTGTTTCTTCTCGTTTGAAGAACGACTCCCTTTTTCTCTTCCAAAATAGATTCAGGACGGAATGGAGAGATCATGACAAAAACGACGGGCTCTTCATAAGGATCTGCAGAGAACCCATTGCCTCTGCCCGCAGAAACATTCAAGCGAATTCTCGCATGGCCGCCGGCTATTTGGTTTTTATTCAGTAAGGTATGAATGATGTCGAGTACAAATGGTTTCTCTATTGTGGATTCGATGCAAAGGTCACGTAATGATTGATTGAGCCTTTCAAGATGCCAATCTAACAGGAAGACTTGTCCTGCCAGGCTGGTAAATGTTTCGAATACACCGATGCCATATAGAAAACCATGATCAAAAGGAGAAAGAGTCGCGTCTTTCTCCTCTATATACTGACCGTTCAGATAAATGATCATGCGTTTACTTCATGCCCCTTTTTACGATAGGTTTCAATGAAATTTTTCAGCATTTCTTTTCCGAAGGACGTCATAATTGATTCAGGATGGAATTGCACACTTTCAATCGGCAGTTCTTTATGACGAATCGCCATGAGCTCGCCTTCCTTTGTGCTGGCTGTTGCGTCAAAGCACTCTGGCAGCGTCTCGTTTTTGACAATTAATGAATGATATCTCGTTGCGACGAGCGGATTTTGAAGTCCTGTGAAGACACCTTTTCCGTCATGTTTAATCTCTGATGTTTTACCGTGCATTAGGCG
Organism: Bacillus sp. BD48; assembly: GCF_046566805.1. Lineage (NCBI taxonomy): Bacteria > Bacillati > Bacillota > Bacilli > Caryophanales > Bacillaceae > Bacillus > Bacillus sp. BD48. The sequence continues at coordinate 49,333 of NZ_JANGFM010000008.1, read as the reverse complement.
CTCTGCTCGAACGACATCCCCGCCAAAGACTTGTGCGATGGATTGGTGACCTAGACACACACCAAAGATTGGAATGCTTCCTGCAAAGTGCTTGATCGCCTCCATACTAATTCCCGCTTCATCGGGACTGCATGGCCCTGGAGAAATCATGAGAAAATCCGGCTTGAGCTCTTCAATTTCTTGAATGGTTACTTGATCATTCCGTTTCACGATCAATTCTTCTCCAAGCTCACCTAAATACTGGACCAGGTTGTACGTAAATGAATCATAATTATCAATCATTAAAATCATACTCTGCTCACCTCTAACTCAAAATAGTCTCTTCTTTGCTCAACTGTAATGCTTTTTTCACTGCATAGGCTTTTTTAATGGATTCTTTATATTCGTGTTTTGGAACAGAATCAATCACGATCCCGGCACCTGACTGCATAAAGGCTTTTCCTTCTGTACAATACGCAGTACGAATGACGATATTAAAGTGCATATCTTGATTGAATCCAAACCAGCCTATAGATCCAGTATAAAGCCCACGTCTTGTCGGCTCAAGTTCTTCTATGATTTCCATTGTTCTCACTTTTGGAGCACCTGTAATCGTTCCGCCTGGGAATACAGCTCTCATGACATCTACCGCATCACATTCATCACGCAGCTCCCCTTGTACATTGGATACAATGTGCATTACGTGTGAATATTTCTCAATCGCCATAAATTCGTTCACTTTTACTGAGCCATAAGTGGACACGCGTCCAAGGTCATTCCGCTCAAGATCAACGAGCATCACATGCTCTGCGCGTTCTTTTTCATTTTCAATGAGTTCCTTTGCCAGCGCTTGATCCTCAGCGTCGTCCTTGCCTCGTGATCTTGTTCCGGCAATTGGTCTTGTTTCTAGCTGAGTTCCTTTTTTCTTAATAAGCAGCTCTGGAGATCCACAAACAATCTGGAAGTCAGGCGTATGCAGGTAAGACATGTAAGGAGATGGATTTATCTGACGTAACGTTTTGTATAAATCATACGGATGAGTGTGAAGCTGTTCATCTTGTCTGATGGATAAGTTCACTTGGAACACATCACCGTTTGCGATATATTGCTTAATTTTTTCTACTGCTTCTCCAAAGGTTTCTTCAGTGAAAGGTGCTGCTGGTACAAATTCTGTGGAAGATTCATTGACAGGTGATTGTGCTGATTCTTCTGAAGAGCTTGTCCACTTTCGCTTCCATTCTTCAAGCCTTTGGTTCGCTTTACTCACTGATTCCCTTTCCTCTGTGTGAGTAATCAGCCACAGCGCGTGTTCCTTATGGTCAAAGACTGCAACATCATTAAACACGAGGAAATAAAGGTCCGGTGTTTTAAGATCGTCAATCGCCAGCATCTTAAAATGCTCGATGTACCTAGCATAGTCGTAGCTTAAAAACCCAATTGCTCCACCTTGGAAATCGGGATATTCGTCGTTTGTTTCGGTTTGAAGGGTTTGAAACCAATCCGTAAACGCTCTGAATGGATCACCCTCTTTGAACAGCACCTCATCTTGATAATGGATGGTCGTCATCCCATCTTTCCCCTTCGCTTTGGCGATCGGGTGAATACCAGCGATGCTATATGAACCGCCGCGCGCACTTTCAAGAAGCACATGATGTGTTTCACGAGCAGTTAATTGTTCGTATCTTTTCAAAAATGCATCTTTCGTAAAAGGAATTTTGATGCCCATCGGCCTGCGTTGTGTCATGTTATCATCCTTTTTCATTTTCATTAACCTTATTGTAATGCAATCCAATTTATTTAGAAAATAGTATTTGCTTTCCATCTTCAGAATTCATGAAAAAACCCCAGCAAATGCTGGGGTGATTGGTTTAATCGAATTGATAAAGAGGTGTACTGAGGTAACGCTCACCATTACTTGGGATGATTGCCAGAACCTTTTTCCCTTTACCAAGCTTCTTCGCTGTTTGAAGCGCTGCGTAAATAGCTGCTCCAGAAGAAATACCGCCAAGGATTCCTTCTTCTTTCGCTGCTTTTCTTGCAAGCTCAAATGCATCTTCGTTTTTCACTTGAATGATGCCGTCATATATTTCTGTGTTCAAGATTGAAGGAACAAAACCTGCTCCAATTCCTTGAATTTTATGCGGACCCGGCTTACCGCCTGACAATACAGGGGAATCTGTCGGCTCTACCGCATAAAGCTGAATCGATGGGATGGCTTCTTTTAGGACTTCACCAGCACCTGTAATCGTACCGCCCGTACCAACACCTGCAATAAATGCATCAAGCTCGCCGTCAAACTGTTCAAGAATTTCTTTCCCAGTTGTACGACGGTGAATCTCCGCATTGGCTTCGTTGCTAAATTGCTGAGGCATGAAGTAACCATGCTCTTCTGCTAATTCTTCCGCTTTTTTGATGGCACCTTTCATTCCTTCTGCACCTGGTGTTAAGACAAGCTCTGCACCATAAGCGCGTAAAAGGTTGCGGCGCTCCTGACTCATTGTGTCTGGCATAACCAAAATTGCGTTGATTCCTTTAGCAGCCGCTACCATTGCAAGGCCGATTCCTGTGTTTCCGCTTGTTGGTTCAATAAGCGTATCGCCGGCTTTTAATGTACCTTTTGCTTCAGCATCTTCGATCATCGCTAAAGCAATACGATCTTTGACACTGCTGCCTGGGTTCATATATTCAAGTTTCAAGTAGACATCCGCACTGTCTTCATCCACTAAACGGTTTAATTTAACGACTGGTGTATTTCCTATTAGTTCAAAAACTGAATTTGCAATACGAGCCATCACTAACACCTCTATCTCCGAGTAATTTTATTGTATTAATATTAAATTATCAATTTCAAAAAATTTTGTCAATGCTTTTAGTCCTGCTCGCCATCGTAAAACCATGTGACTTTTGCTTCTTTCCAAAGGGTTTTGACATTCGCCTTTTCACCTAGATCTTCCATGGCGATCTGTCTTTTAATCTGATCTTTGACTTCTTCGTAGGAGAAAGAGCGGCCATTTAATTTTTCTTTTAACTGAATAATGGCATACCCGTTTTTGGTCTGAATCGGCTCTTTCGTCCATTCATCTGGCTGAAGCTTTTGAGCTTCTTGTATGTATAGGGCTGGGATACTTTCTTGCTCTTCTGTCACAAATCCAAGATCTCCGCCGTATGGTGAGGTGTAACGGTCGATTGAACGTTCAGCTGCCACAGCTTCGAAGCTAGATCCACCTTTTAAATCTTTCAATACATTTTCAGCCTCGCTCTTTGTCTTCACAACGATATGGCGAATGCGGTATGAATCATCATATTGATATAAGTCCTTGTTTTTTTCATAAAACGATTTCGCTTCTTTTTCAGAAACAACGGCATCTCTCGTTAAAAGCTGCTCTAATAAAATTTGATAACGAATCTGTTCTTTCCATTCCTTCTCACTTGTATGTCCATCTTCGTAGAAATTATTAGACACCGCTTTGAGCATGAGCAATTCACGATTGATCTCTTTTGAAGACACCTCCAGCTTATTTTGCTTAGCAAGCTGATTGACCACCTTCTGATTGATCATTTGTTCAAGTGTCGCCTTACCGTAGCGGTCTTCCATCTTCTTTAACCATTCTTGACGCGTCACCTTCTCTTTTCCAATCGACGCAATTTCTTCACCGCTCTTCCCGTTAGAAGAAGCCTGTGACATTTGTGACTTTGTTAATACATATGCAATGACAACGGCATTAATCATGAGCAACACGAGGATAAATGTCCATACCACTCTTGCTTTTAGTCTCATCTTTCGTCTCCTTTCCATTCTAAAAAGAAAACCCGCTGCTTAGAGCTTAGCGGGTTAATTCTTCACGCAGCTCTTCTAGCTCTTCTTTTGTAAATACATACGTTTCGTTACAAAAATGGCATTGAGCTTCTGCTTGTCCGTCTTGTTCAATCATATCATCAATTTCGGCTTTCCCTAGGCTGATAATGCCATTTGCAAACCGTTCTTTTGAGCAGTTACAAGAAAATTCGACAGGTAGAGTTTCTAAAATTTGAGGTTTTTCCCCGAGTACTTCTTCTAATATTTCCTCTGGTGTCATCCCTTTTTCAATGAGTTTAGAGATTGGTTCAATGGTCGACAGGCGCTTTTCTAGTCTCTCAATGACAGCATCTTCTGTACCAGGCAGCAATTGAATGATGAAACCGCCTGCTGCGAGGATCGAATTATCTGGATTGACAAGGACACCTACGCCTACAGAGGAAGGCACTTGCTCAGAAGAAACAAGATAATAAGTGAAGTCATCTCCAATTTCACCTGAGACGATTTCCGTTTGTCCTGTAAAGTGGTCCTTCAGCCCGATATCTTTGACAACACTTAACGTTCCACTTGTTCCGACTGCACGTCTAACATCCAGCTTGCCTTGTTCATTTAAGTCAAAGTGAACTTGTGGGTTTGAGACATATCCTCGTACCTGGCCTTTTGCATTTCCATCAGCAATAATGGCGCCGATTGGTCCACCGCCTTCTATTTTGACAGTTAATTTATTCTCACCTTTCAGCATAGCACCCATCATGACTGTTGCTGTCATCGTTCTGCCAATCGCTGCTGATGCAGTCGGCCACGTATGATGTCTTCTTTGTGCTTCGTTGATTGTATCTGTTGTGTTTGCAGCATATGCGCGGACTTTACCGTCATATGCCAACGCTTTAACTAAGTAATCCATTTAATTTAAACCTCCTATAATACACCTACACGATTACGTTCATAAATGAGCTGCAGCCCTTTTAATGTAAGGAACGGATCGACAATATCAATGCAGTCTGATTCATTTCCAATCAATGTAGACAAACCGCCTGTTGCAATGACTTTCGGTGTTTGTTTGGCTTGCTGCTTCATCCGTTTCACTATTCCCTCGACTTGGCCAACATATCCATAAAGGATGCCGGATTGCATCGCACTGATGGTGTTTTTTCCAACAATGTGATCAGGACGGACAATTTCAATTCTCGGCAGTTTCGCCGCTCTTGTATATAAAGCCTCAGTTGAGATGGTAATACCCGGTGCAATCGCTCCACCCATGTATTGTTTTTGTTCATTGATATAACAGTAGGTTGTTGCTGTTCCAAAGTCTACCACAATAAGAGGCGCCCCATATAGGTGAATTGCTGCTACTGCATTGACAATTCGATCTGCCCCGACTTCCTTTGGATTGTCACACATAATGTTTAATCCAGTCTTCATTCCAGGCCCTACAATTTGGGGTGTTATGTGAAAATATTTTTCGCACATTCTTTCAAGTGCAAACATCATTGGCGGGACAACAGACGAGATGATAATTCCTTCTATTTGGTCAAACATCAGCCCCACATAATCAAATAGAGCCCTGATGGACATACCAAATTCGTCTTCTGTTTTATGACGGCTTGTTTCAATTCGCCAATGGTAGTTTAGATCGCCATTATGATAAACACCTAAAACGGTATTTGTGTTTCCTACATCTATCACGAGTAACAACTTCATCACCACTTTGAATAGTTTCTCAAAAAGAGCATTTTTCGACTTTCTATCATACCATACACGAATTGAGTTCCATTTGTAAACAATTCGAAACCGATCCATTCACGAATCGAAATAAAAAAAGCTGCCGGTGATCCCGGCAGCTTTCACAGAAGGAGATTAGATCTCCTCATCTTCTTTTTTCTTGATGTTTACTTTCACATCATCGTTTTTCTCTTCGTCATCTGCGTATACACGCTCTGGAAGCTTTCCAGTTTCGTAAAGAGATTTAATTTGCTCAGCATCTAATGTTTCAACTTCTAGAAGGGCTTGTGCGATGATTTCTAGCTTATCTTTATTCTCAGTGAGAATTTGTTTCGCACGTTCATAGCTCTCCTTAATGAAACGCTGAACTTCTTGGTCAATTTCGTAAGCGATCGCTTCACTGTAATTCGGCTCATTGTTGAAATCACGGCCAAGGAATACTTGACCTCCTTGTGATTGACCGAATTGTAGAGGACCAAGTTTATCAGACATACCGAACTCTGTGACCATTCTTCTTGCAATGCCTGTTGCACGCTGGAAGTCGTTGTGAGCGCCTGTACTTACTTCACCAAACGTAATTTCCTCTGCAACACGACCGCCGAGCAAGCCGACAATTTTATCAAGAAGCTCTGGTTTCGTTTGGAAATAACGGTCTTCTCTTGGAAGCATGACCGCATATCCGCCTGCCTGACCACGAGGAACGATCGTTACTTTATGCACCATGTCCGCTTCGTCTAGGATAAGACCAATGACGGTATGACCTGCTTCATGGTAAGCCACGATATTACGTTCTTTCTTCGAAATGACGCGGCTTTTCTTCGCCGGCCCAGCGATGACACGGTCAGTCGCTTCGTCGATATCACGCATATCGATTTTCTTTTTGTTTTGACGGGCAGCAACAAGTGCTGCTTCGTTTAGTAAGTTCTCAAGATCTGCTCCAGAGAACCCTGGTGTTCTGCTTGCAATGGCTTTTAAGTTGACTGACTCGTCAAGCGGTTTGTTTTTCGCATGAACTTTCAGTACTTCTTCACGGCCAATAACATCTGGGCGGTCAACCGTAATTTGACGGTCAAAACGTCCTGGACGCAGCAATGCAGGGTCTAGAATATCTGCACGGTTCGTCGCAGCAATGATAATAATACCTTCGTTGGCACTAAAACCATCCATTTCAACAAGAAGCTGGTTAAGCGTTTGTTCACGCTCGTCGTGACCACCGCCAAGACCGGCTCCACGCTGACGACCCACTGCATCAATCTCATCAATAAAGATTAAGCAAGGTGCATTCTTTTTCGCATTTTCGAATAAATCACGTACACGTGATGCACCGACACCGACGAACATCTCGACGAAGTCAGAACCACTGATGCTGAAGAACGGAACGCCTGCTTCTCCTGCAGAAGCTCTCGCAAGCAATGTTTTACCTGTACCTGGAGGTCCTACTAGTAAAACCCCTTTAGGGATTCTTGCGCCAAGTTCCGCAAATTTACGTGGATCCTTCAGGAATTCTACCACTTCTACAAGCTCTTGCTTTTCTTCATCTGCACCGGCAACATCTTTAAATTTCACACGTTTCTTCTCTTCTGTGTAAAGCTTCGCCTTACTCTTACCAAAGTTCATGACTCGGCTTCCGCCGCCCTGAGCTTGGTTCAATAAGAAGAAGAACAGAATAAAGATGATGATAAACGGAATGATGGTTGTCAGAACTTGCAGCCATCCATTTGTTTCAGGTGCTGGTTCTACTTTTACATCTGTATTCTTCAGTGCACTGTAAATTTGGTCAACACCTTGACCATCTGGAACATGGGTAATGAAGAATTGATCTTTCTTCGCGCCATTTAATTGACCACGAATTTCATAAACCCCTCTTACAGGCTGAATGGAGATACTCTCCACTTTTCCCGCACTTAGATTTTGCGAAAATTTGCTGTAAGACATGTTCTCAGGCTTTTGATTTGGGGATCCTAACCAACTAACGACCCCTATCACAAGTAATAAAATAAGTATATAAAAAATCGTATTACGAAAAACCCGATTCATTCCTTACCTCCTCCCACAGTAAGCACAACTATGTTCAATAGTATCATAGAAAATCATTCCAACACAACCAATAACCTCATGTATACGTATGCTGATCAGCCTTCGTAAACAGATGGTTTTAACACTCCAATATACGGGAGGTTTCGGTAACGTTCAGCGAAATCCAATCCATAGCCGACAACAAATGCATCTGGCACTTCAAATCCAACATAATCTGCTTTGATGTCTGCTTTGCGACCGCTTGGTTTATCAAGCAATGTCACAATTTTAATGGAATTTGCTTTACGGTATCGGAAAAGTTCTACCAGATAGCTCAAAGTTAACCCACTGTCGATGATATCTTCCATAATCAAAATATCTCTTCCTTCAACAGAAGTATCTAGATCCTTAATGATCTTTACTTCTCCAGAAGATACGGTAGACTTTCCGTAGCTAGATACATCCATAAAATCAAGTTCTAAATATGTATCAATGTGTTTGATCAGGTCTGCCATGAATGGAAGAGCACCTTTCAAAACACCAATAGCCAGGGGAAATTTACCATCATAATCACTGGTTAATGTTGCACCCAGTTCCTTCACTTTTTGCTGGATCTCTTCTTCTGAGATCAAAATCTTTTCAATATCTTGTTTCATGCTTTTGCTTGCCCCCTACAAATTTTCATGCTGTCTATATTGTAATACAATGAGATCGCTGTTTGTCATATCAATTTCTTCAAAAACGGATTTTTTCAGACCTGGGATCCAGATGATTTGATGATCCGAGTCAGTGACGATCGGCCAGCTGTCTCTTTCTGCAAGAGGCACTTTTTTATCAATAAATATATCCTTCACCTTTTTTGATCCATTCATCCCTTTAAGTTTGATTCGATCACCATTTTTTCGTGAGCGAATGATCAAAGGGAAACGAACATGATCTTTTTGAAGCAAGAAAAAATGGTTTCCGTTCCGTGCATCCTTCGGAACATGATTTGATACGACGATAGACTGTCCATTTGGGAGAAAAAGCTCTTCTCCGAGCTCAACTTTTAAATGAAGAGCATAAGACTGGTCTAATACATGCGATCGTTCAAAAGTAAACATACAGTGATCATAAGACTTGACAGCTTGTAAACCTTTTGGCAAATCTAATGATCCAGACGGTTGATCGGTATGAGATAACCAGTCCAAAGTCCCTAGAATATGCTGGTTTGAAAACGCTGATTGAGTGTTTTCATAAAGATAGTTTAATATTAGTTGAATGCCTCTTCTTTGTAAAGGCAAAGGCAGGTCAAGCAAAGGCTTCGTTTTGATCTCAATTTGTTTAGGCGATTGACTCGTTATCACTTGGTTCATTTGTTCCTTTGTTAAAGCCTGCAAGTATTGCTCATCCTCAGTCAGCATGTCACTTACAAACTGAAAGCTTTCATGTACATGAGGTGCCTCTTCTTTTAACACGGGAAGAATGTGTCTTCTTACCCGGTTTCTCAAGTAGTCATCTGTGTGATTGCTTTGATCAATGACATAGGGGACATGTTCTTTTTCACAAGCTTTTAGCACGTCGTCTTTAGAGTATCCAATGAGCGGACGAATCAGCCATCCACCTTGAAAAGGACGTTTTGCTTGGATACCCGCAAGTCCAATACCAACAGTCCCTCTCGCAAGTCTCATCAGCATTGTTTCTACTTGATCGTCTCCATGATGTGCAAGCGCTATAAATTGAGCGTTGTATTGCTCCATCAATTGACGAAAGAAAGCATATCTGCACTCCCTTGCAGCTGCCTGTTTGTTTAAGCGGTTTTCTTTTGCATATTGGGTGACCTGTATGCGGGACGATTCAAAAGGGATCTCGTGCTCCTTACAGTAAGCCTCAACAAATGCCAAATCAGCAAAGGACTCTTCTCCTCTGAACATGTGATCTACATGGGCTGCAATCAGCTGATAGGAACTTTTGCGACGCTTGTTAAGTTCATGCAGTAAGAGCATGGAATCCGGTCCGCCGGAAACCCCGACAATGACTGTCGTATTTTCAAGGTAAACATCATGTTTTTTCAAAAAAGATTCAATTCTATTCACAACTTCCTCCTCACAAAGAGCAGGTAATTTAAAGATATACATATCCTATCACTTTCAGTAGCTCCAAGCAAAGAAGAAGCCTGCTTTTTTACAGCTCTACAACAGGAACAAAACCACATATGCACAGTAAAGAGCGAGTACACTGCAAACGATAAGAATGGTTTCAAAAAGTCCTCCTGATTTTTTACGTACTGACGTTCTTTTTGCTGCTGCAACCCGCGATCGTGAAGTCACTTGTTGGCTTTGATTAACAGCGGGTTTTGGCGCGTTTTTTTGCTGTTGCTTCTTTTGGCGCGATTTTCTTGATGCAATCAGCTGTCCTTCTTTTAGCACCGCACTTTTCATGTCTGCTGCTGATTGATATTTACCTTGTAGAGCAGCCTTTAACACCCTTTCATATCGCTTTAATAAAGGATGTCCTTCAATGGCTCGATAAAGCTGCTTTTCTGGTTCTGCTCCTTTTTTGAATTCTTTCTTATACGCACAGTTGACCATCACCATGGTCAGGGCAAATAAATCATAAGTTGGTTCAGCTTTTCGTGTACCGAATCCCCAATAGCCTCGATCAAAAAACTCGGTATACTCCTTAATTGCCCTGCCCGCTTTTGTCGTTCCTCCCACATCAATGCACCGGATCGTGGCAGGTGGACCAGAAACAATGAGATTATCCGGCTTTAAATCACCAAAAATCCAGCCTTCCTGATGTAAATGAGCCAAGCTAGATAAAAGCTGAATCATTAAAACCACAATCCACTCATCACCCTTTTGTTTCACAAATTCAAGCAGTAATGGGCCTCTGACATATTCCATCACATAAAAAGAGCGTTTTTGAGGCATACCGGGATAAATCGCATCATCCATATCATAAAAAGAAGGCCCCATGGTTTTCACAGGAGCCTTTGAAAAGGATTTTAATACATTGACTTCAGATGCAATGAGCATACTGTCATCACTCACTTTAAGGGCCGCTTGCCCATGTGGCGATTCGGCTAGATAGACAACACCGTTCGCCCCTTTTCCAAGCTCTTTTACAATACGGTAATGATGGTGGTGCCATTTCCCTTGAATCACCGTGCCTAACGGGATGTTAGAAGCCGAATTCATCATCATGCTCTTCCTTTGCTTCAAGCAGCCCTTTGCGTGAGCGAACTGATTTGAAATGCTGAAGTGCTTCCCGAAGCGCTGGTCCCGTTGGGGTGATGCCTCCAGTAGTCAGTTTTGGGAAAATAGATGATAATGAATCGAATCGAGGCGTCCAATTCAACACAATTTCAGCATCTGAGTTTTTCCCGGGAAATACACACATCCCAAACTGATTTTCTCCAATTCTTGAATTTAAACTGATGGAAAGGTCGATGAGTGCTTCTTTGACGGTCGGCAGCTTCGGTTTCATACTTGCACTTGTATCAACAAGCACGAGTACTTGAAGGTGAACCGTCTCTCCTAACTCATCGACAACCTCCATTACTTCCCCGCGCTTATCAGGTGGAAGCTCTTCAATTTCAGTGTCTTTACCGAGTATTTGCTGCAATTCTTTATTCACAACACCTTGTAACGTTTGTGTCATCGCTTTTTTCGTGACCATTTGTACTGTTTGAGATAACTGCTGGACGTAGACAACTTGATGGATGCCTCCGCCTGCGAGAGCAATCCCCTCTACTTCTTTCATCGCTTCATGATCGTGTCTGTTTTCTTCCATAATGCCAATGACATTGACTGTAATCCCTTGTTCCTTTGCCAATGAGGCAATCGCAAGCGGATCTTCCCCGTGATTTGAGCAGCCATCTGTAATCAATAAGATTTGGTTGACGTGACCTTTTCGCATCTTCATTCCTCCTGGGATTGTAACTGAATGCTTATATCCCCATCATCGCCAGAAGAAATTCATATTATACGATATTTTAAGAAATCTCTTGTTTCTCAAGATAGAATGTACCGGTCGGAATGGAAGCCCATTTTGGTGTGTTGTGGTCGAGCCTGATGACAACAACCGTCATATCGTCGTCAATTTGGCCCGCTCTTGTTCGAATGACCTCCTCCATTAATAAGTCAGCAATTTCTTGCGGATCTTCTGTTTTAAAACTTTTCATTTTCCGCTTCACCCAAAGATCATGATTTTCAATATGCTTTGGCCCTTCAAAAATGCCGTCACTCATCATAATCAACAGATCTCCTGCCTTCATCTGTTCACTCACAACCTCGACTTCGAATTCATCAATTATACCGATTGGCAAGTTGCTTGCTTGTACCTTCATCACCTGATCACCCCTTTTAATAAAGCTGGGTGTTGAACCAATCTTGAGGAACTTACAGCTCGCATCCTGTAAATCAATGATCGATAAATCCAATGTTGAATAGATCTCGTCTGTCGTTCGTAAAGATAAAATACTATTAATCGTTTTAATCGCCACTTTTTCATTGATACCTGACGCCAATATTTTTTCTAACAGCTTAATCGTTTCATTGCTTTCAAAATGAGCCCGTGCTCCATTGCCCATTCCATCACTAATAGCTGCAGCATACTTGCCCGCACCAAGCTCCATCATGCTATAGCTGTCTCCTGATACCAGCCCTCCGCCTTTTGCTGCATGCGCCACGCCTGTAGCCACTCGATATGATTTAGCAGAGCCAAACACAACATGACAATAGCCTGTTGGATGCTCTGCACACTGCTCCGCTTTGACTAAAATCTGTTCTTCTAAAATATCTGAAAGCATTGGAGCAATGATTTTTTCACATTCCCCATGCCCTTGGCAATATGGGATTCTCATTTCAATATCGACATTTCCCTGCTCCAAGCTATAGATTTCTACTTGCTGGATTTCAATGCCAAAGTGCTGGAGCGCTTCTATCATCTGCTCTTCCTGAATAAAATGCTGTTCTCTTTCTCGTTTTATTTCCCGGGAAAAATCCTCCATCACTTGCGAGACCCCCATCAGCTGTTCAGCCACAAGACGTCTGCTGTCTTGGACTTTTTTCTTCAGTGTTTGGTTGGCTTTATAGTAAGCGATCTCCTCTTCAATCAATTCCTCGACATGTTTTGATTTTGAGCAGTGCTGACTAAATTTCTTTTTCAATTTTCGGTTATGCTCATACGTTTTTTCATCAGATTCATGCATAACTTGTTTCATGAGTTCATAGGTTGTATCAAAGTTCTGCACCCAGCATTTATTTTTCTTATAGCACGTTTGACAGGATCGTTCTGTGATCGTACTTAAAAAAAGATCTACATCCTCTTCATGCTTCTTCTCTTCAGGAATGGATTCGTAAAATGTCGCAAAACTCTCAGACAGCGCATGAAATACATTAGAGAATTGGTCTACCTTTTTTGCTGTCACGTCTCTTACTTTCCGAGCATATTGCTGCTGCTCTTGTCCATGCTCTACCGTACCAGGAATGTATTTGGCTACCTTGGAGGTGACTGATTGCGGCGTGAGCAAAAAGAGCGCAACCGCTATAAGTGATTCATACAGTGTGGTCATGAGACCTGCTGATCCTTCTCCGTACAGTGAAATGAGTAAGGAACCCACAATTAAGCCGATGGCTGCCCCTGCTTTCTTCCCTTCTTTCAGCAATCCACCTAGTAAGCCTGAAAAGGCAAGAAGACTCATCTGATAAAGGTTTCCGATGTTTGCGAGACCGAGAATTAATCCTGTCACGACACCGACCGTACAACCAATACTGGCTCCGCCAATAAAGGCAAATGTCAGCACTACATAACGTGACAAAATATGCTCTGCCTGCATTCCTTGAAATGAGATCCCAGCAAGGCCAGTTAAAACTGAGGCAATTAAAATCATAAAACAAATAATTTCTTCGACCTTTAAAGAATGTTTAATTTTCCTGACTGTAAAAATCGGCAGGCTTTGAAGAAAAATCAGTGTCAAAATGAAGGCAAGTCCTGCTTCGACACCCGCCATGACGTAATCATAGCTTTGCACAGCACCTTGCTCTAGGTAAACAAACGCTCCTCGGGTCATCAGCATCGAGAGAACAATAACAACCGGTAATGTTTTCACTGGATCTTTGATGATGAAAGAAACGACCTTTGACATAAGGAGAAACATAAGCAGTGACGCAAACACAAACAATGCATTTTGAGGTGATATCGTCATCGCCCCAGCGAGTAAAGCTAGACAAGCAAGCATCGCCTTATCTCTTTTAATAAGCAGCATGGAGCCAAAGAAAGGCAGAGCAAACGGCATAATTTCAGATAATATAAAGGCTCGTCCTAATAAAAAGCCTAGAACAACATAAATAAACCCTTTATAGAAAAAAAGAGAATGCGTGTGATGAAGAAACAGGTTTTTCATCTTTTTTAACCCTGCACTGATTCTTTCAAACCCCGCTCCTGTTAAATCAGTTCTTCTTTCTAGTTTTTCCATCTTTTCATCCCCCACCTGATATTCGTTGCTTGTCATTATAGCGAAGGTGAAAAAGAAATTTTGTCAAAAGAAGTTGTCGTTTCCATAAAACGTTCGACGCTTTATTCGTCAAAGAGGCATACTTTCATGAAAGTCGATGTCTTTCATCAGAATTTTACGAAGGCACAAAAAAACAGCTTTCCTATAGAAAGCTGTTTTGAAGATGACCCGTACGGGATTCGAACCCGTGTTACCGCCGTGAAAGGGCGGTGTCTTAACCGCTTGACCAACGGGCCTTGCTTTATGTTCTAGTTAAAAGGATAGCGGCGGAGGGGATCGAACCCCCGACCTCACGGGTATGAACCGTACGCTCTAGCCAGCTGAGCTACACCGCCATAATGAAAATGCGCTAAGAAGCACAAGAACTATAATACAAAGGATTCGCTTGTCCGTCAATAGAAAGTTTTAAATTAAATGAAAAATGTCGTCTAGATCATGAAAAAAAGCACCCGCTGAACAGCAGATGCTTTGTTGTGAAAATATATAGAAAGCAGCAACAAGTTAACCTCTTCTTGCTCCGCGCCCCCCACGTTTTGATTCCGTGTTACGTTTTAAAGATGTTAAGCGATCTTCGCTATCTTTTAAGAATTTGTTCATTTTTTGTTCAAACGATTCCTTCGGACGGAAATCATTTCTGCTTGGTCTTGATTGTTGTTGAGGACGATCTTTTGCTTTTTTAATGGACAAGCCGATTTTACCGTCTTTTTCAACGTTAATCACTTTCACTTCAACTTGTTCACCGACTTTTAAATGCTCATTAATATCTTTTACATAGTTATCGGCTACCTCACTGATATGAACGAGACCAGTTGAACCGCCTGGCAACTCCACAAAAGCTCCAAAATTTGTAATGCCCGTAACTTTCCCTTGTAACTTGCTGCCAACTTCAATCGACATAAAAAAAGTGCTCCTCCTTAGACTTATAAAAAAATCTCATTTGTTCAATTATACATAAACTGAATTTTAAGTGTCAACAAGGCTAATCGCTCTTATTGCCCACATCAAAGATTTTTTCGCCTTTTTTGGACATATAATAGTCCCGTCGTGCCAGTTCGAGTACGTATTCCTTGCTTTTCAGCTTCTTAATTTCATCAGAAATATCTTCCTGCTTTGTTTGTAATTGCTTCAACTCTTTTTCGAGCGCAACCTTCTTCTCTTCTTTTTCCTTTAGTGAAGACGACTGCGACCAGAGGGCACTTGTCACCAAGACAGCAAACATGAGCACGATCACACCAAACACGGTAAGCCTTCTAAGGAGTCCGCGACGTTTGCGTTTTAAGCGCTGTGCTTGCTGTTCCATTTGTTTTTGGTAATCATTTTGAATTTGTGCGATATTTCTTTTTCTCTTGTTCAAGATTGAAGGCCTCCTCTCTTACTTTGTCCAGAATTGTTTCCATTTCGTTTTGATGGTACCAGATAATTTCTTGGCCCCTTGTAAAATTCCTGCTCCTTTTGAGAAAAACAATCTCATTGATGTTCGCCATTTTTCGGGAATCCGATGAATAATGGTCACATTGAGTAACCAGATGAGCGGATAACAAACAATCGACAGCACCTTCCACACGAGCCGAAACGTAAAACGAACTAGACGTAAGAGCGAGTGGAGCAAGAACAGTATAGCACTTATGACCAATGTGATCATCCAGCGGATCGGCTGGAAGACAATCGACATGACCAGCCTTTTCAGGAAGAGAACGGTCTGATATACACACATCATGATAAACTTGAGAATCTTAAGATACAGCTGTTTCATCAATGCCTGATACATCGAGAAACCAAGAGCAACGGCTAGAAAAATATAAAGCCTGAATTCTCCCTCATTTGTCAGCAGCAGGACGTAAAAGAATAAGAGACCCTGTACCATCCAAAAAAGGAGATCATGTATCGCCAAAAGCCATTTTGCTGTTTTTTCCCGGTTCACAAACAGCTTGTACGTATCAAGCGATGCGCCCAGCCAGATGCCCATCGCCGCCATGGAAAGCATCGTATAAAACTGGACTGTCAGCGTCATTTAAACAGCTTGCTAAAAAATCCTTTAGCTTTCTCCCCGTGCTGCTCATCAACATAGATTAAATCAAAGACACGCCCTTTGATCGACACAACGCCCTTTTCGACGTCTAGGTTTTTCATTTGCAGATTTTCTCCGCGGATGGCGAGAATCCCCATGACCGTCTCAAGCAAAAATTCTTCACTATCAAAGCTTTCCACTTGTTTGACACCGGTAATATCTAAATGCTTTCTGTTTCGCATTGTGACATTGTGCTCCGCTTCTGATGACAGCTTCGTGCCTTGAGGTTGATTATAATATTGATTCATTTATACATCCCCCATATCTCATACTTGCATGTTACTGCATTGTATGTGATAAAAGGGGCATTTAGAACAAGCCCTATTCTGCTGTTTTTTCTTCTTTTAGCACAGTATACATGCCAGCCGCTTCTTCTTTTTTCGTCGTGTCCTTTAACTCGTTGACTTGAACAGTCACTAGTTTTTGACCAAAGCGGATTTGCAGCTCATCTCCTTCTTTCACGTCAGAGCTTGCTTTCGCCTGTGTTCCGTTAATAGAAATCCTGCCTTGATCAGCTACTTCTTTTGCCAATGTTCTTCTTTTAATTAAACGGGACACTTTTAAAAATTTATCTAATCTCATATATGTTCACCTCTTTCTATGCGTTTCGCATCGTTCCATAGATCGTCCATTTCCTCTAGCGTTAAGTCATCTAATGAACAGCCCATGTCCTTTGCTTTTTGTTCGATATGCTGAAAGCGCCGCATGAATTTTGTGTTGGCAGAAGCGAGTGCCGTTTCAGGCTCTAGGTGATAGAACCTACCAATGTTGACGAGAACAAACAAAAGATCTCCAAATTCATCTTTCATCTGCTTCGTTGCACCTTCGTCCGTCTTCTCTGCCACTTCAACGAGAAATTCCTGCTTTTCTTCTTCGTATTTGTTCCAAATATCTTGAACATCTGTCCAATCAAAGCCCACCTTGGCGGCTTTCTTTTGGAGTTTATATGCTTTTGTTAGTGCTGGAAGTGTCGCCGGAATCGATTGCAAAATAGAAGAGGCGCGCTCTGGCTTTTCCTGCTGCTTGATTTTTTCCCAGTTCGCGACCACATCTGCTGCTTCAGAAACATTCGTGTCTCCAAACACATGAGGGTGCCGTCGAATCATTTTTTCTGTGACATGCTGGATGACGTCGTCAATTGAGAAATAACCGTCATCTTCGCCAATTTGAGCGTGAAGTAACACCTGCAGCAGCACATCGCCGAGCTCTTCCACTATATGATCTGGGTCATCTTCATCTATCGCTTCAAGCAGTTCATAGCATTCTTCAATTAAATATGGTTTGAGTGACTCATTGGTTTGTTTTTGATCCCATGGACAGCCGCCCGGACCTCTTAATGTACGTATAACGTCACGGAAGGTGTCAAATTGTTGATAAAGCAGTTGTTCATCTTGAATCGGAGGAACATAAACACTCGTTAAGTTATTTATCGACACATCTCGATCAAGTTCAAATAAAGGAACGGCAGTAATCTGTTCCTGACTGCTTCCAGCTGCAGTCACAATATAAACTTCATAATCGTCAGGGAGCTTTTCCATCAGCGTGAGTTTCACATTCGAAGCTGTCATCTGATCATATACCTGACAAATCAGGACATGCTGGGTTAATTTCAGATCGTCCGCTCTCATATCTCCTGCATCAACGAATTGTAATCCCTCGATGGGGTCAATCTGCAAGGAGTTGAATGTCGCATCTAAAAAGCTTTGTCCACCAGCGACAGACACCTCAATCCCGCGCTCTTTCTGCTCGGCGACGAGCAGCTGTACGGTCTTTTCTGCTACAAATGGATGACCGGGTACTGCGTACACAATGTCTTTTTCCGCTGCCTCTGCAAATAATATTTCGGTAATTTCCTGATACACCTGATCAAACTGATCGTGCTTTTCATAAATTTCATCAAAAAAGGTGAGAGATGGGACCTCCTGCATCAACTCTGCGGTAAGCGGATGATCCTGCGTTCTCATAAAT
The DNA here is from genome assembly GCF_046566805.1 of Bacillus sp. BD48. Taxonomy (NCBI): domain Bacteria; kingdom Bacillati; phylum Bacillota; class Bacilli; order Caryophanales; family Bacillaceae; genus Bacillus; species Bacillus sp. BD48. Next base: position 31,285 of record NZ_JANGFM010000008.1, on the reverse strand, counting down.
ACTTCTTTCGCCTGCTTCAGCTGCTTATATACACCGAGCGTCAGCTGATCCATGTCGCCTGCCCCGAGACCGACGACGGTAATCTTACCTGCCATTTTGTTTCCCTCTCATCTGTTTAAAATATAAAATCTTTTCTCCTAATGGAATGAGTCTCCATTCCTCGTCCGTAAATACTTCTAGCTTAAGAATACTATATAAAAAGGCGAAACCACCAATAAAAACTGATGTCAGGCTCTCTAAAACGGAAAACGGACGTTTTTCAAAAGGGATAACCCATGAAAACAGAGCCTGATATTCTATTAAGACCACAGCCATGAAGGCGGCTGATAAAAGAATTTTCACTGGGAACAGCTCTCTCCATGAAATCCATCCTTTATGCTTCAAATAAACAGCATTGAGCACGGCTGCTGTGAGAAAACCACATACAGTTGACCATGCGGCACCGTGGATGCCAAATAACGGAACAAGTGCAATCGTTAGCATCCATTTCACCAGCACGCTAAGGACCACCACAACAGCGGGATACACGGTATGCCCGAGCCCTTGCAGTAAAGCTGCCTGCGTAATGGCAATCGACGTAAAGGCAATCGATATACAGAATATTTGCAAGGCATCAGTGCCTAAATCATTTCGAAAAAGCATTGTATTTACCGGTGATAAAATACAAATCAGTCCAACCGCTGATCCAATCCCTAATACCGACGTGGTCTTAACCGATGACCGAACTTTTTGCCGTATCGTTTCATGCTCTCCATTCCTCATGGCTGCCGATAAAAATGGCACAAGAGAGGTTCCGATGCTGATGGCAAACACCGTTCCTAGCTGCAAAAACGGCTGACCTCGGTCATACACACCTTTTGCCGCCTTTGCAGCCGCTTCACTGAGACCCTCGCTGCGCAGCAACGCATACAGATGAAAGGCATCAATCATTTGCATCCATAAAATGAGCAAACCGCTGACACAAATCGTCAATGTATACAGCACCAAACTCTTCAAAACATCCTTTTTTCGAAGTGTCGCCTGTTTGCCTGACATACTTGCAGCAGACTGCTTTCGATAGGTCAGCCAAAGGAAAAGAAGCAAAATGAGCGAGGCCGCACTTCCCGCAATAGAAGAGAACACCGCACCCGCCCCTGTTTCATAAAGCGAATAGCCGTGTCTCACGAAATAAAAGGATAAAACAAGCAAGACGCCTACCCTGATGAGCTGCTCAACCAATTGAGAAACAGCCGTTGGAAGCATCAGACCGTCACTCTGAAAAACTCCCCTCAGCATCACAGTGAGCGGCAAAAATAGAAACACAAAAGCACTCATCTGGATGAGCAGAATTAATTGACTGTCTGCCATAAGGCTCGCAATTGTGCCTGCTCCTATGTAAAGACAAAGAAATAAGACTAGGCTCAGTAATGTGATATATACCAAGGATACCCTTGAAATGATCCGCCGATTCTCTTCCCCATGCTCACTCAAAAGCTTGGACACCATGACAGGAAAACCTGTTGTGCCAAGCATGATGGCAATGCCAAGGAATGGATATACCTGCTGATAAATATAAAACCCTGTGTCCCCTACGATGTTTTGAAACGGGACACGGTAAACGGCACTTAGTACCTTTGATAACAAGCCTGCGATGGTCAAAATCACCGCACCCTGGAAAAGCCAGTGCGGCTGATTCACAGCATTTTTCATGGATGACTCCTTTAAAAATAGATCTACAGTTAAACGCACTCATTATATCATACGTGAAAAAGACGTTCTTTTCTAAGGAGTAGACGGCGCATTTCTCGTTTTGTTTCATCCCATATAAAAAACCGACAAAATCAAATGATCTCATCGGCATTCTTTCGTTTTATCAAAATGATATAGAGTTATTAGACCTAATGTTCCATTTGACGGGCTAAGAAGCCAGCTGCTGTTTCTGCTGCTTTATGCTCCACTTCCCCCATTGAACGCTCTTTAGAAAATAAGACGACGGCGCCAATCGGATCTCCGTTTGCAACAATAGGTGCAATGGTATAAGAAGATACATCATCATCAATACCATCAACAAGTTGAATTTCTTTTTTGCTTTCTTCTAACACAGAATTACGCTGATCCATTGTTCGTTCAAGTAAATCACTGATGGATTTGTTTAAGTACTCTTTTTTCGAACTGCCGGATACAGCAATATACGTATCTCGATCACAAATCAGGATGGAATGACCCAAACTGTCGAATAATGCATCAGCATATTCCTTCGCAAAGTCTCCTAGCTCACTAATCGGCGAATACTTCTTCAAAATGACTTCTCCATCGCGGTCGACGAAAATCTCAAGCGGATCTCCTTCCCGGATGCGCAATGTTCTGCGAATCTCCTTCGGAATAACCACTCTACCTAGATCATCGATGCGGCGTACAATTCCAGTTGCTTTCATTCACTGCTGCCTCTCTTTCGTTTGATGATGTGTTGGGTGAATGGAACAAAAGCGTCCACTTTATGCAACATTCACCACTTGACCCTGAGTTTAGTATCCGTCACATCAAACGTAATATACACGAGAGACAAACAAAATTTTATGAAGATGGAATCGTTTCTTTTTTCACATCTTGAAGGCCTCGAAGCATGTTAAGAACAACCTCAAGCCATTCCTCGGTCTTCTTGCCTTTCGTTTGGACAGAAATAATCAGCTTGCTGCCTTCCATTCCTAACCCGATTTCACGTCCAAATTTACTGCCGAGCTCAAATAGTTTTTGACCGTCGATTTCACTGCTTGCTTTCTCATCAAGGGTGAGTCTGACAATGCCTTTCTCCATCTTGATCAGCTCGACACGTTCCTGAACAGCGTACACCTTCATTGTCGCAATCGTAAACAAGTCAGCCACTTCTTGCGGATATTCACCAAATCGGTCGATCATTTCATCCTGAAGCTCTTTTCGCTCTTCAATCGAGCCAATTGCTCTGAACTGTTTATACATTTCAATCTTTTGCTTGCCATCCGAAATATAAGTGTCTGGGATGTAAGCATCAATTTGCAGATCAATTTCTGGCTCGAATTTATCTTGAGCTGTTGTATCGCCTCTTCTTTCCTCAATGGCTTCTTTCAGCATTTGAGAATAGAGGTCGAATCCAACTGAATCAATGAAACCATGCTGCTGAGCACCAAGTAAATTCCCTGCTCCTCGAATCGTTAAATCACGCATCGCAATTTTAAACCCAGATCCGAGCTCTGTGAATTCTTTAATGGCTTGAAGTCTTTTCTCCGCAACTTCAGAAAGAACTTTATCTTTTCGATACGTGAAATAAGCATAAGCAACACGGTTCGAACGCCCGACTCGTCCTCTTAGCTGGTACAGCTGAGAAAGCCCCATTTTATCGGCATCGTGGACGATGAGTGTGTTCACATTTGGAATATCGACTCCCGTTTCAATGATGGTGGTACTGACCAATACATCTGATTCACCTTCAAGGAAATTGATCATCACTGATTCCAGCTCGTTCTCACTCATTTTCCCGTGTGCATAGCTGACTTTTGCGTCTGGGACCAGCATGGAAATTTCATCTGCTTTTCGTTCAATATCCTCAACACGGTTGTAAAGGAAGTACACTTGACCGCCGCGTGCTAATTCTCGCTCAATCGCTTCTCTGACTAAAGCGCCATTGTACTCGACCACATAGGTTTGAACAGGGAATCGGTTTTCAGGCGGTGTTTCAATAACCGATAAATCCCGCACACCAAGCATGGACATATGAAGCGTACGCGGAATTGGCGTAGCCGTTAATGTCAGTACGTCGATATTGGCTTTCATCTGTTTAATTTTCTCTTTATGTGTCACACCAAAACGCTGTTCCTCATCAATGATCAACAGTCCTAAATCCTTGTAGACGATGTCTTTTGAAAGGAGACGGTGTGTGCCGATGACCATATCAATCGTTCCGTTTTTCAGCCCTTTTAACGTTTCGGTTGTTTCTTTTCTTGTACGGAAACGGCTCAGCTGCGCGATTTTGACAGGGTAGTCTTGGAATCGGTCCATGATTGTGTCAAAATGCTGCTGCGCTAAGATGGTTGTCGGAACTAGCAAAGCTACCTGTTTCCCGTCAGCAATGGCTTTGAAGGCCGCTCGAATGGCCACTTCCGTTTTTCCGTAACCCACATCTCCACAAAGCAGACGGTCCATTGGACGCTCCCGCTCCATATCCTGTTTAATTTCGTGAATTGAACGGATTTGATCATCTGTTTCCTGGTAAGGGAACGCAGATTCAAACTGGCGCTGCATCTCATGGTCAGGCGAGAAGGCATATCCTTTGCTTGCCTCACGTTCTGCATACAGCTTAATCAGATCATCTGCGATGTCCTGTACAGATGTTTCAACTTTTTTCTTCACTCGTTTCCAGTCGCTGCCGCCTAGTTTGTACAGCTTTGGTTCTTTACCTTCTGATCCTACATATTTCTGCACCTGATCAATTTGTTCAACCGGTACATAAAGCTTGTCGCTTCCTTGATAATGAATATTTAAATAATCTTTATGAATGCCGCCGATTTCAAGCGTTTCAATTCCTAAATATTTACCGATCCCGTGGTTAATGTGCACCACATAATCGCCGACTTGAAGCTCTGAATAGCTCTTGATTCGCTCTGCATTGGTCAACTTTTGCTTACGTGCCTGCTTTTTCACACGTTTCTTGAAGAGTTCACCCTCTGTGATCACAGCAATTTTCGATAACGGCAGTTCAAAGCCCGTTTGCAGCTCACCTTGTAAAATATACACCTGTCCGCTTACAAGCTCAGCGTTCGGTTTAGCAAGAGCGGCTTCAATGTCATAATCATGGAGAACAGACGACAGCTTTTCTGTCCGCTCTTCATCCGCACCTAAGAAGACAACCGTGTATTGCTGTTTTTTATAGCGTTCAATTTCACTCGCCAGCACATTCATCTGCCCATGGAAATTCTGCATTTGCTTACTAGATACATTGACGATATTTTGCGGATTTGTCTGCTGGACATGTCTCAAGAACAAGGAGTAGTACAGAATGGACCTCGATTGCTGATTGATCAGTTCTTGGAACGGGAAAGAAAGAGATAAATCATGAAGAATATTGCCTTCTTCAAGCAGACTAATTGTCCAATCGGCTTCTTCCTGTTCAAGCTGTTCTTCCATCTCCTGAATTCTGCTGATTTCATCTAAAATAATAATCGTATCCTGCGAAGTATAATCTAGCAAACTAGCAGGCTTTTCATAGAAATAGGACAGGTATTTCGTCATTTCCTGTGTCACGATGCCTTCTAGCAGCCTCTCGCGGTCAGCAGAAATATTTTGATGCAGCAGCTCTTTTTGCTGATCTGAGTTGAATTTCTTTAAACTCTTCGCCAGCCCTTGATCAAGCTGTTCAATGGCTCTCACTCGTTCAGGCCCTCTCACAATCAGCTCTTTTGCAGGACCTATTTTGATTTCTTGAAGGGTTTCTAATGACCGCTGTGTATCTGAATGAAACGTTCGAATTGAATCTACTTCCGTATCAAACAGTTCAATACGGATTGGATGATCTTCCGTTAACGCATAGATGTCGATGATTCCTCCGCGCACACTAAAATCTCCGGGCGCAGCAACCATTGACGTCCGGTCATAACCAATTTGTACGAGTTGTTTTGAAAACGCCTCCAAATCAATTTCTTCACCGATCTTTAAATGGACCTGACTCTCCTTCCAGAGCTCAACTGGCGGAAGCATCCTGCGCACCGCAGCAGCGGGAGTGACGATAATAGGGTTTTCTCCATTTGCAAGTCGATTCAGGACATCTAAACGCTGTGCTCTCAGCTCAGGGCTGGCCACTGCAATTTCTGAAGCGATGAGTTCATTGACAGGATAAAGAAGAACCGAGCGATCCGGCATCACACTTGCTAGATCATCTGTTACCTTCTGCGCCTGATATAAATTGTGCGTCACAATAAACATTGGCCGCTTAAGTTCGTCTGATATTGCGGCTGTAAATAAAGATCTGACGGAGCCTGATAGTCCGGCAAGCAGCTGTTCTTTTAACCCTTCTTTTAGCCCATTAAAAATGGATTGAAAATCATCACTTTGTTTGATAAATGATTGTATGTTTTTCATTTGGCTCCTCCTCCCTGTTTGTTTAAAACAGAAAAACGCTTTGGTCTAATATCTACACCAAAGCTTTTTTATTGAATAAAAGTATGATACTGATGGTAATCAGGATTTCTTTCGAGCGCCTCTTGGCAATCCTCACAAATGGTTTGTACATGTAAATCACCATTTTCCCTATAAGAAATCATATCGTTTCTTTCCTCATTTGTTAAGTGATGAAATCCAAGTGCTTCACTTTGGACAGCAGATTCATCTAGACTGCCGACCTTTACACCACAGTGGCGGCAGTAATAATGCAAAGCCATACGTGATCCTCCCATGCTGAGATTTTATGATCAGTATGTGCTTTGCTTATCATTCTTATACCTTCTTGTTAAAATCATTCATCACTTCTAAAAATGGCTTTTTTAAAGCGGCTTCACAGGCCTCAACAGACGCTTGAATGGCTGATGCGATGTCAGGCTGTTCCTCTTCTGAGAAACGTCCTAGTACGTAATCAACGACCTTCATGCCGTTTTGAGGACGTCCAATGCCGATACGGAATCGGTCAAATTCAGGAGAACCTAAATGCTGAATCAATGATTTGATTCCATTATGCCCGCCTGCACTTCCTTTTGTACGTAAGCGAATCCGGCCGGTTGGCAAATCAAGATCATCATAAATCACTTTCAAATGTTCAAGGGGAATATCGTAATAGTCCATCAGCGGACGCACACATTCTCCTGATAAGTTCATATATGTAAGCGGCTTTACAAGTAGAACCTTTTGCCCTGAAACAAACCCAGTTCCAAATTGTCCATGAAATTTTGATTGATTTAAAGGAATGTCCCATTTTTTCGATAGTTCATCTATTGTCATAAACCCGACATTATGTCTTGTTTTTTCATATTCTTTTCCTGGATTGCCTAATCCAACGAATGCAATCATGAAACCAATAACCTCCTTTGTCACACAGCACACGCCTAAAAAATGAGCCAATCAGATTGCCTCATGTAAAAACGTATGAATTCTTTTCATTCTAGCACAAAAGACGCAACCGCGGGAGGGTTACGTCTCTAAAATGACCAGTTATTCTCCATCGTCATCCTTTTCTTTAATGGCCTCAGGCTCTTGCGGCTCCTCTTCGCTATCTGGCTCCGGAACCTCTGATTGCTGAGGCGGCAGAATGGATGCAACGACTTCTTCTGGATCGTTATTGATTTGATAAGATGACTGAACAGGCAGATCAGCAACTGTTAAGACATCATTGACTTCTAAGTTTGTAATATCAGCTTCAATATTCTGCGGGATATCTTTTGGTTTCGCTGTAACAGATAGTTCAAATAGTGGCTGCTGAAGCACACCGCCATCTTTTACCCCTTTAGACTCGCCAATCAGCTGTATTGGTACATCTGCTTCAATTTCACGCTGTAAGTCAACGACTTGGAAATCAGCATGGACAAGCTCGTTTTTCAACGGATCTGTTTGTAATTCTGTCACCATCACAGATTTCGTTTCGCCACCCACGTCTAAGGTGATAATTGTATTCTTCCCTTCATCACGTAAGGTTTTTAATAAATCGATGCTGTCTAATGAAACAGCCAGGCTGTCTGTATTTTTTCCGTATATGACACCAGGAACGTGTCCTGAATGACGGATTTTTTGCAGTGTGGAACGTTTGAAATCAGTTCTTTTATTTGCTTTTAAAGTTGCCATATTCAGCACCATCCTATTTCTTTTTTGTCACTACTCTCATAATTACCCATAACCGAATCATTTTAAACATGTTTCACTGTGATTGATGAAAGCAAAAAGACCCTAAGCTGATGCCTAGGGCCTTTTTCAGTAAAAGAATTAGCTAAAAAGGTAGCTCACAGATTCTTCTTCATGTACACGGATGATGGCTTCTGCAAGCAAAGGCCCAACTGAAAGCGGAATGAATTTTCCAACTTTCTTGTCATCAGTTAATTGAATACTGTTTGTCACAACTAATTCTTTAATTTTAGAGTTTGTGATACGTTCTACTGCTGGTCCAGACAATACTGGGTGCGTACAGCAAGCATATACTTCAGCTGCTCCATTTTCGACTAGTGCATTTGCAGCAAGTGTAATAGTACCAGCTGTATCAATGATATCATCGATTAGAATGGCTGTTTTGCCTTCAATGTTACCAATAATGTTCATGACTTCAGCAACGTTTGGCTTTGGACGGCGTTTGTCAATAATTGCGATTGGCGCTTTCAGGCGATCTGCCATTTTACGCGCACGTGTCACACCACCGTGGTCAGGAGACACGACAACAATATCATTCAGATTCTTCTGTTCGAAATAGTTTGTTAAGATTGGCACAGCCATTAAGTTATCGATTGGAATATCAAAGAAACCTTGGATTTGCGGCGCATGAAGATCAAGTGCAATCACACGTGTAGCACCTGCTGTTTCAAGCAAGTTTGCAAAAAGCTTCGCAGTGATTGGCTCACGTGGCTTTGCCTTACGATCTTGACGTGCGTATCCGTAATAAGGGATCACAATATTGACAGTTTTCGCAGAAGCGCGTTTTAGTGCATCCACCATAATGAGCAGCTCCATAATATGCTCATTGACTGGCGCACTTGTGGATTGAATGACATAACAATCACAGCCGCGGATACTTTCTTCAATATTGATTTGGACTTCACCGTCACTAAAGCGTTTAACAGAGCTCTTTCCTACATCAACTCCGATACGATCGGCAATTTCTTTGGCAAGTTCAGGGTTTGAATTCAAAGAGAATATCTTTAAATTCGCATCAGCATAACGATTAGACATGGTAAACCTCCGGGTATTTGGATTATTTTTTATGAATATTTTTCACATAATCTTCTTTATTGACTTGTCTTGCTCTAGCAATAGACAATGCATCCTGCGGTACATCTTCTGTAACCGTTGAACCGGCTGCAACATATGCCCCTTTTCCGACAGTGACTGGTGCAACAAGATTTGAATTACAGCCAATAAAGGCGCCGTCTTCAATCTTCGTTAAGAATTTGTTTTTCCCATCATAGTTGACTGTAATGGAACCACAGCCAAGGTTTACATCAGTTCCGACCTCTGCATCTCCAATGTAGCTTAGATGAGATGCTTTGCTGCGGTCACCGAAAACTGTTTTCTTGATTTCGACAAAATTCCCGATTTTCACTTCATCGCCAATTTTCGACAACGGGCGAATATGAGCGAACGGTCCAATTGTCACATCAACTCCAACCTCACTATCGCAGACGACAGATTGCTTAATGACTGTTCGATCTCCGATGATGCTGTCAACAATTTCAGTGTTTGGCCCAATAGTGGCGTCTGCACCGATTTTTACATTCCCTTTGATGACCGTCCCAGGATAAATGATTGTATCTTCACCGATGACAGCATCTGGCGAAATATACGTGTTCTCAGGATCAATCAAGGTCACACCATTCTTCATATGCTGATGATTAATACGTCGCTTCATGAATTGCTCTGCTTGTGATAGAGCGATACGATCATTAACTCCAAGTGTTTCTTCAAAATGCGGTGTTTGATAAGCTACAACTGTTTGCCCTTCATTTTTTAAAATTTCAATGACGTCTGGCAAGTAGTATTCACCCTGTGCATTTTCATTCGACACTTGCTCGATCACACGGAAGAGATCTTCATTTGAAAAGCAATAAGTCCCTGTATTAATTTCATTCACTTGACGCTCTGCATCGTTCGCATCTTTATGCTCCACAATTTTCACGACAGCACCTGTTTCGTCACGAATAATACGGCCATAGCCTGTCGGATCATCCGCATGTGCTGTTAAAATAGTGACTTTCGCTTGATGTTTTTGATGCTCGCTTAACATGGCTTCCATTGTTTCCGCTGTCAATAATGGCGTATCACCACAAATGACAATGGTTGTTCCCTTTTCCTGCGCGAGGAACGACTTTGCTTGTTTGACGGCATGGGCTGTTCCCAGCTGTTCTTCTTGAAGTGCATACTCACTTCTGTCTCCAAGCTGCTCTTTGACGTCCTCTGCTCCATGACCGACAATCGTCACTAGCTTGGCTAAAGAAAGCTTTAACGCTTCATCTGCCACATGCTCGACCATTGGCTTTCCGCAAACTGGATGAAGTACTTTATATAGCTTCGACTTCATTCTCGTTCCTTTTCCCGCTGCTAAAATCACTGCGAACCGCTTATCCATTGATTGGCCTCCAATATCCCTATTATCCATAGAAAAATATATCCTAAATAAGGACTGATTTCAAGGATACATAAGGAAGTACAATAATTTTCTAACAGATGAAACACTTAAGAAACAAGAGAAAGAACGCAAAAAAGACAGCATTTAAAAGAAAACATTCATTTTCTCTTAAAGCTGTCTTTTTAGGTTCACGTATGTTTAAGAAGCTCCAGCTTCTTCATATTCAATTGTTTCTTCCTCTTCGCCTAAGCGATGATATTCATTTAATACAGCATCTTGGATTTTACCCCGAGTGCTTGAATTAATTGGATGTGCAATATCGCGAAACTCTCCATCAGGCGTGCGTTTGCTAGGCATTGCAACAAACAACCCATTGTTTCCATCAATCACACGAATATCATGAACAACAAATTCGTGGTCCAGCGTGATGGATGCAATCGCCCTCATGCGACCATCGGTATTCACGCGGCGTAATCTTACGTCAGTAACTTCCACAGTAGTTCACCACCTTTTCCCAATATAAAAGCATTACTTAGGTATTCAACGATCGTAGTGATTCTCCTGCTCTTTTTTTAAACTTTTTTTGAAATATCGGGATATTTATACATTATTTGTCATATCGGTGACGACGCTTACATTCTCAGCATAAAAAAAGACATCATGATGATGTCTTTTCCTGCATATGATGAAACCAAACGGCTTTCATTGAGAGTGCCTGTTTATTTTACTAATGCAACTACTTCTATTTCTACAAGCGCATCCTTTGGAAGTCTTGCCACTTCCACACATGAACGAGCTGGCTTATGTGTATGGAAATACTCACCGTACACTTCATTCACTTCAGCGAATTGTTCCATATCTTTGATGAAAACAGTTGCTTTCACGACTGTTTCAAAGGAAGCACCTGCTGCTTCAAGTACAGCCTCAAGATTACGGAACACTTGATGTGTTTGTTCTTTAATATCTCCATTGACAAAATCTCCAGCTGGGGTTAATGGAATCTGCCCTGAGCTGTAAAACATGTTATTGACAATAATTCCTTGAGAGTAAGGTCCAATGGCTGCTGGTGCATGTTTGGTTTGAACAACTTTTGTCATATCAATCTCTCCCATTCAAATACATGTTTGATCAAAGCTTACGCTTTCGGATGAAAAAACTCGTGGAAATTGCCTTCATTGATCTCAATGATTTTTTGCTTCATATCAATGGTCGAAAGCTTTAACAATGAAACATATTCATCGACAAGACGTTCATCTACGCCTTCATCTTCTAAAAGAACACCGATCCCTGCAACATTTGCATTAAATTCCTCAAGCAAATTCATCATGCCGTTAATGGTTCCGCCCGCTTTCATAAAGTCATCAATGATCAACACATTGGAGCCTTTATCTAAGCTGCGCTTTGCAAGGGACATGGTTTGAATTCGGTTAGACGAACCTGACGCATAATTAATACTGACTGTTGATCCTTCGGTTACCTTATTATCTTTTCTAACGATCACAACAGGCACATTTAAATAACCCGCAACAGAATAGGCAATTGGAATACCCTTTGTCGCAACGGTCATGACGACATCAATCGCACGGTCCGCAAAGATGGTCGCAAACAGCTTACCGATTTTCGCAAGAATCGATGGATTGCCTAAAACATCGGTTAAATATAAATAACCGCCAGGAAGTACACGTTCAGGAGTTGATAATGCCTCTCCGATATCGTTTACTACGTCATCTGCTTCTTTTAGGTGAATTTTTGGAATATATTTCACTCCGCCAGCAGCGCCAGGTACTGTAAGCAATGTGCCTATTCCCTGCTGTTCGAAGGTCTGTTTGATAATCGTTAAGTCTTCACTAATGGAGGACTTTGCAGATTGATAACGTTCTGCAAAAAAAGTTAAAGGTACTAGTACGTGCGGGTGGGCTAACAAATAATTTGTTAAGTCCACCAATCTGCCGCTTCGACGAAACTTCATGAACTTACCCCCAGAACCCGAATAATTTATGAATAATATAACTTAATATACGGATTTAATCAAGGGCATTTTGTTCGCCGATCATGCGGACAGCGTATACTTGATCACAAAATCCTCTCAGTCCGTTATATATTCTTTGTACCTTCGATTCATATTGAATCAAGCCAAATACAGTTGGGCCGCTTCCACTCATTAATACAGCATCAGCACCGAAACGCTTCATCTGTCTTTTGATCATATCTACTTCCGGATACATCTTTAATGTCACAGACTCCAGAACGTTACCGAGTGAGCCGCACATCTCTTTATAGTCTTTCGCTTCAATGGCTTCAATCATACGCTGTACATTTGGGTGTTCTACTTTGCTTGCGTCATATTGTCTATAAACTTCAGCTGTAGATACCCCAATCACCGGCTTCGCTAAAATCACCCAACAATGCGGCGGTGTCGCGATATGCTTCAGTTTCTCTCCACGTCCTGTCGCTAGTGCTGTGCCTCCGTGTACACAAAAAGAAACATCTGAGCCGATCTCCGCTCCAAGCTCAGCCAATTCATCTAACGTGAGATTTAACTTCCACAAACGGTTTAAACCGCGAAGCGCTGCTGCAGCATCACTGCTGCCTCCAGCTAAACCTGCTGCAACAGGAATTGCTTTTGTGATGACAATCGATACCCCTTTTTGAATACCGAACCTTGTTTTGAGTAATTTAGCCGCTTGATAAGCCAAGTTACGCTGATCATCTGGCACAAATCGATTATGAGATGATACACGGATTTCATCTTTTTCCAGCTCCGTCAGTTCAAGTCGATCTGCAAGGTCTATTGTTGTCATCACCATCTCCACTTCGTGATATCCATCCGGTCTTTTTCCATGAACATCAAGTGAGAGATTAATTTTTGCCGGTGCTTTTTCTAAAATACGCAAACATTTCACCTACTTCTCCATCTAAACATAAGTATCAATATTGTATCACATTTGATGGATCTGATGAATATTGGCTTTTACGCCCAGCACACTGACTTTTTCAGCAAAAAAAGCCAGAGACACCCGAGGTATCCCTGACCATTTTTCTATCGTTGATTCTCATCCTGAGCCATGTGCTGCTGAGCTAATTCGATGGCACGTTTGACCATATTACCTGCGTCACGCGCACGAATTTCTCCCCAGCCTCCATTTTTGACGGTATCATAAAATCCAAGATCCTTCGCCAGCTCGTATTTGAACTCATCTGACATAATGCCTCGGCGTCTACCCAAACGAAACAGCCCCTTTAGTCGAGAATTCGAATCAGTGCCACTGCTTTTGTGGCTTTCTTATTTTGTATCGAATCCTTTCTTTTACCCCTTTCAAAAAATGGACAGACTCCCATTCAGAAAAAAAGGCAAAACAAAAAGCAGTAAACAAGAAGTTCACTGCCCATTAATAGGCGACTGAGCTAGCGGCATCATCGAACGTTAATTCGACCGTCTCAGTCAGTATATCTGCATAACTGTAAGAAACTCTTTCAAACGAATTCTCATCTTGATCTAATTGAATCACAAATACAGAAGGGTACGTTTCAGCTAAAATGCCCGAACGCTCAATTGTTTTACGGCGGCCTCCGTTAGCCTTTAACGTCAAACGTTTACCTAAGTTACCATCAAGCGATCTTTTGATGTCGGACAAAGTCTTCGCCATTGCATCCACCTCACTGAGATAATTATACAACAACGGCCCGTTTTTGTCAAATAAAAATTAAATTATATCAACCAACACGAGCCATTGTCAACAAAATAATTTTGACAAACTTCTACCTTTTCTCCTCCCTATTTTTCTCAAATTCCGGTGAATTATGTATCCTATTGAAATTTCTTTTTGAACATAAAAAAAACCAGACTGAAATCAGTCGGGTTATGTCGATTCATGGTCTTTTTTATATGGCATACCTACCCGTAAAACACCCTTCGTCTCGATGCCTCCAAGGCCTTTTTCTCTTGTTAATGTATTACGAAGCACATCCCACACATTGATTCGATCTACAAATGGAGTGAAGCTGATCTTCGCAACGATATACACGGGATCGAGCGCATGAATGTTCACACGTGAAGGTGAGCTTGCAAAATTGGCACCTGCTTGGATCAATGACTCGAAATGAGATTGACAGGCGCCTGCAAAGATCACAAGTTGATCTAAATGAGGAATTTTTTTTCTTGCTTTTTGAACCGTTTCAACAAAATGACGAGAATGGCGATAGGCACCGATATCATTTACGCCGCCCTTTTGCTTGGAATACGCATCATGCCCTGTAATGACTAAAATATCAGGCCGATATTGATCAAGTAACGAATCGATCACGCTTGGCATTTTCTTCTCATGACAATGCACTCCGTACACAGGCACACCTATTCGTTCATATACGTCTAAGCATTTCTTTAAGTATGAAGCATCTCCATCTAGATGAAGGACCTTTCCAGGCATGTGAAAATACTGCTCCTGATGCTGATATTGTCCAGATGTATAATACTCTTGTTTTTCACGCAGCAGCTGATAATCCTGTCTTAGTAAGTCGAGCGATTCGTTAATTTTCCGTTCGTCGTCCTTTTCCCTTGTCAGCTGCTCCTCTTTTTGAATCAAGACGAGATCCGACATCTTAGCATCAGCAATCAGCCTCACTTCATTCCCATGCAATATGGCAGTGGCTTCGTGCTGATCTGTCTCATCAATTCGAATGATTCGAAACATAATATCCATTTGATAGGATGCCCTCGTCACCATATCTCCTATTTGAAATTGCATGCTTTTCACTCCACAATCAGGCTCATATCCTGTTGGTATCGTCTTGCACTAAACATGTTCGTCTTTCATATGTGCTGTTCTTTCTAGCCTATGCCCGAACAGTTGAAGTGGTGAAAAACAAAAGAAAAAAGCCCTTACGAAAGGGCTTTTTGTAAAACATTCGACAAACGGGCAAATTCCTCAATGGACAATGATTCTCCGCGCCGCTTTCCATCAATATCTGCTGTTTGAAGTGCTTCCTCGATGATCACTTTATGTTTTTTTCCATCAGGTAGATTGTTCATCAAATTATTCATCAATGTTTTCCGGCGCTGGCCAAAGCTCGCTCGGATCAATTGAAAGAAAAACGCATCATTTTCTACTGAGACAGCAGGCGTTTCACGAACAGTCAGCTTAATCACAGCCGAATCGACATTTGGCTGTGGAACAAAAACCGTTTTAGGCACAACCATCACCGTTTTTGCTTCCGTATAAAATTGAACTGCAATAGAAAGTGAATTGTATTCCTTTGATGAAGGGACAGCTGCCATACGATCTGCTACTTCTTTTTGCAGCATGACCACAATCCCTTTCAATGGAAGGTTTTCTTCTAGCAATTTCATAATGATCGGGGTTGTCACGTAATATGGAAGGTTGGCAACAACCATCACTTCCTTACAGTCAGCAAAATTTTCTTCGATGACCTTTCTCACATCCGCCTTTAACACATCTTGATGAATGATCGTGACATTATCATATGGAGAAAGCGTATCGTTTAAGATAGGCAATAAACGCTGATCGATTTCAAAAGCGGTGACTTTCTTTGCACGTTTAGCGAGCTGCTCTGTCAATGCGCCGATACCAGGCCCAATTTCAATGACGCCGGTCTCATCTGTAACCTCTGCGTGATCGACAATGCGATCTAAAATATTTGTATCAATTAAGAAGTTCTGCCCTAAGCTCTTTTTAAAAGAGAAACCGTACTTCTTCAGTATTTCCTTCGTTCTGACGGGTGTCGCAATATCTTTATTCATCGGCTTCCTCCTGCATGACGGTCTTTAAGGCCGCAATAAAATCATGTTTGGTTATTTGGAACATGTGAAGGCGCTTTTGGAGCTGCTTCGCATTGGTATATCCTATATTTAAAAGCATACCTAGTCGTTCACGGCGGCGTTTCGATGCTTCGCCTCCGATAAGGCCTGCGTCAAATAAATCGTCTAATGTAATGTCACTTTCCGATTCTTCCATTTCTTCATGGACATGGGCAAGACATTCCCGAATACTGTCCAAGGAAGCATGCTCGACACCAATTCCTTTATCCCGCTTCGCCTTCGCAAGATGTTTTGGCAAAAAAGCGTGCTTACAGCCAGGAACCGCCTCTGCGATGGTTTTACGGATCTTCTCACCAGGAAAATCGGGATCTGTTAAAATAATGACTCCTCTCGTCTCCTGAGCAAGACGCACTTGTTGAATGACTGTATCGCCAATGGCAGATCCGTTTGTTTCGATCGTATCTGCATCCACCGCCATTTTCACTCTGGCAGTGTCATCACGACCCTCCACCACAATGATTTCTTTGATTTTCATGTATTCCTCCGCTTGCAAAAACAATCTACATTTTTTGGTTAAAAAAACGAAACCTTTCATGCTGCTTTTGCGTCTAATTAATTAGAAAACAGTGCTTCTATTATAACCAAAAAAACAGAGGGTGCGCAAAGCCCTCTGTTCATATAAATGATTTGATGTGTTTATTTGAGTACTCTAATCTTCACTCGTTTATTTCCCCATTGATAAGCTGCCGACTTACTTGGGACGAACACATCAATTTTATTCCCTTTTATAGCAGATCCAGTGTCTGATGCAACGGCATATCCATAGCCTTCCACATACACTTTTGAGCCCAGCGGAATGACACTCGGATCAACTGCTATGACCTTTGCACCCGGATTTGCTTTTAAATCAAAGCCTGTAGACGTTCTGCCCGTACATCCAGCACAGCTCGCTGTATAGGCTGTTGACGCCACATAAAATTCTTTTCCTGACGATTCATTGCTTCGTGAAACCGCAGGGGACGCTGTAGGCTCCTTTTTGGTCACTTGTGTACCAATCGCCACTAAACGGTCCTTACTATCTTTTTCGGTCACTTCTTTAATCAATTCTTTAGACACCACTTTGCCGTTTTCTTTCACAATGGCATAGTGCTTCTTCAATTTACCTTCTTCACCTTTTTTAAGCACCTTCTCTTTTCCTTTTTCAAGAGAATGATCCTTTTTATGTTTGGTATCAAAAGCAATTTTCTCTTCCACTACATCGGTGACTTTTTCCACCCGAGTGATCTTAATATCTGCGCTCTTTTTAGAAAGGTTACTATGTAACGCAGGCTTGATCTTATCGTGCTTCTTGAGCTTCAGCTCTTGTTGCTTTAAAAAGTCAGCGACCGTAGTCGAAGTGGTCCACACTTTTTTATCTTTTCCTCCATCATTTAAGCTGACCTGGAAGGCCTGCTGAACCACAAGATTCATATCCTTTTTTAACTTGTCATTCTTTCCTGGAGTTACTTGATCGTGCTTCCCAATATCTATCTTCTCATTCTTCAATAATGCTCCAACCGTCTGATCTGTAGTCCATATCGTTTTCTCTTTCCCGTCTAGGGTCAGATGAACCGGTATAGCCGCATCATACACAATGTTCATGTTGTCTTGAATTTTTGTATTTAGACTTGGAGAGATATGATCCTCCGCCTTGGTCCTTATTCCAAGGTCTGAAAGCAGCTGAGCTACTGTCTCTTCATGTGTACGAATTGTCTTCTCTTTACCATTGATTGAAATGGTAATAGACTGCTTAGTGAGCTCATGCGCACCGTAAGCCGTTCCAGTCCCAGCTAAAAGCAAGCAAACAACTAGTAATAAAACCTTGCCTTTTCCTAGCTTAACAGAAAACAGATTTTTCATTTTTTGTACGATGAAAAACGCCTCCTTCTCCTCGGAGAGATTATATAGAGTATCTCAAAACCTGTCAACCCTTCCACCCACTGTACAAAAATGCTCGATTGTAAACCTATTATGGGAGATTTATGGAAGGAAGGGAAGAAAGACTTATCGACAACTTATCCTATGAGGAGGCGCAAACGTGTAGAACTTTTTCGTTATGTTTCACAATTGGACAAGCTTAAACAAGGATTGACATCATATACTGTCAGTTTATACGGAAAACTTTTTTTGCATTTTTTGTTGTCAATTCAGCAAGCTCTTCAAAGCTGATTTCTCTCAGCTCCGCAATCTGTTCTGCGATATATTTCACATAACTTGGCTCGTTACGTTTCCCTCTAAATGGCACGGGCGTTAAGTATGGGCAGTCTGTTTCAATCAAAAGCCGGTCACTTGGTATCTCCTTTACAACTTCCTTTGGCTTTTTGGCATTTTTAAATGTCACGGGTCCACCGAATGAAATATAAAAGTTCATCTCCATACACGCTTTTGCAGTTTCCAGACTGCCAGTAAAGCAGTGCATAATACCTCCAACCTCAGCTGCTCCCTCTTCCTTTAAAATCGTCACGACATCTTCCGTTGCGTCACGATTATGAATAACGATTGGAAGATTCACTTCCTTCGCAAGAGCAATTTGGCGTCTAAAGACTTCCTTTTGCACATCTTTTGGCGACTTGTCCCAATAGTAATCCAGACCCATTTCTCCAATCGCTACCACTTTTTCGTGTTGAGATAAATCTTTGATCCAAGCCAAATCCTCATCTGTCATATCAATAGCATCGACTGGATGCCAGCCGATAGCTGCATATATGAAATCATACTCTTCAATTAACTCCATCGCTCTCGTAATTGTTGGGCGGTCAAACCCTACCACCACGATTTTCTCAACTTTTTCGCTTTTCGCTCTTTCGATCACCTGCTCTAAATCTTCATTGTATTGTTCGGCATTTAAGTGGGCATGTGTATCAAATAACATGGTTGATTGCTCCTTTCGACAATTCTCCTAAAAAACAAAAGGTGTTCGACGAAATGTTACACGTGGAACACCTTTGTTGATTTATAAAATTTTTGTTCCATTTGCTAGAGATTGATCTACTTCAAGAACCTGCAATTTCCCGCCAGTTTCTCCTGTTAAAATCATTCCCTGGGAAATTTCCCCTCTGAGTTTAACTGGTGTAAGATTCGCTACGCAAACGAGTTTCTTCCCTACTAATTCCTCTGGTTGATAGTGCTTGGCAATCCCAGAAACTATTTGTCTTTTTTCAAATCCAAAATCAAGCTGAAGCTTTAAGAGACGATCCGCTTTTTTAACTGGAGCTGCTTCCAATACCTGTGCAACTCGAAGATCGACTTTTGAGAAATCATCAAATGCAATTTCTGCTCCCAGCTCAGGTAATTCCGTTTCTTCGATTTCCACTTTCTCTTCTTCTGCCTTAGGTGCACTTCCCTGCATTTTTTCTTTAATGTAGGCTACTTCTTCTTCAACCTCTAAACGCGGGAACAAAGGCTCTCCTTTTTGTACCGTCGCTTGTTGAATCGCACCAAATGATAGGATACTATCCCAACTTTTGAGCTTCTCTTCTTCAATTCCAAGCTGGAAGAAGATTTTCTCAGGTGTTTTCGTTAGGAATGGCGTTAAGAGTACTGCTGTGATTCGAAGTGATTCTGCTAAATGATACATAACAGAATGCAGTTCTTTTCGTTTTGTTTCATCCTTTGCCAGCACCCATGGAGCTGTTTGATCAATATATTTATTGGTTCTGCTGATTAATGTCCAAACATTTGAAAGAGCCACAGAGAATTCAAGGTTTTCCATCGCCTCTTCATAGGCTTTGACTGTTTGCTCAGCTACTGCTTTCAGTTCCTCATCAAACTCATTAACAGGACCCTTATAGCTGCTTAAAGTGCCGTCAAAATATTTTTGCACCATCGCAACTGTACGATTAAGCAAATTACCTAAATCATTGGCAAGGTCATAGTTTACACGTTCCACGAATCCTTCTGGTGTAAACACACCATCCGCACCAAATGGTACTTCGCGAAGCAGATAATAACGAAGGGCATCGAGGCCATAGCGATCAATTAATGTGACCGGATCTACCACATTCCCTTTTGATTTAGACATTTTGCCATCTTTCATGAGCAGCCAGCCGTGTGCGAAAATTTGTTTCGGCAGAGGCAGATCTAATGCCATCAGCATAATCGGCCAATAAATCGTATGAAAGCGTACAATTTCTTTTCCTACGAGATGTACGTTGGCTGGCCAATATTTTTTATATTTTTCATCTTGATCTGTTCCATAGCCAATCGCAGTTAAATAGTTGAATAACGCATCAATCCATACATAAATGACGTGTTTTGGATTGTTAGGAACTTTAATTCCCCAATCAAAGGTTGTTCTTGATACTGCTAAATCCTCTAAACCTGGTTTAATGAAGTTATTAATCATTTCATTCTTTCTTGATTCAGGCTGAATAAACGATGGATTTTTTTCGTAATAATCGAGCAAACGGTCCGCATACTTACTCATGCGGAAGAAATAGGATTCCTCTTTAATTAATTCAACAGGGTGACCGCTGTCAGGGCTTTTCCCGCCAATGACTTCCCCTTTCTCATTACGCTCAACATCAACGAGCTGTGTTTCTGTATAGAATGTCTCATCAGGAATACTGTACCAGCCCTCATATTGATCTAAAT
This sequence comes from Bacillus sp. BD48, assembly GCF_046566805.1. Classification (NCBI taxonomy): domain Bacteria; kingdom Bacillati; phylum Bacillota; class Bacilli; order Caryophanales; family Bacillaceae; genus Bacillus; species Bacillus sp. BD48. Next base: position 10,616 of record NZ_JANGFM010000008.1, on the reverse strand, counting down.
AAATATCGCCTTGATCAAGCAGTTTTTGGAAGACTTGCTCAATGATTTTCGTATGTCTTTTTTCCGTAGTACGAATGAAGTCATCATTCGAAATGTCGAGTTTCTTCCATAATGATTGAATGTCTTCTACGACTGGATCTAAATACTCGATCGGTGTGATATGTTGTTCTTCAGCTTTTTGCTGAATTTTTTGTCCGTGCTCATCTGTACCCGTTAAATACATCACATCATAGCCTTGAAGACGTTTATAACGAGCCATAGCATCTCCTGCTACTGTCGTATAAGCATGTCCAATATGTAATTTTCCGCTCGGATAGTAAATAGGTGTTGTCAGATAAAACGTTTTTTTCTTTTCTGGCATGTCGGAACCTCCTGCGTGTGTGTAAATGTCAAAAACTCCCGCCCAATGGACGAGAGCGGTTATCATCATTACATGAAAATGTGTCAGATCAATTCATTCAATTTTGCACTTGTGCTTTCTCTATGATACCATCTTAGCCTTTAAGATCAAGCATATATACATAGAACGAGATGAAATGATCGAAAAAGATGAGTTTTTCGAAAAAAACGACAAACCCGTCGACATTTTGTCGAATATTGTCGTATGAAATCTATTTCCAGATTTACAATTGGCTAAATTAGGGCAAAAGTCTTGTTAATCTGAACTCGTCATTTCTTAAATTTTCATAGAAAAAGCCTGCAAAATCCTTATACATCAGTAGTTTCAAGGTCTTTTGACTTTAAGAGTCATATTTTACAAACAATAGTAAACAAAATGATTGACGATTTATGGAAACCTTGTTATGCTAGGAATGTAAGGAATTTGTCGAATAATGACGAAGATAATATTATTTTAAGAATAAGTTCTTTTTGGGAGGAGAATGAAGATGAAATCTACAGGTATTGTACGTAAAGTTGACGAATTAGGACGCGTGGTGATTCCAATCGAACTTCGCCGTACGCTAGGAATCGCTGAAAAAGACGCTTTGGAAATTTATGTTGATGATGAAAAAATTATCCTAAAAAAATATAAACCAAATATGACTTGCCAAGTAACAGGTGAAGTATCAGACGATAACCTTAAGCTTGCTAATGGTAAATTAGTTCTTAGCCGTGAAGGTGCAGAGCAAATCATTAACGAAATCCAAAACCAACTTCAATTACAAAAATAAGGTTCATATAAAAAAGGTTCTTGCACCGTTTGCAAGAACCTTTCTTTATTGTTCAATATGATAGGCATCGTATATCGTGCGCTTTGGCACACCACGTTCAACAGCTGTACGTTTAATGGCTTCCTTCGACGTTAATCCTTCCTCTATGTAATGGATCACATGTTCTTTTTCAGATAAGGACGTCCACCATGCTTCTTCATTCAGCTCTTCTTCAGCTTGATCATTCCCTTGTACCACAAGACAGAACTCACCTCGGATTTGATTCTCCGCAGTCCATGTCAGCACAGACTCTAAATCTCCACGGATAAACTCTTCGAATTTTTTCGTCAGTTCTCTCGTAATTGCGATGTTCCGATTCCCCCACACTTCCTTCATCAAAGTCAGCGTTTCTTTTAATCGATGGGGCGCTTCATAGAAAATGATCGTTTCTTGGCGTTTCTTCAAGGTTTCAAGCTGCTTTTTCTTTTCTTTTTTTTGACGGTCGAGAAATCCGTAAAAGAAAAATGGCTGAGGCGCGATTCCTGATGCAATGAGTGCCGTTAGTGCAGCATTGGCGCCAGGTAACGGAATGACATAGCCTCCGATGCTAGTAAAATCTCGAACCACTTCAGCCCCTGGATCTGAAATCGTCGGTAAACCGGCATCACTCACGAGTGCGATATTTTTCCCTTCTTTTAGCCATTCGATTAACTTGTGGCCGCTGCTGTCCTTGTTATGCTCATGATAACTCGTTAAGGGTGTATCAATCTCGTATACATGACACAGCTTTTTCGTTTGCCTTGTATCTTCTGCGGCAATATAGTCTACATCTTTTAATGTTTGTATCGCTCGGAACGTCATATCTTCTAGATTTCCAATCGGGGTTGGGACGAGATAAAGAATGCCCATGCCAGATTGACCATCAAAGCTTTTCTGTGTCTTTTTCATGTGCCGCCTCCTTTTCCATTCGCATTTCTTCTATATAAATGTCTTTCTTTTTCCTCGTCCACGTTTTGAAACGATATTCTTGCTGCATGGCTTCTCTTTTGGTTGCAAAACATTCATGATAAAAAAGCTCAACTGGCCGTCTCGCTCTTGTATACTTTGCTCCCTTTCCACTATTGTGGGTCATCAGTCTTTTTTGTAAATCATTTGTATAACCCGCATACAGGCTGCCATCTGCACATTTTAATACATAGAAATAATGATCATGCTTCTCCATACAGTATCGTCCTGATTTCTTCAGTATACTCTTGGTCTTCTCCATAAACAAAAAGTGGCGGTAGGATTTTCAAATCCGGCTTTCCATCTTTCATCCCTTCCACTAAAATGGTGTTCGCTTCTTTTCCTTGTTTCGGATAAACAAATTGAATTCGTTTCGGCTCAATTCGATATTTCTTCATTATTTCAACAATCTCAAGCAGGCGCCCAGGGCGGTGAACCATTGCCAGTTTGCCTCCTTGTTTCAGCAAAGTGGAAGAAACACGAATGACATCTTCTAATGTACAATGAATTTCATGTCGTGCGATCGCCAAATACTCATTTTCATTGATTTCATCTTTAGAAGGAGTTTTAAAATATGGCGGATTACAAGTAATCACGTCTACTTTGTGGTTTCCATACCGTTTTGGCATATCATTCAAATCACCATGAATCAATTCAATCTGATGCTCTAGTTGATTATACTCCACACTTCTTTTTGCCATATCAAACAGCCGGTCTTGAATTTCAACACCCGTAATCGAGGCCTTAGATCGAGTCGAAAGCAGCAATGGCACGATGCCATTTCCGGTACAAAGATCTATGATCTCCCCTTTTTGGATCGGTACATACGCAAATTTAGCTAATAACACTGCGTCCAACGAAAAGGCAAACACAGTTTTACTTTGTATAATCTTCATATCTTCGGCGAGCAAGTAATCTAAACGTTCATCTTCTCTTAACGAAACCATGATGTATCCTTTCTTTTCCTGTGAAAAAGGCTCCCGATTCAGCGGAAGCCTTTTCTCATTTTTTATTTAAAAATGACAGACAGAACAAACAGTCTCCCTCTTTACGAATGCTTCCATAATGTACATTACAAATATGGAAGCCCTCCTGATATAACCGGGCCAGGTTATCATGACCTTCTCCTATATCAGAATGACTTGGCTTCTGGGCAGAATCATTCTCTGCCTCAGACGATTTGTCTCGATCGGACTGATCCAGACGTTCACGCAAGTGCTGATTCTCCATCTGCAGCTGATGATTTTCTTCAATCACTTCACCGATATGATTTTTCAAATCACCTAACTGGCGATAAAGAGAACCGATTTGTTCTTCTAAATTAATCACCGTATCAAATAGTTCCTTTTTATCCAAGGTGGCACACCTCGTTACTCAGTTGTTTGTGCAGATACAACGCCTTCTTGTAATAATTCTTCCCATGTATATTCTATCACTTTTTCTTGCCCGGTTAATTCAACTTGCAAAATTCGTTCTAAAATGTTGAGCCCTACTACCTTTGCAGAGCCATTAGACGTCTGAATCGTTTCGCCGATATCCGGTAATTGTTCTTTCGCTGTTTCATACTCATCATTCTCATATTTCAAGCAGCACATCAAACGGCCGCAAAGTCCTGAAATTTTTGTAGGATTTAACGATAGATTTTGATCCTTTGCCATCTTAATAGACACTGGTTCAAAGTCTCCTAAGAATGTCGAACAGCAAAGCATACGCCCGCAAGGACCAATGCCGCCAAGCATTTTTGCCTCGTCTCTTACGCCAATCTGGCGAAGTTCAATTCTCGTTTTGAAGATTGATGCAAGATCCTTCACCAGCTCACGGAAATCGACTCTGCCATCTGCTGTGAAGTAGAAGATGACCTTGTTTCGGTCAAATGTAAATTCAACATCAACGAGTTTCATTTCTAGCCCGTGTTCACTTACCTTCTGAAGACATGTATCAAAGGCTGTCATCGCTGCTTCTTTGTTTTCCTCAACGATGAGCCGGTCTCGTTCGTCTGCTACACGAATGACTTTACGCAGAGGGAGAACCACATCGTGTTCATCTACTTTTTTGTTGGCGATGACCACTTGCCCGTACTCAACCCCTCTGACCGTTTCTACAATGACACAACTATCATTTTCTATATGAAATCCATTAGGATCGAAATAATAGATTTTGCCCGCTTTTTTAAAGCGAACACCAATTACGTTGTACAAGCTTATCCCTCCTGCAACATCAACACCAATTGCTCCATCAGCCCTTGGGCATTCACGTTGGATTGAAGTCTCTTTTTCGCTTCTAGTACAGCAAGGATCTGGCTGGTCACCATCTGCTGTGTGGAATGCAGCGCATGCTGCTTCATTGTCTGGAATAAGTCTTGATAAATGACTTTATCTTCATTTCCTATTTGAATCGACAATACATCACGATATATAAATAAAAGCATATCCAGACCTGTTTCTTGAAGGTCTTTCTCTTTGAAAAAAGGCATCCATTGATCCTGTATATAAAAAAATGCATGTTCTTTTCGCTGGTGTAAGACTTCATACAATTTTATCACTTTCGCTCTAGACTCTGCAAACTGATCATTTCGACTTAATTCGAGTGCTTCTGCTAAATTATTGGTTAAATTCGACAAAAGCCTTGCGAGATGCTGAGATACGCCTTCTTGTAAAAGCTGCTGCTCCAAGGATTGTGGCTGCAGCGGCTGAAAGCTGAGCATCTGGCATCTTGAAATAATCGTATCCAGCATTTTATGCGATTGCTCAGTGATTAAAACCGCCATCGTTTCCCGATTAGGCTCCTCTAGGAACTTCAATAAACTGTTCGCGGCATTGACCGTCATTTTGTCCGCATGAAGAATAATATACATTTTCCGGTGAGATTCTACACCTGCTTTTGTAAATTCCTCCTGCAGTGCCTGCACTTGCGCCTTCTTAATTGATTGGCCATCAGGCTGTACAAGATGTAAATCGGGATGGTTTCCTGATGCAATCCTTTTGCAGTTTTGACAGGATTCACATGGTTTCACTCCTGATTCCAAACAAAAGAAGCTCTTAGCCAAAAGCATCGCTGCATCCAGTTTTCCTGTCCCTTTTTTTCCTTCAAATAAGTAGGCATGCGCAAGTCGGTCTTTATCAATACTATTAAAAATCAGCCGCATGACGCGCGGCTGCAAATCATTCATGTCATCCCAGCTAATTGCCATGTTATCACTCTCTATGTGTAAAGGTTAATCAATAAACCTTTTATTTCTCCAATACGTTCAAGCAAATCAATAGATGGTTTCTCTTGATTCATCATATCCTCTGTTAATTCAATCAGCTTTTCATCCAGCGCTTTGACTAAAGCGAGTGTACGTGTGTTGCCATAAATGTCAAAGCTCCTTGATGTTTCTATATTTAAACCATTATCGACTGTCTCTTTCACAAAGCGCTTCACCAGTCCTTTAAACTTAGCCAAGTCCTTTAGGTTTCGTGACTTTGCGAGCTTTTTACCGAACACTTCGATATCACTCAGCATGACCGTCAGCTGTTCTAAGCGCAGTTTGCCGCTTTGCGTCTCCATCGAAGCTTTAAAGGAGGCAGATGTCTGGCTTCCTTTCATCGCTTGAAGTTCACGCTTTTCTAAACGCAGCCGCATATCTTGATTAATTTTCACAGCAACCCATCCTTAAAATTGATGAAATTGTTCAACTGGCAGAATAAAGACAGTAGCTCCGCCAACTTCAACCTCAACAGGGTATGGTACGTATGAATCTGCATTTCCACCCATTGGGGATACGGGCGCGATCATTTGATCACGTTTACGGCAATTTTCTTTTATAAGCTGTAATGCCTTATCCACCCGGACATCATCACAACCAATAATAAAAGTCGTATTCCCAGACTTTAAAAACCCACCAGTTGAAGCTAATTTTGTCACGCCGAAATGATGTTCAGTCAATATTTTCAACAACTTGCTGCTATCTTGGTCCTGTACAACGGCAACAATTAATTTCATTTGATTGGCCTCCTTTATTTTAGGCACAGATGACATGCCGATGTCTTCCTCTATATTATAACAACGATTGGGAATTAGGTCATATTTGATTTTGCTTTAATGTGTCCTGAATCAATTGAAGGACTTCTTCATAGACAGCCTGCATCGGCTGAGACGCATCCACTACACGGAATCGTTCTGGTGATTGTGCAATAAGCAGTTCATAGCCTTCTCTGACCAGCTGGTGGAAATTCAGCGTCTCCATGTCTAATCGATTCTTTTCTCTTCCCTGGTTGGCATCAATTCGCTTTAGCCCTTCCTCAGGTGTAATAGAAAAATAAATGGTCATTTGCGGCATCGTGCCATTAATAGCAAAGTCGTTAATTGACTTTACTTCTTCAATCCCAAGCCCTCTCGCATAGCCTTGATAAGCAAGGGAGCTATCGACAAAACGATCACATAAAACTGTCTGCCCGCGCTGTAATGCCGGTTCTACCTTTTCAGCCAAATGCTGTCTTCTTGCAGCTGCATACAGCAAAGCTTCTGTTTTTGCGTCCATTTTTGTGTTTTTTTCATTTAAAATGACTTCACGAATCTGCTCTGCAATGTCAATGCCGCCAGGCTCACGAGTGGCCATCACTGCATAACCTTGGCGTTCCATTTCTTCATACACTTTCTGAATCACTGTCGTTTTTCCGGCACCCTCCGGCCCTTCAAACGTAATAAACATACCGCTCATAGTGTCTCCTCTTCTATATCAACATATAATTTTCTCTGATGTATCACCTGACTGGCTTGAACATGAACCTGATGTCCAAGCAAACGGCTTAAAGCCGCAATTTGCTCAATTTCAATACGCTCTCCCTTAACGATCAAAGGAATACCCGGTGGATATGGAATAACCGATTCTGCACTAACCCGGCCTACTGCATGTTCAAATGAAACGGCTTCTATATCCTGTCTATGCTCATCGTTCTCAATAGCCAGCGCCTCATGTTGGATATGATCTTTTCCTTTGAGCAATGAATCACTTTGATTAAGGGCCTGCTCTATTCGTTTAAAAGGTATATCCTTCTTCTGTTCTAAACCAAAGACAAGTAAAACCTGATGTTCGTCCGCAAGCTCTGGGTGAACTTCCACTGATTCAAGCACTCGTTTTAGTTCATAACCAGTCAGCCCTTTTGTTGATCGAATAACACATTTTAATGGATCGTTAGAAAGCAATTCAGACTCGACCACTTCAAGCTGAGGTATACGATTGAACTCATTTTTCAGCTCTGCCAGCCCTTTCATGATTCCATCCAAGATCCCTTTTTCCTTGATCTCCTCGACATAAGCTCTTGCCACATCTAATGAGGCCATAATTGGATAGGATGGAGAACTGCTTTGAAGCATCGTGAGGAATGTTTTCAAGCGTTTGGCATCCATTCGCCCCCCCTGAAGATGAAGGTAGGATCCCATCGTCATGGCCGGAAGGGTTTTATGTGCTGATTGTACCACCACGTCAGCTCCATAGGAAAGAGCAGATGGAGGAAAAGCGCCTCCTAATACAAAATGTGCACCATGTGCCTCATCGACCAAAACGATCATACCCGCTTCGTGGCACATGTGAATCAGTTTTGATAAATCAGCTGCATGCCCATAGTAGTTCGGATAAGTCAAAACGATCACCCGGCAATTAGGATGTTTTGCTATGGCTTTCTTTACTGTTTCATCCGTCACATGTGTTGGAACATGCAGGTGGGGGTCTACCTCAGCTTCTACCATAATAGGCGTTGCTTCTGCAAGCTCAATCGCATGGTAAACAGACTTATGACAATTTCGCTGGACGAAAATCTCATCTCCCGCACGACAGGCTGCCATCACCATCGCTAAATTTCCGACAGTTGTCCCATTCACAAGGAAAAAGCTTTGATCTGATCCATATAGCTTTGCCAATAAATGTTCAGCCTCTTGAATCACACCAGTTGGATGATGGAGATCATCTAATCCTTCAAGCTCCGTTACATCCAGCTGAAGAATGGACTCATAATAAGACCGTGCCTCATCAAAAAAGACATCTCCATTGTGATGTCCTGGAACGTGAAAAGAATAAGGCTTCTTTTCCGCATGTTGTGCTAATGCTGTATATAAAGGTGTTTTCAAACAAATCGACCCTTTTCACTTTAACGATATCTTATGTCTATTATAACGTTCATACAAAGGAACCGAAAGATGGATTCTCATTCCTTTATTGGTTGATGATTCGTCAGCTGCTGTTCTGCCTCATACATGCTGTTTTTCAATCGAACTCGCTCTTGGCTTCCATGCTCTTTCACCTGTAACGTTTCCTGTAAGGTTTCGGCTAATTGGCGTTGAACCTTTTTCAACGTATCTATAGGTGCAAAAGCTGCCTCTTCAAGAAGCTCCCCCTGCTGCTTTGATACCTTTTCATATGTTTTTTGAATTCGATTCTCAAGAGCTGAATTGGCACGCTGCTGAATATGCGTTAACGCAATCGACATTTGGTTGATCCATAGAGGAATAGATGCAGAAACAGTGGATTGAATGTGATTAGCCAATGTATGATTTGTATGCTGGATCATTCGAATTTGGGCATTACATTGCAACGCAATTTGCCGGCTTAGCAGCAAATCATGTTTCCGTTCCTTCAGCCTCTCCATATAATCTTCTGCATTGACTTCCTGACTCATCAATTGCTCCTCTATAGTCCGATTACCAGTCTGCTCCGTTTCTGATATGATCTGCTTCTCTAAAGTTGTCATCTTCGCTTCAACTGCTGCAACCTGCAGCGTCATCTCTTGGAAATAAGTTTGATTTTCTTCAAATAAACGCTCTAATAACATATGGTCCGAGATTAATCCGCCTTTTGCGTAACGAAGCCTTGCTGATAATCTCTCGATCTGTGATTTTGCATGTTGAAAACGCGATATGATTTCCTGAGTAGAACGCTTCTCCCGCTGAAACAACTTCAAAAAAAAGCCCTGCTTCTTTGGCAGTAAATCCTCAGGTTCTACTATATGCAGCTGCTGCAAAAAAGCCTCAAGCACGTCTCCTATTTGATCGATATCTTTTTTCTCAACGTATTTCATCATTTGTTGTGATTGCTCCATCAATCGTTCCTGAACACGTGTACCATAGAAAAGCAGCTTTTGCGGATTGTCAGGGATCTGCACAGCGCGCTGCAAGGCTTCTTGTTTCTCCTCATCAGATAAGGTATCAAACACCTGAAACTGAAGATCTGTAGTGGAAGCAGATGGTGTTGGGATGTGATCTTCTGATTTCATTACGTTTGACTCCTTTCATTATTTCTTTATCATTTTATCTGCCACTTCAAGCTCAATATGAAGGGCTTCTATGTCTCTTCCTAATACTTGCTGCAAATCATTCGTCAATTGCTTTTGCAACTCTGTCAGCGTCACTCGAGTTTGGCTCAGTGTCATTTCCAGCTCATGACTGCGATCAGGCTGATTATATAATAGTGCATATTTTTCAGTTAGTTCAACGACAGAATCCAAGCTTTCGAAATAAAAACGCTGTGCATCATAAAATCGGGTCGGCTCTTTTTTTGTAATCGTATAGATTCGTCGTGCAAGTCGAAGAATTTCATAATTATGTTTGATCGTCTGTACGTTCTTCACAGCAAATAAAGCCTTCTTTAAACGTACGAGCTTTTGTCCTGCTTCTTTTAAATGTTGTTTGATATATACATAATCACTACGAGACAGTCCGTGTTTCTTTAAAAACAACTGGAAAGCAACCCATCTGCTCCCTGCAAACATCACGCCCCACCCCATCATCGCATACAGTATCGATAATCCAGCATGATGATGGAAAACCCCAATACTGACGGTTAAAATCACAAGCGAAAAAAAAGTAGAGAGGATGGCCCATATAAATGTATAAAAAATTGATTTCATGTTCATCGACTCCTATGAATAATCAGGCTCTCTGTTTATCTTATTATTAATTACGGATGATGTCCAAACTAAGTTCCAAAAAACAGGCCCAATCCTTCATGGCCCATAAAAAAAGACCATCTAATGGTCTATGAATACAAAGGCGGCGTATGAAGATTTTTAAGCTTTCTAACATAATCGGCATAGCTAGGATCCGAGGTCGATGTAGAAATTAACTTTCGCTCACATTCTCGGCACAAAAACTGATGATATAAATAAATTCCCTTTGTTTTTTTCTCTTCACAAATCAAACAAATCGCTTCCCGCTCTTTTTTGCTCATTGTGACACCTCCACTTATAGCTTCAGTATGCCCTAGCGCTTTCAATTGTATACAAAATTAAGAATGTTTTAGATGGTAGTTTAGTATATGTATCCATGTCAGATCGAGTGTTTGTTCCTTTTCTTAAAAAACAAAAAAGACCAGTTCCGCATGGAACTGATCCTTATAGAAGCTTGGCGGCGTCCTACTCTCACAGGGGGAAACCCCCAACTACCATCGGCGCTGAAGAGCTTAACTTCCGTGTTCGGTATGGGAAC
>NZ_JANGFM010000007.1:0-62809 GCF_046566805.1 Bacillus sp. BD48 | reverse complement strand
AAAAAGTACAAAACCGAAGTTTTGCTTTTCGCCAGTTTGACTGACTACCTATGAAGTATCATAGGATTTTTTTATAAAAACTCGAATTAACAGGTACGTTTTGTCTTGTTTAGTTTTCAAAGATCATCTTCGCCGTTCTTAGCGGCTTTAATAATATAACATTTCGCTTCATCTTATGTCAACAACTTTTTTCAAGTTTATTTCCCGAAGCGTTTTGTGTTTGTCACTGTGTGTCAGCGACGATTAATAATATATCACGAAAACATTCTATTGGTCAACGCCTTTTCAAAACTTTTTTCGAAATAGTTTTATTAAGCATCTTAAACCCTTGTCCTGCATACAATCAAGTAACAATCTTGGACAAGGCAGGAGTGTTTGAATTGAGTCGATTATATGTGTTGCCTATTAAACGGCTGAAGCAAGTTGTCATTATTCTTGTAGCAGCCCTTGCAGCTGCAACCTTTTTTTATGTACAAAAGGCACCGCCGCTGTCGGTATTTAAAACTGAACATGGACCCCGAGCCATTTATAAAGGAGAGACTTCATCAAAACATGTCTCTCTCACTTTTAATATTGGCTGGGGGGATGAGAAGGCTGTTCCTATTTTAAATGTCCTTCGAGAGTACGGTATAAAGAACGCCACTTTCTTTCTGTCTGCTTCTTGGGCTGAGCGTCATCCTGATATCGTGAAACAAATTAGGGAGGACGGCCATCAAATTGGAAGCCTCGGCTATGCTTATAAAAATTATAGCCAGCTTGAAGATAGTGAAATCAAGCAAGATCTTGTCCGTGCACAAAATACATTTCAAAAGCTTGGATTAGATGACATTCAACTATTAAGACCGCCAACTGGACAGTTTAACGAAACAGCACTGAAAATTGCCACACAGTACGGTTATACCGTTGTTCATTACAGCATCAATTCACAGGATTGGCTGAATCCGGGCGTCGACCAGATTGTTCAGAATGTAAATGATCGAATGAAAAGCGGAGACATTGTACTCCTTCACGCCTCAGATTCAGCAACCCAAACCGCTCAAGCCTTACCCGCTATTTTGAAACAAATAAAAGAAAAGAATTTAAAAAATGTGACGGTTGGCGAACTGATCTCCAATACGAAAACAAAGTCATCAGAAGTTAAGTAGCTTTCGCTTTTGAAAACCGCGGCATAGCTAACAGCTGAAACGCATTACAGCCTAATAACGGGAATAGCATTAAATACAGCCAGTCCTCTTCATTGACTCTGAGCGCCGGGAACCATTCTAACGACGTGATGACAACCATGAGAAACATTGCAGAAACAAATGTTTTCTTAGAGGACTGCTGCTGTTTAAAGTAAGCCACGATCAATGCAAACACACCGATAAATAAAGGCAGCCACAAATATGGAAGAAATGAATCATTCTCCCCGAAAAACAAAAATCGCAAGTAAGCTAAATCAAACAGCACAAAAATCACAAGAAACAGCTGAATGGTATTCCATAAAGAATGTGACCGGAAAATTTCTAACGCAAACCGGTGCACCGTCAAGAAGACAACAAACCCCATCTGGCTAATGACACTAAAGATCATCCCTACACCAATGAACCAAAACAACACAGATGCGATCTCTAGAATTTCAAACGATATAAAAAGCTTCTGATATTTCCCCCACTCCAGTGCAAAACCTACCACGCTTGTAATGACCGCTCCAACAGCTAGCACAGAGAAGAAAAAACGAACTAAATCCCGACTTTTCATTGAATTGATCCAACCCCTATTTTTGTTATGTATAAATTTACGTGAAACATTCATATTAAAAGTAAGACATGTAACGAAAGGAGCCACAGTATGTCAAAAGGCATCTTGCGTATAATGAGCTGTTTTCTTCTTTTATCTCTAACAGCTTGTGCTCCCAAAACCCAATCCTCATCTAATATGGACTATGACGAAACAAAAAAAATGGTCGTCGATATATTAAAGACAGATGACGGTAAAAAGGCCATTCAACAGTTATTAAATGACGAGGCAATGAATGAAGCTTTGGTAATGGATGAACAAACTGTGAAAAAAACGATAGAGAAAACACTGACTTCTGATAAAGGCAAAGAGTTCTGGAAGAAGGTCTTTGAGGATTCTAAATTTGCCGAGACTTTCGCAAAATCCATGCAGCAACAGCATGAAAGAATGTTAAAACAGTTAATGAAGGATCCTGACTATCAACAGCTGATGATGGATATTCTCAAGGATCCTGAGATGGAAAAGAAATACGGTGAACTGGTAAAAAGCAAAGAGTTTAGAAAGCACTTAGAAAAAGTCATTACGGAAACATTAAGCAGCCCTCTTTATAAGAAGAAATTTGAAGATGAGCTCAAAAAGGCAGCATCTGAAAGCGGCAGTGATTCCGGCTCGCAAGGAAGCGACAGTTAAACATCACCCGAGTGGCATTCATCCACTCGGGCTTTCATTATGCTTTCACTGCTAATTGTTCAATGACTTTATTCGCAATGTGTTGATACACTTCTCCTGTCGGATGACTCGCATCATAGACAGAAGGCGCGAAATCATCCTCATTCCAATCAGGCTGTCTTAAAGGAATTTGGCCAAGGACTGATACACGCAGCTCTTCAGCCAGCTTGTCCCCGCCGCCTTTTCCAAAGACGTATTCTTTTTCACCTGTTTTTTTGCTTTCATAATAGCTCATATTCTCAACGACCCCGAGCACCTCATGATCTGTTTGCAGTGCCATTGCGCCTGCTCTTGCTGCAACGAAGGCAGCCGTTGGATGCGGTGTAGTGACAATGATTTCTTTACAGCTAGGCAGCATTGTATGAATATCAAGCGCTACATCCCCTGTTCCAGGCGGAAGGTCTAATAGTAAGTAATCTAATTCTCCCCACTCAACTTCGTGGAAGAAGTTATTTAACATTTTTCCAAGCATCGGTCCTCTCCAAATAACCGGTGCATTTTCTTCAACAAAAAAGCCCATTGAAATCACTTTGACACCAAAGCGCTCCACAGGAATGATTTTTTCCCCTTTAACTGTTGGTCTGACAGTGATTCCCATCATATCCGGCACACTAAAGCCATAAATATCAGCATCAATCAGCCCGACTTTTTTCCCTAGACGAGCCAGCGCTACAGCAAGGTTAACAGAAACGGTCGATTTACCAACGCCGCCCTTTCCACTCGCAATCGCTAAGAACTCAGGCGGATTTTTAGAGTTAAGCAGGGTTTCTTCTTCATCTTGTGATGGCATAAACTTTTCAAGTGTTTCCTGAGGCAGTTCCTCAAAACGAAGTCCTACTGTGTTAGCGCCTGCTGCTTTCAAGGCTTGTACGATGTCTTGCTGCAGCTTCATCTGCTCAGCAGTGCCTGTTTTGGCAATGGCCACTTTTAGGCTCACATGCTCTTTCTCAGGCTTTAGGCTGATTTCCTTGATGGCATCCAGCTCACCAAGCGGTATATGAAGGAAAGGTTCGTCCATCTTCCCAACTAGTTTTCTCACATCATCTTGTCCGATCATAGCAGAACCTCACCCTTTATTGAATTCGTTTACAACCCAAGTATATCATACATATCCTTACAATGTCTGTCCTGTTTGCCTGCGATCAAAAGGAAAAAGCCCCTTATTCAGGTGGCTCTTTTTGCTCTGTTAAATATCTTAAAATCCCTTTATAAATAGAGGCAGCAATTTGATCCTGATATTTAGGTGTTGCCAGCTGGCCAGCCTCTTTCGGGTTGGAGAGAAATCCAATTTCCACTAGAGCTCCTGGCTTTGTGACATTTTGCATTAAATAAATGCCGTTGATCCGCTTCGCCTTACGATCTGTGTTTTCAAGGTTTCTGCGTAATTCATCTTGAATAAACTTCGCTGCCTTTTCATTCTCTTCATACTTTCCATAAAAAAACGTCTGCGCCCCGCTCCATTTGTTTGATGGTATCGCATTTAAATGAATGCTTAAATAGAGGTCTGCTTCAGACTCATTGATGACTTTTACGCGGTTCCTTAAATCCTCCGCTTTCTTTCGGGCATATCCCCTTGTATTCTTTGATGATAAATCAGAATCATCCTCTCGGGTCATGAGAACAAGCGCGCCCTGCTCCTGCAAATAGTCCCGTATCTTCATGGATACATCCAGTGCAATCTCTTTCTCAAGCAGCTCCCCTCCCACAGCCCCTCCATCTGGACCGCCGTGCCCCGGATCTAAATAGATGATCTTCCCGCTTAGAGGCAAATTCCACGATTTCCACGAATCATCATTTAGAAATTGAAACCTGAATAAGAATAAGAGGACAATAAACCCAATTAAAAACCCTGTCCACTTCAGCTTTCTTTTCATCCCTGTCCCTCCCATACACCATTATTTTATAGATATGGGACAAGGGCTGGAAATATGCTTAGTGCAGCCGAAGCTTGTGTCTTTTTTCTGATTCACGAAAGCCTTCCTGCCACCACATGCTTAAAAAATCTCTCGCAAATGGATATAAACATGACATCTTCCGCTCCATTTGGAACATATTCCCCCACGATTGCAAGCACCCTGCGAGCTCTTCAATCAGTTCAGCTTCCTCCTGTGAGGATCGCTTTTTGATATCGTCAAACGACTCGCCGTATTTACTCGACTCACCGTATCTTCCGCCAGCTAAAAAAGCTTCAATGGCGAAATCGATGCAACCATCACTCATAATACCCGCTGGATCATCTGCAAATGGAAACAGCTTCTTTGTGAATTTCTCGGAAGCAGCCGTTACTTGTTGAAGAGACAATGTACGCAAAAGCTTCTTTTCAAGCATGACATCTCGTTTTGTTTTTAGTTGATAAAATGAAAGCACTTCTGCCATGAACTGAACTCCTTTTTTCTTTGTATTGTTCGTTGGTTTGAACAAAACATGCAGTTCAGTAAATGGAAATGACGGTCAGTGAACGACCGGAATGACAAATTTTGATAATGCAGAGCAAGTAACACTTAGGACGTTCTCTAAAGATGAGCCGTCCGTCACGTTTAAAAGAAAACAGCTAGAAAAAAAGCTCCTTCACTCTTTTAAAAAGTACAAAGACGATACAGCGCTTTGGCAAAAGGAACTGGTTAATGGAGTTGTGAAGTCAAAAGGGAAACGTCAAGATGTATACAAAACGTTTCCAATGCAGAAATAATAAAACAGAGGGCGATATCCCTCTGTTTTTTTGATAATTATGTAATGAAAGCCTGAATCAATCGTTGTCGAAAGTTTTGATCCACTGCTGCAGTAAGCATAAATTCGTTGAATACTTCCCCAATCCAGTGAGAATTGTTCGCTTTCGGATCATTGATAAAAAGAGAGATGGAGATAGAGGATGTATCTGTTCTTCGATATAAAGCACCTGTGAAAACAAACAATGTTGCTCCGCCTTTATACCAAAAATATTGATCTGTTTCCTTTTTCAATGTTTCTCCCAGTACGATTTGGCTAAAAAGACTTTTTTCTTCTGTTGTTAACAGCTCGTCATGAAGACGTTTCATAAAATGTGTATATTCATTGGTTGTAGACTTTGTCATCTTTTGCGTCAGTAATGATTGTATACGCCAGCTTAATAAGTTCTTTTTTTTCATTTTTTCTTCTAACGCCTTTTTATGCTCTGGGTCATTTTTCATGATATTAAAAATCTCATTCATTAGAGATTTGTATTGTTCTTCGGATATACCGCTCATTTTCTTGAATGCATCCCGCCGATGATCAGATACATAAGCGGACCACAAAATCATTGGCGTCAGCGGCATAAGTTCATCATGTTCTGTAAGACCTGCTTGTTTCATCTGATCATTGATCTTTTCTAAGCCCAGCCGGTCAATCAAATAATCCGTACAAGCATTCGAACTGAATTGCATCATCCCTTTGGCAACATCTAATAAAGTCGCATGCTCAGAAAAATCATTGACCTCCAGCCAGTACACGTGCGCACCACCGTCTGTTCTATCAATATAAAACCGCTCTATATCAGGCAATGCCACTTTTTCCTCTAGCTTGATGCCGCCGCTGGATACAGCTTTAACAAAATGAAATAAAACCACTAATTTCACCGTACTTGCAAGTGGTGTTTTTTGATCAGCATTCCATTCTAACACCACATCATCATTTTCAATGATTGTCACTGATACGTCCTTTTTGTTTTTTGTGACAAATGTCAAAAGATCTTCCTTCGTTTTTTTCATATCTCTTTTATACAGCAAGACTTGAACCAGCACGTAAAGTACGACCACACCTATGACAACTAGACCGATTTTGAGTAACATGTTTCTCCTTTCCAAATAACAGAGGATTTACATGTTTAATATAACAAATATTTCAAATAAAGGCACAAAAAAGGCAGAGGTTCGTGAATCCTCCGCTTCTTGATGTCCTTATTCATGGGGCAGATGCAGCTTCATTCCTTCATGCGTGGCTCCAAACCCTAATTTCTCATAAAAATGGCGTGCTTCTGGCCTCTGTTTGTCTGTTGTCAGCTGGACCATATGACATCCGCGGTCGCTTGCGCGTTGAATAGCCCACTTTATAAGCAGCGAGCCGACTCCTTTTCCTCTATGGGCCGAAGCCGTCCGAACTCCTTCGATGGATGCTCTCCATCCTCCTTGATGTGTAAGAAATGGCGTCATGGTTAACTGAAGAACACCAACTACTTCTTCCTGGTCACACGCAACAATGAGTTCAATATTTGGATCAGCATCGATTGAATGAAAGGCTTTGATATAGCTTTCTAATAACGGGCGAGTGTAACGCTCTCTCTTTTGACCTAACTTATCATCTGAAAGCATGAAAATGATCCTGTCGAGATCTTCTTGCACGGCTTCTCTAAATGTCAATTGATTTAGATTCAATGAAAGCACCTCCTAGGATGGATGGAAGACTGTTTTCACTTACCAAAATACCAGTTAAGAGAATTCTCATATAAGATTTGTTCAGCTGCTTTTTCATCAAAGTACTTCATATCATAAAAACTGATCAAGCCCTCTTCTCGAACCATTCCTCTTGTAGGAGGGCATAGTAAAACTCATCCCACCACTCATTTCCTTGGGGTATACACTGTTTAAAATACCCCTCTCTCCTCATCCCCAATTTCTCCATCACTCTCCATGATGGCACATTTTCAGGCTGACAAGTGGCAATGATCCGATGTAAATTCAGTGTGTGAAAACCATGATGTAAGACAGCATAAGCCGCTTCTGATGCATAGCCCTTTTTTTGATATGCAGGATTGAAGACCCAGCCAATCTCATATGTGTGCTCACCAAAGTATGGATGAAACGCGATATGCCCAATGCATGTTTGATCCTCTTTTAATAGGACAGCAAAATTCTTGGCTTTTTTAAGACGATTATTTTTAACAAATTCCTGCGCATTTTCTTTTGAAAAAACACCTTCTGGAATATACTTCATCACTGCCGGATCAGATGTATATGCATAGACATCCTGCCAATCATTCTCAGCAAATGATCGAATGATACACCTTTCTGTTGTTAGATTCATATGACACCCTCCATAGACTTCGTGTTTTAAACAAAAACCTTGCTATGATCCTATTTTATATGTTTCCAAACAGAAAAAAACACAAATAAAAAAAGCACCAGCAGGATGCTGATGCTTTTCTTATATGGTTTGTCTGTAACAAACCTTTGTAAAACGTCCATACACTATAAAATTGATTAACGAAGTGCGAGACGCGCTAATTTAACGGGCTATTTTTGCATCAGCAAAAAAATGAATGTCGTACTGTATATTTGGTGTCAAAATGTGATCAAAATTAATCTGAGCCAATTGGTTCAAATTTTGATTGTGCCTACTTCTACGCACTTTAAAACTTTCTCTTGAAGTTTTCTTACGTCCTCTTCCAAATCTAAAATATGCATTTTATCATGGCAATTAGGACAAAGAGCAATAGTGTTGTATATTGAATCCTCTCCACCACGTGATAGCCATTTGATATGATGGGTATGTAAATGAGGCTCCCCATTCATATTTAAATATGGAGCCGGTTGATCACATAACTGACAAACTCCCTTTGCCCAGCGTTTTGCAAATTCTGTAACATATGGGTCACGTTCATATGTAGTTGAGATAGTCTTACGTTTACTACTTTTTCTTCTGGCGGTTCTAGCTCTGTTTTCTAAAACGCTCTCATCCAGTTTTCTTACCTTCTTTTCCCTCAACACTTGTTTCTTTTTTATCAACTTATCTGGAATGATTATCTTTTGATCGTCTGCCAACACAAGAGGGAAGACCCATACTTGCCGCAGTTGGTCATTATTATCTAGCTGCTCTTCTTGATATGGTTCATCAGCTAGTTTCACTACACCACGATACACATATTTCTTCGCTTCAAACACTTCGAATAAATGCATCTCCACTTTATTACTTAATGATTCAGCCACAGTTTTATTTTGAGATGTCAATGTCTGATCTCCCGTTCTACCCATACCAGTATAATGAAAAACATTTCCGTCCCATCGGTCTTCATACAATGCTTTTGTATGATCCGATACTAAAACTAAGGTATTCGTTTCATGCGAGCGCCTCATACCTCCTTGAGGAGCACATTTAAAAATTTCAGTTATCTCACGATTATTAAGTGTACTTATGGGCTCTATTTTCACTAAACTCACTCTTGCACCTACCTATAATTTAATAACGTCACGTAGACCCGCATCTCCAGTTCAACATACTTACGTGGTCAATAAAGGTGATTCAAAGACCTTTAGGCAAAGTATATAGCAAAAATAAATTATTTTCCTCTCACCATACATCATAAATCGACTAACAAAAATTGGCGAGTTTTGCTACACGAGAACTCATCAAATTATGGAATAAAATGCTGTCTCATTAGTGAGGAAAAGCAGTGAGTTTACCTCTGCTGATTACGGAAAATACATCCGCTCTGAGGCATTAGCAGTAATGACCTATTTTCATATTAAGTGTTTATTTGAAGCGGGATCAGGCATTAAAGAAGTACAGACTCGATTAGGCATCCAATGACTATAAACATTTATAAATTCGTAACAGATACTCTAAAAGATCAAACCGCTCAAAAGTTTCAAAGGTATAGAATTATAACCAGCAATAAATTTCTCGTGTTCCTATTTTTTTAGAGCCTAAAAAAAGACCCCCAAGCATAAGCTTGAGAGCCTTTGAGAAACGTAATAGAATTAACGTTTTGAGAACTGAGGAGCTCTACGTGCGCCTTTAAGACCGTATTTCTTACGCTCTTTCATACGAGGGTCACGAGTAAGAAGTCCAGCACGTTTAAGTGGTGTACGGTACTCAGGATCTACTTCTAGAAGAGCACGAGAGATACCGTGACGAATTGCTCCAGCTTGACCAGAGAATCCACCACCGTGAACATTTACAAGAACATCGTAGCTGTTAGCTGTTTCTGTGATGTTCAAAGGCTGTTTCACGTCTTCGATTAAAGCAGCGAATGGAATGTATTCAGTAATTTCACGATTATTAACGACGATACGGCCTTCACCTGGAACTAAGCGAACGCGCGCTACAGAACTTTTACGACGACCTGTACCGTAATATTGAACCTGTGCCAAATTGTTAACCTCCCTTATAATTAACCGCGAAGTTCGTAAACTTCAGGTTGTTGTGCTTGATGTGGATGCTCAGAACCACGGTACACATTTAATTTTTTGAACATTTGACGACCTAGTGGACCCTTTGGAAGCATACCTTTGATAGCAAGCTCCAACATTTTCTCAGGGTAGTTTGTACGCATCTCAAGAGCAGTTCTTTGTTTCAAACCGCCTGGGTGCATCGTGTGACGGTAGTAAATTTTGTCCGTCAATTTCTTACCTGTTAATTCAATTTTCTCAGCATTGATGATGATGACGTGATCACCTGTATCAACGTGTGGTGTATAAGTTGGTTTGTGCTTACCGCGCAAAAGTGATGCTACTTCAGTAGAAAGACGACCTAGAGTCTTGCCTGCCGCATCAACAACTAGCCATTTGCGCTCAATTGTGCTTGCGTTCGCCATTGGTGTTGTACGCATGAGTTTCCCTCCTAAATAAATCAATGAATTTTCCTTGAATCAAATGCTACGTTCTATTTCAAAACACAAGATAAGTCTTCCGGGGCTTATTTGTGGGGTTGAAATACATACCATATGATATCTTATAACTTTCTGCTTCCTGTGTCAAGAACATGTTACACCTGGTTTAGTTGTCATAGAAAACTTCCCATAAATACAGTCCGTGACTAGGCGCAGTCTTGCCTGCCGCTTCGCGATTTCGGGCGGCAAGCATAGCTTTTATCTCCTCAGGGTGAAATTTACCAGAACCGATTTCAAGCAACGTTCCAGCGATAATCCGCACCATGTTGTATAAAAAACCATTCCCTCTCACACGCATTTCAAGCCCGCCTGAGACGTTTTTCCACTCGAGGGCATAAATAACCCTCACCTTGTCCTGAACCTCTGTATTGGCCGCGCAAAAGCTTGTAAAGTCATGCGTCCCAATCAGGTGCTCAGCGGCTTTTCTCATTTTATCGATATCCAGCCGGTAAGGATAGTGGCAGGCATACTGTCTCGTGAACACATTTTGGTGCGTTTCCGTTGAGACCTTATAACGGTACTCCTTCGAAACAACACCAAATCTGGCATGAAACGAGTCATCGACCTCCTCAGCCTTTAGAACACGGATATCATCCGGCAGCAAGCTGTTAAGGGCAAAAGGCCATCTCTCCATCGGGATCGAGAGCGGAGTGTCAAAATGGATGACCTGTCCCTTTGCATGGACACCGCTGTCCGTCCGGCCGGAAGCCACAATCGGAATTAGTTCATCCTGTTTGTGCATTCTTGCAAGGGCTGACTCTATCTCCGTCTGAACGGTTCGCTGCCCTGGCTGCACCTGATAGCCTTTAAAATGTGTCCCATCGTAGGATACGGTACATTTGACCTTCATCTAGGAATCACCTAATTTCTAAGCAGCACAAGGAGTGCTGTTAACAGGATGAATAGAAGCAGCGTGAACGTGTCCTTCATGCCCCAGACAAGCTGACGGTATTTCGTCCGTCCTTCTCCCCCGCGGTAGCCTCTCGCTTCCATCGCGGTCGCCAGTTCTTCTGCACGCTTAAACGCACTGACGAAAAGCGGAACAAGCAAAGGAACGATGGCTTTCATGCGATCCTTTAAAGGTCCGCTTGTAAAATCAACGCCTCGTGCCATTTGTGCCTTCATGATTTTGTCCGTCTCTTCTAATAACGTCGGAATAAACCGAAGAGAGATGGACATCATGAGAGCAAGCTCATGAACAGGCAGTTTGATTTTACGGAATGGGTGCAGCAGCTTCTCCATCCCGTCTGTCACTTCTATAGGCGTTGTGGTTAACGTAAGAAGTGTCGTCATCATGATGAGATAGACAAAACGGAGTGAAATGAATATTCCCTGCTTTAAACCTTCTTCATAAATATTCAGAAAACCAAAGTGGAATAGCAAGGCGCCATCCTTTGTCATGAAAATATGCAGAATAAAGGTAAACAGGACAATCCATAGGATCGGCTTCATTCCCTTGAGAATAAAGTATAGCGGCACCTGAGAAACCATCACCACAAGGATGGTAAAGACACCTAAAAGCCCGTAAGTGATGTAATTATTAGCAAAAAAGACAATAAAAACAAAAAAGAAAATTGATAACAGCTTTGTCCTTGGATCAAGACGATGGACAAAGGATGAACCTGGCACATATTTGCCGATAATCATACTATCCATCATGATGTCGTGTCCTCCTGATAAAGAGCTGTTAAGGCTTCTGCCATTTCATCCATGGTCAGAAGCGGCCTTGGAAACGTAATACCAAGCTTTTCTTCTACAGTCTGCTGGAATTTAATCGTTTCTGGGAGGTCGAGACCAAACGAAGACATGTCTGTACGATTGGCAAACAACTCTCTCGGCGTACCTGTCGCCTTCACTGTCCCTTTATGCATCACAATCATTTGATCCGCATAATGAGCGGCATCTTCCATACTGTGTGTGACAAGAATCGTGGTGAGGTTTGCCTTTTGATGAAGGTCATAGAACATGTCCATGATTTCCTTCCGCCCGCGTGGATCCAGCCCAGCAGTCGGCTCATCAAGCACAAGCACCTCTGGCTCCATCGCTAAAACGCCTGCAATCGCCACACGTCTCATTTGACCGCCGCTTAGTTCAAAGGGAGATCGAGATAACAGGGACTCAGGAAGACCAACCAGTTTCAGCATCTCCTTCGCCTTCGCTTCTGCCTTCTCTTGAGGAACGCCGAAGTTCATCGGACCAAAGCAGATATCCTTGAGGATGGTTTCCTCAAAGAGCTGATGCTCAGGAAACTGAAACACGATGCCTACCTTTTTCCGGAGGGGTTTCATATCCTTCTGCTTTTTATTGGCTTGTAAAACTGTCTTTCCAAGCGCAATGCTCCCCTTCGTTGGTTTGAGCAATCCATTTAAATGCTGCAGCAATGTGGACTTGCCAGAGCCCGTATGACCAATGACAGCAACATAGCTGCCCTCTTTGATGGAAGCATTGACATCATACAAAGCGAGACGCTCAAACGGCGTTTTCATTTGATAACGATGCTCTAATTCTTTGATCGTAATGTCCATAGCTCTTTCACCAATCCTTCTTGTGTCAAATGGGCATTTGCAAGCGGCACACCTTGCTGCTTCAATTGCTTGCTCAATCGATAGGAGAATGGCAGATCAAGTCCAATCTGAACCAGCTGTTCATCTAGTTCAAATACTTCCTCTGGCGTTCCCTCGGCAAATTTCTTCCCGCCATTCATCACAATGACGCGGTCTGCCTTGGCAGCCTCGTCTAAATCATGTGTGATGGAAATGACTGTGACTGTTCCTTGTTCCTTCAGTAGTCTAACAGTCTCTAACACTTCTTCACGGCCAATCGGATCAAGCATTGATGTTGCTTCATCCAAGATCATGATGTCAGGGCTTGCGGCAAGCACACCTGCAATAGCGACTCTCTGCTTCTGCCCGCCTGATAGATGGTGCGGCTCTTGATCAAGAAACTCCTGCATATTGACCTGTTTGACAGCCCAATCTACACGTTCTATCATCAATTCCCGCTCAACCCCGTTATTTTCTAAACCAAAAGCCACATCATCACGAACCGTTGAGCCCACAAATTGGTTATCTGGGTTTTGAAAGACCATTCCGACCTTTTTGCGAATATCCCACACACTTTCTTCTTTGAGCTCAATCTCTCCAACCTTGACCGTACCAGCATCCGGTAAAATGAGCCCATTCAGCACACGGGCAAGTGTGGATTTACCTGAACCGTTATGACCAACAATGGCGAGCCATTCATTTTGATTCACATGCAGTGACACTTGATCTAATGCGGGCTTGTCCGCATCCTTGTGATAACGAAATACAATGTCCTTTACGTCAATTAATGTCTTCCCCATCTCTACCGGACCTCCTCTCAGCTCAACCTCTTCTTTGCTTATTCCTAAAAAGCCGTAGTACCTAAAAAAGGGCATAGATCCAGTTATGAACTGTCCCGCCCTTTCTTAGATACACGATATGTGATTAAACTAATTCAATGACAGCCATTGGTGCGCCATCGCCGCGACGAGGTCCAAGCTTCATGATACGAGTGTATCCACCTTGGCGATCTTCGTAGCGAGTTGCAACGTCAGCGAATAATTTTTGAAGTGCATCTTGGTTTGTTTCAGCGTTAGCTACTTCATTACGAATGTAAGCTGCAGCTTGACGGCGAGCATGAAGATCTCCGCGTTTGCCAAGAGTGATCATTTTTTCAACTACAGAGCGAAGTTCTTTCGCACGTGTTTCAGTTGTTTCGATGCGTTCGTTGATGATCAAATCAGTCGTTAGGTCACGAAGCATTGCTTTACGTTGTGCACTAGTGCGTCCTAGCTTTCTGTATGCCATGTGATGTCCCCTCCTTAATTAGAGATGCTGTATGAATAAAAAACACACGAAAATCCTAGTTCACAATGAAACTAGTCAATCGTCTTTACGAAGACCCAGTCCAAGTTCTTCTAGTTTCGCTTTCACTTCTTCAAGAGATTTACGTCCAAGGTTACGAACTTTCATCATATCCTCTTCTGTCTTGTTAGCAAGCTCTTGAACAGTATTAATACCCGCACGCTTCAAACAGTTGTAAGAACGAACAGAAAGATCAAGCTCTTCAATTGTCATTTCAAGCACTTTTTCTTTTTGGTCTTCTTCTTTCTCAACCATAATTTCAGCATGCTGAGCTTCGTCAGTTAACCCAACGAAAATATTCAGGTGTTCAGTTAAAATCTTAGAACCTAGAGCGATCGCTTCTTTCGGTCCTGTGCTTCCATCAGTCCATACATCTAGTGTTAGTTTATCATAGTTTGTGATTTGCCCAACACGGGTGTTCTCCACTTGATAAGTCACACGAGATACAGGTGTATAGATTGAGTCGATCGGAATCACACCGATTGGCTGATCGTCTCTTTTGTTTGCATCAGCAGGATTATATCCGCGACCTCTTTGTGCAGTTAAACGAACACGGAAGCTCGCATTCTTGCCAAGAGTTGCGATGTGAAGATCTGGATTTAAGATTTCAATATCGCTGTCGTGTGTAATATCAGCAGCTGTTACAGTACCTTCATCTTGTACATCAATTTCAAGCGTCTTCTCTTCTTCAGAGTAGATTTTGAGTGCAAGCTTTTTAATGTTTAAGATAATCGTTGTAACATCTTCAACCACGCCTTCGATCGTTGAGAATTCGTGTAAGACACCATCTATCTGGATCGATGTTACAGCTGCACCAGGAAGTGAGGATAAAAGGATACGACGAAGGGAGTTCCCTAAAGTGGTACCATATCCACGCTCAAGTGGCTCTACGACAAACTTGCCATACTTGGCATCGTCGCTGATTTCAACCGTTTCGATTTTTGGTTTTTCAATTTCGATCATCTAATAAAACCCTCCTTCAAAACGTCGAAACCTCGAATAGAATCATATGAGATTCCATCCGAAATTCCTCATTGTTTAGTCCCGTATGTGCTCAGGCAACGAGTCGTGTATTCGTCTCATAAATAACTGTATCATAACCCATTATTGACAGGGACACAAAATCTATACAAACAAATTACACGCGGCGACGTTTTGGTGGACGGCATCCGTTATGAGGAACTGGAGTTACGTCTCTAATTGCAGTAACTTCAAGACCTGCAGCTTGAAGCGCACGAATTGCAGCTTCACGACCAGAACCAGGACCTTTAACAGTTACTTCAAGTGTTTTAAGACCATGTTCGATAGAACCTTTAGCAGCAGTTTCAGCAGCCATTTGTGCAGCAAAAGGAGTAGATTTACGAGAACCTCTGAATCCTAATGCACCAGCACTTGACCAAGAAATTGCGTTTCCATGAACATCAGTAATCGTTACAATCGTGTTGTTGAAAGTGGAACGGATATGAGCGATTCCAGCTTCAATATTCTTTTTCACGCGACGTTTACGCGTATTTTGTTTACGAGCAGCAGCCATTCTTTAACTACCTCCTTTACTTATTTTTTCTTGTTAGCTACAGTACGACGCGGACCTTTACGAGTACGCGCGTTGTTTTTTGTGTTTTGTCCACGAACAGGAAGTCCTCTACGATGACGGATTCCGCGGTAGCTTCCGATTTCAATTAGACGCTTAATGTTAAGTGAAACTTCACGACGAAGGTCACCTTCTACTTTAAGTTTGTCAATGATATCACGGATTTTACCAAGTTCGTCTTCAGTTAGATCGCGAACGCGAGTGTCTTCAGAAACACCTGCTTCTTTAAGGACTTGTTGCGCAGTCGTACGACCAATTCCAAAAACATATGTTAAAGAAATGACAACACGCTTATCACGTGGAATATCTACACCAGCAATACGAGCCATGATTTGGGCACCTCCTTGTTATTAGCCTTGTTTTTGTTTATGTTTTGGGTTTTCACAGATCACCATTACTTTTCCTTTTCTGCGAATCACTTTACATTTTTCACAGATAGGTTTAACAGATGGTCTCACTTTCATGTGTTTCCAACCTCCTTCTTCCGGAGTTGCTTTATTTGTAACGGTACGTAATTCTACCACGAGTTAAGTCATATGGAGATAATTCTACCGTAACTTTGTCTCCAGGTAAAATGCGAATGAAGTGCATACGGATTTTTCCTGATACATGAGCCAAAACTGTATGACCATTCTCTAGTTCAACTTTGAACATTGCATTTGGCAAAGTTTCTGCTACAGTACCTTCCACTTCAATTACATCGTCTTTCGCCATTCAAGTGTTCTCCCTTCTTCAAATCAGTAACTTGCTCTCTGACAAATGTCCAAATGAGAATCTCTCAATTGTCCATCTATCACCCGACCTGTTTTGAATATACTGTTCTGAACTTCCGGAGATACGCAATCATAAAAGGTTATATGATTGATATTTTTTCTTAGGAGAATGAAATTTACGCTTTTCTCCGTCTGCGATTAGTACATGGCAGCCAACGAAACATGCCGATGACACCTGTATACTGATCTTGTTCTTTCTTTGGACTATACAGACAACCTGCCCGATTTGGGCCTGAAAGGCTTCAGTGAAGACCTAAATCTTAGTCAGTATATCAAAACCTGTATCTGTAATCGCAATCGTATGCTCGAAGTGAGCACACTTTTTCCCATCAACCGTTACAACCGTCCAGTTATCAGCCAATGTTTTCACATATCGGCTGCCTGCGTTCACCATCGGTTCGATGGCCAACACCATCCCAGGTTTTAGCCGCGGGCCTTTGTTGGGCGGACCATAATGAGGAATTTGAGGGTCCTCATGAAGATCCTGTCCGACCCCATGTCCAACATATTCTCTAACAACTGAAAAATTCTCATTTTCAACATACGTTTGTATGGCATGGGAAATGTTCGACAGACGTTCGCCTGGCTTTGCTTCCTGTAAGCCTTTATATAGAGATTCCTCTGTGACTTCCAGTAGTTTGCGGTCTTCATCACTGATTACCCCAACTGGATAAGTCCAAGCAGAGTCACCATGATAGCCATTTAACTTTGCGCCAATATCGATACTAATGATGTCACCATCACGTAAAACCCGTTTACCAGGAATACCGTGAACGAGTTCTTCATTCACCGAAACGCAAATGCTCCCGCGAAAACCATTATACCCTTTAAAAGATGGGATTGCACCCTGCTTTGTAATAAAACGTTCGGCAATTTGATCCAATTCTTTTGTCGAAATACCTGGTTTTATATGTTTCTTCAGCTCTTCATGAGTCAGTGCGACAATACGTCCAGCTTCCCTCATAATCTCAAGCTCGCGAGGAGTTTTACAGATAATCATTTATTTAATCCTCCAAGCAGGTCCTTGATATCTGCATATACATCGTTAATGTGCTTCGCACCATCAATGTTTACAAGATATCCTTTTTCTGAATAGAAATTCAGTAAAGGTTCAGTCTGCTTTAAGTTTACTTCAAGCCTAGTCGAAACAGTTTCTGCATTATCATCTGCACGTTGATAAAGCTCGCCTCCACACTTGTCGCAAACATTTTCTTTCGCAGGTGGATTGAATACTAAATGATATGTTGCTCCGCAATTTTTGCAAATTCTTCGGCCAGTCAGACGCTCCATCAAAGCATCTTTATCGACTTTAATATTAATGACATAATCAATCGTTCTGCCAAGGTCCTTTAGAATTTCTTCTAAAGCTTCAGCCTGAGCGACTGTTCGCGGAAATCCGTCCAGAAGAAAACCTTGTTCACAATCATTTTTGCCAAGTCTTTCTCTAACAATACCGATTGTGACCTCATCAGGAACAAGCTCTCCTTTATCGATAAAGGATTTTGCTTCGAGCCCAAGTTGTGTCTCCTCTTTCATAGCAGCGCGGAACATATCTCCTGTTGAGATATGAGGGATCCCATAATCATCAACAATTCGTTCTGCCTGAGTGCCTTTACCAGCACCCGGAAGCCCCATTAAGACTAAGTTCATTTCGGATTTCCCCTTCCTTACTTAGAGAGGTTGGGCAGCTGCCCAGCCCTCTGTTTTATTTCATAAATCCACGGTAGTTTCGTTTCACTAATTGGCTTTCAAGCTGTTTCATCGTTTCAAGTGCAACACCTACAACAATGAGAAGACTTGTGCCGCCAATTTGTGCAGCGGAAGGTAATCCAGCGAATTGAATGAAAAAGATAGGAAGTATTGAAATCACGGCTAAGAAAATGGCGCCCACAAACGTGAGTCGGTACAAAATGCTCGTAATTCTATCTTGAGTCATTTTCCCTGGACGAACTCCCGGGATATAGCCACCCTGCTTTTGCAGATTTTCAGCCATTTGTTCAGGATTGACTTGGACAAAGGCATAAAAATATGTGAAAGCAACAATCAGTGCTACATAAATCGTCATACCGATTGGCTTAGTATAGTCAAAGTTGTTGGTTATCCAAGTTGTCACATTATTGGTTCCGAAGAACGATGCGATCGTCTGCGGAGTAATAATGAACGAAACGGCAAAGATGACTGGAATCACCCCTGCTGGATTCACTTTCAATGGAAGGTGCGTTGCTTGACTAGCAGACATTTGTGCACGGCCAGTTCCTTTTGAATATTGAATTGCAATCTTTCTCACTGCCATTTGAATGTAAATAACACCGATAACAATGACAAGAATGGCAATTACAATAAGGGCAATTTTAAGGATTTGCATGAACAGCTGTCCATCTCCACCTACAAATTGTTGAGCGTACACTTGTTTTAATGTTTGAGGGATACCAGCGATAATACCGGAAAAGATAATAATCGAAATCCCGTTACCAACACCGTGAGCAGTAATCTGCTCACCCAGCCACATTAAAAATGCTGTTCCCGCAGTGAGTACGACCGCAATTAAGAGATACGTTGAAACACCAGGGTTTTCAATCAGCATGCCTCCTGCCATATTGTTGAATCCATATGACATTCCTAACGCCTGGATAAATCCTAGAACAATTGTAAAATACCTTGTGAATTGTGCTAATTTTCGGCGGCCAACCTCTCCTTGCTTTGACCACTCAGTAAACTTCGGAACAACATCCATCTGCAAGAGCTGAATGATGATCGAAGCAGTGATATACGGCATAATCCCCATTGCAAGAATGGAGAATTGGAAAAGTGCCCCGCCCCCAAACGTGTTGAGGATTCCGAAAACACTCATTTGATCCTGTGCCTGGAGAACTTCGGCGTTCACATTAGGCACAGGGATGAAAGCACCTATACGAAAGACGACTAACATTAAAAGTGTGAATATAATCTTATTCCGTATATCTTTCACGCGCATAAAATTGGAGATTGTCTTAAACAAGTTAGATCACCTCGGCTGTACCGCCAGCAGCTTCAATCGCTTCTTTCGCAGAAGCAGAGAATTTATTGGCTTTTACAGTTAATTTTTTTTCTAATTTACCGTTGCCAAGAATTTTTACTCCTGCTTTTAACTTGCTTATTGCACCAGTCTCTAGAAGAAGTTCAGGAGTTACTTCCGTTCCTTCGTCAAAACTGTTTAATCTGTCTAAGTTGATTACCGCGTAATCTTTACGGTTGATGTTTGTAAAACCACGTTTTGGAAGGCGTTGGAATAAAGGCATCTGACCACCTTCGAAACCAGGGCGTACACCGCCGCCAGAACGAGCGTTTTGACCTTTATGACCTTTACCAGAAGTTTTACCGTTACCTGATCCAATACCACGACCAACACGGTTGCGTACTTTACGTGAACCTTCTGAAGGCTTCAATTCATGAAGTTTCATTTGGGCACCTCCTTATCGATTAAAAATGTTTTATTGTTCTTTAACAGAAACTAAATGAGACACCTTGTTAATCATGCCGCGGATCGCTGCATTGTCTTCATGTACGACTGTTTGGTTTGTTTTCTTAAGACCAAGAGTACGAACAGTGACACGCTGATCTTCAGGGCGACCGATTACACTGCGTTTGAGGGTAATTTCTAATTTATTTGCCATTATTGTTCCCTCCTTATCCTAACAGGTCTTCTACAGATTTTCCACGAAGCTTCGCTACATCTTCAGCACGTTTAAGCTCACTTAAACCTTGAAGTGTTGCGCGGATCATGTTGATCGGTGTATTAGAACCTAGAGATTTAGAAAGGATATCAGCTAGACCAGCAAGCTCAAGTACCGCACGCACTGGGCCTCCAGCGATAACTCCTGTACCTTCTGAAGCAGGCTTCAATAGAACGTTTCCTGCACCGAATCGACCGATGATTTCATGTGGAATTGTAGTTCCAACCATTGGTACTTCAATTAAATTCTTTTTCGCATCTTCAACAGCTTTGCGGATCGCTTCTGGTACTTCTTGTGCTTTACCAGTACCGAAACCTACATGACCGTTTTTGTCACCGACAACAACTAAAGCTGCAAAACGGAAACGACGTCCACCTTTAACAACTTTCGCTACGCGGTTAACCGTAACTAAGCGTTCTTCTAACTCTAATTTGCTTGGGTCAATACGACTCATTCGGATGTGTCCCTCCTTCTTTTATTAAAATTTAAGTCCAGCCTCACGAGCAGCTTCAGCTAGAGCTTTTACACGTCCATGATATAGGTATCCTCCGCGGTCAAATACCACGTTAGAGATTCCTTTTTCAACAGCACGTTTTGCAACAAGTTCGCCAACTTTAGTAGCAGCTGCAGTGTCAGAACTATTCTCGATCTTTAACTCTTTATCAAGAGTAGAAGCACTTACAAGTGTTACACCGTTAACATCATCAATTACTTGAGCGTAGATATTCTTGTTAGAACGGAAAACGTTAAGGCGAGGTCTTTCAGCAGTACCTGAAAGTTTCGCACGAACACGAGCATGTCTTTTAAGACGAGTAGCGTTTTTGCTAGTTTTCGTAATCATCCGAGTCACTCCTTTCTTCACATTAAGCGATCTTACTTACCAGTTTTTCCTTCTTTACGGCGAACAAATTCACCTTCGTAACGAATTCCTTTACCTTTGTAAGGCTCTGGAGCACGGACAGCGCGGATGTTAGAAGCTAGAGCTCCTACACGCTCTTTATCGATACCTTTAATGACTACTTTCGTTTGAGATGGAACTTCGATTTCAACTCCAGCCTCAGGAACGATTTCAACTGGATGAGAGTATCCAACGTTAAGAACAAGTTTGTTTCCAGATTTAGCTGCACGGTAACCGACACCGATAAGTTCTAAACCTCTTTCGAAACCTTTAGATACACCTTCAACCATGTTTGCAATCAAGCTACGTGTTGTACCATGTAATGCACGGTGTTCTTTATTTTCAGACGGACGGCTTACAGTTAAGACGTTGTCCTCAATTTTAATTTCCATATCAGGGTGAAATGCACGAGTTAGTTCACCTTTTGGTCCCTTTACTGTCACTGTGTTATCGTTGTTTGTCACAGTAACTCCTGAAGGGATCTCGATTAGTTTTTTACCTATACGAGACATACCAAGCACCTCCATTCATCTTAAACTTTTTTTACCATACGTAAGCAAGTACTTCTCCACCAGCTTGTTTAGCACGGGCTTCTTTGTCCGATAAAACACCTTGTGATGTAGAAATAATTGCGATTCCAAGTCCGTTAAGTACACGTGGTACTTCATTTGATTTCGCATATACGCGTAAACCAGGTTTACTGATTCTTTTAAGACCAGTGATAACACGTTCGTTGTTTTGGCCGTATTTAAGGAACAAACGGATAATTCCTTGTTTGCTGTCTTCGACGTACTCAACGTCACGGATAAAACCTTCACGCTTTAAGATTTCAGCAATTTCTCTTTTGATTTTTGAAGCCGGTACTTCTAGCTTCTCATGACGTACCATGTTCGCATTGCGAATACGAGTCAGCAAATCTGCAATCGGATCTGTCATAACCATTATTTAATAACCTCCTTCCCATTTATGGGGATTACCAGCTGGCTTTTTTAACGCCAGGAATTTGTCCTTTATATGCAAGTTCGCGGAAACAAATACGGCAAAGTTTAAACTTACGAATAACTGAATGTGGACGACCACATCGTTCGCAGCGCGTATACTCTTGAACTTTAAACTTTTGTTTGCGTTGTTGTTTCGCAATCATAGACTTTTTAGCCACGATTTCGCCTCCCTTTCATTGATTATTTCTGGAACGGCATACCTACTTGAGTTAATAACTCACGTGCTTCTTCGTCCGTATTGGCAGTAGTAACGATAACGATATCCATACCGCGGACCTTTGTTACTTTATCGTAATCAATTTCTGGGAAGATTAACTGTTCTTTAATACCAAGCGTGTAGTTTCCACGACCGTCGAAAGATTTCTTAGAAATCCCGCGGAAGTCACGTACACGTGGTAAAGACACAGAAATAAGTTTATCAAGGAAATCATACATGCGCTCTCCGCGAAGTGTTACTTTCGCACCGATTGGCATTCCTTCACGTAGACGGAATCCAGCAATAGACTTCTTCGCACGAGTAACGACAGGTTTTTGACCAGCGATAAACGTTAATTCTTCAACAGCAGTATCGATTGCTTTAGCGTTTTGAACGGCGTCACCAACACCCATGTTGATCACGATTTTTTCGATTTTTGGCACTTGCATTACTGATTTGTATTCAAACTTAGAAACTAATGCAGGTGTAATTTCTTTTACATACTTTTCTTTAAGGCGGTTCATGAGAAAGACCTCCCTTCCTTATTTACTATTTATCTAGAACTTGCCCAGATTTTTTCGCTACACGGACTTTCTTTCCGTCCTCAACTTTATACCCAACACGTGTCACTTCACCTGTTTTAGGATCAAGCGGCATAACGTTTGATACGTGGATCGGCGCTTCTTGTTCAGAAATTCCGCCTTGAGGGTTAGCTTGGGTTGGTTTAGAGTGTTTTTTCACAAGGTTAATACCTTCTACTAAAACACGTTCCTTTTTAGGGAAAGCAGCAAGGATGACACCTTGTTTACCTTTATCTTTACCAGAGATAACCACTACTTTATCGCCCTTTTTAACATGCATTTAATCGCACCTCCTTGAGTCGCGGATTGTATTCATTAAAGTACTTCTGGTGCTAGAGAAACAATTTTCATATAGTTGTTTTCACGAAGTTCACGTGCTACTGGTCCGAAGATACGAGTTCCACGTGGGCTCTTGTCGTCACGGATGATGACACAAGCATTTTCGTCGAAACTGATGTAAGATCCATCGTTTCTGCGAGCTCCGCTCTTAGTACGAACGATAACTGCTTTCACAACTTCACCTTTTTTGACAACGCCTCCAGGTGTTGCTTGTTTAACCGTACAAACAATGACATCACCGATGTTAGCCGTCTTACGTCCAGAGCCACCAAGAACTTTAATCGTTAGTACTTCGCGTGCGCCAGAGTTGTCAGCTACTTTTAAACGAGTCTCCTGTTGAATCATTAATGTTACCTCCTTTCGGAAAAAGAAATCCGAACTTTATTAGATAATAACAGCTTCTTCGACAACTTCAACTAGACGAAAGCGTTTAGTCGCAGATAAAGGACGAGTTTCCATGACCTTTACGATGTCTCCGATTTTTGCTTGGTTGTTTTCATCATGTGCTTTTAACTTTTTAGAGTATCTTACACGTTTTCCATAAAGTGAATGCTTTTTGTATGTTTCAACTACAACAGTGATGGTTTTATCCATTTTGTCAGAAACAACACGACCTTGATACACTTTACGTTGGTTACGTTCGCTCATGTTTGCGGGGCCTCCCCTCTAATTATTATTTATTAGCAGCGATTTCTCTTTGACGAATCACAGTTTTCATGCGTGCGATTGATTTACGCACTTCACGAATGCGAGCAGTATTTTCAAGCTGCCCAGTCGCTAATTGGAAACGAAGATTGAAAAGTTCTTCTTTAAGAGACTTTACTTTTTGTTCAATTTCAGCAGTGGTAAGGTCACGAATTTCATTAGCTTTCATTTGATTCACCACCAATTTCTTCACGTTTTACGAACTTCGTTTTAATTGGCAATTTGTGAGATGCAAGACGAAGAGCTTCACGAGCAACTTCTTCAGATACACCAGAAATTTCAAATAAAACTTTGCCCGGTTTTACTACAGCTACCCATCCTTCTGGAGCACCTTTACCGGAACCCATGCGGACCTCTAGAGGTTTAGCTGTGTATGGCTTAGAAGGGAAAATTTTAATCCAAACTTTACCGCCACGTTTCATGTAACGAGTCATAGCAATACGAGCAGCTTCGATTTGACGGTTTGTGATCCAAGAAGCTTCAAGAGCTTGGATACCGTACTCACCGAAATGTACTTCAGTACCGCCTTTTGCACGACCACGCATTTTTCCACGATGTTCTCTGCGATACTTCACGCGTTTTGGCAATAACATATTATTTTCCTCCTTCCGCAGTATTCTTCTTAGTTGGAAGGACTTCTCCACGATAGATCCATACTTTTACGCCAAGCTTACCATAAGTAGTGTCAGCTTCAGCAGTAGCATAGTCGATGTCAGCACGAAGTGTGTGCAATGGAACAGTACCTTCACTGTAATATTCAGAACGAGCAATATCTGCACCGCCAAGACGACCAGAAACCATTGTTTTGATTCCTTGTGCTCCAGCACGCATTGTGCGTTGGATTGTTTGTTTTTGTGCACGACGGAATGAAATACGATTTTCAAGTTGACGAGCGATGTTTTCAGCAACTAGCTGAGCATCAAGATCTGCTCTCTTGATTTCAAGAATGTTGATGTGTACACGTTTGCCAGTTAGGCTGTTAAGAGCTTTACGAAGTGCTTCAACTTCAGATCCGCCTTTACCAATTACCATACCTGGTTTAGCCGTGTGGATTGTGATATTTACGCGGTTTGCAGCACGTTCGATTTCTACTTTAGAAACAGACGCGTCAGACAAACGCTTGCTGATGAATTCACGGATTTTCAAGTCTTCATGTAAGAAGTCAGCGTAATCTTTTCCTGCGAACCATTTAGATTCCCAATCACGAATGACGCCAATACGAAGACCTACTGGATTTACCTTTTGACCCACGGATTATCCCTCCTTCTTTTCTGATACAACGATTGTAATGTGGCTAGTACGTTTGTTAATTGCGCTCGCACGACCCATAGCACGTGGACGGAATCTCTTAAGTGTTGGACCTTCGTCAACGAATGCTTGAGTAATCACTAGGCTGTTAGCGTCCAACTCGTAGTTGTGCTCAGCGTTTGCGATAGCAGATTTTAATACTTTTTCAATAATTGGTGAAGCAGCCTTAGGTGTAAGGTTTAAGATAGAAACTGCTTCTCCTACTTGCTTACCTCGGATCAGGTCCATTACTAGACGTGCTTTACGAGGAGCAATACGGACTGTTCTTGCGACAGCTTTAGCTTGCATTTAAAAGCCTCCTCTCATTAGCGTCTTGTTTTTTTATCGTCACTAGCATGACCTTTGTAAGTACGGCTTGGTGCGAATTCGCCCAATTTGTGACCTACCATATCTTCAGAAATGAAAACAGGTACATGTTTGCGTCCGTCATAGACAGCGATTGTGTGACCGATGAATTGTGGGAAAATTGTAGAACGACGAGACCAAGTTTTTACGACTTGCTTTTTGTCAGTTTCTTTCAATTTCTCGACTTTAGCCATCAAATGATCATCAACAAATGG
The DNA here is from genome assembly GCF_046566805.1 of Bacillus sp. BD48. Taxonomy (NCBI): domain Bacteria; kingdom Bacillati; phylum Bacillota; class Bacilli; order Caryophanales; family Bacillaceae; genus Bacillus; species Bacillus sp. BD48. Next base: position 37,188 of record NZ_JANGFM010000007.1, on the reverse strand, counting down.
TCCTTTTTTTAAGCTGCGAGCCATTGTGGAACCTCCCTTCGTGATTGAACTACGGTCCTAAATGAACCGTAGACAACCCCGTTACTTGTTTTTACGACGACGTACAATGAATTTATCAGACTTGTTGGTTTTCTTACGAGTCTTGAATCCAAGAGTCGGTTTACCCCATGGAGACATTGGTGATTTACGTCCGATTGGAGCGCGTCCTTCACCACCACCGTGTGGGTGATCGTTAGGGTTCATTACAGAACCACGAACTGTTGGGCGTACGCCTTTCCAGCGAGAACGTCCAGCTTTACCGATGTTAATTAATTCGTGTTGCTCGTTTCCAACTTGACCGATAGTCGCACGGCAAGCAGAAAGAATCATGCGAACTTCTCCTGAGTTCAAACGTACAAGAACGTATTTACCTTCTTTACCAAGAACTTGAGCAGAAGTACCAGCAGAACGAACTAATTGTCCACCTTTACCTGGTTTTAATTCAATGTTATGCACAACTGTACCAACTGGGATGTTGATAAGTGGAAGAGCATTACCTGGTTTGATGTCAGCTTCTGGTCCAGAAGTAACTTCAGTACCAACTTGGATTCCTTTCGGAGCAAGAATGTAACGTTTCTCACCATCTGCATAGTTTACAAGAGCGATGTTCGCTGAACGGTTTGGATCATACTCGATTGTAGCAACGCGTCCAGGTATACCGTCTTTATCACGCTTAAAGTCGATGATACGGTATTGACGTTTGTGACCGCCACCTTGATGACGAACAGTCAATCTACCTTGGTTGTTACGTCCGCCTTTTTTGTGTAGCGGTGCAAGCAACGATTTTTCTGGTTTGTCAGTCGTGATTTCAGCAAAATCTGAAGTAGTCATGCCACGACGACCATTACTGGTTGGTTTATACTTTTTAATCGCCATTTTGAATTTCCCTCCTTCTTTTTAAGATTTACGCTTCAAAAATTTCGATTTCTTTGCTGTCAGCAGTTAATTTCACGATCGCTTTTCTGCGACGGCTAGTCATACCAGTGTAGCGTCCAACGCGTTTAGATTTCCCTTTGTAGTTTTGAACGTTGACTTTCTCAACTTTCACTCCAAAGATAGTTTCAACAGCGTCTTTCACTTCTGTTTTGTTAGCTCTGACATCAACTTCGAACGTGTACTTCTTCTCTGTCATTAGATCAGCAGAACGTTCAGTAATGATAGGGCGCTTTAGAACATCACGAGGATCTTTCATTATGCAAGTCCCTCCTCTACTTTTTCAACCGCTGCTTTAGTGATCAGAAGTTTGTCGTGGTTGACAACGTCAAGAACGTTGATACCGTTAGCTTCAACAACTGTTACTCCAGGGATGTTACGAGCAGATAAAGCAACTGTTTCGTTTGCATCCGCAGTGACGATCAACGCTTTCTTCTCAACAGATAATCCTTTAAGGATGCCTGCGAATTCTTTCGTTTTCACTGCATCAAGAGTCAGATCTTCAAGAACGATGATGTTGTTGTCGATTACTTTAGAAGACAATACTGACTTGATAGCCAAGCGGCGAACTTTTTTAGGTAATTTATAAGAATAGCTGCGTGGTGTTGGACCGAATACGATACCGCCTCCGCGCCATTGTGGTGAACGGATAGAACCTTGACGAGCACGACCTGTACCCTTCTGTCTCCAAGGTTTACGACCTCCGCCACGTACTTCAGAACGAGTTTTCACTTTGTGAGTTCCTTGACGTAAGGAAGCTCTTTGCATAAGAATAGCATCGAATACTACGCTTTCGTTTGGCTCAATTCCAAACACAGAAGCGTTTAATTCGATTTCACCGTTAGTAGAACCGTTTTGGTTAAATAATGCTACTTTTGGCATGACTTGTTTCCTCCTTTCCTAAGAGAGTTATTTAGATTTAACTGCACTCTTTACAGTTACTAGAGATTTTTTAGCTCCTGGTACGTTTCCTTTGATCAATAGAAGATTGCGTTCTGCATCAACTTTAACGATCTCAAGGTTTTGGACAGTGATTTGCTCTCCGCCCATACGACCTGGAAGAAGTTTACCTTTGAATACACGGTTTGGATCAACAGGTCCCATTGAACCAGGACGACGATGGTAACGTGAACCGTGAGTCATTGGTCCGCGTGATTGTCCGTGGCGTTTGATAGCCCCTTGGAATCCTTTACCTTTTGATGTTCCTGTTACATCTACGATATCTCCATTTGCGAAAATATCAACTTTGACTTCCTGACCAACTTCATACGCATCTAACTCCGCACCGCGTAATTCTTTTACGAAGCGCTTAGGAGCAGTTTCCGCTTTAGCAACGTGGCCTTTCTCTGGTTTGTTAGAAAGCTTTTCACGTTTGTCATCAAAACCGATTTGGATTGCTTCATAGCCATCCGTGTCAACAGTCTTCTTTTGAAGAACAACGTTAGCAGCAGCCTCAACAACAGTTACAGGGATAAGATCACCGTTTTCTGCGAATACTTGCGTCATACCAATTTTTCTACCTAAGATTCCTTTGGTCATTAGTCACACCTCCTATAATATGTGTTTTCTATTTGAATTAAAGTTTGATTTCGATATCTACACCAGATGGTAAATCTAAACGCATAAGTGCATCAACTGTTTGTGGAGTTGGATTCACGATGTCGATTAGACGTTTGTGAGTACGCATCTCGAATTGCTCACGAGAATCTTTGTACTTATGCACCGCACGAAGGATTGTGTAAACTGATTTTTCAGTTGGAAGCGGGATTGGACCAGATACACTAGCACCAGAACGCTTAGCCGTTTCAACAATCTTCTCAGCAGATTGATCAAGAATTCTATGATCATATGCTTTTAAACGAATACGAATTTTTTGTTTTGCCATTATTTTCCCTCCTTTTCGCCTACTTACGTTAGACAGTTCTCCGTGAGAAAAACCTGATCACCTCGCCATGGCAAAGCGGCCGGGTGTGTCAGCAACCTCTCACTTCATCGCAGTCAAAGACCAACATGCACTATTGTACCAAATTGGCCTGCGTGTTGCAATAATAAATCGGATAAATTTATGATTTGCACACTTTTCATATTATACAGGGATTCAGCCTATAAATCAAGCTTTCCTTGAAGATGATGTATAGCAGTCTTTCTTATGATGCGTATAAATTCATCTGGCTCTTCGATATGCGGGGAATGCGCAGATTCTTTAAAGGTAAACCATTCTTTGAGTGGAGCTTGTAATTGATCAACATATGGTTTTGATACAGCAGCTGGTGTAATCATGTCGTGGTCGCCAATGAGAAAGTAGCACGGTATTAATATAGTAGAAACTCGGTATTGAATACTCTCATTCATTAGCTGATCCCATAGCTTGTCTTGACTAAACTTCTGCCCTTTCATGAACTTCCATTTATCTTTCAGCTGATATTGCTTACTAAAAAGAAACCCTTTTAGCATTTGAAAAACGGGCTTCCATCTATGTGTGAGACCCACGCTTGCGAATTCTTTATATAGTGAAAACAAGGCATGAGCTGATGTCCGTTTCCATGGAGGAGGAGTCAGTAATCGCAGACACCCAGTAAACAGCCGATTGCGATGGTATTTCTTCAAAAGGAGCTCGTACGATACGATATCTTCCTTTAACACATCTACTACCTGACTAATCCCATAATAAGCATAATATAGATCTGGACGCTTATGTACTGCTTGTATGGCAATTAATGATCCCCACGAGTATCCCGCAATATACAATTTTGAATGACCTAAATAAGATAGGATCTTCTCAGTCAGTTCAATCGTGTCTTCAATAAATTGCTGAATGGTCATCGATCCATCGGGAAGATTCTCTTGATAAGAAAGTCCTGCGCCTCGCTGATCCCAATGCACAACTGTAAAGTCCTGATCAAGTTCCTCGTGAAAGGAATCAATATAACTGATTTGAGCCGAGCCGGGCCCGCCGTGTAAAAATAAAAGTACAGGCTTCGATTCACTCGCCTGATCTTCTTTCATCATAATCCATTGGTCAACCCCGCCGATCAACCATTTTTTCAAATATGTCTTTGCCATTCCAGCGATCCTCTCGGTTCCATTTAGATTCTATAGCTTATAGTAGCCGTTCTGATCTGGAAAAGCAAAAAAAGAGACCCTTTTGCAAGGAGTCTCTTTTGTATGTTTATTACTTAATGATAGTTGAAACGACGCCAGAACCTACAGTACGTCCACCCTCACGGATAGAGAAACGAGTTCCTTCTTCGATAGCGATAGTAGAGATAAGTTCAACTTCCATCTCAGTGTTATCGCCAGGCATTACCATTTCAGTACCTTCTGGAAGATGTACGATACCAGTTACGTCAGTTGTACGGAAGTAGAACTGCGGACGGTAGTTAGCGAAGAATGGAGTATGACGTCCACCCTCTTCTTTAGAAAGTACATAAACTTCAGCTTTGAAACGGCTATGTGGAGTAATTGTACCTGGTTTAGCAAGTACTTGACCACGTTGGATATCTTCACGAGATACACCACGAAGTAGTGCACCGATGTTGTCACCAGCTTCAGCATAGTCAAGAAGTTTACGGAACATTTCAACACCTGTAACAGTTGTTTTACCGTTTTCTTCTTGAAGACCGATGATTTCAACTTCGTCACCGACTTTAACTTGTCCACGCTCAACACGACCAGTAGCAACTGTTCCACGACCAGTGATTGAGAATACGTCCTCAACTGGCATCATGAATGGCTTCTCAGTGTCACGCTCTGGAGTTGGGATGTACTCATCAACCGCATCCATAAGTTCAAAGATTTTTGCTTCGTAATCAGCATCTCCTTCAAGAGCTTTAAGAGCAGAACCTTTGATAACTGGTACATCGTCACCAGGGAAGTCATAGTCAGAAAGAAGGTCACGAACTTCCATTTCAACAAGTTCAAGTAACTCTTCATCGTCAACCATGTCACATTTGTTAAGGAATACTACGATGTATGGTACACCTACGTTACGAGAAAGTAGGATGTGCTCACGTGTTTGTGGCATTGGACCGTCAGCAGCAGATACTACTAAGATCGCGCCGTCCATTTGAGCAGCACCAGTGATCATGTTTTTAACATAGTCAGCGTGTCCTGGGCAGTCTACGTGTGCATAGTGACGAGAATCAGTTTCATACTCAACGTGTGCAGTTGAGATTGTGATTCCACGCTCGCGCTCTTCTGGAGCACCATCGATTTGGTCATAAGCCATAGCTGTACCTTTACCAGATTTCTTATGAAGAACTGTTGAGATAGCAGCAGTTAGAGTTGTTTTACCATGGTCAACGTGTCCAATTGTACCAATGTTAGCATGTGATTTGGAACGGTCGAATTTTTCTTTAGCCATTCTAAAAATCCTCCTTAAAGGTTCATTGTATTTGGTATAGAGTGATAGAAAGTGAAGAGTTACCTCTCACTTTCTGATCTTCAATAGTAGTTATACTTTAGTTTAAAGGCAAAATCAATTATTCACCTTTATTTTTTTTGATGATTTCTTCACTGATGCTCTTAGGCACTTCTTCGTAGTGATCCATGTGCATAGTGAAAGTACCGCGTCCTTGTGTGTTAGAACGGAGTGCAGTTGCATATCCGAACATTTCAGAAAGTGGAACCATAGCGCGAACAACTTGAGCGTTACCGCGAGCTTCCATACCTTCTACACGTCCACGACGAGATGTGATATCACCCATGATGTCTCCCATGTATTCTTCAGGGATAACAACTTCCACTTTCATCATTGGCTCAAGTAGAACTGGGTTACATTTGCTGACAGCATTTTTCAATGCCATAGATGCAGCAATTTTGAACGCCATTTCGTTCGAGTCAACATCGTGGTAAGATCCATCAAATAATTTTGCTTTGATGTCGATTAATGGGAATCCAGCTAATACACCATTTTCAAGTGAATCTTCAAGACCTGCTTGAATTGCTGGGATGTATTCACGAGGAACAACCCCACCGACGATTGCATTTTCAAATTCGAAGCCTGCGCCTTCTTCGTTTGGTTCGAATTCGATCCAAACGTGTCCGAACTGACCGCGTCCACCAGACTGACGTACGAATTTACCTTCAACTTTTGCACCAGAACGGAATGTTTCACGGTACGCAACTTGAGGAGCACCTACGTTAGCTTCAACCTTGAACTCACGCTTCATACGGTCAACAATGATATCAAGGTGAAGCTCACCCATACCAGAGATGATCGTTTGACCAGTTTCAGGGTTTGTTTGTGTACGGAATGTTGGATCCTCTTCAGCTAGTTTAGCTAAAGCGATACCCATTTTATCTTGGTCAGCTTTTGATTTAGGCTCGATAGCTACATCGATAACTGGCTCTGGGAATTCCATAGACTCAAGGATAACAAGATCTTTCTCGTCACAAAGAGTGTCACCAGTAGATGTATCTTTAAGACCTACAGCTGCTGCGATATCCCCTGCGTATACAGTAGAGATTTCTTCACGGCTGTTTGCGTGCATTTGAAGGATACGTCCAACACGTTCACGCTTGTTCTTAGAAGAGTTCTTCACGTATGAACCAGAATCAAGTGTTCCAGAGTATACGCGGAAGAAAGTTAGTTTCCCAACATAAGGGTCAGTCATAACTTTAAATGCAAGAGCTGCGAATGGTGCGTCATCAGTAGACTCACGAACAACCTCTTCATTTGAATCTGGCAGGATACCTTTGATTGCAGCAACATCAGTTGGTGCAGGAAGGTAGTCAAGCACAGCGTCAAGTACAAGCTGAACACCTTTGTTTTTGAAAGCAGATCCAACAAGAACTGGGTAGAATTCAACATTCAACGTTCCTTTACGGATTGCAGCTTTCAATTCAGGAATTGTGATTTCTTCACCCTCAAGGTATTTTTCCATAAGCTCTTCATCAAGCTCAGCGACAGCTTCAATTAGGCTGCTGCGAAGCTCTTCAGCTTTGTCTTTATACTCAGCAGGGATTTCTTGTGCATCAGAGCGAGTTCCAAGGTCATCTTCGTAGAAGTATGCTACGTTTTCTACAAGGTCGATGATTCCTTCGAATTGATCTTCAGCGCCGATCGGCAATTGAATTGCATGAGCGTTCGCTTGAAGACGATCTCTTAATGTGCTTACAGAGTAAAGGAAGTCCGCACCTGTTTTATCCATTTTGTTAACGAATACGATACGAGGTACTCCGTAAGTTGTTGCTTGGCGCCAAACTGTTTCAGTTTGTGGCTCTACACCTGATTGTGCATCAAGAACAGCAACCGCACCATCAAGTACACGTAAAGAACGTTCAACTTCAACAGTGAAGTCTACGTGTCCTGGTGTATCGATGATGTTTACACGGTAACCCTTCCATTGTGCTGTAGTAGCAGCAGAAGTGATTGTAATACCACGTTCTTGCTCCTGCTCCATCCAGTCCATTTGTGAAGCTCCTTCGTGAGTTTCACCAATTTTATGGATACGACCAGTGTAGTATAAGATACGCTCAGTCGTTGTCGTTTTACCGGCATCGATGTGAGCCATGATACCAATATTACGAGTTTTGTCTAAGGAGAACTCTCTTGCCATTGGGTAATTTCTCCTTCCTCATTAGGGAATAGTTTTTTTAGTTTGGTATAAATCCTACCAGCGGTAGTGAGCGAATGCTTTGTTCGCTTCTGCCATTTTGTGTGTATCTTCACGTTTCTTAACAGCAGCACCAGTGTTGTTAGCTGCGTCAAGGATTTCGTTAGCAAGACGCTCTTCCATCGTTTTTTCTCCACGAAGACGAGCATAGTTTACTAACCAGCGAAGACCTAAAGTAGTACGACGGTCTGGGCGAACTTCTACAGGAACTTGGTAGTTAGCTCCACCTACACGACGTGCTTTAACTTCAAGAACTGGCATGATGTTTTTCAAGGCTTGTTCGAAAACCTCCATCGCTTCATTACCAGTACGTTCTTTGATGATATCAAAAGACTTGTAGAGGATTGTTTGTGACTTTCCTCTTTTACCGTCGATCATCATTTTGTTGATCAAACGAGATACAAGTTTAGAATTGTAAATTGGATCTGGCAATACGTCTCTTTTTGCTACAGGACCTTTACGTGGCATCTGAATAGCCTCCCTTCTCTTTTAAAAGGATTTCTATCTGTCTCTCATCTCAAATATCATTGTCAGCTGCCTGACTCCACTGATCTGATATCAACTTCTAAAAACCCTTATGTTTGTTTGTATTATTTGCTTTGTTTAGGGCGTTTTGTTCCGTATTTAGAACGTCCTTGCATACGACCGTCAACTCCGGCAGTATCAAGCGCACCACGAACGATGTGGTAACGTACACCCGGTAAGTCTTTTACACGTCCGCCACGGATAAGTACTACACTGTGCTCTTGTAGGTTATGTCCGATACCAGGAATGTAAGCTGTTACCTCAATCAGGTTAGACAAACGTACACGAGCATATTTACGTAGTGCTGAGTTTGGTTTTTTCGGTGTCATTGTACCGACACGTGTACAAACCCCGCGCTTCTGTGGAGATGTTACGTTAGTGTGCTCTTTTTTGAAACTGTTGTATCCTTTGTTAAGTGCAGGTGACTTTGAGTTTTCAACTTTACTCACGCGTCCTTTGCGTATTAGCTGATTAATTGTAGGCATGTTGTTATTCCTCCCTTCATTACTTTTTTTATAACCCACATACCCAGGTGGTTCATCAAAAGGCAAAAAACAATGCTTTTGCATTTTATACATGCAAAAACAAAACAAGTACGCTATAACATAATGGCAACAGCTGCTGCCCCAACTTCAATTCCGCAGGCCTTGCCGAGCTTTTTCATGGAATCTACCACTAAGATGTCTACACCCTTCTCTTGCGCTAGTTTCAATACACTAGCGGTTAAAGCAGGATCAGCATCTTTCGCTACGACGACTTCCTTAACTGAATCTCGTTTCAGAGCTTTTACTGTTTGCTTCGTACCAATAATAATGGATTGAGCCTGTGATACTTTATCATAAGACATCGAATATCCTCCAAAGTAACAGGTTTTATTTTGAGCACCTTGGTTATATTATCATCATGGCAGAAGGATGTCAATATCGTATAACAGATTATCTTGACATCCTTCACCATTTTTTGATGATTTTATAGGAATCTCACGAGAAAGATTACTCTACAGGAACCATGTCGTCAGACGGCTGCACTTGCGAAACCGGCTTAACTTTACGGTAGTTTGGCATTCCCGTTCCAGCAGGAACAAGTTTACCGATGATAACATTCTCTTTCAAGCCAAGCAGTTCATCACGTTTTCCTTTGATCGCCGCATCTGTTAGGACACGAGTCGTTTCTTGGAAGGATGCCGCAGACAAGAATGAGTCTGTTTCAAGTGAAGCTTTTGTAATACCAAGAAGAACTGGACGGCCTGTTGCAGGACGTTTGCCTTCGAATAGTACTTTTTTGTTCGCTTCAGTGAATTGATGTACATCAAGAAGTGTGCCTGGTAATACGTCTGTATCCCCTGCATCAGCGACACGCACTTTACGAAGCATTTGGCGAACCATTACCTCTACGTGCTTATCTCCGATTTCTACCCCTTGCATACGGTATACTTTTTGTACTTCATGAAGCAGATATTCTTGAACAGCTGTCATGTCAGTCACTTTAAGAAGTTCTTTTGGATCGATCGAACCTTCTGTAAGTACTTGACCTCGAGTAACTGTGTCACCTTCAACAACTTTCAGACGTGCATTGTAAGGAGCTGTGTAAGAACGAGTTTCAACTTCGCCTTGAACCACAATTTCCTGCTGCTTGTCACGAACATCGTTAATTTCAGCAACGACACCATCAATTTCAGAAATTGTCGCTTGCCCTTTCGGATTACGCGCTTCAAATAGCTCTTGGATACGAGGTAGACCTTGTGTGATATCGTCTCCTGCTACCCCACCGGTGTGGAACGTACGCATTGTAAGCTGTGTTCCTGGCTCACCGATTGATTGTGCAGCGATGATTCCAACTGCTTCACCGACTTCAACGTCAGTACCAGTTGCAAGGTTACGGCCGTAGCATCGTTTACATACACCATGAGGCGTGTTACATGTAAATGCAGAACGGATCCATACTTCCTCAATTCCTGCTTCAACTACTTCAAGTGCTTTATCTTCATCAATTAGTTCGTTTTCGGCTACGATGACTTCGCCTGTTCCAGGATGAACAATTGGTTTTCTTGCAAAACGCCCGATCAGACGTTCTTCAAGTTTCTCAATAATTTCATTTCCTTCTTTAATGGACTTCGCCAAGATTCCACGGTCTGTACCGCAATCTGTTTCACGGATGATGACATCCTGTGCAACATCAACGAGACGACGCGTGAGGTAACCTGAGTCAGCTGTTTTAAGGGCTGTATCGGCAAGACCTTTACGCGCACCGTGAGTGGAAATAAAGTATTCCAATACGGTTAAACCTTCACGGAAACTAGATTTAATCGGAAGTTCAATGATACGTCCAGCCGGGTTGGCCATCAGACCACGCATACCAGCCAGCTGAGTGAAGTTAGATGCGTTACCACGCGCTCCAGAGTCACTCATCATGTAGATTGGGTTGACTTCATCAAGGGACTTCATCAGTTTACCTTGGATGACATCTTTAGAAGAACTCCAGATTGAAATAACTCTCTCATAACGCTCTTCTTCAGTAATCAAACCACGTCTGAATTGCTTCATGACGTTATCTACTTTCGCTTGTGCTTCTTCAAGGATCTTCTGCTTATCATCTAGTACGACGATATCAGACACACCAACCGTAATACCGGCTTTAGTAGAGTATCTGAAACCAAGATTTTTCATGCGGTCAAGCATTTTAGATGTCTCAGTGATATGGAATCTCTTAAAGATTTCCGCAATGATTTTCCCTAAAATACCTTTTTTGAACGGCGCATTGATTTCTTGTTTCTCGATCGCAGCTTTTACATCCTCACCTTTTTCAAGGAAGAAACGATCAGGCGTTTTTTCTTCAATATTGCTCTTTGTCGGCTCATTCATGTATGGGAATGATTCCGGTAAGATTTCGTTAAAGATCAGTTTTCCAACTGTTGTAATCAACAATTTAGAACGCTGTTCATCAGTAAATGTCACATTCTTCAACGAGCTAGCTGCAACAGCTACACGTGTATGAAGATGCACATAACCATTTTGATAAGCTAGAAGGGCTTCGTCAGTATCTTTGAAGACCATACCTTCTCCGATAGCACCTTTGCGCTCAAGTGTAAGGTAGTAGTTACCAAGCACCATATCCTGAGATGGCGTAACAACTGGTTTTCCATCTTTCGGGTTCAAAATGTTTTGAGCAGCAAGCATTAAGATACGAGCTTCAGCTTGAGCTTCAGCAGATAATGGTACGTGAACCGCCATTTGGTCACCGTCAAAGTCAGCGTTGTAGGCTGTACATACAAGTGGATGAAGACGAATTGCGCGTCCTTCCACAAGTGTAGGTTCAAACGCTTGAATACCAAGTCTGTGAAGAGTCGGTGCGCGGTTTAGTAAGACTGGATGCTCACGAATAACTGATTCTAAAACATCCCATACTTCCGGCTGCACGCGCTCAATTTTACGCTTCGCACTCTTGATGTTGTGAGCTAATCCTTTTTCAACAAGCTCCTTCATCACGAATGGTTTGAATAATTCAAGAGCCATTTCTTTCGGAAGTCCACACTGATACATTTTCAAATGTGGTCCTACGACGATAACGGAACGTCCAGAATAGTCAACACGTTTACCAAGCAAGTTTTGACGGAAACGTCCTTGTTTCCCTTTCAGCATGTGAGAAAGAGATTTCAATGGTCTATTTCCTGGTCCTGTTACTGGTCGGCCTCTACGTCCATTATCAATCAAGGCATCGACAGCTTCTTGAAGCATACGCTTCTCGTTCTGAACGATGATGCTTGGCGCGCCAAGATCTAATAAACGCTTCAGACGATTGTTACGGTTGATGACACGACGATAAAGGTCGTTCAAGTCAGAAGTAGCAAAACGTCCACCATCAAGTTGAACCATTGGACGTAATTCTGGCGGAATAACCGGAAGTACATCAAGAATCATCCAAGATGGTTTGTTTCCTGAGTTACGGAAGGCTTCTAATACTTCAAGGCGTTTGATCGCACGTGTACGGCGCTGTCCTTGAGCAGTTTTCAGCTCTTCTTTCAGTGTATCTACTTCTTTTACAAGATCGATATCTTGAAGAAGTTTGTTGATTGCTTCTGCACCCATAGCTGCTTGGAATGTATTACCGTATTTATCTAAATAAGCACGGAATTCTTTCTCAGAAAGAAGTTGTTTTTTCTCAAGCGGTGTGTTGCCCGGATCTGTCACGACGTAAGAAGCGAAGTAGATCACTTCTTCTAACGCACGTGGTGACATATCAAGAACAAGACCCATACGGCTTGGGATACCTTTGAAATACCAAATGTGGGAAACTGGGGCAGCCAGTTCGATATGCCCCATTCTCTCACGACGGACTTTTGCCCGTGTTACTTCTACACCACAACGGTCACATACAACACCCTTATACCGAACGCGTTTATACTTCCCACAATGACATTCCCAGTCTTTTTGCGGTCCGAAGATACGTTCACAAAAGAGACCATCTTTTTCAGGTTTCAGTGTACGATAGTTAATCGTTTCAGGCTTTTTCACTTCACCAAAAGACCAAGAACGGATTTTATCAGGTGATGCGAGACCGATGTTCATATACTCAAAATTGTTCACATCTAGCAAGGGGCCTACCTCCCTTTTAATCTTCGGGTTATACCCTAGTCACTTGCTCTAATCGTTTCTGCTATTCTTTTGTGACTGCGTCACGTTCAAGATCGACAGGTGCGAGGTCTGCAGCATCTTCGTCATTAGATAACGCTAATCCGTCTGCTTTCTTCGTTTCCTCATCGTCTTCTAAATCTCTCATTTCTATCTCTTCTTCATCGCCAGATAGGATTTTGACATCCATACCTAAACTTTGAAGTTCTTTGATTAACACTTTGAATGATTCAGGGACACCTGGTTCAGGTACGTTATCCCCTTTGACGATGGCTTCGTATGTTTTCACACGACCCACAACGTCATCCGATTTAACTGTTAAGATCTCTTGAAGTGTATATGCTGCACCGTAAGCTTCAAGTGCCCATACTTCCATCTCTCCGAAACGCTGACCACCAAACTGTGCTTTACCGCCAAGTGGCTGCTGCGTAACAAGTGAATATGGTCCAGTTGAACGAGCGTGAAGTTTATCGTCAACCATGTGAGCCAGTTTGATCATGTACATGATTCCGACAGATACACGGTTGTCGAATGGTTCACCAGTTCGACCGTCATAAAGGACTGTTTTCGCATCACGGGACATACCTGCTTCTTCAAGCGTTTCCCAAACATCTTCCTCGCGCGCACCATCAAATACTGGTGACGCAATGTGGATGCCAAGGTAACGTGCAGCCATACCCATATGAAGCTCAAGTACCTGACCGATGTTCATACGAGATGGTACCCCTAGAGGGTTCAACATGATATCAATCGGTGTTCCGTCTGGAAGATAAGGCATATCTTCTTCTGGAAGGATTTTAGAGATAACCCCTTTGTTACCATGTCGTCCGGCCATTTTGTCACCTTCAGAAATCTTACGCTTCTGAACGATGTATACGCGGACTAACTGGTTTACACCTGGAGGTAATTCATCTCCATCTTCACGGTTAAAGACTTTTACATCGTGGATAATTCCGCCGCCGCCGTGTGGAACACGCAGTGACGTATCACGAACTTCACGAGCCTTTTCACCGAAGATTGCATGTAATAGACGTTCTTCAGCTGTTAGTTCAGTTACACCTTTAGGCGTTACTTTTCCTACAAGAAGGTCTCCGTCTTTTACTTCTGCACCAATACGGATGATTCCGCGCTCGTCAAGGTTGCGTAAAGCATCTTCCCCAACGTTTGGAATATCACGAGTGATTTCTTCTGGTCCAAGCTTCGTATCACGAGCTTCTGATTCATATTCTTCAATATGAATAGACGTGTAGACGTCATCTTTTACAAGGCGCTCACTCATGATGATCGCATCCTCGTAGTTGTAACCGTCCCAAGTCATGAATCCGACCATAACGTTACGTCCTAGAGCCAATTCACCTTTTTCCATAGAAGGTCCGTCTGCAAGGATTTCTCCTTTAACGACTTCATCTCCAACACTTACGATAGGACGCTGGTTGTAGCAAGTCCCTTGGTTAGAGCGGACAAATTTCAGCAAGCTGTATTTGTCTAGGTTTCCTTTGACTTGTTGTCCGTCAACGTCTTCATAACGGCGAACCCAAATATTTTTTGCTTCTACACGTTCTACAACACCTGGGTAGCGGCAGATGACAGCAGCACCAGAGTCTTTACCTGATACGTACTCCATACCTGTACCAACAATCGGTGATTCTGGCTGCATCAAAGGCACAGCCTGACGCTGCATGTTCGCTCCCATTAGAGCACGGTTAGAGTCATCGTTTTCTAAGAATGGGATACATGCTGTCGCTGCAGAAACAACCTGCTTTGGCGAAACGTCCATGTAGTCAACGCGGTTTCGAGGAACAACGGTGTTTTCCCCTCTGAAACGAGCAATGATATTATCATCGATAAACGAACCATCTTCACCTAATATAGCGTTCGCTTGTGCTACTACGTAGTTATCCTCTTCATCAGCAGTTAAGTAATCGATTCTCGGTGTCACTTTACCAGTTTCAGGATCAACCCGGCGGTAAGGTGTTTCAATAAATCCGAAGCGATTCACTTTTGCAAATGAAGATAGAGAGTTGATCAAACCAATGTTTGGACCCTCTGGTGTTTCAATCGGACACATACGTCCATAGTGAGAGTAGTGAACGTCACGAACTTCCATTCCTGCACGCTCACGTGTCAAACCACCCGGTCCAAGCGCTGACAGACGACGTTTGTGCGTCAATTCAGCAAGCGGGTTTGTTTGATCCATGAACTGAGAAAGCTGAGAACTACCAAAGAACTCTTTGATAGAAGCGATCACAGGACGAATGTTGATCAGCTGCTGAGGTGTGATCGTGTTTGTGTCTTGAATTGACATTCTTTCACGAACAACACGCTCCATTCTGCTTAAACCAATACGGAATTGGTTTTGCAGAAGTTCACCTACAGAACGCAGACGACGGTTACCAAGGTGGTCGATATCATCTGTGTCACCTACACCATGAAGAAGGTTGAAGAAGTAACTGATTGATGCAATGATGTCAGAAGGCGTGATGTTTTTCACAGCTTCCTCTACATAAGCATTTCCAATCACGTTGATCACTTGCTCGCCTTCTTGATCAGTCGGTGCATAAATCTTAATAGATTGAAGTTCTACTTCATCTTCTACTACGCCACCATTAGGATAAAGCTTTCTAAATCCGATGCCGTTTTCTAAGTATGGAAGAACTTTATCAAGAACTCTTCTGTCTAAAATTTGACCTTTTTCTGCTAGAATTTCACCTGTTTCAGGATCAACTAACGTTTCAGCCAATTTTTGATTGAACAGTCTATTTTTAATATGAAGCTTCTTATTAATCTTGTAGCGTCCAACATTTGCTAAGTCATATCTCTTCGGATCGAAGAAGCGAGAGTCTAGCAAGCTTTTCGCATTTTCAACAGTTGGCGGCTCTCCAGGACGGAGGCGCTCGTAGATTTCGAGAAGTGCTTTATCTGCATTCTCTGTATTGTCTTTTTCCAGCGTATTGCGTAAGTATTCATTCTCACCAATGAGGTCAAGAATCTCTTGATCAGAGCTGAAGCCGAGAGCACGCAAAAGAACCGTAACCGGCAACTTACGTGTGCGATCGATGCGTACATAGACTACATCCTTCGCATCAGTTTCGTATTCTAACCATGCGCCACGGTTTGGAATGACAGTCGCAGTAAAACCTTTTTTACCGTTTTTGTCTACTTTACCACTGAAATATACACTTGGAGAACGCACTAACTGAGAAACGATTACACGTTCCGCACCATTAATGATAAAAGTACCTGTGTCTGTCATGATTGGGAAATCCCCCATGAACACATCTTGGTCTTTTACTTCTCCAGTTTCTTTGTTAATTAAACGAACTTTTACTCTTAGTGGAGCAGAGTAAGTTACATCACGTTCTTTTGATTCTGCTACAGGATACTTAGGATCCCCTAGGCTGTAATCAATGAATTCAAGAGAAAGGTTACCAGTAAAATCCTCAATTGGGGATATATCTTGAAACATCTCTCTAAGACCCTCATCAAGAAACCACTGATAAGAAGAGGTTTGAATTTCAATGAGATTTGGTAATTCTAACACTTCGCTTATGCGTGCGTAGCTTCTGCGCTGGCGGTGTCGTCCATACTGAACTAGTTGACCTGTCAACTGATTCACCCCTCAAATCATGCGTATTATATGTGTAAAAAGTATTTCTGTCTTTCAAATGTCAGTAAAGAAATACTTTTACAAGACAAAAGAAAAAAGGGTTTCTAAATAAGAAAACCACATCCAAAAACAAATACCGATTTTATTAGTTTTCCCAAGTATGCATAATTTATACAAAATAGTTGTTTTTTAAGCCTATCAAGCAAAATATACACATTGGCATTTTATAATGTTAACACAGCTAGGAAACTGCGTCAAACTTTTTTAGCTTTGATAATATAGTAGCCCTTTTTTTTCAATACAACTTCGACTTCTCCAAAGAGCTGCTCTAATTTCTCAATCGCAGATGGTCCACCTTGCTTTTTCTGAATAACCACCCACAACTCACCTTCCGGCAATAAATGATCAGCACTTTTTTCAAAGATCGCATGTACAACTTTCTTCCCTGCCCGTATTGGGGGATTGGTCAGTATAGAGGCAAAAGCAGCTGATGAATGAACATTCGAGAACAAATCACTTTGATAGATGCGGACATTATCAATGCGATTATGTTTAGCGTTTTCCTTTGAAAGTTCGACTGCTCTTTCGTTCACATCAATCATATGAATGGTGCGGCTCGTCATTTCGTTTGCTAACGATAAGCCAATCGGTCCATAACCGCAACCGACATCTAAGATATCGCCATCCACGTCAGGTTCTTCAAAAGCTTCAATTAAAAGCCTCGAACCAAAGTCGACTTCTTTCTTAGAAAACACTCCACTGTCACTTGTAAAAGTATAGGTACGGTTTCTCAAGGTGAAGTCCCATGTCTGTTTATTGCTTTTCACTGATGGCTTTTCCGTATAATAGTGGTCACTCATGGTGAATGGACCTCCTCTGGATTCAATCGTTTCAGGAGATTAGAAAAGAAAAAGCCCGCCAGTAAAAGCGAGCTTTCCCAAAAGATTAGGCGAAGATTACTTAACTTCTACAGAAGCGCCAACTTCTTCAAGCTTAGCTTTAAGTTCTTCAGCTTCTTCTTTAGCAATACCTTCTTTAAGTGGTTTTGGAGTGTTGTCAACAAGTTCTTTAGCTTCTTTCAAGCCAAGACCAGTGATTTCACGAACCACTTTGATAACTTTGATTTTTTGGTCTCCAGCACCAGCAAGTACTAGATCAAAATCAGTTTTTTCTTCAGCAGCAGCACCGCCACCAGCAGCTACAGCTACAGGAGCAGCAGCAGTTACGCCAAATTCTTCTTCGATTGCTTTTACTAAGTCGTTTAACTCAAGTACAGTTGCTTCTTTAACTGAAGCAATGATTTCTTCGATATTTAAAGCCATTTGTAATTCCTCCATTTTAAGTTTTTTTACGTAAACGTAAAGTAGGCATTAAGCGCCTTGTTCTTCTTTTTGTTCTGCAACTGCTTTAGTAGCAAGAGCAAGGTTACGAACTGGAGCTTGAAGAACGCTAAGCAACATAGAAAGTAAGCCTTCGCGAGACGGAAGTTCCGCAAGAGCCTTCACTTCTTCTACAGTCGCTACGTTTCCTTCGATGACACCAGCTTTGATTTCTAAAGCTTCGTGGCTTTTCGCAAATTCGTTGATGATTTTCGCAGGTGCGATAACATCTTCGTTACTGAATGCGATAGCGTTTGGACCTGTTAAGAAATCGTTTAAACCCGTTAGTTCAACTTGTTCAACTGCACGGCGAGTCAAAGTGTTTTTGTAAACTTTGAATTCTACGCCAGCTTCACGAAGCTGTTTACGAAGTTCAGTCACTTCAGAAACTGAAAGACCGCGGTAATCTACAATGACAGTAGACATACTATCTTTAAATTTAGAAGTAATTTCATCAACGACAACTTTTTTAGTATCGATTGCATTGCTCATGGTTACACCTCCTGTACATTCTTTGTGTAACACTTATACCGATTAGGCCATCACGTTCCTAACGAACGGTTCTCCATATAAAAAGCCTCCATTAAGACATGGAGGCTGTATATACAAGCATACGTTAACGTAAGACTGTGACATATACACCTCGGCGGGTTAATTAAGCCATAAGGCCCCTGCTGTCTACGGTATAAATGGACATTATTCTATTTTACAACATTTTGATATTATCAAAATGGTTGTCATAAGTCAAGAATTATTTTGCAGAGAAAGAAGA
The DNA here is from genome assembly GCF_046566805.1 of Bacillus sp. BD48. NCBI lineage: Bacteria > Bacillati > Bacillota > Bacilli > Caryophanales > Bacillaceae > Bacillus > Bacillus sp. BD48. The sequence continues at coordinate 18,688 of NZ_JANGFM010000007.1, read as the reverse complement.
TGGATCCACTTTCACGCCAGGGCCCATAGTAGATGTAACAGAAACGTTTTTCACGTATACACCTTTAGCCGCTGCAGGTTTTGCTTTAAGGATTGTGTCATAGATTGTTGCAAAGTTCTCAACAAGCTTTTCGTCCTCGAAAGAAACCTTTCCGATTGGCGCGTGGATATTACCAGCTTTATCAACGCGGTATTCTACTTTACCAGCTTTGATTTCATTGATTGCTTTTTCAACTTCGAACGTTACAGTTCCTGTTTTAGGGTTTGGCATAAGACCTTTTGGTCCAAGTACACGACCGATCTTACCAACTTCACCCATCATGTCAGGTGTCGCAACGATTACATCGAAATCGAACCAGCCTTGTTGGATTTTAGTGATGTAATCAGAATCTCCAACGTAGTCTGCTCCAGCAGCTTCTGCTTCTTTTGCTTTTTCGCCTTTAGCGAACACAAGAACGCGTTGAGTTTTACCAGTTCCGTTAGGAAGTACAACTGCACCGCGGATTTGTTGATCGTTTTTACGAGGGTCTACGCCCAAACGAAAAGCAACTTCTACAGTCGCATCAAATTTCGCTGTATTTGCTTTTTTTGTAAGAGAAACAGCTTCAGCTACATCATACGCTTTAGTACGTTCGATCAGCTTAGCAGCTTCTACATACTTTTTACCTTTTTTAGCCATTATAAAAATCCTCCTTATGTGGTTTTAGCGGAATAACCTCCCACGAATAAGGGTTGCGAACTTGTCAAAACCAAACTCGCAACCCAACAAGACAAAAAATTAATCTTCGATGACAATACCCATACTGCGTGCAGTACCTTCAACCATGCGCATAGCTGATTCAACGCTAGCAGCGTTTAAGTCAGGCATTTTTGTTTCCGCGATTTCGCGTACTTTATCACGCTTAACAGTTGCCACTTTATTACGGTTAGGTTCACCAGAACCAGACTCAATACCAGCTGCTTTTTTAAGTAAAACTGCAGCAGGTGGAGTTTTAGTAATAAATGTAAATGAACGGTCTTCAAAAACCGAAATTTCAACAGGAATGATAAGACCAGCTTGGTCAGCTGTACGAGCGTTAAACTCCTTACAGAATCCCATGATATTAACACCGGCTTGACCTAGTGCAGGTCCAACTGGTGGAGCTGGGTTAGCTTTTCCAGCAGGAATTTGCAATTTAACAACTTTAACTACTTTTTTAGCCACGAGACACACCTCCTTAAAGTCCGTGATGTGGTAATAGGGGAATCCCCCTCCCACTCAACAACTTCATTCTTTATATGAATGACGAAATAACTAGCTAGCGATCTTGAGCGAACTCAAGACGTACCTTTGCTATATTACCACTTCTATACACTCATTTCAAGCTCTTTTGAATTACAATTTATCGATCTGCGTGAACTCAAGTTCAACAGGTGTTTCTCTACCAAACATATTAACGAATACTTTGACTTTGCTTTTATCGTAATCAATTTCTTCAATAGAGCCAGTGAAGTTAGCAAATGGTCCATCGATGACCTTAACTGTTTCTTTCAGTTCAAAGTCGATTTCTGTTTTGCGTTCTTCAAGACCCATTCTCTTCAGAATGGTTTCAGCTTCGCCTGGCAGCAGCGCAGTCGGCTTTGAGCCTGATCCAGCTGATCCAACGAATCCAGTGACACCTGGTGTATTACGAACGACATACCAAGAGTCGTCAGTCATCACGATTTCCACTAGGACATAGCCAGGGAATACTTTCTTTTTGACAACTTTTTTCTTACCATTTTTAATATCCGTTTCTTCTTCTTCTGGTACGACTACGCGGAAGATTTTATCCTGCATGCCCATTGATTCAACACGCTTTTCCAAGTTCGCTTTTACTTTGTTTTCATAGCCAGAGTACGTATGCACAACATACCAATTCTTTTCCATTTTCGTTCAGGACTATTTAGTCCTTCCCTCCCCACATTTCATAATGTCTATTTGACGAATCTCGAGTACCGGTAAATATTTTCAAGCAATTGAAAAAACCCGTAAAACGGGTTTTTTGGCAAGTCATATTATGATCTATTATAGCACGTTCAGCAGACCATTATTCAAGTATTAATGAATTAATTCGATTAATTGTGAGATTCCTATATCAAGAAAAGAGAAAAAGATGGCAAAGAATACGACTGTTAAAATAACAGTGATTGTGTAGCGGACCATTTCGTTCTTCTTTGGCCAGCTGACCTTTTTCATTTCTTTTCCGACACTTTTTAAGAAACTGATAATACGCATGTAAAAGACCTCCACAGATTAAAGAACGCAAATCTTACTTCGTTTCTAAATGTGTTTTATGTGAATTACAAGTCTTGCAATATTTCTTAACTTCTAATCTTTCAGCTGCTGAAGCAACACTTTTCATTGTCGTATAATTGCGGCTTCCGCAGTCTTTACAGGCTAGAGTAATCTTTTTCCTCATATTTACACCTATTTTCTCGACATCATTTCATTAGTACCTTATCACAGTGTCGAAAAAGCTGTCAATATAGGTTTGATTAGAGACTAATCTCGCGAAGCTCTAAATATTTCTCTAATTTTCTCTTTACTCTTTGGAGTGCGTTATCAATTGATTTCACATGACGGTTTAAATCTTCAGAAATCTCTTGATAGGATCTGCCATCAAGATAAAGCACAAGTACCTTTCTTTCCAGCTCGCTTAGCAGTTCACCCATCTTCATTTCGATATCATCAAATTCTTCTTTGCTAATAATTAAATCTTCTGGGTTAAGCGCTTTAGCACCGGAAATGACATCCAATAATGTTCTGTCCGATTCTTCATCGTAGATCGGCTTGTCTAATGATACATAGGAATTTAACGGGATATGTTTTTGGCGAGTAGCTGTTTTAATTGCGGTGATAATTTGGCGGGTAATACATAATTCTGCAAAAGCCTTAAATGAAGTAAGCTTGTCCTCTCTGAAATCGCGGATAGACTTATAAAGTCCGATCATTCCCTCTTGGACAATGTCCTCTCGATCCGCTCCTATCAAGAAATAGGATCTTGCTTTCGCACGTACAAAATTGCGGTATTTCGTTATTAAATAATCTAGCGCATCACTATCTCCGACATGAACCCTTTCAATGACTTGTTCATCTTCCAACTGGCAAAATTGCTCTCTGATGGACTTACCCTTGCTGTTGTTTAGATTCACTTCGATCCCCCCGACCGCACCTAGATAGAAATATTATACATTAATGGTTGAAATATCGTCAAGCTATTCCAGATTCCCACGCCGCCATTTTTCAAACGTTTTCAATACATCTTCTGACAATTCAATTTTAGATGCTGGTTTATCAGAAGTAATCTTTTTGACCCTCGTTTCAATCTTTCGTTCTATCACTTCAATCTCTCTTAAAAGCTCACGAGCCGACTTCCGAAGAGCTCCTTGTCCAAAAATAGCCCATTGTTCCGTAAAATCTGAGGTTGCCACATGAATTTGCGTCCGAATATTATTCAAATCCTGCGCCAGCTTTTCAATCCGCTCATCCGCTGTTTCATTCTCTCTTGTAAAAATGACCTCTACTCGGTGGTTGGTCCGCTTTTTTTCAATTCCTTTGACCATATGGGCATCGAATACGACAATGACTCGATACCCTGTGTATGCTTGATATTCTGCTAAATGTTGAATCAGCACGTCTCTGGCTTCTTCAAAGCTGTTTTCCTTTAAGTGCTGCAGCTGAGGCCATGCACCTATCATGTTGTATCCATCGACTAAGAGGATATCCATCTCTATTCTCCTAACGGATAACGTTTTCGATACACTTCATACATCAATAAACCAGCGGCAACTGATGCGTTTAACGAAGTAACCTTCCCGGCCATAGGCAATTTAATCAGAAAATCACACTTTTCCTTTATCAATCGGCCAATTCCTTTTCCTTCACTGCCAATCACAAGAGCCAGCGGCATTGTGCCATCAAATTGTCTGTAATCCTGTTTAGCAGACGCATCTGTTCCCGCAACCCAGATTCCTCTTTCTTTCATTTCATCAAGGGCTCTTGAAAGATTGGTCACTTTTGCGACAGGAATATGCTCAATTGCTCCAGTCGATGCCTTAGCAACTGTTGTTGTTAGACCGACCGCTCTCCTTTTCGGAATGACAATCCCGTGTGCACCTACAGCATCTGCTGTACGCATAATAGATCCTAAATTATGCGGGTCTTCAATTTCATCTAAAATCAGAAAGAAAGGCTGCTCATTCCGCTTTTCAGCGATTTGATACAGGTCGTCCAATTCTGCATATTCATATGCTGCTACTTGTGCAACGATTCCCTGGTGCTGACCTGTAACCATTTGATCAAGCTTTTTCCTCGGAACATACTGAATGGTGATATTTTGCTTTTTAGCGAGTTCAATGACCTGCTGGGCTTGTCCTTTTACAGTGTTTTCTGCCATCCAGAGCTTGTATAACTCCCGATCTGACTTCAGTGTCTCAATCACTGCATTTTTCCCAATGACATAATCATGTTGCTGACTCATTTGTCTTCCTCCCTGACGTTCCGATTTCAATCGCCTGACCAATCAGCTCTTCTAAGCGTTCGTCCTGCTTTTCGATAAATAAATAACCCATGAGCGCTTCAAACGCTGTACTATAACGATACGTTTGAACGTCTGTGTTTTTAGGCACTGTGCCTGATTTTGCGTTTCTTCCTCTTTTCAGCACCGCTTCCTCTGCTTCAGTGAAAAAGCCTTGCTGCTGAAGCGTAAATAAAATAGCAGCCTGTGATTTAGCTGAAACAATTTTGCTTGCTCGTTTGTGCAGCTCATTTGGTTTTGTCGCCCCCGTTTGGAGGAGGTGATGCCTCACATATACTTCAAAAATGGCATCACCCATATAAGCTAGCGCAAGTCCGTTCAGCTGTTTACCGTCTTTCAGCTTTTCAAAATTCAACATTGCCTATTCTCCTCTTTTCCAGCGAGTACCTTGAGGAGTGTCCTCCAACACAATATTCATGTTCTTTAATTGATCACGTATTTGATCAGATAGAGCAAAGTCACGATTTCTTCTAGCTTCATTACGTTTTTCAATTAACGCTTCAACCTCTTCGTCAAGCGTGTGCTTTTCTTCTAATGAGAAGCCAAGAACAGACGTGATTTCTTGGAACAAGCCGATAAATGCCTTGATCACTTCCTCCGAAGTATGATCATTTTCCATATAATAATTCGCCTGTTTCGCTAATTCGAATAAAACAGAGATCGCATTTGCCGTATTGAAGTCATCATTCATTTCAGAAATAAATGTCGCACGCTGCTCTTCAATTTTTGCCAGCCATTCAGCATTGTCTTCCGTGATATTTGTGCTGCTCTCTAGACGATGATGTAAATTCGCATACGATGTCTTGAGTCGGTTAAACGCACTCTTTGTACTTTCTAATAAATCCATTGAGTAGTTAATTGGGTGACGATAGTGAACCGACAACATAAAGAAGCGGAGCACATCAGGATCTTGTTCTTTCACAATGTCATGCACCAGCACAAAGTTGCCAAGTGATTTTGACATTTTTTCATTATCGATATTAATATACCCGTTATGCATCCAATACTTCGCAAAAGGCTTCCCTGTCAAAGCCTCAGATTGGGCAATTTCATTCTCATGGTGCGGGAATGTTAAATCCTGTCCGCCAGCATGAATATCGATCGTATCACCTAAATATTTTTTGACCATTGCCGAGCATTCAATGTGCCAGCCTGGGCGTCCTTCGCCCCACGGGCTATCCCAAGAGATTTCCTGATCCTTTGCAGCCTTCCAAAGAGCAAAGTCCAGTGCATCTCGTTTCTTTTCACCTACACGAATACGGGCACCTGTCTTCAGCTCATCAATTGATTGGTGAGAAAGCTTTCCATAACCTTCAAATGAGCGTGTGCTGTAATACACGTCGCCATCTGCTTCATAGGCGTAGCCTTTTTCAATCAATGTGGCAATAAACGCAATAATATCATCCATGTTTTCCGTCACTCGAGGGTGAAGGTCTGCTTTTTTGCACCCTAGTGCACTGACGTCTTCGAAGTAGGCCTGGATAAACCGGTCAGCAATTGTCGGCACATCTTCTCCGAGTTCGTTGGCTGCTTTGATGAGTTTATCATCCACATCTGTAAAGTTTGATACAAAGTTCACATCGTAACCGCTGTATTCCAAATACTTACGTACAGTGTCATAAACAATAGCAGGTCTAGCATTCCCGATATGAATGTAGTTATAAACCGTTGGTCCACACACATACATCTTGACCTTTCCTGGCTCAAGCGGGACAAATTCTTCCTTCTTCCGTGTCAATGTATTATAAATATTGATTGTCATGATTGTTCTTCCTTTCTGCTCAATGAAGCCAGCTCACCTTTTAGCTTTTCCATTTCTCGTTCCAATTCTTTGAAACGATCGGAAATTGGATCTGGCAAATCTTGATGATTGAGATCACGATTGATTTTCTTTCCATTTTGAACGACGACTCGCCCAGGTATACCGACAACGGTGGAATGGTCGGGTACGTCCTTTAACACGACCGACCCTGCTCCAATCTTGGCTCCTTTTCCAACTGTAATGGAACCTAGCACCTTTGCACCTGTCGCAATGAGGGCATCGTCTAAAATGGTCGGATGCCGTTTTCCCTTTTCTTTCCCTGTTCCCCCTAATGTCACGCCTTGGAAAACAGTGACGTTGTCTCCAATTTCACATGTTTCCCCGATCACGACGCCCATGCCGTGATCAATGAAGAACCGCCTGCCAATGGTTGCCGCTGGGTGAATCTCCACCCCTGTGAAAAAGCGGCTGACCTGAGAAATGATCCGCGCAATAAAATACAGCTTCCGCTTATAAAATGCGTGCGCAATACGGTGAGCCCAAATCGCATGAAGCCCTGAATAGGTTAGCACTACTTCAATATAGCTTCTAGCAGCAGGATCTTGATCAAACACAGTATCAATATCTTCTTTCAGCATTTTGAAAAACACATGCTCCCCCCGTTCTTCCCCATCAATCTCTCTTAGGACTTGCTCTCTTTTTTTGGACAAATAAAAAACGCCTCTGCCATATGACAGAGACGTTTTGAAAACGCGGTTCCACTCTGTTTAGAAAGCCACTTATCTTGAAGCCTTCTCAACTTAATCCCATAACGGAGGGTACCGCCCTTGCATACTAACTTACGTGTTCCTCAAGGGTCTTGAGGGTGCATTTCCAACGTCTGCCCATAAGTCTCTTTCAGCCGGTGGAGACTCTTTCTGTGATGGCCGAGTACATTGTACTTCTCCCTCGCAACGATTTCCTTATATTTGTTTAATGCGGTTTAATACCGTTTCTTTACCTAGTAATTCAATACTTTGCGGAAGTTCTGGGCCATGCGTTTGTCCTGTGACAGCTACACGAATCGGCATGAATAGTTTCTTGCCTTTATGCCCTGTTTCTTTTTGTACCGCTTTAATGGCAGCCTTGATTTCATCAGGTGTGAAAGACTCAAGCTGTTCAAGCTGACCTGCAAAAGATGCCATGACTTCTGGTACTTGCTCCTCTGCTAGAACTTCCTTTGCCTCTTGATTATACTCAATTTGCTCCTTAAAGAACAACTCTGTCAACTCAACAATTTCTGCTCCGTAGCTTAATTGTTCGTGATACAGAGAAATAAGCTTGCGTACCCACGTGTTTTCTTCTTCAGTCAGCTGCTCACTTACCTTGCCTGCCTTTTGAAGATGCGGAAGTGTTAATGCCACAACCTGATCAAGATCAAGTGCTTTCACGTATTGGTTGTTCACCCATTTTAGTTTATGCATATCGAATAGAGCTGGTGACTTAGAAAGTCGGTTCACATCAAAAATGTCGATGAATTGCTCTTTTGTAAACAGTTCTTCTTCGCCTACTGGAGACCATCCAAGTAATGCAATGAAGTTAAACAGTGCTTCAGGTAAATAGCCTAGATTCTTATATTGCTCGATGAATTGAATAATCGATTCATCACGTTTACTTAATTTCTTGCGGTTCTCATTCACAATCAACGTCATATGTCCGAATAGCGGAACATCCCAGCCAAATGCATTAAAAATCATGATTTGTTTAGGGGTATTTGAAATATGATCCTCTCCGCGAAGAACGTGAGTCATTTCCATCAAATGATCATCCACGGCTACTGCAAAGTTATAAGTTGGCGTGCCATCTTTCTTCACAATAACAAAGTCACCAATGCCGTCTGTTTCAAATGAAATATCACCTTTGACCATGTCGTCAAATTTGATGATTTCTCCTTTTGGTACTCGGAAGCGGATGCTTGGCTCTCTTCCTTCAGCAATCAACTTGTCCTCTTCTTCTTTTGATAAATGACTGCATTTACCAGAATATCGAGGCATTTCGCTGCGGGCGATCTGTGCTTCACGCTCTGCCTCTAGCTCTTCTGCTGTACAATAGCACTTATACGCCAAGTCCTTCTCTAGCAGCTCATCATAATATTTTTTATAAATATCATTACGCTCTGATTGTCTGTAAGGACCGTAACCGCCATCTTTATCAATGCTCTCATCCCAATCAATACCGAGCCATTGCAGGTGGCGAAGCTGGCTTTCCTCCCCGCCTTCTACATTACGCTTTTGATCCGTATCCTCGATTCGAATAATAAATTTGCCGCCTTGGCTGCGTGCGAACAAATAGTTGAAAAGAGCCGTTCTAGCATTCCCAATATGTAAATGACCAGTTGGACTCGGTGCATAACGAACACGCACTTCATTTCCCATGAGTTTAACTTCCTTTCATCTGCATCATGTTGTCTGACACCAATTTTTTATAAACGTATTTTATCATCAAAACCCATTCTCATCAAAATGGATTTTACTTTTTCTGAAGAAGCACTGTTGCCTGAGAAGCAATTCCTTCGCCTCTTCCTGTAAAACCGAGTTTTTCTGTCGTTGTTGCTTTGACATTCACCTGTGTGACATCTGCCTCAAGTGCTTCTGCGATTTTCTCACACATTGGTTGAATGTAAGGTGCCATTTTTGGCTTTTGCGCCATGATGGTGCAGTCAATATTCACAAGTGTGTAGCCCTTTTCTTTCACAAGTGCCCACACATGCTGCAATAATTTAAAAGAATCTGCATCCTTAAACTCAGGGTCAGTGTCCGGGAAATGTCTGCCGATATCTCCTTCAGCAATCGCACCTAGGCAGGCATCTGCCACTGTGTGAAGCAGTACGTCAGCGTCTGAATGCCCTAGCAGTCCCTTTTCATAAGGGATGGTGACCCCGCCGATAATCAGAGGTCTCCCCTCTGTTAATTGATGTACATCAAAGCCTTGTCCTATTCTCAACATGATCTAGTACCCTCTTTCCGCATCCATAATAGCCTTGGCAACCAATAAATCATCCGGTGTTGTCAGCTTAATATTGGTATAGTCTCCTTGGACAATATACACATTCTCGCCATGTAATTGTTCAACAAGGCTGGCGTCGTCTGTTCCAAGGAAGCCTGTCCGCTCCGCATATTCATGCGCCTCTTTTAAAATAGAATGACGAAAAGCTTGTGGGGTCTGGACTGCCCACAAGCTCTGACGTTCAATGGTTTGTTCCACTTTGCCTTCTTGAACGCGTTTGATTGTGTCTTTCACTGGTACCGCTACAACTGCGGAGCCTTTTTCAATCGCTGCTTTAACGAGCAAGTCAATCTGTGTATGCTTAATAAAAGGCCTTGCCCCATCATGAACAAGCACGATGTCCGCATCTTTCACAGCCTTTAATCCTTCGTATACACTTTGCTGACGTTCTTCACCGCCAGTGACAAGTGAAACAGGCGTTTGAAAAGCGTGTACCTTGAGTAGCCTTTCAAAGTCTTGACGCTCCTCTTCATTGATCGCTAGGATCATGCGTTTGCATTGCGCATGAGCGTCAAACACCTTTAGTGTATGAATGATGACCGGCATTCTTTTCAGCTCAATAAAAAGCTTATTGCGGCCGGCCTTCATTCGTTTCCCCTGCCCCGCAGCCGGAATAACTACTTCATAATACATGTTCGTTCTCCCTTTAGAGCGCCTTCTCCAGAAGTTTTGGCTTCGCAAAAATCATTCTTCCAGCAGCAGTCTGCAGCACACTAGTGACGAGCACATCGATGTCTTTTCCAATGTAATTGCGTCCTTCTTCGACCACAATCATTGTACCGTCATCTAAGTAAGCAACACCTTGGTTATGCTCTTTCCCGTCTTTAATGACCTGTACCTTCATTTCTTCCCCAGGCAGTACAACCGGTTTAACGGCATTGGCTAGATCATTGATGTTTAACACTGCTACTTTTTGAAGTTCGCATACTTTATTTAAATTAAAATCATTGGTCACAACAACACCTGAAGTTAATTTAGCGAGCTTCACAAGCTTGCTATCAACCTCTTGAATGTCTTCGAAGTCACCTTCGTAAATTTCAACTTTGATATCCAATTCTTTTTGAATACGATTTAAAATATCAAGACCTCTTCGGCCTCTATTTCTCTTTAATACATCAGAAGAGTCTGCAATATGCTGTAATTCCTCGAGCACAAATTGAGGAATGACCATAACGCCTTCTAAGAATCCAGTTTGGCAAATATCTGCGATTCTTCCATCAATGATAACACTTGTGTCTAAAATTTTCAGCTTTTTATCTTCTATTTCAGGTTCATCATCAGCTGCTCCCTTTTTCTTTGTGACCTTTGCAGATCGGGAGAACAGCCCTATCATTTCATCCTTCTTCTTAAAGCCTACCTGAAATCCAAGGTATCCTAAAAAGAAAGCCAGGAAAATCGGAATAATGGTACCAAAAATATGATATGGGATATTGTTTAGCGGGATCACGTTTACAATAAGATATGCTAGAATAAGTCCAAATACTAATCCGAAACTTCCAGATATAAGATCAGGAAGAGGCGCCTTCAATAGAGAATCCTCGATCCATTTCACCCAATTTACCACATAACCTGTGCACCATTTACCAATGATGAAGAACACAATGGCTCCTATTAGTGCTGAAGAGTAAGCATTTGTTATGAAAGGTATGTCCTTTACATTTAAAAGCAGAAATAACTCTGGAATGATAAAAATCCCCACAACTGCACCCAAAATGATAAAAAACGCCTGAACGATTCTTTTTAACATACCTTCACCTCCTTTATTTTTCATCTGTCAATCCACCTTCATCTGACATTAATATATGTTTAAGTTTCCTATCATGAGTAACAGAAAACAAAACCATCATTAATATACCCATATTCATCCATTTTTAACCGTAATAGAGAAAAATTTCTCTTCTTAAAGCTGACGGTCAATGTAATGTTTTTCTTGTAACCTTTTTAATCCTTTTTTTATCTTTTTCGCTCTTACTTCTCCAATTCCTTCTACTTCATCCAATTCTTGTACATCTGCTTCCATAATTCGATCTAGCACACCGAATGCTTCAACCACATTTTCGACGATTGGCATTGGCAGTCTAGGGATTTTATGGAGCAATCTATATCCTCTTGTGTACACATATTCGTCAATATTTGTAGAAGCTGGATATCCAAGTAACTTGTACAGAATGGAATCATCTAAAAGCTCAAAGCTCGACATATCTTGAAGTTGTTTAAGCAGCACATACGGATCTTTGATCTTTTCTTTCACGTAATCTTTAATAAATAAAGCCGCTTCCTGCTCCATATCTGTAATCAGCTCATTGACCTGCAGACGAATCAAGTGTCCTTCTGTTCCGAGCTCTTTGATATACATATTGATTTCATTTTTGATTCTGAGTACCATTTCGTAGCGGTGCAGCACGGATAATACATCACCAAAGGTCACAAGCTCTTCAAATTCTAGGGCGCTTAACGCAGAAATGGCGTGATCTAAAATGGTTTTATATTTCTCAAGTGTCTGAATGGCTTGATTGGCCTTTGTTAAAATAAAGCCAATATCTTTCAGCGTATAACGACGATTCCCTTGGTATAAGGTAATGACGTTCCTCCGTTCAGAAATGGCAATAATTAAGCAGCCTGTCTGCTTCGCTACACGTTCAGCCGTACGATGCCTCATGCCTGTTTCCGATGAATGGATGGTTGCATCTGGCATCAACTGTGTATTCGCATACAAGATTTTTTGACCAGAATCGCTAAGAATAATGGCTCCGTCCATCTTCGCCAATTCATATAAATGTGCTGGGGAGAAGGCAGAATTAATGTGAAATCCTCCATCTACCACACTCTTTACTTTGTCATTATAACCAACAACAATGAGCCCGCCAGTATTGGCTCTCAGGACGTTTTCAATCCCTGCCCGCAGAGGAGTTCCTGGTGCCACAAACTGTACAATATCTAAGAGATCGAGTTCTCTCGCTCCTTTTTTCTCTTTTTCCATTTCTATGATCCCCCTAGTGAAATTCGAAGTGCCTCCGCTACATTTTCTACACCAACTAACTCAATCCCTCTCGGCTTTTTCCATCCGTCTATATTCGCCTGAGGAATAAACATTCGCTTAAATCCTAGTTTCGCAGCTTCCTGCACTCGCTGTTCAATTCTTGATACTCTTCTGACTTCTCCCGTCAGACCGACCTCTCCTATAAAGCAATCCGCTTGATGCGGCGCTGCGTCTTTAAAGCTTGATGCAATACTGACGGCAATAGCTAAGTCAATCGCCGGTTCGTCAAGCTTCACACCCCCTGCGACCTTTAAATACGCATCTTGGTTTTGCAGTAGCAGCCCCACGCGTTTTTCTAAAACTGCCATAAGCAGCGATACTCGATTATGATCAAGGCCAGTGGCCATTCTTCGCGGATTCCCAAAGCTTGTCGGGGAAATTAACGCCTGTATCTCGACAAGTACGGGTCTTGTTCCTTCCATTGAGGCAACAACACACGAACCAGATACACCTGCCGACCGCTCTTCTAAAAAGATTTCTGATGGGTTTAATACTTCCGTGAGCCCTTCCTCTCTCATTTCAAATATTCCTAGTTCATTCGTTGAACCAAATCGGTTTTTGACCGCCCGTAAGATACGAAACGTATGATGACGCTCGCCTTCAAAATAAAGAACTGTGTCCACCATATGCTCTAAAAGGCGTGGACCTGCGATCGAGCCTTCTTTGGTCACGTGACCAACGATAAAAATAGGAATACCATTTGTCTTGGCAATCTTCATCAGCTGCGCTGTACATTCTCTTACTTGAGATACCGAACCGGGAGCTGACGTAATATCGCTTTGATAAACGGTTTGAATCGAATCCACCACAACAAAAGCAGGTTTCATCTCCTGTATAGCAGACGTTATATACTCCATATCGGTTTCAGCCAAAACATGTAAAGAGGCGCTTTCAATGCCAAGGCGGTCCGCTCTTAGCTTCGTTTGTTTAATGGACTCCTCACCAGATATGTATAACACATTCTGATTTTTGTCTGAGAGCTGTGCTGATACTTGTAATAATAATGTGGACTTCCCAATCCCAGGATCTCCGCCAATGAGAACAAGAGAGCCTTTGACAATTCCACTTCCTAATACTCGGTTAAATTCTTCTAAATTCGTTTTAATTCGGGGTTCTTCGGATGTTTCAATTGCAGATATAGGTGAAGGTTTTTGAATGGTTTGAACAGAATGGTTAAAAGCACTTCGACGGTTTGCCGGCTCTTTGCGAACGACCTCTTCTGTCATACTGTTCCACGTGCCGCAGCCTGGACATTTCCCCATCCATTTGGCTGACTCATAACCGCATGATTGGCATATAAATTTTGATTTTGTCTTAGCCATAGATTGAAGAATACAACTCCTTATACTGGTCAGAAAATAAGTAAAGGGAGGCATACACCTTGCTGGTATGCCTCACACTTTTTTTCTTACTATATTAGTTCGTAGCAGCCGTCGCTTTTACGACAATTTCTCCATCTTCCACATCTAATACGATATGTTGACCCTTTTCAATATTGCCCTTCAGAAGCTCCTCAGAAAGACGATCCTCCACATGCTTTTGAATCGCTCTTCTTAACGGACGCGCACCGTACTCAAGATCTACACCTTCGTCGGCAATCTTCGCTTTTGCTGCTTCTGTCAATTCAATTGATAGGTCTTGTTCTTTTAATCGTTTTGTCAATTGATCAGACATGAGAGACACGATCTCTTTTAGATGTTTCTTCTCAAGCGAGTGGAAGACAATGATTTCATCAATACGGTTGATAAATTCAGGTCTAAACGCACGTTTCAACTCGCCCATCACTTTGCCCTTCATATCCTTGTAATTTTGACCTTCATCCTGCACGTTAAAGCCAACATATTTATTGCGCTTCAGCTCACTAGCTCCAACGTTTGATGTCATGATCAAAATCGTATTTCTAAAGTCAACGGTACGCCCTTTAGAATCAGTCAGACGACCATCTTCTAACACTTGCAGTAAGATATTAAATACATCTGGATGCGCCTTTTCAATCTCGTCTAAAAGAACGACAGAATAAGGTTTTCTTCTCACTTTTTCAGTCAGCTGTCCACCTTCATCATAGCCGACATAGCCTGGAGGTGATCCGACAAGTCTGGATGTAGAGTGTTTCTCCATGTATTCAGACATATCAATACGGATCATTGCTTCTTCATCACCGAAAATAGACTCAGCCAGCGCTCTTGCAAGCTCTGTTTTACCAACCCCTGTTGGACCTAAGAAGATAAAGGAGCCGATTGGACGCTTCGGATCTTTCAGACCAGCACGCGCACGTCTCACCGCTTTTGCTACAGCGACAACCGCTTCATCCTGTCCGATCACACGAGAGTGGAGCAATTGTTCCATATTCAGAAGCTTATCTGTCTCCGTTTGAGCAATTTTCGAAACAGGCACTCCCGTCCAGCTGGAAACGACCATTGCGATATCATCTACAGATACCTCTGAATTCTCTTGTCCCTGCTTTTCTTTCCATGATTTCTTTGTGACTTCTACTTTTTCACGCAAACGCTGCTCTGTATCGCGAAGAGAAGCTGCTTTTTCAAATTCTTGACTTTGAACTGCCGCATCCTTTTCCTTGCGTACTTCGTCCAGCTTTTGCTCTAGTTCTTTTAGGTTAGGCGGTGTTGTGAACGAACGTAAACGGACTTTCGAACCTGCCTCATCAATTAAATCAATCGCCTTATCTGGAAGGAAACGATCAGAAATATAACGGTCAGACAGCTTCACTGCCGCCTCAATCGCTTCATCTGTAATAGACACACGGTGATGTGCTTCATATCGGTCTCTAAGCCCTCTTAAAATTTGAATACTTTCATCAACAGACGGCTGATCTACTTGAATTGGCTGGAAACGTCGTTCAAGCGCAGCATCCTTTTCAATATATTTACGGTACTCATCTAACGTTGTCGCTCCGATACATTGAAGCTCTCCACGTGCTAAGGATGGCTTCAAGATATTAGATGCATCAATCGCACCCTCTGCTCCACCAGCACCAATGAGCGTATGAAGCTCATCGATAAAGAGAATGATATTTCCTGCCTGACGAATTTCGTCCATCACTTTTTTCAAACGATCCTCGAATTCACCACGATATTTTGTACCAGCTACAACAGTTCCCATATCCAGTGTCATCACTCGTTTATCGCGCAGGATTTCAGGCACTTCGTTATGAATAATTTGCTGTGCAAGACCTTCTGCGATGGCTGTCTTACCAACACCAGGCTCACCAATCAGCACAGGGTTATTTTTTGTTCTTCTACTTAGGACCTCAATGACACGTTGAATTTCTTTGCTTCGCCCAATGACAGGGTCCAAGCTGTCCTCTTTTGCGATAGCTGTTAAATCCCTTGCCAAGCTATCTAGTGTTGGTGTATTTGCATTGCTATTAGAGCCTGCCGCAGATGCACCTGTTTCATTGCTTCCAAGCAGCTGCAGGACTTGCTGACGTGCTTTATTTAAGCTCACTCCGAGGTTATTTAAGACACGGGCAGCGACACCCTCTCCCTCACGAATAAGACCTAATAGAATATGTTCTGTCCCTACATAGGAATGACCTAGCTTTCTTGCTTCATCCATTGAAAGCTCAGTAACCTTCTTCGCTCTAGGCGTATAATGAGGAATAGCTTGAGACACCTCTTGCCCTCTTCCAATCAAGCTTTCGACTTCTTTTTGGATTTTATCTGAAACAAGGCCCAGTGCTTCTAACGCTTTGGCAGCGATGCCCTCGCCTTCACGTACAAGGCCAAGTAAAATGTGCTCAGTACCAATATTCTTATGGCCTAGGCGAATGGCTTCTTCTTGTGCAAGTGCTAATACCTTTTGAGCTCTTTCAGTGAATCTTCCAAACATCATATCGTTTCATCCTCCTGTCCATTCCTATGCATTTCTAAGCGCAGCCTTTCTCTTATGATCGCTGCTCGTTTTATATCTCGTTGATTTGGCTCCAAGGCTCCTCCTGAATATTGCTGAAGGAAGCCCGGCTGGGTCAAAATCATGAGTTCATTCAGTATATTACTTGAAAGCCCCTTAATGATACCTAAATCAATTCCAAGCCGCACATCTGACAAACACTTTGCTGTTTCCTTTGATTCAATCATACGACAATTGGCCAAAATCCCTAAAGAGCGGTACACTCTGTCCTCAAGTTCAATTTTAGATGTTTGATATAACGCTTTTCGTGCAGATCGCTCTTGTTCAATGAGCTGAGCGGTCACACTATTCAAGTCATCTACAATGTCTTCTTCTGATTGACCAAGTGTCATTTGATTTGAAATTTGAAAGATGTTCCCTATTGCTTCGCTGCCCTCACCATAAATTCCTCTGACCACAAGACCTAATTGATTAATTGCGGGAATAATGCGATTCATTTGTCTTGTGAGCGCTAATGCTGGTAAATGCATCATGACCGAAGCCCTAATACCTGTACCTACATTGGTCGGACAACTTGTTAAGTATCCTCGCTTTTCAGAAAACGCATAATCCACTTGCTCTTCAATCCAGTCATCTACCTGATTAGCCGCCTTTAGTGCATTGGCTAGCTGAAAACCAGGGAATAAGCATTGGATTCGAATATGGTCTTCTTCATTCAGCATCACACTGATTTCTTCATTTTCAGAAAGCAAGCAGCCGCCAAATCTTGATTCAGCTAAATTTGGGCTAATCAAGTGCTTTTCAACAAGTACCCTTTTTGCTAAAGGCTGCGTTTCATTCATTCGAATCAAAACAAAGTTTCCAATGTCCTTCACTTCCTGGCTAGCAAACTTTTGTTCGAATTGCTGGAGAACAGCTTCAGCTTCTTCTTGAGAAAACTGAGTTGGGAAACGAACATGCTCTAGATTGCGCGCTAGCCGGATACGACTGCTTAGAACAATGTCACTTTCTGGTCCTTTTTGTTTCATCCACTGACTTAAAGCGTCTTGAATAAAATGCTGGAGCGACATGTCGTTAATCTCCCTCCCTCTGCTGAGATTGCTCATGCTCTAATGCACGAATTTGATCTCGAACTTCCGCTGCTTTTTCGAACTCTTCCTGTTCAATCAGCTGCTTCAGCTCTTGCTGCATTAACTCAAGTTTCCGGCGGACATGCAGGCTGCCGGCAATTCGTTTAGGGACTTTTCCATTATGGACTGTATTTCCACTATGGACTTTCCGTAAAACAGGGTTCAGATACTGATCAAATGTACGATAGCATTCTGCACAGCCAAATCGGCCTGTTTTTCTGAACTGCTGAAAGGTTAAGCCACACTTAGGACATTGATCCACTTCTTTCGCTTCTTGAAAAATAGACGAGCCCTTGTTCGCACTTGTGGTGAAGCTAGGATCAATATTCAATAAGCCTGATAATAAGTTGTGAATCGAGAAACCTTGGTTTCCACTCATAGCATATGAATCACTGTTTTCTTTTGCACATTGTTCACATATGTGCATTTCTTGTTTTTCTCCATTTATAACTTTCGTAAAGTGAAAAGTGGCTGGTCTCTCATTACATTCTTGACAAATCAATCTTTTCACCCGCTTTACTTTAATTTCAAAGCATTTAACATCGCTTTCATCATTCGAGCCCGCAGTTCATCTCGTTCAGGTAAATCAATATGCAATACAGAACGGTCCATGACACTAATCATCATCTTAGCTTCTCTTTCAGATAAAATGTTATTTTCAACAAGACGCATGATGATATGATCAGATGCAGCCTGTGATAAACGATGATATATTTGGGAAATAATATTGTTCAATAAGTCGACTTCATCATTCATTTTGACTTTAATGATGCGGATATAGCCACCGCCGCCACGCTTACTTTCAACGATATAGCCTCTCTCGCTCGTAAAGCGTGTATTGATAACATAGTTTATTTGTGAAGGTACGCATTGAAACTTATCTGCAATTTCATTGCGTTTAATTTCTAATATTTCTCGACC
Source organism: Bacillus sp. BD48 (assembly GCF_046566805.1). Classification (NCBI taxonomy): domain Bacteria; kingdom Bacillati; phylum Bacillota; class Bacilli; order Caryophanales; family Bacillaceae; genus Bacillus; species Bacillus sp. BD48. The sequence continues at coordinate 362 of NZ_JANGFM010000007.1, read as the reverse complement.
GTTCTGATCCAAGACTTCCTTCAAATACTGCTCGATGATATCAGAAATATTTTGTGCCACTCCGCCTCCTCCTCCATTGACTTTGACTATATTTGACTTTAATCTTACTATAAATTTTTTCGATCGATTTTTCAAGATAATCGCTCAACTAACAACATTATTTCCACATTTATATGGTGTCAAACCTCTCAAAAACACAAAAAAGACCAGTTCCGCATGGAACTGATCCTTATAGAAGCTTGGCGGCGTCCTACTCTCACAGGGGGAAACCCCCAACTACCATCGGCGCTGAAGAGCTTAACTTCCGTGTTCGGTATGGGAACGGGTGTGACCTCTTCGCTATCGCCACCAAACCTGATGGA
>NZ_JANGFM010000006.1:0-316502 GCF_046566805.1 Bacillus sp. BD48 | reverse complement strand
CGCCGCTAACATCCGGGAGCAAGCTCCCTTCTGTCCGCTCGACTTGCATGTATTAGGCACGCCGCCAGCGTTCGTCCTGAGCCAGGATCAAACTCTCCGAGGTATGCAGGATGCATATCACACATGCGTTGCTACACGATGTAGCGAACTTAGCATGTGATCATTTCCTGCCTCGCCAGTTTGACTGACTACCTATGAAATATCATAGGATTTTTTTATAAAAACTCGAATTAACAGGTACGTTTTGTCTTGTTTAGTTTTCAAAGATCATTTTCGTTATCGCTCAGAGGCGACTTTCTTAATATAACATTTGAGCACCCTGTGCGTCAAGTGTTTTTCAGAATTTCTTTTTGTCAGCTTTTCTTTCAAAGCAACTCAGTTGCTCGTTAGCGACGTTTAATAATATACCATCATAATATTCATGCGTCAATATCTTTTTTTACAAAATATCCTCGATGATAGATTTTTTGTCCCTTTGTCTCAATCGGCTCCACTTGAACAATTCCTTTTTCCACAAAGAAATCAATCATGACGCTAAGGTCAGGCGTGAAATACTTTAGATCAGGGTGTGCAAGAAGCTCACCAAAAAGCCATATATCCTTCTGTTCCATGACATGACGCAAATGAGCGGCACCAATTTCTGCTTTTGAATGGATCAAAAAATCATTCGCTAAAAATAAAAGCTCCAAACGCTTATGCAGACTTTCATGGCTTTCAATCAGTTCTGAATAAAGTTTATATACTTCCGGCTCCATATGACGCACTTGGTTCCAAACGGTCACTTCTGGGTGGAAGCCTTTATCAATTACTTCAATACGTGCTAAGTGATGCAGGGCATGCACAATGGAATTATATGCATCAAGGAATTGATTTGACTCAAAAAATGCTTTTCCTTCTATATATCTGCGAATGAGCTTGCCATATTCTAAACCAATTTTGAGTTTGCGGTTTGAAAACGGGAATGTACTTAGTTCATCAATTAAGTTGAAGATATATTCATTTCGATCAAACAGGACTTTTCCATTCAAAATCCAATCGATGATTCGGCGGTTAGTACCGAGGGTAATCCATTCCTTCAGTTGATCATCTGTGACAACATTTAAAGAAGCTGTTTGGTGATCTGATTCATAGTGTTTGATAAATAACGGCTCTTCCGCTTCTTTTACGATGACTAAAAGTGCTGCATCAAAGTTATCCGTCTCAGAAGATACTTTATGTCTTCTTTCTACTATAATCACAGCTAATGTATCTGGATGGCTTGCTCTCTCTTGATAAATAGGACGGAGAAGATTTTCCATAGTGATTCCTCCAATACTCGGGTGTAAGGTTCTTCTCTAATGCTATGTATTTCTCCTCATAGAATCAAAATTCCTTCAATACATGAAAAAAGATCATTGAATCATTATAAGCAATTTATTCACAAAACTCTATAACTAATTCAAACGGAAAGGTAAAATGTGCTATATTGGAGATAAGGGGGACTAGGGATGGCGAAATACTCCAGTAAGATTAATAAAATCAGAACATTTGCACTTAGTTTGGTTTTTGTTGGCTTTCTGATCATGTATATCGGTGTGTTCTTCAAGGAATCGATCTGGCTGTCGACTTTCTTTATGCTGCTTGGCGTCTTATCGATTGGATTAAGTACAGCCGTTTACTTTTGGATTGGTATGCTTTCTACGAAGGCAGTACGTGTCATTTGTCCAGGCTGTGAGAAGGAAACAAAAGTGCTCGGGCGGGTGGACATGTGTATGCATTGCAGGGAGCCGCTTACACTTGATCCAGCATTAGAAGGTAAAGAGTTTGATGAATCCTACAATCGAAAAAAGTCATAAAAATAAGCTGACCATTTAAACGGTCAGCTTTTTCATTAATGATTTTCTTTTTTCGCACATTCTTGACAAGTTCCATAGATCTCCAAGCGATGATGACTGACTTTAAAGCCCGTCACATGGGATGCAAGCTGTTCAACTTCATCAAGGCCAGGATAGTGAAAGTCCACGATTTTTCCACAGTTTTCACAAATCGCATGGTAGTGGTCAGATGTCGCAAAATCAAATCGGCTTGAGGAATCACCATACGTTAATTCCTTTACTAATCCAGATTCCCGGAAGACTCGTAAATTGTTGTAAACCGTTGCGACACTCATATTTGGAAATTTCCCTTCAAGTGCTTTATATATATCGTCCGCGGTTGGGTGTGTCATAGAATTTACGAGAAACTCCAAGATGGCATGGCGCTGCGGGGTAATTCGAACACCGGTTTCTTTTAGAGCATCTAAAGCGTCTTTTAGTTCGTGAGCAGCCATTTCATCATGCACCTCTCTTCAAAAATATTCTTATATTATAATCTTTATAAATAGTGTACCCCCAGAGCCGAAACTTTGTCAATTACAATCCTCTTTTTTACCTATTCTTCTTTACAAAAAAGACCGGCATGACTGCCGATCTCATCCTGTGAGGATATTAAGCGTGAGCTTTTAATTCCTCAAGTGCTTCCTCTACGTGGTCTTTTACCTTTACTTTTCGCCATTCTTTCACAAGCGTGCCTTCTTTATTAATAAGAAACGTTGAACGCTCGATTCCCATATATTCTTTGCCAAAATTCTTTTTCAGCTTCCATACCCCAAAGGCTTCAGACAATTTCTGTTCATCGTCTACAAGAAGCAGGAACGGCAAATCATGTTTTTCTTTAAACTTTTGGTGCTTGTCCTGACTGTCTGGGCTTACGCCGATAATGACAGCATCTAATTCTGCAAAGCTTTGATGGCGGTCGCGGAAATCACATGCTTCTGTTGTACAGCCTGGTGTCATATCTTTTGGATAGAAATAAAGGACAATATGTTTTCCTTTAAAATCAGAAAGCTTTACTTTCTCCCCATTGTCGCCGGTTAACTCAATATCAGGTACTTGCTGCCCTACTTCGATTGTCATGACACAATCCCTCCAACCTATTTTTTAATTAGCCTATCCAATTTTGAGAGGATATTCAACTAAGGACGCTTGCATCGGCATGTTAAAATAATGATAGACGACGTGATACGTTGAGATAGGAGGCTATTTATGAAATTCACAGAATCAGAAAAATTACATCAAGAGGCGCTGGAGCACATTGTTGGAGGTGTCAACAGCCCGTCTCGTTCATATAAGGCAGTAGGCGGCGGTTCACCCGTTGCGATGGAAAGAGGAGAAGGCGCTTATTTTTGGGATGTTGACGGAAACCGCTATATCGATTATCTGGCAGCATACGGTCCTATTATTACAGGACACGCCCACCCGCATATTACAAAAGCCATCACGAAAGCGGCTGAAACAGGTGTCCTTTACGGAACACCAACGAAGCATGAAGTCACTTTTGCTAAAATGCTGAAGGAAGCCATGCCTGCTTTGGACAAAGTTCGTTTTGTCAATTCAGGTACAGAAGCGGTGATGACAACGATTCGAGTGGCTCGTGCATATACAGGCAGAACAAAAATCATTAAGTTTGCCGGGTGCTATCACGGCCACTCTGATCTTGTGCTAGTGGCAGCCGGCTCTGGTCCTTCCACTTTAGGAACACCTGATTCAGCGGGCGTACCAAAGAGTATCGCCAATGAAGTCATTACCGTTCCATTTAATGATATTGATAGCTATAAAGAAGCATTAGATCGCTGGGGAGATGAAGTAGCAGCTGTCCTTGTCGAGCCAATAGTCGGGAACTTTGGCATTGTAGAACCTAAGGACGGTTTCCTGCAGCAGGTCAATGACCTCACACATGAAAAAGGCGCACTGGTGATTTATGATGAAGTCATTACGGCTTTCCGCTTTATGTATGGCGGTGCACAGGACTTGCTTCAAGTAAAACCTGACCTCACTGCATTAGGAAAAATTATTGGCGGTGGCCTTCCTATCGGCGCTTACGGCGGTAAAAAAGAAATTATGGAACAAGTCGCCCCGCTCGGGCCAGCCTATCAAGCTGGCACAATGGCAGGCAATCCTGCATCCATTCTTTCAGGTATTGCCTGCTTGGAATTGTTAAAAGAAGACGGCGTTTACGAGCGTCTTGATCAGCTTGGCGCTGTGTTAGAAGAAGGCATTTTAGCCCATGCCAAAAAGCATCAAGTAGATATTACAGTGAATCGCTTAAAAGGCGCTCTCACAATTTATTTCACAACAGAAACGATTGTGAACTATGAGCAGGCTGAAAATACGGATGGCGAAATGTTTGCCCGCTTCTTCAAATTAATGCTCGCGCAAGGCATTAACCTCGCTCCTTCTAAATATGAAGCTTGGTTCTTAACGATCGCACATACTGAAAAAGATATTTCTGAGACGCTGCAAGCAGTAGATCATGCATTTGCACAGCTGAAACAATCATAATGAAGTCCAAAACAGGCGTAAAAACATGCGCCTGTTTTTTTATTTACCAGCTCTTGTTTGTCAAAAGCATGCGAATCTGTTACATTTCTTCACAATACCTTCTTTTGATGTTTTCATGAACTTTCAAAAATCACTTGAATATTTCGGAAGACCGCTGTATATTACTTAGTTGATTCATCAAAATATGAATGATAATGACAGTGATCATCTATTATCGAAAAGAAAGGAATGCAGGGACAAAACCAATGAAACTTGGAGCCCGTATTTTAAAAACTGGTATTGCCATTGTACTCGCGCTTTACCTGGCAACATGGCTTGGGTTGCCAACGCCCGTCTTCGCGGGAATTGCAGCTGTATTTGCTATCCAGCCATCTATTTATCGATCTTTTTTAACCATTGTTGATCAAGTGCAAGCCAATATTATTGGCGCAGCGCTTGCCATTACGTTCGGTCTGCTTTTTGGCACAGGACCAGTCATTATCGGTTTAACCGCCGTCATGGTCATCGCCATTAATTTAAAGCTGAAGATTGAACACACAATTCCGATTGCACTTGTAACCGTCATCGCGATTTTAGAAAGCGCAGGGGATCATTTCCTTTCCTTTGCCTTAATCCGAACAGCTACTGTGGTGTTAGGGGTTCTTTCTTCATTTTTAGTGAATTTAATCTTCCTGCCGCCAAAGTATGAAACAAAACTTGTTCATCACATTATGGAAAATACAGAGGAGATTTTAAAATGGATCCGTCTGAGCTCCAGACAGTCTACTGATCATTCCATTTTAAAGGATGACATCGATCAAATAAAAGAACGCATGATCAAATTAGATCACATTTACTTGTTATACAAAGAAGAACGAAGCTATTTAAAGAAAACCACGTATGTCAAATCAAGAAAGCTTGTTTTGTTCAGGCAGGCCATTATGACATCGAATCGCGCTCTGTATTTGCTGAAAAAACTTCATAAATTAGAAAATGAAATTCATTTGATGCCAGAGCATTTCAGGGAAAGCCTAACGGATGAAATTGATTATTTACTGTATTGGCATGAGCGCACCTTGATGAAATTCGTTGGAAAAATGAAGCCGCAGGACGATGAATTTCAAAATGAATGCTCTCTTCGCCTTGAGACGTTAACGAAATCATTTATTCAGCATCAGCAAAACCAAGAAAACGACTTGCTCGATTACAATATGCTGAATGTCATGTCCAGCATCATCGAATACCGTGATGAATTAGAGCATTTAGATACATTGATTACAAGCTTCCAGACGTATCACCCAAAAGATAGTGAAATCGAGACAGAAGAAAAAGAAGCATAAACAGAAAAGACCGATTCTGAGAATCGGTCTTATTTTATTTTCTTCATTTTCGGATCCAGTGTGTCTCTTAATCCATCCCCCATCAGGTTAAAGCCTAGAACCGTCAGCATGATCGCTATTCCTGGGAAGAATAATGTCCAGGGGGCTTGAACGAGATAAGGTCTCGCATCGGCGAGCATTTTCCCCCATTCTGGACTTGGCGCCTGTGCACCCAATCCTAAAAAACCTAAAGCGGCTGCCTCAATAATTGCGGTTCCGATTGCTAGCGTTGCCTGTACGATGACTGGCACCATACTATTTGGCAGAATGTGACGTAGTACGATGCGGCGGTGTGACATTCCAACCGCCTTTGCTGCCAGCACGTATTCTTCTTGTTTAATACTCAGCACTTTTGAACGTACGAGCCGTCCAAAGGTTGGGACATTAATAATCGCAATGGCAATAAGGGCATTTTGTAAGGAGGGGCCTAGGATGGAGACAATAGCAATCGCTAATAGAATGCTAGGAAAAGCGAGTAAAATATCAAACATTCTGGAGATCACAGCATCTAGCACTCTTCCGCCATAGCCTGCTATCAATCCAAGCAGTGTGCCTAAAATGACAGACCCGAGAACCGAGAAGAAGCCGACCCATAAGGAAATCCGTGCTCCATGCACAACTCTTGAAAATATATCTCTGCCGAAATCATCCGTACCAAACCAGTGTGCAGCTGAAGGAGCACTAAATCGCTCACCAAGTGATTGTTCATTGATTCCATAAGGAGCAATGAGCGGTGCAAAGATCGCTAGGATAAGAAATAAAAAGACAATCACACTGCCAATGACCGCCAGCTTGTGCTGAAAGAACTGCTTCATTGATTCAAGAATCAATGATTGAGAGCGTTCATCTTTTGGTTGAGGTGGTTCAAGCTCTTTTTGTGCTTCCATATTGTCACTCTCCCTCCCTAATATTTAATCCTTGGATCAATGACCGCATACAAGATGTCCACAATGAAATTGATCAGGACAAATATGAGCGCAACGACGAGAATACCTGTTTGAATGACTGGGTAATCACGATAACTGATGGCGTCATATATATACCGCCCAATACCCGGCCAAGCAAAAATGGTTTCTGTTAAAATCGCTCCACCAAGCAAGAGGCCCGTCTGAAGACCGATAATCGTCAAGATCGGAATGAGCGCATTTTTCAGACCATGCTGATAAATGATGAAAAATGAACGTACTCCTTTTGCTTTTGCTGTTCGAATAAAGTCTGAATGAAGCACTTCCAGCATACTTGCCCTTGTAATTCTCGCAATAATTGCTGCAGGGATTGTTGCGAGTGCTGTACTTGGTAAGATCAAATGCTTGATGCTGTCAGCGAATTGATCAAACCGGCCTTGCAAAAGCGTGTCCAGTGTATGAATATACGTGATCGACTCGACTGGATTCCTTACGTCTTCTCGGCCCGTTGTCGGCAAAATACCTAATTCGATCGAGAACAGCCACTGCCCCATTAAGCCTAACCAGAAAATCGGCATGGACACTCCGATGAGTGCAATAAACATCGCGGCATAATCAAAGAAAGAATGCTTAAACCAAGCACTAATGATTCCGGCATTCACTCCCACGACAATCGCCAGCACCATGGCAAAAAAGGTCAATTCTAACGTCGCAAATAAGTAAGGCTTCATTTCCTGGGCAATAGCCGCTCCTGTTCGAATGGAAGTCCCTAAATCCCCTTTTAAAAGGCCAAGCATATAATGACCGTATTGAACGTACCATGGCTGGTCTAAACCGAGCTGGATCGTTAATTGCTCTACTGCCTCTTTCGTTGCCCGCTGTCCTAAGATGACCTGCGCTGGATTTCCAGGTATAAAACGAATAATTGAAAACACGACCAATGTCATTCCGATCAGTACTGGGATGAGCATTCCTGCCCGCTTCATACAATAAGCAAACAAACAGCTTTCACCGCCTTTATCTTTGTTTGAATAAGGGAGATACAAGATCTCCCTTATTTGCTTATTCGAAATACACGTCAGTTAAAGCTTCTGAACCAGTTGGATGCGGCTGGTAGCCTTTTAAATCATTAGAAGCGGCAAGCATTGGAATTGAATGCACCAATGGGATCCAAGGCGCTTCGTCATGAATGATTTCCTGCGCTTTTTTATACAGCTCATTTCGTTTCTTTTGATCTGTGTCTGTTTGCGCTTCAATGAGAATGTCATGCATTTTATCGTTTTTGAAGAATGTATAGTTGTTACCGCCAATGCTGTCTTTGTCCAGCAGCGTGTAAATGAAATTATCAGGATCGCCATTGTCCCCTGTCCATCCTAATAAGAACACATCTGCTTCCCCTTTACTTGCTTTATCTAAATAGGTCGCCCAGTCATATGTCACAATTTCTGCTTTGACGCCGACCTTTTCAAAATTTGACTGAATGACTTCTGCTACCTTCATCCCATCTGGCATGTATGGACGCGGTACAGGCATTGCCCAAAGCTTGATGCGAAAGCCGTCAGGGAAGCCCGCTTCTTTTAATAGTTCTTTCGCTTTTTCTGGATCATATGGATATGGCTCAATGTCGTCATTGTAGCCTTCTAAAGCAGGCGGCAATGGATTTTTTGCGGACTCAGCAAGTCCGCCATAAAATGACTCAATAATCGATTCTTTATCGACCGCATAATTGAGTGCCTGACGAACAAGCTTGTTATCAAGCGGCTTTCTTGTGACGGTCAGTCCGATATAGCCTACGTTCATGGATGGTCTTTCAATGAGCTGGAGTGCTTTGTCAGTTTTAATGCCATCTAAATCTGATGGATTCACGCCATCCATTAAGTCGATCTCGCCTGTTTTAAGGGCATTTAAACGAGCAGAGTTTTCTGGAATGGAACGGAAGATGATTTGATTCAGCTTTGGTTTATCCTTCTGCCAATAATCCTTGTTCTTTTCTAACACGATACGGTCGTTTTGCTTCCACTCTTTAAACTTGAATGGTCCTGTCCCCACTGGATTTTCTCTAAATGAATCTCCGCTTTTTTCAACTGCCGCTGGACTGGCAATGCCAAATGGTGACATAGCGATATTTTTGAGGAATGTCGCCTGCGGGCGCTTTAGCTGAAATTCAATTTCATGCTCGCCTTTTACGATGATGTCTTTAATGACATGCCCTTTATCTTTTTTATAGCCGCCAAACATACCATAGTAAGGAAACTTTTCTGCGTCTCCATTCATCCAGCGGTCAAAGTTAAATTTTACTGCTTCTGCGTTAAAGTCTGTGCCATCGTGAAATTTCACACCTTTTCTTAAGTAGAACGTGTATGATTTTCCGTCCTTTGCAACATCCCATTCTGTTGCGAGGCCAGGATGGATGGTCGTGTCTTTCTCACCGTAATTCAAAAGCTTTTCAAATATATTCTCTGTGACCTTGAAGGTTTCGCCTTCTGTCGTTGTGATTGGATCTAGTGAAGTGGAATCTCCTCCTCTGCCAAATACGAGGGTATCTTTTGTTGCCTTTTCTTCCGATGTCGGTGAAGACGAGCATCCCCCTAAAAAGAGCGCCAGTGCCAGCACAAAAATGAAACTACTGAATAACCATGTCTTCTTCATTGTGTTCCTCCTTTTGATATAAATAACACGCGGCCGTGTGCCCCGGTTCCTCCTCATATAAAGCAGGTACTGCTTTTAAGCATTTCTCCCACCTTTTTGGACACCTTTTGTAGAAAGGACAACCGCCGCTTGGCGTCATTGCAGACTCTTCTGCTGCCACATCTTGCGTCTCTAGCACGTGATCCATATGTGGAATGGATTTCAGAAGCAGCGATGTATAAGGATGAAGCGGGCTGTGAAACACATCTTCGGCAGGCCCCATCTCGACAATGCGGCCAGCATACATGACGGCGATTCGGTCGCTCATATACCTGACAACGCCAAGATCGTGAGAAATAAATAGATACGTCAGAGAAAGCGTCTTTTGCAATTCAAGCATCAAATTCAAAATTTGCGCTTGAACGGATACATCTAAAGCTGAAACCGGTTCATCGGCAATGACAAGACTTGGATGGGTAATGAGTGCTCTAGCGATCCCAATACGCTGCCTTTGTCCGCCGCTAAATTGGTGCGCATAACGCTCCCCGTAGGAGGGATCAAAACCGACAATATGCAGCATCTCTTTGACCCGCTTCCGTCTTTCTGCTTTCGTCCCATGTCGATGAACAATGAGCGGTTCCTCTAAAATATCTTTGATTTTCATACGTGGATTTAATGAAGCATATGGATCTTGAAAAATCATTTGAATGTCTTTTCTTAAAGAACGCATCTCTCTTTCTTTCAAAAGAGTGACCTCTTGCCCTTTCAGTTGAATAGAGCCTGACGTCGGTTCAGTTAATCTCATTAAGCTTTTGCCAAGTGTTGATTTCCCGCAGCCCGATTCACCAACAATGCCAAGCGTTTCTCCTTCCTTCACGTGAAAGGACACTTGATTTAAAGCCAAAGTCGATTGTTTATGTTTAGAAAAAAAGGCGGCTGTGTCATACCGTTTTGTCAGCTGATTCACTTGCAAGAGTGGGTGACTCAGTGTCTTCTCCTCCTTCCATTAGAAAACATGCCACGCGGTGATTCTGTTCAATGGATTGTAAGGCTGGATCTTTTTCAAGACATTGCGCCATTTGATATGGGCAGCGCGCGGCAAATTGACACCCGGACCGGATGGCCCCTGGCTTAGGCACATGACCTGCAATAGAGATGAGTTTTTCTTTTTTCTCTTTAAACGATGGAACTGAGGCGAAAAGACCTTTCGTGTAGGGATGAAGAGGTTTTTGAAAAATACGGTCAACGGTTCCTTCTTCTACAATTCGACCGGCATACATAATCATGACTCGCTGGCATATTTGCCGCACGACACCTAGATCATGAGTAATAAATAAAATAGCAGTGTCCATCTCTTCGTTCAGCTTTTTGAGCAGACGAAGAATTTGCGCTTGGATGGTCACATCAAGCGCAGTTGTCGGTTCGTCAGCGATCATGAGCTTTGGATGACAAAGCATTGCCATCGCAATCATGACACGCTGGCGCATGCCGCCTGATAATTCATGTGGATATTTTCTAAGCAGCGATTCTGCTTGCTTCAATCCAACTGTTTGAAGAAGATCAATCGCCTTCGCTTTTGCTTCTTTCTGACCGATTGCTTGATGTGTGAAAAGGGCTTCCGTCATTTGTTTGCCGATCGTCATTAATGGGTTCAGAGAGGTCATTGGCTCTTGGAAAATCATCGAAATGTCATTTCCTCTTATCTCTCGCCACTGTTTCTCTGAAAGTGACAGCAGATTTTGCCCTTCGAAATGAACCTCGCCCGTTGTATCGGTTTGCTGATTCAGTCCCATTAATGACATGCTTGTGATACTTTTCCCGCAGCCAGATTCGCCCACAATTCCTAACGTTTCCCCTTTTTGAATCGAGAACGATATGTGATGGACGATGGGCACTTTTTGCTTTTTCTGCTGAAACGCAATGGACAGCTGTTTGACATCTAGCAGCACGTCTTGTTCTTTCACATATTCACCACCCCGTCATACTTTTTAAAATTGTATTGAGACAAGCTGGGAAATATGTCATGTTTTTGACAAGCATAAAAAAGCCTATCCGCTAGAATCGGATAGGCTTCTACTAATTTAATGTTTGAATGGTAAATAAATGGCGATAGTGGCTGTCTCGGTTCATTAATTCTTCGTGTGTTCCTTTTTCCACAATTTCGCCTTGTTCCATGACCACAATTTGGTCAGCGTGTGTAATGGTTGATAATCGGTGTGCGACAATAAAAGTTGTGCGATCCTTCGCCAGCTTTTGCATCGCTTCTTGAATGTAATGCTCACTTTCTAAATCAAGGGCAGACGTCGCTTCGTCTAAAATCAACAGCGGTGGATTTTTAAGAAATACCCTTGCAATAGAAATCCGCTGTTTTTGTCCGCCTGACAGCTTTACGCCCCGTTCTCCTACTTTCGTGTCATACCCTTCTGGAAGAGACATAATAAAATCATGAGCATTTGCTGCTTTTGCAGCAGAAACCATTTTTTCAAAAGATGCTTCTGGGTCCCCAACCGCAATATTTTCTTTAATCGTGCCACTGAATAGGAATGTATCCTGCAGCACCATTCCGACTTGATTTCGAAGGCTTCTTGCCTTGTACTCTTTTATATCTACGCCGTCAATTTCAAGTGACCCGTTTGTGACATCATAAAACCTTGGAATTAAGCTGACGAGTGTCGACTTCCCTCCACCGCTCATTCCTACAAGCGCAACCGTTTGTCCTTTTTCTACTTTCAAGGAGATATTGTGCAGAATCTCTTCCTGCGTGTGTTCATAACGAAACGACACATTTTTAAACTCTACCTCTCCTTTTAAATGATTGGCTTCTTTTGCATTCGGCCGATCTGTGACCTCATATGGTTCATCAATAAACTCAAAGATCCGATCCATTGATGCAACGGACTGGGTTAACGTCGTGGATGAGTTAATGAGACGTCGAATCGGATTGTACATCCGGTCAATATAGCCTACAAAGGCAATCATGGTCCCAATTGAAAGCGATCCGTTAATCACGGTGTAGCCAGCAAATGCAATGATTAACAGCGGCGCAATGTCAGTGATGGTATTGACGACAGCAAATGTTTTGGCGTTCCAATTCGTATGGTTAATTGCTTTGTTTAAGAAATTTTTATTTTCATCATGAAAATTCTCTTGTTCATATTCTTCAATCGCAAAGCTTCGAATGACCGGCATTCCTTGGACACGCTCGTGCAAATGTCCTTGCACTTCAGCCAGCGCCTGTGACCGCTCTTTTGTCAGCTTACGAAGCCGTCCGTAAAAATATTTTACTGCAAACGCATATAGAGGAAAAATAATGACAGACACGATGGTGAGCTTAAGATCCAGTGTACACATAATGGCGATCACGATCAGTACGGTCATCATATCCAGCCAAATGTTCATGAGACCTGTGATGACAAATTCCTTTGTCTGCTCCACATCGTTGATCACTCTTGAAATAATTTCTCCTGTTCTCGTGTTGGCATAATAACGAAGACTTAGCTTTTGAATATGCGAGAACAGTTTTTCCCGAATATCAAATAATACCTTACTGCCTGTCCACTGTGCGTAGTATTGTCTATAATATTCAACAGGCGGCCTCATCACTAAAAATAATACGAGCATGATTCCCATTATGATCAATAGAGATGATGTCTTTTCTTCAGCGGACCCCGAGCCTTGAATGACATCATCAATGACATACTTTAAAAGCAGAGGCAAAGTTAAGGGTATCGAGAACTTAATCATTCCGATGACCATTGTCAATGCAATCTGTTTTTTATACGGTGTTACAAAAGCCATGTAGCGTTTAATGACCCCCATGTAAATCTCCTTCCCAATCTATCAGTGCCTCTTATCCGTACGCAGTCAAAAACCTGTTAGCCTAAAAAGCCAAACAGGTTTTTTGATGCTCTTGCTTATTTTGTATAATGTAAAAAACGTTCATACCACATATCCACAAATTCAGGAGCAAACGGACCTTTCCGCTGGTGAATCCAATGCAGTAATGTATTCAGATGCTCTCTTAGGATACTATCGATTTCTTTTGGATAATTCATCTGCCTCTTATGATCTGCATATTCATCCTCATCCAAAATATTGTACGTCATGTCTGGAAAGACTTTGACGTCTAAATCGTAATCAATATACTTAATTGCCTCATCATCTGTCGCAAAAGGAGAGCTGATGTTGCAGTAATAATATACCCCATCATCTCTAAGCATCCCAATTACATTAAACCATTGTTTTGCATGGAAATAGCAAATAGCCGGTTCTCTCGTCATCCAAGTACGGCCGTCGGATTCAGTCACCATTGTACGGTCGTTTGCACCAATGATACACAATTCCGTTGCTTTCAGAATGGTGGTTTCATTCCAAATCCTGTGGATCAAGCCATTATGTTTATAGCTTTGAATTTGGATGGTTTCTCCTTCCTTGGGATAGCCCATATTTTCTCCCCTACTTTCTATAACAAACAAACCTAACAGTCCAAAGACCTAATTTCCCAACTAAACATGTCTCTATTATATTATACCGTTACATCATTAAAAAATGAAATGAAAAAGCCATTCAACCCAATTGAACGGCACACTGACTTACATCACGCTAGAACTCTTTTCCATCTGTTTATATGAATTGATGACCTCTTCTGTCTGTTTTGTAAATAAGGTTTGCACTTTTTGCAGTTCCTCACGTTTCTGTTTGATCTGATCACAAAGCCTATGCCACTCTTCTTTTTTTTCATCCTGCAGCAATTGTTTTTCTGTTTCTAAGCATAAATCGAGTTCTCCCTGCACATCGAGCAGCTGATCCATGAGCTGCATTTGTTCTTTTACAAGCTGATCGAAATCAGACATCTAACTCCTCCCTTTTCATCGAATCCACTTTTTGTCTGTATACCATTTCTTGAAAGAAGGAGGAAATCCTTTGACTGTTTATGTAGAGGTTTTACAGGTTTTGTCGGATGGTGGTGAGAGGCAAAAAGAAAAGCACTTCATTCGTATATGAAGTGCTTTCCTTTGTTTCAGTGATTAGCTGTTTTGTTGTTTGTTTTGCTCAGCTTTTTGGTTGTATTTTTTTACGTGCTGTGCGTCAGTCTCGCTAGCAAATTCAGTGCCGTATTGACCACCTTGTGCAGCAGCTTGGTTTTGTTTCTTCACTTGTTGTGCGTTTGTTTTGTTTTGTTGTTGATCCATCATTATCACCTCCACGCACATTAATTTGTGCAGAAGGTGTACATCCTATTCATGATTTTTTTAAACAAGCAAAGAACGTCCGCCATCCACAATAATCGTCTGGCCTCTAATCATATCTGCTTTGCCTGATACAAGGAATTCCACGCTGTCGACCATGTCTTTAATTTCCACCATTCGGCCGGCAGGTGTGTTTTTCTTCGCATCTTCTAAAAGCTCTTCACGATTCGGGAAGTGCTTAAGTGCATCGGTATCGATCGCACCGCCTGATACAGCGTTGACGACGATATTTTTTTGTGAAAGCTCAACTGAAAGGTAACGTGTCAAAGCTTCTAGTGCTGCTTTTGATACGCCGACTACTGTGTAATTTTCAAGGTAGCGAATAGAGCCTAGTGAGCTAATGCTGACGATATGTCCGCCGCCGTTTTTCTCCATTAGTTTCGCCGCTTCTTGTCCGCAGAATAACAAGGCTTTCGCATTGATATTCATTGTCCAGTCCCAATGATTTTCTTCAAGGTCCATAATGGGACGCTGAACACCTGATGCCGCATTGTTCACAAATACATCTAAACGGCCAAAGGTTTCATCGATTTGCTGAAACATGTCTTTGATTTTCTCAGGCTGGCCTACATTGGCTTTAACAACCAATGTTTTGACACCCATCGCTTCAATTTCTTCCGCTGTTTCAAGTGCGGCTTTTTTGCTTCTCGCGTAGTTAATGACAATGTCATATCCTTTTTCAGCGAGGCGAAGGGCAACTTCCTTCCCTACCCCTCTGCTGCTTCCTGTAATTAATGCACATTTACGTTGACTCATTATGGTTCATCTCCTGATTTGAATAGTTTTCGTTCATTCGCTTCACACTAATAGGAAAGTTCCTATTAGGAGGTTACATTCATGTATGTCGGACGCGATTTAAGCCAGCTTGGCATGATGTCCAAGGATCAATGGAAAGATACTGAGCTTGCTTACTTTCATCATGCTTTCCAACAAATTTTACCTTATTTGAATGAAGAAGGGCAATCTAAGTATCGAGAAATCATTTCTGAAATCGAAGACCGCGGGGGATTGCACAGAAATGAAGCTGATTATACCCACGGTACAACGGTTAAATATGACTAGGCTGCTCAAGTGCCAGCTTCCAAATTTTTTGGTGTGAGACTGGCAAAGCATATGCCTCAAATTCATCTGTTGTGACTTTTTTCAGCTTCGTGTCATCAGTTACAGAGGTAACTCGTCCAAAGAAAACAGAAATATTCCAGATGAGGTGGGTAAATACATGCTGAATGGTGCCTTCTAGATCACCAAGCTCCGCTTGTACACCCGCCTCCTCTTTTAAGAAATCAATGAGCTGCTCTTTTTCCGTTTTTCTTCCCTTCATGGTTTCCATGTTAGGGAATTCCCATAAATTCGCAAGAAGGCCTGTACTTGGCCGCTTATGAATATATAGGTTGCCTGCGTCATCAAATAACACCGCTGCTGCCATTGATTTTGCAGTCGGCTTTTTCTTTTTGCTTTTCACTGGGAGCTCATGCTGAACGCCTTCCTCGAGTGCCGAGCAATGCATGTTCACAGGGCAAATGAGGCAGGCAGGGGATGTTGGAGTGCAAATGAGCGCACCTAGCTCCATCAGCCCTTGATTAAATTCTGACGGCTTTTCCCGGGAAATGAGCTGATCGACCGCAAATTCGAAAATATTTCTCGTTTTTGGTTTTGCAATATCATCCCATACGGACAAAATACGGGAAATGACCCTCATCACGTTGCCGTCTACCGCAGGATACGGCTTGTTATAGGCGATACTCAGCACTGCGCCGCTCGTATACGGGCCTACACCTTTGAGTTTTGAAAATTGCTCTTTCGTATCAGGGACAACGCCACCGTAGGATTCATATACTTCTTTCACAGCTGCCTGTAAATTACGAACTCTTGAGTAGTAGCCAAGACCTTCCCATGCTTTCATGACCTTTTCTTCATCAGCTAAAGCGAGATCCTTCACCGTTGGGAATTGCTCCATAAACCGGTTGAAGTACGGAATGACCGTATCCACTCTCGTTTGCTGAAGCATGACTTCTGATACCCAGACGCGGTATGGATCTTGATTTTCACGCCATGGCAATGTTCGTTGTTCTTTTTCATACCAATCAATTAAATCATGCTGAAAGCCCGCAATATCTTTGCGGTCCAGCTTTTCTTGAATGTCTTTCATATCTATACTCCTTCTCATTGGACCGAGGGCTAACGTTCTGAATAGAACCTTATTTGTTGTATACTGTTTGTAGATACGTTAACATGTTACATTAAATCGGGATAAAGCAAAAGTGATTTTGCACATAGTCTTGATTGGAGACGTATACTTTGTATGATTGTTCCTAAGCATGACAACTAGGAGGTAATCAATTGGACACTGGTACTCATGTAGTAATGGGCATTTCTCTTGGGGGACTTGCACTTTTAGATCCAGCCGTCAGCGCAGATCCACACATGGCACACGCCGTGATGATCGCGACCATCGCCGGCTCCCAAGCACCAGACATTGATACTGTGCTAAAACTAAAAAATAATGCGGTTTATATAAGAAATCACCGAGGATTTACACATTCCATTCCGGCTGTACTGTTCTGGTCATTGCTGATTCCGGCTGTGATTTTCCCATTTGTGCCGGGGGCGAATTTACTTCACCTTTGGTTATGGACACTATTAGCCGTTGTGCTTCATGTGTTTGTCGATATTTTCAATGCATACGGTACGCAGGCCATTCGCCCATTTTCGAAGAAATGGGTAGCACTTGGGATCATTAACACGTTTGATCCGTTTATCTTTTTTACACACCTTGTCGCCATTGTCGTATGGGCGATTGGCGGGCATCCCGGCTATACGTTCATTACACTGTATGCGGTGATTTTTTGTTACTATATCGTCAGGGTCATCATGCAGCTTCAGATCAAACGTCAGCTGCGTGCACGATTCGATGAAATTGAAGACATTATTATTTCGCCTACGATGAAGTTCAGACAATGGCGCATTGCCGTGAAATGTAAATCCTCCTTCCATGTTGGACGCAGTATGAATGGTGAGATCATCATTTTAGACACCTTTAACCGGGTGCCGGTCCCTGACACAGAAATTATGAAAATTGCCAAACAAGACGAAAACATTTCAGCCTTTCTCTCCTTCTCCCCTGTCTATCGGTGGGAAGTAGATAAATACAAGGATCATTATGAGGTGCGGTTCATTGATTTGCGCTACCGCAGCAAAGGTCATTATCCTTTTGTTGCGATCTGCCATATAGACATGGACCACCAAATCAAAAATTCCTATACCGGCTGGATTTTCAGTGAAGAAAAACTGCAAAAAAAATTAAGACTCGGCTCTGTGTGAGCGAGTCTTTTTTTGTGCTTACATCTTCGTCATATATTCCACAATAAACTCCCAAAATCCAGGTCCTTCTTGGTAAATCAGCCGGTCTACTTTTTCGATGAGTTTGATATAGAGTTCTTGTTCGAGGTCTTCTCTTTCTTGATATGCCGTGTTTTGTAGTTTCTTTTTGATCATGGGTGTGAAGGTTTCAATGAGTTCTTCCATTTCTCCATTGGTCATTTTGTCTTCGGGCACGGACATCTCCCCCTGTTTCTTCTTTTAGTTTGTTGAGTGCTTTTTTGTGAATGTTTGAGATGTTTTGTCTTGTTTCGCCTAACTGATCGGCTATTTCTTTCATCGTTTGGCCTTCGACATAAATATGGGTTAGGACCATTTTTTGTTTGTCTGTAAGCTGCTGGTAGGCCTTGTACAATGTTTGGTCTTGCAGGTGCTCCCCTAAGTCTTGCTGGTTGAAGAGCACGGCTTCATACGTATCTGTTTGAACAGGGTCTTTCACTTCTTGCGTATCAGGATGATCGAGTATGAGCGGAAAACGCTGCTGTTTCTTTTTTACTCGTTTGTCAAAGTCGACTGAAAAGATGCGTATCATTGTGGAGATATACTTGATGATGCGGATTTTCTGATAGAACTGTTTGAACTCGGAATCTAATTTTTTGGCATTTTCCTCGTTTGGCTCTTCCATGACCTGCCGGAGCAGCTGCTCGTTTTTCGGGTTGCTTAAAAACTGCTGAATGAGCGGGTGATCAATGATTTCCTTCCATTTTGCTTTCAATAACAGCCGATAATCCATGTGCATCCTCCCCTTTGTTCCCTCTACTAGCATTAAGTGGACAAAAGTTAAAAAAAGTAAACTTCATGAAACGGGTCTAATGGTTCATTTTATCCCCCTCTGCTTTCCTTTTTCTACTTTCATACCACTTATATAGAAGACGAGCATCCGCTGGGAGGTGAGACAAATGGAGACCTTTTTTTCAGAGGAATGGCTGAAGCAGCTCGGTCAGGCTGGCTTCCCTGCCATTTTGACGGTTTACTTGCTGACACGCTTTGAACGAAAGTTTGATGAATTAAGCAAGCTCATCCAACGATTAGTCGCTGCTCAAAAAAATGATGAATCAGATTGACATCTGCTTGATTCGTTTCACCTTATGAAAACGAGGGCGAAATGAAAGGCCTTTTGTCACCTCACACAATACGATGTTGAAAGGGGATTTTATCATGAGTGAAAAGCAAAATGGAATACCACAGCCGATTCGAGGAGAAAAAGGAGCAACAGTCAAAATTCCACGTAATCTCGAGCGGGACAGACAAAATCCAGATATGCTCACGCCGCCAGAAACCGATCATGGAACGGTCTCCAACCTGAAATATTCTTTTTCTGATACACACAATCGTTTAGAAAAAGGCGGCTACGCCCGCGAGGTAACGGTCCGTGAACTGCCGATCTCTAAAAGTCTTGCATCTGTCAATATGCGGCTAAAGCCTGGTGCGATTCGTGAGCTTCACTGGCATAAGGAAGCGGAATGGGCGTACATGATTTATGGGGAAGCCCGGATTACATCGGTTGATGCAGAGGGGCGCAATTTTACAGAGGATGTGACAGAGGGTGATTTGTGGTACTTCCCTTCTGGCCTGCCGCACTCTATCCAAGCACTTGAACCAGGAGCTGAATTCTTGCTTGTGTTTGATGATGGGTCTTTCTCAGAAAATAGTACGTTCCAAGTAACCGATTGGCTTGCCCACACGCCAGAGGAAGTCGTGCTTAAGAACTTCGGTATGACAAAAGAGCAGTTTGACAAGCTGCCAGAGAAAGAAAAGTATATTTTCCAAAAAGGAATTCCTGGTTCCCTTGAATGTGACAAGGTGAAAACAGAGCAAGGGGAAGTCCCGAATTCCTTTAAATATGAGCTGTTAAAACAAGAGCCGATTACGTCAAGCGGCGGACAAGTGTGGATTGCGGACTCTACCAATTTCAAAGCGTCTAAAACAATTGCATCCGCTCTTGTGAAAGTTGATCCAGGTGCTATCCGTGAGCTGCATTGGCATCCAAATACGGATGAATGGCAATATTTTATTTCTGGAAAAGCACGAATGACGGTATTTGCTTCTGATGGACATGCGAGAACCTTCAACTATCAGGCGGGAGACGTTGGATATGTCCCATTTGCAATGGGGCATTATGTAGAAAATACAGGCGACGAACCGCTTTTTTTCTTAGAAATCTTTAAGAGCGATCATTATGCAGACATTTCACTCAATCAGTGGCTTGCGGTGACACCGAAACAGCTTGTTCTTGATCATTTAGATCAAGACGAAGATTTCTTAAAACTGCTTGATACTGAAAAACATCCTGTGATCGCTGCGCCTAAAAAAGAGGATTAACATATAACTTCCTGCAAAAAGGCTGTCCTTTTTGCAGGTATCTTCATGTAAAGGAGTGTTTGTTCACCTATGCAGCAATCTGTTCACGCTTTATGGCAAGGGCTGAAATGGCTCATGGCGGCGTCTGCTGTCTGTTACATATTTTTGTTGTTTTGTGTGCTGTTCTTTCATTTGACGGGTGCTTTTTATCAATCGATTTTATCGATGCTTTTATTTATGGGCATCTATGTGGTACTTGGGATATCCTTTGAGCATGTGGAGCATGTGCTCATGAGGGTTGTTAAAAAGTGCCGTTCCAAAAAACGCTCCATCGTTTTCTATGCCATTTCAATTCATCTTTTGTTTATTTGGGGTGCTGTCTATTTATCAGATGAATTAGTGGGCGGTATTTTACTGTCTACTTCTGAGGAAATTCTCTTTGCCCTGAGCCTTTGGTTGTTTCATTTTTTGTTTGATTATGCGACGTTTTCGTTTGAGAAAGAAGCTTAGTGATTTGCTTCATATGATGGATATCGTGTTCTATCAGTCCTTGGAAATAACTTAATAACGTCAGCTTGGTTTGACCGATAAAAAAGGATTCGTTCCAGCGAGATGGTTCGATTTTCTTCATTTCTTGAAGTAATTCTGTTCTGACAGCAATAAATCGAACGATCGTCTCGCTTTTCTTTTCCTTTCTCGCTCTTTCAGCTGACTGCTGATTCATTTTGTGCACATCAGGAGCTTGAGGTAATGGCCGATCGTTCCAAAATTCTTTTAGACGGTCGTGTAAAATAAATTCATCCCATGGAACGAAATGGGCGATGATTTCAGCGGTGCTCCATTTTCCATCAGCGATCGCTCTGCGCCATTCTTTGTCTGTTAATTCCGTTAGTGACTGTACCCATTCAATGGAGTGTTCAAAATGAGCAATAGTGGACTCTTTGTTTAACGTCAAATGGTTTCCCCCATTCACTTGCTTTTATGTAGATTGTATCAATGATGAGAAAAAACACCACTTATGATGTAAAGTGGTGTTTCTTGTGTTGTCTCCGCGCATATAGGATCGCACCAATCAAACTGACGAGTGAAATCAACGCGAGAATTCTGATATAAGGCGGATAGTAGGTTAGCACAACCTCATTTTTGCCTTTTTCTATTGGAAAACCGATAAATGCGTAATTGGCTTGTTCAATATCGGTCTGCTGTCCGTTTACCGTGAGCTCCCAGCCTTTTTCATATGGAACAGGCAGAACCATATAATTATCGCCGCGTTTGTTATCATATGAAATCGTAAAGCGGTTGTTTTCGAGCTTTACTTGCTGGCTGCCATTATCCTGTTTTTCTTTTTCATATGCTTTTTCTAGAATGCGGTAAGGCTCTTGATACAGCCTCAGTTGATTGAGTTCATACGTCCCTTTTGGTACTCGAATGGAAAGGATTTTTTCCGCAGGGACTCGAATCGTCACTTCATTGACGCCTGTTTTGTAGATGGATGTATTGCTTTTTCGTGAGGTGACGTAGTTGTCAACGGATAACTGAAATCCTTCGTTACGGTCTGTCCGCTTCACATAAAAGCTCACATACACATCCCCAGCGCGGGCCATATCATCTGGCAGCGTGATATTCAGGCCGCCTGTTTCTCCGTATACATCAAGCACGCCATGTTCGTATATGGCTTGTTCCGTATGAATATTTGTATCCTTAATTCGATCTGGCGAATGCTCAATTTCAGCGTTTCCTTTTTTGTCTAAAATCACACCTTGCAGCATAGCATGCTCCCTATCTAGTGCTGAGGCATCCTTTAAGGCTTCTTCTGAATAAACGGTGCTTGTTGTTCTTGCAAATGGCAGCGGCCGTGTATTTTCATACACTCTATAATGCTCGCTTTCCAAGATTGGCTTAAAATAAGCTGGCGGTGAGTAAGACATCGCGCTCGTTCTCATATAATACTTTCCGTAGGTCAGACTGTATAAATTCGCCCTATCCCCCATTGTTGCATAACGGCTGACACTTTCCCGTCCCATATCGATTTGCAGGTCATTCCAGTAGAAATTGAGCAAATGCTGATTCAATATACTTGAATACGCACTCATGCCTTGAAAGCCTTCAAATAACGGGGTGTTGTTGCGCACGCCGTTCATCCAGTCAATCCGGGCAAGCGGATCTTCTTTTGAGCGGCTTTGAATCTGCTGAATGAGCTTCATTTGCTCATGTCCAGCATATGCCTCACTATTCAGATACGTATCTGATACGCTCTTAATGTTGCTTCTTTCAGATAAGTAGCCCTGCTGATACACGCCTGCTGTCAGTAAGCTGACAACGATGAGCACAGCTGAAAAGAGACGAAGGTGTTGGCGTTTTTCCGCATGAATCAAAAGGAAAAACAAGCTGATCACAAGCAGTCCTATGCCTGTAAATACAACAACATCCATATTTCCCTTTGCCCGTTCTGAAAAGGCGACGGCGAGGAGGAACACGATCCAAGCGCCTAAGACCGCACGCTTTTTCCACTTCCACTCGATTTGTGAGAAATGCTTGATGGTGATGGCTACGACCGCTCCAACTGTAAAGGCAAGAATGTACTCAAATCTGTATTGCGGTGCTGAAAAACCATTAAACACGCTCGCCATCTTTGGACTGTAGTGAAAAACAATGAGCAGAACGCTGATCGATGTAAACATGAAAAACCACCTGTTCCGGTAAAGCGGAACGAGGAACATACAAATGAGAAAGATCACAGGTAATAAATACACCCTGCTAGTAAACAGCAGATGATCATGCAGATCGAACCAAGGAATGGCCTGTTCATACGGCGGTCTTATATTATTGAGAAAACCATAGACAGACGGGACAAAAAAGGCAGCACTGATTCCAAAGGATAACAGCGTAGAGACTGCCAGCGTCCAGAACACCTTCCACCCGTGCTCCTCACTTCGAAGCTTGATGATATATCTGAAGACAAGATAGATCGCTAAAAAGATAAAATGAATATAAGCAAAGTAAAAGTTGTTGATGAGCATCAGGCTGCACGCCAAAATAAACCAAGCCGGCTTACCCATTTTGAAAATCCGTTCAACCCCAAGTATAAGCAGCGGGAGCCACATCATACTATCGGTGAAAAACTCCCAAAACGTTTGATGCCGAAAATACACAATAGACAATCCGTAGATAGCGGCACCTGTTAATGCACTCAGCCTATGCTGGACCATTGAAAGAAGCACACGGTAAGCGATGAAAAGAATAAGCGTCAGCTTCATCACACTCAGCCAAATGACGGCATTTGCCCAGAAATGAATGTCCGTTGACTGGATGATATGAAGCGCATTCATCAGCCAGACGACAGCGACTGTGACCATAAAGACAGTCGACGTTGTGAAATAATAACCTAATTGCGTATATGTACCGCCACCTAGACCGAATTGGTAGGAATAAAAGAAGTTCCCTTTGACGTATTCATCGTAAAGCAGCTTTTTAAATGGGAGCATTTGTGAGATCCCATCTCCATCTCCTGTCATATACCGCCCTTGTGTATATTCATATAAGAAAAAGGAGTGGCCTAATAAAGCGAGAATGAGGCACATTCCTATGATTATCCATCTACGTTTCATCATCTAAATCCTTTCTACAAAAGATCCACTCTTTTTTGAAACAAAACAATCCAGCAAGCGATTCGTGCTTGCCGGTTATTTGACTCCACGTTATTTAAATAACTGTGTTAACACTCGGTCTTGTTCCTTTGAGCTTGTCTCTTGTTCCATCACATTTGATTCCTGGATTAAATAATGCGGCCTCTTTTTCGTTTCATAATAAATACGGCCAATATATTCTCCAATCACACCTAGACTTAAAAGCTGGACACCTCCGAGGAAAAGCACAGCCGATATTAAAGTGAAATAACCAGGTACCATCACGCCCGTTCTGACAATTTGAATAAAGGTGGCCACGATGTAAATCAATGAGAGAAATAAGATCAGTATGCCAGTATAAAAACAAATTCGCAGCGGGCGGTTGTTAAAAGAAATGACGCCATCTATGCCGTAGTTAAATAATTTCTTCAGTGACCATTTTGTATCACCATGCTGTCTTTCTACATTTTCATAATAGATGACCTTTTCTTCAAACCCAATCCAGCAAAAAAGCCCTTTCGAAAAACGATTTCCCTCTTTCAGCTGAAGCAATGCATCGATGGCTTGGCGTGAAATTAAACGGAAATCTCCGACGCCATCACGCAAGTCCACTTCTACTACCTTGTTCATTACCTTATAGTACATGGATGACAGGTAAGAGCGCAGCTTGCTGTCACCTTTACGATTTCGTTTGGCAATGACTTGATGATAGCCTTCTTCATACCCTCTGACAAAGTCCTGAATTAAATACGTCGGGTGCTGCAGATCAGCGTCCATAATAATCGCAGCTGCTCCTTTTGCATGCTCAAGACCTGCCAAAATAGCGGCTTCCTTTCCAAAGTTACGCGAAAAGGAAATATATTTGACCTTTGCACTTTTGCGAGAGAGCTCTCTCATATATTGAAGTGTTTTGTCTTTGCTTCCATCATTCACAAAGATGATTTCAAAGTCATAATGAAAATCGCGAAACTCTTCCTCGAGTGCCTCAAAGATTCGTCTGATGTTTTCACCTTCATTGTAAGAAGGAATTATAACAGAGAGCAGTTCCCGTTCCATATCGCACCTTCTCTTCACTTTTTTCACATAGTCTGATATGTTCATTATTCCTTTTTTGTCAGAAAACGAAACACTTTTTTATTATCCATAAATTACATGTCTCTTTAATCGTTTCATTATATCAGAGTTTTATTTCCAGTGATTTTCGGCAGGATGAATTTAATGTAATTTTAAGTTTAATCATTGTAAAAAGCCTGTAATTTCGATCACAGACTGGGTATTGTTTCATAAAATTATTAGTTCATTTGTATATTTTCCTAATGATTGAAAAAGATGAATGGAAGTAAAAGGGCAGCCTTTTTAGTGAAGCAGCCCTCGATTGTTTTGTTGCAGATGCTCGTTTGCCTTTGATTGTTTATTTTGAAATAAATGCAGCTGCGCGCCGTAGCTCTCGATCCACTCTTGGACAATTCGTTCTGTTGTTTCCTGTCCCTTATACTTGCGGCCAGCCTTTGCATAAGTCGTTTCAAAATCACTCCAAAGCAGCTCTACCCATGTACGTGCTTCGTCATATGTCAGCATATTGTTTTTTTCCATAAGTTGTTCTGTTAGTCGCTCAAAGTATTGTTCCATGCCTGTTCCTCCTTCATCTAGCAGAAAGTGCCTTTTTAAAAAAACTTCTTTTTTCATATACTACCCTTACGTCTTCAAAAGACGCAAATGATTTGTATTGTTTGGAGGGAATCGATATGCGTAATAAAGCAAAAGGCTTTCCAAATCAGGTAAATCACAAGTTTGAAGGCGAACCAGGCGCTACAGATGCTTATGCGTCTAAACGGCCGAATGGTGAAACGAATACACGTCCACAGGAACGTATGAGGGCATCAGGGAAACGCTAATTTTTCCAAAGGGAGTGCTTGAGATATGAGTTCAAATGGGAAATCGTATATGGCAGACTTTGTTCAATTAAGGACAACCGCTTACCCTCAACCATGGGCAAATGCAAAGCATTCTGCCTCTCAGGTCAACGGAGAAACGCAGCAAACGCAGCACGACATCGTACTTCAGAACAACGTCCGTAAACAGCGTTCGAAGTAAAGAAAAGGACTGATCACTTGGATCAGTCCTTTTGCGTCAGCATTGAAATCGGCAGGGCATCTTCTTTATTTGGAGCCGATACTCTGTATCCCCACGCAAAAACGCCATTTAGATATTCTACATAGAACTCTTCTTCAGTGTCTTTGATTTGATAAGTTGTTTTGGTTTGAATCAAGGCTGGATCTAATAAATAGGCTTTCGCCATATCGATTTTCCGTTCTAAAACTGCGTATTCATTCACAATGCCAAGCTGCTCAGCCTTTCGTGCTTTTTCAGAAAGGGCGGCAATCTCCTGCTTCAATTCATATTCTGTCATCTCACTATAGCGTTTTTCCATCTGTCATTCCCCTTTGTCTAAAACGTGATCAATTGTATCGAGATCAAAGCCTTTTCTGAATAAAAATTGCTTCACTTTCATCTTTTTTTCAAATGATCCGTCATATCCTGCCTTGCGTTTTGCCTTCTCCAGCATATAAAGGAGGGCTTCTTCTTCCTTTTCCTCTTCTTGTCCATCATAGGCTTCTTGAAGGGCTTTATCAATGATCTCAAACGAAAATCCCTTTCGCTGCAGCTGCAGCTTGATGCGCTGCTCAATCTCTTTTGCAGAACGATTTTTTTCTTTTTTGACTAGCTTGAGAACCTGCTTTACGGCTTCCTCCAGCTGTAAGTCATCAGGGTATTGCGACAGCGCCTGTTCAATCGTGTCGTCGTCTATCCCCTTGAGCTTCAATTCTTTTTTTAGGACGGACGGTCCTTTGCTGTTCGTTTTCCGGTGGGTGCTGACATAGGCTTCTGCAAATTCAAGATCATTTAAATACTTATAATGCTTTAATTTGTGTATAATTTCACTAATAGCTGGTGCAGGGATTTCTTTTTTCGTTAAATAATCGGTGACTTCTTTTACTGATCTCATTCGGTAGGATAAATAATCAACGGCCTGCTGAAATCCTTTTTTCACCGAATCACCGAATTGAATCTCGATGATATCTGCTTCGTCCAGCTCTTTTCCTTTTTTCAAATCGTGCTGGACGAGCACATCTAAATCAACGCTAAAGGCGTACTTTTCATCAAGAAAGATGTTTACCCGCTCTGTATTGTTTTTCTGAGCAGAAATTTTTGTAATATAGGGCATCCTGTGATCACTCCTTTTCCAAAACAGTCAGGATGTTTCTTCTGATTCAAAATCGTGAAAGATATAGGTATGTATATGAGAGGAGAGATGTCAATTGAATATCGCCATTACCGGAGGAACCGGTTTTATCGGCCAGCATGTCACAAAAGTGCTCGCTGCTGAGGGACATCATCTATATATTTTAACAAGAAATCCAAAGGAATCCGAACAAAATCATTTACATTATGTGCAGTGGCTGACTGAAGGTGCTGCACCTGAGCATGAATTGCCTGCCATCGATGTATGGATTAACCTTGCTGGAAAATCCATTTTCGCGCGCTGGACAGACAAGGCAAAAGAAGGCATCCTCTCCAGCCGGCTCAAATCAACACAAGAGGTAAGACGCATTATAGAAGCGCAGGAATCGAAACCTTCTGTGCTGATTCAGGCAAGTGCTGTCGGAATCTATGGCACATCTCAAACAGGAGATTTTACGGAGGAATCACCTCCTGCGGATTCTGATTTCTTAAGTCATACATCAAGGCTTTGGGAGGCTGAGGGGCAAAGGATTGAAGCCCTCGGCATTCGTACGGTCTACACACGCTTTGGCGTCGTGTTAGGCGAAAAAGGCACACTGCCGCTGATGACACTTCCTTACAAGCTGTTTGCTGGCGGGACAATCGGCTCTGGCTCGCAATGGGTTTCATGGGTCCATGTTGAGGATGTGGCACATCTCATTGCTTATGCGATTCACAATGACGACCTGTCAGGTCCGCTCAATGTGACATCACCGAACCCTGTTCAAATGAAACAGCTTGGACAAACCATTGCTTCTGCCCTTCACCGTCCCCATTGGCTGAAGGTGCCATCTTTTGTGATCAAAACAGCACTTGGTGAAATGTCATTACTTGTTTTAGAAGGCCAGCGTGCTCTGCCAAAAAAAGCGCTGCTCTCATCTTATGACTTTTTGCACCCTGAACTAAAAGAAGCGATTTTGCATTCTGAGGAATAAATGTTGTCAAAAACACCCATCCTATTAGAAATGAGATGAGGGGGCGATTTTGATGAAGAAAAAAGAACACCAGCCAACTTCGAAGCTGAAGAAAACCCAGGAAGTCCTGTATCAGCAGGAATTCAAAAAAGCGGAAAGAGCAGCAGAAAAAAGAAACAAATAAGACGGATATTCCCCTCCAACAAGCACATAACTAAAGTGATCTTGTAAAGGAGGGAAAGACTTTGAAAAAAGACCAACACAAAAAATCCAACCATGAGCTCGCGGCACAAGAGACGGATGGCGAATATGTTGAATTTTCCAAAGAACTTGCAGATCCAAATGACGTAAAAGCAATGGCACGTATGAAAGCAGCCGACCAGCGCGCCAAAAAACAATAAGTAAAAAAGCAGACCTTATTCAGCGGTCTGCTTTTCTTTTATTTGATTTCAGTGAGAAGGCTTGCTGCTTTCTGACGTGATTTTTCCTCAGGCACCTCTTCTGGATATCCAATATGAAGGATCGCAGCAAAACGTTCGTTTTCCTCTAACCCCATGTCTTGTTGGAAGCTTTTATCGTATAAAATACGTCCGCTCTTCCATACCATACCGATTCCTTGATCCCAAGCAAGCAGCTGCAAATTTTGAATGAGCGCACTCACGGCGGCAAAATCATCATTTCTCACCACAGGGTTCTCGTCTTCTCTTAGCACGACAAGTAAAAGCGCTGGGACTTTTGAAAAGTAATCTCTATAATAGTTGAGCTTTTCTTCTTTTGTATCTGGATTGTTGCGCTGAAAAAAAGCAATGAAGCGCTCTACAAAAGTCGTTTTTGCTTCATCTGTCACCGCATATAAAAAGCGCCACGGCTCCGTGATTTTATGGTTCGGTGCATAGACCGCATCCTCTAATAACGGCTGAAGCTGCTCAATCGTCACCGGTGTTTCTTTGAATTTTCGAATCGTTCGTCTATATCTGACAGCGTCTCGAACCGTTAACGCTTCTGTTTGTTGTTTTGTTTCTGGCATTTATATTCATCCTTTCAATCAACCTTAATTGAAATTGATTCTCATTCACATTATAAACATCATCGCGTGCAGTTGCAAATCGAGTATCCCTCCTCCGGTCTGCTAAATAGTTGTTTGACTTTTTCAAGTAATGTTACAATCATATTACGTTTTAAACAAATTTTGAGAAAAAAGCCAAGATGATGAAATGATTTTAAATTATTCCCATTTTGTCTGATCAGGTTTTTTTGTCAAAAGGCTTTCAACCATGATTGGAAGGGAGGCTTCTGGATGGAATGAAAATCAATATTGGACAAATCATTAAGCTCTACCGTTATAAACAAAATATGACCCAATCTGAATTGGCAGAAGGAATTTGTTCTGTCTCTCATTTAAGTAAGATTGAAAATGGCTCAAAGGAGGCCAATCAAGATACGATCAATCTGCTGCTTGAACGGCTTGGCATCAGCCAAGAAACGCTGTCACAAAAGGCGCGTCATCTGCTGTCACTCTTGGATGAGTTTCAAATGAATATGTACTTCTATGCTCTCGATCAGGCAGAACAAAATGCAGAAATGATCATTCAGCACGAGGAGCAGTTCTTTTCGCTGGATTTAGGCATTCAGTATCATTTGTCTTTATTTCAATTTTATTTATTAACAGAAAAACAGCCGCTTGCCTTAAAAACACACCGCGTGCTCAAAAAATTCGAAAAAACCTTTATTGAAACAGAAAAAGAAATTTTTGAATATCTAGACGGCATTCATCAAATTAAGATTGGTCAGCTTGAAGATGGGTTAAAAAAGCTTGAAAGCTGCTTTTCCTACGCCTCAGTTGAACAAAGTGATTTGTATTATCACTATGCAAAAGCCCTTGGAAACATGGGACAGCTGGGTGATGCGCTTGAAGCGACACATCAAGCGATGGATTTATATAGACAAAAAAACAATTTCAAGCGGATTATTCACTGTACACTCATTCACGGTGTGATCTCACTTGAACTAAAAGCCTATCAAACTGCGAAGAAATATATAAAGGAAGTGATTTTGCACACGTCCCTTCACCCTGATGCCTATATTAAAATGTCCGCTTATTTTTATTACGGGGTGCTCTTAAAACGTGAAGGCGATTTCTCTTCAGCTGTGCCTTATTTACTAGATTCACTCAATTACTTTAATCAAGAGCAGATAGAAGACCGTTACTGTGAAACGCTATATGAAATTGCGACACTATATGCTGAATATGACCGCAAAAAAGCACTTCCCTACATACACGAGCTGTTAAAACAGCCTCGTATTCAGCCAAACTGTTTATATATGATCAAAATCTATAAATTGATGATTGAGGAAAACCCTCTTGATTTGAAAACCTATTTGGTCGAAGCAGCCCTTCCTTACTTTGAACACAATGAGCTGCACAGTGAATATTTGTTTGCTCTTAGAACCTTGCTTACCTATGCAGGTGCTGAGCTTGATGAGCGGGCGTATCAGTCCTATACAAAGAAGCTGCTTGATCATTTAGCGGTATATCTTCCCTATTACAAAAAAGCATGACCTTCTGCCGATCGAAGGTCATGCTTTTTTTATTTGTTAAATGGTCTTTTGTTGATCTGTATCATGATGGTTCATCCGTTTGACAGAATGAATATACCGTCTTTTTGCAAAAAAATCGTACGCATGCTGTCCAAAGCCTAGCCAGATGCTGAGCACGATGAATGGGACCGTTCCCCATAATGCAGGGATATGGCAAGCCATACGCAGCCAAGTATAAATCCCTGAATTTTTTTGATTTTTGGCTAGGGAAATAGACACGATTCGTTTTTCCGCCTTCTCTTCACTTATTTTATTCAGTTTGAGCAGCTGCGAGTGTCTAAAGGATTCAAAATGAATCCGATTTTTCCAATCGAGTGATTTTAATAAATCAATCATTTTTGCACATGAAGGACTTTGTCCGTCATAAAACACAAGCAGCCTTAGTGATTTGATGGAACGCTGTTCTCTTTTTTTCGATTCAGCGAGTTTCTTTTTTTCTTGATCGAGATAAATGATTTTTTTCATAAATTGATCGCCTGTCCTTTTCCGTCAATTTTTTAGTTCGTTCAAAGGAGATTACAACTAGATTACTATAGTTGCTGGGCCTCTTGTATTGGGAAAAAGCCAACCGTTGTGCGTTATATGAGCCTTTGGATAAGGGCAAAATCATTGATTTCATGGCATATATGAGGTTTTTCAACTAAAAGTGGTTGGGAAAATCGTGGTGCTTTGCGGTTTTCTGCGGTATTTGATAGAATTCTGCGGTTTTCTACATCTTTATGCGGTGTTTTGTAGGTAAAACGCAAAAACAAGATAAAAAAAGACTACTTCCCATTGCGGCGAAGTAGTCTTTTGGTTTATATTTTTGCCAAAATTTCTACTATTTCTTTCTCAATATCTTTCCATAAGTAACGGTCTGTCGTATAGTGATGTGCGGCTTCTTTCGCAAATACTTGAAAAGCTTCTTCATAATCAGGTGCGTCTTTGTCCGGTTTTTTCTCGTCGACAAAGCGCTGTGCTTCTGCTGAGCGAGGTCCCCATTTCCCCACTTCATTCCCATCCTGATCAATGATGACGATAATCGGAATCGATCTTGCGGTCCCGTTCGTTAAATACTGATCCATCAGGTCTAGATGCTCATCCCTAATGAAATAGCGCGCATCAATGAGTGCTTCATTTGCAATACGCATGAAAATCGGTACATTGACCATCGCATCCCCGCACCAATCCGCAGTGATGACAAGCGCTCTAAGCTTTTTCTTTTGCAGCTTTTGCAGCAGCTCTTTTTCTTTTTGATGAATTGCGTACTGGTTGTACACCGTGAGAAGATTTTCCCGGTTTTTCTCCATATTGTGTACATATGTACGTTCAGTTAATCCCTTTGTAAACCATTCATTTAATGTCATATGAACATCCCCCTTATCCTTCAACTTTACCACTTTTGCTATTCTTTTGTCTAAAAAAACCTTCACCTAGTGAAAGGTAAAGGTCTTTGGATTTATGGACGCCGTTTTCGATTTGGGTCCATCCCGATCAGCTTCGTGACAAGCACCATTGTGACAGGCAGTGACGTATTCTTTTTATACGCTAAATATTTCCCGCGCCATTCCGGCTTATATTTCTGTTTAAACGACCGTAATCCGCTGAAGCTGTACATATATCTGACATTGTTGAAAATGACACTCGCCAAACGCTCCGTGAGAAAGGACTGATGGAACGTGCCCACATTCGATAAAGGTGCCATTCCCATGTTAAACGATTTGTAGCCTTTTTCTTTCGCCCATTGAAACAGGTGGATAAACAGCGCATCCATCATCCCGTTTGGTGCATCATGCATATGACGCATTAAATCAATGGAAATCTCCCCTTCTTGATACATCGGCATCAATGATACAAAGGAAATGATCTGCCCTTGTTCATCCTTTAGAATCGCAATCGGTGCTTTTTGAAGATAGTCTTCTTGAAAATAACCGAGCGAAAATCCTTTTTCTTTTTTCTTTCCGAGCCAGCTGTCAGAGATCTGTTTTAAGGTTGAGATCAACTCATCTGAAAAGGGCGGTTCCAGCATTTCAAAGGTGTAGCCTTCTCGTTCAAACTTATTCGCCACAGCTCGTAAATTTGATTTTTTCTTACCTGACAGAGAAAACGTTTCTAAATCGACCATGGCTTCTTCCCCAAGCTTAAAGAAGTGAAAGCCTAAGTCATGATAGAGAGCCATCCCTTCTCGTTCTACTTGATAAAAAGCAACTCGGTAGCCGGCTTTTTCTGTCTCCTGTAAAAACTCTTCAAGTACAAGCGGATAAGACGCCTCACGTCCAGATGGATCTCCGAGCACAATGACGCAGCGCCCAATTCGACCAAACTGAAGCATCGCTTCTCCATCACTTGAGAAAAATAGTTTTTTGTCGCCTAAAAAGCCAAGATGACTGAGAGCATTTCCGCCCTTTTCTTCTAAAAACGTTTTTAATTTTTCCTCATCTGCTTTTTCTCCAATCGGAAAGGCTTTTTTATTAAAAATCAATTTACTAATGAAAAAGAAAAGCGGTACACCGATGAGAGCGATCATGCTTGTCATCGTGATATGCCGTTCATTATGCACCAAGTAATCCTTACTCAAGAAATGCCCGATTTTTGTCCAAATAAAGTTGCCAATGACATTATAGTTAAAGAGCACGAGTAAATAACCAGCGGCAGCCCCCACAAACTGATTTAAGGAATAAGGTGCCTGCTGCTTCACAAATTGATTTCGAAGAGAGAAAAACACAGCCATGATGACTGGCAAAATAAAGATCAGACTAAGGTTAAATCCCTTTAACAAAGTAAACACAAAACCGCCTGCTAAGGAGATCATTGTCAGCACGTACGATCTTTTCGTTCTTTTATACACTTCAATGGACAAAATCATCAGAATGATTCCGAACATTAAAGAAAGACCATTAAATCCCGATAACAGAAAGTGCGGAATGCTGGTAATCACACCTAATCGATCGACTGGAAGCACAACAGACGCCATGATGAGAAGGCCGCTTCCAAAGGTTAAAATCGATAAAGATCCGTACAATAAACGGATTAATAAAGCACGGTGCAAAACAATTAAGACGTTCGTTGTTTCAATGGCAGGCGCCATTCTCGGATTGCCTTCAAGACGTCTAAGCGTCGTTCCCGTTAAATCGTAAGCAGCTAGACAAAGCCCTAGGATAAACGGGAAGATCGAGTACACGAAGCGGTACAAGACGAGCGCCGTCAGCACCATCTCTTTATCAAAACCAATGTACTGCATGCTCAGTAAAAAGATGAGGTCAAACGAACCAAAGCCGCCCGGAACCATACTGATTAAACCGCCGATTGACGCAATCGCAAATACACCTAAGACAATTCGGACATCGACATTCATCCCCATAGAGACGACAGCCATGTACATGACAAGACCAGCTGCCAGCCATTCTAAAAACGATGCACCGATATAAGCGTAAATTGGATGCTTCAGTCCATTTTCACCGCTCTCAATCGAGCTTTTTCGAATGGATGCCATGATGATATATATCGGTACAATACAGGCAAAGATAATGACAAATGCCCATAGCCACGGCTCTTGGCTGATAATACTTTCAACAGGAAGCACCCTGACCAAGATCAAATCACTGAAAATAGATAAACCCAAAAGGACAGAGGAAGTCAAAAGGGCAATGCCTTTCAGCAGTTTTTTCGTATCTGTTATGTACTCCTTATAGAGAAGCGTTCTAAGCCCTGCTCCTGATAGACCGCCAAATCCAAGAACACTGTTAAAGGAGTTCGCAATCCAGGAAATACGTATCGTTTTCCAGCCGCTGATCGGCATATTCAGGCTTTTTCGTAAAATAAAATCATATAAGGACATCGATAAAACCGCGACAAGTCCAAGAAAGACAAGAATAAACAAGTCCATTCTGTTCAAGCTGTCAATAATATAAAACGTCTTTTTAATGGAAAGTCCGCTCAGCTCCTGCTTCGCGACAAAGATCAAGACAAGGATAATCACGATCGGAAATAGCATTTTTAAGACCGTCATACCCGTTTTTTTGTTCCACATGTTTTCCCAACTTTCTAGGTTGCTTCAATTATTTCAACTGAACATTATTATACAACAAATACCACTTGATTCATGCAGTTTAACATTCAAAAGCTTGACGATCCTTTCAATTAGAAGTAAAAATCAGTAATATAAAGAATAAGAGCCGCTTAAAGGAAGTGAACAAGCGTGGAATATAATATTCATGACACCACCGTATTAAAAGAAGAGATTCTATCTCCAGAGGAAAAAAAGACATGGGTTCTTTATATGAAAGTGCTCACAGCTGCAGGTCTTGGAGATGTTTCTGAATGGATGAAGCTTGATATGAGTATGCCTCAAATGAAGGTTCTCATGCTGCTCAATAACCATGGCTCTCTCAAAGTATCTGAAATCGCTGAAAAAATGGGCGCTTCTTTGTCCAATATGACAGGTCTGCTTGACCGGTTAGAACAGTCTAACTTTGTCGTGCGAAAGCACTCTGAGCGTGACCGGAGAATCATTGTCGTAGAGCTGACAGAGGAAGCGAAAAATATTTTCAGAAGTATTTATCAAAAAGGACACGAAAAAATCAAAAATTCCCTGCAGCGGCTCAATGACGAGGAAAAAGAAAAAGTCAATGAAGGCCTTGCTATCTTAGAAAAAGCACTGCGTCCTGAACGCGGTTAACAAAAGAAAAGGAAAAAAGACGGTCACTTGGGGTCCGTCTTTTTTACTCCTTTAATTCCACTGATTTCTTTTGATTAATTCCGTGATATGAGCAAGGTGATGCTTGGAATGCCAGACGTACATTCCAGCTGCATCATATAAGGACACCGTTTGTTGATCGGCAGGGTGATAATAAGAAGCGTTGAAGTCTTCCTCTGACATTCCCCGCAGTAAAGTGACCCACCTGCGATGCAGACTGCTGATCAAAGGCAGGGATAAACTTATGGGCGCCTTGCTGTCAGGAAGTGAGGCAAATCCCTCCTGATCATATGGACGTATGTCCGGTGTATCTTCTGTCAAAGCAAGTTTGAATCGTAAGTATGCATTTAGATGGCTGTCTGCTACGTGGTGAATAAGCTGACGAACAGTCCATCCACCCGGCCGATAAGGTGTATCAAGCTGAGCATCTGTAAGCGGCGCGGTCACCGCTTCATACTCTTCGGGGATTGCAGCCAGCTGATCAATCCAGGCTTCAAGCTGTGCATTCGTTTTTGTTTCAACCGGTTCATATAAGCCAATCGGATACTGTAATGACGTCATACGCTCTCCCCTCCCTCAAATCCTTCAAGCACAAACTTTCCAATCATCTTTCCTTGCTCAAGCGTTTGATGTGCCTGCTTCAAGTTAGCAGCATTGATTGGACTGAGAACCTTTGTTAAGGTATGCGTTATTTCTCCCTGCTCAAATAACTCACTCGCCTCTGTCAAAAGCTCATGCTGTTTGATCATGTCCGCTGTTTCATACATAGGACGTGTAAACATGAATTCCCATACAAATGCCGCACTTTTATTTTTGAGTAATTGAATGTCTAGGTTGTGCTGGTTTTCGACAATGGTACAGATCGTGCCTTGAGGTTTGATGGCTTCTGCCATGCCTTTGAAATGTCCATCTGTATCATTTAAGCATAAAATAAAATCCACTTCGCCGATTCCTTTTTCCTCGAGCTGCGCTAAAAGCGGCTGATGATGATCAATGATATGATCGGCACCTAATGACAGACACCACTCTTTTGTTTCTGGTCTTGATGCGGTAGCGATCACAGTGGCCTTCGCTAATTTAGCTAGTTGAATGGCGATAGAACCAACACCGCCTGCACCACCAATGATCAGCAAGGTTGAGCCTTCAGCATTCCGCTTCATATGCATCCGGTCAAATAAAGCCTCATAAGCCGTAATTGTTGTAAGGGGCATTGCGGCTGCTTCTGCAAAGGATAGATTGGCAGGTTTTTTCGCCACAATACGCTCATCCACAAGCTGGTATTCACTATTCGAGCCTTGACGTGTAATATCTCCCGCATAGTATACGTGATCACCTGGCTGAAACAATGTACACGCTTCGCCCACTTCAACAACCGTACCGCTTGCATCATAGCCTAGAATTTTCAGTTTTTCTTCCTTCTGATCCTTCGGTGATCTCACCTTTGTATCAACTGGGTTCACAGACACAGCCTCTATCTTCACGAGTACATCTCTGCCAGACGCTTTAGGCTTTTCGACCTCCTGATCCATCAGGCTTTGCTCATGCTCAATCGGCAAATACTCCAATAGTCCAACTGCTTTCACTCGCTCGCACTCCCTTTCTCCATTCTTTCTTTCCACATTTTATCATAATTTTCTGATGTTTATGGCTGGATCAAACGAGTGATGGCACATTTATGACCTTTTCAGGGCCTTTCGCTCCCTCGCCATGTATGAAGGTCGAGCCTTTTGCAAAGAAGGAACATAAGTGAACCAGCTGTTCGATTTAAAAAACAGCTGAACGTAATAAAACTGGACGTGCTGTAGAAAAACGATGATCAATAGAAAAAGAGTGAATGAGAGTGTAGATAGATCCGCCCTTCCTTGTATCCATTCATTGATCAATAGAATCACAAAACCGAAGATAAAGAGCTGTTCAACTCTTTGCATGAGCTGGCTAAAGACTTGTCCGCGTTTTGATAAATCACCAGACTGGTGCTTTCTAATCTTTCTCGATTTGTAGAACCAAATGATACTTTCTGTTAGGTTATGAATCATAAAAAGAGCGATGAGGACGATGAATAAAGGTGATGGGGTATAAAGGATTTGTGCAGCGAACGGAAACACTAAAAAATAACAGGCAATCAATGCATGTCTGACTGATAAGAGAAATAGGTCTTTTTCTATTGATGTTTTCATGTATTTCACCTCCATATGTACTACGTTTCATTTACCTAAATGTTCCCCCTTCGCTATCAAAAAAGGATGCCCCAAGAAGGCATCCTTTTCATGAATCAATCTTAAAAAGCAGCGCTTAGTACGACAGGACCTTGCGGAAGCTTGTTATCCTTTTTTGGTTCAAGGGTAACAGCCACGGTATCCCATGATTCGCCTGCTTCTTTTTCAGATAACGCATAGGTGACAGTTCCTTCCCCTTTGTTATCTGTTTTAAAAGCACCGGCTGGTACCGGCTGATCTCCTTTAATGAGCCACACTTGATAAACAGCAGATGAATCAAGTTGACCCTTTAAGCCGTCTGCACTCACCACAAGTTCTTTTTTGCCGTTATGCTCTATCACTGAAAAAGCACCCGTCGTTTTTGGTGATGCGGCCGATGTCAGCGATTTTGTGGCAACAACCCTGACAGGTTCTTCTGCTTGTTCTTTTCCATTCGATAAGAAATACACATTTCCAGCTGCTGAAATGAGAAGCAGTGCCGCAACGAGCGGTAAGAGCCACTGGTTTCGTTTCTTTTGCAGCGGTTTGATTTCGTTTGGCTCAGGTGCAGCCTTGAGCTCTTTTTTATGGCTGTTCTTTTCTTCGACTGTCTCTTCTTCAAACACCTGGGATAAAATACGATCTTTCATCCCTGCCGGAGGTGTTTGGTCACCTGCTAGAAATGGAATGTCAGACATGAGCGATGTCAATTCTTCAAGCTCTTCTTTGCAAGCTGAGCAGTGCTTGATGTGCTCTTCAAATTGCGTTTTTTCTTCTCCTTGTAAATGCCCGTTGAAATAATCAATCACTTGATGTTTACACTGAGTCATGCCTCTTCCTCCTTTCCTCCGCGAGACAGTTTTGATCGCAAATGCTTCAATGACAATCGAACCCTTCCCTTTACCGTACCAATAGGGATGCCCAGTTTTTCCGCGATGCTCTTTTGTGTCATCCCTTTAAAATAGACATCTTCTATGATGTTTTGCTGTTCTTTTGACAGTGTAGATACTGCTTCACGAATGATTTGTTTTTCCTCGTTCCATTCCACTTCTTTTGATACATCTTCTTGATGATCGGCTAAATATTCAATATGCTCGTCTTCCAAAGCCGTTTCATTCCGGTTCTTTCTTATGAGATCTATGGCTGTGTTGCGTGACATCATGAATAACCACGAGGAGAATTTCCCTTTATCCGTATGATATTCTCCTATGCCGCGCCAGAGCTTGATAAAGACCTCTTGAAGCACTTCCTCCGCGAGCTCACGGTTGCCAGTCATTTTATAAATAAACGAATATAATACACGTTCATAGCGATCGTACAGCACTTCAAGCGAGGGCTTGTGACGATCATATTTGATCTTGTGATACAGCTCAAAATCTTGCAATGTGTCCATGGTCATCTCCTTCCTTTTTCATGAGAAAGAGCATGCGTATTCATCATGAAATCCTTCACGTATTGCTTATCACTCGATTTACTGAAATAAGCCTACCTTGTACTTTACTCTTTTTTCAAGGAGAAAAAAAGAGCGCTGAAAAAGGAAGTGTGCTCCTCATGAGAATGTACTTACTTTACGGCATAACAGACCATTTGGATCACTCCTAGTACAAAAGTCAAGAATCCATGTGTGACCACTCTCTGATCAGCTGATTTTAGCAAACTCTCGTCTCCCTCTCAATTCAATTGAGGTAGAACGCATTCTTTCCTCATGTCATAATAGGGTGTAAATTGGAGAAATTGGAGTGTCCTTATATGATAGTGACAATTGTTCTTTTTTTATTAGCAGGTTTAGCAGAAATTGGCGGCGGCTATTTGGTATGGCTTTGGCTGCGTGAAGCAAAACCTGTCAGCTTCGGCATCGCCGGCAGCCTCATCTTGGTTGCATATGGCATCATTCCGACCTTCCAGCAGTTCCCGACTTTCGGACGGGTTTATGCTGCCTATGGCGGTGTTTTTGTCATTCTTGCTGTGTTTTGGGGCTGGTGGGTCGATCGAAAAACACCTGATCTATATGACTGGATGGGGGCTTTGATCTGTTTGGCTGGAGTCAGTGTGATGTTATTTGCGCCTCGTAGTTAATTTCTCATTTTCTATACATCAAAAAGGGCTAAAATGATTTTTAGCCCTTTTTGAAATGTTACATTCTAAATTGTGTTTCGTATAAACGACGGTAAAGTCCATTCATTTTGAGTAACTCATCATGTTTTCCCTGCTCTTTTACGCCTTCTTTTGTGAGAACGATAATGCGGTCGGCATGCTGAATTGTCGCTAAACGATGCGCAATGATAAAGGTCGTTCGTCCTTCAGCCAGCTCTTCTAGTGATGCTTGGATAAAAGACTCTGTCTCGGTATCAAGCGAAGAGGTCGCCTCATCTAAAATGAAAATGGGCGGATTTTTCAAGAAAATACGTGCTATGGAGATACGCTGTTTTTGTCCTCCAGATAACATCATCCCGCGCTCACCAATGACCGTATCAAGCCCTTTTGGCAAACTATTGACTAAGTCCATTAGCTGAGCCTTCTCTACTGCCTGCCAAATTTCCTCTTCAGATGCATTCAGTTTCCCGTAAAGGATGTTTTCACGTATCGTCCCATGGAATAAATAAATCTCCTGCTGAACGACACCAATTTGTGCGCGCAGCGATGCAAGTGTCATCTTTCGCGTGTCTATGCCATCAATTGTAATACTCCCCTCCTGCCATTCATAAAACCGGGGAAGCAGATTGCAAAGCGTCGATTTTCCAGCACCGGATGGACCGACAATGGCAATTTTCTCTCCTTGTTTGACCTCAAAATTGATGTCATGCAGCACAGGTTTATTTGATTCATATTGAAAAGATACATGATCAAAAATGATATTCCCTTTTAACTGATGGACTTCGATTGCATCCTCATCATCCTTTTCATCTGGTGTTTGGTCGATCAGTGATGCGAATCGTTTAAAGCCTGCTGCACCTTTTGGATACATTTCAATGACTGCATTGATTTGTTGAATGGGTCCTAAGAAAATACCTGTTAATAGCACGAATGAAACAAATTCCCCATATGTCATATTTTTTTGCAGCACAAACCATGCACCGCACACCAGCCCAAATACGGTGACACTTTTAATGAGTAAATGACTCACTGCTGTATGCAGTGCCATCATTTGATACGTTGTCAGTTTTGTTTTTCTAAACTGCTCGTTATGCTCGATAAAACGATCCATTTCATGTGACTCATTCCCGAAGGCTTTCACCACACGAATGCCGCTAATATTGTTTTCCACACGGGAATGGAATTGTCCAATGCTTGAAAACATTTTATCAAAAGCAGCAGACATTTTTTTCGTAAAGTAGACAGATAAGCCGATCAGGAATGGAACGACAATAAATGTGAGAACCGCAAGCTGCCAGTTAATCGATAGCATCAAACCAAACGCGCCCGTTAATGTCATCACAGCAATAAATAAATCCTCTGGGCCGTGATGTGCCATCTCTCCAATATCCATTAAATCATTGGTCATACGGGAAACGAGTTTTCCTGTTTTCTTTTGGTCAAAGAAACGGAATGACATTCTCTGTACATGAGAGAATAGTTGATTCCTCATATCGGTCTCAATATTGATCCCCAACTTATGGCCAAAATAAGTCACAACGTAATGCATGGTGGAGCTGATGACATATAAAATGAGCAGCAAACTGCCCCAGAACCAAATGGCATCCCAATTACCATTTGGCAATAAATCGTCCATCACTTTACTGATGGCTAGTGGAAAGGATAGTTCGAGTAAGGCCGCCAGTACAGCACAAGAAAAATCTAATATAAACAGCCCCATATAGGGTTTATAGTATGAAAAAAAGCGTTTGAACAATTGACAGACCTCCTAATGATTAGATAAATCTGTCAATAAATCAGCAAACTTTTCAGCTTGATTCATGACTGCAATGGGATCATAAGGCCAAAAGAATTCTGTATCCAGTTGATAGGTCTGCTCTTTTTTGACAGCTTTTAAACTCTTCCAGATGGAATTATTTTTATCAAATGTCCCGCCATTGGATTCATCAATGAATATATAATCCCCTGCATATTTCGGAAGGGTTTCATAGGAGAGTACCTCATAGCCTGTCTTACTGTTTAAAATTGTATCTTCAACCTCTTTTGGCGGGTTCACTTTCAATTGTTGATATAGCGCCTGTCCGCCTCGGTAAATTCCGTTACCATATACATAGACATCATTTTTAAAAGCACCCATGATCGAGACTGTTTCATTCTCTTTTAAAGCTGACTTCACTTTTTTCCTAGCAGCCTCAATTCGTTGATCGAAGGCGGTGAGGAATGCTTTTCCTTCCTCTTCTTTATTTAAAATTTTTGCCAGCGTCGTCAATTCTTCATGTGCATCTTTGAAAGAACCGTAAGGATACACGATGGTAGGCGCTATTTTTTTGTACACATCATAGACTTTTTCATCCTGTACTGCGGTGATAATCAGATCAGGCTTTAAGCTCAGTGCTTTTTCAGCTGAACGCTCGTCACTAATATCTTCTATACCTTTGATCTTGTCTTTTAAGTGAACATTCTTTAAATCCTGCGTGGTTGATCCCACAGGATGAACGTCAAGTGCAATCACACTCCCTAAATATCCATCTACGAGAATTCGTTTTGGTTCAGCTGGAATTTCTATGTTCCCTTTTACTGTTTCAACTGTTTTCGTTTGCTTCTTTGATTCTGCCGTTTTGGCTTGTTCTTTATTACCGCAGGCTGACAATACCAGCATGAAGATGACAGCACATATCCAATATGTTTTTTTCATATGAGTATTCCTCCTTGATTTCCCTGATACAAATGAGAATAGTTATCAATTACTAGTCTCATGTATTTTATCAACCTCATCCGAAGTGGTCTATGGAGGATTCTCGCAACTTACATATGGACAATTGTTGGATAGGCTGGCTTTGTCAATGTAGAGACAAACCGATCCATTAAAAGAAGTGCACGCTCTCCTTCATCAAAGCGAAACTCTTCCAGTTTTAATGGATA
Organism: Bacillus sp. BD48; assembly: GCF_046566805.1. Lineage (NCBI taxonomy): Bacteria > Bacillati > Bacillota > Bacilli > Caryophanales > Bacillaceae > Bacillus > Bacillus sp. BD48. The sequence continues at coordinate 274,019 of NZ_JANGFM010000006.1, read as the reverse complement.
AAAGGTACCGTTTTTCACTGCCGATAATTGCCGGAGAACATCACTTTCTTCCAAGCGCTTGTCCATGAGCTCATACCACCCATGTTGAACTCCGACGATAAAAAACATGTGATCCGCCTCGTATTCTCCAAGCCTCTCTAAAGGAATGACTGTATGTCGATTGGGGAGAAGGACTTCTTCTTGAATGGCCTTCGGAGGCTTTAAGCCCAGCGTGTCGTAAAGATAGAAGGCGCCTCTAGCATCATAGGACCACATATACACTTTGTCATGTCCTCTCATTTCATAAATCGCCACTGTCTCTCCTTTTTCCCTAAAGGAAGATAGATCATTTCTTGCCTTTTGACTCAGATGTTCGAAGCGTTTCACCCAATCATCTGCCTCTTTCTCTCTTCCTAACAGGCGGCCTGTAGATAAGACTTCTTGTACCACATGACCACCGGCATATGGCAGAACAAGGACAGGGGCAATCCGCTCCAACCGCTTAATCAACGCAGGCTTCGAATAAAAATAGTTCGGAATAATGATTAAATCTAGTTGAAGTGATTTGAATACGTCATCAGGCGTGTGTTCATCTATGACCAGCGCACCGGCCAGCTGATCTTTGAGTATATCTGAATGGAGAAAGGTTTCTTGATCAATGCAGACAGGCCGAATGCCTAGTGCGGCCAATGACCCGGCAAATTGAAAAGCAGCAATTCGCTCTGGTCTTCGATTGTTTCGGAACTGACTAGGGGACCTTCCTGTCTTCTGCCTGAATATCCTGCTGAAATATAAACTGTCTGTATAGCCCACTTGCCGCGCAATCATTTGAATTTGATCATCTGTTTGCAAAAGACGTTTTTTTGCTTCATCTATTCGAATTTGTGCAAGATAGTCAGTCACACTCAGTCCCATACTTTGTTTGAAAAAGGTCGAAAAATAACTCTCATGAAAACCCATCTTATGGGCTAAGTCTTTTCTCGTTAGCTTTTTTTCATAATGCTGCGCCATATACTGCAAAATCATTTCAATAGAATAATGCACCTTCTCAGTGTATGGCTTGGATTGACGGTGAAAAATGAGCATGATGTCCTCCAGCCTTTTCTCCTGTTCTTGGATGCACTGACTCCTCTTCATTTGTTTGATGTAGGAAAAAAGCATGGCAGAGCCTTTGACCATTGCTCCATTATCCGGCAGATCATCATAGCTCATCTTAAAAACCAATTCATTTTGCGCATCATTTGCCAGGATAAACTGATCAAATGTGACCGTATAAATGGCCACCTGTTCGTTGGATAAAGATTGGAGCATTACATTTATACCTGAGCGGATCAACATACTGTCTTTTGCGTTTAGCTGATATTGCAATCCTTCCATTTCAATTCTCACAGATCCATCGCATGTCAAGAACATCGGGAAAGATGTCTGCCAGGAAACTGCTTGTTTGACAGAAAGTGATCGCTCTCCACTTTCTTTTATGCGCAGAATGGTATGAGTACGGGTTGTCATTTTCTCTTTCTCCTTCCATATAAAAAAAGTGCTAAAATTTTAGCACTCATTGGTTGACTGGATATTCATTAACGAGCTCCAGCCGTTTGTAATTCTTTGTTTTTCTCTTTAAAGCGTTCGTTATGAGAAGAAACGTACGCCACTTTTTCAGCTTCTGGTTCGATGTAAAGCTTCGCGCTATTCAGTGCATTGACTCCATCAACAAACGTACCGGCAATTAAGCGGACCTTGCTTTTATGTGTACACAAGTCGCCTACCGCATAGACGCCCGGTAAATTGGTTTCCATTTTTTCATTGACCTCGATCAGTCCCCATTCACCTTGCTTGAGGCCCCATTCTGACAGCACGCTTAAATCGCCTTTCATCCCGTGATTGACGATCACAGCATCTGTTTCTATTCGTTCTTTTTCACCTGTCTCTATGTTTTGAATGGTGACCGCATCAATTTTGTCGCCTTGACCATGCAGCTCTGTCAGTTCATGCGGGGTTAAAATTCGTTTGCAAGTTGCCTTCATATTGGCGACGTTTTTCTCATGTCCGCCAAACATGTCACGGCGATGCACGACGGTGACACTTTCAGCAATCGGAGCAAGGGCATTTGCCCAGTCAACCGCTGAATCGCCGCCTCCAGAAATAACAACCCGCTTCCCTGCAAATGTCTTGAGCTCCTGGACAGTGTAATAAAGGTTTGTCACTTCATAGCGGTCAGCATGCTCGATTTCAAGTTTCCGCTGAACTGGAATGCCGTGACCCATCGCTAAAATGAGGGTCTTTGTCAAATGACGATCACCATTTTCAGCCGTCAGCAGGATATGATTATGTTCATCTCGCTCGAATGACGTGATTTTTTGATTCAGTGCAATCTCTGGTTCAAATGTTTTCGCCTGTGTTTCCAGCTGCTGTATCAGCTGTTCTCCTCTTGTTGGCGGCAAACCGCCGACATCCCAAATGACCTTTTCAGGATACAGAAGGATTTTCCCGCCAAGGCTTTCGTTGTACTCAAGTACCTTCGTCTTTAAGTCCCGCATCCCACTATAAAAGGCGGTGTACATGCCTGCTGGACCGCCGCCAATAATGGTGACGTCAAACAATTCAAGCTGATCTGTCATTTGAGTCCCTCCAGTTTTCCATCGAATGATCTATTTTTCAGTGATATTGATTCTCATTATCATATGTACCTATTGTAGTCTACTCTAGTGAAGGGAATCAATAGCTTTCTGCAAAAAAAGAACAGGACGAGCACTCACTCGTCCTGTCATCCATCACACAATGGTTAAACCAAGGTCTTTTAATTCAAGAGAAACAAGTCTTGCAATCGCATCTGCGCCTTCTTTTGTAAAGTGTGTGCGATCCTCAATTCCTGTTGACAGCATAAAGTAAGAAGTTGTTTTCTCTATACCGGAAATTTGATAAAACTGAAGGCTTACTGTATTTAAATCAACAAGAAGAACTTCTTCTTCATCAGCTAGCTCTTTCATAGCGGCACAGTAATCAGGAAAATCATTGATAAATTCTCCGTCTTTTTCATGAAAACGGCCGACTGGCGTGAGTAAAAGTGGTGTTGCCCCCTTTGCTCTTGCTCCATGAATATATTGAGACAGGTAGCTTTTATACGTCGTGAAAGGATCTGTATGCCGCTCAGGCTTTTCCTTGGAAGCATCATTGTGCCCCATTTGTGTGAAAAGCCAGTCTCCTGGCTGAATGTCAGCCAATATGTCATCAAGGCGTCCTTCTTCAATGAATGTTTTTGAGCTTCTTCCACCAATGGCACGGTTCTCGACGTTCACCCCATGCGCTGTATAGCGGTGTAAAAACTCTCCCCATCCTCCTTGAACAGGACGATCTGGATAAGATGAAACGGTCGAATCACCAGCTAAATAGATGGTTGTCATGTTCATACGCCTCCCTTTTTCATTGAGCCACTTCACCCGAGCGATACGGGCATCCTAATGGCTGCTGAAAAGATATGAAACAATCAGCATCGCTATTTCAATTATTCTCTTTTTAATGATCAAAACCCTGCTTACTGGTAGATGTGAATGTGTTAAATATGCGGCGGAAGTTCTATTTTTGATTCCACTGCTTGATGTAACGCCTGAAGCATGTAGCCAATTCCTTTATATGGAGCCAGCGGATAATTCGCTTTTTGATGAGGTTGTAATAAAGGGTCGATTACTTTTCGATATTTCTTTCCACCTAGTACCACCAGTTCATCATATGCGAAAAGATTTTTTTGATGAAATTGCTGGCTCAGTTCTTCTCGTGTGATCTGTTCAGCATGCGGTGTACCAAAAGCCACATCATAATTTTCATGTATGATATCATCTGCCTTTAAGAATCCGTGCTTCGCTGATACGATCATCCAGTCTGAAAAAAACGTTTGGGCATAGCTTTTCGTACGCTGATGCAGCGGACTTAAATAAACGAGGTTCGCCGGCTGGCTCCCTGCTTGTGGATCGACGTCCCAAATTTTCTTTGCGCCACATGGAATGATACAAACTCGCTTCACTCAGGTTTTCTCCTTCCTTTTTCGATATATCTGATACATGATACAGCCTAACGCTGTGCCAAGTGTATTTAAGAGAATATCATCAATATCGCTGCTTCTTGTAATGATACCAGATTGCGAGAACATCCATTGGAGCAATTCAATCATGGTTGACAGGAGAAAGCCCCCAAGAACCGCCTTTTGCCAGCGCATGGTTCGAAAGGCTTGATATAGAAAAAAACCGAGTGGCACAAATAACAATATGTTGCCTGCTAAATTTAAAAAGACAAGATTTGGATAGCCGTGATGGTAGGCGTGAAGGTTTTGATAAATGGACTGCAAAGGCATGAGGTTAACACTCACCTGATCCCTTGGGGCGGAAAAACGATTTGGAAAGACCGTCAAATATAGTAAAACATTCGTATAAATAAACAGACAGGCAAGGACCAATTCTACCCGCAAATAGATAAAACGATTGTGCTTTTTTGCCTGCCTGTATCTCATATGTAAATAGAGCGGGACGAGCAGGAGAAAATAAACAATGGAAAACATAGCACTGGATGTCATACAGAGAGCTGCCCCTTTCTCACATGATGATGCTTGACCATATTTACAGCTTATTCAGGCTTGACCGCATCTATTCATCACTTATTCTCACATTCAATGAAGAGAAAAACCATATTGACAAATCGTCATTTTCTCGCTAAACTGAATGACATTCAGTCATTTAAGGCCGGTGATGATATGTCGAAACGAGAAAAGATTATGCTTGCTGCGATTGATGCGTTTAAAGAAAAAGGAATTGAAAAGACGACCATTTCGGATATTGTGAAAGCAGCAGGAGTAGCGCAAGGAACGTTTTATTTATATTTTCCTTCAAAGCTTTCCGTCATGCCTGCTATCGCAGAACATCTGATCGCACAGATGGTGCCTGCGATCGAAAAGGAATTAACTCAGCATGCAGATGTCCTCGATCAAGCAGATGCGCTTGTTGAATTCATTTTCGCTTTTACAAGGCAATACCGTGATGTCCTTGCCCTGACCTACTCAGGCTTAGCCGCCACCGAGCATTTAAAGGAATGGGAAGATATTTATGAGCCAATTTACAAATGGGTGGCTGCTTTTCTAGAAAAAGCAAAGCAGGACAAAAGGGTCCGTGCGAATTTGAACTGTCAATATGCAGCCAAATTCATTATCGGTTTACTTGAATCGTCTGCTGAGCAAATGTACTTATTTACCGAAACAGATACAGAAGAGGTTCTGATTCAAAAGCGAGAGGTGAAGCAATTTCTTCTTTACGCACTTGGCATAGAGACACCTTAATTTAGTACAGCACTTGCTGTACGCTCTTTTTTGGTTTCAAAATGACGAATCGTCATTTTTAAGTTTTAGGAGGAAATACGATGAAAAAAAGCTGGATGTATGTTGCACTCACTTGTTTATTCGAATTACTTTGGGTGTTTGGTTTAAATAGAGCTGATGCTGTGTGGGAATGGGCGGTCATTATCTGCCTGATCCCAGTTGATTTTTATTTTTTAATGAAGGCCTGCGAGAAGCTGCCGACAGGGACCGTGTACGCCGTGTTTGCCGGAGTTGGAACGATTGGTACATCTTTAATGGATTATGCGCTGTTTGGCGGTTCGTTTTCATTAGAAAAGCTCTTATTTATGGGCATTTTAATTCTCGGGATTATTGGACTGAAAGTATCTGATGGAGATGAACATGAGCAGAAAGGAGAAGCGGTATAAATGGGCTGGTTTTTTGTACTGTTAGCCTCTGCCTGCGAAATCGGCGGGACCATTGGCCTCAATATGTTTAGTAAGAAAAAGCAAATCACGACAGGCATTTTATTTGCCGGTGGGTTTGCCTTATCCTTTTTGTTTTTGTACGCCTCGTTTTCTTCTGTTCAAGTATCCGTTGCCTATACGGTCTGGATCGGACTTGGAACGGCGGGCTCTGTCTTGTTTAATATGATTCTATTTAAAGAGCCGAAAAACATGATTCGTATACTGAGCTTGCTGCTGATTGTGATTGGTGTGGTTGGGCTGAAGTTGTTTGCTTGATGTGTGAAATCAAAAAGGCTGTGGATTCGTCCACAGCCTTTTGCTCACTTCAAATCAATGATACACAACTTCTTCTTGTAACATTTCAATCGCGTAAGGAACACACTCTTGATGATCTAGAAGCAAATAAATCACAATGGGATTTTGTTTGTTCATATTTTTTTGGATGAACAACACACAAACAAATGATTCAATGTCTTTTGGCAACTTATCTTTAATAAAAGGATGTAGCTTTGATGATATTCTTAGTACCTCTTTATCTACCAACCACTCATCATGACGAAGAGCAGGATAATATTCGTTGATAAAATGTTGAAAAATATCAATATCCTTTGAACACAAACCTCATTCAGCTCCTTTTATACAGGAAATAACTAAGGATTAAAAAGACAAAAATCAGTACAAAGACTAGTAAAAGTATTTGATTGTCTGCTAGCGTTTCTTTCATTTGTAACTCGGTTTCTTCTTGTTTAAATTCTTCATTCATCACCTTGGATTGCTTCACTAGCTTCGCTGTAACCATGAAACGATGTGTAGTTGCAGTTGGAAGGTCACAGGTTATTAAGGTTAACCGAGCATCTGCCGTCTCTTGTATCACATCAATTTGAGATTCATCTATGGTGTTGATGTCTGTGACTTCATAAGTAAATACTTGTTCCTTATTTGTTATTTTGATCTTGTCCTGTTTTTTTAGTTTTAAAAGAGGACCAAACAAGAGGTCTTCATCTCTCATATGATGGCCAACTAAAGGATAATTTCCTTTTCCCATTTGCTGATCTTCTCTCATAGTCGCTGCACCTGCGAGCAGGTTAGATTGATTGACTCCTTTAAGGATTGGCAATGTGACTTGGAGGCGCTCAATTTCTATTTGACCGATGACAGCACTCTTTTTCACTTGATTGCCATACTTCATGACATCTAACAGTGATGGAGTTTCGACAGCTTCAAAATGAAAGGAAGCTTTTTTCTGCTCGTTTACTTTTAGCTGCTTAGCAGAATAATGATTGATATGAAACATCAACACATTCTTGCTGATCAAAAGATTTTTTATTTTTGGTGCATTGATCAAAGTGATACCTGCTATTACAAGGACAACAATAATAAAAATAATGAAATGATCTTTCCACTTCTTGACTCTCATAATCCGCTACGCATGAAACGACGTCTGATTCTCTTCTTCAGAATATTTATTACGTTTTCTCTTTTTTCGAATAAATAATAGCAGAATCCCAAGTGCAATCATGAGCAGACCGATTCCAAGAAGAACATACATCCATGTGTAATCTGTTTCGATCGTGACATCTTTTTGATTTAGTTCTTTTGCAATATCCGCATCTATTGTAAAGTCCTTCGTCCAATGCCATGTTTTATTCATCGACTGTGTCGTCATATCGAGTGTATATGTCCCCGCCTCTAATTTCTGTCCATTCAATGGAATCGGGAAGCGAAAGTGTGAATTCGGTGCCATTTGCATTTCTTTCTTATCTGCTTGATAAAGTACCTCACGACTCCCTTTTTCCATAATTTTTGCCTTCACACTCATTTTGTTCATATACATTGGCTTCACATTTTGAATCTCTGCTTGAATGACATTGCGTGCATTAAGCTGGCTTGGCTCAATCTTGTTTAACTGTAACTTTGGTGCAATCTTTGTGCTGTTCCCACTTAGTAAAATGGCAACGACATATGAATATTTATTTTCAATTGACAGGCCAGCTTCTTTTTTGTTTTCCTTCGGCTCTTTTTCTTTTTCTTGAAGTGTAACCCCTCCAGCTAACCATCCATCAAAACGCTTCTCAGGTGCAGTTAAATGTAACGCTAGTATTTTTTCCCCTTTTGCTGGAATGGTCACATCTTTATTTATTTTCACTATATCTTCCATTTTATATTTCAATGTCGGATCTTTTTTTCCTTCTGTTTTCCCATATTCTACTACACCATTTACATTTGTAGTGGCTGTATGTACCTGCGGCTCTATCACAATTTGTCGATTGGTGTCATTTCTCAATAAAATTTGAAGTGTTTGTTTTTGTGAAGGTTTGACTTTTAAATCAAAATAAGACTTTGATTGATCTATTTGATTGTGCGGGATGACGGTTGTAACAGAAAAATTAAGTTCTGACGCATTTACTTGTTTCGTCTGTGAGACATTTATGATGCTGAACATAGCCATTAACATGAATACGATTTTCCATATTGATTTCATCTCAGTGCACTTCTTTCCTTTTGTTGATAAAAAATACACAGAACAACTTAGAATTGCCCTGTGTTTTCGTTGTCCGGGACATCAGTCAATGTCCATGTGAATGATGTTTTATAAACTTCTGCCAGCTTTGTTGTGGAACCTGGAACCTCTAGCGAAATGCTTTCACTTTTTGTCTGGTCTGTTCCAAAAGCATAAACATACGTGCCGGCCCCCTCACCATTTCCAGCACTCACCACTTGCTCAGCTGCACCAGTACCATCTGGCGTGAGGCTGAATGTATCTTTCAATTGGGATGGCTTTGGTGAAGTAGATATTGTATTGATTTGAGCTTGTTTAAATGTTATTTTTGCGCCTGATAGCTCGTGGCCCGATGTTGAAACAAATTGTCCATTTTGTTTTACTTGAAGGGACCAACCCGTTTCTGTTCCTCGGTTATCCGTGACTTGAACATAGTTCGGTCCCTCTGATCCTCCAGTAAACGCTTGAGCTTTTGCATAATACACTTCATTTTTAGTCGAAATTTTATTTTCTCCGAAATGAAGAGAGGACGCATAATCAATACTCAAAGGCCCAGCTGTCCCTGAGTTTGGTCCATTGGGATTGGTCGGATCAGTTGGTGTCACTGGATTCTCTGGATCTGGGTTGCTTGGATTCACAGGCGGCGTGACATCTTGATTTGGTACGAAATTGACCATCGCATTAGAATCATATGTTTGAACTTCCGCAAAAACTGGGTGGCTATTCAGTAGGATTCCACTGAATATAGCCACTGTGATGACAACAAATCTATTTTTTTTCATCTTTTATTCATTTCCTGGAACATCAGATAATGTCCAAGTAAGTTCCGTTTTATATTTCACTGCATCCTTTGGTGTTTTCCCAGGAACAGTCAGTGTGACAGCTTTATTTTTTTGTAAGCTTTCTCCGTTCACATCTACTGTCTCAACGGTTCCAAAACGATCAACCCATGTTCCTGCACCTGCTCCAGCTTTCGCAGTCATGACGTTAGATACTGCTCCACTTGGGTCAAGAGTAATGTCTGAAGTAGTCGGTTCTGCCATAGCTTCTGCGTTACTTACTGCTTGCCCCGATACCAGCTTAATTTCAGCACCAGTGAGCTCCTTGTTCTGTGTCGCATCATTTGAGAGCTGCCCTTCCTGCTTAACTGTTAAAGTCCAGCCTGCGTTACTTCCACGCTGGTCTGAAATTTGAACATAGTTTGGGACACTTCTGCCATCTTCTAACTCTTGAGCATTTGCAAAATAAGTTTCATCTTTATTTGTGATTTTATTTTTTCCAAAGTCTAAGCTAGATGCGAAATCTATACTCAGTGGTCCTGCCGTCCCTGGATTAGGGCCATTAGGATTCGTCCGATCGACCGGCTTTACTGGATTGTTTGGATCTGGATTCGTTGGATCGATTGGGGATGTAGGCTCTGGGTTAGCCACAAACTCTACAACACCGTTTGATTTGTATTCACTACCGTCGGCGGCAAGAGCTGTTGTTGTACCAGTTGTAAATAATAAAAGTGCTGCTGTGATCGAACTAGCTTTCAAATATTTCATGTTCATTTCTCCCTTTTTGTTTTGATACTTTGAAAATGATTAAAAATACGATCGAGATAAAGATGAATCCCCATCCAACGACGAGATAAATAGACTCTGTTTTGTCTCCCGCTCTTGGTAATACTGGATTGGCTTGATGATCTTGATTAGCTCCATTGGCCTGATTATCTTGATTGGATCGATTGCTCTGAGGTGCTTTCTCTTCCTCCTGAACCGTTTGGTTGTGTTGATCTTTAGACTGATTCTTTCCATTTTCCGGTTCATATGTCCCGTAAAAATCCACTTGTCCATTTGATTTATAATTTTGATCTGCTGCATAAATGGTCGGAGAACTCAACACAAATGCAAAGCACACAATAAATATGACAATAACGAATCTATTTCTAAATAATAACCATCTATTATCCATTTCCCGGAACATCCTGTAATGTCCATTCGATGATTCCACTATAATTCGTACTTCGTGCTTCACCGGCTTTAACGTCAAGTAAAAGTCCTTCCTTGACTCCTTCCCATTCAGACGAGATATTCAGTGGGTTATGATCCACACTCTTGTGCCGATAAATGATCACATCACTCGCACCTAATACTTGGTCTTGTCCCGCTTGTCGATAAACTAGTGCACTTGGCAAAGTATCTCCATTACTGCTTTGTAACGTTTTCATCATTCGAGCTGTCACTTGCCACTCTGATTTCACTTTTCTTGTGTCCTGTACAATTAAATCATCATCTTGATGTACAAGAGGATATCTTTCATTCTTTGGCGATATTTTTAATTGTTCACCAAAAGAGAGCATTTTAGGAGCTGATACGAAATCTAATATCCCCAATATTTCACCCCCTGGATTCTCCACTTCATTTGATTCGACTGTGATTGTTTTCAATTCTTTCTCTGGATCAATTGGTCCGGGTGTAAATTCAGCTTCTTGCGGTATTTCTCCTGTAGCAGAAGCTTTATTTTTAATCGTCTTCTCTACTGCGCTATCGTTCACCTTTGCTTGAAACACCACATTTATTTCTTCTTGTGATGATAGATTGCCAAGCTTGATTTGAAGCTTTTTCGTTCCTTCATCATATGAAAACTGAGAGGAATCAATCGCTTCTCCATTTATCTGGACGGAAGATGGAATGAAATCAATTCCATTATTCAACACATCTTCTAATATCACTTTTTCCCATTTTGTTTGAACAGCTGCTGATTTGTTGTTCTTCACATTTAATGAATAAGTAAGGATAGAACCAACCCTTGTCACTTGATTCTCATTATTGACAGATACAGACTTGGTGACAGTGTTTTCATCTGGCAGAACATCCTTCACCTGAAAGCTGGCTGCTTTTTTAAATGTTGTATCATGATATTTCAAGTCTTCTGCCGGATTGATATTGCCCTGACTGCTGTTCGTAGACGGCGGGTTTTTGATATTTGCTGCTTCTCCCGCTTCATCTGTTAAAAATACATGGACAACATCATTCTTCTGTAAATAGGCCGGTAAATCGAACTGCCATTCTCCTTGGTCGTTTACCTTAGCGCTGCCTTTGATGGAAGAACCGTTTACCTTGATCGTTACGAAAGCCCCAGGTTCACCATTCGTTCCAGAAATTTGTTTTGTTGTATTCGTTATATCGGTGGCATTCGTGATGACAGCCGGATTTGGCGGCGTCACATCAACGACTGTTGTTTTTGATACCTTCAGATCATCTGATTGACTCAGTCGTGCTTGTGGTGAGGAGGGATCTTCCTTTCCACGCCATGCACTGATCACTTCAACCTGATCACCTGCATTTAACAGCTGCTGATCTGGAAGCTCAATTTTAAATAAGCCTGCCCGCTCTGCATCTCCATAAACGCTTAGCATATTTTCACTTCCATAGGTTTTACCAATCAGCTGCTGCTTTGTACCATCAGCTTTCGTCACTTCCACTTTGACATATGCTTCATTTGTCCAAGCATCACGACTAGCTGAATTTTCAACTGGTACAGTGACATGACCATAGATGGAATGATCTGCATTTGTTGGTACCCTTAGCTCATCAACGATCGCCCTAGCATTATTCCCACTCATTCGAGAATAGAGAGTCGCCCCATTTACACCATAAGAACTAGATAACGTATTAAATTCATTTGGTATATTAGTAGTGACAATTGTCGAGAAATTCGTACCACCTAATTGATAATTAAAGTTTGACCAATGCCTTGATGGATCCCCATCCAAATTACTGCCTTTTGGCCATACAGCAAGATCTGAATTTGTTGATGTAAAGCTTGAGCTGCTATTAAGCTGAAAAATAGCCCCGCCGCCACTTCGATTATTTCTAAAATCATAGAATTTTGGTTCATCTACCTTGATTGTCGCCAGTCCAGCATTAAATATGCCATTATTAATACCGCTTGTTCTTCCTTCTGCGATGAAAGTCGTTCCTCGGCCGGCTTCAATGCTGCCTCTGTAATTTTCCATATCAATAGCAGGACCATTTTCCGCTTGAATATTCATGATAGAGTCTTCATCTTGAAGGTCAAAGATGGCATCATTTCCAGCGGTGAATAGGATGCCTTGATTTGCTGCATCGCTTCCTCCATTTTCAGGTGTGCCATTACCATTATTTTTAATACTGACCTTTCCACCGCTCCTCACAATAAATTTGTTATGATCGCCGTACATTCGAACTGCCGGCGCATTACCACCAGTTTTATTGATATTGATTTCGGCATGATCAGTTACATTAAAGGTCATATTACCTGACAACCGAAACCTTAATGTAGCACCTAAATCATTGGCATTGGCGTCAGAACGTAAGTTTAACTTTGAGTTACCACTGACATTAAAAACGCCGCCACTACTATTCATTAACATTGCAGATGTCCGTTTACTGTGTACATTGATTTCGGCATGATCTGTGATATTTATGACAGCACCATCACCAACCAATGAAATAAGTGCCCCGTCATCTCCAATTCGGTTTGAATTTCCTTCTACTTTTAGCAAGGTGTTTTGACCCGTTACATTTAAATCTGTTTTGGCGTTCATCTGCATAGCCACATCATCTTCGCTATATAAGGAAACTTGTGATCCTTCACTGATTTGGACAGTAGAACCATCAATACCGGTGTAATACAACACATTTGAACCACTTGCATTCAAAATGGCTCCATTCTTTATAATGAAATGCTTTGCAATAAACGCTGTATGTGTTGTGTTATAGGTGTTTTGCCCGCCATCAAATTGGATTGTCCCCTGCGGAAGATCGGCCAGTCCTGAAGTCGATCCATCTATACTTTCAACGTTTTGAAAAACAACCTTCCAGCCGGCACCATTGCCAATAATCGATGATGTCAAAATAGGAGTCAATCCTGTTTTTTTGACCTTTACATTTTTCATTGTGAATGTAGCATCTGATACTTGTCCTAAAGTCAAAGCACTTAGTGTCCCAAAATCAATCGTATGACCATTGCCGTTAATTGTAATGTCCCTTCTGTAAGTGCCTAAGCTGATCCCAAAACCTTTGGAAATACTTTGGCTAAGCGATATCACATTTACAGCTGGATCATCAAGAGCTTGTATAAATTCACTCCAGCTTGAAACAATCGTTCCTGCATCCTCTGATTGTGTCGAGAACGCTTTAAGCGATGAGTTTTGCACCATTTGTTGTTTAATTGGTGCCAGCTTTGTTTCCTCATTTATTTTGAGTTCAGCTGTCTCTTGTTTTAACACGGTCTCTTCTTTTTTCTTCTCGGCATTAATCACCAAAGGGGGTGATTGATACATTGTATTTTCTATTACTGCTTCAGCCGTTAAGCTGTAGGTTGAGACTTTACTCAATTTAAAAGCCATGAAGACTTTCCCTATGGCTTTCTCTTCTCCTTCACCTTCTAAGGAGGAAATTGTCACTGTAGAAGAAGAAGCGTCCCAAGTAAATAGGACATGTTCATTCCTTTTATCCTCTTTCATTTGTTGAAGTGAAATAGATAAACCATCAGGTATTTTCACTTGAATCTTTTGATAAATTGGATTGAGAATGTCCAATTTTGTATCAAATGAATCCCCTTCATTCAGCTGAACTGAATCACTCCCCCATGTAAGGCCCCCTTTTATGGAATCTTCTTCAACAGCTGCTGCTGCGGGTATTAACTTCTGGGCGAATATCATGATGATGATCATCATTAAAATGCTGATAGCCTTACTTTTATTCACTCCATCCTCTCCTTTGTATTCTCAAAAGTGCCGCCTTCCAATCTAAGTCTTTTGACGCTTAATCTTAGAAAAGTTTATTACCTAGCACCTTTCATTTATCATAGTTTAATTTTGTTTGTTCACTATTTTTTATTTTTCAAATTTGCATGCAAAATTCTATACAATTTTATATAATAAATCAGCATTTCTTCTTCATTGCCTACACATCAGACAAAAAAGAGCGATTTCGCTCGTCATTTTTGTAAATAATTGTTGTTTTCGTTTTAAAAATTGCTGTACTCTTTGTATTTTTTAAAACAAATTTGAAGTGATAAAACAATACAATAATTCAAATTTCAATTCTTATTTTGATGGAATTCGTTGGAGGGGCTTCATTTAAATGAAATTAATAGATACTAAGTCTAAGAGAATGATTAGCATTTTAAAACTACTCGTTTCCCAAAACAAATGGTGGACGATTCAAGAATTTGTCGATTTAGAAATTGGATCCTTCCGTGCCATACAACATGACCTGGAAATCATGAAAAGTTATCAAACTGAGGATTATGAGCCGCTTTTACAATTCAAATTAAGAAAAGGGATAAATATTAGCTTTTCTCATCGGCTTCGAGTTGATTACTACATAAAAAAGATTTTGCTTGAAAATACAATCATTCAATTAGTGATTGGCATTATTTTTGAACCACCAAAGTCGTTTGGAGATTGGTTGAATGATTTAAATGTTAGCCGCTCTACTTTATATTCAACGATTAAAAAAATTAATGAAGAATTAAAAGAGTATGATATAGAGTTAAGGTCCGATACAATGCAATTTCATGGAAATGAAAAAGAAATTCGCCGTTTTTACGTCGAATTCTCCTTTGAAATTTATGGAAATGATTATTGGCCATTTTTACATATCGAAAAACAATCTGTCTCCGCTTTTCTTTCAAAACTTTGTGAACTCTTTCATATCAACTTACCAGAAATATCAATAAACAAATATTATTTTTGGATTGCCGTCCTGCTTCAACGTTTGAAAGATAATAAAACGATTCCTCCTAAAATTAATTCAATTCGTTTAGAACCAGTTTCAGCCGAATTTAAAAAATCATTTGACAATCTTGAGAATTGGTACAGTATTTTACAAGAAGAATCCTTTAAACAATTTAAAATAACGATTCCTCATTCGGAATTAACTTATTTTTTAATTGTGCTTCCAGTAGTAGGGAACTTCAAATCCAATTACTCTATTCAAGAAAAGACCAATTTATTGAAATTGTTTTTTTCCGATCTTTATAATAGAATTCAATGTTTTATCCAACAATTAGATAACTTTTATTCACAAAAAATTGGAAATCGTCAAGAACTCGCTGTTATTTTAGTGCAATTTTACTTAAAAACGAAGGATTTAAAAGGAACTAGTGATTTCATATTTAAAAAAACTAATAAATATCTTGAACATATTCAACGGCATCTCCCCTATTTTTATGAACGAATGACTTATGTAATTCAGCAATTGCATTCAGACGATCTGTTAGCTTCTTTTGTAAACAATCAAGAGGAACTCATATGTCTTATTACTTCTAATTGGAGGGGACTCATGTCATTAGAATTACAGAAAAAGTGTCCTATCAATGTGTATATCATCTCCACTTTAGGTTATAATCACACGTTGTTTATTGGAGAGATCATGAGAGATCACATTCCTCACCACTTTCAAATCATTACGAGTAACATCCAATCAGTAGATAAACAGTTCTTATCTGAGCAAAAAATTGATTTGATTATCACCGATATCGAATTACCTAAAGAGGTTCATTTACCGATCATAAAGATCGATTCTTTTCCTACACATACAGAACTTGAATCGATTCATCATCTCTTAGTTAACATGAGTCCATCATGATATGGTCATCACTTATACAACTTGATACATTTGAAAAGCCTTTATATTGATAAAAATAAAACGAAGCAGTATATTCACTGCTTCGTTTTATTTAAATATCTTCATTTCCAGTGTGTTACTTTCAACCGTGGTTTTTGTTTATCAAAATCTTTAAAACTAGAGGTCTTCCAATAGAATCACTTCGCCGCTCACTGCATCAACGCCATAATGGCAATCAAGCTTGCCGCATAAAACATATCGTTTTTGCACATCGTCATAGACATAGATGGTTGTAAGTTCGAGGCGTTCTCTCAATTTTTCAAAGGCTTCTTTCTGAGATATGGTGATTTCACTAGCTGTTTGAGATGGATTGAGTATCCCGCACACTTGAAACATCTCTTTTTTATCTATGTAATTAATGGCTTCAAAAGTGCTGGCATCAATGAAGACTTTGATCTTATCCATAAATCCACAGCCTTCTTGCTCATTCGTTTTTAATATCGCTTGGATGTAGCCATGATCACGGTGGAGTGTTTTTAGCACCCACTTCCCTGTATCCTTTGAATAGTTTTGCGCCAAAAAGGTTCGAACCGCTTTTATACACTCATCCTGCTCTTCTTTTGAGATCGGGAATGTATCTGATGAAGGCTCCAGTGAGAAGGCTTGTTCAGCAGTAATGACCTCGTTTATATCAATTTCCTTTTTTTCAAAGGCTTTGTTTAACGGTTCATTCCACTCCATGACCTGGTGCATGTGTATACTATTCGTTTCTTCACGCCCAATTTCAAACGGTATCGTTCCTGTTTCATCGTTTTTTACATAGATTTCTTCTAACGCATAAATCGGGCGGATTCGATTCTGCTCAAAGGCAGGCCAATCAAACCGCTGCACTTGCTGCTTGGCTAAATTCTCGATCCTATTAATAGAGAGCACATATTCATCAGCTCTTAATAGTTTCTTTGCCATAAATGGCCCTCGATGTATAAAGTGAATGAGCTGCCCATGTTCATCCCATTTCACTTCGATTCTGCCTGAAGGTGTCACTTTCACACCATCTATTGCTTCTTCCAAAAAAAGCTCCCCTTTTTCCTTCTGATGCATATGAAAATGCTCGCCATAGATCAATCCTGTTTCTTGTTCAATCCACTGAATGGCATGAGCTGGATATGGTCTCTTAAATGTGACACCATTCTTCGCGAAGGTTTTGTCCATGACAAAAATGACCGTTTCAACCTGGCCTGTATTCAAATTCACCTCAATCACGGCTGTTCCCTCTGGGTTTAGATCATCTTCCTCGGGTTCAGCTTCATGAGAGGGAAACCATTCCATATTCAATGTATAAACCGTTTCATTGAACATATTGACGTAGCGATAAAAACTGTGTCTTTTTAGATAGTAAAGATCTAAACCAAATTTCGTCTTTGTCTGATCGATCAATTGTTGAATGTTTGCATTCATTTGTTTCACCTCAAAATTAAGTTTTATGGAAGAACAAAGATAACGATAAAACCGAATATGATGATCGCAGACAAAAGACCTAAAACCAATCCCATCATATTTGATTCCTTTGTATAACCTTGTAATTCTTGTTCTTCAGTAGATCGATCAATTTTTCTAAAGCGAAAAAGCATGCTTATATTTAAAATGGCTAGAACCATCAAAAACAAGAAAATGATCAATGCAGGCTCGACGTCGCTGAATGTATTATCTACATTTTGAAAAGTGAATGATTGAATAAACATAATGCCACTCAATACGACTTTCCAAACATTATCTAACCATTTTTCTTTCTCCCACTCTTTCCCTAATTTCTTTTTTTCATAAATAGCTACCTGCTCTAAAATAGGTATGAAAGACTTCGTTGTTCCTTTTCTGATAAAGCCTAAAATGCCTTGGAGAAGAATTAATAATCCTAAACAAAAAAGGAAATGTGTAAGTTGAATTTTAAAGATTTGAATCAACATAAAAAAAACGATAATCATAAGACCGACTAATAAATTAGAGACAGCTATTTGTTTTGTCCTCATCTTTTTCAGTGCAGCTTGTTCCATGTAATACTCCTCTCCGTTTTAAATGTTTCTGTTGAACGCTCTATCTTTACTACGGTTTTAACGAAAAAATGTTTCAATATTTTCCCTTTCTACTGTCAATTCGGCTTTTTTCGCAAATGAAAAGACACCCATCATTCAATGAACGTCTTTTCCTTCTTTATAAAATCATCACATCATATTTGAGCAGCCGATCTGTCTTTTATTTGCTCAGCTGCCATGTGTTTAAAGTCCTCAATCGACAGATGCTTTGACGTCTTTGCTCCGTGCTGTCTGATATTTAGTGTGTTGTCTTGCATTTCTGTATCGCCGATGACCGCGATATAAGGGATTTTTTGCATTTGTGCTTCTCTCATTTTATAGCCAAGTTTTTCATCCCGCTCATCGATTGTGGCTCTTATTCCGATACTTCTTAATTGCTGCTGCACCTCTAAGCAGTGATCAAGATGTACAGTTGAAACAGGGATAATTTGTACTTGTACTGGTGCTAGCCATAATGGGAAAGCGCCCGCAAAATGCTCGATGAGAATGCCTAGGAAACGATCTAGAGAACCAAAAATGGCACTGTGAATCACAACTGGCCGTACCTTTTCATTTTTTTCGTTAATATATGTTAAATCAAATTTCTCAGGCATTTGGAAATCCAGCTGAATTGTGGCGCACTGATGGCTTCGCTGTAAGGCATCTTTGATATGAAAATCGATCTTTGGACCATAAAATGCCCCATCTCCTTCGTTTAGCTGGTAGTCAACCTTTAGACGATCAAGGACATTTTTTAGCGCTGTTTCGGATATATCCCAAATGGCATCATCCCCTAAGGCTTTTTCTGGACGAGTGGATAGCTCGACGGAATACTCAAACCCAAATGTCCGATACACATGATCAACTAATTGAAAAATCCGTTTGATTTCAGCTTCGATTTGATCTTCTCTTAAAAAAATATGGGCATCATCTTGGCAAAATGTTCTGACCCTGAACAATCCATTTAACGCTCCGCTAAATTCATGACGATGCACCTGACCAAACTCAGCCATTCTGATCGGAAGGTCTCTATATGAATATAAGCTGTTTTTGAACATCAGCATATGCCCTGGACAATTCATCGGTTTTAAAGCAAAGCTTGTATGATCTACCTCTGAGAAATACATATTTTCATGATAATGATCCCAGTGCCCTGACTTTTCCCAAAGCTCTTGGTTCATCATAAACGGTGTACTCACTTCTTCGTATTGCGCTTTGCCTCGCACTTCTCTTGAAAAGGCCATTAATTCATTTCTGACAATCTGACCTTTTGGTAAATAAAACGGCATACCTGGCGCTTCTTCTGAAAACATAAAGAGGGATAACTGTTTCCCTAATTTCCGGTGATCACGTTTATTTGCTTCTTCCATGAAATGAAGATAATCAGCGAGATGATTTGGATGTTGAAACGCCACACCGTACACTCGCTGCAAGACATCCTGATGACTATCTCCCCGCCAATAAGCCCCTGCAACACGTGTTAGTTTAAATGACTTTACGTACCCAGTAGAAGGTACATGCGGTCCGCGGCACAAGTCGATAAATTCTCCTTGCTGATAAACTGTGATGGCTTCTTGAGAGGGTAAATCTTTTAAAATATCCAGCTTATATGGATCATGTGCAAACAGCGCTTCAGCTTCTTTGTAAGAGACCTCCTTTCTTTGGATGGGATGATTCTCATTTATGATGTTTTTCATCTCTTTTTCAATTTCCGCCAAATCCTCTACGCTTAATGTTTGATTGAGCTTCATATCATAGTAAAATCCATTTTCAATGACAGGACCGATCCCCAGAGTGACATTGTCATATAACCTTTTCACAGCCTGGGCTAATACGTGTGCAGATGTATGGCGCATCACTTCAAGCCCTTCTTTTGAATCAAGTGTGACAATAGACAACCGAGCATCGCTGTATAGCTTTTCACTTAAATCAACCATTTGATCATTGATTTTACCCGCCACTGCTTTTTTTCTTAAGCTCAGACTAATATGGGAGGCAACATCTGCGACAGTCGTACCTGCGGGAAACTCCTTTATCTTTCCATCGGGAAATTGAATCTTCACCATGTTTTCTCTCATACCTGACACACCTTTCATATTTTTTGAAATAAAAAAACACACCCATCCCGCGTAAAGGGACGAATGTGATATCCGTGGTTCCACCCAAATTCCCATAATGCGTATTCGCTTTATGGCTCTGGTGCCGTAACGTGGCATTGACGGTATTGGATACTGCGATTTTCCCCAATACAGCTCAAAGGTGGTAAGACAGCTTTTCTGCGTTAGGAAGATTTCAGCGTCACTTCCCTCTCTGGTAACCGTAAAAGCTGCTCATGTCCTTTTCAAAGCAATGATCCTATATGAGTGTACAAAAAAACACACCCATCCCTCATAGAGGGACGAATGTGTAATTCGTGGTTCCACCCAAATTCCCATAAGCGCATTCGCTTTATGGCTCTGGTGCCGTAACGTGGCGTAGACGATATTGGATACTATCATTTCCCCAATACAGCTCAAAGGTGGTAAGACAATTTTTCTGTGTTAGGAAGATTTCAGCGTCACTTCCCTCTCTGGTAACCAGTAAAAATGGCTCATGTCCTTTTCTTCGCTTTTAATTTCTCCATATCTTACATGATGATGATGGATTGTGTAAAGCTTTATTTTGTGCAGTGATAACGTAATTCATTCTTTAAATGACATTTTGAGTGATTTTACTTAGGCTATAATCAATTTGTATTAAATACTCAATTAGCATCCTAATTTGGATAGTAATCTTGAGCCAACCTTAATTCCCTTAGATTTCTCAATCCTGATAATACGTGTATAGCTGTGATATTTCTATATCAATTCCGCCTTTAAGTAGTCTATCTCTCCTACTGTGAAATAGCTTATCTAATATTTCTTTCTTGTCCTCAAATCGTCCATAATGGATTTTCTTATGACAGACTAAACAAATTGAAACAATATTAGCATGGATGTCTAAACTATGATCAAATTGATCCTGATATTGCATTGGTATCAAATGGTGAGCCTCTACATAATTCTCTCCATTAAACTTAGAAATAAAGTGCTTATGCTGATTATCAAACTCACATAAATAATGTGCATCAGCTACAGCCCCAACTGCATATTTAGGATTTCTACTCCATACCTTTCTATTTTTCACTAACCTATGTTTAGGCTTATCATTTGGTTTATCCTCAATATCAGCTCTGCTGACATCAGCAGGATTTCCTATTAGGTACTTTTCAAACTGCTGCTCCTCTTTGAACAGCTCTGCCTGTAACTCAGAATCATAATAATACTCAATGTATTTTTTTAAATGCTTTAAAGCTACACTATACATCCTGTGTCCTTTTTCATTTTTCTTTTTAAACTCAGAATTACTAAGAATTTCATCAATAAAGGCAGCATCAGTTAAATTAAATAAATTAATACTCTGTAATCCATAGTCTTCTAATTCTGAGGATATTGTGCCGATCGCTTTAGAGTATCTTCCAATAGAGTATGGTTTTATATTTGCATAAGTTTTCAACCATTCAGCAAAAGTATCTTGATTCATCAATGGTACTACTCACTCTCTCTGTATATTGTTTTCTTTATAGATAGATATTATTTCTAGTGTTAGTCAGAAGAATTAATATGCTCTATTGAATTATGTATTACAAAAGCAATATTTGACTCAAACAAAACGAAATTTGTACCATTCTGAAGAATAGTACTTCTGAATAATAAACCTGCAAATCTCTAAGAATTTCTCCAGAATCATTTAGATAAAAATCCCTCAAAAAAGGAAATTGAGTTCATGTTCTTTTTCACAAATTCCCCTTCACAATCGTTCTCTTGGCTTTTTTAACAATTCTGCTAGTCGCTTTTGTATCAGAATCCTTTGACCACTGTTCACACAGGTTTCTTACCCAATTCGGCTGTGTTTTACTAGCGTCATTCAGCCAGTTTCCTACAGAATCTTGAACATATGTTGATGGATCAGATTTGAGGTGATCTAGTATAGGCAGTGCCCTCTCTGGTTCCTGTTTTAATAACTCAATATGCTTTGTCCATACACCTCTTGGACGGATCGATTCTACAGAGAACCGGCGAATATTTTCATCCTCGCTTTTTGCCCATTCTGTTAAATATTCTATACTTTGATCGAGCTGATGACTTAGACTTTCTCTCACTGACATCCAAGCAATTTCGCGAACACCAAAATGATGATCAGCTGCAAATGGCTGAATGTACGCTAGTTTCTCTTCCAAAGAGGATGAATGCTGCTTGTTCATATAAGCAGCCCAGCAGCGAACGCTATCAGATATGTGACGACTGCATGCCTGTATGACTTCCACTCGTTTTTCCTCATTTTCTTCCTGCAGCACTTCATCTAACAAATGACCTATGAGACGAATTGCTTTCATGCCTGACTCAGATTTTTGTTTGGCAACTTCAGATGAAACATAGTCCAAATGATCGTCTAAGCCAAGGGACAGCAAGACATGCTGTAATAGCGTCATATGATTGACCGCCAGCCATTCAGTTAAATTTACACTCTCTATCTCCCCTTGATTCAAAAGGATCAAGACGTTATGAGGAATGTCACTCCCTTTTCGAGCGCCTTTCCGATTGATGATCTCCTCACTTATTGGCATGATGTATCTCTCCTGTCTAGCAGTACTTTTTCGGCATTCATTTTTGGAGTAATTTGTTATTAACCTTTAAAAACCTTTGGATATTTACTCCTATTGTAGCAAATAAACTTCCTTAACTGGTGCATTCTTCAAATCAAAAAAAGGAACTACCCGAAATAAGTAGTTCCCTCAATAAAAAACTGAATATGTTACCCTCCTTGCTCCATCACCTTCAAACTCCTCTGCTGAGAGATTCGGTCAAACGCCACCATCAAGATGGTCATGAGTAAAGCAAGAAGAACCGTTCCTGCACTGATCCAGCTTAGGTGCAGTATAGATGTCCTGCTCAATACAAGACCTCCTAACCCCGAGCCTAAAGCAAATCCGAATTGAATAAATGATGTATTGACACTTAATGCGATATCAGGAGATTTGGGTACAAGTGTGACGAGATACAGCTGCTGAGCTGGCGATGTGCTCCATGTAGCAATCATCCATATCATGATAACCGCCACCATGACCACGAGATCCCCTGTCACAAATGCCAGCAGCATCAGCATGATGATTTGTAGAATAATTCCGGAGAAAATCGTGAATATTGGGCCTTTTTTATCTGCTGCAACCCCTCCAAGGCTGGAGCCCAAAAAGCTGCATATTCCCGCTAGTAACAAAATGCCGCTGATTTCTGTGATGCTAAGGTTAGCTGATTCTTGCAGGAAGGGCGTTAAATAGGTAAATAAGGTGGAGTATCCTCCTACATAGAACAGCGTCACTGCCACTGCCAGCAAAATTCTCTTATCTTTTAATATCGATAATTGCATACCTAGCGTCACCGGTTCTTGTTCTTTCATAGAAGGGATGCGCCTATACACAACTATCAGCGGAATGAGCGTGATCAATCCAATGGCTGCAAATAATGCTTTCCATCCAATCATGCTGCTGAGAAATGTCCCGATGGGCACACCTAAAACCAAGGAACTGCTTAATCCCATTAAAATGATGCCAATCGCTGTTCCTCTTTTTTCTCGTTCGACAAGACGAGTGGCCACAGCCATTGCCACCACAATAGCCGTTCCCCCACTAATTCCTTGTAAAACCCTAGTCATCAGCACCATTTCAAACGAATGGCTCACACTTGTGATGATATTACTTAAAATAAAAATGATCAGCATCCATGATAATATTTTTCTGCGGTCGATATTGATGGTCAGTGCAATGACAATCGGCGCGCCAATTGCTGCTGAGAGCGCTAATGATGTGACCAATAAACCAGCAGCTGACGTCGTGACCTGTAAATCATCTGCGACCATTTGAATAATTCCTGTAATGATATATTCGATCGTTCCAATTAAAAAGGCTGCTAATGCAAGTAAATAGACAACGGCTTTATTTTTCATAGTCGCTTTTCTCCTTTGGACAATGTAGACGATTTATTCTTGAATGGGAATTTGAATTTCAATGAGTCTGCCTTCTTCATTTTCAGACAACGGGTAATAAATCTCTCGGCCCGGCTGATCTTCTTTCACGTGGTATCCGTTATGTTCGATCCATGTCGCCAGGTCAACACAAGCAGATTGCGCAAATGGAGAATCTGAATGAAATAAGAGCGTCGCCATGGTTTCTTCAGCTGGTAACGTACGCATCGTGATACCCTGAGGCAGAGAGCCCCTTAACACTTTCGCGGAATACCCAACCTCAAATTCGAACTCACTTTCTTTAGCAGGTGATTCCCTCCACAGCACGATTTGTGGCTCAGAGTTCAATTCTTGCTGATGTTTATGTAACAAATGATGAAACGTTTGAAAGAATGTTGGAATTTCCTCAACAGTTCCGTTGGATTGAAAAGACATGATGCGTTTACTTTCAACCGATTTGATGATGACCTCCTGCTCTTTTTCCACACACCCCTCTCGTTTGATGAGGTGCATCCGTTCCTTAATACGCGCTAATTTCTGTTGTTCTCTTTCAATCAATTGCTGAATCTCACTCTCTTTCAAGAGAAACATGCCCTGAATCTGCTCTACCGAAATATCTTCACGAAGAAGCTGACCCATTTGCTTTAACGTAAAGCCCAATTCTTTATACAGAAAAATTCGATTGACCTCAAGCAGCTGCTCAGCTGAATAATACCGATATCCCGAATCTTGATCGATCTGCTTAGGCTTTAATAAATCAATTTGGTCATAATACCTTAAGGTTTTGACAGGCACTTTACTTAACATAGAAAAATCACCGATTTTGAACATCCTGCATCTCCTCCGTTTTGTTGATCTGATCAAAGTATAAACCTTTCAGTAAAGGGGAAAGTCAACAGAAGAATTTAGAATACAATTTATTGCATATAAAAAGCCCTATTTCAAATAGGGCTCGTTGTTTGATGAACTTTATTTATCCTCAAGAATATGTTTAGCCGCTTCTAGTGCAGAAGCTGCTTTAGGCCATCCGATATAAAAACTAAGATGAGTGATGACTTCAATCAATTCGTTCTTCGTGACACCATTTTCTTTGGCAAGATGTAAATGATATTCCAGCTGATTCAGGCTGCCCGTACTTACTAAGGCTGAGACCGTAATCATACTGCGATCTCTAAGAGAAAGTTCCTCTCTCCTCCACAAATCTCCAAAGAGAACTTTTTCTGAGTACTCAACAAATGCTGGGGCAAAATCTCCGAGAGTGAATTTTACAGTTGGCTTGATTGGCTGATGCATAGTTATTTCCCCTTCCATTCGTTCTGTTACTTGATCATCTGCGCAAGTCCTTCTCCAAAGGACCAATTTTCCAAGCCTGTCTCAATCAGCATAATGAATACATTTTCTTTCGGGATATGAAGCTGGCAATACAACTGGTCAGCTACTTCCTTATATAAAGACTGCTTCTGCTCCTCGGTTCTTCCTGCACCACATGTAATTTGGATATATAAAAGACGATGATCTCTTTCATGACGAAGAAGATAATGGGAATCATAAAAAAATTCTTCTTTCTTATGTGAACTGAATACCTGAAAGTAGTCTTTTTTAGGAACTTGAAATTCTTTCATCAGAGCCTTCATGATCGTTTGGCTAATAGAAGCTAAGCTTTCAGTATCGTACGCATTTTCCATATAGCTGATTTTTACAAATGGCATGAATGTCATCTCCCTTTTTCTGTCTCACTTCATTTTACGTCGCAATTCTTGTTTTGTATAATTGAATAATATATAAAATTGTATTCATAAATTGAATGGAGATTATTAGAAATGGACTTAAAAGAGTTAAAAGCATTTCAAGCCATCATTCAGGAAGGGACATTCTCAAAAGCCGCTCAAAAATTGAATTATGCACAGTCAACCATAACGAATCAGATTAAACGATTAGAAAAGGAGTTAGGATTTCAATTGTTTGTAAGAGGATGGGAGGCTGAATTAACCCCTTCAGGACAATTGTTTGCCAAAGAGATTGATCAGCTGATTCTCCATTGGCATTTTGTATTAGAGCAATCACAAAAACTCCAAAAAGAAGAAATCGGAACCTTGAATATAGGCGTCATAGAACCAATTGCTGCCTCTATTCTTCCTTCCGTCCTTCAAACATTCAGGAGCCAAAAACCAAATATCACATGCCACTTTATCATCGGTAATACAGATTTCCTTCACAAGCAGCTGCTCAAGGGTGAGATTGATTTTGCCATTGCAGGGGAACCAGTGATGAATACACTTCCGTTTGAGGAGTTGTACAAGGAGGAAATGTCTTTTATTATCGCAAAACAGCAGGCAGATCAATTTGGACCGATTTCATTGATCAAGGATCTTTATGAACAGCCTTTGATTATTGGCGGGGAAAGTTGTTTATATCACATGAAATTACAAAAGGAACTCTCCAGAATAAATGTGGAGCCGTTCACTTACACCATCAGCCAGATTTCAGCAATTCCATCATTTCTAAAGAAATTCCCCTCTGTCGGAGTTGTCCTTTCCTCTACCGCATTGTCAGACGAATTTGTGAAAGTTCCAATTGAAATGGAGGACCCTTTTATCCCAATAGGAATCTTAACTCATAAAGAACCCCATCTCTCTTTGGAAAAGACCAAGCAGCTGATGCTTGATCTATTTCGTCAAGAAGTGGAGCAATTCACATGCTCGTAATCTCGTATCAAAAACAAAAAACCTAGATTTCATACATCTAGGTTTTTCAATCTTTCAAGCCATTTTAAGATGGCTCCACTTTTAAAAGAACCCAATATGGCACCCTCGCAAAACCGCTCAGCTCTCACCACTCCCATGATGAGTGCAAGTACACACTGCACATTTAAATTTGAAATGTCCAGATTCTCAATATCGTTCAATTCACCTTCAATGCCATTTTCTTTGAGGATTTCTCTGTAGCGGGTAAGCTCCAGCTCTTGATGTTGTTCTGCAAAGGTATAGACATTTTTGATAAAGCGTTGGACCGTTTCGGAATAATTCACAAAAGGCATCTGGATTGGGCGTTCAGCTGTTCCATCATTTTCTTGATCGATCACCCATTCTCCGATATGGTCCTCGTGAAGCATCGGTATGTATTTTGTTAAACTCTCGAATTGGCTCATCGTTATCCTCCTCTATTCATTCATATGGTTTACTCTGATCGACACCTATGGAACAGTATATAAAAAAATCCGTGATCATCCTACCAGCTAGACACCAGTATTCAAATCACGGACAGTTTTATTTACTTCACTTTTTTACACTCTAGCCATTGATACAACGGTCTCGACATGCGCCGTATGCGGAAACATATCAACTGGCTGCATGTATTCGATTTTGTAGTCTTTTGACATGTATTCAAGGTCTTTTGCTAGTGTAGATGGGTTGCAAGAGACGTAGACAAAGCGTTTTGGTTTGACTTGTTTGACGGTGTCTAAGAAGGTGCGCTCGCAGCCTGTTCTTGGCGGGTCGACGACGATGACGTCAGGACGGAAGCCTTCTTTGACCCATTTTGGCAGCCAATGTTCAGCTGTTCCTGTCACATAGGTCGCGTTTTTCATGCCGTGTTTTTTGGCATTTTTCTTAGCATCATCAATCGATTCTTTGATGACATCCATTCCTCGTACTTCTTTGGCACCATCTGAAAGCCACATCCCAATGGTCCCAACGCCGCAATATGCATCGACAACCTTTTCTTTGCCAGTCAGCTTGGCCGCTTTTTTCGCTTCATCGTAAAGCTTTAGCGTCTGCTTCGGATTCAATTGGAAGAAAGCACGTGCACTCAATTCAAAGGAGACGTCTCCCAAAAATTCTTGAATGACCATATTGCCAGCTAGGTGAGATGTCTTATGACCAAAGATGACCGACGTTTTTTCACCATTGATGTTGTGCATAATGGACGTCACTTCTGGCAGACGTTTTTGAATGGCTTCGGCGATTTCTTTTTTCTTTGGAAATTCAGGCTTTGATGTGACTAGAACGACCTGTACTTCACCTGTTTCAAAGCCGACACGCACAACAATTGAGCGTACGTCGCCTTTTCTTGTCCGTTCATTGTAGACCGATACGCCGAATTTCTCTAAAATTTTGCGGACAACGCCCGTTGTTTTGTTCGTTTTTGGATGCTGCACGATACATTCCTTGATCGGTACAAGCTTATGAGAATTCAGTCCGTAAAGCCCTGCAATGATGTCTCCGCTGTGAGAACGACCTACTTGGAACTGACTTTTGTTTCGGTAATGCCACGGATCTTCCATACCGATCGTTGGCCTGATATCAAGCTTTTCAACCGATAGCTTTGTATGACGCTCCATTGATTGAATGACAATATCACGCTTTTCATTTAGCTGCTGCTCGTACGCCAAATGCTGAAGCTGACAGCCGCCGCACTGCTCATATACTGGGCATGGCGGTTTGACTCGATGCTCAGAGCGCTTTCGCACTTTCCTGACCGTACCTTCTGAAAATTTTGCTTGGACATTCGTGGCTTCAACCACCACTTCTTCACCTGGTAACGCGCCTGGGACAAAGACCACTTGTTTTTTAAAATAACCGACCCCTTCCCCATTAATGCCAAGGCGTTTAATGGTAAGCGGGAACTGCTGTCCCTTTTGTAAAAGGGCACCTTGCTGTTTTTCTTTCACTTCATTCTCTCCGTTCTATTTGAAACCTTGATAGGTTGTCTTCATTTTATTCCATCTCATTAGTATATCACGTCTTAGACAAAGAGAGAAAATTCCTTTCCGTTATTTATCTGCCTCAATACTTCTCCATAAATATAAAGAAGCGTAGCTTAAATATGGTATCCATTCCTTGCTTAGCGCTGTCATCTCTTCTTTTGTCGGTTTTTCAGGCAGGTCGAAGTGCCGTTTGATTGCGTTTTGAATGCCGATATCTGCCATCGGAAAAAGATTTGGTCTTCCAAGCCCATTCATGAGCACATTTTGAACCGTCCAAGGTCCAATCCCTCTAATCGGAAGCAATCGCTCTTCTACCTCCAGATCAGATAAATCGTGTAAGTCCTCCAAACAAAGTGAGCCGCTCACAATTCGTTTCGATACATCGATGACATATTCTGCTTTTCGCTGACTAAATTGAAGCTTTCTCAAATCCTCTGTTTCAAGAGAAGCAATGGTTTCTGGTAAAGGATCAAACCATACACCTTCTATTTGCTCGCCGTACGTATGGACAAATCGTTTCGTGAGCTCGTAAGCAAACGAAAGATTAAGCTGCTGATGAATGATGCATTTCATTAAACAATGATATAAATGAAAATCCAGCATGAGCGGCGTTCCGATATGCTGCTCAAAAATGGGCGCTAGATTGGTTTGAGAAAAATGGTCTTGAATCATGTGTAATTGATGCTCCATGCCAAATATCCGTTTCACCTCAGAAAGAAGGGGTTCCTCTGGGCCGTTTGCTCGCACCCGGAACAGAGGCGCATCTTTTGTTCCAGTAGCTTGAACGATGACCACGTACGGTTTTTTCTCTAATCTGATCGGCACTTTTATTTCTCTTTGACTCAAATCGACTGCTTTTAATGGATCACTTGATAAGCGTCTAAGCACTTGATCGAAATGATACGGCGGCTCTACCACCAACTGTTTTTCCCACATACATGTCCTCTTCCTTTCTGCAAACATACGCAGATGTGATTGTTTCATTTTGCATGAATGATTCTCTAGATTGAATACTTTTAAACATAAAGAGTACAAGAATTTATCAGTTATATCTTCCTTATTTGAGGTCATTCTCCTTTTGGATAGACGAAAGTTTTTAGTCGAATTCAGCTAAAATTCGACAGCATCCTTCAACATTTTAGGCTCATTTTCCTTAAATTAGAAATAGAACCTCTGGGTGATATCTTCCATTCTGAAAACATTTGTATAATTATGACATATCAAGGAGGTGAACAAAGAAATTAGCGGATTAGGCAATCATTTGTTTTATCTTGCAGGAACATTTTTACCTCATTGATGACCGGCTTCACTTAGTTTCACATTTTACGAAAAAGAAGACCCAAAATTTAAAAACAAAGGAGATCCGACCAATGAAAAAAACAATTCTTTCTGTTGCCCTTGCCACTGCTGTTTCTTCGACACTACCAGTATTCGCTGACGCTGCTGAGCCAAAAACTTCAACACCTGTTTCTACTACACTTCAGCAAACTGTTTTAAACAAAGCTGCTGAAGGTAAAGCTTCAACAAATGCAACAAATGTAAACATTAACTTTGACGTACTTGGCATTGCAAATGCATTAATCAATGCTGCAAATGCTAACACAAATCGTGAAGGCTTTGTCAAAGGATTAATGGAGTCTGCTTTCTATGCTGCTGGCGCAAAATACAATGTCATGGTATTTAACTTAAGCCAAGGTTATGAGACTCGTTTCAACGGCGTCAAAACGTTTGCTACTGTGAAATATGGAAGCATTACGTACGGAGTCTGGGTATTTGAAAATGGATCTTTCACAAACAAAGGTGACGGCGGCTACATCAACTGGGCATTTAGAGGCTGGTTCGACCGTGATGGTGGTTTCGTCAACTTCCGTCGTCCTTAATTCTCGGTTTTATCCATCAATCATACACGCACATTGAACCGATCTCAAAAATGAGATCGGCTTTTTTTATGAAGAAAACGTATAAGTTCACCGGCGCTGCTTCATGATATAATGCAAGTCTGGAGGGGTGCACATGCTGAGAAAACTTGCAGTGACAAAAAACGGCGACTTGATTGAACATGCAACATTGCAGCAGCTTTCAAGCCCCGATATCGCCTGGTATTGGATTGATTTTCATGCACCAACGGAAAAGGAAGCAGCGCTTCTAAAGGAATATTTTCAGTTCCATCCGCTTGCGATTGAAGATTGCTTCCATTATTTACAGCGGCCGAAGCTTGATTTTTATGAGGGGTATTTATTTTTCGTGCTGCATGCCCTGAATCAAAAAACGCTTCGATCTGAGGAAGTCGATCTGTTTGTTGGTGAAAACTATATCGTGACCTTTCATTTGAAGGAAGCGCCGTACGTTGAACGTGTGATCCGAAAGCTCAAAGGCTCTAATAAAGCGAGAAACAGCGGACCTGAGCATATTGCCTACATGCTGATTGATGAGCTTGTTGATGATTATTTCCCTATTATTTATCAAATTGAAGACAGACTGAATGAAATTGAGGATGAAGAAGGGCATAAAACGTATGGCACGCTGATGAACGAAGTATTTGGGATTCGATCAGATTTGCTCAAACTGCGAAGAACGATTATCCCAATGAGGGACCTTTTATATCGTATTGTGAACACGAATATGATGAAAAGCGATCCAAACCGCCATGTGTATTTTAATGATATTTATGATCATCTTTTGAAGTTAACCGAGATCGTTGAGTCAAACCGTGATATGACAGCCGATTTACGAGACAGCTATCAGACGCTGAATTCCAACCGGATGAATGCGATCATGATGACATTGACCATTGTATCGACCATTTTTATTCCACTAACCTTTATTGTAGGGGTATACGGAATGAACTTTGACAACATGCCAGAATTACACTGGAAATACGGCTATTTTGGCGTGCTGATTTTCATGGGTCTCCTCGTCACGGGGATGCTTTTGTGGTTTAAACATAAAGGGTGGTTTAGGATTTTTAAATAGTACCCTGATAATTAAAAAGCCTGCAGGTTTTCTGCAGGCTTAATTCTATAGCTGAGGAAGATGCCATACTTTTTCAAGCATGAGATCGTCTAGACTTTTAAAGGAATATCCTTGTTTTTTCAGAGCGGTGATGGCATCATCCAGCGCTTCGGCATTGTCTCTTGAGACGGTATGAAGTAAGTAAATGGCACCTGGGTGTGCCTGCTTCATCATTTGATCGTATGCATACTGTTTTCCTTTTTGATGATGGATATGCCAGTCCACAAACGCCACTGACCAGAAAACGGTTTGGTAGCCGAGCTGTTTTGTTTCATTTAATACCCGTTCACTGAACACACCGCGCGGCGGACGAAGATAGAGGTTATCTTGTTTTCCTGTGATTTTGTACACAGCTTCATTGACACGGTCCAGTTCTTCTTTGATTTCTTTTGTACTCTTTGTTGTTAAATCAGGATGGTGATAAGAATGGTTGCCAATGATATGACCTTCCTCTGCCATACGTTTGACAAGCCCCGGCTGGTCTTTTACAAAGTGACCTGTCACAAAAAAGGTGCCTGGTACTTGATGTTTTTTCAGCACGTCTAAGATCTTGGGTGTGTACCCATTTTCATAGCCATTGTCGAAGGTAAAATAAATCTCTTTCTTTTTCGTGTTGCCTAAATAGAACGCATCATACTTTTTTAAGAGTGCCGTCAATTCTTTGCCCGCATCCGGCGGCCTGTGCTCTTTACTTTTCGCAAATCCCCAGTGGATGGGCTTGTTAGACACGGCTCCTGCTTCTGAGAGAGGCATGGAAACAAAAAGCGCACATAAACAGATCAGCATGTATTTTTTCATTTACGTCACTTCCCGGTTTTTCTTCTATTGTGCAGAATAAGACCGAGACTCATACACCGATTCACCTGCCAATTTAAAGAAAAAAGCCCGCATCGCGCGAGCTATTCTTCCTTCCAATCGGTTTTAAACCGTTCATATTTCGCTTCTAGGTCATCAATCATCTGGATCAGTCTGTCTATATCCTCAACGTCTGTTGATTCGGGATCTAATGAATCAATCACATTCATAAACATATCTAATCGGTTCTTTAAATAATCAACCTGCTGCTCTTTGCTGTCTGCTGCCTTACCCATCGATACACTCCCTTTAGCTTTTGTTTTTAGCTTATCTTTTTTTCCCTTGTAAATCAATTGCGTCCCCCTTGCGTATAACCGTGATGAGGCTTAAAATTAACTGTTGGCGGGTCCACGTTTGCCCGAATGAAAAGGAGATAGATACCATGAACCAAAAAACAGCACTTCGTCCGATCACACCTGCATACGACCCTTGGGAAGCCTATCTCGATGTGCAGGATTACGGAGAAATGAAGCTGACAAATATTGAATTTACGACAACAACGTTGTGTAACATGAGATGCGAGCATTGTGCGGTCGGCTATACCTTGCAGCCTAAAGACCCGAATGCACTGCCGCTTGATTTACTGCTTCGCCGTTTAGATGAAGTTCCGCTTCTGCGCTCCATCAGTATTACAGGCGGAGAGCCGATGCTTTCTCTTAAATCTGTACGGGAATATGTCGTTCCTTTATTAAAGTATGCCCATGAACGCGGTGTCCGTACACAAATCAATTCAAATTTAACCCTTGATTTGGCGCGATATGAAGAAATTATTCCATACTTAGATGTCCTTCACATTTCACATAACTGGGGCACTGTCGAAGAGTTTGCAACAGTCGGTTTTGCCATGATGGATCGAAAACCAACCTTTGAGCAGCGCGAGAAATTATTTAACCGCATGATTGAAAATAGTCAGGCACTTGTCAAAGCGGGCGTAACCGTATCCGCTGAAACCATGCTGAATAAGCGCACGCTTCCATATATCGAACACATCCATCGGCAAATCGTCGAGGAAATGAAATGTCAGCGCCACGAAGTTCACCCGATGTACCCAAGTGATTTCGCCAGCGCCCTTGAATCATTGACGCTTCCGCAAATGCGGGATGCGATTCATCAGCTGCTTGATATTCGTGATCAAAACACATGGATGCTGTTTGGCACCCTGCCATTTTATTCATGCAGTACAGATGAAGAAGACCAGCGTCTCCTCAACCGATTGCGCCAGGAGAAAAATGTCACGGTACGAAATGATCCTGATGGACGCTCACGGTTGAATGTGAATATTTTTGATGGGAATATTATTGTAACAGACTTTGGCGATACACCACCGCTTGGAAACATTGCAACTGATACATTGCAATCAGCCTATACACGCTGGATGGACACGAAATTAGCAAAAGAGCTGAATTGTCATTGCCCGAGCGTGCAGTGCCTCGGTCCGAATGTTCTAGTGAAAAATAGCTATTATCAAGATGTTGATTTTACTTCTCGTACAGCCAGGGGGTAACCGATAGATGGACGATACATTTCTGACAGTGGTCAAAAACAAATACATTGAAATTCTCCTTGTTGGACTCGTTCTTTGGCTTGCTGTCTTTATGATTAACAAAGCCCTTCAAATTTTCTTTAAACGAACTGAGTTTATAGAGGACAAAAAGAAGAAAACGATCGAGAGCTTGGTCAAATCGGTCACGCAGTACACCGCTTCGATTTGCTTTGTGCTCTATGTCATTTCTCTTTTCTTTCATGACTTTGGGAAAATTCTTGCGGGTGCTGGTGTTGCTGGGATCGTCATCGGTTTTGGCGCTCAGACGCTGATTCGTGATATTTTAGCAGGCGTTTTTATCATCTATGAACGCCAGATTCATAAAGGGGATTATGTGACAGTGAATAACCTCTTTAATGGAACCATTGAAGAGATTGGTCTCCGCTCTCTGCAAATTAGAGAATGGAGCGGCAAGCTGTTAACCATTTCTAACGGGGATATCCGTCAAATCCAAAACTATAACATGCACTACATGCGAATTACGGAATCTGTGTTAATTAGCGCGAATCAAAACCCAGATATCGCCTTTCAAGCACTTGAATCAGCATGTGACAATTTAAATCAAATGCATCATGAGTTTCTTAAAAAAGACGAATTTCAAAACGCCATTGAACCCTTTCAGGTTCATGGAATTATGGGCTTGAATAAGCTGAATCGTGGGATTGAAATCACAGTAAAGGGAATGGTCGAAGACGAAAAATACTTCGACGCTGCCCTCGCTGTGCGAAAAGAAATGATCAAGCAACTTCATCAGCATGATGTCAAATTGCTTGAGGATCTCGCTTATCCCCAGCCTGCAAAATAACCTCATTTATGATGGGGTTATTTTTTTATATACATGATGCCGGGCTGACTCGGGC
Source organism: Bacillus sp. BD48 (assembly GCF_046566805.1). Classification (NCBI taxonomy): domain Bacteria; kingdom Bacillati; phylum Bacillota; class Bacilli; order Caryophanales; family Bacillaceae; genus Bacillus; species Bacillus sp. BD48. The sequence continues at coordinate 239,069 of NZ_JANGFM010000006.1, read as the reverse complement.
TTGTGAGAAACATGGAACACTTGAACATTCGCTAACAATTCTCTTCAATTCAGCCCCTCTAACTTCTATCCTCTTGACTGATTCATGTATAATAGATAGCAGAATGATTTCATGCAGCATGGGGACCCTCATACTGTGTATTTTCTAAGTGAAAGAGAGTGAATAAGATGGGTCGTAAGTGGAACAACATTAAAGAAAAGAAAGCATCAAAGGATGCCAGCACAAGTCGTATTTACGCAAAATTCGGGCGTGAAATCTATGTGGCTGCCAAACAAGGTGAGCCAAACCCAGAATCAAACCAAGCACTTCGTTTTGTCCTAGAACGTGCAAAAACATATAGTGTCCCTAAACACATTGTGGACCGTGCCATTGAAAAAGCCAAAGGCGGTGCGGAAGAGAATTTCGATGAGCTGCGCTACGAAGGATTTGGTCCAAACGGATCAATGGTCATCGTTGACGCCCTCACCAATAATGTGAACCGTACAGCTTCAGATGTTCGAGCAGCATTTGGGAAAAACGGCGGAAACATGGGCGTAAGCGGCTCTGTTGCCTACATGTTTGACGAAACAGCTGTCATCGGTGTCGAAGGAAAAAGTGAAGAAGAAACGCTTGAGCTTTTAATGGAAGCAGACGTTGATGTACGTGACATCATGGAAGAAGATGAAACGGTGATTGTGTACGCTGAACCAGATCAATTCCATCAAGTACAAGAAGCATTCAAACAAGCCGGCGTAGAAGAATTCACTGTCGCTGAAATCACAATGCTTCCGCAAAACGAAGTGACATTATACGATGAATCGAAAGCACAATTTGAAAAGCTGATCGATGTATTAGAAGAGCTTGAAGACGTGCAGCAGGTTTATCATAATGTGGATTTAGGGGAATAAAAACTTAAGCCATAGTAGTCGTTAGGTTCATTCAACTTCTACTATGGCTTTTTTATTTCTCTGAAAAAATGTAATATATGGATAAGGTGTTAATGTCTACAATTTCCAAGGAGCTGAGTTTCATTTTTAAAACATGGTGGTTTTCTTATTATGGATTTATGATCATCCCTTATCTTGGCCTATGTTTCATTTTCAACAACTTAACGATATTCACTAAAGTGATCTTCTTTCTTTTTATCGTATGGTATTTATATAACGCCTTTGACTTTTACATGAATGAGCTAAAAAGAAAAAAAGAGAAACCCGATTAGCAAAAAAAACAGTCATCTCCCCTATTGATAAGAGGAGATGACTGTTTTAATTCATCCCTTGAAACCCAAACGTCAGGTGATCCTGAACAGGAATCCAAGCGCCGATTCCTTGTGAGGTCACGTTTTTTACGATGAGTTTTCGTTTATTTCCTTTTAGCACAAGGTACACTTCTCCGTATGTGACCTTTCCTTTTTCGTTAATCGCTGGTGCATAGGCATGTAGCGCTGCTGCTTTTTTCGGAGAGACGTGGTAGGACTGATCTCGTTTTGTTCCTGCACCAATCACGGTGTCAAAAGCGAGGGGCAGCTTTGTTTTTTGAATCGCTTTTTGCATCATCAATGTTTTCACATCTTCTGGGTTTGGCACTTTTGCTGTGAGGCCGCCGCTTACTTTCACTTGCTGCTTTTGAACGTATTTTCCAATGGCTGTTTTGTTGCCGCCTCTGTTATCAATGTGGTTCGTATTCACTTTTTTGTATTCCCAGTTGGCGACCGTTTCGTTTGAATCGTAGCTCAGCGCCCATCTCCCAAGGAAAATGGTCGCACGGTATCCAACAGCTAATGGCGTCCCTGAAATGCTGGATTCATTCAGCATTTTAATTAAATGAGTATTCTCAATCGGTACACTTGTTGTTTTGAACAATTCAGCAGTCAGCTCGCTCGGCTGGAGCAGCGGCTGATCCTGTGACGCGTTCGGATACGTATTCTCCTTCGAGATACTGGCGACAGAGGATGGCACTTTAAATGGCTTTGCCGCCTCCGCTGGAAAGCTGTATAGAAAACTTAAGGATAAGAGAACAACAAACATGATGCGGAGCATCTTTTTCATATCATCACTCTTTCTCATTCATTTTTCCATAGTATTTTCCGCAAAGGCGTCCCTTATCCACAAAAGATTATAAAAGGAAAAATCCAATCGCCATAATAAAATAGGCAGCAAGTAATGTGGCGCCTTCAAACCAGTTTGTATCACCATCATTTGATAAAATGACCGTGAGCAGCACAGAGGATGCCATCGCGATGAGTTCTGGCAAGGAGAAAATGAGCGGCATCTGCTTCTCAAAAAATAGCGAGCTGATGACAAGGATTGGCGCGACCATCATGGCAACTTGAAGCGTGGAGCCAAAGGCAATTTCCACTGCCACATCCATTTTGTTTTTATAAGCCATGATGACAGCTGAGGCATGTTCTGCGGCGTTGCCGACGATGGCTACAATAATGACACCGATAAACAGCTCACTCCAGCCAAACTGTTCTCCTACCGTATCAAATGTATGAACAAGGCGCTCTGAAATGTATGCAACTGCGATCGTCGCAAGCAGCAAAATCACAGTGGCAAACTTCCCAGACCATTCAGGTGTTTCTTCTTCCGTCTCTCCCTCACCTTCCATGCTCTCCTGCTTGGCAACATAGACACCGCGGTGGCTGACCAGTTTGAAATAGAGCGCCGCGACATAAAGCAAAATCATGACGATGCTGATCCCAATGCTTAAAACAAACTGCTTATTCTCTTCCATCTCCATCGAAAACACTTCTGGAACGACAAACGCTACAATAATGGCAAACATGAGCAAGCCGGAGTTATGCCTTGCATCATGGACATTGAACACTTGACGCTTATATTTTAATCCGCCAACGAAAAAAGACAGCCCCGCCACAAGCAGTAAATTTCCGATGACCGATCCTGTTAATGAAGCAAGTACGATGGCCGTCAGTCCTTGCTTTAAGGCAAAAAACGAAATGATTAACTCCACTGCATTTCCAAATGTGGCGTTTAAAAGTCCGCCAATTCTAGGTCCCGCAATGATAGCAAGACTTTCTGTGGCTCTTCCCATAAAACTAGCAAGACCAATAATGGCGATACAATAAACGGCAAACATGACGACCTGCGGGAAATGAAGAAAACTGCCAATCACCGATAACGGAACACCGATTGCGACAATCACAAGAAACAAACGATTCATACAGCCATTCTCCTTTACATATGTCTGACTGTTATTCTTTCGTGAGTACCGGCATCATATACATTTTAGATTCGCGCGTGTGAGAAGGTGATATCCATACTTCCTTTCACAGACTGCACCATAGAGCAATGCTTCAATGCAAGGGTGATCACTTTATCGATTTGTTCATCAGATGTCTTGATGTCTTCAAATAAGATATGTAAATGAATGCGGGAAATCTTGTTTACAGCTCCTGCCCTCGTTGTTTCAGGTGTGATCGTCAGCCCTTCATAGGATATTCGCTTTTTCCGGCATACATGAGTGAGCATTTCTCCAAAGCAGCCTGCAATGGCTGAGGTGAACAATTGAGATGGGCGATACCCCGTTTCTTCTTTTCCTGAAATAGGCAGCTGCCTGTCCTCAATATGTGCGATCCAATGATCCTTTTCGTATGTCAGCGTCATTCCTTTTCCACCTTTCTATTGAAACCCCTATGGTTCCATTGTACGATGAAAGCATGAACTTGTAAGGAGCATCTTATGTCGAGAATTCACTTTATGATTTTAATTTTACTTGTATCCGTATCTGGTTTTTCACAGGGTGCATTACTTCCTGTCATTTCAATTATTTTTGAACATGCCGGCACTTCTCCTACATTAAACGGGCTGCATGCCACAGGCTTATATCTCGGTGTACTGCTTGCGTCTCCTTTTATGGAAGCACCGCTTCGAAGGTTTGGATTTAAGCCGTTAATCGTGATTGGCGGCGCTGCTGTCTTTTTAAGCTTATTTAGCTTTGTGTTTTTTGAATCTTATGTCGTCTGGTTCTTCCTCCGGCTTATGATCGGGATTGGTGACCATATGCTGCATTTCTCTACACAGACGTGGGTGACCTATGCTTCATCATCAAGAAATCGCGGACGAAATATTTCACTGTATGGATTATCGTTTGGACTCGGTTTTGCCGCCGGGCCTTTTTTAACGCCGCTCATTGAGATCAATCCAGCTTTGCCTTTTATTGTTTCTGGTGCCGTTAGTTTATGTATTTGGCTGCTTGTGTTTGTTTTAAAAAATACATATCCAGATACGGGCGAAGTGCAAACGTCAGAGCAGACAAACAGTTTGAAGCGCTTCAAAAAGGCCTTTCAATTTGGCTGGGTCGCCTTTATGATGCCATTTTGCTACGGATTTTTAGAAACGACGCTTAATAGTAACTTCCCTGTGTATGCACTCAGAAGCGGTGTGACAGTAGATGCAGTTGCGTTTATTTTACCTGCGTTTGCCATTGGGAGCATTGTCTTTCAGCTTCCTCTTGGGATGCTCAGCGACCGGTTTGGTAGACGACGCATCATTTTATGTGTCACACTCGCTGGATCATTCTTTTTCCTTTTGGCAGGGATTTTCATTCAATCCGTATTGGCTGTGGCCATCTGTTTCTTTATTGCTGGAATGGCTGTAGGCTCTACTTTCTCACTTGGCATCAGTTATATGACCGACTTATTGCCAAAGCATTTGCTTCCCGCCGGAAATTTGATGTGCGGGATGGCGTTTAGTGCGGGCAGTATTCTCGGGCCGGTACTCGGAGGATTCTTTGTCCAAACGTTTGAAGGAATGAATTTACTTTATCTTGTCAGCATCGTGATATTATTTGTGTTTTGCTGCGTTCGATTTGGAAGAACGATGGCGGTGGTGGAAAGTCACTAAAATGGAGGGTCAATCGTTGTTTACATATCACATCACAAATGAGTTAACTTTGGCATCTCTACAATTAGATGATGCGGACATACTATTTAGCCTTATTCAAAAGAATAAAGCCCATTTAGGAGAGTGGCTCCCTTGGGTTCATCACTGCAAAAACATAGAAGCGATCAAAACGTTTATTCAATCAACTCAAACCACTTACGATGAACAAAAAGGGTTGGAAGCTGGCATTCAGCTGAACGAGCAATTAATCGGTGTGTTCCGGCTGACATTTGATCAACAATTAGGCAATATCGGTTATTGGATTGATGAAGATGCGCAAGGACAGGGAATTGTGACAACCATCGTGAAATATATGACAGATACCTTTGCTCCTAAAGTCAATGGATTTGAAATTTTTTGCCCTGTTGGCCATGTCAGAAGTGAACGTGTAGCGATAAACGCAGGGTTTCAGCATGATCCTCATTACCAGTCAAAACCTGATACAGCTTTTATCCTTAAGCGATATATACGATTGTCGAAATAAAAACTCCCCTGCACCTATGCAGAGGAGTTTTTTCATTTAATGATAACCATTTTGCCCGTTCGCACTGCCGCTTGTTTTGTGCTTTGGCTGATGGCCTTTGTTTTGTTTCGTATTGCTTCCGCCTTTTTTCGATTGTTTGGACATATGTGATTCCCCCATCCATCAAGATTGAACTTGTTCGTTCTTCTTTAGGATGCCCGAATTTCTTCATACCTTGCCTGGTACGATTTTACGCTTATGTAAAAGCGCATTGAGCTCGCCGCCAAGGATAATCATGATGCCGGTTAAATAAAACCAAATCATCAAAATAATGATTCCCCCAATACTTCCGTACATTGCGCTGTAATTAGCAAACTCGCCTACGTAAAATGAGAACAGCATACTCACCAAGATCCATCCAATCGATGCAAAAATGGCGCCCGGCAGAACAAATTTCAATTTCAGCCTGATGTTTGGAGCGAAATAGTACAAGGCTGTAAACACAATCAATAAAATCAGCGGGCTAATGATCCACCTCATAGCCGTCCAAATGGTGAGAAAGGCATCAGACTGCCCGACTAATTTAGCGAGAAATAAGCCAAGTTCTTTTCCAAAGACAGGCAGCATTAAGGCAAAAATAATGGTAAGAACCATTGCGATGGTTAAGATGATGGATGTTAAACGTACGAGAACGAAGGAACGATTTTCCTCAACTTCGTAAGCATGGTTAAATGCTCTGACGACGGCATTAATCCCGTTAGATGCAGACCAAAGGGCGGCAATAATCCCGAATGACAGCAATCCGCCGTTACGGCTGTTCAGTGTCTCTTCGGCGATGGATTCAATCATCGAAAGCGCTCCTTCTGGCGCATAACCAGAGATGACGCTTAGAACATCCTTCGACGTCAGCGGCAAATATCCAACGAGTGTCAGCACGAAGATGAGAAACGGAAATAATGAAAGCAAAAAGAAGTAAGCAAGCTCAGCAGATTTTGCCGGTCCTTCATGCAGCAAAAAGCGTCCAATTAACGCTTTAACAAAACCCATACGCCTCATCTCCAATGATCAATCTTTCTATTTCGTTCGAAAGTGATCTTTTGTTTCTTCAATAATCTCTAATACTTTTGGGGTTGTTTCCTTTAACTGATTGACTTGTTCATTTAAAAATGACAAGTCATCTGAGACTGTTCGCATCAGCTGCTTCGTTTCTTCCATTTTTTCTTTCACGCAAGCAGAAATTCTGGCTGGCTCCTGACGGTATTCCGCCAGCTTTTCCTGACAGTCATCCCATTTGTCTTTGAGCGCGATTCTCGTTGGCCGATGAAATAATGTCAGCAGTGCGCCGCAAGCTGCTCCTATCACAGCTCCTCGAAGCATGATTTGATTTTTCTCTTCCATCTCATCTGATCTCCTTTCAGTTAAAGGTGTTTCTCTTTCTTTACATACGTCAAAAAACGATCAATTCCTGTTTCAATTAAATCATGTACTTCCTCGAAGTTTCCAGTGTAATAAGGGTCTGGCACATCATCTCGATCATCGTCTTCAACAAAGTCAAGAAGACGGCCAATAAAGTGATGTTTCCCATAGCCGGCTATACTGCGAAGTGCCCCTACATTTTCAGCGTCCATCGCAATGATATAGTCGTATGCTGTGATGTCCTCATCCATGATTTGTCTTGCGGACATCCCTTCATAGCTGATCCCTTTTTCATCAAGCAACTTTCGTGTTCCTTCATGCGGTGGACTTCCTTGATGCCAGCCGCCAATGCCTGCTGAATCAATGACAAAGTGCTCGCTTAGTCCTTCATCTTCCACTCGTTTTCTGAACATGGCCTCTGCCATCGGTGATCTGCAAATATTGCCAAGACATACGAATAATACATGAATCATCCTTCATTCTCCTCCTATCTTTTCCCTAAGAGCTGCTTTCGAAAACCTTTTCTCTATCATATCAAGCCCTTTTTCTTTTGAAAACTTTGCAAGAAAAACTCCCATCGGCATTGACACATTATACAAAAAAAGGTGACACTTTAGGAGAAATAAACAAATAAAGGGGGATACATATGGGATGGGTAGAACAGATTGTCAGCAATATCAATGATGTATTATGGGGACCGCCGCTTTTGTTTTTGATCGTGGGGACAGGGATTTACCTTACCTTTCGCGTGCTCTTCATTCAAATTAGGCTGCTCCCCTATTCACTCAAGCTGGCATTTTCAAAGCAAGACAAGACATCAGAAGGTGATATTTCTCACTTCCAAGCATTAATGACAGCTCTTGCTGCAACGGTTGGAACGGGAAATATTGTAGGGGTCGCCTCTGCTGTCATTGCAGGCGGACCAGGCGCTGTGTTTTGGATGTGGTTTGCAGCTTTCTTTGGAATGGCGACTAAATATGCTGAAGCTGTTCTCGCAGTGAAATACCGTGTCAAGAATGAAAAAGGTGAAATGTCCGGCGGGCCGATGTACTATTTGGAGCATGGCTTGAAGCAAAAATGGCTAGGGGTATTGTTTGCTATTTTTGGCGCCACGGCTGCCTTTGGGATTGGGAATCTCGTGCAGTCAAACTCGATTTCTGGTGTCATGAATTCAACCTTTCAGATTCCAACATGGATCACCGGCATTATTATTACGGTATTTACTGCCCTCGTGATTTTAGGCGGGATTAAAAGCATTGGCCGTGTGACGGCTATTTTTGTACCGGTTATGGCTTTATTCTACGTCATTTGCGGACTGATCATTCTTGTCATGAATGCGGATCTTGTCCCAAGTGCAGTCGGGCTCATTTTTACGGATGCATTTACAGGTCAAGCCGTTGCAGGCGGTGCGATCGGTACCGTAATCCGCTGGGGTGTGGCGAGAGGGGTATTTTCCAATGAAGCGGGTCTTGGTTCTGCACCAATCGCTGCAGCTGCTGCCAAAACAGATATGCCTGCTCGTCAAGCGCTTGTGTCAATGACGCAAGTATTCATTGATACGATGATTGTTTGTTCCATTACAGGGATCACAATTGTCATGGCCGATATGTACGTCACAGAAAAAAGTGATGCACTCACCTCGTTATCCTTTGCTCATTTCCTCGGACCAACGGGCTCAATCATTGTTGCAATCGGCTTACTTTTATTCGCCTATTCCACCATTATTGGCTGGTCCTATTATGGCGAAAAATGCTTTACATATTTGGCGAAAGATTCGTATGTGATGTATTATCGTGTTGTGTTTGTTATTGCTGTCTTTTTCGGTGCCGTGTTTAAGAATGATTTCGTCTGGGGCGTAGCGGATATGCTAAATGGACTGATGGCTGTTCCTAACTTAATCGGCCTCATCGGTTTATCAGGAGTTGTCGTGTTTGAATCTAAACGAATCATTGATAAGATCAAGCAGGAGAAAAAGGAGAAAAACATCTCGGTGTCGTCTTAATAGCCCTTTTATTCTTTTGCATTTCTGTTAAAATAGACATATTATTCAACACATATGCAGGAAAGGACGTGCCGCCCTTGTCAGAGCAAAAAGCGGCTGAAGTCAATCAGCTGATTGAAGACATTTCGCAAAAGTTAAATATGCTGAACATTGGAGTCATCAAAGCCGAGGACTTCAGTCCAGACAAGTACGAAGATATTGAATTTCTACACCAAATGGTGATGAAAAAATCTTCATTCAGCCCAAGTGAAATGCAAGCCATCGCAAGCGAGCTAAAAAGCTTAAGAAAATAATCACTGGATTGCGGTTTACGCCGCTTTCTTACATTCATGCACAGAAAAAGCCAGCACCCCTCAAGGTGCTGGCTTTGTTTATCCTGTCAAAACTGCTTATTTTGCGAGCAGTTTTAATGATTCACGGTTAAATGCTGGAATGTCATCAGGTGTACGGCTTGTCACAAGCTGATCCTGACAAACAACAACTTCTTCATCTTTGAATTTTGCGCCTGCGTTTTCCATATCTACTTGAATGGATGTATAGCCAGTCGCGCCTCTGCCTTCCAGCGTCTTCGCTGTAATGAGCAATTGCGGTCCGTGACAAATCGCAAAGACTGGTTTTTTCTCGTCCATAAATGCTCTTGTGAATTGGACATAGCGATCATCTGCACGCAGAATGTCTGGTGAGAACCCGCCAGGAATCAGCAGTGCATCGAAGTCTTCAGGCTTCACGTTATCAATGGACGCATCCACCCTCACTTCTGCTTCTCCTTGCTTCCCTTTCACTGTTTTTCCTTTTTCGTTTTCAATCACTGTGATCTCATGGCCTGCATCTTTAAAGGCTTTTGCAGGCTCGGTGAATTCAACATCCTCAAAGTAATCTGTTAATACAACTGCAATTTTCTTACCCATGTAGAAACCCTCCTGCTTGATTATCGTTTACACTACACACTATACCCGGGTACATTGAAATCAAACATCCTATCCCGATCAGAAAACCCCTTATGATAAAAATAAGCATTTAGACTTATTTATATTTCCTCAACAAGGTAATTCGTATGATTTATGTTATCTTTACAATAATCTGCAAAAAATAACTACAAAAGTTAACGAAACATTTCTACAATAGGTATTGTGGTCAAAAAAATTTGAAAGGCGGAGATCAGGTGAAGAAGCAAGCACATAGGTCTAAACGAAGGAAAAACCTGTCTATTCTGCTCACTTCCATTATGATGATTAGTCTCATTCTCCCAGCAGTACCTACTCATGCAGCAATAGAAAATGGCGATGCCGTAAAAGTCAGCATCTTAGCCACAACGGATGTTCATGCGAACATGATGAATTATGATTATTACAGCGACAAAGAAACAAATGAGTTTGGCTTAGCAAAAACAGCCGAGTTGATTGAAAAGCACCGGTCACAAAATCCAAATACACTCCTTGTTGATAACGGAGACCTGATTCAAGGAACCCCTCTTGGAGAATACGTTTACAAAAATGAGAAAGACAGTATCATCAATCAAACAAAGGTTCACCCCATTATTCATACACTCAACAAACTAAAATACGATGCAGGAACACTTGGCAATCATGAATTTAACTACGGATTATCATTCCTTGATGGTACCATTGCCGGCGCTAACTTCCCGATTGTCAATGCGAACGTTAAAAAGTTAAATGGAGAACACCGTTTTACGCCTTATGTGATCCAAGAAAAAACATTTAAAGATGCAAACGGAGCTTCACAAACTGTGAAAGTCGGTTACATAGGATTCGTTCCACCACAAATTATGACGTGGGATAAGAAGAATTTAGATGGACAAGTTCAAGTGCAGGATATCGTCGAATCTGCCAATGAAACCATCCCTGAAATGAAGGAAAAAGGGGCAGATATCATCGTCGCTCTTGCCCATACAGGAATTGAAAAAACCGCTTCGCCTAAAGGATCAGAAAATATGATCTTTGACCTTGCCACGAAAACGAAAGGCATCGATGCGATCGTGTCCGGCCACCAGCACGGCACATTCCCAAGCGCAGAATATAGCGGCGTCGACAAATTCGATGTCTCAAAAGGAACGATCAACGGCATTCCAGTCGTCATGTCAAAAAACTGGGGAAGCTACCTCGGAGTCATTGATTTAACATTAGAGCCTGACGGCAGCAAATGGAAGGTCACAGACGGAACAGGAAAGATTGAATCTGTTGCAGGAGTCACCTCTCAAAACAGCACTGTGAAAGATGCCATTCAAACGACGCATCAAAACACACTTGATTATGTGAGAAAACCTGTCGGTAAAACAGAAGCAGACATTAACAGCTTTTTTGCTCAAGTGATGGATGACCCTTCTATTCAAATTGTGACAGATGCACAAAAATGGTATGCACAAGAAAAAATGAAGGACACGTCATACAAAAACTTACCGATTTTATCTGCAGGCGCTCCGTTTAAAGCCGGCGGCCGAAACGGTGTGAATTATTATACGAATATCGCAAAAGGAGATTTAGCGATTAAAAACATCGGCGATCTCTACCTTTACGATAACACCGTGCAGATTGTTAAACTGAGAGGCAGTGAAGTGAAAGACTGGCTCGAGATGTCTGCCGGACAATTTAATCAGATCAAACCAAACGATTCAAATGAACAGCCTATTTTAAACGAAGAATACCGCTCGTATAACTTTGATGTGATCGATGGTGTCACCTATCAAGTCGATGTGACGCAGCCTGCTAAGTACAGCACAACAGGCACTCTTGTCAATGCGAATGCAAACCGCATCAAAAACCTGTCCTACAACGGGAAACCAGTCTCTGACAATCAAGAATTTTTAGTCGTAACGAACAACTATAGAGCTTCTGGCGGCGGTGGCTTCCCGCATCTAACGCAAGATAAAGTGGTGCTTGCCTCAGCAGATGAGAACCGCCAAGTGCTGATGGATTATATTATCGAACAAAAGACCATCAACCCAAGTGCGGATCAAAACTGGTCCATTGCACCAGTCAAGGGCGCAACAGTCACATTCGAATCTTCTCTTTTGGCTAAGCCGTTTGCTGAAAAATCAAGCAGCGTAGACTTTGTTCGTAACGCCAGCACAGATGGTCTTGGTGTGTACAAGCTAGCCTTTAAAGAGGATGGCACAACAGAACCGCCTTCATCAGACAATTGGAATTTAACGGTGATGCATACAAACGATACACACGCCCACCTTGATGATGCGGCAAGACGTGCAACAAAGATTAAAGAAGTTCGAGCCGAAAGCAAGAACAACATTTTATTAGATGCTGGAGATGTCTTCTCTGGTGACCTATATTTTACAAAATGGCAAGGACTTGCCGACCTAAAACTGATGAACTTAATGAAATATGATGCCATGACGTTTGGTAATCATGAATTTGACAAAGGTCCTTCTGTTCTTCGTCAATTCCTGACGGGCGATGCTTCAGATGTAGATGCGAAAAATCGTCACCAATTTGAAAAGCCTGCATTCCCGATTGTGTCAGCAAACGTTGATGTCTCTAAGGAAAAACAATTGAGCGGCTTAGTGAAAAAGCCAGCCACATTTAAAGCTGGTGAGAAAAAAGAAGCTGGGATTTACCCATACATCCTGCTTGATGTAAACGGTGAGAAGGTTGCTGTATTCGGCTTAACAACTGAAGACACCGCCATTACATCCAGCAGCGGTCCTAACATTCAATTCAAGGATGCATACAAGAAAGCAAAAGAAACAGTCAACACCATTCAAACAAAAGAAAAAATCAACAAAATCATTGCTTTAACACACATTGGCTATAACCGTGACCTTGAGCTTGCTCAAAAAGTAGACGGGATTGATTTAATCATTGGCGGTCACACGCACACCCTTGTTGAAAAATTAAAGGTCGTCAATAAGAAAGAACCAACGATTGTCGCACAGGTGAAGGACTACGGACAATTCTTAGGAAAAGTAGACGTGGCCTTTAATCAAAAAGGAGTCGTACAGCCAAAGGCATCTTCTTTTGACCTCATCACCATCGATGACTCTGTCAAAGAAGATGCCGATGCAAAAGCAATCCTTGATCAGTACAAGGCAGATATTCAAGATTTAAAAACGGAAAAAGTCGGGTCTACCGATGTCCTCTTAGACGGACAACGAGAGCACGTCCGTGCGAAGGAAACGAACCTTGGGAACTTTATTGCTGACGGTATGCTGAAGAAAGCACAAGAATCTGCTGGTGCTGATCTTGCCATCACCAACGGCGGCGGTATTCGAGGCAGCATTGAAAAAGGAGATATCACTTTAGGTGACATATTAACGGTCATGCCATTTGGAAACACACTATATGTCGCAGATCTAAAAGGCAGCCAGATTAAGAAAGCACTCGAACAAGGACTTTCAGGCATTGAGGAAGGCGGCGGCGCATTCCCTCATGTAGCCGGCATTGAATATACGTTTACACTGAGTAAACCAGCTGGCAGCAGGCTCATTGATGTCAAACTGAAAGACCAAAACGGCAAACTAACAGACATTGATGATAAGAAAACATACCGCGTGGCAACAAACGCATTTGTCGGTACAGGCGGCGATGGCTATAGCGTCTTTACAGAAGCTTCTCACGGCGAAGACTTAGGCTATGTTGACTATGAAATCTTCAAAGAGCAAATTGAACAGGCTGACGGCGGGCATATTTCTCCTGTCATCGATCATCGAGTGAAAGAAGTGTTCCTTCCGCGTGCGAAAGGAAAAGGCGCTTATGATATTCAAGATGATGAGAAATTCCAAACGTATGTGCAGCATACAAACAAAGCATTGCTCTATTTAGACAAAGCGAGCGAAGCGAAAAACGTTCAATTGTCACTATCAAAAGCGCAGGTAGCCGAGCTGAAGAAAAGAGAGCAAGATCCAAACGTCACCATCTATCATGATAAAGTGGGACTCACATTACCGCTCTCTAACTTGTCCGAGAAAAGCGCAGATATATGGATGACAAAGACGGATAAGGTGGAAAATGCATTAACGGATACGTATGATTTCCAAATCAAACAAGATCAGAAAAAGGTTTCTACCTTTAAAGATCCTGTCACACTATCCTTTACATTAGATGAGCCTCAAAAGGCGAAGAAACCTGGTATATACTATGTAGACCGCAAGAAAAACCGTTATGCCAAAACAAGTAACGGATCGTTCGAAAATGGGGTCGTATCAGGTCAAACTGAGCATTTCAGCGAATATACCGTACTCAACCAAAGCGGGGCAGCTGGAACAACGCCGGATCAAACTGGCGGAGACGGCGGAACTTCAGCGCCAGGCGGAGGTACAGATACAGATCCAAGCCAAGATGGAACCGGACTCCCAGGCGGCACACTGCCAAATACAGCAACGATGATGTATACAGCTGTATTGATTGGCGTACTCATGCTTGCCTCAGGCGGTATCCTATATTACTACCAGCGCAAGCGTACAAGAAAAAATGTTTCATCCTAAAAAAAAAGGACAGAGCCTATGCTCTGTCCAATTTTTCTCTTCTAGCAAAATCAACGAATCTGAAGCGGTCTAATCGGTGACGGCTTTCTGTGTATTGAAATAGACTCGTATCCTCTAAGAACACATAATTCTTTACCACAACGACATGGTCAAATCCCTTCAAATCAAGGTACTTGGCGTCCTCTTCTGTACATGGCTCTACCACAAATTCCTTTTGAGCATAGCTGATCGATACACCGAGTTCTCCTTCAATATACTCATAGATTGATCCTTCACATATGTCTTTAGACAACACTTCAACATGCTTTTGCAAAAAGTAGTCCTTGTCTAAAATCACTTCTTCCCCGCTAATATTGCGAGATCGAATGACTTTCCAGACGTCCGTCTGTTCATCAATTTTCAGCTGAGACTGAATATACTGATCCGGTTTGATTAAACCAAATTCATGAACCGTTGTGACCGTCTTTCTGCCAAGCGTTTGAGAAAGTTCTTTAAAGCTGACAAGACCTGATACAGGAAACTGCATTTTCTCCCGATTCAGCAATACAGAGCCTTTCCCGCGGATTTTTTGGATATAGCCATTTTGCACAAGAATATTTAATGCCTTTCTCACTGTCTCCCGGGACGTGTCGTACATGATAGAAAGCTCATGCTCTGATGGGAGGATGCCTTTATCCTGCCATTCACCTTGCTCAATTCGTCTTGCGAGCTGATCATAAATCACTCGAAACTTATTCTCTTTCATTTTCCCTCCGCCCCATTTTCTAGCGTTTGGTTAAATGATAAACGATTGACTCATATGGGCGCAACGTAAATCCCTTGATATGTGCCGGCACATCCTCATAATTCGATAACAGCACTTGACCCTTCATCTCATCTACAGCCTGCACAAGCTCATCAGGAAGCGTAAAGTCCGCCTCTCCTGCATAAAAGTGGTTGATCACGAGGAGCTTCTCATTCATGGTTTCTCTAACATAAGCAAAAATCTTTGGATCTTCTGCTAGGAGTAAAGAGAAGCTGCCATATGTGATCACGTCAAGTTCTTTACGCAGTCTGCACAGGGCTTGGTAATGATAAAAAATGGACGTCCGGTCCTTTAATGAAGCTTCGACCGAAATGTCGTTATGGGCTGGCTCAATCCAAGGCGTTCCTGTTGAGAAACCTGCATTCTTCTCTGAGGTCCACTGCATTGGTGTTCTTGCATTATCTCTTGACTTAACCTGTAAAATGGCAAGTGCTTCTTCCTTTGATTTTCCCTTTTCAAGCATGACTTCGTACATATTGAGTGATTCGATATCACGGTAAGACGAAATGTCTTCAAAGCGAGGATTCTTCATGCCAATTTCCTCACCTTGATAAATATACGGAGTTCCCTGCATCAGATGAATCGTGGTCGCCAGCATCTTCGCTGATTGCTGATGATACGTGTCATCATCACCATACCTTGAGACGATACGCGGCTGATCATGATTGCACCAGAACAGCGCATTCCAGCCGCCGCCCTCATGCATTTTTGTCTGCCATTCAGACAGAATCGATTTCAATTCTTGAAAATCAAATGGTGCGATCGCCCACTTTTCGCCGTTTGGATAATCCACCTTTAAATGATGGAAATTGAACGTCATATCCAGCTCCTGCCGATCAGGTCTTGTATACCGAATGCAGTCTGCAATATTCGTTGAAGACATTTCTCCAACTGTCATGCTATCGTATTTTGAAAAAACCTCCTCGTTCATTTCATGCAGAAATTCATGAATTCTCGGCCCGTCCGTATAGTACATGCGGCCGTCGCCTTGCACAGATTGTCCTGCGTCATCTAAGAAACGCTGATCCTTTGAGATGTTGTTGATGACATCGAGCCTGAACCCATCAATTCCTTTTTCAAACCAAAAGTGCATGATGTCATATACTTGCCCGCGCACCTCATCCTTCTCCCAATTGAGATCCGCCTGAGTGACATCATATAAATGAAGATAATAATCTCCTGTTACTTCGTCCAGCTCCCAGGCTGGACCGCCAAATTTCGACTGCCAATCATTCGGAGGAGATCCGTCCGCTTTTGGCTCCTTCCAAATATAATAATCCCGGTAAGGGTTATCCTTTGACTCACGCGAGGCTTGAAACCACTCATGGAAAATGGATGTATGGTTAACGGCTAGATCCATGATGACCCGTATTCCTCTCTCATGCGCTTCCTTCAGCATGCGTTCAAAATCTGTCATTGTCCCGTACATGTCATGAATTTTTGTATAATCACTAATATCATAGCCGTTGTCATGCTGCGGGGACTCATACATTGGCGTGAGCCAAATACAATCCGCCCCAAGCTCTTTAATGTAATCAAGTTTTTTCGTCACGCCATTGATATCACCTGTACCAGAGCCCGTTGTATCTAAAAAGCTCTTCGGATAAATTTGATAGACCACCGCTTTTTTCCACCACGGTTCATTTGTCTGCTGATTCAATTTCCTTCACCACCACTAGTTAAGTTCTTCTGAAAAATCCTTCTTCTTTTTTAGTTTTGCATATAAAAGAGTACCGATGAATGGGAGGATGAGGACAATCACCATTCCAATTGCAAATGCACCCCAATACTTCGGGATAATGGAGAAGATTCCTGGAATACCGCCAACCCCAACTGAACTTGCCAGTACCCCTTGAGAGGCGATAAACATACCGGCTAACCCTGAGCTGATCAGTGCAAAAATAAACGGGAATCGATAACGCAGGTTGACCCCAAACATGGCCGGTTCGGTAATTCCTAAATAAGCAGAAATACTTGATGTCAGCGAAAGTCCTTTTTGCTTTTCATCTTTTAAGACAAACATCATTGCCAGTGCAGCTGATCCTTGTGCGATATTGGACAGTGCAAGCATCGGCCATAGGAACGTGCCGTGCAGCTTTGAGTTAATCAATTGAATATCCACAGCGAGGAACGTATGATGCATTCCTGTAATGACTAATGCTGCATACAGTCCGCCGTATAATAGACCGCCAAGTGCTGCGAATTGCTGGAATACGGCTACAAGTCCAGATGTTAAAACGTTTCCGATTGCAAATGTAACAGGTCCAATCACGATAAATGATAAAAATCCAATGACTAATAACGTAATTGGTGCAACAACTAACAGCTGAATACTTTCAGGTGTCCGTTTTGTAATAAACAATTCGAGCTTTGCAAGTAAATAAGAGGCAACGAGTATCGGAAGAACCTGTCCTTGATAGCCTACCTTCTGCACTTCAAGACCAAACAAGTTCCAAACAGGAATGTCACCAGTCTTTTCAGCCGCACCATAGCCCCATGCGTTTAACAAGTCCGGGTGTACGAGCATCAGACCTAGGACCATCCCTAAAAGCGGATTCCCCCCAAACCGCTTCACAGCTGACCAGCCAATTAATGCTGGCAGGAAGGTGAAGGCAGTACCTGCAATTAAGTTGATCATATTCGCTAAATCAGCCCATGCCGGATACACATCTACTATCGATTTTTGATCAAAGAAAATATCAGGAGCTGTTAAAATATTATTAATTCCCATTAATAAACCGGCTGTGACGATGGCAGGAAGAATCGGTATAAAGATATCCGCAAGCGTTTTCACAGCACGCTGCAATGGATTTAATTTTTGATCAGAGGCACGCTTCACGTCCTCTTTTGTGGCTTCCCCAATCCCCGTCTGTTTCACCATTTCGGCATATACTCGATTGACGACTCCTTGGCCGATGACCACTTGGTATTGACCGTTCGCTGAGAAAGATCCCTTCACTTCTTCAATTTGTTCAAGTGCTTTCTCATCAACCTTGTCTTCATCTTTCAGCACAAAGCGCAGCCTGGTTACACAATGTGTCGCTTGATCAATATTTTCTTTGCCGCCGATGGCTTTCACAATCTGATCTGCTGCTGCCTGATAATCAGCCATACTATCCCCTCCGAGATCGTTTTTTTATATAAGAAAAAAGAACCAAAAAACTTGTATATACATGTTTGATTCTTATTTTATATTTGTATATACATGTAGTCAACAACAAATTGCAGCGCTTTCATAAAAAAAGCTCCCTCAATGTGCTCAGGTGAGGCAGCGTGTCATCATCTTTTTTTATGCTCAGTTAATTTCTCATAGACCTTGTTTTTGTAAAAGGAGGAGGCTGGGCGGGCAAAAGTTTGGCGCTTAGATGTAAGTTCATCCAGACGTTTTTGTTTTTCTTCACATATGAGAGAAAGCTTTTTTCTCTCCTCTCCGTCTATACTGGAGTGAAGAAGCTCTTTGACAGTCATGAGTTCTTTTTTCAGTGCTGTTTCTTCCCCAGCAAAGCCAGCATTTTTCATGATGCGGTAGCCCATTCTAAGTTCTTCTGGTACATGAGCAGCGTCATCTTTTGGCAAAGGTTTCCCAAAACCAGATAATCCTTCAAAAGCCCCTTTATCCATCGCTTTTTTGATCCGTTCTTCTGATAATCTCTGCGCAAAATCCAAAGCGTTTCTCCTTTCGTCCGTAACAATTTGATTAAGCATAGCAAAAAAGCTGACTCCTTCACAAGAGTCAGCTTTTTCTTTATTTATTGTCTATTTTAAAAGTAGATACCATTTGTGCTAAGTCATCCGACATATCAGAGAGCTGTTCAATCGCACTTGAAATTTGCTGCATACCAGCACTTTGCTGTTCTGTTGCTGCCGCCACTTCTTGAGAGCTCGCTGCATGTTCTTCCGATACAACAGAAATTTGCTCAATCGATGTAGAAATCGTTTGATATGCTTGCTCCACTTGCTTAATAGAAGCAAGCAAATTGTTCGTTCTTCTTGAAAACTGAGAAACACCGTCGTAGATCAAAGCGAAGTTTTGTGACGTGCCTTCCATTTGCTCACGTCCTTCTTCCACTGCTTTACTGCTTTCCTCTACGCTTTCAAGAACGCGCTGACTGTTTTCCTGTGTGCCGATGACAAGGTCTGAAACGGTTTTAGCCGCATCCGCTGATTGCTCAGCTAACTTGCGCACCTCATCTGCCACAACAGCAAAGCCTTTTCCTTCTTCTCCAACACGGGCCGCTTCAATTGAAGCATTCAGTGCAAGCAGATTCGTTTGTGCTGAAATGTCTGTAATAATCGAGATGACACTTTCAATCTCCGTTGAATGAGATTGTAATTCTTCTGCTGCCTGCTTTGAGTTGGTCATCTTGTCATGTAGCATATTCAGATGATCAAGCACATGGGTCACTAATTTTTGACCAGATTCAGACTGCTCTTGTACGTCAGATGAAACAGATTTCATTTCATCAACTTCTTTTGTGACGCCTTCGATTTGAGTATCGATCTCAGCAACGGATGTCGTACAATCCGTAATATTTGCGACAGAATCATTGATTCCTTCACTCATATTCGTCATAGCTTCTGATACCTGCTGCGCACTTTGACTTGATTCGTTCGTCACCGTACGAAGCTGTGAAGACATTTTCGACACTTCACTAGATGAGTGCGAGATTTTCGAAATGAGCTCTTTGATCCGCCCCTGCATCTTTTGGAAGGATGCGGCAAGCTGGCCGATCTCGTCTTTACTTTCAACTTCTACCATTCCAGTTAAATCACCGTCAGCAATTCGGTTCGCTGATTCCATCAATGAACGTGCTGGTTTCGCAATTCTTCTTCCCATGATAAAGGAGAAGAGCAATCCACCGATGAGCACAATAGCAGATGCAACCGTAATGTAGAGTGTCAGCTTCTTTGTTGTAGCTGGAACAATTGATGCATCTAAATCAATCCCAAGAATCCCTGTCAGTTCACCGCCTGAATCTTTAATTGGCAAAAAGACTGATTTATGTGTTCCGTATGAATCTTTGTAAATATCACTTTTGACCATTTTATCTTCAGAAAGAGCTTGTTTCATCTCATCTGAGAATGCATAATCCTGGTCAAAATCATTGTCTTCTCCAGTTAAAACGATAATTCTTTCTTTACCGCCTTTATTAGATAACACGTATAAGTTCTCAAGCGTATGATCTTTTTGAAGCTCTGTGAATTTCTTTTTGATGTCGACATAAATGGGATCATCCTTCCCGCTAATGCTGAGCACGTTTCCATCAATGTTATCGATTTCTTTTTTGGCTGTATCAATATCTGTTGTTAATCGATAATCAAATTGCTTTAATAACTGGGATGATAAATCCTGACTGACTAGATAAAATGTTAGAACGAATAATGCAACGGTTGCGAGTAATGTTACGACAACGACTGACATGATTTTGGAGGATATCGTGTATCCTCCAAATTTCCTTTGTTTCGCCATTTTTTCCTACATCTCCACTCTCAGATTTAATTTAAGCATGTACATGTTCAAATTGTTCACAAACAGATGCAATCACATCTTTTAAATAAGATACGATATGAGGGATATGCTCTGGTAACGTATAAGGTGAGATAACAAAAAACTTACTAACACTTAGATAAAATTCTTGACCTTCTTTTGAATTTACAAGTAAAAACTTCGTTGTATCACCAAAGAACATCTCGTCTCTTTTCTCTCCAAGCTTTTCAAACAGCATTTTGTTCAATTCATTGTTCCGCTCAATTTCCATTGAAGTCGCTACACCAGAAATCTCTTCTTGAAAACGCGGTGAGCCGTCTAGGTAAATTCTAAATAATGTAGCCATTCCGACGTTGTCATCATTCACGACTTCTGCTTGCGGAATTTCCCTACTAAGTGCTTCTCTGAAGGCAAGGTTCACCTCTAAGAATTGCCCGAGCAAGCGCTGGTAGCCTTCAATTCCAAACGTTAACAGCACGCTCAGCATACTAATTGAGCTTCCCATTCTTGTGCATTCCAGTGTATAACCCGTATGGTATTCGCCGTAGCCTCTATGTCCCACATAAGGTGTCTCTTTTTCTTCCAGGTCTAAACGCTTTAAGTCAGCAGCGTTTTTCACTAAGAATAAACTGGATGTGTAAGGTGTTTGGCCGAGCTTTTGAAAATCAAAGCACATCGTATCAGCAAGAGAAAGATGCTGGAATTTCGCTTTGATTTCTTTTAGCATTCGAAGAACACCGTCTGAGAATTGCAGCGGGTTTACAGATACATCATATTCATTAAAGAAAGCAAAGAATCCACCCAGCGCCGAATCCGCATGAATATGCGGCACCTTTAGACCATACTCCTCAGCCACAGCTTGTGCTGTTTCACGTACCCCTTTTACATCATCAATTGCAATGGCATCTGTCGTTCCTGTTGTTGCGACAATATAAACGGGAATTCCGCCATTTTGTGCAACACGTTCCATTTGACAGCGCAAATCTCCCATATCCATTGAATGATCTTTATTCGTCTTAATTCTGATTAAGTTGTCTGTGCCAAGTCCTGTTGCTTCCATTGACTTAAATAAGCTGTAATGTGCGGCATCAGAACAAAACGCATAAAGATTTTGCGGAACTCCTTTTCGCAGTGACTCCGGCGCAACTTTTGCAATCGCTAAACGAAGTCCTGAGAAAATGGCTCCCTGACCTCCCCATGTTGTGTATCCCCCGCTCACATTTGGATCATATCCGATGAGCTTAGACATCATTGAGACCACTCTGACCTCAGCTTCTGCACCTGCTGGTCCATAAACATCCCATAGGTTGTTTCCGTTTACCAGCATCGCCGTCAGCATGCCTAAAATTCCTGGTGTACTTGCCATTGGCAAAATGTTCGTGAAGAAATACTTGGTGTGGTATGGATGGTTATGTAAAAGCTTCAGTAATTCTTCATTCACAAGTTCCGCTTGCTGGCCGTTCATCGGAATTTGACTTGTTTCAGTGAGCTTTTTGTAAAAGTCCTCCCCACGATTCTTTTCACCTTTAAGGTGTGCACGGTTGGGATCCTTCAGGTAATCGACCCCTGAAATGATCTGCTCCATCAATTTGACGAGTTCTTTACGCTCTCCTACATTTCCGTCCTCACTCGGAAACCAGTTCTGAACGAGGTTCTCTGCTCGTACAGTCATATACTATCAATCCTTTCAATGGAAGATTTCCTGTCACTGTCTATATCGACCCCAATTCAGAAGTTTATAGTCTCAATATGTTCACTTAAGTATATTTAGATAATTTGTTCATTCATCAAAATAAATAAAACCCTTACAAAACAAATCAAAACCATTATGTTGATGTAATAACAAAATATATTGATATATCATATAAGAGGAATTTTTATCCATGGTCTTGTTCCATTCCATTGCTCATTTTTTTTACTTAACCTGCATAAACATTAAGAAACACTGGAAATACTCTCTAAATCATCATTGTAGAAACAAAATTAATTCTTTAGACTCGTGCCTTTTTACCTGTTTTATTGATATAGCAACTGGAAAATTACTGAATTTTCTGTTAATAATAGGACGATTTTCATAAAAAGTTTTTCGATGGGCGAATATTTTCATTTTCTCCCCTTTTATTGCTCGGACAGGCTTCCAAAGGCTCTTCACCGGTTATGACTTTTCTATTTGTGCATTTCGTGGTATATTCTAATGGTTCGTTTTCTTTCGTTCCGCCTCTTCCGTGTATCGGAGAAAAGGAGTGTTTATATGAAAACATTTATTCAAAAAAGAGGTCTCGGCTTCTTTCTGATTGCAGCCATCTTACTATGGCTCAAAACGTATTCAGCGTATTTAATCGAATTTAAACTTGGTATATCAAATGTGCTTCAGCATATTTTGCTTTTCGTGAATCCTATTAGCTCCAGCTTGTTCTTTCTTGGCTTTGCTTTATTGTTCAAGAAAAAATGGCAGCCTGCCGCTATCATTGTGATTCACTTTTTCATGTCTTTTTTACTATACGCAAACATCGTGTACTATCGATTCTTCAATGACTTTATCACGCTGCCTACAGTGATGCAGGCAGGAACGAATGGCGGACAATTAGGTGATAGTGCATTTTCACTCATGCGTTGGACTGATGTGTTTTACTTTATAGATACAATCATTTTGATCGTACTTGCAGTCCGCATGAAAAGGCAGCAGCAAACAAGTACAGCCACTGTACCTGTTCAAAAGTCAAAATCGTTTAGACTCGTCCTTGTGTCCTCTGTTGTAATCTTTGTTTTAAACTTAGTTGCTGCAGAAATCGATCGTCCAGAGCTTTTATCAAGATCGTTCGACCGCAATTATTTAGTTAAATATTTAGGTGCTTATAACTTTACTGTGTTTGATGCCATTCAAAATGTGAAATCAAACAGCCAGCGTGCTCTGGCAAATTCAAATGACGTGACAGATGTAGAGAACTATTTAAAAGCGAACAGCGCTGATCCTAACCCGGCTTATTACGGGAAAGCGAAAGGCATGAACGTCATTACGATTTCTCTTGAATCTCTGCAAAACTTTGTTATTGATTATAAGGTGAATGGAAAAGAGGTAACGCCATTCCTTAACTCATTGGCACACGACAACAAAACGTTTTACTTTGATAACTTCTTCCATCAAACAGGACAGGGAAAAACGTCTGATGCTGAATTTATGATGGATACTGGATTATTCCCATTATCACAGGGCTCTGTTTTTATTAACAAAGCGCAAAACACATATCAAGCTCTTCCTGGTATTCTGAAGAAGGATCAATATACGTCAGCAGAATTCCATGGCAATACGAAAACCTTCTGGAACCGTAATGAAATGTTTAAATCCTTTGGATATGACAGATTTTACGATTCTGAGTACTACGATATGAACGAGCAGGATACGAAGAACTATGGACTGAAAGACAAACCGTTCTTCAAAGAATCCATGCCAATCCTTAAAAACATGAAGCAGCCGTTTTATTCGAAATTCATTACATTATCGAACCATTTCCCATTTGGAATGGATGAAGGTGATACTGATTTCGAACCTGGTGACTTCGGAGACTCTGTCGTCGATAACTACTTCCAATCAGCTCATTATTTAGATGAAGCGATTGAACAGTTCTTCAACGATTTGAAAAAGTCAGGTCTCTATGACAATACAGTCGTCATTATGTACGGAGATCATTATGGCATTTCTGAAAATCACAATGAAGCGATGGAAAAAGTGACAGGACAAAAAATTGGAGATTATGAAAATGCGCAGCTCATGCGTGTGCCGCTCTTTATCCATGTTCCTGGCGTAAAAGGCGGACAGATTCATAAATACTCTGGTGAAGTCGATGTCGCACCAACCCTTCTGCACCTGCTTGGCGATGATACGAAGAACTATTTAATGTCTGGTTCTGATATCTTATCGAAGAACTTTAAAGAGCTTGTGCCATTTAGAAACGGTGACTTCGTGTCTAAAGACTACACGAAAGTAGGCAATAACTATTACAGCAACAAAACAGGCGAGAAAATCGAGCCAACTGACAAGGCATCACAAGAAAACGAAACGGTGAAAAAGATGCTGGAGACATCCGATAAGATTGTCACCGAAGATTTACTCCGTTTCTACAAACCTAAAGGCTTTACACCGATTGACCGCAACGATTATGACTATACAAAGAAAGTACAGGATGAAAAGGATTCCTCTTCCGCCAAAGATGAATCCAGCTCTTCTTCAAAATAACGTTCTCATGCTAAGAACCAGCCGATCCTTGATCAGCTGGTTCTTTTCACGTTTGATCATGATGGCACCGGGTATAGGAGAAGAAGGAGGGATTTATCATGAAGAAAACAGCAGCTTTTGTCGTGACTGCCTCACTTGCTTCGTCTGCCCTATTCGGTTTCAGCCCTGCTGTCTCAGCACACGCCATGGTCAAACCAGCAGCAGAACAATCCGTTCCTCAAGGTCCAAAAGCCGTGCTTAACAGCATTTATGAGCTGGCACATAAAGGACAGATGCCCTACTATGCTAAGGGATTGAAAATAGGCGTTCAAACCAAAAAAGACGTTCATCATCAGCTCGGAAATCCATATCCAGAAACAGGTCAAAGCAGCTTTGATTTGTATCATGCGGAAATGGGGAATCCCGGATTTGCTTTTCACTATGATGCGAAAGGCAAAATTGATGAAATCCGTTATTTCGGTACAAATGTAGAAAAAGAAACGAATATTGGCGGTATGACCCCTTCGTTACTAAAGAAACAGCTTGGACCAGCGGATTCAGTAAGCACCATTCCGCAGACAAAAGAGAAAAAATATGTGTATCGTACTGGAAATTATGAGCTGGAATTTATCGTCGGCCATGACCCAGATATAAATCAGCAGAAGCTCACCGTCCTGCATATCAATCTCATTAAAGCCGATTCTTAAGTAAAAAAGCATCCTGAGCAGAGGCTCTGGATGCTTTTCTTTATTATGATGCCACTTCTAAGTGCGGCTTTCTTTTCATTGTTCTTTTGAGGACTGGACCTGCGACATAATCAAGTCCAAATTTGCCTGCATTCCCTTTCGCTGCCATGATAACGATAGCAATGAGCAGAAGTAGCGGGTTCACAGAGACAGTTCCAGCTAGTAAGAAAGAGACATTCATCACGCTTCCAAAAAAGGCTGCCGTTGTTGTAAACAATCCAACAATTAATCCTAGGCCTACTAAGATTTCTCCCCACATGACCATAGCACTGAATAGTCCGGCATTCGGCAAAGCGACATTTTCTAAAAACCATACATAGAACGGATACACAAGATGACCATCTTTGACGACTGGTTCAGATATCGCAAATTGCAAAAATCCTGATGCATCAAATCCACCTGTTAGTTTTCCAATACCAGATGTCAGCCAAGCCCATCCGATATAAAGTCTTGCTGCCAAAAGGATAACGGCTGCCCATACATTCGTTTGTAAGAATTTTGTAAACATGATGATGCCTCCTCTTTTAAATTATGTGAAATATTTCACATTTTCTTTATGATCTTATTATACTATGCAATATGTTATTTGTGATCCTTTTCACATATATATTCACAAATTGTTCATGAATATCTAGTTGAGGTAAACTTTTCTCTTGCTAAAACCGTCTAAGTCATTTCAGACAGTGAAAAGGGGTTTAATTTTGTATGAAAACACTATTTCATTTTGCTTATTTACAGGCCATCTCATGTCTATTCCCTGTCATGATCTTTGCGGCGCTTGCCTTATCAAAGACGGTGTCTATTCCTATTCTTCACCGGTATGATTTCATTCTACTGCTTTGTCTTGCAGCTCAGATCCTGATGCTTACGCTGCGGCTGGAAACTTGGGCGGAGCTAAAGGTCATTTGTCTCTTTCATCTCATAGGAATCTGTTTAGAAATCTATAAAGTACATATGGGCTCTTGGTCCTATCCAGAAGAAGCTTATACAAAAATATTTGGGGTTCCACTTTATAGCGGCTTTATGTATGCGAGTGTGGCTAGTTATATTTATCAGGCATTTTCACGGCTTCATGTAAAAGTGACCAACTGGCCTCATCCATTTCTTTCAATTGGCATCAGTTTGTGCATTTATCTCAATTTCTTTACACATCACTGGCTCTATGATGTCAGATGGTGGCTGACATGTCTTCTTGTTGTTGTGTTTCGGAAAACGTCGGTTTCGTTTCAGGTTGGTCCATCTTTCTTTCGAATGCCGCTTGTTGTTTCATTTCTCCTGATTGGCTTTTTTATTTGGGTGGCCGAAAATGTCACGACCTTTTTAGGCGCATGGCAATATCCAAATCAGCAGCATGCTTGGTCTCTCGTCCATCTTGGTAAAATCAGTTCGTGGTTTTTACTTGTTGTCATCAGCATTGTACTGGTGATCGAACAGCGTAAACAAAAAAACGTTCAGCCCATTTGACCTGGCTGAACGCTTTTTTTAATCTCGATCAACTTCCTTACGGAGATCATCTGCGACAAATTCTACATTCGTTCCAATGATGATTTGTACGGATGTTTTTCCAGAAGTCAGCACCCCTTTGGCACCTGCTTTTTTCAATGTACCTTCATTTAATAAATTTGTATCCTCTACTGTTAAGCGAAGACGTGTGGCACAATGATCAATCGTGGTGATATTGTTTTTGCCGCCAAGTCCCTCTACGAGCATACTCGCTCCTCCTGCCGTCACCGTATCATCCGCTGCGATATCTTCCATGTCATCATCTTCCCTGCCTGGTGTTTTCAGCTTTAATAGTTTAATGAGGAAATAGAAAACGACAAAGTACAAGACGCCATAAATGATTCCGACTACAAGAAGCATGATCGGTTTTTGTGCAATACCGAAGCTTAAGACGTAATCAATCGCACCGGCTGAAAAGGCAAAGCCGCTATGAATCCCGAGGGTGTTCACAATAAAAAGCGAAAGCCCCGTCAAAATAGCATGGACACCATATAGAAGTGGAGATAAAAACATAAAAGAAAATTCAATTGGTTCAGTGATCCCTGTTATAAATGATGTAAGCGCCATCCCAATCATCAGACCAGCTGTTGCTTTTCGCTTCTCAGGCTTTGCAGTCACAACCATGGCTAGACATGCCGCTGGCAGACCAAACATCATCACTGGGAAGAATCCGGTCATAAAGACACCCGCGCTTGG
Source organism: Bacillus sp. BD48 (assembly GCF_046566805.1). Lineage (NCBI taxonomy): Bacteria > Bacillati > Bacillota > Bacilli > Caryophanales > Bacillaceae > Bacillus > Bacillus sp. BD48. Next base: position 211,399 of record NZ_JANGFM010000006.1, on the reverse strand, counting down.
ATCTCCTTTAAAGAATCGCGCTAAGTCCCCTGTTACCCCGTTGAATTCGCCAAATTGAAACCAAAATAAATTATTTAATACATGATGAAGTCCCAATGGAATAAGCAATCGGTTAAAGAAACCAAACAGCCCTGCACCTGTTGCACCAAGACTTAAGATCCATTCCCCTAGATCATTGATCACACTTTGAATCGGAGGCCATACATATCCGAAAACGGCTGCTAATAGAATGGTGAAAAGTGCCGTCATAATAGGCACAAGCCGCCTTCCGCTAAAGAAACCTAAGTATTCCGGCAGTTTCGTATCCTTAAATTTATTGTAAACATAACCTGCCAAAAGCCCACATAAAATACCGCCCAATACCCCCATATTGTTGGTTGAGTTGATCGACGTTGTACCGGCTGACAAAATAAAATAAGAGATCGCACCTGATAATGCCGCTGCCCCGTTCCCATCCTTTGAAATACCAATCGCTACACCCATTGCAAAAATTAAAGCCAAGTTCGCAAAAATTGCATTCCCTGCCTCATAAATAAACGGGATATTGAATACATCCTCCCGCCCAATGGCCAAAATAATCCCTGCTGCTGGAAGTACAGCGATTGGAAGCATAAATGATTTTCCTAGCTTTTGAAAAAACTGAAACACCATCTGACTTCTCCCCCCTTTGTCATCATCATGACTAAATCGTTCATGATGTTCATAAAAAATATATCATATGCACGTCTAGTTATCTATACCAATTTGTCCACATCCATTTGAATTCCGCTCTTTACTCTTTTTGCGTAAAATGTGGTAAGCTATTGAATAGAATGAAGATATAGAAAGCGGGAATGAACAGTGATTGTCAAACATGATCATGAGTTAGAAGCCTTAAAAAAAGTCGGCCGAATTGTCGCTTTGGCAAGAGAAGAAATGAAAAGCCAAGCGAAACCAGGCATGTCTACAAAAGAATTAGATTTGATTGGGAAAAAAATATTAGAAGAGCACGGTGCCAATTCAGCACCTGAAAAGGAATATGACTTTCCTGGTACCACTTGTATCAGCGTAAACGATGAAGTTGCACACGGTATCCCTAGTGAAAAAACCATTTTACAAGAGGGCGACCTCGTGAACATTGATATCTCAGCAGAGCTTGACGGATATTATTCCGATACAGGTATTTCATTCGTTTTAGGAACAGGTGATGCTCGTCTTGAAGCATTATGTAAGTGTGCGGAGGATGCGTTCCTTGAAGGATTAAAGCATGCAAAAGCCGGTAAAAGACAAAACCAAATTGGCCGTGCGGTCTACAATACAGCGAAAGAACAAGGATTTACTGTTATTAAAAACCTAACAGGACACGGCATTGGGAAGAATCTGCATGAAGCACCCAACCATATTTTGAACTACTATGATCCATTCGATAATGCTTTGTTTAAAAATGGCACAGTCATTGCCTTTGAACCTTTCATTTCAACAAATGCTGAATCAATTTATCAAGCTGATGATGGCTGGACATTTAAAACACCAGATAAAAGTCTAGTGGCACAGATTGAACATACGATTGTGATCACTAAAGACGAACCGATTATTTTAACAAAGCTGTAAGCCAAACGGGTCCCCTCCTTCACTGGAGGGGATTTTTTCATGCCCGTTTCACGAATCTGTCACGACTAAACAAAAAAGCCTGTGGTAAAATAGGCAAAGATATGCGAAAGGGGTCTTATTTGATATGTGGTTCATCATCATAGGTGTTATCTTTTTCATCGAAAGTATTATCTTAACGGTTGTAGGGATTAAGAAAAAACAATCCATGATGACCTATCTTGGTGTTATCATCATGATTATGACGGTCGGCATGATCCTCGTTACCCTCAACCCGCCAAATTCATAAATCAATATTTCCAGCATATACATGGATCATAGGCAGATAGAATCAGTTTTCATTTCTTGACACCTGCACACTTTTCACGTCCTTTTTTGAGATGTTACAATGCAGGCAGTTTCAATTGAAAGGAGTTTTCTATCATGCATTATGGTAGCAAAGGCTGGTATGTCGAAGAATTAAAGAAGCTTGGTGTGACCAAGCATGAAGGAAGAAAGCTTCAAAGCTTAAAAACATATTTCCTTGCAAATCTTCTTGAGCAAAAGAAACGCAGCTCATAAGCGCTGAAAAGCCGTACTTCTGTACGGCTTTTTTTAAATGTGCTGAATTCGTTTTTCTAAAGACTTCCTGACCACATCTGCTAAGGCATCTACTTTAAGAACAGCTTTCAGTCTCTCTGGACTTGTTTGACGATATTTGACTTCATTGACTTCATGGACCGTAATCTGATGGGATGCTTTTTCTACTAGTACAAGCGCAGCATCAGGCGGCACCATACCTTCTTTCAGTACACGTAAATAAAAGCCTGTATACCCTGTTTTCTGTACTTCCTTTACAAGCTTCATGTTGCCATGCTTAAGAGATAATTTCACACAAGGCTGTCTTGGCTGGCTTACCTCAACAAGTGCTTCTCCAAGCTGAAACACATCGCCAATACGCACATTCGTCTCGACTAGCTGGCGTACTGTTACATTCTCGCCAAAGGCAGCTTCCTGTAATGGAACCCCTAAAAATTGTTCAAAGTGAGCATAATGATCATACGGAAAGACGCAGACGGCTTTATCATAGCCCCCATGATGAACCAAATCCCCCTGACCATCTCCTTCAAAATTGACCTGATTTAAATACACAGGCTCATGAATGCGCCTTTTGTTGATGGCTGTTTTGATTTCTTTTCCGTTCGCATAGGTGATGATAGGCTGTCCCACTTGAATTCCTTCTATGTCATATCTCTTTTGTCCCACGATGGCCATCTCCTTTGGTTGTCTACTGGCTTTTATTTTACATCGTTTGACAATCAAATCATAGTCGATGCATGAAGATCAGATGCAGGCTATGGTACGATGTGAAAAAGGAGTGATGACCATGATTCATTATCACGCCATTGTAAAAGGACGTGTACAAGGAGTCGGCTTTCGTTATTTTGTTCAGGGAGAAGCCGTCAATCGTGGAATGAAAGGCTGGGTACGCAACACAGATGAAGGTCATGTCGAGTTAAAGGTAGAAGGTGAGCAGCAGAAAGTGATTGATTTCTTACAGACTGTCCGGAAAGGAAGTCCTTTTTCAAAAGTCACCGACATGCAAATGGAGCCGCTCACTGAGCTTGCTCACTATCAAGATTTTCGAATACGTTCATAAAAAAGCCTAGCTCTCGCTAGGCTTTTTCTGTCCCGTGATAGGGCTTGTCTTGATAAAAATAGTTTGGTTTCACAATCGTATTGTCGTAATGCTTATGGAATATGTGGGTAGCAGCTGGTGATACTGGGGGAATCAGCCATGTCCAGTCCCCAGTCAGCTTGCGGTCAGCCTTTTCTTCCTGCTTTTCAAACTGCTTGAATTGATGTGCTGCTGTATGGTGATCAACAATAGTTACCCCTGCTTCGCGATAAGAATGGAGAACCGCCACATTCAATTCGACAATGGCTTTATCCTTCCAAAGGGACGAATTCTTTGTTGTGTCCAGGCCTAACAGGGAAGCGACTTTTTTCAGCATATTGTAGCGGTTTTCATCTGCTAGGTTGCGGGCGCCAATTTCTGTGCCCATATACCAGCCATTGAACGGTGCAGCGTTGTAATGAATACCGCCAATCTCTAATTTCATATCAGCAATAATCGGAACCGCATACCATTTCAGTCCTAAATCACGGAATCCATCATATTCAGGATGGGTGATCTCTACCTCTTGGACGATTTTTTTCGGAAGCTCATACAGAACAGGCGGCTGATCCTTTAGCTGAAACATGAGAGGCAGAATATCAAAATGTGTGCCCTCCCCTTTCCAGCCATGGGCTTCACATAATTTTGTTAATTCAAGAGATGCCTCGTCGCCGATGATGCCATATTCCGTCTCATAGCCTGCATAACGAACGAGCTGATGATTATAAATGACGACTTCCTTCTGTCTGTTTTTCTCTGGGGGAAAGATCGTAATGGACGGTTTGATTTTCCCGCCATTTGTCGCATACTCAATATGATGAAAGAGCGCCTCTTTCACCTCATCCTCTGTCTTTACATGCCGGCAGTCATGCACTTGCAGGGTCGACCAAAACAAACGGCCAATGCAGCGGTTACTGTTACGCCATGCCATTTTCGCCCCGTGAGCTAATTCCTCTAGTGTATGCGTATAAATACCTTCAGCCTCAATTTCTTTTTTTATTTCATGCAGACGTGCTGCTTTCTCTTCATTTGACTTGTTTAATTCTTCATAGCATACAGAAATAAAAGCTTCTGCTTCATTCCACAACGCTTCTTGATTACTCAAACATACTCGCCTCACTTTAATACGAATATATCCATTGTAGCGGTTTCTATTAATAAATTCACTCGTTTCAAACCATTTTTTATCATATCATCCGACCATTGTCCTTAGACCATAGATGAATCAATACGTTTAAGGGTCTTTTGGAGCCAGCGGACATAGCCTTTTTCTCTTTCAATTGCTCTTGTCAGCACTAAGTAATGCCCAAATTGCGCTGAATGCAGCGATTCAGCAGAAGGGTCTTCCTCTGTCAAAGCGTGCAGCTTCTGTTCCAGCATGTCTACTTTCTTAGTACGCTCTAGCAGTTGATATGCAAACAGGTCCGCCGCTTCTTTTTTGTCCATGGAGGAGATGAAAAAGGTTTTGAGCATGAATTCATCCTTCGTTGTTTCTGGAATCGGATCTTTTGTTTTTAACCACTGACGCAATTCTTCTTTTCCTTCCGCTGTGATTTGATAGACCTTCTTCTCCAGCTTTTTTCCCTGTATGTGAATATCAAATTCAATAAACCCTTCCTCTGTAAGACGCTTCAGCTCAGGGTAAATCTGACTGTGCTTCGCACTCCAAAACTGTCCAAGGGAATCCTTAAAATGTTTCGTGATATCGTATCCCGTCAGCTCACGCTGATCTAGTAAGCCAAGAATGGCATATTTCAGTACTCTCATGATGGGCCTCCAACGCTTATTCTTTGACATTAGTATACCATAGACTTTAAAATAAACATGTAAATCACAACATGTTTGAAAAAACATCATTCTAATGAAAGAAGGAATAAACATGGATCAATTCGTTGGACTTCATATGATTTATACGTATGAAAATGGCTGGGAATATGAGATTTACATTAAAAACGATCACACCATTGATTACCGCATTCATAGCGGAATGGTTGGTGGACGCTGGGTCCGTGATCAAGAAGTAAATATTGTGAAGCTGACAAAAGGCGTATACAAAGTCTCTTGGACAGAACCAACTGGGACAGACGTCTCTCTGAACTTTATGCCTGAAGAAAAACGCATGCATGGCGTCATCTTCTTCCCAAAATGGGTGCATGAACGTCCAGACATCACCGTCTGCTATCAAAATGACTACATCGATCTCATGAAAGAATCTCGTAAAAAATACGAAACCTATCCGAAATATGTTGTCCCAGAATTTGCGGACATTACGTATATCCATCATGCAGGTGTGAATGACGAAACCATTATCGCAGAAGCACCATATGAAGGCATGACAGATGAAATAAGAGCTGGACGAAAATAAAAAAAGCGGCACGCCTAGTGCCGCTTTAGATTGTTGAAAAAGGGCTAAAATGATCTTTATTTTAGCCTTTTTTCTTCTTTTCAGCGTGATCTGAAAACCTTTGCAGTCTAGGAAGGCCGAGTACCGGAGCGGAGCGAATTGAACATTCGTGAGCACCGGCACGCAGAACTGACACCGAATGCGAAGGTTTGTCCGCGCGCTGAGCGGCACGCCTAGTGCCGCTTTTACATTTGATAAAGGGCTATCATTTTAGCCCTTTTTTATTGAATGCCCAACGTCTTTTGAGGAAGCATGAAACGATAGACTGGCAGTTCATCACCTTCTTTTGAAGCAATAAACCCTGATGACATATAGCTGTCCTTTGATTCTGGTTCAAGGGCAAGTGACAGCAAATTGGTTTGCGGCTGTGCCGTGACATATACCTTTGTTCCTTTTGGCAGCTGGCGTTTCTTGTCAACGAGTTTTGTTTCAAGCTGGATATCTGTTTTGCTCTTTTCCTCTCGCTTTGTCACCTGATAGGCTTGTACCGGCACTTTCATACCAACCGGCAATGTGACACTTTTTAATCCTAATGTTCTGAGTTTCCTTTCTACTCCTTCATGCCCCGGAAGAATGAGATAAGCTGTCGGCCGTTCTCTTGTTAAGACAGGAACAGCATCGCTCGCACTGTGAAAGCGTACAGGAACTTGAGTCGTTTGTCCTTTCTCAATATCAACCATTTCCAGCGAGTCATTGACAGGTGTTTCGAAATCGTCTTGAATGACCACCTGATCATCATCATTTGGCTGCAATCCTTTTTTGACCAGCTTCAGCCGCTCCGTCACCATTTGCTGCTTCACCTGTTTGGCATGTTTCACTGTAGTTTCAATGATTTTTTCATGGGTAGCTACTTGTGCAGCGACGCGGCGGGCAAAATCCTCTCTTCCAATCCCAATCCCTCTGCTTTCTACAAGAAATGACAGGGCTGGCGAAAGTGCAAGGGCATTACGGCCAATTCGCGCATCCGTTCCACCTTCATAGATGTCGATCTTTCCATCCTTTCCTCTTGTGTTTGTATAATACAAATCGTTAGAAAACCCTTTATTCGTCAGCGTTTCACGAACTCCGTTAACGTATAACTCATTTGATGTCAGCCGGATGCTTTCAGGAATGTTTAAATTCTTCCCTGAAAGAATAAGCAAATCATGATATTTGAGAGCACCTGATGAACCAATATCTTCAAACTGCTTTTGACCCACATCGTATTCATGGGCATCAATAACCACCTCTGGCGCATATCGATTAAATTCTTGATGCAGGGCTATCAGTTCTGGAGATTCTAATGTCATATGATCACGGTTTCCGTCTAATCCGTTTGCAAGTCTGCGGTCAAATGCATAAGAACCATCAGGATTGATTCTTGGGACAATGATGATATTGACATGATTGAGTATACGCTCTCCTTCTTCACCTGCTAATCGTTTTGCAATGACGAGAGCAGATTCACCGGAGGCTGGTTCATTTCCGTGTATTTGGGCTTGGAGCCAGATTGTTGGCTTTTTTGAAAGTGGAGTGATGGAGCGATCCTTTGTAAAGTACAGAGCCGGAATGGACCTGCCTTCAATGGATGTTCCAATCTGTTTCTGCGTGGCATATGGGCTTTTGCGGACAATGTCTCTTATGAAAGCTTGAAGCTCTTCTTGTGTCGTAAATGCTTCTCCTTTTTTCTGAAAGGCAGGGGTATCAAACGTCTCGCCAGGCTCAGGGTATAGCTTTTTCACTGAAGCCGGCTGTTCATAACTCTTTCCATAATAAGGGGTTTCTGCATGAGCTGAAGCTGGGCTCACCATCGACAAAATGCCTGCCATGAGGCATACAGCAGCAAAAAGAATCGTGCCTTTTCGTTTGGACATGCTATCCTCTCCCTTCGTTGATTTGCATTATAAAGAAAAAAACAGCAAAAGTGTCATTATTTTTCAAAAATAAATCTTTTGGAGGAACAGGTATATCTTTGTCTAGGGCAAATGAATGGAGCCTGCCCGGCAATATGACCTAAAAAAAATGCCTGCTCACAGCAGACACTTTTTTTGTTTACCAGATGGAAATGGCCCCAATGAGAACCGCCACTACAGTCATAGCGACGACTGCCAGCACAGCCCATTTCATCCCAAATTTCTGATGCTGATCCAGTGATACGCCAACAAGCCCAACAAGTAAATGAGTCGATGGAACAAGTGGACTTAACATATGAATCGGCTGTCCAATAATAGAGGCTCTCGCAATCTCAATTTTATCGACACCGTATGCTGCCGCTGTTTCTGATAGGATCGGCAGTACGCCATAAAAGTATGCATCATTCGGCATAAAGAAAGTAAAGATCCCGCTTGTTAATGCGACAATGACTGGAATAAAGCCGCCAAGCTGCTCTGGAATTGCAGATACAATCGAAATCGCCATTTCATCGACCATTTTCGTTCCAGTTAGAATACCTGTAAAAACACCTGCCGCAAAAATCATCGAAGCAATGGCTAAAACGTTTGTTGAGTGAGCCGCAATTCGCTCACGCTGCTGATCCAAGTTCGGATAGTTCACGATAATCGCCACACAGAAAGCAAGAACAAATAGAACAGTTAAGCTGACTTTACCTGATACAAGCAGCAGCACCAATAACAAAGTCAGCGCCAGGTTAAACCACCAAAGCTTCGGCCGTTTAATGTCGTCTTGCAGTGCCGCTGCCATTTCATTTGCATGAATCGGCTGTTCAAGTTCAATGACACCGAGACGTTTTCTTTCGGCTTTTCCAAGAAAATAAGACACAACAATCATACTGAGAACCCCTGCACCAATGACTGGAATCATCGGGCCAAATAAAAGTGAAGGATCGACGCCAAGTGCACTCGCGGCTCTAGGTGTGGCTCCTCCCCATGGAATTGTATTCATAATTCCCATGCCAACTCCGGCAATTCCCGCTAAAATAATTGGACGGATGCCAAGCAGCGTAAATAATGGAAGCATCGCTGTTGTTGTAATCATGTACGTCGTTGTCCCGTCACCATCAAGTGCAACAAGCATCGTCAGGACAGCTGTTCCGACCACGATTTTTAAAGGATCGCCTTTGACGATTTTTAAAATCTTCGCCACCATTGGATCAAATAAACCCGCATCAATCATAATACCAAAGTACAAAATCGCAAACATAATCATGACCGCTGTTGGTGCGACTTGCTGCACGCCTTTGACAATCATGTCTGAAATTTCAGTAAAATGAAAACCTGCAATAAGAGCAAATGCAATCGGTGTTAACACCAATGCCGTTAAAACAGACATACGTTTCGTCATAATCAAAACCATAAATACAATCATCATAAGAAATCCTAAGATCGCTAACATATTGTTCACCCCTTATGTTGTATACGCTTTCATTAATGTGTTGGTATCCCATTTCCAACCCTTTTTGTCATCATATCTGAGGTGGGAATTGAAGTAAATATTATGAATTTTAATTCTTTTTCGGTCGATAAATGCTTTTTGTTCATTTTGTTCAACCATTGGGCTTTTTTGATTCAATGAAAAAAAGCGGTCTTAATAGACCGCTTACAGATTGTTGACAAAGGGCTAAAATCATGTTTATTTTAGCCCTTTGTCTTCTTTTCAGCGTGATAGAAAACCTTTGAAGTCTAAGAAGGACGAGTACTGGAGCGGAGCGAATGTGAGATTCGTGAGCACCAGCACGCAGGACTGACACCGAATGTAAGGGTTTGGCTACACGCTGGAAGCGGTCTTATTCGACCGCTTGTTCTCCTTGTATCAATTGCTCATATTGCCTTAATTGATCTTCCATAAAGAGCTTTGCCTCTTTGCTGTTCATATAACGACTTGTCCAGCCCTTTTGCTTTAATCGCTTTTTCCAGGACTTCGTTTTCGTCATTTTTTGAAGAAGCTGATCCCATTCACGAATGTCATGCTGACTCATTTGTTTTGGGCCCATCACACCGCGCCAATGGGAAAAGATGAGCGGAATGCCCTGCTCTTTCCATGTCGGCACATCTTCAAATCCATCTAAGCGCTGGCTGGTTGTCGTCGCTACGAGCTTCAGCCTCTTTTTTTCATAATCATGACGAACCTCTGTAATGGTAGTCGTTGCTGCATCCACCTCATGGTTAATGAGCGCCTGAAATAAATCATCTGCACTGTCAAATTTCAAAAATTGAATGCGATATGGATCAATCCCTGCCATTTCTGCTGCCCGGGCGAATGAGATTTGATCATCATTTCCAAAGTCAGGGGCAAACCCAATTTTTAAGGAATCTGGTTTTTTCTTGAGTGCGTGTAACAGCTCCTTCCCATTTGAAAAAGGAGAATCTACTGGGACTGCGACGACCTGCCACTCTTCTGCAAGAATTGCCAGCGGTGTCACATCATTCATCGTCACGTTACTGCTGCCAAGTAAATTACGGCTTAACAATAAACTTGAATTTAAACTGATATAGTTGGCTTCTCGCTCCATCATGTATGTCCATCCTTTATCCACCGTTCCGCCTCTTTGATAAAGAATGTTCACAGGCCGGTTCACCAGCTTCTCTTGTTCAAGCACTGATTTCATCACCTGAGCCGTTTGGTCAAATCCCCCCTCTGGTACACCCGACACCACAATATATAAGGAGCTTTGCTGCAGGAAAGAATCACCGGCCTTTTTTTCATTAAAGGTGAGCGTCATACAAAGGCAGAGCACGATAACAAAAAGTATTCCTTTTTTCATCTTTTAAGACTCCGCTTGTTTGGCAGGGTAATATTTCCGTTCAGGTCTGCCAATGATTCCGTATGCAAGCTCTGCCCGGCATTCCCCTGTTGTCACGAGATACTCTACGTACCGTCTCGCCGTTGTACGTGATGCACCCATCTTTTCTCCGAGTTCTTCTGCTGTAATCCCGCTATTCTCTGATGCCATCAATGTTTTCACTTTATCCAAGGTCAATGAATTGATGCCTGTGGGGAGATCTCTGTCATCCCTTTGTTTTGGCTCTTCCTGCATTTGCCCAAAAAACAGATCGATCATCGTTTGATTGACTTCATCCTTTGAATTGATGATGTCTTTCTTTTCTTTATATTCGGTTAAGACTTGTGCAAACTTTTGTGCGGTCACCGGTTTGATTAAATAATGAACCACTCCGTAATGAAGTGCATCCCTTAAAAGCGTTGTTTCTGTTGCAGCCGTGATAATGATCACATCTACTTCCGGACAGCGTTCTCTTAAAAGCGGCAGCAAATTTGTGCCAAGTTCATCAGGCATATAGACATCAAGCAAGATGAGATCAACTTGTTCCCTCTGGAGCGCCTCCCACATATCCTTTGCGCTCTTTGCCTTTCCGGCGACCTTAAACCCTTCTATCTTTTGTATATAAGATTCATGAATGGCAGCGATTCGAAAATCATCCTCCGCAATGAGTACCTTAATCACCATCTATTCCCCCTTTGTGCCTTTCGGTATGTATACAGTGAAGATGGCACCGCCTTCTTTTTGGTTCGCAACTTCAATCCAGCCCCCAAGCTCGTCCAATACTTCTTTCACATTCGCAAGCCCATAGCCTCGCCCTTCTCCCTTTGACGAATGGCCTCTTGTGAAAATCTGTGACAGTTCCTCTTCATTCACTCCATCACCTGAATCTGACACTTCTATGATAATATCAAACCCAATATCTGTGATGAACAGGTCTACCTCGCGTTTCTCCTTATTTATTACAGCTTCAAAGGCATTATCTACGAGATTGCCAATGATGGTGATAAAGTGAGATAGACTTAAATGAGCTGGAAGCGGCTCTAGTGAGCTATTTTCATCAATGTGGAAATGGACTTTTTTCTCAGATGCTTTCCCTAACTTGCCAAGTAAGATGGCTTGTATTTTAGGAGAACGAATCTGCTTCATGAGTAAATCGTGCTGACGGTTTTGCAGATGATATTCTTCTTTAATTAAGTCGATCGCTTCATCGAATTGCTTCAGCTCAAGCAGGCCTAAGATGGCGTACAGCTTATTTGAGAATTCGTGCGTTTGTGCCCTCAGGTCTTCCGAATATTGGCTGACCTCTGTTAATGTATCCAGCAGCTTCGTCAGCTCTGTTTTCTCCCTGAAGCTCACAATCCCTCCGAATACTCGATTGTCCTGCATTACTTTTTTCACATTTAAGACATAGGTTTTATCATTGACGACGGTTTCGATGTTAGGTTCAATCGTCTCTGACTTTAAATAGAGAAGAAGTTTGGCATTTGGCAAGACTTGATCAATATGAAGGGGCAGCTCTGATGAGACGCGCAGCATTTGCTCAGCTGATGTATTCATCATCGTAATCGCGCCTTTCTGGTCAAACGCAATAATCCCTTCTTTTATAGCGAGCAGCATCGCTTCTCTTTCTCGATACAACGAAGCAATTTCATGCGGCTCAAGTCCTAATGTATCTTTGCGAATACTCTTTGTTAAAAAAATCGCACCGAATATGCCCGGCAAGAGCACAAGAAGGGCAATATAGCTAAGCTTCGATAGCTGATGAGCTGTCGCTTGATCAATTTCCTTTTTTAAAAATTCGACGGTGACTGTCCCAATAATTTCTTCATGCCCTTCTGTTTCTTTCATAATGGGTGCACTGCCTCTGACAACGGTTTCACCATTAGAATCATCAGTTGATATGGAGGTTCCTCCAAATAAGAGGGTACTTCTTCCTTCCGAAACACTGATGGTTTTCCCTACGTCCTCATGATTCGTATGAACAAGGACCTTTCCTTTTCGATTGGTAATGAAGATGGCATGTGCTCTTACTTGCTCCTTCATTTGCTCAAGCACTGCCTGTTCTTCATTTTGGGACGCTGATAGAGCCACCGATGCTTTAATGGGCGGCATATATGATATCGTTCTAGCGGTCTGCACCGCCAGCTGTTCAGCTTGTCCCTGCCTTTCTGATGTCTGCAAAAAACCAAAACAAATGGTTAATAATGCAATGACCACAAGCAAAAGCCCGATAATTAACCCCAAAATTTTCGTTTGCAAAGTGACTTTCCTTTTGCCCATCCTCACCGCTACAACCCCTAATTCAGTAGATTCACCCGAATAGACTCTAAGAAAATGATATCATTTTTTCTTACTAAGTTAAGAGAAAATTCTTTCAAACAAAAAGACGACTCAAAATCGAGTCGCCCCTGTATGCCTATTACGTGATAGATAAACCAGCACTCGCATAGCCTGCTACGGTATTCACTAAGGATAGACCTGTAGCTGATGCGGAGAATACAACAAGCAATCGTGTTTCCGGTGTGACTGGTACATTTAGACCAGTCGCAATACCGTTTGCAATCGCACCCAGCGTTAAAACACCGGTTAAAGCTGGTGCTAAAGTGACACTCGCTACTTGAGTGAAACTGTTATTTGGTGTCGGTGAAGCGAATAAACTAGCCGTTACGGTAATACTCGTGCCGACCAAAGAAAGAGCTGCTGTCGTACTAAAATAGCCGGCAAATGACGTGATTGTTCCGGCTCTCGGAACTGAAAACGCCATGTTGAGTAAAGTGCCTGCAGCGCCTGTTAAATCAATGATTCCACCTACAATACTGACACCTGTCGCTGAGTTACCAAATCCGATCAAGCTGGATGTTCCAACGAGACCGCCTGCAATTGTTGTCAATACAGCAGGTGTACCTGAAGCAAACGGAATGATCGCACTCGATCCTGTCACTCCTGTTGGACCGGTGGCGCCTGTTGCTCCTGTACCTGTGACTCCTGTGGCTCCCGTGACGCCGGTTGCTCCGGTCGCTCCTGTGACTCCTGTTGCTCCGGTATCACCTGTTACACCAGATGCTCCGGTGGCTCCTGTGACTCCTGTTGCTCCGGTGGCTCCGGTTACTCCTGTGGCTCCTGTTGCTCCGGTGGCTCCGGTACCCGTAACTCCTGTGGCTCCCGTTACACCAGTTGCTCCGGTATCACCCGTTACACCAGTTGCTCCGGTCGCTCCTGTGACTCCTGTGGCTCCGGTATCACCCGTTACACCAGTTGCTCCGGTCGCTCCTGTGACCCCAGTTGCTCCGGTATCACCCGTTACACCAGTTGCTCCGGTCGCTCCTGTGACCCCAGTTGCTCCGGTATCACCCGTTACACCAGTTACTCCGGTCGCTCCTGTGGCTCCGGCATCACCTGTTACACCAGTTGCTCCGGTCGCTCCTGTGGCTCCGGCATCACCTGTTACACCAGTTGCTCCGGTCGCTCCTGTGGCTCCGGCATCACCTGTTACACCAGTTGCTCCGGTTGCTCCGGTCGCTCCGGTTACTCCTGTGGCTCCGGTATCACCTGCGGCTGCCAATAACGTATAGTCTGGCGACGTATCTGGTGTACCCGTTGGTGGGGCTGTATTCACAACATAGGTTCCACCTTCATATGTCACCACTTGGCCTACTGGATAGGTTGGAGCTGTTGCTGGGTCAAACGCCAGAATGCCAGTTAATCCTACACCGGTTACTCCGGTCGCACCAGTATCGCCCATTACACCAGTTGCTCCGGTCGCTCCGGTTACTCCCGTAGCACCTGTATCACCCGTTACACCAGTTGCTCCGGTCGCTCCAGTTACTCCCGTAGCACCTGTATCACCCGTTACACCAGTTGCTCCGGTCGCTCCAGTTACTCCCGTGGCACCTGTATCACCCGTTACACCAGTTGCTCCGGTCGCTCCAGTTACTCCCGTGGCACCTGTATCACCCGTTACACCAGTTGCTCCGGTATCACCTGTGGCGCCTGTAACTCCCGTGGCACCTGTATCACCCGTTGCACCTGTTACTCCTGTGGCTCCGGTAACACCTGCGGCTGCCAATAACGTATAGTCTGGCGACGTATCTGGTGTACCTGTTGGTGGAGCTGTATTCACAACATAGGTTCCACCTTCATATGTCACCACTTGGCCTACTGGATAGGTTGGAGCTGTTGCTGGGTCAAATGCCACAATGCCGGTTAACCCTACGCCGGTGGCTCCTGTGGCTCCTGTATCACCCGTTACTCCGGTTGCTCCTGTGGCTCCTGTGGCTCCGGTAACTCCGGTCGCACCAGTATCACCCGTTACCCCGGTTGCTCCTGTGGCTCCGGTAACTCCGGTCGCACCAGTATCGCCCGTTATCCCGGTAGCTCCTGTGGCTCCTGTGACGCCGGTGGCTCCCGTATCTCCTGTTGCACCGGTCGCTCCTGTACCTGTGGCTCCCGTAGGTCCTATTGCTCCTGTAGCGCCTGTAACTCCGGTCGCTCCTGTATCTCCTGTTGCACCAGTCGCTCCTGTACCTGTGGCTCCCGTGGCTCCGGTTGCTCCTGTAGCACCTGTAACTCCGGTCGCTCCTGTATCTCCTGTTGCACCGGTCGCTCCTGTACCTGTGGCTCCCGTGGCTCCGATTGCTCCTGTAGCGCCTGTAACTCCGGTCGCTCCTGTATCTCCTGTTGCTCCTGTGGCTCCTGTACCCGTAGCTCCGGTTGCACCAGTTTCACCAGCAGCGGCTAATAATGTATAATCTGCCGACGTATCCGGCGTACCTAATGGCGGTGCTGAATTGACCACGTACGTACTGCCATCGTATGTCACCACTTGCCCTACTGGGTAGGTTGGTGCTACTGCTGGATCAAATGCCAAGATGCCTGTTAAACCTACGCCTGTTGGACCGATTGGACCTGCTGGACCTGCTGGGCCTGCCGGACCCGCTGGACCCGCTGGGCCTGCTGGGCCTCTTCTTCCTCTCCCGCCTGGCGGACCTTGAATCACACAAACACAAGGATCTTTTCCGCAGCAAGGATTTTTCACTGATTTCCTTGGCTTTTCTGATTTCCCTTTTTTACAACTATCACATTCCCAGCCATCATCCTTATACGCATCATACCAGCTTCCTTTTTGGTAGTGGTCTGTCGAATGAGTTGGATATGTCTTACCACATTGCCTACATCTTTTCATGGAATCACCCCCATCCATCGTATTCATCATGACTTGGAAAGGTGTATGTACACTTTTATTTTTTAAAATAATCAAAAAGACCTTGCACTTCATGCACAAGGTCTTTCTTTCATTAAAGTCTCATCGTCATTTTTAAATCTTTTCCTACCATACTATAATCCATATCTACCGGCCGAATGGCTTCTTTTAATGTTTTCATACCTTCTCCTTCAAAGAAAGTAGGTGCATCTTTCCCTCCAATTAATAATGGTGCCATATAAATAATGACTTCGTTCACAAGTGACGCTTCTAGAAATGATGCGCTCACACTCCCTCCCGCCTCTACAAGCACCGACATCACAGAACGCTTTTTCAGCATACGTAATACCGCTTGAAGATCTGTCCGATTTTCTCCGCTTGTAACAAAAACTTGATGCCCTTTTTGCATCAGTTGATGATATTTTTTTTGATCGTACTTGTTTGAGGTACAAATAATGGTTTCCGCCATATGGTCATTTAAACATTTCGCATGAAGCGGAATCCTTAAGGTGGAATCTAAAATGACACGAATGGGCTGTGTCACGATTGAATCTTTCACAATAAGACCTGCATCATCTTGAATAATGGTTTCGACGCCTGTTATCACAGCATCTGCTTCTTGACGTAATTGCTGCACTTCTTTCCTCGCTTCTGTTCCTGTAATCCATTTGCTTTCTTGATGAGCTGTTGCAATTTTCCCGTCTAATGAAATGGCTGTTTTTAATATGACATAAGGAAGGTCTGATTGAATGGAATGAAAAAAAGGAAGATTTAAGCTGTCTGCTTCCCGCTTACATATCCCTTCTTCTACTTCTATCCCTGCTTGTTTCAACATCGTGACCCCTTTACCTGCTACAAGTGGATTTGGGTCTTGAGTAGCAATGACCACACGTTTCACCCCGCTCTTTATAATGGCTTCTGAGCAAGGACCTGTTTTTCCATGATGCGAACAAGGTTCGAGCGTCACATACAGATGAGCTCCCTTCGCCTTTTCTCCTGCCATTTGCAGCGCATGAATTTCAGCATGCGGTTCGCCCGCCTTCATGTGAGCACCAATTCCAACGATCTCACCTTTTTTGACGATCACTGCTCCGACAAGCGGATTTGGCGAGGTTTGTCCTTTCATGGCCTTTGCGTTGGCAATCGCTAGCTTCATATAAAAAACATCGTCTTTCATGTAAGTCTCCTTTCCTCTCTTTCAAGGGAAAGAACTCCTTCAGCAAATGAAGGAGTTCTATTCTCATGTGCTATATTTTTTCCATCCGTTTCTTTTCAGATCGATCATAGTAAGGCAAGGAATAAAAAAGTTTATAAGATGCTCGTTGTTTACAAAAACAGCATTTGCGACATTCATATTTATTAATGAGGAGCACATGCGGACAATTGAGTACAGACAGACCTTTTTTCATATGTTCCTTGCAAACACTTATCATGAGAATCCCCCGCTTACATTCTTTTTCTTAATGAGAGATTACTTCTTTCGGAAATTGTTCAAATAAGCGTAGTACTTCGGTATGCGTCCCATCTTCTCGAACGTGATAAATCCCGCCGTCATATGAGCTTGCGTATACATCATTGCCTAACTGTCTGATGGCACTAATCCCATTTTGGGCAATTCTAATTGGGCCGGTGTTGACATCCAGCTCTGGATTCCACACAACGATATAGCCCCAATAATCACCGCTTACAATATAGCCAGAGTCTGTAACTGTGACCGATTTAATCGAATACTGGTGTTCGTTATGCTGGTCTAAAATTCTTCCTGTATGCAAATCAAACAATCTCACATTCTTGTCACGGCTGACAATGGCGATACGGTCTCGTTTACTATCAATAAAGACATCATTTAACAGCTCTGTCGCACCGATGTATTCCGCTTTTAAAGACAAACTCTTTTTATCTAAAAGACAGATGGTTCCTTCAACTGCTGCTGTGATGATATGATCTCCTTCTACCTTTAATGCTTTGACCGCACAATCGTGTGCTTTGGAACGGCCGATTTCCTTTAAGTGTTCTGTCGAAATGACATGGACATATCCGCCGTAAGTTCCAATATAAAATTGACGATCCTCCTCATGGAAATACACGCTGTTGACCGGACCTGTGTTGAGATCGAACGAAACCATTTGCTGTAATGATTCATGAACAATATGCACTTGACTTGCATGGTCTCCCCACGCATAATAGCTTCCATCCTGTGCAACAGCTACTCCATTTGTTAAAACGCCCGTCGATTTGGCAATTTCAATCCCGTTTTTTCTGAATTTTCCATCATCGGAAGCGGTAATAATATCACCCGCATCAGTCAGCGCAATATCATTGATAGATGGTGTCGCCATTTCGATCTCATCTGATACGACTTTTCCTTTTTCGATCGACCATTCACAATATGTTTTTCCAAAGCTGGCTCCTAGTATTGATTTCTCATCCTCTGTCCAGACAAGCGAGCGCTCCCACTGATATTTATGAGGCAGCAGCGTATCAACTAAATCACCTGTTTCATAATTCCACAGCTTAATTAAATGGTCGTAGCCTGCCGTCAGCAAGTAATTGCCGCTTGGAGAAAAATTCACTCGCTTGACGCCCTGTAAATGGGCTTTGATGATTTTCTTCTCCTGTAACGTAGCTGCATCGTAAATAATAACGGTACCATCATCTCTGCCAAGTGCGAATACTTCTTTTTGATTGCTGCCGCTGATCGTATCCAGCTCATAATCAAACGGGCCGATTTCCCCTACAATTTCTCCTGTCTCATACAGCCATACAAGGACATATCCATCATCACCTGTTGTATAAGCTTTATCACCATGTATCCATACAGCTAATACATCTTTGCTATGGCCATGGAATTCTCTTAAAATAGCGCCCGTTTCAATATCCCAAACTAAGCATCTTCTATCTCTGGACACGGATACAAGCAAAGTATCCTGCTTCGCAAAAGCAACGGCTTCTACATCATCTGCATGACCAAACAACGTGCGGATTCGAGTATGTGTGCCTGTATCATACAATTGAATTGTATAGTCTGACGATGCACTCGCTAAATACTTTCCGTTTTCAGAAAGAGATAAAGAGTTAATGATATGCTCGTGACTGCCAATAAACGTTCCTTCTCCCGTCGCCCGGTTCCACTGATAAATACAGCGGTCATAGCCGCCAGTGTAAACAATTTGGTCGTGCTGAGTTGATAAAACAGATGTAATCGGTCCTCTATGCATAGTTTTACACTCCCACCTTTATATGTTGTTTTTGACGAGTCACTAAACGAAAACCAGTAAATCGAAAAACGGGATCTGGGTGCTTCCCGTGTCTTCTTGCGACTCTGCATAAATCTCCGCCTCTTGCGAAGGAGCCGCCTTTTAAAATGTAGTAATCACTTCCGAGTGTTTCCGTTAAATCATCGACGACCTCGATGCCGCCTTCATATACGTGATATTTGGTGTTGACCCATTCCTCGACGTTGCCCCCCATATCATAAAGCCCAAATAAGGATCGGCCCTTTTCGTAATGACGGACAGGCGTCGTTTTTTCAATATTTGATTCATGTGTATTGCAGTAAGAAGGATCAAACTCATCTCCCCACGGGTATTGATTTCTCGTGTTGCCCCGGGCAGCATACTCCCATTCTTCTTCAGTAGGAATCGACACATCAATCCCAAGTTTCCCGCTCAGCCACTGACAGAACGAGAAGGCTTCCTCAATGTCCATTCCCCAAGCTGGATGATCTTGTCCCCCGCCAAGCTCTTCGTTCGTTAAACTCTCCGGGTATGTCTGGCCTGTTTCATCACAATAGCTTTGATACAGTTCATTGCTGACGACCGTATCTGAGATAAAAAATTCGTTGATATACGGCTGATAGGAAGGGAATTCTTTGTACAGCCATTTTTGAAATTTTTTCTCCCGGCCATAGGTTGGATTGAGCAGCTTGTCCTTCCAGAATTCTGATGCCTTTTTCATATCTTCTTCATTACTTCCAATCGTTGCATAGCCGCTTGGGATTTTAATCCAATTGATATCAGGTTTCACGCTTTTCTCCCGCCTTCTTTAAAGTAAACTCGTCTATTGATTAATTAATTTCTTCTCATCGACCATATGCCCTGAGGCTGCTTTTGCCTTTAAATAGGCTTCATTGTAGAGAGAGGCTTCGACTGTATGATCAAACCGCAAAACAGGAAGACCGTAAGCTGCAATAGAATCGACTTTATCTGGATTGTTCGTTAGTAAATGCAATGGTTTCCCTTTGTTTAAATAGTGCAAAACAGCTGCTGCTTCCTCGTAATGCCGATCATCATCCCCGCAGCCGATCAGGCGGTTGGCTTCAAAAGTATCCAGCTGCATTTCCTGTAATTTATACGTCAATGCTTTTGCCATCAGCCCAATAGACCGCCCTTCTTGATTGGCCATATACACAAGCATGCCTTTTCCATAATCGGTGATTTTCTTCAGCGATAACGCAAGCTGAGGACCACAATCACATTTCAGTGACCCAAACACATCCCCTGTTTGGCAGACACTATGGATTCGCACAAGCGGCGGCAGTTCATTTTCAAAGTCGCCAAATAAGAGACAAGAGGAAAAGGTTTGCTGCGCAATACTCATTTGGACAATAGATTCGATCGTTGGCTTTGTATCCCGTTCAACAGGCGCGAAGGCATACCACTTAAATGGCACTTCTTCATGTTGAATGGAAATTGGCAAATTCACAGGTCCCACGAGCAAATAGTGTTTTTCTTGAAAGGTAAAATGATGAATCATTGATTGTAATTCATCTACAAACTTGTTCATTTGTCTCCCCCCTATTCATCACTGCACCCAAATCGACTCCCGTAGCGCAGTGATGGAGTGATGAATATGTGTACGCACTCCATCAGCCTGTGTGTTCCCGCAGAAGGAAATGGATGTGCAGTGTCTCTCATCGTTTTAGACCTTGTCCTTTTCCAGTACAAAGGAGCAGAAATCTTGGTTCATATGCTTTATTTTCTATCAGAGCAGCAAACGCCCTTGATTGGCAGCCGCTCTTTCTTACCATGAACACCTCTGCTTGAACCACTCACCTTTGTACTAGATTTTGACAGCAATGACATGATGCTGGCTGATTCCGGCCTTCGCTTGTAGTGGTGATATGGATACAAGCTCAAGACCTGATGTACAAATTTTTTCTCCAAGCTGAGAATCTGAAAATGAAAAATGGAAACGGCCATCTTCTCCGATTAATCCTGTTTTCCACTGCTCTCCCCAGACAACAAGTGAAAAGACACCGCCTTCATGAAGCAAAGAAGAGACCTGTTTTAAATAACGTTCATGATCATCAGGATGTTGATGATGAAAGCAGCCATGATCTAAAATTAAATCAAACTGCATCCCGCGTCCCTGATCCATGGACCATGACATAAAATCTTGATGAACAAATTGGACAGGAACCGTTTCTCTTTTCTGTAACCCTTCCCATTCCTCATGCTCATACAGGTCGATACCGACATATGCGGAAAGCCCGCTTAAATGTTCAAGTGCACGGCCGTTGCCGCACCCGATATCCAGCACAGAAGCAAGTGCATTCTTTTCCCTTGAACGCCATGCCTTTAATGACATCACTGCTGCGTCTGTTAAGGATGGATCAGTGGACCACATATCTGTTCTTTGCTCATAATGCTCTTGGAATGCCATGCGCATCTTTTCTAAATAAAGCCCACTGTCTTCATGGTACAAAGCCTTTTTCATCATGAAACCTCCTTCAATTCACAATCTTCTTTTCGGGCAAAGGTGGTTTTCAAGCCAAAAACCTTATGATAAAATGAAAGATGGATTTTTTAGGAAAATCTGTTTTTCTGAAAAAGGAGAGAAGCATCCCACATGTTCACTCTTCTTTTTCAGCATTCACCCTCATATGCAGCCGTTCGAAGGCCGCATCGCCTCAGCTTGTTCTCTCTTTTTTTCATATGAGCTCACCTCCTTCACCGTTCGATCAACTCACAATTTTCATTGAAAACGCTTTCTCTTTTGTATAAGGACTTAACGCCTTTTGACTATCTCTTGTAAAGTGCACATAGTAGAAAGATCAATCTACTGTTTAGAATGGCTATCATTTTTTCTTCAAGTAAACGATATTTGCTCTGTTCTAGTAGACATTTTTGTATCTAAGAGGCGCTTACGCCTTGGTTCCTGCCACCCCCTTTACTAGATTATGCTTCGAATAAACCCGTCAGAAATTTAACAACTAATTCCATAATGACTGGATTAAGCCAAATATATTGTTTTTAGTTTATTTTGTCAACAAATTATTTCCTAAACATTAAAATGAATTTTCTAATTGAAAATACAGGTATTTTTCGTGGTTTTTTGACCTTAAAACACTTATTTCTACATAAAAATACAATTTAAACCAATAGAACTAAGAAATTTATCTACTAAATTACACAAGTTTTTTATTTAATTTTGATTCAAAATAGAAAGATACAATGATTATTTCCCGAATGGTTTTTTGTGATATTTCGACTATTTTTTTCTGATTCTCCATGATTTTCATTGGTATAACGGCATTTTCAATTAGAGAGTTTACTATTTATTCCATACTTCAGTATTTACTTATTATAGTAAAAAAGATGGTCATCTCTCCTTCAGACATGGCGGCATGAAAAAAAGCCCCTTACAAAAGTAAGAGGCTTTTTCAGCTGGCGTTTATGCCCAGTTTTTCACTTTTTCATGATCTGTCACAAAGAGAAGCACTTTCCCTTCATCTAAATGTTCTTCAAATGTTTCAGCTTCTTCTTTGGAGAAACCAATTTCATGAATTTTATTGCGGAGCTCATCTCCCTTTTTACTAAAGATGTTTCCAACCGCATGTTTAAGTCCAACTTCGCTTGTACCTATCGTATTGGCATCTGCATTACTTGCAATACGCTCTGTTCGGTCATCGTCATGGGACAGAACATAAATGTCCTCTCTTGCAACACCGAGTGATTTTAATTGCTCTACATCTCTTTGAAGTGTTTCATCATTTGAATACTCTCTTACAACAGGTTTCATTTTATATTCCTCCTTTAACGTCTTACGAATCTTTTACCCGTCACTTTTGCCATTAAACCTTCTACGAGCACATCCAATTTACATGATGTACTGACCGTGCCTATTGGCTTATTTTTGACAAAAATCGCTTAAAAATGACTAAATTTTCTGAAATATCGTGTTCATTGCTGTGGATTTGTTGTACAATTCTTATACTGGAGGCTAGAAATGAGGGAGAGCTGATGTATTACTTTTCAGCGGAGCAGCAGTTTAATGCTTGGGTTGTCAGTGATTTGGTGAAACAGCTTTTTCAAAAGTGGAATCCTGAAGAAGCAAATTCAAAGCCGCTTACATTGTTTGCCGAACAGCACTTTCGCATCTCCATTGATTATCTCTTTTCCATCATTATTAACATTGGAGATATCGAGTCAATTGAACAAGATCCACAAGACCTGTTGTCCTCATACTTGAATATCCTTTTCCCTTTTGTGACGCGCGATATGATGAAAGCCTCCATGCAAAATGCAAACGAATATTTGTTAAAAGAACGTGATGCGGATGTGTATCAGCTGTTTGGCTGTCTCCCGCCGCTCCTCTCTGTATCTTTTCAGAAAAAGTAGTCCCCTTCGTTGAGATGGTGGCTGCTTTTTTGTATGTGTTTTGAAAAGACCGTATGTTTTGAACGAAAAGAAGCATCATGTTAATGTAAATCTAGGCTGCAAGTGAAAGGGAGGATTTGACATGAGTCAACAAAAGCAAATTCAATTAGCGAAACGTCCAAAAGGATTACCTACAAAAGATGTTTTTCATTTTGAAACAGTCGATATACCTGTGCCGCAAGATGGAGAGGTCTTGATTCAAACGAAATATGTTTCTGTAGATCCTTATATGAGAGGGCGAATGCAGGATACAAAATCCTATACACCTCCGTTCAAGCTAAATGAAGTGATTCAGGGCGGTGTTGTCGGAGAAGTCGTTGAGTCGAAATCGCCTCAATTTGAAAAAGGTGATTTTGTCCTTGGATTCCTTGGATGGCAAGAATATTCCACTGCCAAAGCTGAATCTCTGACTAAAATTGATCCGTCCATTGCGCCATTGTCCTATTATTTAGGGATTTTGGGCATGCCAGGGCAAACCGCTTACTTCGGCCTGCTTGCGATTGGCCAGCCAAAAGAAGGCGAGACGGTTGTCATTTCTGGAGCCGCAGGTGCCGTTGGTTCCGTTGTGGGGCAAATCGCTAAGATCAAAGGCGCACACGTCGTGGGAATTGCCGGATCTGATGATAAACTCGCTTATTTAAAAGAGCTGGGCTTTGATGAAACGATCAATTATAAAACAACAAAGAATTTAGATGATGCCATTGCAAAAGCCTGTCCTAACGGCGTTGATGTTTACTTTGACAATGTGGGCGGCGAGATTTCAGATGCGGTGATGAATCATTTGAACCGCTTTGCACGCATTCCAGTGTGCGGCGCCATTTCTTCTTATAACATTAGTGCAAGCGAGGACATCGGACCGCGTGTGCAAACAAAACTCATTAAAACAAGCGCATTGATGCAAGGCTTCATCGTTGCCAACTATTCAGATCGTTTTGGAGAGGCTGCGAAGGATCTCGCACAATGGGTAAAAGAAGACAAACTCACATATAAAGAAACAATCATAGAAGGCTTTGACAACATTCCTGATGCATTCCTTGGACTATTCAAAGGGGAAAATGTCGGAAAACAGCTAGTCAAAATTTCATAACAAAAAAGGACCCTGCCAATAATGGAGGGTCCTTTTCTTATGCTTGCTTGGGCGCAAGGTGTAGCTGGCCTTGCTTATACACAATTTCTTCAAGCGAAAGATTCAGCTTTTTCGCCATTTTTTTCAGCATTGATTGCTCTTGAGGTGTGACAAGACTGATGACTGCGCCTTCTTTTCCTGCGCGTCCGGTTCTGCCTGAACGGTGGATGTAGCCCTCTTCATTTGGCATATCTGCATGAATTACATATGGCAGATCATCAATATCGATTCCTCTTGCTGCAATATCTGTTGCAAGGAGGAGCGGGAATTCACGCTGTT
Source organism: Bacillus sp. BD48 (assembly GCF_046566805.1). NCBI lineage: Bacteria > Bacillati > Bacillota > Bacilli > Caryophanales > Bacillaceae > Bacillus > Bacillus sp. BD48. Next base: position 186,768 of record NZ_JANGFM010000006.1, on the reverse strand, counting down.
CAAATGATTTTAAGATCACAGCACGCTCAGCTTTTTTTGCTTCACTATGAAGGACACCAAGGTCGACATGATGGTACGCTAATTTCTCTGCATAAATGCTTAAGTTCGTAATGTCACGCACAAAAACGAGCGCCTGCATGTCCTCAAGCCGTGATAGCTTTTGCAGCAGTTTCACTTTGTCACGCTGATCACATAACAGATAATAGTGACCCACTTTCTGCGCTTCTTCCTCGCTTCTAGCAATTTTCAATACTTCTGGTTCAGTTGTCATTTCTTTGATCAGCTGAACGGTTTCTTCTTTCAAAGTTGCAGAAAAACAAAGGATTTGTCTTTCTTTTAATGTGGACTTAATGATCCCTTGGATCGTTTTCATATGCTCTGGCACAAGAAGCTGATCTGCTTCGTCTAATACAATCGTTTTGACTTCATGCATTTTCAGTTTCTTGATTTTGATTAATTCTTGTACACGGCCAGGTGTCGCCACAACGATGTTCGGGTGTTTCTTTAGTTTTTCTTGCTGCTTCTTGATGTTCGCTCCACCAATCAAGGAAACTGCTTTGATGTCTGATCCTTGTTTGAACTCTTGCACGACATCAAAGATTTGCATGACAAGCTCTCTTGAAGGTGCCAAGATTAAGACTTGCGGATGCTTGATATTGACATCAATTTTATTTAAAAGCGGCAGTACATACGCAAGTGTCTTCCCCGTTCCAGTTGGTGATTCTGCGATCACATCACGCTTCTCCGTAATCCACTCTGCTGTTTTTTCTTGTATAGCTGTTGGTTTTTCGAAGCCAGCCGCTTGAAAGTTTTCCTGAATAAATGGCTTTGCTTCTTTCAAAAATGCCCAATTTTCCGTCATGTCGATCTCCTTTATCCTCATTCAATCTATCCTTTAGTATCTCAAAATCAGCTTTGAAACGCAATTTTTCTTTTGATGCTTTTATCGAGCCGGACAGTTCGATATAATCATGAGAGGCACTAGCCGTTTTGAATCTATTTGAGGTGTAAAAAATGATATTATCTGTTAAAGATTTAAGTCATGGCTTTGGCGACAGAGCCATTTTCCACGAAGTGTCCTTCCGTTTATTAAAAGGCGAGCATGTCGGCTTAATCGGCGCCAACGGTGAAGGAAAGTCAACGTTTATGAATATTATTACTGGCAAGCTGGAGCCAGATGCAGGAAAAGTCGAATGGGCGAAAAATGTCCGTGTCGGCTACCTTGATCAGCATACCGTGCTAGAAAAGGGCAGAACGATCCGTGAAGTCCTTCAGGATGCATTCCATTATTTATTTTCCATGGAAGCCGCGATGAATGACATTTATGGCAAAATGGGTGAAGCCGATCCTGATGAGCTGGAAAAGCTGTTAGAGGAAGTGGGCGTCATTCAGGACGCACTGACAAACAATGATTTCTATATCATTGATTCTAAGGTCGAGGAGATTGCAAGAGGTCTTGGCTTAACGGATCTCGGACTGGATCGTGATGTGACGGAGCTCAGCGGTGGTCAGCGTACGAAGGTGCTGCTAGCGAAATTGCTGTTAGAGAAGCCAGAAATTCTCCTTCTCGATGAGCCGACCAACTATTTGGATGAGCAGCATATTGAGTGGCTGAAGCGCTATTTACAGGAATATGAAAATGCGTTTATCCTCATTTCACATGATATTCCGTTTTTAAACAGTGTTATTAACTTGATTTATCATGTTGAAAATCAAGAGCTCACGCGCTATGTTGGTGATTACGACCAATTTAAACAAGTGTACGAAGTCAAAAAGCAGCAGCTTGAAGCGGCCTATAAAAGACAGCAGCAGGAAGTGGCTGAACTAAAGGATTTTGTTGCAAGAAACAAAGCACGTGTCAGCACAAGAAATATGGCAATGTCCCGTCAAAAGAAACTGGATAAGATGGATATGATTGAACTGGCAGCAGAGAAGCCAAAACCAGAATTCCACTTTAAACCGGCACGTACGTCTGGGAAACTGATTTTTGAAACGAAAGATTTAGTCATCGGTTATGATGAACCTCTCTCCCGCCCATTGAATTTGAAAATGGAACGCGGGCAAAAAATTGCGTTGTACGGCGCTAACGGTATCGGAAAAACGACGCTGCTCCGAAGTCTTCTTGGGGAAATCACACCTATTTCTGGTGAGGTGGAACGTGGGGAATTCTTGCATATTGGCTACTTTGAGCAAGAAGTAAAAGAGCAAAACAGTAATACTTGTATTGAAGAAGTGTGGAGCACCTTCCCTTCTTACACGCAATATGAAGTCAGAGCCGCTCTTGCAAAATGCGGATTAACGACAAAACATATTGAAAGCCGTGTGTCTGTTTTAAGCGGAGGAGAAAAAGCAAAGGTCCGTCTTTGCAAGCTGATCAACGAAGAAACCAACTTACTTGTTCTCGATGAGCCGACAAACCACTTAGATGTCGATGCAAAAGAAGAACTAAAACGTGCGTTAAAAGAATATAAAGGCAGCGTCTTATTGATTTCTCACGAGCCTGAATTTTATCAAGATGTGGCAACCGTAACTTGGAATTGCGAATCTTGGACGACAAAAGTATTATAACGGCAAAAAAGCCTTATATCTTCTAAAGATATAAGGCTCAGATGATTGTGACAAAGGGCTAAAATGATCTTTATTTTAGCCCTTTGTCTTCTTTCAGCGTGATAGAAAACCTTTGCAGCCCTAGGAAGGGCGAGTACCGAAGCGGAGCGAATTTGACATTCGTGAGCATCGGCGCACAGGACTGACACCGAATGCGAGGGTTTGTCTACACGCTGAGCTTTTTTCTAATTAATGACCTGCTTGAATATTCACCAAATGCTTACGTCCAAGGAGCAGAATAATCATGCCTAGAAGAACAACAGCAGCCCCGACATAATAAGGTGTACTTGCTGTATACGATTCAGCGAGAACTCCGGCAATCCAAGGAGCAATCGCGCCCCCAATAAACCGTACAGCACTGTAGGAGGATGAAGCAATTGAACGTTCAACCGGTGCTGACCCCATCACAGCTGTTGTGAGCACCGTATTAATCATACCGAGAATTCCCCCAGCAATGACAATTCCGCAGATCACGACCACAACATGAGACGTCCAAATTCCAATGCCGAATAAAATCACAGCAAACGAAGCAAAGAGAACCACAAGAGCTGTTAATGTACCCAATTTGCGATGAATGACCGGCGCTGAGAAGACAGATGTCACAGCCAAAAATAATCCCCATCCAAAAAAGACATAGCCAAGACCATGCTCATCAAGATGGAGCACAAATGGCGAATACGCTAAAAGCACAAAGAAACCGAAATTGTATAAGAAAGCGGCAGATGCCATCGTTAAAAGTCCTTTATATTTTAATGCTCCGACAGCCTCAAATAATTTCACTTTTTTCTGAGGCTTTTGCATAGGTGGTAGCATAAAGGTAATCGCTAAAAGAGCAATAAGCATTAACACGGCAACGCCAAAGAATGGCCCGCGCCAAGAAATTGTTCCAAGCTCACCGCCAAGCAGCGGTCCAACCGATATCCCAAGACCTAGTGCTGCCTCGTATAAAATAATGGCCTTCGCACTTCCTCCAACAGACACACCGACAATGACAGAGAGTGCAGTTGAAATAAATAAAGCATTCCCAATGCCCCATCCGCCTCTAAAGCCAATTAATTCATTAATCGTTGAAGAAGTACCTCCTAAAGCAGAAAAAACAATAATAAAAATGAGTCCTACTAATAACGTCCATTTCGCACCAATCCGACTAGAAATAAAGCCGGTAAAAAACATCACAAAGCCGGTCACAAGTAAGTAGCTAGTAAATAAAAGAGACACCTGGCTTGGAGATGCATGTAATTGTGATGCAATGGCTGGCAGGATCGGATCGACGAGTCCTATTCCCATAAACGAAATCACACACGCAAAGGCAACAGCCCAAACGGCTTTTGGCTGCCTAAGCAGACTTGTACGCTGTTTCAACACTTCTTCTTCCTTCATTCCATCAGAACCTTTCCTTCAAATGTTGACAAAATAAAATAAACACGCAGAGGTGTTTATTTTTGTAATTGCTCAATTGCATGAGCCGCTCTTTCTTTCATCGCTTCAAGATCCTTTTTAAAGGATTGAATCGTTTCAAGCTTTTTTGTAATTAATTGATGCTGGATAGCCAACTGAGCATCAATATCTAACAGCTTCTCTAATCGTTCCTTCGGATCAAGCGACAGCAAGTAACCTTCTTTATTCAGCTCTAGCTGCTTTCCGATTTCCATAAACGATTGAAGCTCCTGTAAAGAAAAACCGAGTACCTCTTTTGCCTGCATCACTTTCTCTAGCTCTTCCATGTCGTCTTCTGAGTAAAGTCTGACGCCGCCCTCTGTCCGCTTTGGTGCTGATAATAAACCAATCTCTTCATAGAAACGAATCGTCCGTTTTGTTAGTCCGCTTCTTTTCGCCACTTGATCAATTTTCATCCATTCCATCGCCAGTGCCTCCTGCTCATCAATTCATGTTTTATTATACACCTTTATAACCTTAACGTAAACGTCAAAGTTTTAACCCTTGATTTCCTTCGTGTTTTATCGCAAAATAAATAGGAATAATTACGATTTGAAGGAGGTACAATATGCGCTCATTTCCATCTAAAGAAGAACGGCACCAGCTATTCGGATCTGTACCGCCAAGTCTTGGCACAAAGCCTTGGCAAAAAGAAGACATGACGGATATTCAAAAAACAGAACAGGACTTTTATTTTCATCTTGAACAAGTCGGAATCTGCCGTGTATCTTCTCATGTACGAATTTTATCGAAACGGAGCCGCAGGACCAAACAACTTCTGCTGACTTTGCACTGAGTACGTCCCTGCCAGCTCATGAAAAAGGCATTCGTATGAGAGCCTTCTCACTGAACAGCTGCACTCGTTTTATGAAAGCGGGAAGCCACTTGATGTGAAATTGACTGCTGCGCTTGCTCGCCAAATGAAACAGCCATCTGCCTCGGTTCAAGTTTACTTCCCTTGGTACAAAATCAGTTTTGATGCATGTGACGATCACATATAACATTAATTTTAAAGGAGGGAAGGACCTGTCACATTGGCTGTGATGCACAGGTCACAACATTGTGTCCTTGTTCTAAAGAAATAAGCGAATATGGTGCACATAATCAGCGTAGCTCTGTGTCCATTCAGGTAGAGTTGTTTGAACAAGCATCACTTCCAGACGACACGAAAACAGCGCTTTTACATATCATTGAATCAAATACGAGCGCACCGCTGTATCCTGTACTCAAAAGACCTGATGAAAGAAAGCCAGTGTTAGTTATCACCTTTAAACGTCTGATTGGTCCCCCAGCGGTCGTCAGTTTTCTTTATTAACTGATAATCAATACTTAGAGCTTTAGTTACTCTATCATGTGTTAAAACGTGCTTTTCAACATATGCTCTAAGTATTAAGTATGCAAAACATTGTGCATCTACAGTTTGTTTTCTTTCCAATTCAAAAGAAATCGTTCCATAACTATGTGCTGCTTTGTTTCTAAGATTAAAAAGTTCATAGTAAAAATCTATAAATGTAGTTCCAGTCTCTAAAAAATCTTCATCAGGTTCTATATCAAATTGTTTAATCCACTTTTCTTTATGTTCTGAAAAACGCTTTTGTTTCTGTTTATTAGGTGGCTTTCCTAAAAGTGCTTCTACACACCTACATGCCTGTACAATTGCTGCCTCATAATCGGATATTTGACTTGCCTGCTCCCACAATTCCGGTTCATGACTCGGGTGACTTTTTAACGTTTTTTTGTTGAGTTCACATATTAAACAACAGAAGTGAGTATTCAATGAGGCATAAAAAAGACTTATAGAAGTAAAAGCCTTTTCGTCTCGTAAAAGCAATTCTATAAGTGGTGAAATAGCGTACAAGTCATTAAGCTTAAGAACAGTCCCAATAGGTAAACTTTCATAATAACCTTTATTATATATAGTGTGTTCTAATAATAATTTATTCGAATCAAAATAATAACACCACTTATAATCCAGCTTCATTGAGTGCTCAAAAGTTGTGGAATAAGAGTATGCTAGACTAATGACAGCCCCAATATTTTTCCACAAATTTTCATTCTTTACATCTTTAGAAACCTTGGAAACAAGTGCGGAATACGAATTTTTTTTATGTGTCCAAATGAATAATTCTTCATCATCCAATTTCATAAATGGCACAAAGTCATGTACTTTAGGATTAAAATTATTGTCAATCTGAATTCCATTTAAGATAGCATGATTACATACATCATTCGGAATATCAATTGGATAACTTTGTTGATACTTTCTATTGGCTTCATATTGTTCATGAAGTTGTCTTTCTATTCTTTTAGTAACTTCCATCCACATTTCATCGTCATTAATATATTTCATGATTCCACCATCTTATTATATTCTTTAAGGGTATACTTAGAAGATCGTTTCGTTTGTTATTTAACCCAAATATGGTTAAGAAAATTGATTCTCATTTAGTACAGCTATATAAACTTTACATTGTCATACAAACACTCGATTTTTTCAGTTTCTAATGATGGCGCCCATATACATAGGAGTTTTCTTGCCCTAGAAAAAGCTACATACCCTATTCTGGCCTCTTCTGATTTTTGATTAAAAGCCAACCACTCGTTAATTTCACTTTGTGATTCAGCTATTACTAATACACATTCTGCTTCCAAACCTTTAGCTGTATGTATACTCATAATATTACTCAGTTTCTGAGTGTACTGAGCTTCATGCATTAGGCTTTCAACCAGTTCAGACAGCTTAATTGCTTTTACTGTTCTTTTTGTCCCCTTCCAATCATAATCGAGCATCCGTAACTTTCTATTTATTTTTCTCTCAAATACTTTTTCTGATGTTTTACTTATAAATTCTTTCAACTCTACAAACAGTTTATCAGGGGTAACTTGATTAATGTCTAAGCTATCTATATAGAGAAGTGTGTATACATTTAATCTCTTCCACATAAAAGCATCATATTGAATGTCGGTTAACTTAATATAAGCTGGATGAGTATTGAAGAAGAGATAGCTCAAACTTTCTGAAATATAATTTATAGCCTCATCCAATTTGTTGCTCCTTTTATGAGCAATAGCAATTAATAGTTTTTTTAATATAAGATATCTTCTATAGTGATTATTCTTTAATTTATCTAAAAAAGGGTTCACTTCTAAATTATTTTCTTTAATAATTTGGTTTATCTGCTTATGAAGTTTGTTTCTCCTTGTTAATATTAGAAACGGAATTCTACCTTCATCAATGTCTATCTTTGCTTGTTCTCTTTGAAAAATTTCGATAACATCTTTCATTTCTTTTTTATTAGTTATAAACAAAACGCTCCCCTCAAATGATCTATGTTCACTAGCATTATTTTGAATAATATTCGTTTTCCGATTGGTAAAATGTATAATATCACTCGTACTTCGATAATTATTGATTAAATTGTACCTCTTGAATTTTTTATCCTTATCCTTAGAAGTAAAAATAAATGGATCTGCTCCAGTGAAACTAAATATAGATTGGTTAGCATCTCCTACGCAAAAAAATGAAGAATGAGTCAACAAGGAAAACACCTTATCTTGATAATATGTAACATCTTGATATTCATCCATTAATATAAAAGGAAAACGCAAACTAAAAGCTTTTTTTATATGCTCATATTTTTTCAAAATTATATAAGTCAGATAAATCGCTGTTTGTTGATCTATGTACCCCTTCTGTTTCAATATTTCTTTCCATTTCCGAGCTACTTGTGAAGATATTTTCCCCCTAAAGCAATGAGGATGGCCTGCTTCATCATGCCCCAAACTTTCAATAGCAGCAAACTCACTTTCTTTTATAGTGAATTGAGACTTCTTTAACAACTCGCCTAATTCTTTCTTTAACGCTCTTGCAAAACCAATTGGAGTAACCTTAAATTGTTCATTCTGATTGAACAAATGAGAATACGGTTTTATAACATACTCATATAGAAAGGAATGAATTGTTCCAATGAATAACTCTTTTGGCAGTACAATTTGTTCCTTTTGCAATCTTAATATAATCTCGTCTTTCGCTGCATTTGTATAAGTAATACATGCAATTCCAGAATAAGATTTTTCACGATTCTCTATAATATATTTCAACCTTTGGATCAATAGAGTTGTTTTGCCACTCCCAGGTCCTGCATGTACAACAATTGAATTCTCTATTGGTTGTTCTATAATTTCTCGCCTGTACTTTTCATTATCTGCTAGTAGCATCATATTCATTCCGTTCCATAAGAAATTCAAACGCTGTTCTAATATATAAAGGTATATTAATAACTTTCCCATCATTTATTTCATCTAATATATACTGAGAAAACTGCCCTTTTTCTTTTGAGATTAATTCATAAGCTTCTTTGGCAAACTCATGACTATTTAAACTTTTAATCATTGCTCGATCTTTTGTTGTCCCTATTTTGTGTTTCTCAATTAATTCAAGAAAGAATTGTTGATTATTTTCTAAAATCAAATCATACTCAAATGTTTTTAAATTAGATGATATATATACATTTTTTTGTTCGCAATAGTCTGCTTTAAGATTCGCTGTTCTTGAGCATATTTCGAATTGACCTTCTTCAAATGGATAAACTTTTTCCTTAAGAACCTTACCATCAGTTCCTCGAACTTCTTCTCCGTTTTCATTTGTTACTGGAATAGCTTCAGGATCACTATCTGTTAGAACAGCACATTTTATATCTAATCCTTTATCGCTAAACAACTGTAAGAATGGCCTAAATGCTACCCCGTCTACCGAAATTAAAGATATTCCCTCGCTTTCTAAAGAATTCTCCCATCCCGAAACATTATCTTTAGTGTTGTACAATATAGAAAAAAACTTTGGCATTAATAGTCGTTCTGCAATCCCTTCTAATAATAAAACTTTTTTTCCAAAGAAAATGTCGGATTTAGTTGCATCCAGCCATCTTTTCAAGTGTTGTTTATATTCCCTTTGCTCTTTAATGCTTGAATCAAAAATTGTACCAATTCGTCTTGAATAGGTTTTTTTAGATTTCTTATAAAAAACTATTAAACTATCTAAATCTGCATGAGCGCTCACATGAGTAGAATGGGTTGTCATAATTACTTGTCCAACTACTTCTTGCCCAAAAAAATATTTAGCCAAGTATTTTTGTAAATGCGTATGAAGATGAGCTTCTGGTTCTTCAACGATTAAAATCGGAAAAAGATAGTTTGAATTCCGGTTTAACTCTTTTAAGGTTGTAAACTTTGTTAATAGCATGCTTATGTAAAGTAAATTATTGTAGCCTAATCCGTTTATATTAACTGGATGTGCATTTTCACCAACCGATCCAATTAAAACTTTCAAATCCTTTAAGAGGTAAGCATAATCATTTTCGCTCATTTGTATCTTTACTTCTTGTCTCGAAAAACCAGTAATTTTCCCCAAAAAGCTATTAATATAAGCTTGTGTCTCTTGCACACCTTTGCCTTTTATAATTTCTTTATTAAGTGCTTCTAACTTTTTAGCTATTTTATCTAATTCACTCTCTTTTACCTCCAGACTTTTTAATATCTGTTGTAACTGTCCGGATGACTTTTTTAATTCAGAAGTTGCATCTCTTAGTGCTCCTACGTACTCAATCCCAAACTTAGCTAACATGTTAAAATCAAATGCATCAGTTGTTTCAATTTCCCCTCCATAAATCACCCACTCGTATTCGTGTAATGGAAGTTGGATTTCACTAATAAGCTTTGGGCTTTTGGGCAGTTTGACAGAAATATTTGACTTAGGTCTATATTTATAAGTGAGCTTTGCTTCTTCTGGATTCCTAGTTAACCACTTACTAGTCACAGCTAATTCATCTTCTGTTTTAATGCCACTCAGCGTTATCTCTATTTTGATCTCTGGCCATTTATCCTTAATGGTTAAACCACTCCAAAAATCTTCTTGCTGTAAAGTCTTTTTAGCTAATGAATAATTTCTATTAAAAACTAAATTGAGGCTTTCTAAAAAATTTGATTTCCCAACATTATTTTCACCTATTATTATGGATAATCCTTTATTTAAGCTTATTTTAAAATCATTAAAGCACCTGAAGTTTTCAATATGAACATTAGATATATACATATAATTCTCCTTTAATTATTGTGGTCACACATTTATTTTGCTCCTATATCATTATAATCGACATATTTTTCTGAATTTCTATTCTTTAGAAATTTTGTATATACCTTATTTTCTATTTATCCAAATTAAATTTTAGTACGTGAATTCAAATCCTCAGTTGTTAGCACAGTTTGCATGTCTAAATAATAGTACTCCTAATGTGATATAAAACTTCCAAATTGCAATTTAATTCATTTATGCTTTTAAAACTGGCTCATAGACTTTCAAGTCGAGTGCTAAAAGGAAGAATCCATTTATTAGCACAACGCTTAACCAAGTCCTCTTATCAAAAAGAACTGTAGAGCTTCTCTACAGTTCGAAATAGTTGATCAAGGACTCATTAAGAGCACTTCGTTTTATTTTTGCGGTTTGTCGATACAATTAATTACTTTCTAATTCCTCAATCATCATAGACAGTTCTGTCCAGCGGTCCATTGCTTGTTCTAATTCTTCCGCGACGGCTTTTTGTTCGTCCATCAGCTCTTGAATTTTTCCAAAATCACTGCCTGCCTCTGCAATGCTGGCTTCAAGCTGCTGATGTTTTTCCTCTAATGCCTGTATCCGGTCTTCAATCCCGTCCCATTCAAGCTGGTCTTTATAAGAAAGTTTTTTTCTCTTTTTAGGTGCGGCTTCTACTTGTTTCTCAGCAGGCTTTGTCTCTGTCCGCTTCTGCTCTTTTTCCTGTTCCATATAATCGCTGTAAGCACCTTGGAAGTGTGAAATGCGGCCATTTCCTTCAAAGACAAGCAGGCGGTGAACCACTCGATCTAAGAAATATCGATCATGGGACACGGTGATGACGACGCCAGGGAACTGCTCTAAATAATCCTCTAAAATACTGAGGGTCTCTGTATCAAGGTCGTTCGTCGGCTCATCTAAAAAGAGAACATTCGGCTCTTCCATTAAGACCTTCAATAAGTACAATCTGCGGCGTTCTCCCCCTGACAGCTTACGAATATACGTCCGCTGCATCGATCTTGGGAAAAGGAAGCGCTCCAGCATCTGTTCTGCTGTGACAATGGCGCCATCAGACGTCTTGACGATCTCAGCTGTTTCCTTGATATACTCAATGATGGTCAGCTCATCATTCATTTCCTTGTGATCCTGCGTGTAGTAACCAATACGAACGGTTTGTCCAATGGTCAATTGTCCTGAGGTCGGTTCGATTTTACCCGCTAAACAGTTCAGTAAAGTAGTTTTGCCGACTCCATTCGGTCCAATAAATCCGATACGATCACCCGGCACAACTAAATCTGTAAACCGCTCCACAAGGGTCTGGCCAGCAAATGAAATCGATAAGTCTTCTGCCTCTATCACTTGTTTTCCCAAGCGGTGCGAGCCGATGGCAAAATCAAGCTCTCCCTTCGCATCAGGTCCTTTTTGATCCTTCAGCTCTTCGACTCTCCCGATACGTGCTTTCTGCTTTGTCGTTCTTGCTTTTGCTCCTCGCCTGAGCCATGCTAGCTCTCGTCTAAGCAAGTTTTGACGCTTCGTTTCTTTCACCTGAGCTTCTGCTTCTCGCTCCGCTCTCTTTTCTAAAAAGACTTCATAATTTCCTTTATACGTATAAAGCTGTCCTTGATTTAACTCATAAATCCGATTGGCCACCCGGTTTAAGAAATAACGATCGTGCGTCACGAGAATGACAGCACCGCTATATTGGCTTAAGTATCCTTCAAGCCATTCAATGGTGGCATTATCAAGGTGGTTGGTTGGCTCATCTAAAATCAGCAAACCTGCAGGCTGAATTAAATTTTTAGCAATGGCGACACGCTTCTTCTGTCCGCCTGATAATGCATGTACAGAGCGGCCCACATCTTTCACGCCAAGCTTTGTCAAAATCGTTTTTGCTGAAAGGTTCGCATCCCAAGCGTCTTCCTGATCCATTCGGTTTTGCATGCGCATCAGCGCCTCTTGTTTTGCCTCATTTTGCGGGTCATGCTCTAAATCGGCGAGTGCCTGTTCATACGCCTTCATCGTTTGAATCATTGGTGCCGTTCCAGAAAAAATGTAGTCAAGAATCGTTTCATTTCCGGTCATTTCAGGATCTTGCTCAAGAAATTCGATATCAAGTGTCCCTGCTTTCGTGATGTCACCTTCCTCAAACGATTCAAGTCCTGCGATAACCTTTAGAAGCGTTGACTTCCCTGTTCCATTTGGTCCAATCAAACCAATGCGTTCCTTCGGTTCTATATGAAAAGAAATATGATCAAACAGCGTTTTCTCGCCATAGGTTTTATATAATCCTTCAACATTCAATAAACTCATTTTATCAGCCCTTACATAGATTCTTCCTTTATTTTAAATCAGCCAGTAGCAGAAAACTAGTTTTAAAAAACCCGCTGCTGAAAAGAATGTTTCCTTTTGATGCTCGATACACTATGAAGAGGTGATCTAAAGATGATAACCATTAGCTTATGTATGATTGTGAAAAATGAAGAGGAAGTGCTGGCGGACTGTCTTTCTTCTGTTCAAGACATTGTCGATGAGATGATCATCGTTGATACGGGATCAACAGATCAAACGAAGGAGATCGCTCATTCCTTTTCAGCAAAGGTGCTGGATTTTGAATGGGTCCAGCATTTTGCAAAAGCACGTAATTTCGCTTTTTCCCATGCGACAAAAGAGTATATCTTATGGCTGGATGCCGACGATGTCCTACTTGAAGAGGATCAGCAAAAACTGCTTCAGCTCAAACAGACGCTTGATCCCGCAGTAGATGCCGTCTCGATGTTTTACCACGTTGGATTTAGTGAGGACGGTCAGGTGAATTTTAAATATAGAAGAAATCGGCTCGTCAAGCGTGCCTTGAACTTTCAGTGGTATGGAGCCGTTCATGAGTTTCTTCAAGTGTATGGAAACATCTTACCGGCTGACATCGCCGTCACCCATCAAAAGCGTAAGAAAACAACCGCTGGAGAGCCTGGGCGCAACTTGCGAATTTATGAAGACATGCTGGCAAAAGGAGAGGATATGACGCCCCGTGATCTCTTTTATTTTGCCAATGAATTAAGAGACAACGGACAGCATGTCAGGGCGATTCGTTTTTATCATGAATTTTTAAACACAAAACAGTGCTGGATTGAGGACGAAATTCGCACATGCCAATATTTAGCGGACTGCTATTATGCGGCAGGCTTTGAGGAAGCGGCCTTATCCTCATTATTACGTTCCTTCTTATATGATCAGCCCCGGCCAGAATTTTGCTGCCGGATCGGGGATCATCTAAAAATACAAAATAAACATCAGGCAGCCATCTTTTGGTATGAGCAGGCGCTGAAGGCTCCTGAAAATGAAACAGCCTTCACACTTACACAATATAAAACATGGTATCCTCATCTTCAGCTTTGCTACTGTTATTATCAGCTCGGCGATCTGGAGCAAGCCAAAACACATCACCTTGCCTCATCCGCCCATTACCCGACTCATCCAAGTGTGCTGTACAATGAAAAAATATTTGCTGAACAGACATAGATCGTCTGACACACATCCGCCTTCGATCTTCCGGCGGATGTCTCTTTTTATACACTTATTCGGTTGTGACGTTCAACACTTTAGTGATTTAAAGCGTTTTTCAACCAATTGACTAAATTGTCTTTTGCGCATATACTAACATTCGTCTTACGAAAAGATTTATCCATTAGGAGGTCAACATGAGTTCTTTATTTCGAAAAAAATCTCTCGACCAGCTCATGCTTGAAAGTCAAACGAAGCGGCTCAGCCGTTCCTTGAATACGTTTGATTTAATCTTGCTTGGCATTGGCTGTGTGGTCGGGACTGGAATTTTTGTCATTACGGGGGTTGCTGCGGCAAATGATGCGGGACCTGCGATTATTATATCTTTTATTTTGGCTGCGATTGCATGCGCCCTTGCTGCTTTTTGCTACGCTGAATTCTCCTCGTCCATTCCTGTGTCAGGAAGCGTCTATACGTATTCCTACGCAACACTTGGGGAATTTCTCGCCTTCTTAATGGGCTGGGATCTCATGCTTGAATATGTCATTGCGCTCTCTGCTGTAGCAAGTGGATGGTCGTCCTATTTTCAATCACTGCTCAGCGGATTCGGTCTGCACATACCGAAGGCTTTATCAGCTGCACCTGGAGCCGCTGATGGGGCCGTCTTTAACCTTCCAGGCGCACTTATCATTTTGCTCATCACCTTTATCGTCTCACGAGGCGTCAAAGAAAGCACAAAGCTGAATAACATTATTGTGCTGATCAAAATTGCCATCGTCCTTCTCTTTATCATTTCAGGCTTTGCTTACGTCAAACCTGAAAACTGGACACCGTTTATGCCAATGGGATTTGAAGGCGTGGTCGCAGGCGCAGCAACGGTCTTTTTTGCTTACCTCGGATTTGATGCAATCGCCAATGCATCTGAAGAGGTTAAAAATCCGCAAAAAGCAATGCCAATTGGGATTATGGGAGCGCTCGGGGTTTGTACCATTTTATACATCGGTGTTTCCTTTGTCTTAACAGGCATGGTTCACTATACGAAACTAAATGTCAGTGATCCTGTCGCATTTGCTCTTCAAGTCGTTGGCCTAAATAGTGTGGCGGGTATCATATCAGCCGGTGCCATTATCGGGATTACAACGGTACTCATTGCCCTAGTATATGCACAGGTTCGCTTAACCTTTGCGATGAGCCGCGATGGACTTATGCCAAAGGTTTTCTCAAAGGTTCATCCAAAATCACAAACACCTGTTACCAACACTTGGCTGACAGGTGCAGTCGCAGCATGTATCGTAGGTTTTGTGAATTTGTCGACGCTTGCGAATTTAGTCAGCATCGGTACACTTGCAGCCTTTACGGTGATTTCCATTGCGGTCATCATTTTACGGAAAAAACACCCGAATGTGACAGCAGCATTTAAAGTGCCATTCGTGCCTGTGCTTCCGATTATCAGTGCGATCATTTGTATCACACTTGCGACAACACTTTCTTGGGTCACATGGAGAGCCTTCCTCATCTGGATCGCCATCGGTGTTGTTGTTTATTTCACCTATGCAAGACGAAAAAGCCATCTCAATGAAACACATTAGAAAAGAGACACGGGGATTCCCGGTCTCTTTTTTTGCTTAAATCACGCTGTTTTTGACTGAATTTGAGTCCACCATATCTGGATCTAACACGCTTGAAATCGGAATGACAAGCGGTGAACAATCTCCATTGTCCTCACCAAAACCTTGATTCAATTTCATCGAGAGAAAATAATCAATCTGCTGATAAGGTCCTAGCGTCAGTGATGCACCTCGATCCATTGCATTGATTTTAAAAGCACCGACATTGACGACTGAGGGTGAGAATAACATCACACGTCACTTCCTTTGAATGGGTTTAGCTGCTGGCGAAAAAGAGGCAGGTGAGTCCACTTGATCTCGATCATCTACATGGCTTTTTGTACCGACAAAACCGCTGGCATCTCCAAAATTCTGTCCGTAACCCTGATTTTTTTTATCTGAGTTTTGCCACTCTGCTAACAAATTTTGTCCGACATTCACCGCCGACGCATTTTCAAAGGAATTAATTTTTAACATGAAAATATTAATATTGATATACGGAGTTGGTTGAACCACAGATAAACCTCCTTTTTATAGGTATATGCAAGCACCCATCAAGTATGTTAACGGGAGGTCTTCACATGGACTTCGAAAAAATGAAGCAGTGGATGGATATTGCCCAGCAAATGCATGGAGATGATTTTTGGAAAATGATCTTCGATGATGAGCAAAGATCCCCCTTTATGGCAAACGGTCCATCTCCATTTACATTCACACAGCAGGATCAGCGGGGATCAGATGCGTCGTTTCCACCAATCGACATGGTAGAAACCCATGCAGAAATTCAATACTTAATTTACTTGCCTGGCTACAGAAAGGAAGATGTGCAGGTGTTATCATATGGTGAATATTTGGTTGTGAAAGGACAGCGTTTTTCTTTTTTTAACGAGCAGGACTTTCGCCAAAAGCAAGGGAAGTATGGTCCGTTTGAAAAGAAAATCCGCCTTCCAGAAATGATTCTTGGTCAAATGAATGCTGCCTTTAAAGACGGTGTACTTTACATCCGTCTGCAAAAGGATGAAGGAAAGGCGACTGCTATCATCATAGATGACGAATATTGATACTCACTGCGTCTATTTGATCACGATCATCAATTGTTTCAATCGGCAGGATCGTGATCACGCCATCAGCATTCTGTTCCCCAAAGCCATTGTTTCGTTTGATCGTACTGCAATGATTGCGAACAAACGTCGAGCTAAACGTCATAGATGATCCTGTGCCAATTGAATTCGTTTTCATATGGGCAATGTGAATCTGAGTAGGCAGCATATGATTCTCCCCTTTCTTGTCATCTCTATAAGTATATACCGGGCAGCTTTTCCATAGACTAGAGCAAGGCGGAAGAAAAGGTTGTGGTCTACTTGAAACATTTCATTCAATCACTCTTTAAAAAAACTGAATCCAATCCATCCCCATCTGTCATTGAACTAGAAAAAAGACTCGCTGCTCTTGAGCAAAAAATGTCTGCACCAGCTGCTCCTGTCTCAGAGGATACACACATCCATATCGAATCCCTGCGCGTGGACAAAATTGATTACCACTTAGAATTTGGGGAGCTTTCTATTGACCAGCTTCAAGGCAGGCTCAATATTGGGGCAACCTATTACACGCCAAAGGAAACGCGCATCAAAAAGTCCACACAAGCACCGAAGCCAAAAGAAACAAAAACACCGGTCGTCTCGATTCGATCAAAGCCTTCCTCTTCTTAAGACGCTCAGCTTTTCAGCACAATCGGCAGCCAGAAATAAACCGCAAGAACAATCACCACAATACTGATGATATTTAACCAAAAACCCGCCCTGACCATATCAGATATTTTCAGCACGTCCGCACTAAAGACAGCGGCGTTTGGCGGTGTGGAAATCGGCAGCATAAACGCACAGGAGGAAGCCAAAGCAGCCGCGGCCATTAAACCATACGGCTCGATTCCGATCGCAAGCCCAAGCCCTACCGTAATCGGAATAATCATATTGGCAACAGCCGTATTTGACATAATTTCAGTCATAAACAGAATCGCTCCCGTTAAAATAATCAACAGCATGATATACGAAAGCCCGTTTAAATGCTGTAAATTTTCTCCGATCCATCCTGTTAGATTGGTTTCTGCAAAGCCAGTAGCGAGCGAAAGCCCTCCTCCAAACAAAAGCAAAAGTCCCCACGGCAATTCCTTCATATCCTGCCATTCTAATATTCTCTCTCCATTTGTTGCTGGAATGAGAAACAACAGCATGGCACCGAAAATGGCGATAGACGTATCAGATACAGTCACCCCTCCAAACAAAAAGAGCTTAAAAATCCATAAGAACGCCGTCATGAGAAAAACAACAAATACCCATTTTTCCTCTCTTTTCATTTTTCCTAGATCCTCTAATCCTTTTTGAATGAACGCTGCACTCATTTCACCTTTGTGCTCTACCTTGAACTGTACCCTCGTCAGATACAAAAATAAGAGAATGAGCAGAATCATCGCAACAGGAAAACCAAACAAAAACCATTCGAAAAACATAATCTCTCGATCTAGCAGTTTTTTTGACATCGCAGCAAACACCGCATTTGGCACAGACCCGACAAGTGTCGCCAAACCACCTATTGAAGCTGAATACGCTACCGACAATAAGATGCTTTTACTGAATCGATCGAGAGATGGACCAGATAAAATTTCATTTGTCTTAACCTCTTTAATCACTGCAAGTGCCACTGGCAGCATCATTAGTGCTGTCGCTGCATTCGAAATCCACATAGATAAAAAAGCAGTCGCGATCATGACACCTAATACGATGCGGTCACTTCTTGTGCCAATCACCCTCAAAATGTGTAAGGCCATTCTTCTATGTAATTTCCATTTTTCAATGGCAATTGCGATCATAAATCCTCCCATATACATAAAGACGATTGGATCTCCATAAGACCTTGATGTCTGTTCCATAGAAAGCCCGCCAAGTGTCGGCAGAAGGATGATGGGCAATAAAGATGTAGCAGGAATGGGAAGTGCTTCAGTCACCCACCATGTGGCCGTCCAAGCCGTAATGCCCAAGACTACCCTCGCAGCATAGGTCAATTCATCTTCAGGTATGAGAAAAAGAACGATTAAAAAGAGTGTCGGTCCAAGAACAAGTCCAATCAAATTCACCTTTTTATAAACGATAACAATTCCCCCTAATGAAAGCGCTTGTCATATTTTTTCTAATTTTCCACATTCGATGATCTTTTAAGAAATCCTTTAAATCATAAGAAAAAATGAAGATATATTTCATTAGGAATAGCTGTTATTTTACTCCCATTACCCAAACCATGACTTGATCCCTTGGTCTATTTTCATAGGAGAAACTATACAAATCATGACCAATCACTGTAAAATATAGAGGATCTAATCAAAAATTGAGGTGTTTTCATTGTATACGGATCAAAAAAAATCATTTTGGAAACAGAAAAAAGTCATCATCCCTCTTCTTAGCATCATCGTCGTTGCTGCTGCTTTCTTTTTCTTAAAAGATACTCTTTTCTCAAAAGAAAAAGAGGCTTTAAAAGCCGCTCAAAACTTTACGAAACATATGGAGAAGAAAGACTTTACGAAGCTGGCAGATGAGGTGACAAGTGCATCTTTGAAAGCCAATGACTTTTCAAAAAAACAACTAGCCGAAAAATACGACAATATTTTCAACGGCATTGGTGCTTATGATCTGAACATATCAAAGCTCAACGTTGAAAAACAGGACAAAGGAAATGGATATCAATTTTCTTATGATGTAACGATGAAAACGTCTCTTGGCAAGCTGCATAAGCTGTCTTACAAGGGTATTCTCTCCGAAGAGGATGACAAGTGGAAAGTGGACTGGAAACCAAATCTCATCTTCCCGCAAATGGAGAAGGGAGATACCATCAAGGTCAAATCAGACCCTGCTGTCCGCGGAAACATTGTTGACCGAAAAGGACGTACACTGGCAGAAACAACTGGTGGAAACGCACTTGGCATCATCCCAGGAAAGCTCGGAACAGGTGAAGAAAAAGAACGCAATATCAAAAAAATCAGCAAAGCTTTTGATATAGAGGAAGAACTAATCAACAATCAGCTGAAACAAGCATGGGTCACAGACGACACGTTTGTCCCGCTCAAATCGATGTTAAAACAAAAGCCAATTCCAAAGGACATAAATGGCGTCACCTATCAATCAAAGGAAATGCGCTACTATCCATATAACGAAGCCGCCGCTCATCTCACCGGGTATGTCGGAAAAGCAAATGCGGATGATATCAAAAGAAATCCAGCATTAAAAGCGGATCAAATCATCGGCAAAACCGGACTTGAATTTACATTTGATAAAAACTTACGCGGCCAGGATGGCGGAAGCATTCTCATCGTCCATGATGAAACAGGCATTGAAGAAACTTTACAAAAATCAGCTCGAAAAGATGGAAAAACAGTGAAGCTGACGATTGATGCATCTTTACAGAAAAAAGCCTATGATCAGCTGAAAGGTGAAAAAGGGGCCGTCACGATCATGAATCCATCATCTGGTGATCTATTAGCACTTGTCAGCACCCCTTCCTACGATGTCAATCTCATGACAAACGGGATTACACCTAAGCAATATCAGGCATACAGTGAAAACCCAGACCTTCCATTCCAAGCTCGATATGCGAGCCGGTATGCACCAGGATCCACATTCAAAACCATTACAGCAGCCATTGGGCTGGAAACAGGTGTCACAAAGCCTGACAAAGTGCGCACCATTCACGGACTGAAATGGCAAAAGGATCAATCTTGGGGAAATTACCGCATCACACGGGTTCACGATAAAGAAAAAGTAAATATGGTCGATGCCCTTGTGTACTCAGACAATATTTATTTTGGACAGGAAGCACTCGAAATCGGCAAAGACACCTACGAGAAAAAAGTGCAAGCATTTGGATTTGGCGAAGACTTACACATGCCATTTACAATGAAGCCTGCACAAGTATCGAACGATGGTATTCAATCGGATATCTTACTGGCTGACTCAGCGTATGGGCAAGGCGAATTACTCATGTCACCGATTGAACAAGTACATGCCTATTCTCCATTTGCCACGGGAGGCAAGCTTGTCTACCCTCGAGTGATTCAAGATGAAAAAACAGCATCACCAAAACAAATCATCAAAGAAGACTCGGCAAACACAGTGAAAGACGCATTGACTAAGGTCGTGACCAGTCCAAACGGGACAGCCCACTCCTTACAAATTGAAGGAGCGGATATTGCCGCTAAAACGGGAACGGCAGAACTAAAGAGCAAACAAGGTGCAACAGACGGCACTGAAAATGGATTTTTACTTGCGTTTAATCCTAAAAAAGAAGATTACGTCCTCGTCGGCATGATCGAAGGTGTGAAAAACCGCGGCGGCAGTGGACTCGTCGTTCAAAAAATGAAGCCTGTGATCGCTTCTTTTTATAAATAACCCTTAGAGACACACGCTTCATCAAGCGCTTGTGTCTCTTTTTTTCTAAATCATGACAATTTGCTATTGTTTTATAGTTCACCTTATGAATAAAATGAGAAGAATGCAAAAATCAGAAAACAGATAAATGAAGGGAGGAAGTCTCATTGGCCATTGCTGCTCGTACAAAGGATAAACCTCAACATTCTGTTACTGGCTCAACGGTTTATCCCATCTTATTGATTATTGGAATTTGTCATATGCTGAACGACACATTGCAAGCCGTTATTCCTGCGATGTTCCCTATTTTAGAACGATCAATGGGGCTGACCTTTACACAATTAGGGCTGATTGCCTTTACATTAAATATGGTCTCCTCCGTGATGCAGCCTGCTATTGGGTGGTACACAGATAAACGGCCGATGCCTTATGCGCTTCCGATTGCTTTATTTTCAAGTGCTGTCGGTATATTCGGACTCGCGTTTGCTCCATCCTTTGCCACCATTCTGCTTTGTGTTGTCTTTATCGGACTTGGCTCAGCGATCTTCCATCCAGAGGGCTCCCGTGTTGCCAACATGGCAGCTGGTCCAAGACGAGGACTTGCACAGTCCATCTATCAAGTAGGCGGGAATACAGGTCAAGCCTTTGCTCCGCTTATCGCTGCATTAATGCTCGTCCCGCTCGGTCAGACAGGCGTGGCGTGGTTTACGATTGTCGGAATGATGGCGGTCGGTTTCCTTCTTTATATTTCAAGATGGTACGCAGGAAGGCTTCAAACCATTCGGGCCCAAGCGAAAAAAGCTCCTGCAAAAGCTGCCAGATCTGAAATTCATCGTAAATCAGCACTCATTGCACTTGGCATTATCGTCTTTCTCATCTTTGCCCGCTCTTGGTATGGAAATGCCATTTCAAATTTCTATGCGTTTTATGCGATTGAACAATACGGTTTGACGATTAAAGAATCACAGACTTATATTTTCTTATTTCTTATTCTAGGTGCAATTGGGACATTTTTAGGCGGGCCGCTTGCAGACCGATTTGGAAAGAAAAACGTCATTTTAGTTTCCTTATTGGCATCCTTCCCACTTGCCCTGCTGCTGCCATTTGCCGGACCCGTTTTTGCTTATGTTTTACTCGGGCTGATTGGGCTCATTTTGACATCAAGCTTCTCTGTCACCGTGGTTTATGCCCAAGAACTATTTCCCGGGAAAATTGGCACAATGTCTGGTTTAACTGTTGGGCTTGCGTTTGGTATGGGTGCCATCGGATCGGTTGCCCTCGGCTCATTCATTGATGCCTTCGGCTTAACGCCTACCATGATCGGTGTTGCCTTTTTACCGATATTAGGCATCCTAGCCTTCTTACTTCCTAGCGACCAAACCATCTCCAAATGGAATGAATCATAAAAAGAAAACCGCTCAATAAAATGAGCGGTTTTTTTCGATTGGTATTTTAGCACTTTTTCTTCTTTTCAGCGTGATAGAAAACCTTTGCAGCCCTAGGAAGGGCGAGCACCGGAGCGCAGACCTGACAAAGAATGCGAGGGTTTGTCTACACGCTGAAACCGCTCAATAAATGAGCGGTTTTTCATTTCTCATAAAAATGCGTGTCAGGAACATGCTTCTTCGCAATAAATCCTTGCTTAAATTCTGGAAATACCTTTTGCACCTGTTTAATCTTTTGATGAACCAAGTCAGCATACGGAATATACAAATGATCCACAAGCTTCTGTTCTTTCATATAATAATACCAATTAAGGTTAAAGGTATTCTCATCAATGATCGTAAAGGCAGAAAAATGATAGAACAAGAGTGGACATTCGTCGAGATACATATCTCCTTTTACAACTGAAAGCTTGTAGTTTTCAATATTCCAAATCGCCGCATTGGCTCCTTTAGATGCAACGATATGAACCCCTTCAAAATCATCAACCCATCTTTCCACATACCGCTGATCTCCATACGTCTTTTTTTCTGTATCCATTTCTACTGTACAATGTGCAAGACAGTTTTCTTTCCATTGCGTGACTGCCTGTTTGGCAACATCTGTGTTACGGCAGCCTACAAACCCAGTATTAAAGCGTCCAGACAACTCATAAAAATGATAGAACCTCTTGGAATTCATATGGTCCGTCAAAAATAAATGAGCGCTTGGATTCTCTGCAAAAATTGCCTCTGGATCATGATAAAAATACAAATCCGTATCCAGATGGGCAAGATAATCCGCATCTGAGGACTCAAGAATTTTAAGCAGAAAAGCAGGCTTTAACGTCCAGCAATACTCATGAAACGTACGATCTTCTTTTGCCTTTCGCAGCGTGTCATCTTCAATGTCCTCAAGCTGTTCATATTGAACATGCGGGTGAGGGAACTCCCTTAACACCTGATAAGCCAAAGGGTCTGCACATAAAACGGACAGCTTGAATGCATGAGCGTTTTGTTCAAGCGAATGAATCAGCGCCAAAAGCTTAAAGACATGGGTATTCGACACAATGGTTGTAAAATGATAAGACGCCATTTAAAACACATCCACTTGGAACAAATCAACACGTAACAGCTCTTTCGTCAGCCCTTGAATGGCTTCTACAAGCACCATGCAGCCATACTCCTGACGTGCAAGCTGAGCCGCTTCTGCCAGCTTTTTCAAAGGAACATGCTTGGCTGTCAGCATATCTTTTTTATCCCGCTTGATGCCTACATTCCGCTCTGTGATCAAATGAAGCAGCTCTAAAAAATAGGATAACAGGTCATCAAATGCTGAATTCTCACGCAGCTGCCGAACTTCTTTCACAATATCATTTGTCACAGTGTGAGAAAATGGACCAGAGAAAGCCAAATGGACATCAATGGCATCAATATAATTGTACTTCTCACACATATACAAAATGTTGTATTTGATGTCATCAAATGACGTTAAATTACTTGGATGCTCTTGATGCACACTCATGATATCCTCTCGCAATTCAAAGGAGAGACCAAGCTGATTCAGTCGAATCCCTAAATCATAATCCTCAAATCCGTACCGAACGATATTTTCATCAAACATCCCCAGTGCAATGACATGCTTACGTTTAACAGAGGAGTTATTTGTAATAAAAAATCGCCATGGCAGCTCATAAGAACCTAAATCATATTGGTACGTTTCCAAAATGTCTTTCAGGATATCAATAAACTCAGACTGCAAATCGAAGCTTTTCTCTAGAAATGCACCATTTTCGACTTCTTCCATTGATAAAAGAGGCGTTTTGTCCTCCATTTTCCGTTTATACAGCCCTTGCTTTTTCAATCGCTTCATATGTTCCTTATCAAATGCTGTGTAAAAATAACGATAAATCCGCTTCCAGCACACACCGCAAATGACAAGATCCTCCCTGTCAGCATGGGCATCTGCATGCTTTTGAATAAATCTCGGTTCTGCCAACATATCACTGTCATGGAAAATGAGCAGATCTCCCTCCGCCTCGCGAATGGCATGATTACGCCCCTTTGCAATTCCTTGATTGACAGGAATACGCACCTTTTTAAACGGGAAGTTCACCTCAATGTTCTCAAGCATTTCCATCGTGCCATCCGTTGAGCCATTATCGGCAACAATGACCTCAAATGGAATATCTGTTTCCTGAAGCGTTAAGGAAAAAAGGCTTCCTTCTAAACGCTCTTTGGCATTATAGCTAGGAATAATGACGCTTACCTTTGGCTTATCGTTCATGCGTCATCCTCCTCCCGTTTGGCATAGCCGTTAAACAGCGGATCGACCTGTTCTACAGATTCAATCACATGACGAAGCACTTCCCGATAGGCTTCTTGGAAGAACGGCAGGTCATTTCGTCCTTTTTCATGAATTTGCTGCATCTCATCCTTGCTCACAATCCGAAAGCCGCTGAAATGATAGCAAATGAGCGGGTGCCCATCCTCGAGAAGAATACGTCCATTCTCCTCCCGATAAGAATGCTGCCCATAGTTCCAATGACCAATATTCACGCCTTTTGTCTCAATATCTTCTACTTTGTCAAACAGCCTCGGCATATGATCTAGATATCCTTGATCGCCAAACTTGCCTTCTCCCGGTGCATTTTTACATTCTTTTAGACATTCTTCTTTCCACCAGCTGAGGCATTTTCGTCCAGCTTCATCTCCTTTAAAATGCAGAAAGCCAGAGTTATAGCGTCCTAAAAGCTTCTGAAGCATCTTCACTTCCTCTGCATCAAAACTTGGAATGACAATATCCCCTCTCGAAATTAAAACAGAAGCATTCGGCTGATGTTGAAAAATAACCTGAGGGCTCTCATAAAAGAACAAATCCGCATCAAGATAGGTCACGCTCTCTGCCTGCTCCTGGTCAAATAACCACTCAATCCAAATCGGCTTTAAGGTCCAGCAATATTCCGATGCATCCCGTTCCTCTTTTTTCTCCAGTAGCTCTGGTGTTTCGAGCTCCCGTACATGAACAAGATCCACATGCGGGAAATTCATTTGATGAAGCAAATCAAATGCAGCATCATCCATACATAACGTCTTGATGACAGCATCATCTTCTACTTGCTTCAACGATAAGAAAAACGCAATGGCTTGATAAAGTCTTCCACTTGAAAGAACCGTACAATATATGCTGCTCATCTATTTACACCTCTATTTTTGAAAAAATTCGCGGTACCATTCAATCGTTTTCTCTAAACCTTCATCAATGGAGTAGTCAGGCTTCCAATCAAACAGCTTTCTCGCCTTCTCTGCCGATAAATATTGGTGCTTAATCTCATGTGTTCCTTGGTTCAAAATACGAGGCTTCAGCTCACTTCCCATTGCCTTTAAAATCTTATCCACAAGCTCAAGCACTGTCAGCTGAATTTCGTTACTAAAGTTAAAGGCTTCTCCCGCCAGCCCTTTTTCCTCCATCTTTTCAGCTAGCAGCAAATAAGCCTTCACTGCATCTTCAATGTAGAAGTAATCACGAATAAATGTACCGTCACTTCTAATTTCCGGCGCCTTTCCTTCTAACACAAGCTGAATGGTTTGCGGGATGATTCTGTTGAAATTCAAATCCCCGCCTCCATATAAATTACCGCAGCGTGTAATACAAACTGGAAGACCGTATGTGTTGTAGTACGTATGAGAAATGAGATCTGCACAGCTTTTCGAGACATCATACGGATGTTTCCCGTTTAACGGCATGTCTTCATCATATGGAAGCTGCTCTTGATCACCGTATGCTTTGTCACTTGATGCCACGATCACTCGTTTGATGAGCGGCTGTCTTCTGCAAGCCTCCAGCACATTCCATGTCCCTAAGATATTCGCTTCAAATGTAGAAACAGGATGTCTATTCGCGACCCCAACAATGGCTTGGGCAGCCAAATGGAAGACGGTGTCAATTTCATATTCTCCTAACGCACGTTCAATCGTCTGCATATCCTCTAATGCACCTTGCACCACATTCATTTTTTCAAATTGGCTGCCTTGATATAAATTCGATCGAGGCACCTGATCACGCACAAGCCCAGTCACGTTTGCCCCTTGATCAATCAATTCCTTAACGAGATAGCTCCCTAACAGCCCTGTACATCCAGTTACAAATACGTTCTTTCCATTCCAAAATCCGCTCATGCTGTCACCAAACCTTCCATGGTTGTTTTCCATCTGTCCACATGTCGTTGATTTCCTTCAGGTTTTTATACGTATCAATTGCTGTCCAAAATCCGTGATGCTCATAAACGGCAAGCTCTCCATCATTCGCCAGGTTTTGAAGAGGCTCTGCTTCGAACACGCATTGATCCTCGTCTGTCAAATAATCAAATACCTTTGGAGACAACACAAAAAATCCTCCATTGATCATCCCGATACTGTCTGTCTTCTCAGAGAAGGATTGTGCCATCCCGTTATACACCTTCAGTGTCCCGTACTGGGACTTCTTTTCAATTCCTGTGACAGTCGCAGCTGCTCCAAGATCCTGGTGACGTTTAAGCAAATGAAACATATTGATATTGGCCAATCCATCACCATACGTCATCATAAAGGTCTCATCACCAATGTAATCCTGTGCCTGCTTTAAACGTCCGCCTGTCATCGTATCTTCGCCTGTATCTAAAAAGGTGATTTTCCAGTTCTCCGATTTCCCTAATAGCTTCATTTCTCCTGTCGCCATATCGAGCTGCATGCTGTGGTGCTGCCAGTCGTAGTTCAGAAAATACTCTTTGATCTTCTCTCCTTTATATCCAAGCAATAGGATAAATTCGTCTACACCGTAATACTGATAGATTTTCATAATATGCCATAGAATAGGCCGATCTCCGATCATAGCAAGTGGTTTAGGAAGCGCTTGTGTGACCTCACTCATTCTCGTTCCCTTTCCTCCGCAGAGAATGACTGCTTTCATCTTCTCCCCTCATCTCTCTATGAAGATTTTTGATTAAAACCCTATCTTTATGCGGAAAATCAGTACATGTACCCTCATACTTTGTCCGACATCAGGTTTTGAATCTACTCTATTCATATGTCGAAATGAGAGAGTGTGCCACCTAGCATTTAACTATTTTTACAAATAAAAAAGAGCGAGATTCATATTCTCGCTCTTCCAAAGTTTCAATTGTATATTTTCAGGGTAGATGGTATGATAAACATGTGCATAACCAGCACAAACAGCCTCTTTCTACAAAGAGACTACTAGATTGAATGAATTCAAGTGGCAGCTTGCTTCATTCTCAATATGAATCACGGAGGTGAATTCCCATGGCACAAAACGTTCTTTGTGAAGTGAACTCTTGCCGTTTTTGGGCTGAAAACAGCTGTACCGCTTCTACCATTAAAATTGGTAAAAACACGATGACTGAAGTGACTCGCAATACTGAAACTGATTGCGAAACATTTGAAACAAAATAATCTATTTTTCTCTGAGATGAAGGAACTGGCAGGTTCCTTCTTTTCTTTTATCATTCTATCAAGAATGATAATTATTATCAAGTGTTTTTCAATAAACATTTCTCGGGAAATAATGACACGATATTTCTCCATTCGTTGACGATTTTCACTCCTTTTTCTATACTCAACATATCCGAAGAAGAAAAAGTGGTGACCAATCAATGGATTTTACGATACGTTTTCTCTCATTCTTTGTCGTTGAAATCGAAGGCAAAGATGAACAAGCAAATAAACGGTTTAAACATTATCAAACACTAGATCAAGAAGAATTTGAACAAAGTGAGCTGAAGGACTTTTTAGACGGCGAGCTGAAAAAAATCGTCAAACGAAAAGTGGACAGACATCCTAAATCTGAACAAGTACCGACCAAAATTGGTCGATTTATTGTAGAACCCGGTCATGAGCTCGATTCTAACCCAAACTACAATCTATTTCATCAAACGAGATTTGCAGATACAAAAGAATTGTTTAATGAATGCAGTGAACAGTTTGTTCGCACATATTTAGATACAAGTGCTGTCAGAGGCGGCGTTTTTTTAGTTGCTTCTGCTGCTCCTAAAAAGTATTTCGATGATTCCTTTGTCTTTATTATGAAATGCGATTTCGAACAGAAAGTGGCTTCTATCGCTGATACATCTACTTTGATCAGAAAAGTGGAAATGGCCATTACGACAAAAAACATGAAATCGATTCAATACCCGTTCATGCCAGAAGAGGGCATGACAGAGGAAGCTGAAGTGAAAATTCATCAATCCTCACACGCTCGTTATTTTGAGGATTTTTTGAAGTTCGTCGAATACGGTGAATCCATGCCTGAAATTATGAAATCACAGGTTATGAATATGGTACAGGAACAGGTTTTTGAAACATTACAGGATGAAAGTGAAGAATTAAAGCAGTTTGAAGAGGATCTTGAAATATGGGAAGCGAGTGAAAAGCGAGAAATTAGAGAAACACTCGATACAGAACAGGTCACGTTAGCGGCCTCCCATATTGTTGAACAAACCCCTGATATTACAATGAAAATGCGTTTAGGCGAAACGGAAATCAAAGGTCTTCTAGCAGACTTTGGCCACTCGATCCATATTGCAAAGGTCAACAATCGATATGTCGTGCTCGTTGAAGCAGACCAAATCGTCTTCGAAAAAGGAAGCACACCTGTTGAATTTCATAAACCAAATGGTTTAAAAGAGGTGGTCAGCCAGCTGACGCAAAAAGCCTATGATTCAGATGTAGAATAAGAAACCATGACTGCCTCTTGCATTCAGCGCATGAGGCAGTTTTTTAGTATAATGATTGATTTTTTACGCTGAATCAGAAGAAACATGCAGCTCCCTGCCTCTTGCCCACATGCTGACAAGCAATAAGCTTATGATGAGCATCAGCCAAAAGACGCTGCTTGATCCAAAAAGCTGAATCATCGTATATCCGCACAAGGGTCCTAAAGCCGCTCCCATATCTTGAACAAAGGAATAGCTTGCGAGGAAGCGATTTTTATCTGTTTGAGCAGAGGCTTTTTGAAAGGCAAGTGTATCCGTTAATGTCGTTAAGATCGTTGACAGCAGCTGGATCAAAAGCAGCATCACAAGAAACCAGCCGCTTACCTTCAGCATGACCGCAAGAAGACTGAGACCTCCAAATGAAAGAAACATCCAGCAAAGTGTTCGTTCCTTCATCACAAGGCCATCAAACCATCTGCCAGTTTTCGGTGCTACAAATGGTTCCCACCCCCATCTGAGCGCTTGAATGATTCCACTTAAAGCCGAAGCTCCAATGACAAAGCCGAACAGAGCAAATTCACCATGACCGATCCTTGCTTCAATGACATGGCTCAGCGTTGATGCGAATAACCCTTGTATCACAAGTGCGATCAGCATACCTGTCATTAATACTTTCACAACATCTCGTGCAAGCCACCTCTGTTTGATGACTTGATACACCTGCCTCTCTTCGCCCTTTTCAATCTCATCCAAAGAGACATAAAAAATGAGCGCCAGCAATGAGAGTAAACCAAAGACAAGCGTCATGGATTGAAAGCCGATCAGGCTGGCGAATATTCCGCCAAATAACATGCCAAATAAACTGCCAAGCCGGTAAAGCCCATTATAAATACCCGTATAATGCCCTTGTGAGCCTTCCTCCATTTCAGCAATCAATCTCATCCCGCTCATGCGCAATAACGTCCATGCCAGCCCCCAAGCGCAGCGGCAGATCAGCAACAGCCAAAAACCGCTCACACCATAAAGCACTGTGGTCACGGACGCAATCAAAATAGCGATCAATACACCAGTCTTCATTGGGACAAACCGATAAAACCACCAAACGACAGGTGTTAGCGGGATGCGGATGAATCGGTTAATGGACAGCAGCAGCCCAACCTCCCAAATAGATGATAAACCAATCTCTTTCCAATAGATCGGAAGAACAATATAAAGCATTGAATCCCCAATCAGTGCAAATGCTGTGATAAGCGATATTGAGACCACTTGCTTTTGACGATGATCCATTTTCCCTTCCCCCTTCTCTACCTTTACGATAAGGGATGCCTTATAATAAATCTAATGAATGTTTTTGATTAAAACATCAAAATAATTGATAGGTGGTGCAAAGTTGAATTTACATGCCCTTCGGATATTTGCAAAGGTCGCAGAGACAAAAAGCGTTACACAAACAGCAGATGTACTGTCATTGACACAGCCAGCTGTCACGGCTCAGCTTAGAAGCATTGAAAGTGAGATCGGGTTCCGTCTGTTTAAACGAAATGGCAGAGGCATTACACTTACGGAAATGGGGAAAATTCTATACCCTTATGCCCGGCAAGTGTTCGAGGCTGAAAAGGAAGTAGAATATCAGATCACACTTTTACAAAACGGAAAAAAGGGGCGGCTCCGCATCGCTTCTACCTATGTACCACTTAACTTTTTACTGCCAGATTGGCTTGCTGCCTTTAAAACATCTTCACCACAGACAGAAATTGAATTAAAAAGCGGAAACTCCGCTCAAGTTTTAGAGAGCCTGCTTCAATATGAATCAGATGTCGCCATCGCTGTGATCGAAGATCTGCACCATGAGGAGATTCTCACCTCTCATTTAACGAATTTGAGCTATGATTTTATTGTGCCGGCAGACCATCAGTTGAACGGAAAAACGGTCCCGCTAGAGCGCCTGAGTCAGGAGCCTTTTTTGATGCGTGAAGAAGGCAGTTCCACAAGAGATAAACTCTTTTCATTATTTACCTCGAAAGGGATCAAAAAACCGACCGTTGATTTACAATTCAGCGGAGTTCATGAAGCGATTCAAATGATCAAAGCTGGATATGGCATTACCCTTGTTCCCCGTGATGCGGTTCAAGGCAGTCTCAAGCGGAAAGAAATTGGGCGCGTGTACATTGAAGGCATTGAGATCGTCAGACCGGTTGTTGTGTGCAAACGGGCGAATGATCTTGAAGAAAATAGAACCGTAGATGCCTTCCTGCAAATGAAAGGTATCGGTCCATTTACTACGCCTGCTGCCAATTAAAAAAGTGCCTGCTTCAGAAACAGGCACTTTTTTTCTATTCGGCTGGCTGCACGATGTCAAACGGTACAGCTTTTGAGGCTTTCACTAATTGTTCTGGTGTGATGAGGATTTCATTTCCCCATTCGCCTGCCCCAACACCTAATATCTCCTCTCCTAATAATGAAGCCTCAATAATGGTGCGGAATCCTTCTGGCTGCCAGCAAAACGGCGGAATCGAACCAATGCGATAGCCCGTCACTTCAAGAACCTTCTCCGGTGAAGCCATTTTTATATTACGGGAGCCGGCCGCTTTCTTTAGTTTCCCTGACTTAATATGCTGATCAGCGCCAACCATCACAAGCAGCTGCTCCCCTTCTCCTGTTTCAAAAATCAATGTTTTAATCATTTGTCTTTCACGAAAACCAAGGGCTGCCGCTACATTTGCTGCTCCCTTTTCTGTTTCGGAAGAAAATGTTTTGATCTCATATGGGATGTCGTGTTTGTCCAAAAAGTCATGTGCCGGTAATTTTTTCAATCGATTGAACCCCTTTCCTTACAATGTTCTTCATTTAGCTTATCACAATCTTCTCATCCTTAAGATGTATTTTTCAATGGAAAGCCTAAGGACCCTTCATCACCATGCTATACTAAACTTGTTTTTGAAAAGGAGCCGGTTTGATATGGGAAACAAGTTTTGGTGTTATACAGGCAGTAAAAGCCTTCTCATGCTGAGTGATATTCTATTTTTGATGATCATCACGTTAGTTATTTATCAAGATACACAATCTGTTGCCTATGCGGCTGTATTTCCGCTAATAAGAACGCTATGTCAGCTATTGGCCGGGCTTATCTCTCCTGTTTTGACCGCTCACTTTCAAGCCGATCGTCTATTGAAATGGGTCCCTCTTTTACGGATTGCGATGCTCGTTGTATTCACATCCCAATTTCATTTCTTTCAGCAGCATCTAGTCTGGCTGTTTAGCGCGTTCATTTTAATTTCCATCACAGGCGGGCTTATTAGTCCTTTATTACAGGCCATCATGCCGATACTTGTGCCAGAAAATCAGCTTGTGAAAGCGAACAGTACAGCCTCCATTTTTTATCAATCTGTTCAAATTGCCGGCTATACGTTTACTGGAATGCTTGTCCTGTTGATTGGCCCGTTTTATTTAATGTGGGCTTCTTGTTTCATGATTGTGTTGTCTTATCTATTTATCATCCCTGTTTTTTCTCTACTCAAGCAAGAAGACACGGTTCAAAAAGCAAATACGATGAACAGGTTCAAGGAAGGCTGGAAGATCATTTGGACCAACAAAACGGTGCGCACCCTGACCTTCATGGATGTTTGTGAAAATATTGCAGGTGCTTTGTGGGTCGGACCGGTTACGCTTGCCTTTGTCACTCTTGTTTTAAAGCAAGGTGAGGAATGGTGGGGATTTATCAATGCTGCTTATTATATAGGTGCCATTATAGGCGGGATCTTGGCTGCATGGCTGAGCCGGTTTATTCAAAAACAGCTTCTCCTCTTTATGGCAGCAGGCTCTTTTATTTATGCAGTGCTGACCATTCTGTTTTCGCTGAACAGCCTGCCATGGCTTGCGTTGCTGCTTTGTATTTTAATGGGGCCAGCCTATCAAATTCGGGATGTTTCTCAGCAAACCATTCTTCAAACAGAAACGCCAGTCCATGACTTATCAAAAGTGTATTCAGCTCAATACGTCCTCTCTTCTATGTCTGTCAGTTTATCTATTTTCTTTGTTGGATTGATTGCGGATACATTTGGAACGAGATTTGTGTATTTGCTAGGAGGTCTGTTTGTACTCGTCTGTTCCGGCATTGCCATCCTTTCTTTTATAAAGCAGAAAAAAGAGAGCAGCTGATGTATGAGCGGCTCTTTTACTTTTCTTTTAACATCGCGAACATGTCACGGGCCATGGCTTCTAAAATATACACAACTGGCGTCTGTGTGGTGATATTGGCTCTGTGAACCCGCTCATCTGTGACGTAGTAGGCAATATTTAAATCTGAAATACGCGAAATCGTGCAGTGCTGGTTATTCGTAATACTAATGATTGTGCTGCCTTCTCTTTTTAACTTCGAAATATGATCAATCGTAATACTGTTCTCTCCTGATACAGACAGCACAATGGTGACACTATTGTCTAAATACTGCATATTCATCGGAAAAAACGGATCATTGATGTAAAATGAAAATTTCTCAAGACTTGAAAAGTACCTTGCCCCATACTGCGCCAAAATGCCAGAACTGCCCGTGCCAATAAACAGCACATTTTTCGCATCGGCAATGAGCCTTGCTGCCTCTTTAATCTTCCCTTCAAAGTCCCCTTTTAGGGTACGTTCAATAAATTCATACAAAAAGTGCTGGGTGCTTTTTAGAGTAGGTGTCTGCTCTGATTCTAAATACATTTTGAGCTTCACTTTAAACTCTGAAAAGCCTTCACAATTTACTTTTCGGCAAAAGCGAAGGACAGACGAAGTAGAAATATGCGCAGCATCTGCAAGGTCTCGAATTCTCATGTACACGACCTTTTCACTGTTTTCCATGATATATCGGTATAAAGCGCTTTCTAGTTCATTAAAGCTGGAAATGATCTCACTTGAAAACATCTGACTTCCCCTTTCTCCAACAACATGTCACAATGTGTTTCTTTTATGTAACAAATCTCTAAATAGGGCACCCTTGCCTAAAGACGCTGAAGTCATTTACGCACGAGATGCTCTAACGATAAGCTATAGATGTACAAAATAAAAAAGACTTTTCTCTATTATAACATTGCGCGTTACATTATTCGGAGGTGCAGAACATGGCAAAAGGATTAAAGGTTGTCACAATTGGTGGAGGATCAAGCTATACACCAGAGCTTGTAGAAGGATTCATTAAACGGTACGATGAATTTCCGATTAGCGAGCTTTGGCTCGTTGATATTGAAGCGGGAAAAGAAAAGCTTGAGATCGTCGGAAATCTTGCAAAACGCATGGTCAAAAAAGCAGGTCTTCCGATCGAGGTTCATTTAACTTTAGATCGCAGGAAAGCACTTGTAGATGCTGATTTTGTCACAACACAATTCCGTGTCGGACTTCTTGAAGCACGTATGAAGGATGAACGCATCCCTTTAAAATATGATGTCATTGGTCAAGAAACAAATGGTCCAGGGGGTCTATTCAAAGGACTTCGCACCATTCCTGTCATTCTTGATATTGTCAAAGATATTGAAGAGCTTTGCCCGAATGCATGGCTTGTGAATTTCACAAATCCAGCTGGTATGGTCACTGAAGCCGTTCTTCGTTATTCAAACCATCGCAAAGTCGTTGGTTTATGTAACGTGCCTATCGGTATTCGCATGGGAATTGCCAAAGGACTTGATGTCGACGCAAGCAGAGTTGAAGTCAGCTTTGCTGGATTAAACCATATGGTCTTTGGGCTTAATGTATTCTTAGACGGCAAAAGCATCATGGATCAAGTCATTGAAGACATGGCTGATCCAAACTCCAGCATGTCGATGAACAACATTCAAGCGATTCCATGGGATGCTGATTTCTTAAAAGGGCTTGGCGTCATTCCTTGTCCGTATCACCGTTACTACTACAAAACAAGTGATATGCTGGCTGAGGAAAAGAAAGCAGCAGCAAATGAAGGAACTCGTGCTGAAGTCGTTCGCGCATTAGAAAATGATCTGTTTGAGCTTTACAAAGACCCTGATCTCGACATCAAGCCGCCACAGCTTGAAAAACGAGGCGGTGCCTACTACAGTGATGCAGCTTGTAACTTGATTGCATCCATTTATAACGACAAGCATGACATTCAGCCTGTAAACACCATTAATAATGGGGCAATTAGTGACATTCCAAATGATTCTGCCGTTGAACTCAACTGCGTTATCACAAAAGACGGTCCTAAACCAATCGCTGTTGGTGAAATGCCAGTTGCTGTCAAAGGACTCATTTCTCAAATTAAATCCTTTGAACGTGTAGCTGCTGAAGCAGCCGTGACAGGCGATTACAATACAGCTCTTGTCGCAATGACCATCAACCCGCTTGTCCCATCAGATGCCATTGCAAAAAGCATCCTAGATGAAATGCTAGAAGCACACAAAGAATATTTGCCGCAGTTCTTCAATAAAGTAGAAGCATAAAAAGAAGCCGCACTTGTCGAAAGTGCGGTTTTTCTTATTTCGCTGCAAACAGGCGGTCCATCTGAGCGCGATCATAGTCTAATAGCCAGTGCTGTAAGCCTTCATAGACTGGTCTTAAATGTTCCGGCTCTGCCGCAATGAGATCACAGCCTCGATCATCATATAAGTGAAAAATCATTTTTTTAGAAAGATTGATAAGATAGATTTCATACCCCAGTCTTCCCTTCAAAATCTGATTTGGTGTAAAAAAACCTTCTTGGCATATCGCATGAAGCAAAGGGCGCAACCGAATATCTCGCAGACGGCAGTTGATTGTAAACCGCTCTAACTTCATGCTCTCTTCTATTTCTGGGTGTACATAAGTCAAAAGCTCATGACGCAATCGGTAACGCATTTTTCGATTGACATATTTCTGGTATACCAAGAGCTTACGCTTCGTTAATTCATGTTCATGTTCTGTATACACATCCGTTACAAGCAGCATCTCGTCTTCTGGATCAAAAGCATATTTCACAATCTCTAAAGCACGATCTCCCGCTTTTTCTAATAAAATCGATTCTTTTCCTAATGACCAATCTGCCACTTCAAACCGAAGCCCAATAGGCCACCCATAAAAAAGCGGCGGCGTGAGGATAAGATCAGGAAAATGATTTTTTAAAAATCTATTGGTTTGATCGCTCATTTGCTTCCCTTTCACTCGTTTTATTTCTTATTTTACCGTTGAAACGTATAGGAAAACAATTGGAAATAAACTGTCATTTCTTATATGATAGAAAGAGATGGAGGTGTGGCCAATTGAAAACATCAAAATGGTTTTTACAAGTGTTCCTTACAGCACTGATCACCATGTGGATACAGGCTGGACTTGATCAGGCGAACATCATTCAGATCACCAATGTATGGGTCGATGTCAGCAGCTGGATCCTGATCTTCTTTGTTATCTACGCACTTTTTGAATGGACAGCTCACGTCTTAACAAAATGGAAAACCGCTCTCCGCTGAACATCTCTTTTCATAGAGATGTTTTTTCTTGAAATTCTTCTTGCACAAGTTCATGAATGACGCCCATTCCTGCCTGGCTTCCAGCTGATGCTGCGAGAACTAACTGAGCAGGACCGCCTAAATTATCACCACATGCAAAGACACCACTGACGGTTGTACGTCCAAGAATATCTGTTTCAATCCCCGCATTCTTCGTCATTTGACAGCCAAGCTTTTCGGGAAATGGGGCTGACTGCTTGAATTCACTTGCGACAAAACCGCCTTCCCTATTCACTATCTCCCCATTCGCAAGCTGTAGAGAGCGCAGCTGTCCATTGTCATGATCAATCGACACAATTGGCACATCAATGACTTGAATAGAATGTGCCGTCAGAAGCGTCTTGTCTTCTTCAGCTAACATGTGCCCATTCGTAAACACGATCAAATCCTTTGTCCAATTGGAAAGAAGCTTAGCCATGTGCAAGGCTCGCTGATTCTCTGCAATGAGGGCAAGTGCTTTCTCCTTTAATTCCCATCCATCACAGAAAGGACAGCTAAACAACGTTTTTCCATACACATCATGAATTCCTTCGATCTCTGGCAGTATATCCTGAAGACCTGTTGCTAGGATGATTTTTTTCGCTTCAAATGCATCCCCCTCATGTGTCAGTAACGTAAAGCTTTCCTCTTTCTTTTGTATATCAACAATTCTACTTCGTTTCATTTGGATATGAGGGTATTTTTGAAGATCTGCCTCTCCGGCTTGTCTAATCTCAAATGGTGTCATTCCATCGTTTGTAATAAATCCATGTGATTCCTGCGTCACTCGATTTCTTGGCAGCTCATCATCGAATACAATGACCTGCTTTCTGCCTCTTCCTACAACAAGTGCTGCACTTAATCCGGCTGGCCCGCCTCCGATAATGGCACAATCTAATATCATAAAAATCTCTCCTTTTTTATTCAAGACTTTAAAGACACTTAATATCTATAATTAGTTCAAAAAAATCACACGTTGAAAAATGGATTTTTTTCTGTCTGTTCAATTTGGTTCGCAATATCAATTAACCGTTTTTGACTTAACGTCTCCTGCATTTTCGTTTCCACATCCTGCATGACTTGTTCAATCAAACAGCCATCATGAGGCATGAAGGAGTCGTGCTCTAAAGAGCAGCGAAATAAATTCGTTTGTCCTTCTACAGCCTGAATGACATCTAAAAACGAAATGTCTTCCTTTCGTTTGATAAGGGTGTATCCTCCCTTTGCACCAGGTGTAGACTCAATCAATCCCGCCTTCACAAGCTTTGTTAAAATTTTGGATAAATAGGTTGGTGAAAGGTCTTGCATCTTAGCAAGAGGCTCAACGCCAATCGCTTTACCCTTTGGCGCAAGAGTTAAAAACACCATCGTATGCAGCGCATAGTTGGTCGCTTTAGAATATTTCATGAGAAAACTCCTTTCTATCTATTATAGACCTTTTATATCTACAATTGATCATAGATGATTCAAGAGAAAAAAGCAAGTGTTGTGGATCTGCTCCACTTTTCATTCCACATTTCACATTTCCTTCCGATAATAGAAGTAAGCACGGAATAAAGTTTTGATTGAGAACGAGAAGGAGTGAAGAAAAATGTCAGATCAACAGCACAATGCAGCACACGAAGAAGAAGAGGAATTTAACGTATACGACATGCTTCCGCCCGCAGGTACAATCATCGGAGAAGCAACAGAAGAAGAAATGGAAGCCGCAGCAGCACTTGAAGTGAGACATGTTGCGTTCATGCGCCTTCAAGATATGTACATTCAATTTGATGGCTCGTCTTACAAAGACTTATTAAAAGACTTCCAAGAATTCGAATTGGATTCCACAAAATTCTGGAGAGCCATTGCTAGACGTCTTCAAATTCCATACGAATGGCCAATCCGAATCGACCACGCTAACGGCCCTATTTATATTGGTGAAACAGAGGATAGCCGTGAGGTTGAGGAGAGTGCAGAGTAAGGGGGCCTTTTCCTCTCCATCACAATACATCGGTTAAAAAAAACAAATAAGCAATATGAGCGCTGTGACGCCCATATTGCTTATTCTTTTGTTATGTTAACTCTGGCCAAAATGCTTGATTTGCCATAATTAAGTCGTCTAAAATATCTTTTGCTACTTTAGCACTCGGCACCGTTTTCGATAATGTGATAGCCTGCCATAGTTTTTGATAGGACCCTTCTTCAAATGCTTCTACTACTAGTTTTTCTACGCCAACTTGCTGCTCCATGAGACTTTTTTGGAATCTTGGAATCTCTCCAACTACTAATTTTTCTGGACCGCTGCTCCCAACAATACAAGGAATTTCGACCATGGCTGTTGGATCAAAGTTCCTAATGGCGCCATTGTTCTCTACAATCATCAGCATCCGTTCCTTTTTATTAAAAGCAATAGCTCTTGCTAAATCAACAATATAAGAAGCGTGCTCATCAATGGTCAGCTTTGTTTCCTTTGCAGTTCCTTTATCAATGATAGCCTGACATTCACTAAAAACAAAAGCTTCCCGTCCCTCCATCACTTCATTGGCACGTGTGAACTCGATATTTGAATGTGCCACTTCTTCATCTGGAAATAGATAGTATTTCAAATACGTATTCGGTACCGTTTTTGGATCAAGTGCTTGAATATCTTTAGCCTTTTTTAATGTGCTGTTCCAGCTCTTCTGCTGTTCTAATTCAGATGTGCCATCTGTTGCATAACCATGCTGGCTTACATGCTTAATCACCTCAGGCATTAAGCTATTTCCTGATTTATCTCGAATATCGGTCCACCAGCCAAAATGATTTAAACCATAGTAATCGACTTCTAATTCTTTCCGTGAAGATAAGCCTAAATTCTTTGCAATTAATTCTTCAATGCCAATTGGCATATCACATATGTTTAAAATCTTAGAATTCGGTCTTAGCTTACGTGTTGCCTCTGCTACTATCGCTGCAGGGTTAGAATAGTTTAACATCCAAGCATCAGGTGAGTATTTTTCCATATAATCGACAAGTTCTAATACACCTGGAATGGACCGCATTCCGTAAGCTATTCCGCCTGGACCGCATGTTTCCTGTCCGACGACTCCATGCTTCAATGGAATTTTCTCATCTAATTCACGCATTGCATATTTGCCGACACGAATATGCGCCATCACAAAATCGACTTGAGTAAAGGCTTCTTCTGGGTCCGTGCTTGCCAGTAATCGTACTTCTGGTGCTCGTTCTTTTAACATAATCTCACATGCATCTGCAATCGTCTTTTGTCTAGCTTCATCATTATCATAGAGTTTAATTGTATGAATTGGGAACTCATCTAGATAGTCTAACAGCATCAAAATGATTCCCGGTGTAAATGTACTTCCGCCTCCAGCAATAGTAATATTAAATCTTTTCATCATATCCAGCTCCTTTTTCAATCTAATGAAAGTTTTGTCTCAAAGGACTCTCTTACTTGCGGTACACTTAAGCCAACAATGATTTGAATGCTTTGACCACTCTTCGCCATGCCGTGTGCCAGTTTATTTTCTGTAAAGTAGTCCCTATCTTTCACCAAGCTAGGGTCAATCACTGTAATACGCAGACGCGTGGCACAGTTTGTCACATCTTTAATGTTTTCTTTACCGCCAAGGCCTTCTAAGAAATAAACGGCTTTCTCTTCATACTCAGACGCATAAACGGGCGCTTTCTTTTGGTCATGCCCTTTTTTATAAGCATTCTCATAATCTTGTTTTGTATATAGCCTCGTCTCCTCCTCGTGTTTTCGTCCTGGTAATGGAATATCAAATTTCACAATCATCCATCTAAAGATGACAAAATACACTGCTGTAAAGAGAAGTCCAATCATCGCTTGGATCAGATAAATCCCTCCATGATTTGAAGAGAGCGGAATCCAGTTCAATGCAGCTATCTCGATAAGCCCGGAACCCATCATTCCGACAACACCAAACATATTCATGATTGTCACCATGGTCGCTCCAAGAAGTGCATGTATCACAAATAAATAAGGCGCGAGAAATAGAAACGTAAATTCAAGCGGTTCTGTAATTCCGGCAAATATGGCTGTCAATGTGGCGGGTAATACCAATGCCAAAACCTTTTTTCTGTTTTCTTTCGGTGTAGAAAAATACATGGCTAGAGCTATCCCTAAACAGCCGAACATCTTAATATTCCCATGCAATAAAAATCCGTATGGATAAAGATCCTTCAAATCAGAAGTTGAGGACGCAAATTCATTTAAGTGAGCAATCCAATATGGTTTTAACCCCCCATTTACAGCCGCTGGACCAAACTCAAAAGGTGTATAAATAAAATGGTGAAGTCCTGTTGGAATTAACACCCTTTCCAAGAAATGAAACAGCCAGACACCAATATAACCAGACTGTGCCATGAACCCTTGGAGAGATTGAATCCCCTGCTGAACATAGGGCCATACAAAAGCAACGATAAAAGCAATAGGAATCATCACAAAGAATCCGATGATGACAACAAATACAAGCCCCTGAAAAATCCCGAGCATCTCAGGCAGCTTTTGATCATAAAAACGATTATGAATCCAAATGACGATTCCAGATATCATCACCGCACCAATGATACTTGTATCCAGCGTAGGTATACCCGCAATTTCTTTTACTCCCGCTACGTTCTCGACACCTTGCGATAAATCAACACCAAAAGTAGACGGCCAAAGTGTCAAAATAGCATGAATATAATTGTTAAATACGAGATAAATCATCAAAGCTGCGAGCGTCGCACGTGCTTGCGCTTTTTTTGCAAGTGAGATGGGCAATCCAATCACAAAGGCTAATTCCATATGATTGAAAATCGTCCATCCCCCGCTTTCAATCAGTGACCAAACCTTGTACCACATCGTACCTTCTTCAGCCATTTCCCCCATAATCGCTGGATTCTTACATAAAGTCGCGAGGCCGACAACAATACCAAAAAACGCGAATAAAAGTACAGGAACTACCATAGCACTGCCAAACCGCTTGATTGCATTCATAAGCATAACCCCTTTGCTTGATCCATAACATCACTGTAAAGGCAGCGCTTACAAAAACCAATAGGTTTGACGTATTTAGAAATCAAGTTGTAACATTAGATTATATTTTCACAGGAAGAAAATATTTTCATGTTGGAGGGCACATCGCATGATACTGGACAAGCTGGTAAATGAATACTTCGAAGATTTAAATAAGAATGACCTGCACATTATTAAAACGATCCATGATCATCTTGAAGAAATGAAGACAATGAAAATTCAGGACCTTGCTCGCTATGCTCATACTTCCATCTCATCCATTCATAGGCTTGCCAAGAAAATAGGGTTCGACGGCTACAGTGACTTAAAGTCTTATGTGAAATTAAATGCTTTCACTGAAGAGACAACACAGGATTTAATGAAGCTGCTCGATCAAGATATCCAGCAGACAAGAAAATATATGGAGCAGCTGGACTTTCATCAATTAAATCAACTGATAGATCGTGCACCGTATATTTATATTTATGGTACAGGAACAGCACAGCTCGATTTGGCCAATGATGTACAACGGCAGCTATGGTCACTGCATAAAAAATCCCAAGTATTACGAAGCAAGCGAGACTTAACAGATGGAATCATTGAATTTGGTGAGGATGACCTTTTATTTATCATTTCTTTATCAGGTGAATCGAAGAATTTAGATGAAATCATTCAATTGGTGAAAACAAGGCATATCAAATTTATCAGCATGACCACATTGAGGAATAACCTCCTTGCACAAAATGCCATGTTTAACATCTATGTAAGCAGCACCCCGTTTCACTTATATAACAAAGTGGACAACTCCAGCTTTCTGCCATTTTACATTGTGGCAGATATTATCGTCAGGAAATTTAGTGAGTGGAAAGTGAACCAATTGAATAATAGGACTTAAACATAACAGGTACAGTTTTGGAGAGAGATTCAATGTTGCTTCGCAAAAAAAAGAGAGACTCTTTTGTCTCTCTCAAAAAACACTGTATAACACGGATTTGATGAAATATATCTACTTGCGGCTGCCTTTTCCTATGAATGTTATTCAGCAGTATAATGCCCAGCAATCAGTTCATCAAACGAATCCGCTAATTTGAAATCCGTCTCATCTTCTAGATCAAAGTAGTGAATCGGTGGATGTTCCTTCGTTTCTCTGTAATCCAATGCAATCCACGTATGACCATCACCAGAAATGAGCACAAGTCCCTCAGGCAATTCCCATTCTTCTATTAAATAATCACTATCCATAATGCCTTCATTTTTGGCAATTCCTCTTAAATGATCAAATGACACATGATCCTCTGCCCATCCATTCGGTTGATCCGTTGGAAAAGCATTATGCAGGGTATACCCGCCATTTTGTTCGAGGATAAGTTTCTTATATGTATCAGGCAAGATGACGCCTAGCTTCTTTTCCGCTTTTGCAATGCCTTTCTCATTGATTTTCTTAAATGTTTCTTCGCTTTCTCTATCCCAAAATGGTTTCAAATAAAATACCTCCAATTGTTATTTCTATCTCATTTCACCATTTAAGCGAACTAGTTTAATAGTCCTATTAAATAAAAAAAAGAAGGGTTCCCCCTCCTCTTTTTGGTCATGATTGTTCTTGATTTCTCGCTTCAAACTCATCCAGCATTGCACGCACTTCATCTGTTGATGATGTGTTCATTAATTGATTTCTTAAGAAACTCGCTCCTCTGAATCCTTTTACATAAATCTTAAAGAAACGGTGAAGTGCCTTGAATGGACGTAGACCTAGTGATGAGTATTGATCATGGAGATCAAGATGTAATCTTAAAAGACCGAGCAGTTCATCACTTGTATGCTCCTTTGGCTCTTTTTCAAAAGCAAATGGGTTATGGAAAATCCCACGCCCAATCATCACACCGTCCACTCCATACTGTTCAGCGAGCTTTAAGCCTGTTTGACGATCAGGAATATCACCATTGATTGTCAAAAGAGTATCAGGTGCTACTTCATCACGAAGTTTTTTGATCTCAGGAATGAGCTCCCAATGCGCATCCACCTGGCTCATTTCCTTTCTTGTGCGAAGATGGATTGATAAATTCACAATGTCTTGCTCCAAAATGTGTCTAAGCCACCCGCGCCATTCATCGACTTCAGTAAAACCAAGTCTTGTTTTGACGCTGACAGGTAATCCCCCAGCTTTTGCCGCTTGAATCAGCTCTGCCGCAACATCTGGACGAAGAATCAAGCCACTGCCCTTCCCGTTTTGCGTAACATTAGGGACAGGACAACCCATATTAATATCAAGCCCCTGAAATCCTAACTCCGCCATTCCAATACTCATTTGTCTAAAGTTCTCAGGCTTGTCTCCCCAAATATGAGCAACAATCGGCTGCTCATCCTCTGTAAAGGTTAAACGCCCCTTCACACTTTGAATACCATCAGGGTGGCAATAGCTCTCACTGTTCGTAAACTCTGTAAAAAACACATCAGGTCTCGCCGCCTCACTCACAACATGACGAAACACAACATCTGTCACTTCTTCCATTGGTGCTAATATAAAAAATGGCCGCGGTAAATCAAGCCAGAAATTTTTACTCATCTTTCATCCAATTCCTCTCATGACATAGCGCCTAAAGGGCATGTCCTTCTATAAAGTCTTTCAGCAATTTTTATCATTATATACTTTAATATGAACCGGGCAAAATTGCAAAAAAGGACATTTCATAACCAAATGCGAGGTAAATATTAATTTTTGACCTCTGGTTAACCTATTTTATGTAATTAGAGCAGGCAAAAATAAAAATATCCCGATATCGATGTTTTTCACGAAATCGGGATGTCTCAATACATTACTGATTAATCACAAGACTTGCTACACACTCCACATGGTTTGTATGCGGAAACATATCCACAGGCTGCACTTCCTCTATCACATACCCACCATCTTCAAGAATACGCAAATCACGGGCGAGCGTCCCGGGATTACAAGACACATACACAACTCGTTTTGGTTTCATCTTTAAAATCGTATCAAGCAGTGCTTCGTCACAGCCTTTTCTTGGCGGATCGACGACGAGGGTGTCTGCTTTGATGCCTTCTTTGTACCAGTTTGGGATGACCGTTTCTGCTTCGCCGACTGCAAATTCGACGTTGTTGATTCCGTTTAAGGCAGCGTTGCGTTTTGCGTCTTCAATCGCTTCTGGCACAATTTCTACGCCATATACTCTGCCTGCTTTTTGTGCGAGAAATAAGGAAATCGTACCGATTCCGCAGTAGGCATCGATGACAGTTTCTTCTCCTTGCAGCTCTGCATATTCAAGCGCTTTGTCATAAAGCACCTTTGTTTGAGCTGGGTTTACTTGATAAAAGGAGCGGGCTGAAATGGCAAATTTGATGTCGCCAATCGTGTCATAAATGTATTCTTCGCCCCATAAAACGGTTGTTTC
This sequence comes from Bacillus sp. BD48, assembly GCF_046566805.1. Taxonomy (NCBI): domain Bacteria; kingdom Bacillati; phylum Bacillota; class Bacilli; order Caryophanales; family Bacillaceae; genus Bacillus; species Bacillus sp. BD48. The sequence continues at coordinate 142,122 of NZ_JANGFM010000006.1, read as the reverse complement.
GTCTCCGAAAATGACATTTGTTTTCTTTGAATTCACGTTTTGTACAATTGACCGAACATGTGGGAAGCGTGCTATAATCTGCTCAATCACCTGCTGCTTTTGCGGAAAGTCAGCCGTTCTAGTCACAAACACAACCATCATTTCACCTGTTGCAATACCGTAGCGAACCATCACATGACGCAGCCAGCCTTTGTGCCGCTCTTCGTTATATGCTTTGATGCCAAACGCATTGCATATGTCTTTTACTGCCTGTACCACTTCGTCGTTTTCTGACTGTTGAATTAAACATTTTTCCATATCAATGATTTCATGAGTACGTTGCTGATAAAACCCTGCAACAAGTCCGCCTTCGCGTTCGCCAACTGGAACTTGTGCTTTGTTTCGGTAATTCCAAGGGTCTTCCATGCCGAGTACAGGATGAACTTTTACACGGCTCATATCAAGCTTGCCGATCCGCTCTAAAACGTCCTTTACTTGTTTCTGTTTAAAAAGCAGTTGGCCTTCATAGCTCATATGCTGAATTTGACAGCCGCCGCACTGCTTGTAAATGGGACATGGCGCATCTTGCCTGTGCTGACTTTCCTTTGTCAGCTCCATGAGTCGTCCAAAAGCAAATCCTTTTTTGACTCGTGTGACTTTGATTTGCCCTTGTTCGTCAGGAAGGGCATTTGGTACAAAGACAGGGAATCCTTCAATTTTTGCTACACCTGCACCTTCATGCGTTAAGTCTTCGAAGGTTACATTGTAGTATTCATTCTTTTCAACAGGCGGTTTCATTTTCACCAATTTTATCACCTCATTTGCAAAGAAAAACTTGGCCGCCATAAGGAACCAAGTTCAGTCTTCACCCTATTTTTTCAGCTGTTGCTTTTGGCACAATAAATTCAATATGGCGATACAGGTTTTCAAATTCACCTGGCAGCATGCCGCCGTATTCACCATCTAAATTCAATTGCATTTTATCTTTTACATCTACCTTCACGCGATTCGCTTTTGCGTAGATGACATTGTTATCATGAATATGCTCGCCTCTGAGTGCAAGGCTGACCACTCGAATAGCTTCTGCTAGATTGACCTTCTTTAGAATGATGAGGTCAAACATCCCATCATCTAAAATGGAATCTGGCGCTAGTTTTTCAAAGCCGCCTACTGAGTTTGTGAGTGAAACAAGAAACAGCATGATTTCTCCATGAAACAATTTGCCGTCATATTCAATTTCGACTTCTGTCGGGCGGATAGAAGGAAGCATCTCCATGCCTTTTAAATAATAAGCAAGCTGTCCAAGCATGGTCTTCAGTTTACTAGGCACCTCATAGGTGAGCTCTGTTAACCGGCCGCCGCCAGCAATATTAATAAAATAATGGCCATTGACTTTACCGATATCAAGCGGCTTCGCTACACCCTCAATAATGGCATCTGTCGCTTTCAAAACACCTTCTCGTGGAATTCCAAGTGCTCTTGCGAAGTCATTTGTTGTTCCAACTGGAATAATTCCTAGTTTTGGTCTTTTTTCAAGCGGTGCTAGTCCGTTGACGACTTCATTGATCGTGCCGTCTCCACCTGCTGCTACAATTAAATCAAAATCTCTCTGTGCGGCTTTTTCTGCTGCTTGCGTGGCATCTCCTGCACATGTCGTCGCATGACAAGAAGTTTCATAGCCAGCTTGTTCAAATTTTTGCAAAACCTGCGGTAAATTCTTCTTGAAGAGTTCACGCCCAGATGTCGGATTGTATATAATTCGAGCACGTTTCATTCATCATCATCCTATATTCATTATGCAATCTATTTTCACCACTAACAACCTTTAATTATACTATGAGATTTGAAAATGGCAACAAAACAACCACCTAATTATGTGAAATCTCCTAGCCAATCTCCCTCAGCAAGAAAGCATTCTGATAAGATAAAAGAAAACACTGTAAAGGATGATATGCGATGAAAAAGCCTGTCTATTTTAATCATGACGGCGGTGTTGATGACCTCGTCTCTTTATTTCTTCTCCTTCAAATGGAACATCTGAAAGTCATCGGAATGTCTGTGATTCCTGCTGATTGTTATTTAGAGCCTGCTCTTAGTGCATCTCAAAAAATCATTGATCGATTCAGTCCTTATGAAATTGAAGTCGCTGCTTCAACTTCTAGAGGCGTCAATCCATTTCCGAAGGAGTGGCGCATGCATGCTTTTTATGTAGATGCTCTGCCAATTTTAAATGAAAAAGGCACTGTTGATACTAAAGTGTCCAAGCTGCCAGCACACCTTCATCTAATTGAAACAGTTAAGAAGGCAAAAGAACCTGTCACCCTGCTCTTTACTGGTCCGCTCACAGATCTTGCACGCGCTTTAGAAGAAGATCCTTCGATCTCTAATAAAATTGAGAAATTGGTGTGGATGGGCGGCACGTTCCTTGAAAAAGGCAATGTTGAAGAGCCCGAGCATGACGGGACAGCAGAATGGAATGCATTTTGGGATCCTTATGCTGTGAGCACTGTCTTTCAGGAACCGTTTCCTATTGAAATGGTCGCACTTGAAAGTACAAATCAAGTCCCGCTTACACTTGATGTACGTCAGCGCTGGGCTTCCCTTCGTTCTCATATTGGAATAGATTTTATCGGTCAGTGCTACGCCTTTTGCCCGCCGCTCATTCATCATGAGACGAACTCGACGTATTACTTATGGGATGTGCTGACAACGATTACTCTTGCATCTACATCATTTACCCGTTCAAAAGAAGTTAATGCGATCGTTTATACCGAGACGCCAAAGCAAGGACGCACCGAAGAGCATCCAGATGGAAAATCAATTCAAGTGATTGACCATGTCGATCGTGATGCCTTTTTCCACGCATTTGAAGAACTTATGAGAAAAGCTGTTTGTCAGATTTCAAAATAAAAAAAGCCCCGCTCATTGGCGGGGCTTCCTCTTATTCTTCATCTGCGTACTTTTTCTTACGTCTAAACTTGCTTAACATTTCATACACGATTGGCACGATAACCAATGTGAGAAGTGTAGAACTTGTTAAACCGCCAATTACGGTAACACCAAGTCCTTTTGATACGATCTGGCTTCCGCCTTCAAATCCTAATGCGAGTGGCAGCAGTGCACCAATCGTTGCAAGTGCCGTCATTAAGATTGGTCGTAATCTTGTTGTACCTGCTTCCAGTAATGCTTCTCTTGTTGAAAGACCTTCGTTTTCTTTATGAATAACGCGGTCAATGAAGACAATGGCATTGGTCACAACGATCCCGATCAGCATAAGCAATCCAATCATGGCATTTAAGCTGATGGTTTCTTTTGCTATAAACAGTCCGACAAGTGCACCAATTACCGTAAATGGTAGTGAGAATAGAATCGCAAATGGTGCAAGACCTCCGCCAAATGTGATGACGAGAACGAGGTACACAATGGCAATTGCTGCAAGCATTGCGAGACCAAGCTGTGTAAAGGATTCCTCAATATCCGCACTTACGCCGCCTGTGTCAATCGTTACGCCAGATTTCACATCAAGCTTGTCGACTTTCTTCTGAACATCCTGCGTTACACTTGAGACGTTGTCTGTTGTCATGTCACCAGACACTTCTGCGTAGATTTTCCCATCACGTTTTGTCACCGTATTTGCTGTCGAACCATCTTTTACTTTTACGACATCACCAATTCGAACTTCTTGCCCTGTTGGTGTGGTGATCTTTTTATTTTCTAAATCTTTTTTGCTCTTATATTCATCTTTTTCTGTTTGAAGCTTCACATCAAGTTCTTTGCCGTCCTCTGTGACTTTCGTCAGTGTTGTTTCACTATTTTGAGGTGCAATCGCTTGAGCGATTTGTGAAGCAGTTAGACCTAGTTTCGCTAGTTTTTCTTGATCTGCATTAAACGTATATTCGTCGTATTTCTCAGATAAGCTTGTGCTGACATTTTTCAGGTTTTTCTCATCTTTTAAGATGTTCTCAACATCTTTTACTGTGCCTTCAATATCACTTGCTTTATCCCCGTACACATAGTACGTCACAGTATTGCTTGCACCAGCAGATGAGAAGTCTTGTGATTTCCATTCCCCTTTAGATGCCTTATCTTGCAGAGCTTTGACCACGCGATCTTTTTCTTTATCAAAGTTTGGCGTGTCATCATCATATTGTACGAAGAATAATGCACCGTTAGAGTTACCGCCAACACTTGCTGTCATGGCATTTGAAGAGCCTAGTGAATACTGAACTGTATTGACATGATCACGTTTCATCAAATATTCTTCAGCTTTTTTCGTTTCATCAATTGCTTGTTCTCTCGTTTGTCCAGGCTCTGGCGTGTATGTCACCATCGCCGTTTTCTCTGCTTCCTGTGGTAAGAAGCTGACACCGACAAGTGGTGCTAAGAATAAGCTTCCGACAAGCATAAGAATGGCAATTCCTGATGTGATCCATTTATGGTTGAGTGTCCAATTAAGTACACGTCTATAACCGCCAGCAAGCTTGCTTGGTTTATGTTCTTTTACCTTTTTCGCTGTGCCGTACAGGTTCTTTTTAAATAGAGTGTGTGCCATCATTGGAACAATTGTAATAGCGACAAGCAGTGAAGCAAGCAACGCAAACACAATTGTTAGGGCAAATGGGATGAATAGTTCACCAATCATTCCACCTACTAATGCTAACGGTAAGAATACTGCAATAGTCACAATCGTCGAAGACATAATTGGGATAAACATTTCTTTTGTGGCTTCTCTGACGAGTGCCTTGCCTTTTAATGGTTCATCCTTTAACGCCATTCGTCGATAGATATTTTCTATGACCACTATCGAGTCATCGACCACACGCCCAATGGCGACGGTCATGGCACCAAGTGTCATGATATTTAATGTAATATCCAGCTGATTTAATAATAAAACAGCAATCAACAGGGATAACGGAATGGAAATGACCGAAATTAATGTTGATTTGATATCTCGCAGGAACAACATAATGATAATGATCGCAAAGATTGCTCCGATGATCGCCTTGTTCAGCATTGTGCTGACAGACTCTTTAATCGGCTCTGCTTGATCATATGTCGTGCTTACTTTGATGCCTTTGTTGTCTTTTTTGAATTTCTCAAGCTCTTTTGTCACTTCTTCTGCTACACTCACTGTGTTGGCATCAGAGCCTTTGACAATTTGCAGACCGATACTGTCTTTTCCATTCGTTCTAGAGATCGATTCTGCATCTTTTACAACTTTAATATCTGCTATCTCAGATAGCTTGATCGTCGGCAGCTCTACAGATTGACTGCTTGCTGCACCTCCACCTGTTGGCTGCTGAGCTGCTGCTTGCTGCTGACTTGCACTTCCAGCCTGCTGCTCCGCACCTTGCGCACCTGGGTTTTCTGAGCCGTTAGAAGGTGCTCCAGCTCCAGCGCTTCCCGCACCACCGCCTGCACTTGGTGTGACTGGAATTCGCATGTTTTTCAAATCTTTGACGCTTAAAATATTGCCGTCCACAACAACTGATTTTTGTTTGTTGCCAAATGTATATAAACCTAATGGCACATTCACATCAGAGCCTTTGATCATGTTTTGGACGGTTTCTTCATCTAAACCGTATTCTTTTAGTTTCTTTTCTTTAAACGAAAATTCCACTTCTTTGATTTGCTGTCCTGAAGTTTCGACAGAAGAGACACCGTCTAACCCTTGAAGTGAAGGAACGAGGTCATTTTCTACTTTTTGTGTAAGGTCTTGTAATGATTCTTTATCTCCAGAGACACTAAGAGCTAAAATTGGAATCGCGTTAATACTAAAGCGTGCGATTTTAGGTTTTTCTGCATTTTCAGGAAAATCGATATTGCTAATCGCATCTTCAATTTCCTTCTTTGCTTCATCCATGTCTTTGCTATAATCGTACTCGATTTGAATGGATGATGCATTTTCAAAAGAATTAGAAGTGACTACGCTGACCCCATTGAGGTTTTGAATCGACTTTTCAATTGGATCTGTCACCTTATCTGATACTTCGTCCGGCGTTGCGCCAGGGTACGTTGTAGAAACCGTAATGACTGGAGTGTTGATATTTGGGATTGATTCTTGTTTCATATTCAATCCGGCATATAGACCAGCAACTGTTACGATAATCGTCATGAGCCATACAGCGAACTTATTCTTTAATACAAAATTGATGATCGAATTCATTATGTCCTCCATTTTCCTTTATGTATTGACTGACTGGTCATTCTATATCATAATAAACGGTGATATACAATGCCGTCAACCATTTCACTTGCGTTTGACGTAACATTCTAAAGCTGAAGGGGCCTTATTTCATGAACGAAAAAAAAGAAAAAATCATTAAAGCGAGCATCCAATTGTTTGCGAAAAAGGGTTTTTCTTCTACGACCATTCAGGAAATTGCAGATGAATGCGGAATATCAAAAGGCGCATTTTATTTACATTTCAAATCAAAAGAACAGCTTTTCAACCGAGCGTTTGAATATTATATCGACACTTCGATGCAAACTATCGAAACGATTCGAAAAGAGAATCAGCATCTCGCGCCGAGAGAGATCTTTCAGAAACAAATCGCTGAACAGTTTCAGCATTTTGCTGAGAACAAAGATTTTATCATTCTGATCCTCAGCGAGAACATTATTCCGGAAAACCAGCAAATTAAAAAGTATTCAAAAACTGTAAAAAAGCAAATGAACGATGAAATTCAAATTTCTATCTTGACCACTTATGGACAGGAGATCGAACCATATATAACTGACCTGTCAGTCATGATTCAAGGAATTATTCAATCGTATGTGCAGGTTCTGCTTTTACAGGATCAAATGCAATTATCATTTGATGAGCTCTCATCCTTTATACTCGAACGGTTTGATGATCTGGTCCAAGGCTTGCTTCGTTCTCAGACGAAGCCGATTTTGAAGCAAACCATTTGGGACGATGAAGCGCCGAGTGCTGCTTCCCTTCAAGAGGAGCTTCGTTTGTTAAAGCTTAAGCATCTGCTTTCTGATGATACCGTTGTATCCATCGAAGTGATTGAAGAAGAGCTGGCAAAAGCTGAACCTCGTAAGCCAGTCATCCAAGGAATGCTGACGAATTTAGAAAAATGTGAGGAGCCTGCTGTTCTAAGAGCAGTGGAGCAATTGAAGCTGTTTCTTCAGTAACATGACATGCTGTTTTTCGATTTAGCTCACCTTTCCCCCTTCGAATGTGCACTTTCGCTTATGCTTCATTATAAGAAAAGATTCTCTAAATTGATATACGGCGGTGGTCTGAATCTATGATAAGACCCTGTCATTTCAAGCAAAAAAAACCGCCTATTTCATCAGGCGGTTTTTTGCTAATTAGCGTTTTTTGATTTCTTCAAGTAGAATCTTGTTCACCATCGGCGGGTTAGCTTGGCCCTTCGATGCTTTCATGATTTGTCCGACTAAGAAACCAATCGCACGGTCTTTACCATTTTTAAAGTCTTCAATGGATTGCGGGTTGTTATCAAGTGCTTCTGTGACAAGTTTGAGCAGCGCACCTTCGTCAGAAATTTGGACAAGTCCTTTTTCTTTGACGATTGTTTCTGCATCTCCCCCATTTTCAATGAGCTCTTTGAATACCTTTTTCGCAATCTTAGAGGAAATTGTTCCTTTTTCAATGAGCTTGATCATGCCAGCAAGTCCTTGCGGCGTTAGCTTTGTATCGTCCAGCTCTTTTTGAGCAGAGTTTAAGTATGCAGATACTTCACCCATGAGCCAGTTTGATGCTTGCTTCGCTTCTGCACCTTCTGAAATGGTCGCTTCAAAGAAATCAGACATTTCTTTCGTCAGCGTGAGTACCATTGCATCGTATGCAGGAAGTCCAAGCTCATCGATGTAGCGTTTGCGGCGCTCATCTGGAAGCTCTGGGATCGATGCTCTTACGCGTTCTTTCCACTCGTCATCAATATACAGCTCCACCAAATCCGGTTCTGGGAAGTAGCGGTAATCATCAGATCCCTCTTTGACACGCATCAGGATCGTCTTTTTAGACGCTTCATCATAACGGCGGGTTTCCTGTTCGATCAAGCCGCCAGAAAGCAATACTTGCTCTTGACGCTTCTCTTCGAATTCAAGGCCTTTTTGTACGAAAGCGAATGAGTTCAAGTTTTTGAGCTCTGTCTTTGTACCAAACTCTTCACGGCCGATTGGGCGAAGAGAAATGTTAGCATCACAGCGAAGTGAGCCTTCTTCCATCTTACAGTCAGAAACGCCTGTATATTGAATAATGGATTTTAATTTTTCTAAGTAAGCATACGCTTCTTCTGGAGTGCGAATGTCTGGCTCAGATACGATTTCAACAAGCGGCGTGCCTTGACGGTTGAAATCGACGAGTGAATAGCCGTCGCCTGTGTGCGTCAGTTTCCCTGCATCCTCTTCCAAATGGAGACGCGTAATACCGATTCGTTTTGTTTTGCCTTCTACTTCAATTTCAATCCAGCCGTTTTCACCGATCGGTTTATCAAATTGAGAAATTTGATACGCCTTTGGGTTATCAGGATAGAAGTAGTTTTTACGGTCAAATTTTGTATCTGTTGCGATTTCACAGTTCAGCGCCATGGCCGCTTTCATCGCAAAGTTCACCGCTTCTTTGTTCAGTACAGGCAGTACGCCAGGATACCCAAGGTCGATGACACTTGTTTGCGTGTTGGCAGCTGCACCAAAAGGTGTCGGCGAGCTTGAGAAAATTTTCGATTGTGTTTTTAGCTCTACGTGGACTTCAAGTCCAATTACCGTTTCAAAGTTCATTCTGATTCACCCCTTACAGTTCAGGTTTTGCTTTATGATGATCTGTTGCTTGCTCAAAAGCGTGAGCCACGCGGTACACTGTTCCTTCGTCAAAGTGCTTGCCGATGATTTGCAGTCCTAACGGAAGGCCATTTGCAAATCCACAAGGCACACTGATTCCTGGAACGCCTGCAAGGTTAACAGGGATCGTTAAAATATCGTTTGCATACATGGTCAGCGGGTCGCTTGTCTTCTCACCAATCTTAAATGCAGGAGTTGGTGTTGTTGGTCCTACAATGACATCATACTTTTCGAAAACATCTTCAAAGTCTTTTTTGATCAATGTACGGACTTTTTGCGCTTTTTTATAGTACGCATCGTAATACCCTGAGCTTAGCGCGAATGTACCAAGCATGATGCGGCGCTTCACTTCGTCTCCGAAACCTTCAGAACGAGTATTTTTGTATAAATCAATGAGATTGTCTGCATTATCTGTACGGTAGCCATAGCGGATGCCGTCAAAACGTGCAAGGTTTGCAGATGCTTCAGAAGAAGACAGTAAGTAGTAAGTCGCAAGCGCATATTTAGAATGCGGAAGAGACACTTCTTCCCACGAAGCACCAAGTCCTTCTAATACTTTTAACGCTTGAAGAACAGACTCTTTTGCTTCCTCGCCAACGCCTTCGCCTAGATATTCTTTCGGCACAGCGATTTTCAGACCTTTGATGTCGCCAGTTAATGAAGAAAGAAAATCTGGAACATCGACATTTGCGCTTGTTGCGTCCATTTGATCGACACCAGCAATCGCTTGAAGAACATAGGCGTTGTCCTCTACATTACGTGTAATCGGACCAATTTGATCTAATGATGAAGCAAATGCAATTAATCCGTATCTGGATACACGGCCATATGTCGGCTTAAGGCCGACAACCCCGCAGAAAGATGCCGGCTGACGAATAGAACCGCCTGTATCTGAACCAAGGGAGAACGGTACTTCACCTGCTGCAACAGAAGCTGCTGATCCACCGCTTGATCCGCCTGGAACGGTGTTTAAATTCCATGGGTTTTTCGTCGCTTTGTAGCCTGAGTTCTCCGTAGAAGATCCCATTGCGAATTCGTCCATGTTTAATTTACCGATTGTGACTGCTTCAGCCTCTCTTAAACGGTTCACAACGGTTGCATCATAAATCGGATCAAAGTTTTGCAGGATTTTACTTGAAGCTGTTGTACGCAAATCCTTTGTAACAATGTTATCTTTCACACCGATCGGCATACCGAACAATAGGCCAAGCTCGTCCTTTTCACCAACTGCCTCGTCCAATTCCTTTGCATACGCACGTGCTTTCTCTTCGTCCAGTGCAAGGAATGCTTGTACTTTCCCGTCTACTTCATTGATTCGTTTATAAGACTCGTCCACTAAATCAGAAACAGACAGTTCCTTTTTATGTAAAAGCTCTTTTAATTCAGAAATTTTGTGATCAAACAGTGACATGTCTCGGGCCTCCTTTAGTCCAAAATTGATGGCACACGAATATAGCCGTCTTTATGATCAGGCGCGTTTTTGACGACTGCCTCAATGGAAAGACCTTTATTCGGAACATCTTCTCTCATGACGTTTTTCATTTTTAATACGTGTGTAGTAGGTTCAACGTTTTCCGTATCTACCTCGTTTAACTGCTCTGCAAATGAAATGATGCTATCAAGCTGTTCTGTAAACATCTCAGCTTCTTCTTCTGTAATCGCAAGCCTTGCTAAATGCGCAACGTGCTTGACTTCTTCTATTGAAATTCTTGACATGCAGGTTCACCTCCAAAAATGATGCGTGATCGTGGTCATGATCATAAGTCATATACACTTTATCATATCAAATTTTACTGTTCTAAAGCAACTTTACACAGGTGCGGTAAAAGGTCCGTTCTCTTGAAACGACTTTATTATCAAATCGATAAAAAAATATTCATCAGGTAACTTTTTTATTTTCAGAAAATTTTTACTTTTTCTTATTTTTGTAATCGCTTACATGTTGATTCTTATCACCGGTCTGTACATTTTTTCTTCAAAATGAAGAAGTTTAGGTAGGTTGATCACTTGGGAATACTCTGTTAGGTTAAGTAACCATAGCAGTGAGCGGGACAGTCAATCAAAAATGCTGCCATCGCACTTCTGTATATTTTGATTGAGGTGATGTCAAATTAATACGAAAAAGGTGAGAACACAAAATGAGTATTGAAGTTACAATTTCCTTATCTATTTATTTTATTGGGATGCTTGCCATTGGCTGGTATGCATTCAGGAAAACACATGATTTAAATGATTATATGCTTGGTGGACGCGGGCTTGGCCCATTCGTTACAGCCCTTTCAGCAGGTGCTGCGGACATGAGCGGCTGGATGCTGATGGGTGTGCCAGGTGAAATGTATAAAACAGGTTTATCGACAACCTGGCTTGCGATTGGTTTAATCGTCGGTGCTTACTTGAACTACCTCATTCTTGCGCCACGTTTACGTTCTTATACAGAAATTGCGGATGATGCGATTACGATTCCTGATTTCTTTGATAAACGATTCAAAGGATCATCTGCTTTATTAAAAGCTGTTTCAGCCGTCATCATTTTAATTTTCTTTACGCTGTATACATCGTCTGGGATGGTATCAGGCGGACGTTTATTTGAATCAGCATTCGGTGCTCACTACATGTTTGGACTGATTTTGACGTCAAGTATTGTCATTTTGTATACATTGTTCGGCGGATTTTTGGCAGTGAGCTTAACGGACTTTGTCCAAGGAGCTATCATGTTTTTAGCATTAGTGCTCGTGCCGATCGTTGCCTTTACACAATTAGGCGGACCTGTTGCTACATTCCAAGATATTCAACAGATTGACCCTAAATTGCTAGATATTTTTAGAGGAACGAGCGTCATTGGCATTATTTCCTTCCTTGCTTGGGGACTAGGTTACTTTGGACAGCCGCATATTATCGTGCGCTTTATGGCCATTACATCTGTAAAAGATTTAAAACCAGCACGCCGAATCGGAATGAGCTGGATGATTATTTCAGTGATTGGTTCACTTTCTGTCGGTTTAGTGGGTGTTGCATATATTCATGAAACGGGTATGAATCTTGCTGACCCTGAAACCATCTTTATCGTCTTTTCTAAAGTATTGTTCCATCCATATATCACTGGATTTTTACTTTCTGCCATTTTAGCTGCGATTATGAGTTCAATTTCGTCTCAGCTGCTTGTCACAGCTAGTGCGATGACAGAGGATTTATACAGAACGTTCTTTAGAAAAAAAGCATCAGACAAAGAGCTCGTCATGATTGGCCGGATGTCTGTTCTCGTTGTCGCTGTGATTGCCTTATGCCTGTCACTTAACCCAAGTGACACCATTCTTGACCTTGTCGGTTATGCTTGGGCAGGATTTGGTTCTTCATTCGGTCCAGTCATCTTGCTTTGCCTATACTGGAAACGAATGAATCATCATGGTGCCCTAGTAGGAATGATCGTTGGTGCGGTTGTAGTTCTCACATGGATTACGACAGGCCTCAACCATGCCACAGGTATTTATGAAATGATTCCAGGCTTTACGCTAAGCGGATTAGCTGCCATTATTGTGAGCTTATTGACAAGTAAGCCGTCAAAAGCTTCAAAACAGCTATTTCACAAAATGGAAGATCATCTTGAAGAAGAAACAAAATAAAGAACATGAAGAGTCATCTGCCCTATGCGGATGACTCTCTTTTTAAATAAAATAAAAAGCTTTTCTTTCTTCAGAAACTGAATAAAATAAGAGTTGTGCAGCCATATGGGCTGTGAGAAGATCATATACATGTTGTGAAACGTACATGAAGTGAAGGAGCGATACGCATGTTTTGGACAATTGAATGGGATACAGTCTTAAAATTAGCCGTGGCCACCTTAATCGGTCTGATTATCGGGCTTGAACGAGAGCTGAAGAAAAAGCCCCTCGGCTTAAAAACGTGTATTGTCATTGCTGTCAGCTCCTGCGTCTTAACCATCATCAGCATTGATGCAGCCTACAATTTCCCTCGAGTCTCTAAGCTTCAAATGGACCCACTCAGGTTACCGGCGCAAATTATATCTGGTGTTGGTTTTATTGGAGCAGGTGTGATTCTTCGAAAAAGCAATGATGTCATCTCAGGACTCACGACTTCTGCAATGATCTGGGGAGCAGCAGGACTTGGGGTTGCAACAGGTGCAGGATTTTATAAAGAAGCCTTCCTCAGTCTTTTCTTTATTCTAATTAGTGTCGAATTTCTACCATGGCTCTTCCAGCGGATCGGGCCAATTCGCCTGCAGGAAAAAGAAATCCGCATCAGAATGTCTCTTTCTGACCGAAACCGCATGACCGATATTTTAAAAGAAATGAAAGCTCTCAATATCCGCATTCATTCTGTACGAATTGATGATTTAAAAGAAAAGGACTATCCGATTATGGAAGTACGCGTACGTGTGCATAAAGACCGCTATACAACCGATGTGTACTTTGATATTAAAGATCTAGAAGGCGTCGTTGGCGTGAAGTGTGATACGGTGTAGTCATAAAAAACCCCTTGCTGTTGGGACTGACCCCATAAGATGAGACAAATAAAAAACACCTTCAAGTTTGAAAACGGATCGTTGTGATCCGAAATAAAACATGGAGGTGTTTTTTCTATGGGGACAAGAGTGAGTTATCCGGTTGAAGTCAAACAGAAAGCTGTAGAAATGAGATTGGCAGGCGTATCAATGAAAGAGATCATGCAGGAATTGAATATCAAAAATAAAACGCAGGTTCAGACATGGGTGAGGTGGCATAAGGCTGGGGAAACACACCGGTTCGAACAGCCTGTTGGAAAACAATATACCCATGGAAAGGGTCCTGAGTACTCTTCCGAATTAGAGAGACTGCGGGCAGAAAATCGCTATCTGAGTCAACAGAATGAAGTTTTAAAAAAGTACAACGAATTGGAAAGGAAGTTGATAAGGAAACGTCAATCAAACTGGTAGAAGAATTGTGCAAAAAGATGACAGTACAGGACATCTGTGTCCATTTAGGCATCTCACGAGCTTCGTACTATAGATGGAAAAAGAATCTGACTCAGAATCATTCTAAAAGACAACTAGAGAAACAAATCGGCACGTTGTGCCGAGAACACAAGTATCGATATGGATACCGAAAAATTACAACCATACTAAAAGTGAGAATGCGTATTAACCATAAAACTGTTCAACGTATCATGCAGAAAAACCAGTGGCAATGCCGGGTTAAAATGAAAAAGCGTAAGAAGAATGGGCAACCCTATGCCGTGGCTGGTAATATACTCGATCGGAACTTTCAGTCTGATCGCCCTCTTGAAAAACTAGTAACGGACATCACGTATTTGCCTTATGGACAGAAACAATTGTACCTTTCCAGTATATTGGATTTATATAATGGAGAAGTGATTGCTTTTACGATTGGCGATAAGCAGGACACAGACTTTATCTTAAACACACTTGATCAGCTCCCAGTACTGCCTGAGAACTGCGTGTTACATAGCGACCAAGGTTCTGTGTATACATCTTACGAGTATCAGAAAGCTGTTCATATAAAAGGCATTACCATGAGCATGTCCCGTAAAGGGACGCCCGCTGATAATGCCTCCATCGAATCGTTTCATTCCTCACTAAAGTCTGAAACGTTCTATCTTAACAGCATTGATCGAACTACGACCACCATCGTAGAACGCACTGTCAAAGAATACATTTATTATTATAACAACATTCGTATTCAAACGAAACTAAACAACCAATCACCGATAAACTATCGGCAATTGGCTGTATAAAGGTGTTTTGATCCCTGTCTCAATAACGGGGGTCAGTCCCGTTTGACATAGCAAGGGGTTTTTTTATCGTGCCAGCTGTTGAAAGTCAAAAGGAGTAATTGGTGTTTTTTGCTCAATTTCCTTTCGAAAACATGACAGCATGGCTTTTTGGTCAGAAGTCATTGTTTGGAGATCAAATGCTTGATGTAAAAGCCCATAAATAAGCATATGACGCAGCATGAGAAAATCAGGAATTGTTGCCAGCCACGCGTCATCAAGCTCATTCTCCTGTCGATAGCCTTTTAGAAAATGACTCATAAATTCTGCTGTAAATTCAGCTTTATCATCATATGGAATCACTGGATACCAAAGAACATTGTATAGCAAAATACTAATATCATTGATAAACCAGTGATATCCAATATCATCAAAATCAAATGCGATAATCTCTCCTTGATGATAATGAAAGTTCCCGTGATGCAAATCGGCATGCACCAGCCCATACACATCCTTGGAAATTCGGAGCTGGTGAAGCTTTTGCATCAGTTCATCTTTTCTTCGCAAAACAACCGTTTGATCAGATGGAATATATTGATCAAGCTTTAATTGCTCCTCTTCATACCACTCTTGACGCTTACAGCGAGGATCTTTCACTTGATATCGTTTTGTTATTTGATGCATTCGACCTGTATAGGAGCCTAACGCTTCAAACAGCTGCCCATTCCAATCTCCTTCATTCACTTTTCTCCCCGGTGCTTTTTCATACACACGGAGTAAAAATGCGCCTCCGGCTTGATCAGGAATGGTTTCAACATCTTTCCCTCTAGCTGATGAAATCGGCTTCGCTACGGAAATACCATGATGAGACAGGAATTGAATCCAGTCCATTTCTCCTAAAATATATGTGGGTGACCGACGAATGGTATGGGTGATTTTTAATATATAATTCTCCCCATTCATTGCCTTATATTCATACACATAATTTTCTGCATCGGCTAGAAATGTGACTTGGTCTAGCTGAAAGTCATACAAATGAGCCGCTTTCTTTAAGACTTTCTGTTCATCGTATCGTGCTTTTACTTCTTTATGCATGCTGATTCTCCTTTTATCGTCTTTTTACATGTTCTTGACGGTAATCAGCATTATACGAGCATCAACATACCTGCCTTTCTTCTTGGTTTCTACTAATATTTTGACAAGAGTTTGGAATTCCCTCTTATTTAGTCATATATATGAACAGTTGGTTCTTTGTCTTCAGCATTTTTCGTGATCAGGGCTTCTTGTTGATCAGAAGATGTGATGTTGATTTCGATATTGGTACTCTTGTAGTAATCCATAACTTCCCCGGTTAAATATTGTGTGAAGGCTACGACTTCCGTTTTTCCATAGAACTGCATTGGAATTTCGATTTTCATTTTTTGCAGGTTGCCGTTCTTGTAAAAACCTTTTCCTACAACACCAGTGTAATTCGGGAAGTAGTCTTCGACCTTTGTCTTGAAGCGGTCAAATCGCTCTGAATCATCTTTGTAGCTGCTTTTCGCATTATCTGAAGGGAAGAATACATTCTCCTCTTTGATCGTATCCCAATTTCCAATATCAGCGGAGCCTGCTTTCACATCCGTTTTGGCGATAAAGTTACCTGGAACGATAGATGATTTTGGTGCTTGCTTATAAAGGGCAATCATGACAGGCACTTTTTGCAGTCCGTCCATTTGACGAATGCGCTTGACCACTTGTTCAGCGATTTTTTCACCCTCTGCCAAAAGTTTCTTTGAATTTTTCGATGAATCGATGGTCACCTCTTGCTGCGGGTCACCGATCTTTTCACGGTAATAATAAACAGAGTTCAGCGCAAGACCAATGACAACTCCGCCAAGCTGTAAACTGTTTTTGTCTTTTCGAATTAAGTAATTATGCTCTAGCATTGAAGCTAAGTAGATAGGACTATTTTCATTTTTAGACTTTGTTGAACCTGAGTTTGGAAGAGCAGGATTTAAGCCTAGATTCTTAAAGTCTTTATCATCTTTTTCTGCCTTTTTCAGATCACTGCCTGTTTTTTTGCGTGCCAGCCAGCTGAGAACGGTGTCCTCATCTAAATGCTGTCCTTCTTGGAAAAGATAGTCGTTTGTATTAAATGACTCTGTTGCAAGGCGCATGAGTCCTGTTTCAAATTCATCAATGTCCAAGCGTGTGTTGAGACGCTCCGCTGTTAAACCTCTCGCAGCTCCTTGTTTAAACGGCAGCACCATTTTGTAATAGGAGTCTGAGATATTGTACATCGGGATGATGGCTGTTTCCTTTGTTTCCTTCGTTTCATCCGTTTTTTGTGTGACCTCTTCCTCTTCCTTTCCCCCAAAAGGTGCACACGCTGACAATACCAGTGTGAGCATTGTCAGCAGCAATAACAACTTTTTCAATAGAAAACACTCCTCTTATTTCTTTAGCTCCTCGAGCATTTTAGCTTCGTCCCAAATTTCAATATTGAGTTCTTCTGCCTTTGTCAGCTTACTCCCCGCTGCTTCTCCGGCAATGACTAGATCTGTTTTTTTACTCACACTACCTGCCAGCTTGCCGCCTAACGCTTCGATCGCTGCTTTTGCATCGTTTCGAGCCATTTCTTCTAATTTTCCTGTCAGCACAATGGTTTTTCCTGCAAAGTAGGAATCACTTTCTTCTGCTTTTACCGGCTTTGGCCCTGTGTAGGTCATATTGACTCCAAGCTCTTTTAGTTCATTTAGCAGATCGAGTATTTCTTCTTTCTCAAAGTACGTGACGACGGCATCAGCCATTTTTTCACCAATTTCGTCGACTTCAAGTAATTGTTCTTTCGTCGCTTGCTTTAATTGATCGATGTTTTCGAAATGCATTGCCAAGGTCTTTGCCGCTTTTGACCCAATAAATCGAATACCGAGTCCAAATAGTAAACGCTCAAGAGAGTTTTCTTTCGATTGCTCAATCGAACGCAGTAAATTGTCAACAGATTTTTCGCCCATTCGTTCAAGCTGAATCAGCTCTTCTTTCGTTAATCGGTAAAGGTCGGACACACGAGAGACTAGCTGTTCCTTGAAGAGCTGTGTAATGACCCGCTCGCCAAGTCCATCAATATTCATTGCATTACGGGAAACGAAGTGAATGAGCCCCTCACGTATTTGGGCAGGACATTCTGGATTGATGCATCGCAGGGCCACTTCGCCTTCGATTCGCACCAACTCACTATGACACTCTGGACATTCAGTTGGCATGTGAAACGGCTTTTCTTCGCCTGTACGCTGATCGACAAGGACACCTGCGACTTCAGGAATAATATCGCCGGCTTTTTTCACAATCACTTGATCAAAATAGCGAATATCCTTTTCTTTGATCAAATCTTCATTATGAAGAGACGCACGCTGCACTGTCGTCCCTGCTACTTTGACAGGCTCAAGAATTGCTGTTGGTGTAATCACGCCTGTTCGCCCGACACTAAGTTCAATATCAAGCAGCTTTGTTACGACCTCTTCAGCCGGAAACTTGTACGCAACCGCCCAGCGCGGGCTTTTTGCTGTAAAGCCGAGTTCTTCCTGCTGAGCCAATGAATCGACTTTAATGACAATTCCATCGATTTCATAAGAGAAATCGGCACGCTTTACTTTTAATGTTTCAATGAGGTCAATGACTTCTTCGATCGTTTGGCACATCCGTCTTTCTTTGTTTGTTTTAAAGCCAAGTTCGTCGAGAAGATCAAGTCCTGCGCTTTGCGTTTCAACACCAATTTCATCAAGCTCCGCTATACTGTAGACGAATATATCAAGGTTTCGTTTCGCTGCAATTTTCGTATCTAGTTGACGAAGTGAACCTGCAGCCGCATTACGCGGGTTTGCAAACGGCTCTTCTTCGTTTTGTATTCTTTTTTCATTTAATGCTTCAAAAGAAGGTTTTGGCATAAATGCCTCGCCTCTCACTTCAATCGACAGAGGGCGTTTGATTTTAAGCGGGATGGAACGAATCGTTTTGAGGTTTTCAGTAATATCCTCACCCGTTGTTCCGTCGCCGCGGGTAGCTCCTCGGACAAACACGCCATTTTCATAACGGAGAGAAACAGCGAGTCCATCAATCTTCAGCTCGACATTGTATGCGATATCGTCACCGACTGCTTGACGAACCCGGCGGTCAAAATCAAGAAGGTCCTGTTCATTAAACGCATTCCCTAGGCTGAGCATTGGTGTGCCGTGACGCACTTTTTGGAAGGCGTCTAAAACAGCGCCACCTACTCTTTGTGAAGGAGAATCCGCTGCTTTTAAATCAGGGTGCTCTTCCTCCAGAGAAATCAGCTCACGCATCCGCGCATCATATTCAGCGTCAGGAACACTTGGACGATCAAGTGTATGATATTCGTAGTTGTATTGATTCAAAATCTGGTGCAGTTCCTCGATCCGGCGTTTCGCTGCTTCTTTATCCATCTGCTTCTTCCTTTCAATTCATCCGTTTTGTCAGTCCTATCCGTTTATTGCTTCTCGATTGGTGCAAATGCTGCGAGAAGACGCTTAATGCCTGTAGGGCTTGGGAAGGCAATATCAAGCTCTGTGCTGTCTCCGCTGCCTTTCACACTCACAACCGTACCAACGCCCCATTTTTTATGGGCCGCTTTATCGCCCACAGCCCAGCCAATACTGCCGCCGCCTGTGTTTTGAATCGTTTGTGTTTGTGGACGTGAGACAGGTCCCCGTCTTTGCGGTCTTTCTCTTGTTTGGCCAAACGGTGTTTTTGTTTCTTTTTTCTCATTTAGGTTGTCCAATAAATCGGCTGGTATTTCTCGAATGAATCTTGATTCAAGGTTCATGTTCGTCCGGCCGAAAAGTGTTCTCATTTTTGCACTTGATAAATAAAGCTCTTCTTCAGCCCGTGTGATGCCTACATAAGCGAGGCGGCGCTCTTCTTCCATCTCCGCATCTTCCATTAATGAACGGCTGTGCGGGAAAACACCCTCCTCCATCCCCATTAAGAAAACAACAGGGAATTCTAGACCTTTTGCGGCGTGAAGAGTCATTAAGATGACAGCATCCTGATCTTCTTCTTCATTCTCATCCAGCTTATCAATGTCTGCGACAAGGGCAAGATCTGTCAAGAAGGTCACAAGTGACTTGTCCTCATTTTGTTCTTCAAAGTTCTTAGTGACGGATAGAAACTCGTCAATATTTTCTAAGCGGCTTTGTGCCTCAATCGTTTTTTCGAGCTTCAGCGCTTCACGATAGCCTGTTTTCTCTAGGATTTCTTCTGTTAATTCAGTGACAGATAAATAATCCTGCATGTTCGTCATTTGATCAATGAGCTGTTTGAACTCATCAAGTGCATTGGCCGCTCTTGCACTCAGTCCAATGAAATCCACCTGACCAAGCGCTTCAAACATAGACAGGTCATTCATCTCCGCATATGCTGCAATTTTATCAACAGATGTCGCACCGATTCCGCGCTTTGGTACGTTGACAATTCGTGCAAAACTAATATCGTCATCTGGGTTTGCCACTAGGCGTAAGTATGCCAAAATGTCCTTGATCTCTTTTCTGTCATAGAACTTCGTGCCGCCGACAATGTTGTATTGAATGTTGGCTTTCATTAATGTTTCCTCTATGACACGAGACTGGGCATTGGTCCGGTAAAGGATCGCAAAATCGGATAATTTGCGCTTTCCGCTCTGATGAAGCTGGCGAATCTTTCCTGCGACAAATTGTCCCTCACCGAATTCATTATCTGCACGATAATAGGCAATCTTTGCCCCTTCATCATTTTCTGTCCAAAGATTTTTCGGCTTCCGGTTTGCATTGTTTTGAATGACCGTATTTGCGGCATGCAAAATGCGTTTCGTCGATCTGTAATTCTGCTCAAGCAGAATCACTTCACTGGATGGATAATCTTTTTCAAAGGAAAGAATGTTTGTAATATCCGCTCCGCGCCAGCGATAAATAGACTGATCCGAGTCACCGACAACACATATATTTTGAAAACGCTGCGCGAGCAGTTTCACAAGCATGTACTGCGCTCTGTTCGTATCCTGATACTCATCCACATGAATGTATTGGAATTTCCGCTGATAGTGCTCTAATACTTCAGGGATGCGCTCAAACAAACGAATCGTCATCATAATTAAATCATCGAAATCGAGTGATTGATTTTTAAGTAGACGCTTTTGATAATCTGTATAGACATCGCTGACCACTTGATCATAGAAATCACCTGCTGTTTTGGCGTATTCCTCTGCGTCAATGAGTTCGTTTTTTGCACTGCTGATCGATCCTAAAATGCTGCGTGGGTCGAACTTTTTAGGGTCGATATTCCGTTCTTTTAAAATGTTTTTAATAACTGAAAGCTGGTCAGATGTGTCTAAAATAGAGAAGTTGCGATTCACACCAATACGGTCAATATCGCGCCTTAAAATACGGACACACATACTGTGGAACGTAGAGATCCAGATGTCATCTGCGCCAGGTCCTAAAATTGCCTGGACACGTTCACGCATTTCACGTGCTGCTTTATTTGTAAATGTAATCGCTAAAATGTTCCACGGCGCCACATGCTTTTCTGCCATTAAGTAGGCAATTCGATGTGTGAGCACCCGTGTCTTCCCGCTTCCTGCTCCTGCCATCAACAATAAAGGACCGTCTGTTGCTTTGACTGCTTCTTTCTGCGCGTCATTCAGCCCTTCTAATAGATGATTCGATATTTCATTCATTCCATTCACCGCCAATTCGAACTTATGTTCTATTTTAACCCGTTTCGTCTTATTTGACTATGATGACTTTTTGACTGCTTCGACTGTCTTTAGTGCTTCTTTGAAATTGTCATAAATGACATTTCCTACAACCACGACGTCTGCATGCTGCGAGAAGTCTTTTGCCTGCTTAGCGTTCTCGATGCCCCCGCCATAAAAAAGAACTGTTTCATCAAGCACTGCTTTTGTTTCTTTGACAAGTTCTATGTCTCCAAGCGTTCCGCTGTATTCCAGATAAAAAATGGGCAGCTTCATCAAATGCTCTGCCACTCTTGCATATGCCCTGACGTCATCGATATCAAGCGCTGTATTTGCCTCTGTAAGCTTGGCCGCTTTACAATCTTCATTTAAGATCACATAACCTTCAGGCACAATCTCTTCCATTGACATCAAATCACCGAATTCCTTCATCGCGTCCTTATGGAGCCCAACAATCCAGTCAGGGTGAGAGCTGTTTAAGACAGTCGGGATGAAATACAGATCAAAGCCAGGCACAATCATCTCATGTGTGGAGATTTCGAGCACACAAGGCACAAGAAACCGGCGGACCTTTGACATCAATTGAAGCACGTTGTCCTCTGTCACATGATCACTTCCGCCAATCAATATGGCATCCGTCCCAGATTCGCAAATTGCTTCTAGCTGTTCATCGGAAATTTCTTTATTTGGATCGAGTTTAAAGACATGCTTCCACTCGGTAACATCATACATGAAAAACGTTCCTCCATTCGTTTCATTCCATTTAAATATTATAACAAAATCAAAGGCCGCAAAAAATGGGTAACCTCCTTTCGCTAAAAGTTTCATTCTTTTGAAAATGGGTGATTGTGACTTTAGAAAAAATTGCTGGAGAATAGATAAAAAATTCACTCGAAGAGGAGCTGAAAGAGGTTGATATTTTGGCACTTTGTCACATGCCATTATACAATAAAGGAATATTTTACTATAGATTTAAAAACCATCTATTGAGCAGAGGTGACTCAGTTGAAAAGAACGATTACATACGAACAAAATATAGACATCGGTTACATCTATATCACCCCGCAAGCGGAGCATATGAAAATCAAAGAAACCATTGAATTAGATGTCAATGAATGTGTCAATGTAGATATCGATGAAGAAGGCCGGGTGGCTGGCTTGGAGTTATTTGCGGAAGAATCCGAAGTCCTGCGGAACGTACCGGTGTATGAGGATAAGCTTTCTTTACGTTTGACGGATCAGGAAATTCTCTCAACCTATCATCTGTCAGGCATTGAATTTCAATTCTCGACATCTGATCACAATGGGCTGACCGGTTTTACCATTGTCGATCCTCTTCGCTATAACATCACAAGAAAAAAACCGTTTTGATCTTTCAAAACGGTTTTTTCAAACTATTGTCTCACTTCATTAAAATAATGGACGGATGTCATGGCCCCTTCGTCGACCATCTTGTTGTCTTGGATATCTAATGGATCTGGGTGGCCGGCTTTTTCAGGAACCTTTTCATCTGACCGGAACATGCTTGCCCATTTTTTCAGATGCTGTTTATTTTTTACCGCTAATAACACAGCTCCTCCAACCCCTAATCCTGCAAGTACATACGCATTTGGACGCTTATTCATGTATGTTCCCTCCCCTTATGATCTTATTTGTAAGTTACCCGGCCTTTTCATTTCTAAACGTCACAATATGTTGATGTGGTTTCTCTTTCATTAAAAAGTGGAATAACAACAGCAATGAAAGAGAAAAGAGGGGATCTTCGTGACCACAACCTTAATTGTCATCGGCACATTGCTAATCATTTTTTTGATCATCCCAATCATTCTATTAATCTGGATTTGGATGAGGGATGAAAAACAAGAAGAGCATTCAGTTCTGCGAAATTATCCGGTCATTGGAAAGCTGCGGTTTATCTTTGAAAAAATAGGACCTGAGCTTCGCCAATATCTCTTTCTGAATGACCGAGAGGAGCTGCCCTTCTCAAGAAGAGAATACGAGCAGGCAGTCATGTCTGGGAAGTACAAAAGCCGGACGATGGGTTTTGGATCAAAACGTGATTTTGACAAGCCAGGCTATTACATTCGAAACGTCCTGTTTCCAAAGCAGCGAGATGAACTACGAATCGATCAATCTGAAAAAATCAAGACAAAAGTATATCAGATTGATCAAGACAATTTACTGCGAAGAAGTGAACATGTCAAAGAAGTTGAAGCAAATCCTTACTTTCTCCATCAAGAGGATGTACAAGTCATTGGTGAACACACATGTCAAAAGCCTTTTCATGTAAAAGGACTGATCGGGCAATCTGCCATGAGCTACGGCTCCTTAGGCGACAGGGCGATTACAGCTCTATCCTCAGGATTAAAAATGGCCGGCGGTACGTGGATGAACACAGGCGAAGGCGGTCTTTCTCCTTATCATCTCAAAGGCGGCGCAGATATCATTTGCCAGATTGGGCCCGGTTTATTTGGCGTCAGAACAGAGGATGGCGAATTTTCCTTTGAAGAATTCAAGAAAAAAAGCGAACACGAGGAAGTTAAAGCCTTCGAACTCAAGCTGGCACAAGGAGCAAAAACACGCGGCGGTCATATTGATGGCGAAAAAGTCACGGAAGAAATTGCGAACATCCGTAAATTGCCGCCTCACCAGTCCATTGACAGCCCCAACCGTTTTGAGATGTTCCACTCCATTCCTGACATGTTTGATTTCATTGAGGAGCTGCGGAGTATAGGCGGAAAGCCAGTTGGAATCAAACTTGTTGTCGGACATAAAGAAAATATTGAAGAGCTTGCGAGCTATATGAAAAAAAGCGGGAAACATCCTGATTTCATTACAGTTGATGGCGGAGAAGGCGGGACAGGGGCGTCCTTTCATGAATTGGCGGATTCTGCCGGGCTTCCCATTTTCACGGCACTCCCAATGGTTCATCAAATTTTGAAAGAATACGGTGTCAGAGATCAAGTGAAGCTCTTTGCTTCTGGCAAACTTCTCTCGCCTGATAAAATTGCGATTGCCCTTTCAATGGGAGCTGATTTTGTGAATATTGCCAGAGGACTCATGTTTTCAGTCGGATGCATTCGCGCACAAGTCTGCCACACGAATAAATGCCCAGTCGGAGTCGCCACGACGGATCCCAAGCTGCAAAAGGGTTTATCGATTGAAGAAAAAAAATACCGAGTATGCAATTATATCCTGTCTCTTAGAGAAGGTTTGTTTAACTTATCCGCAGCTGCGGGAATAGAATCGCCTATTCATTTTAATGAAAAACATATTATCTTTAGACAAGAGAATGGCCAGACAAGCGAAGTGCCAATGTTCTCAGGCACACAGCCATCTGTCTAGCTCGAAAAGGTGCGGAAACGCGCCTTTTTTTATTGACATTTTCGCTCAATCGCGTATAAAGAACTTAAAAAAGTGACTGAACGGAGAGCTGGAGCATGCGTGAAAAAAAGGTTCGCGGAAGGAAACGGAAGACTGATCAAATGGTCACAAGAATCGAGGCAAATACACAGAAGTTCCCGGCAGATATCGAACATGGCTATTGGCACCTGCCTCTACCAGTTGCTTATGATTTTATCTCCTCAAGCAAAACACCGAAAAAGATAAAGCGATTATGCATTCAAACCCTATTAAATAGAGCTGAACATCTTATTGATCTAAAACCAAATGACAGTGAATCATATCGTGTAGTAGTTGCAGTAGATGTCCCTGGATTTTGGGGATCGCAAATTATTGTGTTTAAAGATGATGCCTATTTTCAAAACTTTTTCGATAGACATGATGACGATCAGAAATGGCTGCCTCTTCCCGCTGAAAGAGACTTTCAAAGGGAATGGGGGTTATCTGTTTCAAAGGACATGCAAACAGTAGGGTTTAAGGAAATCATCACTGGCGAAGATGACATCTCCTATGAAGGAGAAAGATGGTTTATGGGCGAGCTAAAGTAAAAAAACAGGGACAATTTATCAGTCCCTGCCCGCCTTCAAGACGATCTCCATAAAAAAACTGCAAACAAGTCCATTTTTTGTGAAACGGATTGTTTACAGTGAAAGCTGCTTTATTTTGTTTCGTTATTTTCCTGCTGTTCGGCTACGCGGTCAAGAGCCATCGTATAGGCATCGTTTCCATAGTTCAAGCAGCGTTTGACACGTGAGATGGTTGCAGTGCTTGCACCTGTTTCCGTCTCAATTTTATGATACGTGTTTCCCTCGCGAAGCATACGCGCTACTTCAAGACGCTGTGATAAAGATTGGATTTCATTGATGGTACACAAATCATCAAAGAATCGATAACATTCTTCCAGGTCTTTAAGGGATAAGATGGAGTTGAATAACTGATCTAAGCTTTTGCCCCTTAATTTATCAATTTGCATCTTAATACATCTTCTCCTTTACTATTGCCCCACCGCTTCTCAAGATCTTCTTCTGAGAAAGCGGTATCTTTCCTGACTAAATTTTTTAAAACCTTAGCAATGAGCTTTGAACAGATCATGACAGGTTTGGTTCTACGCTGAAAATGCCGTCAGGTTCTTTCGTAAGCCGAAGCTTCTTTATCGTAAACAAATTCGACAAGTTCTGTCATTTTCCTTGTATGACAATCTGACAAACTTGTTTGCTTCCGGTATAAAGATGACTTCTGCTTGGTTAGGTCTTCTGCCCTCATATACAGGCTTTGCGGAAAGCTCGGCGAGACCACAAAAGTGCGCCCCGCCTTGCTCAATCATTCAAAATATGTTGGCCGGTCAGCGTAACCGACAGAATCATTTTACAATTAGAGTACTTCATTCGTCATGTCAAAGCCCTCTGCTTTGTCAACAGCTCCACATAAGATCATTTTCACTTACATGGCAGTGAAGAGAACCATGGCTCACTTCTGCCCTATAACAGCAGTCAGAAATGCGGCAAAGATGATACAGCTTCACTCTGTTATATTTTAACGCATTATAGACGGAAAGAGTACAGTTTTTTTCATGACATCAAATATTCCTCTTGGTGTCACTCGAATATACGGTAAATGTGTACTTTGGAAAAAGACAAGTGTATCAATTGGGCAGTCAAATGGATAACCGCGCTCAATGAGCAGCTCGCGCAATGTTTGTTCCTGCTGAAGAACAGTCTCAAACGGTTCTGCCGATGCACAGCCTGATAATTGCAGCGGGATTTCGTGCAAAATTTTCCCGTTCTCTGTGAGTACGATTCCCCCGCCAATTTCTTTCATCCGCTTATGAGCCAGCATCATATCCTCTTTATTTTTCCCGATCACTAAAATGTCACCCGTGAGCGAAAATGAGCTGACAAAGCCCTGCACTTTATTTGCGAACCCTTTTAGCATCGTATTCACACGCCACTCGCCTTTTCGGTCAATCAGGCTAAAAAAGCTTTGATCATGATCACATGACAGCTGGTTGATAGAGTTATCAATTTCCACTGTATAAGGCTCCATAATAACGGCATTTCTCATCTTGACACCTAGCGGCATAGAGAATTGCAAATCACTCATCGTGAGGTCGTAGCTTAAATCTAATGGAGCCAGCCCGCCATTTTCCCATTTTGTTTCTTGGAATTGATGCTGGTTCTCGCCATCTAATTTGAGAATAACCCCTTTAGATATGACCGTTTCAGGATTTGGGTTCAATGGATCATCTAAAATATTCAAAGAAGCCAGCCGGCCTGGACCAACAACGCCTAGTAAATCATCAATTTGATAGTATTTTGCAATGTTAAATGTCGCCATATTATACGCATCAATGATCGGCACGCCTTCTTCAAGGGCAATTGAAATCAAACGGTTAATCATGCCTTCCTCATAAAAGTGAGGGGCAGCACCATCTGTTGTATAGAAAAAGTGGTCATAGTGTCTAAAGTCACGCTCATGCAGTTCTCTTAAAATGTTCACTAAATCTGGACGGATCGAAGAATGCCGCAATGAAACATGATAGCCAAGGGACAAGCGTTTTAACACATCATCCGCATTCATCGCTTCATGATCACTGTCAGCGCCAAACAGCTTCATTTTTGTTAGCGTTTTCTCAGAAGCTCCAGGGAAATGCCCTTCAATTCGTTTTCTCTGCTTCTTCGTTTCTTGCATGCAATATAAAATGAGATCATCACCGTCCATCAATCTTGGCCAGCTTGTTAATTCGCCGCCTTGGAGGACGTCAGGATGATCAATCCATTCCTTCCGGTAGTTGATTGGCAGCATCTCATCTTCGTATCTGACTTCCGTTTGAAGATCGTATCTGGACCACCAGAAATACTGAAATGGCTGCTTTTTTAATTCACACAGAGTGGAAAGCGCTTTCTTTTCATTGCTTTGCAAAAGAAGAAATAAGTTATCGCTGACCATTGTTGTTGTGCCAAATTGAGACACATATTCTGCAAGTGATTGGGGATTATAAATATGGAACGGGTGCGCGTGAGGCTCTATATACCCAGGCACAATGTATTTCCCTTCACAATCAATCACAAGTTTAGCTGATTTATTTTGAGGAAGCTCTGCTCCGACATAAACAATTCGATCATCATGTATCCAAATATTTGCCTTCACCCATTGCTTCAAAAACGGGTTAAGCACGAGTCCATTCGTTAAAAGGAGTGTTGGAACTATTTTTGAGTCGACTACATCGATTTGTGTGCGGATGTCATTGTTTCTCCAATTAAAAGTACGTTCGGACATTCACATACTCTCCTTCATTTGTATTAGCCCTATCGTAACATAACGAACCACGTTACGCATTAATGAAACGTTACAATTTCTTGAAATCACACTTAAAATAATTTAAAAAAGGAGATTCACCTTCAATGAAACCTAATCTCGGCTTAATGGAAGCGCTCATTAGAATTGCCTGCGGAATGACAATATGTACTGTGGCTGGATCCTTATATGCTAGAAAACCATGGAGTAAAATGCTGCTTCTCAGCATCATGTTTGGCGGTATGAAACTGGGATCTGGCATTCTTCGTTTTTGTCCAGTGACATATATGTGTGAGCAGCAGAACACACATAAAGAGAAGGCTGAGTAAGGCAGCCTTCTTTTTTTGTGATCATTTTCATCTCATTCCGCTGATTCACACCATTCGACCATTGTCCCTGCAATAATTTCTGCTGCTTCAATCACATGCTCAATGTCAATGGATTCATTCGGAAAATGGGCAAGCTCCGTTGTTCCCGGTCCAAACACGATGATCGGAATACCTGCCGCCTGTGACAGTAATCCGCCGTCCGTTCCCCAAGGGGCGGCTTCGATCTTCGGCGGCTGATTCATGACCGCTTCATATTGTTCCTTCAATATACCTAAAAGCGGATGATCCGTATCGATTGAACCCGGAAGCCACCTTGCACCAAACCATTCGACTTCAACAGGATGTTCTTGGAACCATTCATCTTTTTCCCCGAGGCCTGCCATCCAATTTTCTAATTCCTTCTCTGCCTGTTCTACCGTTTCACCCGGCATCACCCCGAGCCTGCCTTCCATTGTGACAAGGTCTGCTACAGAAGATGGCCATTCACCGCCTTGAATTTTCCCGATATTGATTGGGATCGGGATTGGGATATGCTGAAACAGCGGCTCGGTGATTCGCTGATTTCTTTCTTCTTCAAGTGCCGCTATATGTGAAAGGACAATCGTACTCTTTTCAATAGCAGAAACGCCGTGATATCTTGTTCCGCCATGAGCAGCCCTTCCTTTAATATGCAGTCTGAACCATTTAGATCCTTGCTGAATCGGAAAGATTTTCATATGACTTGGCTCTGGAATGATGGCTGCATCTGCGGTATATCCTCTTAGTATGGCTGCAAGGGTGCCTGCGCCGCCGCTCTCTTCTTCGACAACACTATGAAATACGACATCTCCTTTCAGCGGAATCTGAAGCGAATGCAGTGCCTCAAGTGCAAAGAGTAAAGAAACGTTTCCACCTTTCATATCTGTTGCCCCGCGTCCATAAAGTCTCCCGTTTATGATATGCCCGCTGTAGGGCGGATATGTCCATTGTTTGTGATCTCCTGCTGGCACAACATCCACATGCCCATTTAATAAAATGGATTTGCCGCCTCCTTTACCTTTCAATCGTCCGGCGACATTGGGACTTCCTTCAAAAGAACGCCTTGGGGAATAAAAATACGGATGGTTCAGCAAGTCTTCTCCGCCAATGTCCCATACGTCAACATCAAAGCCAATGGCAGAAAGTTTATTTGCTACGATTTGCTGTACTTCTTGCTCATTTCCTTGTGTGCTGTCACATTGCACCATTTGCTGAAGAAGCGTCACGGCTTCTTCCTTATGCTCTTTCATCCAGCTTCTGATACGAGTAATTGGCTGCAAGTCGGTCATCCTTTCTACACAACAGATTTGACATCAGGCGCTAAAATTAATGGCGCCTCTGTCGCCCTCATGACATCTTCCGGCTGAAACGGCGGCATGACTTCACGCAAAATAAGCAGCTGTGACTTGACCTCAATGACTGCCATATCCGTAATAATCAGATCCACACAAGACTTAGCTGTTAAAGGCAGCGTGCAAGCTGCTTTCACCTTAGATTTTCCATGTTTATCAAGGTGGCTCATCACAACCACCACCTTTTTCGCTTTTTGCGCTAGTTCAATCGCTCCACCCATACCCGGCACTCGTTTCCCTGGCACAATCCAATTGGCAAGGTCACCATGACTGCTGACTTCAAGTGCACCTAAAATGGTCATATCCAGCATCCCTTTGCGAATGATGCCAAAAGCGGTTGTACTGTCCATATATGAGCCGCCTTTTGTTAACGTAATGGGAAAACCGCCGGCATTGCACAAATTTGGATCTTCTTCTCCTCGTTCTGGTGAAGCGCCTGCCCCCATAATGCCGTTTTCTGCATGCAGCCACACCTCGTAATGTGCTGGGATGTATTCAGCTGCAAGGGTCGGGATGCCGATCCCAAGATTGACAATCATCCCATCTTCAATTTCCTGTGCCGCGCGTTTGGCTATGCGGTGTCTTAAATCGATGTCTCCCATGCCCATGTCCAGTTCACTCCTTTTGATTGCACGATCTGGTTCACAAATACGCCTGGTGTCACGATTTCCTCTGGATGAAGCCTGCCCACAGGCACAATCTCTTCTACTTCCGCAATGGTCCAGTCTCCTGCCATCGCCACAATCGGGTTTGTATTCCGTGCACTTTTATCAAAAATCAGGTTGCCTGCTTCATCTGCTTTGAGGGCATTCACAATCGCAATATCCGCAGTCAGCGCAGGCTCAAGAATATACTTCTTTCCACCTAGCGGAACCAATTGTTTCTCATCAAGATTCAGGCTATCCATGCCAACATCTGTCACAATGCCCGCTAAACCCATCCCGCCTGCTCGGATCTTTTCCGCTAGAATGCCCTGCGGGTAAAAAAGAACGTCTAGTGTACCCGCCTGCATTTTCTGCCCGGCAATTGGATTTGAACCAATATGAGAAGCAATGATTTTCTTCACTCTTCCTTCTGTGATCAGCCTGCCAACACCGATTTGCGGGAAGCCTGCATCGTTTCCGATCAATGTCAGGTCTTTGATATTGGCTTCTAGGATGGCATCGATCAATGATGGCGGTGACCCCACACCGCCAAACCCGCCAAACATGATGGTCATTCCGTCTCTAAAATGTGTGATGACTTCATCAAAGTTCGCTATTTTGTTCATCATCTTTCCTCCCTACATGGCAGATGGGAAAAACCCTCGATTGATGACTTCTTGTTCAACCTGCGTCATTGTCTGCCCGAATAAATGAATGAGTTCATCCATCTCCTGCTGCGTAATAGAAAGCGGCGGTGCGATCATGACCGCTGCACCTCCCACACCATCCTCTCCAGCGCTTGCTGGGTAAACAAGCAAACCATTTTGCTTGGCCGTCTCCACAACTAAGTGCGTCATTTGAGCATGGGCAGGAAATGGTGTTTTCGATAATCGGTCTGCGACAAACTCAATGCCAATGAGCAGTCCCTTTCCTCTCACATCTCCTATGATGGAATGATTTGTTTGCAAATTCTTTAAAGCATTTATTAAATATCGGCCAGATAAATCAGCTCGTTCTGAAAGCTGGTGTTTTTTCATATATCGAATGACAGCCAGTGAGACGGCTGCTGAAAGCGGATTGCCGCTATAAGTGTGACCTGCCATCACAGAGCCCGATCCGCTGAGAATCGGTGCAATCACATGATCCGCTGAGACAGCTGCCGCAATCGGTGAATAGCCGGCGCTCATGCCTTTTCCGAGTACCATAATATCTGGTACGACGCCCCAATGTTCCATGGCAAACATTTTCCCAGTTCGTCCAAAGCCTGTCATGACTTCATCTGCAATCATTAAAATATCGTTTTCCTCACAAACTCGCTTCATCGCCTCAAAATATCCATCTGGCGGAACAAGCGCCGCGCCCGCTGCTCCAACAATCGGCTCTGCAATAAACGCCGCAATCCTCTCTTTTCCTATACGCTGGATGACGGTTTTAAATTCCTGTACATACCATTCGACCTGCTTGCTTTCTTCCTTTGGCAGCCACGAACGATAGCTGTATGGCGGAGACAGCACCGGGTGTTTTTCGAGCAGTGGTTCAAAGCGCTCTCTCCTTGCAATATGTCCTGACATCGACAGCGCACCGAGTGTGATTCCGTGATAACTCATCCATCTTGAGATGATGTGATTCTTCTCAGCCTTCCCCTGCTCCTGCCAATGCTGAATGGCTATTTTCATGGCGGTTTCTGTTGCCTCTGATCCGCTTCCGACAAAAAAAGACCAGTTCAGGTTCCCTGGGCAGAGCGTACTCAATTCATAGGCTAGTTCTTCTGCTGGTTCATTTGTGAATTGTGATCTGTACGTAAAGCTCACCTTTTCCGCTTGCTCTGTCATGGCATCAATGATGTCTCGTATGCCATGTCCAATACTTGCCGTGACAGCACCCGATGAGCCGTCTAAATATTTTTTCCCGTCCCGATCATATAAATAAATCCCCTCTCCTTTCACAGCCACAGGATAATGCTGATTCAACATCGGTTTGATTAAGTAATCCCGGGTCTCCACTTTGTCATTCCTCCCTCTCTCGTCAGCAGCTGCATCTTTCTTTTTTCATGAATCGCAAGAAAATTTTGTATACTTGTTATAAGATTAGCTTAATCAAGAGGGCAGTCATCCTCCATTCGCCACATGCCCGAATTTCACACGCATTTTTTATACATCGTGTATAAGAGTGTTCAAAAGGAGGTCATGAGTCTATGGCGATTCTCGTCAAAGATGCACTCTCGCTCGATATCATGAAGGAAACAAAGCTGCTTGCTGGGGAAAATGGACTGGAGCGCCTCATTCAGTGGGTGACCATTGTGGAAATTATCGAAGATACTTCAAGGCTTTCAGAAGGGGAGCTGCTCGTCACAACCGGCTTTGGACTTGCAGACAATAGGGAAAGACGCATCCGGCTTGAGGAGCTGATTCAATCTCATCGTCTATCGGCCATTGCGATTTATAAAGGCGTGTACTTAACGGAAATTCCTGCATCACTGATCGAAGCTGCCAAAAACAGCGGCATTCCACTCATCGAGATTCCTTCACATGTCAACTTCTCAGACATTACAAAAGCCGTCCTAGAGCAAATCGTCAGCAGCCAGCTCCATCAGCTTAAATATTCTTCAGCCATTCACCAAAGACTGACCCATTTAAATGTCAGTAATAAAAATGTCACGCAAATTACAGATGAGCTGGCACATCTCACTTCGGCAAACATCGTCGTGCTTGATGTTTTTTTACATCAAACAGCAGCTCACTTCGAAACAGAGGAAGTAATGTATTCTCCTGCCTTTGGCTTTCAAACAGATCACGAACCAATTGAAACAACATCTCTTCTCAAGCAGGCTGAGGAGAAAGGACGGCTCGTTTATGACACGTGCGGTGCGTTTGTCCTCGCTGCATGTCCGGTGATTGCGATGGGTGATATTTTCGGGTTTATTGTATCTTTAAAGAAAAAGGATGAGTGGCATCATCTCGACGCGATTGCCATCGAGCATGCCGGGGCGGTGTATGCAATTGAATGGCTGAAGCAAAAAGCCATTCAAGATACAGAAAACCAAATGCAAGGTCATTTGTTAGATGATATTTTGCAGCAGCAATACACAGAAGAAAGCTATGTGGTCGAACAAGCAACAAAGCTACAATATGATATGAGCGATGAGCAGGTGGTCATCTACTTTCAATTTCAGCATCAGCACACACAGCTCGATCACCAAATGATGCAGCGCCTATCTCAATTACTCACATCGATATTTGAACGCAGACATATTCCTTTTTTACTAAAGACAAGGCTCGATTCCATTTTTGTTCTTACACCAGCAGGAAAAAAACCATTTCAAGAAGCGGAGTGGTATCGTGCAGCAGAGGAGTGCCGGAGCACCTGGTCTTATTTTTTTCCCGTCCATCCGATCGTGATTGGCATTGGGAGAGCCTATGACCAGATTGGTCTCTTTGCAAAAAGCGCGAAGGAAGCGCAATATGCAGCAAGGCTTCTTCCGCTTTTAAAAACAGACGAATGCATCATTCATTATCAGAAGCTCGGCTTATACGGGATGCTTCTTGAAATGAATGAGGCGGGTATGAATTTGCATGATTTTTACGTGGAGCTGTTAAGTCCTTTGCTTTATACGAAAAAACAGGGGGCTGATCTGATTCATACACTCGAAGTGTATTTGGCACACAATGAAAATATTCAAAAATCTGCGGGAGAATTGTTTATTCACAGACATACATTAAGCTATCGCTTAAAACAAATTGAAACGAGAACAGGCTGCAACCTCAAATCCACGGACGATCGGATGAAGCTGCAGCTCAGTATCATGGCGTACCGCCTATCTGGTCTGCTTGATCAGATGAGAACCATTTCATGATTCATTCGGCGTTTTCACCCATAGATTCATATCTTCAATTTTGTCAAAAATATAGCAGTTGTTTTGGAAACGGCCGGTATACGTATAGCCGAGCTGATAAAACACTTGATTCATTCCATAGGACAATGCACGTGCGAGAGAATAAAAGACATAAATGTGCATGGATTGAAGTTCTTTTTCAATTGCTAGAATCAAATGATGCATGAATCCTAGTTTTCTGTATGTCGGAAGGGTCGCACAATCTGTTAATTCCGCATGACCATACGGCGCATTGATTTCAGCGGATGCCGCACTCACAATGTGCCCGTCATGTTCAACGGCATAAAAGACCGTCCCTTCCTCCATCACCTTTTGGATGTAATCTGGCTTATTCATTGGCGTAGGATACGTTTCAAAGACGGTATCATAGAGCTTTGCCAGCTTGTGAATATCCTTTGGATCGGCTTTCCTCATCACATACTCATCCTGCCAAGTGCCTTGGTCTTTTTTGAGAGGCTTTTCTTGAATAGACGCAACAATTTCATCTTCCTTCAGCCAATATGGGCTGTTCATACGATCCTCCGTCAGAAAGAGCGACATGCCGTACGCATCACTTCCAAGGAAATAATGAGAAAACACGCCTTCAAGCCGAAAGCCTTTTTCTAAAAAAAGAGGCATATGCTCACGCCTGACTTTCACAATGACCTTAGACGCCTTGCAGTCCGCCGCTTCCTGAAGCACGGACTGAATCACATCCTGCACCCTGCCGCTATAGTCATCTAAACGAATTCGCTCATTGAATGGATCCATACAGATCAAAGCAGAAAAACGCTCGTTTGCAAGCTTCTTCAATTGCACCATACACTCATTCCCCTCTTAGCTAATAAAAAACTTCCAAATTAAAAATGAAGAAATAGCAATGCCAGAAAAAATGGATAGGATCATATAACTAATGGCTACGCCTTTTTTCAATTTATTCTGCTTAATGGCAATCAACATGATGTTATTGATAGTTAAGAGAAATAAAATAAGTATGACGATTGCAAAGATCATAAATGCTTTGATTTCCATGTTTCCTCCCTATACATTTGTAATCCCATACTACTTCTTCATATTCGAGCATCATCCCTTCTCATGAACAAAAAACACCTTTCCATCTCGTCAGATAGAAAGGTGTTTTGATTAAACGGTTTTCCCCGCAGCCTTCAGCGCACGGGCACCGATGTCACGGCGATAAAATAGGCCTGGCTGAATGATTTCTTCAACCGCTTCATACACTCTTGATCTTGCCGATTCAAATGTGTCATCAAATGCGGTCACATTTGCTACACGGCCGCCATTTGTGACGAATTGATCGTTTTCTTTTTTCGTTCCTGCATGGAAGGTCACGACATCAGAGACAGTTGTTTGTAAAGCACCAATCGGCGTGCCTTTTGCATAGTCTTCTGGGTACCCTTCTGATGCAAGGACCACACTGACAGCCGCAGTATCTTTCCACTGCAAGTCTACATCTTTTCCATCAAGAATATCGAGGAATACTTGGACTAGATCTGATTCAAGACGAGGGAGAACCACCTGCGTTTCAGGATCGCCAAAGCGTGCGTTGAACTCAATGACTTTTGAGCCTTCTGGTGTCAGCATTAAACCTGCATATAAAATGCCTGTAAATGGACGACCTTCCTGCACCATCGCGCGAGCTGCCGGTTTGACGACATCTTCCACCGCTTTTTCAACCACTTCATCTGAAATTTGCGGAACTGGTGAATAAGCGCCCATTCCGCCGGTGTTCGGTCCTTTGTCATCTTCAAAGGCCCGTTTGTGATCCTGTGCGATCACCATCGGATACACCTTTTCTCCATTGACAAAGGCCATCAGAGAAAACTCTTCACCCGTTAAAAATTCTTCAATGACAACCGATGCACTTGCATCGCCAAACTTTTCATCCTCTAAGAAATCATGCAGACAGTTGATCGCCTCTTCAAGTGTCATTGCGACGGTCACGCCTTTTCCTGCTGCGAGACCGTCTGCTTTAATGACAATTGGAGCGCCATTTTCTTCCACATATACCTTCGCTTCTTCAAACGACGTAAAGGTAGCATAAGCGGCTGTCGGGATCTCATAATTTTTCATTAAGTCTTTTGCAAATTCCTTTGAGCCTTCAATGACTGCGGCTTTTGCATTCGGTCCAAATACTTTCAGACCTGCTTCTTCAAATGCATCAACGACACCTGCGATTAAAGGAACCTCTGGACCGACAATCGTTAAGCCGATTTCGTTTTCTTTTGCAAAACGAATTAATGATTCATGATCGCCTTCGTCGATTGGTACAAGCTTCGCAGCATCTGTCATTCCATCATTGCCGGGTGCGACAAATACTTGGCTGACAAGTTCACTTTGATTCACTTTCCATGCGATGGTATGCTCTCTTCCGCCTCTGCCAATAATTAGTACGTTCACACTGTCATCCCCTTAATGTTTGAAATGTCTAACGCCAGTGAAGACCATGGCGATGCCGTATTCATCTGCCTTTTGAATCGATTCTTCATCACGAATAGATCCGCCTGGCTGAATAATCGCTGTGACGCCTGCCTTTGCAGCAGCTTCCACTGTATCGCCCATTGGGAAGAATGCATCAGAGCCTAGTGCGCTTCCTTTTGCCTTTTCACCTGCTTGTTCAATGGCAATGTTAGCTGAGCCGACACGGTTCATTTGACCAGCACCGATCCCTGCTGTCATTTGATCTTTCGCAAGGACAATGGCATTTGATTTCACATGCTTGACGACTTTCCAAGCAAGCTTTAAGTCTTTCCATTCGTCTTCTGTTGGTTCTCTTTTCGTTGGAATAGAAATAGTTGCTTCCTCTAAGCCATACGTGTCAATATCCTGAACAAGTAATCCGCCATGAACACTTGTCAGCTGCTTTTCTTTTTTCCCGAGATCCGCTTCTACATCTAATGTTAATAGACGAAGGTTCTTTTTCGCCGTTAACACATCAAGTGCTTCTTGGCTGAACGATGGGGCGATGACAATTTCTAAGAAAATCGTATGCAGCACCTCAGCTGTTTGTTTGTCTACTTCACGGTTAAGTGCCACAATGCCGCCAAAAATAGAAGTTTCATCTGCCTTGAATGCTCGGTCAAATGCTTCTGCAATCGTTTCTCCTGTACCAACGCCGCACGGGTTCATATGCTTCACAGCGACAGCTGCCGGCTCTGTGAATTCACGTACAATTTGGAGAGCTGCATCTGCATCTTTGATATTGTTGTAGGAAAGTTCTTTTCCATGTAATTGCTTTGCAGTAGCCAAAGATCCTTTGGCTGGAAGAGCATTTTCATAGAAAGTCGCCGCTTGGTGTGGGTTTTCTCCATAACGAAGGGATTGTTTTTTCTCAAACGTGACAGTGAACTGTTCTGGCTCTGTTTCGCCCACAAAGTTTGTTAAGTAATCCGCAATCAGAGCATCGTAAGCAGCCGTATGACGGAATACCTTTGCAGCGAGCTCACGTTTTTTCTCTAATGACACGCCGCCTTCTTTGATTTGCTGAATGACAGTATCATAGTCACAAGGATCGACAATCACTGTGACGTCTTGATGGTTTTTTGATGCTGCACGTAGCATTCCCGGTCCGCCAATATCAATGTTTTCAATCGCTTCTTCATACGTCACATCGTCTTTTGAGATCGTCTCTTTGAATGGATAGAGATTCACGACAACAAGATCAATCGGCTGAATGCCATGCTTTTCAATCTGTGCCATATGCTCATCGTTTTCTCTCACTGCTAAAAGTCCACCATGAATGTTCGGGTGAAGTGTTTTGAGTCGTCCGTCCATGATTTCAGGGAATCCAGTGACTTCAGAAATCCCAATGACATTGATGCCGTTCTCTTGAAGAAGCTTGTGTGTACCTCCAGTTGAAATCACTTCAACGCCAAGTTCTGTTAATTCTTTCACAAAAGGTACAAGATTCGTTTTATCGGAAACACTGATTAATGCGCGTTTGATCGTCATGCCTTCGTCACCTCATTAAGATAATTCTAAAAGTGATTTGATCACTTTTGGATATAGTGTGTGTTCTAGTTCATGCATTCTTTTTTCAATCGATTCAAGCTCTTCCCCTTGTTCGATGTAAATCGACGCTTGGTCAATGATCGGACCTGTATCCATGCCTTCATCGACAAAATGGACAGTGATGCCTGCCACTTTGACGCCTGCTTGATAGGCTTGGCCAATGGCATCCAGCCCTGGGAAGGCAGGCAGCAAGGACGGATGGATATTGACAATTTTCCCTCTGAATGCTTCAAGTAATGTCGGACCAATCAGTCTCATATACCCAGCAAGGAAAATCCATTCCACTTCATGCAGCCTAAGCTGTTCAATGATCGTTTGTTCAAAAGCGGCTTTATTCGGAAAAGCCTTCGGGGTAAAGGCAAAGGAGGGAATGCCCTCTTTCTCAGCACGCTCCAGCACCTTTGCACCCGGTTTATCACAAATCACAATGGCGGCCTCTGCCTGCCACTGTTCTTTTTTTAATGTATCCATAATGGCTTGAAAATTCGTCCCGCTTCCAGAGGCGAAGATCGCAAACTTCTTCATGAGAGGCTTCCACCGCCGAATGTGACACCTTCTCCTTTTTGAACACGACCGATGAGAAATGCTTTCTCTCCGTCTTCTTCAAGTCCTCTGATCACTTCGACAAGGTCATCTTCTTTTACCGCTAAGACAAAGCCAATGCCCATATTAAACACGTTGAACATTTCTTCAGCCTTTAACTGTCCTTTTTCTTGAATAAAGGAGAAAATTGGCGGTACTGGCCATGAGCCGTTATCAATCTCAACGCCAAGCCCTTCAGGTAGCATACGTGGTAAATTTTCAATAAAGCCGCCGCCTGTCACATGTGCCATACCGTCAATCTTGCCGGCTTTCACTTGTTTGAGGACGGGCTTCACATAAATTTTGGTCGGTTCAAGAAGCTCTTCTCCAAGCGGTCTTGTAAAAGGTTCATACGTTTGATGCAGATCCAGACCAGCGTCTTCCAACAATACTTTACGAACGAGAGAGTACCCATTGCTATGAATTCCGCTTGAGCTGAGTCCAATGAGCAAGTGCCCCTCTTTGATGCTCTCTCCTGTCACGATTTCGTCCTTTTCAACGACGCCTACTGAAAAACCAGCAATATCATATTCATCTTCTGTGTAAAGACCCGGCATTTCTGCTGTTTCTCCGCCGACAAGCGCCGAACCAGACTGCTCACAGCCGTCAGCCACACCTTTGACAATGGATTCAATTTTCAAAGGATCTGCTTTACCAACTGCTAAGTAATCTAAGAAAAAGAGCGGCTCTGCCCCTTGTGCCAGCACATCGTTGACACACATTGCCACGGCATCTACGCCGATTGTATCGTGTTGATCCATTAAAAAGGCAAGCTTTAATTTTGTTCCGACACCATCTGTTCCTGAGACAAGAACGGGCTTTTTGTATGGCAGCTCAGATAAATCAAACATACCGCCAAATCCGCCTAGAGCACCCATGACGCCTGCTCTTTTTGTACGTTCTACGTGTGTTTTCATTCGTTTGACGGCTTCGTATCCTGCTTCGATGTCGACACCGGCGTTTTTATATGCTTCTGACATCCCATTCACTCCTTTTAGCTGCTTCTCTTCCATTTATTTTCAGCAGAATGAAAGAGCAGCATATCAAATCATCTTGACTGCTGCTCCTTTATTCGATTATTTCGTCAGTGCTGTTTCCTTCACATGCGGAAGAACCGTATCTTCATAAATTTCAGTCGGGTATTTCCCAGTAAAGCATGCTAAACATTGACCGCGCTGCGGATCATCATACTTCCTGCCAATCCCGTCCATTAAACCGTCTACAGATAAAAATGCTATGGAGTCTGCTCCGATTTCCTGTCTAATTTCTTCCACTGAATGAGAAGAAGCAATCAGCTCTTCATGTGTGGACGTATCAATGCCATAAAAACATGGATGTGCGATTGGAGGTGAACTGATGCGGACATGGACTTCCGTTGCACCCGCTTCTCTTAGCATCGTCACAATACGGCGGCTCGTTGTACCGCGTACGATGGAATCATCCACCATCACAACACGTTTTCCTTCGACGACCCCGCGCACAGCAGACAGCTTCATGCGCACGCCCTGCTCACGCAATGCTTGAGACGGCTGAATAAAGGTCCGTCCGACATAACGGTTTTTAATCAAACCGAGCTCATATGGAATACCTGTTGCTTCGGCATATCCAATCGCTGCAGAAATACTCGAATCTGGTACACCTGTCACAACATCTGCTTCGACATGCGCTTCCTCAGCAAGCTTTTTGCCAAGGTTCTTTCTCGCACTATGCACATTGATGCCGTTGATATTGCTGTCAGGTCTTGAGAAATAAATGTATTCCATGCTGCACATGCTGCGGTTAATGTTCATGGAGAAGCGTTCAGATTTCATGCCTTCATCATTAATGATCAGCATTTCGCCAGGCTCCACATCTCGTAAATACGTGGCACCGACAACATCAAATGCACATGTTTCAGAAGCAACAACATACGCGTCCCCAAGCATACCAAGTGAAAGCGGACGTAAGCCGTTCGGATCAAGCGCCACAATCATTTCTGTTTCCGTCATAATTAAGAAAGCATATGCTCCTTTAAGCATGGACAGGGCATTTTTGATCTGCTCTTTCAATTCCATATAGCCGCTGCGCTTAATTAAATGAGCGAGCACTTCCGTATCAGAAGACGTCTGAAAAATACTCCCTTGGTTCTCTAGCTGCTGCTTTAACTGCGTTGCATTCACTAAGTTCCCATTATGAGCAAGGGCAAGGCTGCCATTGTTTTGCGAGCGGAAGAAGAGGGGCTGCACATTTTCAAAGCCGCCTCCGCCTGCTGTCGCATACCGAACGTGTCCGATCGCACCTTTTCCTTTCAAATCCTTTAGCTCACCGTTTTGAAAGACTTCCGTAATCAGTCCAAGGCCTTTATGTGCCGTCAGGTTTTCACCATCTGTTGCAATGATTCCCGCACCTTCTTGTCCTCGGTGCTGAAGGCTATGCAATCCGTAATATGTGATTTGCGGGGCTTCTTCGTGTCCCCAAACCCCAAAGACGCCACACTCTTCGTTTAAGCCTCTGATTTCAGCAAGCATGGGATCGCTCCTTTCCATGCGCGTTCAAGCTCGTTGACCGCTGCATGAATCCATTGTTGTCCTTCTTGATTTTTGACAGTGAATACACCATCATTTGTCACCGTTCCAACTTCTTTCGCATCTTTGACAGCCGCAGCAAACGCTTCGCGGTGCTCTGGTTTCACTGTGACGACAAAACGTGACTGTGTTTCACTAAATAATGAAGCTTCGCTGTTTAAATCAATTTGGATATGAGCGCCAAGGCCGTCTGTTCCAAATGTACTTTCAGCAAGTGCTACACCAAGACCGCCTTCAGACACATCGTGAGCTGATTGAACAAGTCCGTTTTGAATCGCAGCAAGAAGGGCTTCCTGACGCGTGAGCTCTACATCCAAATCAATTTCTGGTGCTTTTCCGTAAATACGGCCTTCTGTCATCTTTTGAAGCTCACTGCCTGCGAATTCTTCTTTTGTCTCACCAATGACGAAAATCACATCGCCAGCCTGCTGGAACGACTGCGTCGTAATATGAGCTGTGTCTTCAACCAAACCAACCATCCCAATGACCGGTGTTGGGTAAATGGCTGTTCCATTTGATTCGTTATATAAAGAGACGTTCCCACCGATAACCGGTGTGCTTAGCTTGCGGCACGCTTCGCTAATACCGTCAGCAGATTTTTCAATTTGCCAGAAAATTTCTGGTTTTTCTGGATTACCGAAGTTTAGGTTATCTGTTACTGCAAGCGGACGAGCGCCTGAGCACACAATGTTACGTGCTGCTTCTGCGACTGCGATTTTCCCGCCGACCTCTGGATCAAGGTACAGATAACGTGCGTTACAATCTGTTGTCATCGCAAGGGCTTTTTTCGTTCCACGGATTCTTAGTACGCCCGCATCAGAGCCTGGTGCAACCACTGTATTTGTCCGAACCATGTAGTCATATTGATCATAAACCCATTCTTTACTTGCAATTGTTGGCTGCTGAAGGAGCTGCTTTAACGTGTCGGCTGCATCTGTGATGGCAGGTGCTTCCACTTTTGTTTCTAAAAACTCACGATAGTATGCAGGCTCACTTGACGGCTTGTGATAAACCGGCGCTTCTTCTGCAAGTGCATCAACAGGAAGCTCACATACCACTTCACCTTGGTGAAGTAAACGAAGCATTTTGTCGTCTGTCACATGACCGACTGATACTGCTTCAAGATCATATTTTTCAAAAATATCAATGATTTCTTGTTCACGGCCTTTTTCAATGACCAAAAGC
The DNA here is from genome assembly GCF_046566805.1 of Bacillus sp. BD48. NCBI lineage: Bacteria > Bacillati > Bacillota > Bacilli > Caryophanales > Bacillaceae > Bacillus > Bacillus sp. BD48. The sequence continues at coordinate 99,608 of NZ_JANGFM010000006.1, read as the reverse complement.
ATTCTCTCTTGAGATTCAGACAGCATCATTTCATATGCTGACATGCCTGTTTCACGCTGCGGGATAAGATCTAGATTCATCTCGATACCAGAACCTGCTTTACTCGCCATTTCCGCACTTGAGCTTGTTAAGCCAGCCGCTCCCATATCCTGAATTCCAACGAGTGCATCGTTTTTGATGACTTCAAGGCACGCTTCAAGCAGCAGTTTTTCCATGAACGGATCACCGACTTGAACAGCTGAGCGTTTTTCTTCTGATTCATCAGAAAATTCCTCAGACGCAAATGTTGCACCGTGAATTCCGTCACGTCCCGTTTTGGCACCAACGTACATGACCGTGTTGCCGACACCTTTTGCCTGCCCTTTTTTGATGTCCTCATGGTTGATTAATCCAACACACATCGCATTCACAAGCGGGTTGCCTTCATAGCTTTGATCAAAATGAACCTCTCCGCCAACTGTTGGAATTCCGATACAGTTTCCATAGCCTGCGATCCCTGCCACTACTTCTTCAAACAAGTACTTCACGCGCGGTGAAGTCAGTTCACCAAAACGAAGAGAGTTTAATACAGCAATTGGACGCGCACCCATGGAGAATACATCACGGATAATTCCGCCGACACCTGTCGCCGCTCCTTGATACGGTTCAATCGCAGATGGGTGGTTATGTGATTCGATTTTAAATACAACCGCTTGGTTGTCTCCAATATCAACGATTCCAGCGCCTTCCCCTGGACCTTGAAGGACGTGCTCTCCTTTTGTCGGGAATTTGCTTAAAACAGGCTTTGAGTTTTTATAACTGCAATGCTCTGACCACATGACAGAAAAAATGCCCGTTTCTGTGTAGTTTGGCAGCCTGCCAATAATGGATTCGATTAAAGCGAATTCTTCATCACTCAATCCCATTTGCTGATACAATTTCTCTTCTTTAATTTGCTTGTGACTTGGTTCAAGCAGTAGTGACATGAGTGTCCCTCCAATTTTTCACGATAGATTGAAACAATTTAAGTCCGTCTGCGCTGCCTAGTAATGAATCAACCGCGCGCTCAGGGTGCGGCATCATGCCGAGTACATTGCCCTCTTCATTCGTTACACCTGCAATACGATTCACACTGCCGTTAATGTCGTCTCCGTAAGTGAAAGCGATTTGGCCGCGTTCAATGAGCTTCGCTAAAGTGTCTTCATCACAGTAGAAGTTGCCTTCACCGTGCGCTACAGGAATCGTAATGGATTCGCCTTTTTGATAACCGCTTGTAAATTGCGTTTCGTTGTTTTCCACAATGAGTTCAACTGGACGACAGATAAACTTCAAGTCTTTATTTCGTCTCATCGCACCCGGAAGAATGCCAAGCTCCTGAAGAATTTGGAACCCGTTACAAACACCAAGAACAGGTTTCCCTTCCTCAGCTGCTTTTTTCACCGCCGGCATGATGTTTGAGAAGCGGGCGATCGCACCACATCTTAAGTAATCCCCATAAGAGAAACCGCCTGGTACGAGTACACCGTCAAATCCGTCAAGACTCGTTTCGTCGTGCCATACATATTCAACTTGTTCACCTAGCTCATCTTGAATCGCATGGTACATATCGATATCACAGTTAGAGCCAGGCAAGACGATCACTGCAAACTTCACTGTGCGACAACCTCCTCCACCTCATAGCGGTAATCTTCAATCACCGTGTTGGCAAGTAATTTTTCGCACATTTCTTTGACAACTGTGTCTAAATCACGATCTGATTTTTCAATGACAAGCTCCATGTATTTCCCGATACGGACATCCTTTACTTCCTGATAAGACATGCTGTGCAAAGCGTGCTGCACCGCACTTCCTTGTGGATCAAGAACGCTCTCTTTTAAGCTGACAAAAATTTTCACTTTATACATGTTTATGGCCTCCAAGTCTTTTGAAAATTTCTTCGTATGCATTCGTTAAGCCGCCCAGGTTTCGTCTGAACACGTCTTTATCAAGCTTTTCGTTTGTATCTTTGTCCCAAAGCCTGCACGTATCAGGTGAAATCTCATCAGCTAGCAAAATACGATTCTCGTGATCTATTCCGAATTCAAGCTTGAAATCAATTAAATTCACATGGCAGTCTGAGAAGATTTGCTTTAACTCTTCATTCACTTGTCTTGTGATCTGTTTCATTTCCTCGACCTGCTCAGGTGTCGCTGCATGTAAGATGCGAATATGATCTTCTGTAATGAGCGGATCGCCGAGCGCATCATCTTTGTAGTAAAACTCAATCAAAGGTGTGTCCAGTTTCGTTCCCTCTGGAATGCCGAGGCGTTTTGACATACTGCCTGCCACCACATTTCGTACAACCACTTCAAGCGGAACAATCTGCACCTTTTGAATGAGCTGCTCTGTTTCAGAAAGACGTTTCACAAAGTGATTGTTGATCCCTTTCTCATGCAGCATTTGAAAGATTAAACTCGAAATTTCGTTGTTCAGTCTGCCTTTGCCTTCGATTTCTGCTTTCTTTTCGCCGTTAAATGCTGTAGCTGAGTCTTTATATTCGACATATAAAATATGCTCGTCATCGGTCTGATAGATTTTTTTCGCTTTGCCTTCGTAGAGAAGTTCTTGTTTCACAGTCATTCAGGTTGGCCTCCTAATTTGAATGTTGGCAATTTTCAGGATTGGGCGCCTGGTGAGCAGGCGGCCCATTTCTTACGCAAGACCTAGACGTTCGAAAATCATATCGACATTTTTCAAATGATAGTTGTAATCGAAGCAGTCAGCGATTTGTTCAGGTGTTAAGCGTGACGTGATTTTTTCTTCTGCTTCTACTAATGATCGGAACGGCACTTGCTTCTCCCACGCTTCCATTGCCTTTGGCTGAACCGTGTCATATGCCTCTTCACGTGCCATGCCTGTATCAATTAATGCGAGAAGAACGCGCTGTGAGTAAATTAAGCCAAGTGTGCGGTCCATGTTGCGTTTCATGTTTTCAGGGAAAACCGTTAAGTTTTTCACGATGTTTGAGAAACGGTTGAGCATATAGTTCAGTGCAATCGTTGCATCTGGTAAAATGATGCGCTCAGCAGATGAATGGGAAATATCACGTTCATGCCAAAGCGGTACATTTTCATAAGCTGTCAGCATATATCCACGGATCACGCGGGCAATTCCCGTCATATTCTCAGAACCGATTGGGTTACGCTTATGCGGCATTGCTGATGATCCTTTTTGTCCTTTTGCAAAGAACTCTTCTACTTCACGTGTTTCACTCTTTTGAAGACCACGAATTTCAACAGCAAATTTCTCAATGCTCGTTGCGACTAAAGCAAGAGTAGCCATGTAATCTGCATGGCGGTCACGCTGCAAGGTTTGGGTTGAAATTGGTGCAGCTTTGATGCCAAGTTTCTCACATACATATTGCTCAACAAACGGGTCGATGTTCGCATATGTGCCAACAGCTCCAGAGATTTTGCCGTATTCAATGCCAGCTTTTGCTTGTTTAAAACGTTCTAGGTTACGCTTCATTTCTTCGTACCAAAGACCAAGCTTCAGGCCAAATGTTGTCGGTTCAGCGTGTACACCGTGTGTACGGCCCATCATGACGGTATATTTGTGCTCTTTTGCTTTTTCTTTTAGTATGTCAACAAATCTCTCAATGTCCTTGAGCAAGATATCGTTCGCCTGTTTTAATAAATATGAAAGTGCCGTATCCACTACGTCTGTCGATGTTAACCCGTAATGAACCCACTTTCTTTCTTCTCCTAGAGATTCAGATACAGCACGCGTAAAGGCAACCACGTCGTGGCGCGTGTCTTGTTCTATCTCTAAAATACGTCCAATATCAAAGCTTGCATTCTTGCGCATGGTCACAACGTCTTCTTTCGGAATGACGCCAAGCTCTGCCCAAGCTTCACAAGCGAGAATTTCTACTTCAAGCCATGCATTAAATTTGTTTTCCTCTGTCCAGATTGCTGACATTTCTGGTCGTGCGTAACGTTCGATCATTTCCCGTTTCCTCCATCTCTTTCAGTCCATATCTTTGTGATGTTTGTCATCCACTCATCATCGAGCTGTTTCATAAACGTCATATGCCCCATCTTGCGGCCGGCTTTTACTTCATGCTTTCCATATAGATAAAGCTTCGCTTCTTTGAGAAGCTCAGGATGCTCTTTTGGAATGTCCACTTCATCGCCTAATAAATTCACCATCATTCCCTCTGATAAAAGGGCTGTACCGCCAAGCGGCAAACCACATATAGCGCGAACGTGCTGTTCAAACTGACTTGTCTCACATAAATCAAGCGTATAATGACCAGAATTATGCGGGCGCGGTGCCAGTTCATTGACGAGCAGCTTTCCGTCATCTGTCAGGAACAGTTCTACAGCAAGAGTACCAACCAGCCCCAGCTTTTCAGCTAGTGTTGTTGCCAGTTCTTTCGCCTTCTCCTGAATGCGGTCCTCTACCCTTGCAGGTACAATGCTTTGGAACAAAATATTATGCTTATGAATGTTCTCAGCGACTGGGAATACTGCAATTTCTCCATGAACAGAACGAGTGACGATCACCGAGAGCTCCATTTGGAACGGAACCCAGCTTTCTAAAATACAAGTTCCATGTGTAAGCAGTGCAGCTGCTTCCTGAAGCTGTCCTTTTTCTTTGATGACGTACTGTCCTTTTCCGTCGTAGCCGCCTCTGCATGTTTTCAACACGGCTGGCAAACCGAGCACGTCCACTGCGTCTTCCAGCTCTTTTTCATCATGAATAATGCGGTAAGGCGCTACTTCACAGCCTGCGTCTACAATCCCTTTTTTCTCGGTCTCACGATTTTGAGTTAGAAGAAGAAGGTCGCTTCCTTGTGGTAAATAGGCTTCTTCTTTCAGCTGATTGAGTGCATCATAATCAATATTTTCAAACTCATAAGTCACCACATCGCTGATTTCTGCCAGCTTTCGAATCGCTTCAAGATCACTATATGCGGCTGTAATTTCTGTATCCGCAACCTGTCCGCAAGGAGATTGTGCAACCGGGTCTAGAACTGCTGCCCGGTACCCCATTTGCTTTGCGCTGACAGCCATATATCTGCCAAGCTGTCCGCCGCCAATAATCCCGATGGTTGCGTTTGGAAAAATGGTCTGCTTAGCCAAGCTGATCACTGCTTTCTAGTACAGTCTGTTTTGTCTGCTCTCTTCTTTCTTCAAGGCGAGCTGCGACCTTTTCATCAAATGCTGAAATCATTTGTGCGGCAAGAAGGCCTGCATTTGTTGCACCGGCTTTGCCAATTGCTACTGTAGCAACTGGTACACCGCCTGGCATTTGAACGATGGATAATAAGGAATCCAGCCCGTTTAGTGCCTTTGATTGTACAGGCACACCAATGACCGGCAGTGTCGTTTTTGCTGCGACCATCCCCGGTAAATGTGCTGCGCCTCCAGCACCGGCAATGATGACCTTTAGTCCTTTACCTCTTGCTTCAGTCGCATATTCAAACATCAAGTCAGGTGTCCGGTGTGCGGATACCACCTGTTTTTCATACGGAATGTTTAATTCCTCTAAGATGTCGCACGCATTTTTCATTGTTTCCCAATCAGATGTACTTCCCATGATGACACCTACAAGCGGCTTCATTTTGTCCCCACCTTTAAGCTGATATTCGATTTTGTATCGTTTGACACGCTTCCCAAACCTAAGCAGCTTGTCAAACGCCGAACAAAAAGGCCCGATTTGCATTGCATTGTTAGGAAGCAACACAAACCGGGCCATGGTAAGCGCTGTTCGCTTTTGAATTGCCATGTCAGTTTTGTTCACTATCCTGCATAGTCCAGTCATTTACGGTAACTGGGTAGAAACTTATGGGCCATATTCCCAAGATTATATGAGGCTCGTGTTTTGATTTCATGTTTATCTTAACAACGGATGTTCATGATGTCAACGGATTTATCGAACAATCTATGAAGTCGTCGTTTTAATGTTCGGATTTAGACTATTTTTCCTTCAAATACGATTTTTTTCCCAATCGGAATGATCTGAATCGACCCATTTTCCTTCTTTTCCTGAAAAATCGGTTCCTCCATTCGTCGGACAGGCGAGTAGCCTTCCGCTGCCATCTGGGACAACACTTGATCAATCGTCATGTTGTCTTCCACATAGAATTTTTTCTTCTTTGGTTTTGCGGTCATTCTTTAATTCTCCTTTTCTTCACAGCCTTCACCCAGAAGCCGCCGTGAATCGATTTGGGCTCATATGAAATGATAAACGCCTTTGAATCCAGCGTCTTAATCGTTTCATATAATTGCAGTTCATATTTTCTCGGTGTTAAAATTTGCAATGCTGTCCGGTCTCCTTCAAGACCGCCTGCTACCCAGCTGGTGACACCATATCCTTTTTCTCTCAATTGTCTTGGGAGATCGACATCCAATTCTTTTGTGATCACGTTAACAGTTGTGTAGCCAAGTGCCAGCTTCTCTTCAATTTTCATCCCGACAATGATCCCCATTCCATAACCTAGCGCATACGCAATGACATTCTGTATTTGGTCTAAGTTATCTAGAACGATACTTAACCCAATGACATAAATGAGCATTTCGATCGTACCCGCAAAAGCAGCTGCGTACCGTCTGCCTTTCATTGTTAAAATCAAACGCATGGTGGAAAAAGACACATAGACAATATTAATCACTAAAATGATTAAAACCATGGTGAACGCATTGGATAAAAGTTGTTGAAGCACGATTCGAACCCCCTGCACTAAAAAATCAAATAAAGCACCCCATATTCTACTAGAGAACATACCTTGATACAATCAAATTTACGCGATAAAAACACATATATCTTTCGACAACAAGGGTGGTCTTTGTTACCAAGAGTTTACCCGTTTTTTTCTCTTCTCAACATGAAAACCCCCTTTTTAAAAAAAGGAGGTTTTCAGTGTGTTTTATCCGAATCGAACAGGAACAAGTGATGGAATCAAATAATCCCCGACTATGCCCCAGAGCAGCGCAATGATGACAAGCTCAACCAATAAAAAGATCCAGCCTGCATACATCAAATCTCCACGTACGGCATCATGCTCCGATTGAATCGAGCGAAAGAGCACGACCGCAATCAACTGAAGGCCGACAAACATCATCACGGATAATATGACGGTCACATATGGAATATTCAGCATGGCAAATACAAGCCAAAGGATGGATAAAACCAAAACCGGCACAAGCGCAGCGCCAAACTTCATGATCACTTCTTTCAGTGATATGTTCCCTTTTAGCATGTACTTCCCGAGCAGCCAGACGGTAAGCATCATCAATGTCAACACAATGAGTGTAAAGACCGCTACCTTCAAAAAAGCGTCGCCAAAAGAATAATGAATGCCAAAGCCTAATAAACGGGTCTTTGACGCCTTTAATTGAACATAGTTGCCTAAAGTAAAAAACACGCTGAATAACACAATCGAGATCCAGGCGTACTTCATACGCAATGTTTCCGCTTGATTGATGGCCCGGCTCGGTGATTTTAACATCGCCAGTCCATATGAACCATAACGCTTAAACGCGCCTCCTGCACCTTGCAGTATACGCTGGATAGCTGAACGCTCATCATCCGCTGATTTTGAGGTTCTTCCACGTTTTGCAGCGCTGCGGCTGAGGCGGGATTGCCTTGTTTCTTGATCTATTGATGACTCTTCGTTTTTCTTTTCAGATGTCCCCTGATCTTGATCTTTCTCTAACATCTCATATCAACTCCTATCCAATCCTCACAGGCTCAAGTAAATGATCTGTTCGGATGACTCCTCTTAAAGTAGCGGAGTCTCTCTATTCAGTCAAGATTCCTCGACGTTCATACGAATAGACGGATAAAAGGCAGCAGAGGTTTTAAAACGGAGAGAAAATAAGACAAAACAAAAAAGCTGACGGCCTCCATCAGCTTTTTATCAATGTTGAAATTCGTGGTCAACGATATTGGCTCCGCTTTCCTTGCTGGACCCGGAGATTCTCCTGATGAGCGGGGAACCGAGTCTTTTTGGTCGTATCGACCTGTGTAATATGTCCATTATGAATGGTGATGACCACTGATCCATAGTCGATCCCTTTTAAGGCAGATAAAATATAATTCAGCTTTTGTTCATCCATCGCTCATCCCCCTATTTTTGTTTTCGCTCTTTTAAATAGAGAACCTCATTTTCTAACTCATGAATCGTATAATGCATGAGCGCTTCCTGTTTTTCTTCATGCCCCCATAAAAGGAGCTTTTGAATCAGCACCTGCTTTTTTCGTTCAATCACCTGTCTAAGCCAGCGTGACAAAAGACATCTCCTCCCCTTTTAAATGTCTACAAGAAAAAAAGGCACCCTGAAACCTTCTATTAAAAAGGAAATCAAAGCGCCTTTGGTGATCCAATCAGCGAATTATGTCTTTTTATCATAAACACATAATTCCTATAAGTCAACTATGTTTTGATTTTTTTAACAAAAAAACAGCAGCTTCCATGAGCTGCTGTTTCAAATGTTCAATTAATGATTTAAGAAAGCAAAATATAGAATAAAGATGACAAACAATCCGTACATAATTGGATGTACTTCTTTCGCTTTCCCTTTAAAGATCATCGTAATCGGGTAGAAAATAAAGCCAACCGCAATCCCTGTTGCAATACTGTATGTCAGTGGCATCATAATCATCGTTAAGAAAGCTGGTACCGCAATTTCAAAACGATCCCATGCAATCTTCGCCAGCGGAGCGACCATCAGCGCACCGACAATAATTAAAGCAGGTGCTGTCACATTCGATGTAACGATGGATAACAGTGGTGAGAAGAACATCGCAAGCAAGAAGAAAATGCCTGTGACGACAGCTGCAAAACCAGAACGCGCACCAGCAGCAACACCTGAGCTAGATTCAACATAAGATGTCGTTGTAGATGTACCAAGAATAGAACCTACAACGATAGAAGAAGAATCCGCCAGCAGTGCTCTTCCTGCACGAGGCAGCTCATTATTTTTCATTAAACCAGCCTGCGTTGCCACAGCCACAAGTGTACCAGCTGTATCAAAGAACCCAACGAATAGGAACGTTAAAATCACAACAAGCATTTGAATCGAGAAAATTTCTGGCAAGTGAATCAAGGCTTGACCAAAGGTTGGAGACAAGCTTGGAATACTTCCCACAATTTGAGATGGTACTGGCACAAGACCAAAGATCATCCCGGCAATAGCAGTCACAAGCATCCCAATGAAGACACCTGCATTCACTCGAAGAACCATTAAAATGACCGTCACAACGATACCAAACACTGTTAACAGGACAGGACCACTATGAATGTTCCCAATCGAAACGAGCGTATTATCATTATTGGCGATAATGCCAGAGCCTTGCAGACCGACAAACGTAATGAACAAACCAATACCTGCACCAACCGCCAGCTTCAGCTCAGCTGGAATGGCATTGATGATCTTTTCACGGAAACCTGTTAAAGAAAGAGCAACGAAAATCAATCCTGAAACAAACACACCTGAAAGTGCTGCTTCCCATTTGATGCCCATACCAAGCACAACCGAAAAGGCGAAGAACGCATTCAGACCCATCCCTGGGGCTATCGCAATCGGATACCTGGCGATCAATCCCATCAGGAGACACCCTGCAGCAGAAGCTAACGCCGTCGCTGTAAAGACTGCCCCTTGATCAATTCGTAATTTATCTGGAAAATCCGGCACAGACACTAATGCAAGTGTGATCGGATTGACAAACAGAATGTAAGCCATCGACAAAAATGTGGTTAAACCACCGATGATTTCTCTGCGGTAATTCGTACCTAACTCATCAAACTGAAAAAACTGTTTCAAGCCAACTGACTCCCTTCATGTCCTTTTGCTTTAGTCTGTCCCATTCACTAGTCAAATAAAAAACGCCCCAACAATTTTGGGACGCTTGACTACATATGTGAATTCAGACCGTGACATAAAACAAGAACAATGCATGATTTATATCAAACGAGTGTGAATTGACGTAGTCAAGCCATTTACGGTAGCTTGGTAGAAACTTGCAGGCCATATCCCCGCGATTATACGACTTCTATCTATTTGATTTCTGTGTCTATTGTACCAACTTCATTTTTAAAACACAATACGAAAAGCGAACATTTTTCAAAGAAATGTCCGCTTCATTCGTCTTATTACACGAATTTGGAAATTCATATCTAGTTCTTTATACACCCTTCCCCAAATCCTTCTCTTTTGCAAAAACCGCTTCGGCTACATGGAAAAACTCTTTCACTGCCGGAGAAGCTTGGGAGAGTGATGGACAGGCGAGCGCAACCTCACGATGATGAGAGACATTCAGCTGGCGAATATGCACAAGCTGCTGCGTTTTTAAAAATAACTCAGGGCCTATTGTGACACCAAGTCCTTCCCCGACCATACGGGCAATGGTCGTACAATCATGAACTTCAAATAAAACAGCTGGCTTCATTTGCGCCTCCGAAAAAATATCCTCTACATGTGATTGATACATGCCAGTCGGCATAATAAATGGTTCACCCGCCAAATCTGTTATATCTACAATGGGCTGCTGTTCATATCGATGATTTGGGTGATAGGCGACGACCATCTCATCTTTCATAAGCGGCAGTAAATCAAAGGCTTCATCCGCATGGCCTTTCACAACAAATCCAACATCAATGATGCCAGAATCCAGCCACTCCAATATTTCTTCATACGTTCCCTCATAGAATTTAAATTCGATTTTTGGATGTTTTTTCTGATAGCTCACAAGCAGCTTAGGCAATAAACAAGCAGAGGCACTGGCAAATGTGCCGATACGAATCATACCTGTTTCAATATTTTTCGTTAGCGCAATTTCTTGCTGGATTTTCTCCACTCTATTTAACACTTCTCTAATATGCGGGAGAAGGGTCTGACCAATGTCCGTCAGCATAATGCCCTTTTTTCGGTCACGAATGAATAAAGACACACCCCACTCTGACTCTACATTCGCCACTGCATGACTCACAGCTGACTGCGTCATATTTAATGCTTCAGCTGCTGCTGTAAAACTGCCAAGCTCCACAACTTTTGCGATAATATCAAAGCGAACAAAGCTCATGAGTATTTACTCATCTCCTTCATGAAAAACATCAATTTTACTTATGTTAGCACGGAATTTAAACTAAAGACAACGCATCAACATGAAGGAAGGGTTCAAAATGAAAAACACATCTCATCATCTATTGATTATTCTTTTAGCTGTCGGTTCATTTGTCACAGGCACGTCAGAATTCGTTGTGTCTGGCATTCTAGATATCATTGCTGTTGATTTACACATCTCCATTCCTGCTGCCGGTCAGCTCATCACCGTCTATTCTCTTTTTTATGCAGTAGGCGCTCTCTTTTTAGTCATGGCAACGTCGAAGCTGAACCGAAAAAAGGTTTTGTTATCAGCTATTTTTGTGTTTATTTTAGGCAATATGCTCGCCTTTTTCAGCCATCATTTTGTGCTGCTCCTGCTATCTCGCGTCATCATGGCCATGAGCGGCGGCTTATATATTGTCGTCGCCACGAACTATGCAGCGCAGATCGCCCCGCCAGAAAAAAAGGGAAGCGCAATGGCGACGGTCATCACTGGATTCACCGTTTCACTCGTACTCGGTGTGCCGATCGGAACATTTCTATCAGGTCAAGTGGATTGGCACTATATTTTTCTCATCATTGCACTAGGTACTGCTTGTCTCTTCATGCTTCTTTATCAATTGCTGCCACGCATAGAGGGACATTCTCATCTGCCATTGAAACAGCAATTACACATCCTTCAAGACCGCAGGGTGATCAGCGGCTTAGCCACAACCGTCTTTTGGATCTTAGGCTACACGATGGTCTTTGCTTATATCTCTCCATTATTAAGACAGACCGCTGGCTTTTCACTTGAAATGACAAGCATTGCTTTGCTCGTCTTAGGAATTTCTGCTTTTATTGGCTCACGCTTTGGCGGCTTCGCCGTCGATCAATGGGGACCAAACCGAACCATCTCGATTAGCATCATGATCCAGATGTTCGCTCTCTTTGCCTTATTCTTTACGCAATTCTCTACAATTAGCGTCTTGATCACGCTCGCCATATGGGGCATCGCCACATGGACAACAACACCAGCGAAGCAATACTATCTGATCTCCCTTAAACCCCAAGCATCAGAAACAGTGCTGAGCTTTAATACAGCGATTATGAACATCGGCATGATGCTCGGATCGTCAATGGGCGGCGTGATTATACAGTATACAAATGTGACTAATTTAAGTTGGATTGGCGGATTAGCTAGTTTTGTGGCGTTGATGTTGATTCGGTATTCGTTCAATCGTCATCGACTGGTGGAATAACAGACAAAAAGCGAACATGTGTAATCATGTTCGCTCTCTTATTTATTGACTAGCTTTTGAAGTTTCTTTTTTGACTGGAATGGTTACCGTTATTTCTTTTTGCGGTGCCAACAGATTCAAATCTGACAAATTAAGATAAAGCCCATAATCCTTAAATGAAAAATGGTTTAATGATAAAGTCTCTAACTCCTTATTATCAAATTCAAAGGTGGATTGCATCGAAGCTGACTTCAAATTGGTTACCTTCGCATTGTTCCCCTTCAAGTAATATCCGTTTTCATAGTCTGCTTGTGGATCGGGCCATGATTTCATCTTTTCAACATCGCCTAATCCAATGAATTCACCTATATTCTCCATCACATCCTGATCTAATTCTTTTCGATCTACTCCAGTGAATTGATAATCAACAATCACAGAACGGTCTTTTTGTTCTATTTTATTGATTTTGATTCCGATGCCATGGTGTTTTGTTTTGAACTGAACAGGCAGCTTTGTCTTGAGAGGAATGATGTGGCTGTATTCTCGTTCGATATCCACAGATGTGTCAAATGTCAATTCGGTCGCCTTTGGATTGATCGGCTGATTCAAAATGGTTAAATGATCGACTCTATTTTTTTTAGGAGAAAGTGGTTTTCTTCCTAACCTTGTTCCTAATTCTAACTCGTACTCATTCCCTAAATTATCTTTCATCCCATGTATACTAACTTTATCATCTTTGGCAAAACCATTGTAATCAATGGCATATTGAATAGCAGAGCCATTCACTCCATTTTCTACCTTTACATTTCTTATTTGATAACGTCCATTTAAAATAGACACGTCTTTTTGTCCCGCTAGTAAGGTGGTTTTTTGCTTGACCACAGGTAATTCAAAACGCCAATTCCCTACAATATCTCCAATTTTTGAAATGACGAGTGGGGCTTTTTGACCTTGCTTAATTGTCTGTCCATTTGTATAGACTTCCATTTGTCCAACATATCGGCCATCCTTTAATTTTTTCAATTCCTGATTGTCGTAACTCGGTTGGAAATTTTCATTTATATGATCTAAGTTGCTGACGATGAATGGTACAGAATCTTCCTTTGTATTCAAATGATCGACAGTAAACGTATAAACAAGACGCCCGGCATCATAGTATACACTGTTTACTTTCACAGTAATTCCTCTTGATTCAGCCCCCTCATTGACATGTTTCACCAAATCACTCTGAAAAAGAGCCATTCCTACTTTATCGTGAAACATCATATAAAATTGCCCAATAATCGGGACACGTGCCATCGCTGTATTAAGAGAAGGAAAAAGGAAACCTGATGAAAAGTAAAGGACGATGAGAACAATGGCAGAGTATATTGGCGTTCTCCAGTTCCATTTGAACCAATGTCTTTTCTGTTCCGCTTTCACATCCCCAATGGCTTGGCGAATCGCAGAGGTCACTTCAACTGTTGGTACATCAATCTCATCATAAAGCTTTTTCATTTCTTTTCGTTCCATCAACACTCTCCTCCTTCTCCAATGTTTGCTTTAATAACTTTCTTGCTCGATACAAATGAGTTTTAACCGTTCCTTCAGGCACACCCATCTGCTCAGAAATCATCGAAATTGAATAATCTTGAAAATAAAACAACTGAATGACGACCTGGTATTGCTCATCTAACACTTCAAGTGCATGTTTTAAATCGAGCCTGTCTTCCAAAAAATCATGGCGCTCAACGCTTTCATGATGCTGTTCAAACGGAACAACATCTTGCTGCTTTTTCTTCATCGCAAAAATTGTATGAATCAAAATCCGTGTCAGCCAGCTAGAAAAATACGCCGGTTCTTTTAATCCAGATAGATGCTTAAACGCTTTAATGACCGTTTCTTGAACAGCATCTAACGAATCCTCTTTATTTCTTGTGTAGAGAAAAGCCGTTTTATATAAACGCTCTTGATACATCAGCATTAATTTCTCAAATGCCGGGACATTCCCTTTTTGTGCTTTTTTAATTAGACGCACTTGCTTCATCTCACTCACACCTCCTACACCTGTTAGAGCAAGGTTTCTCACAAACGGTTTCAACAAACGCAAATTTCTTTTACTTAGCATATGTCGGACAAAAACAAAAAAAGTGAAGAATGGAGTCGAAAGAACAAGTTGAATATTTGATATAATGGAAGAAATATGTACAAAAAGGAGTAAGTCGATTGTTTCTATTTGAAGAACCCGCGTGTGCTAGCTGTCAGAAAAAGATAGAAGGAAACGAAGAAGTGTACGTCAAGCTTGTCTATCCAAAGAGAAAAGGAATGACAGAGGTGAAGGCTTGTCTGAGGAATGAAGGGGTTTTTTATTGTAAGGCATGTTATGGAAAAGAAACATAAAAACAAGCATTTCAATTGAAATGCTTGTTTTTACTTTCTACTTTTTATTTCCGCTTACTACGAAGTTCAATGAGTGCTAGTTTATTATTATCATTGAAAAAGAACTTCAGAAGGATACCGTTTGATTGATCTTGATATTGTATACCTTTGCTATACCCTTCGACAAACCAGAGCTTCTTGAATTGATCTCCATATGTTTGTATCACAGATGAATAATCTTCTCCAATAGTGATTCCCTTAGATGTTTTGAGTTTTTTCTGTTTTGACTGATTGTAAATAGATATAACTCGATGATGTTGATCAACTGATACTACAAAATCTTGATTTTCTTTTTCCATATAGACCCTCTGTTTAGGATGAGAGAATTGAGTATTCTCCACAAAAGTATGATCTCTCTCAAATTTTTCACCGATCTTAAAATGACCTAGCGATTCATTTGTTAAAGATACAGAGTGAAAATTAAAAAACATAGCCACCCAAACAAATAGTGCGGTTCCTCCTAAAATAGAACCTACAATCACTAACACTTTAGAATGAATGATTCCCTTTTTAAACAAATAGATCGCTAAAGATACGATGATCAGCACGATGACGATCATCATTAGAAAAATGCCCATTTCAATTATCCTCTTTTGCTTTTAATCGAATTCTGCTTGTGAATTATTTCCACAATTATATTTTCATATTATACCAAAGCATTCCACAAATTGACCAGTACAGGTATAATTTAAATAAAATTACATGAGGAGAAAAATATGACTAAACGTAAACTGATATTTCCACAATCATTTCCAACAATACATACCGAAAGACTAATCTTAAAACAAGCAACGTTCGAAGACGCTGAGGATATGCACATCTATTTATCCAATGAAACCGTGTGCCGCTACATGGGCATTGATGCTCATGAAACGATTGAAGACACAAAAGGAGAAATCAAGTGGTATCACGACATCTTCAAAGAACAAACAGGCATCCGCTGGGGCATTTCTCTAAAAGAGAATCCAGTCATCATCGGCAGCTGCGGCTTTCTCAACCTAGAAAAACAGCACTGTCGCACGGAAATTGGCTACGAATTACACCACGATCATTGGAGAAAAGGCATCATGAGCGAAGCGATTGCTGCGGTACTACGATATGGGTTTCAGGAAATGAATCTGAATCGGATTGAAGCGATTATTGATCCAGCAAATACGTCCTCTGTTCAATTATTGGAGAATGTTGATTTTGTTCGAGAGGGTTTATTAAGGGAGTATGATCTTGGTCAGAATGGGTTTGATGATGTTTTTTATGTATGCGATTTTGAAAAGGGATTACAAATAAAACAAATGAAAACAGATATTCATTTCATTCAAAAGCCGCAATCTGAGTATGTTTCTTTTCACATTTATGAGCTCAATTCGACGATTGAAAAGCTTGTCCAGCAAGTAGAGCAATCAGCCCCCTTCTTCCTAGCGAAAGACCCGGAGAAAGAAAGCATGAAAAAGATCTATTATCACGACATTTTATATATTGAAAGTGTCGATAAAAAATCGTTCTTGTATACGACAGACGGGGTGTTTCTCCTAAAGGAAAAGTTGTTTGAACTTGAAGAACGGCTCGAAATTTATGATTATGTCAGAATCTCGAAATCGATGATTCTGAATATTGATTCTATCGCCGACATTTCTCCTAAAACGAGTGGTCGTTTTGAAGCAAGCCTTACAAATGAAGAAAAAGTAATGATTTCACGTTTTTATATTCAAGCATTAAAAGAGAAGCTTGGATTACGGAGGAAGTGAACAGGATGGGACGTTATATCATTAATCTTTTAATCACATTTTGTATGATCTTTACGGTATTAGTGCTGATTTATTGTTTCACATTTGGATCAATGCCGATTTACATGTTACAAGCAATCATGTTCAGTTCCTTTTTTTCCAGTGCCCTGACCTTCTTGCTATACCCTAAACATACGTACAGCCATAATCGGATTCTTTTTCAACAAATCTTATATATCATCCTTGTGATGTGTATGATTATGACAACCATTATCATCGTCAATGGTGAAATCAGTCTCCCTACGATCATTGTGAATTTCCTCGTGGTCATTGCTTTATTCTTTTTAATTAAGTACCTATTGTATAAAAAAGATCGAGCAACCGCTGCGGAAATCAATGAACTTTTACAGCAGCGAAAGAAACGGACAACACCTTAATATGCATCTTAGGGCTCTAAATTTACCTGTTAGTTAGATTTGATTGTGGCTCCTGCTTGATTCCACTACTCTGACATTAGAGGAGGAATCAACAATGAAACCAATGACAATCATTCGAAAAGCTGTGCTTCTACTGCTGTTTTCTTTAATCATCCCAACAAGTGCAGGTGTCTATATATCCATCAAAGAAGTAACCGACCCAATGACCATCTATATCATCAATGGCTGTGCCATGCTGGCTGGGTGTCTCTTTCTTCTATTCATTATTCAGAAAAGCCGTTTTCACTTGAAAGAAATAGGTTTTCGAAAAGGGTCTCTTGGTATGTGGGTCATTCCCATTCTTTTCATCGAGGCCATCCCGTTTATCGCTGGGTTAAACACGGATTTATCCCTTTCTTCCTTTACGGCACTTTGCTTCTTCATGGTCTGTGTCGGTATTTTTGAAGAAGGTATTTTTCGCGGCATTCTGTTCCAATATTTAAAACAAATCAATCTGAGCTCCGCCATCTGGGGATCTGCCGTACTATTTGGCCTTGGTCATTCTGCTAATCTACTAAGCGGAAAAAGCATCACCTTAACCATCGCACAAATCGTCTTCGCCCTTTTATTTGGACTCGTCGCAGCCGAAATCGTGGCACTTACTAACAGCCTGCAATGGGTGATCATATGGCACGCGGTTCATAATATTGTAGATCAAACCACAAATGGGCAAACGCCTATGGCAATGCAAATGCTTTTGCTTTCGGTTCAATGTGTCATTTTGCTTATTCTTGCGGTGGTGTTGTGGAGAAAATTAAGAATGAAAAAAGTGTGCGATAGATAAGGAGAATAGGAGGAAAGAAATGAAGAATAACACATGGATAGAGGGCTGGTTTGAAAAGTGTGAAGAACTTGAAATAAAGCCTTGGGAATGGGATTTTAAACAAAGTTATATCGAAGAACCGATACCAAAAGATAAATCACATATTGAGTTATTACTAGATTATAAAAGTCGTAAACTCAAAGAAATTGGAATTTGTAATGTTACCAAAAAAGCCGGCCGCAAAGCTGACTGTGATAAAGAACCTTTTTATATTTATCAATTACTTTGGAGTACTGATTATGAGTCAGAGCCTAAATCACAGCTTTTTCTAGATCGTTACAACTTGCTCCGCGGAGAAACAATGAATTCGTTTATTACGACTTTCAATCTTTCTAAAAAAATAACTTCTGATGTTCATATCAACCATAAGTTTGAAACCTTTGCTGCTTCCACCCATTGCATTGGGAATTTCACCATATTACCACATTGGATGAACTCGGGTCGTTATTTGTTTTCACAAGATTATTGGGATGTTACGATGTATTCACTATCTGAATTCTTTCAACCATTAGCATGCTGGAAACAGTTCGTCGAACGATATTTCCTTCAACCATATGTGAACAATGATGAAAAATGGACTGTGAGTGAATTTTGGAAAGGGCATTTTGATGGAATCGGAAGTTACAATCGATTAAAACCTCAAAATGAACAAGAATTAAGTGAGTATCTACATAAAGTCAATCTCAGGATTGAAGAACGAGGCAAATGGATCATCAAAAAAGTCTGTGAAGATTTGAAGTTACAACACTTCAAATTTTATGATGAACTGATAGATATGCAAATTCGATTTTCCAATGAGATGAAATAAATATAAATGAGCGAGCTCATTGCTTCGCTTTTTTATTTTAAAATAAAGTTCCTAAAAATAGGGAAGTTAGATCATAATAAAAAGCTGATACCCTAAGCGCATGTAATCCTTTTTCAGAATGCTGATATTTCTAAATCAACAACTCCTTTACCACATAAAACACCTTCTCTAAGCAATCTTTCTTTGATAAAATCATTTTTCAAAAAACTTTTTTACATCATCATTTACCGGCATAGCCTTCGCTTGAATTCTATCAATATCAACTTTTCCAAACAGAATTTTACTAATGTAAAGAGGGCTTATGTTGCAATCTCCTTATCCCAACGACCTACCGCAAGAAATAACCAATCGTCACCTCATTCACTTTTTGATTGAAGTCCTGTGTTTCGATATTGCCAACTAACGTATGAGACTTGTTTTTTTGAAAGATATTTAAAAACGATAAGAAGCCTGGGGGCTTGTTTACTAATCAAGAAATTAGTTACGCCCAATACTGGACTATAAAACATAGTTTTAAAAAAGATAAGATATCCTAAGTTTTATTGCTAATCGTTTTATCTATTGCTTTAATGCGCAGTTCCTCTCATTATTTTGAAACTTAAAAAACCCCTTTTCAATAAAAAAGGGGTAGTATTTTTTATATTCGAATAATGGGTTGATACATATTAATTCCTACTTCATTTTCAATTTCTGAATATACATCTAACTCGTCATATGGATCCTCGACTGAAATAATCGCTGCAAAACTTTGAGCATAACCTTCTGGCACACCCCATTTTTTTGACATACGAAGCTCCAAACTCCACATTCCAGAATCAATATTTCTTGATAATGCCTTTTCCATTCTGGTTACTGGATAAAATCTCTCCTTAAAAGAAACTTCATTCATGTCATTCAAAGACAACTTAATTTCATCTTCTTTATTTAGTTTATAGATATTTGAATAAAGATGGATTTTAGAATAATCCAGCCCCTTACCTCTATCTGTAAGTGGATCCCAGACTACGGTTACACGCAGGTTAACTTTTTTATTGCCAGAGCGTTGAATAGTTTCATCTGTTAAAATGGTCGGAATCCAAAAAGGAATTTTATAATAAGTTTGACCTTCTATCACTCCTTCGTGTACATATGTTGCTTTACTATTTAAAGATTCTAAACATTTTCCTAAATTAGGCTCACCAAAACCCAAATGGTCCTCTAAAGGTCTAGAAAATTCACTACTTGTAGGATGATTTGCAAAATGAATTAGTAGCCCTTTTATTAAGTTAGGGGTAGCATCCGGGATTTTTTCAAATAACTCTGCTGCATAAGACGAAACTATAGGTGCGGAAAAACTTGTCCCAAGAGATCGTTGAAATCCTCCTGAGTAAGAACAAAAGCCCAATGTACCAAAACTAGGATTATCAGAATTATTTAACCCTAAATTACCACCATCTACAACTAAATCGGGTTTCCTTGAGCCATTAAATCCTGGTCCCCTTCGAGAAAATGGAGCTGGGTGGTTCTCTCCTCCAAGCATACCATCTTCGAAATTTTTTATTAATGAGCCCACACTTAATGATAGATATGACTCCGCTGGAGAGTTTATTCGTTGAGAATCTTGAATAAAATGATCTGGATAGTTTTCGCTATTTAGCTTCTCATACACATTCTCAATGTTTCCTGCAGAAATTACAAATAAAACTTCATAGACTTTACTAATATGGTCTATTTCTGCAGCAAGACGTGTTACTTTGAATTCATCTAATGTTGAATACCCATTTTGACTTATTAAATTAATAGAAAGATTATACACTTTAACTTCGTCTTTATGTGCTTGAACTACTTTTCGAATTGCCCTAATTAGATCAATCTCAGATAAATTTAATTCTTCTCCGTTTCCATCTTTTCCGTATATATTAAAATCAAGAACTCTACAAAAGGGTGTTAGGGTTCCTCTTGAGATTTGTTCATCTAATTTATCTCTAAATATAACTCTTCCAGCAACAAATGTCCCATGAAACCTGTCGTAACTATATGCTGGTGTATAGTCTATCTGTTCTGTAATATAAGGAGATAAAAACGAATTAGAACTATCCACTCCGCTATCGATAACACAGACAACAGCATTTCCATCATAAGTCTCTACTGTAATCTCCTCAACAACTTGAGACGATTCTTTGAGAGTGGTAATTGATACTTTTGTTTGTACATCGACTGACTTTATTGAACTAAAAGATCTAACAAGATCTTCAATGTGCTCGCTACTCATTGTTCCTTCTACTAAAACACTGCCGGAAGAAAATAAGAATTGGTCAGTTATAAAACCTCCTCTATTTTCAATAAATTTTTCAATAGCTTCTTTAAATCCTTTTTCAGCAACATCTTTTGGCAACGAAGTAAATGATTCTATTGAAACTTCCAAATTTTCTTTTTCTCCAAAATCAATTTTAGACTTAACCGTTTGAGATATTTTATTTAATGGATTTATTTCCCCAATATCATCAATAAATGAATAATAGGACTTACCTTTGTTATTCGGAGTGTTAATATAACTCTCGACTTTTCTTTGTAGAGTATTCAAACTGCTGTTAGAGATTACACCGTAACCATAAGAATCATTGATAACATCCAAAACCTCTATATCTGACTTTTCCATCAAGTTTCCGAAACGATCATATAATTTTTCGCCGGGAGCAAGGTTAACTTCAAAGAATTTTCTATCCTTTACGGGGTCAATATCGTAGCTCTGTTGGGAAATTTTTAATAAATCTTCTAATAATTCCTGTCCATGTGCACGGTAGTCGCTACGTTGATATGTGCTTCCACCACCATTAAAGTTAGTTTTTGTTTTACTTACACTATTCTCTGAAATCCGCAAATGCGGTTTTTCCATCTAGGATTCCTCCTTCATCTTCATAAAAAGAGTTGATTTAGGTATATCTAGTAATTCGCTAAGATATGAAAAAGAATATTTCCGTTCATTTTCATTTCTCAATTTTTTTGCTATACCTATTTTTTGCTCTAATGTAATGTCTTTATCCTGATTACTTATGTTTCTAACAATATCTTCGACAATAATAGTGTAAAGTTTAACATTTTTTTCATTAATAATCCAATTCCTAGAAGAATTTTCAATTGATTGAACAAGCAAAGATGGAGTAAATCCTTTCGTCAATATTGTAATAAAATCAATTTGATTAGCGTGAAGGTTTAGACTTATATCAGTTAGTGTATTGGCTATTATTTGATTTCTTTGATTATAATCAGGTAGTTTGAATTCTATATTATTTTCAAATCTTCTCCATAAAGCCTTATCTAGTAAATGAGGATGATTAGTGCAAGCAACCAAAAATGAGTTCTCAGGAAAGTCATCTAAATTTTGAAGCAAAGAAATCACAATTCTTTTAAGTTCTCCTAACTCATTATTATCATCTCGACTTTTTCCTATAGCATCTATTTCATCTAATAAGATTAAACATGAGTTATTCCTTGCATACTCAAAAACTTTACTTAAATTATCACTTGTTTTTCCCAAGTATGAAGACATCAATGAATCAAAGCTGACATAGGCAATTTTTAAACCAAGTGATTTCGCTAATGCTTTTGCTGTTAGGGTTTTCCCTGTACCTGGTACTCCATGAAACAAAATTTTATTCTGAGGTTTAAGATTAAATTTTAGTAAGTCATCTCTTTTTTTCCACTGGTGCACAACAGATATTAATTGTTGATCTACATCAGTACTTGAAGATAATTTCTTCAAATCAATTTCAGGTTCTAAAATTTTTATAAAATTCTCTTCATTGCTCTGATTTGAACTTAGATAATTACTTTTTTGATTGAACGGTGTAATATCAAAAGAACTTCTCTTTACAGAATGAGATGTTTCAGGAAGATTCACATCCAATAGTAACTTATTGAGTTTTTTTGCGAATTGATAATTTTTATTTTCTTCTTGATACTCAATGATTAATTTGCATTCTTCTAAAAAATCTTCTTTTCTTTCTTCAATAAAAAATTTAACAAGATTAATAACATGATTGTTTAAAGACATTTTAAAATTCACTTCCTTCTTTGAACAATAATTTCCCCTTTGAATTCAACACTTTAAACCACCTATCGTCTATAATAACCGATTCAAAGGGAAATATGAACGTTAATTTAAGAATATCATGTTGAAAATAAACTTATACTACTTTACATTGAAAAAGTGCTTGTCTTCCACTTTCTTCAAACTGTTCTTTCTTAGAATTTCAGTTGAAATTTATAGGAACTTGAGGGCTAATAGGAAAAGAATTGATGATTTCAACTGATGTTAGGAGGAGTTAAATGACCATGAAAAAGATTGGTGCGATTTTATTGTTCGCTGTTAATTCACTCACCTATATTTTGGGCCTTGGATTTTTGTTTGGTGAGGATGACGAGAATAGCACATTAAATCAAAAGTAGTTCATTAGAAATAAAAAAACCTACCAATATTTTTTCTGTAAGTTTTTTGGTAGGGAACTGTATGTTCAAAAGGTTAAGCCCTTATCAATCAACGTTCCCAGCTCAAATGAAGGGCTCAAAGAAAATAAAATTAAAAACGAAGATAAGACACCCATAGGACAAAAAAGATCAATTAAAAAAGATATCCCTAACACTATCTCTTTTTTGTAATCTTGGTATAATAGAAAAAATCAGAAAAATGAGAATGCGATGATAAGGAATAGTACTTGCCTAAATGTTTTCAGAAAGTTGCTGGTTGATGAGAAGCAATAACAAAAAGGCAGGGAACTCACCTTAGAGTATCCTTAGTGAAATGAAAAGTATTGATGTAGTTAAGGACGGCCCCCCACCGTTATATGGGAAGGATATCAGATGAAACAATCTGTATCCGAATAAGGGCATGATAATGTATGGTTATCATGAAACAGGGGTGGTACCGCGTAAGCAGAAGTCTTTCGTCTCCAAGGTAAATATTGGAGATGATAGGCTTTTTTTATATTCTATTTTCTAGGAGGAATCGATGATGTTTAACCACAAAAAATACGAAAAGAAATACTTTTTGCCACCGAACCTGACTTATGATTGGGTGAAGAAAGAAACATTAGAAAGTGCTCCGATATGGTGCAGTGTGGACTTGCGGGATGGAAATCAAGCATTACCTATTCCTATGAACTTAGATGAAAAATTGGAAATGTTTCAGTTATTAGTAGAGATAGGTTTTAAAGAAATTGAAATCGCATTTCCAGCTGCTTCTGATACGGAGTTTAGGTTTTTACGGACACTGATTGATCATCATATGATTCCAGACGATGTCACGATTATGGTGATCACACAAGCGAGAGAGCATATCATCCGCCGAACCTTCGAAGCCATTAAGGGGGTACCGAAAGCGATTGTTCATTTATATAATTCGACTTCAGAAGCGCAGCGCAGACAAGTATTTAAGAAAACAAAAGATGAAATTAAACAAATTGCCATTGATGGAGCTATTTTAGTAAAAGAACTTGCCGAAAAAACAAATAGTGATATTTATTTTCAATATAGTCCAGAAAGCTTTCCAGGAACAGAAGTTGATTATGCGTTAGATATTTGTAATAGTGTTTTAGATATTTGGAAACCGACACCAACTCATAAAGCGATCATCAATATTCCGACAACAGTTGAATATTCAATGCCTCATATTTTTGCAAGTCAGATTGAGTATATACACAAAAATCTGTCTTACCGAGACAGTGTGACATTATCTGTTCATCCTCATAATGACCGTGGCTCTGGGGTTAGTGATGCAGAATTTGGTGTTCTAGCTGGCGCAGAAAGAGTCGAAGGTACATTATTTGGTATCGGTGAACGTACAGGGAACGTTGACTTGATTACCTTGGCGATGAATATGTATTCACAAGGTTATGATCCAAAATTGAATTTCAATAACCTAGAAGCGATTCGTAAAAAATATGAAAAACTAACAAAAATCACTGTTCCTGAGAGGCAGCCATATTCTGGGGAGATGGTTTTCACCGCATTCTCTGGGTCACATCAAGATGCGATATCTAAAGGTATGAAATATAGAAAGGAAAATAATGTTGTTAAATGGGACGTTCCGTATATCCCAGTAGATCCAGTTGACTTGGGGAGGAATTATCAAACGGATGTGATTCGAATCAATAGCCAGTCTGGAAAAGGCGGCATAGGCTATATACTAGAAACAAATTATGGCATTCAACTTCCTTATCAAATGAATGAAGCCATGGGATATGCAGCGAAGAAAGTATCTGATCAGACAAGTAGGGAATTGTCTGTCGAAGAAATATATCATGTTTTTAAAGAACAGTATGTTGATTTTCACCCTCATTTCCAGCTACTTGATTATCAATTTCATAAAGGAGACAAGCAGGAAGTCACCTTAACTTTGCTGAGAGATGATCAACAAATTGAAATACAAGGAACTGGTAATGGAAGTTTAGATGCAATCAGTAATGCGTTAAAAGCATATTTTCATCTCGAATATGTTTTGGAAGTCTATGAACAGAATTCTTTGGGCAAGGATTCTCAAGCACAAGCCTGTGCACAGATTGGAATTTCATATCAAGGAAAAATGCATTGGGGTGCTGGAATTGATAAAGATATTATAGAAGCAACAGTGAAAGCCCTGGTAGTTGCAGTAAATAAACTAGAGGTCTGGATGTAGATGGAAAAAGATAAACTTGAAAAACATGAAGTGATGCAATATTTAAGAGAATATAACGAGCAAGAAATCTTTTATCAACAATACCAACAGAAAAAGCATGACAATCAATCATTGCAATTATTTTTGAAGGATTATGATAAACACAATTTAATGCATAAGCAAATATATATAGAAGAATTTTTGCAAAAAGGGCAGAACGAATTTGAAAAAGAGGATATCATGTGGTTAGGTCAGGAGAAAGATATCGAAGTGAGAAAGTATAGCCGTTTTATGCCTCAATTGTCGGCTATCCATGATTTCTTTGAAATGATCTATGTTCTGGAGAATGAGATGTATTTAGAAGTGGAAGACAAAAAAATGACTTTAAAATCAGGAGATATTGCCTTTATTCCACCTGACACCATACACAAGCCAATTGTAATGGAGAATACAATCGCAATGCAAATCATGATCCGTAAAAGTACTTTTCAAAAAGTATTTTTTAAAATGTTAAAAGGCAACAATGTCATTTCAGAGTTCTTTTTGAATGCATTGTATATAAAAGAAAATAAAAATATTCTTATTTTCCATAGTCACTTGGATAAAGATTTGCTAGACTGCTCTCTTCAACTATTTACAGAAAATTATAATCGGTTCCCTAGTTACCAGTTGATTATGAATAATTTGTTTGAGATATTATTATGTCTTTTATTAAGATTCAAACCAAGTCATATGAACGTAAATCAGGTCAAACAATATAGTGATATACGTATTATTGAAATGCTCCAATATATTCAGCAATGTTGTGAGCATATAACCATCCAGGAGATGGCAGAGGAATTTAACCTTTCACAGTCTTATTTGTCAAAATATATATCTCGTAAGCTTGGCAAATCATTTAGTGAGATTAGACAAAAAATAAGAATGGAAAAAGCCTGCGAAATGCTCACTGGCAGCAATTCACAAGTAGATCATATTGCGGCAGCCGTTGGTTATCAAAATGTAGAACATTTCATTCGTTTATTTAAGAGAAAATATCACCTAACACCACATCAATATCGTTTAAATAATAGATAATGATAATAAGGAGAGACTGTACTTGTTACTTTGAAAAAGAAAAATTGCTTTAGAATGAGCAGAATGAATGACGCTTATCTTAAAAGGACAATTTTAAAATCGAGAAAATGTCAAATCAATACTAATAAAAAGGAGAAATCATCATGTCAATCAAACAAGTAAAAGATTATTTTAAACAATATGATATGGATACTCGAATTCAAGAATTTTCAGTATCTAGTGCAACCGTAGACTTGGCTGCTTCTGCATTGGGCTGCGAACCTGAAAGAATCGCAAAAACACTCTCCTTTCTAGTAAATGGACAAGCTATTTTAGTTGTGACCTCTGGCGATGCAAAAGTTGATAACAAAAAATTCAAGGAATATTTTAAAACAAAAGCTAAAATGCTTTCTCCTCATGAGGTCGTTGACTTGGTCGGTCATGAAATTGGCGGAGTATGTCCTTTTGCTATAAAGAATGGCGTTTCTGTTTATTTAGATATTTCACTCAAACGTTTTGAGACAGTCTATCCAGCCTGCGGGAGCAGTAACAGTGCTATTGAACTCACAATAAAACAATTAGAAAAATACTCCGGTTATTCACAATGGATTGATGTGTGTAAGGGATGGAATGATTCATTAACACATTAAAAACGGAAGGAAAAAGTGCAATTAAAAATAAAAAAGAGCTAGGAACCCTTGATACACAAAGGTTTCTAGCTCTATTATAACTACTCCCATTCGATCGTAGCAGGCGGCTTACTCGTAATATCATACACCACGCGGTTAATATGCTTCACTTCATTGACGATACGAGTTGAGATCTTTTCAAGCACGTCCCAAGGGATTCTTGCCCAATCACTCGTCATACCATCAATAGATGTAACAGCACGGATACCGATTGTGTAGTCGTATGTTCTTGCGTCACCCATAACACCTACGCTGCGGATGTCTGGGAGAACCGTGAAGTATTGCCAGATGTCGCGCTCAAGGCCGAAGTTGGCAATTTCTTCGCGTAGAATTGCATCCGATTCACGGACGATTTCTAGTTTTTCTTCAGAAATTTCACCTAGTACACGGATACCTAGTCCTGGACCTGGGAATGGCTGTCTCCAGACGATGTCATCAGGAATGCCAAGCTCTGAACCTAAGGCACGGACTTCATCCTTGAATAGCGTATTGAGTGGCTCAATCAATTCGAACTGCATGTCTTCTGGAAGACCACCTACGTTGTGGTGAGATTTGATTGTTTGTGCCGTTGCTGTTCCGCTCTCAATGATGTCTGTGTAAAGTGTTCCTTGTGCTAAGTAGTCGATTCCTTTTAGCTTGTCCGCTTCGTCATCGAATACATAGATAAATTCGTTACCGATGATTTTACGTTTTTGCTCAGGATCAGACACACCTTTTAGCTTGTTTAAGAAACGATCTTTTGCATCTACTTTAATCACGTTCATGTTGAAACCTTCGCTAAATGTTTTCATAACCCCTTCTGCTTCGCCTTTGCGAAGAAGACCGTGGTCAACGAAAATACATGTCAGCTGATCGCCGATGGCTTTGTGGATCAATACCGCCACAACAGATGAATCCACACCACCGCTTAATGCGCACAATACTTGCTTGTCGCCTACTGTTTCACGGATTTTCTGCATTTCGATTTCAATGAAGTTCTCCATTGACCATTTGCCATCGCAATCACACACGCCGAAGACAAAGTTTTTCAATAGGTCATTTCCGTACTCAGAGTGACGAACCTCTGGGTGGAATTGAACGCCATAGAAATTCTTCTCAGCTAAGCTCATCGCTGAGTTTGGACAATGTGCGCTTGTTGCATCGACTGTAAAGCCTTCTGGTACTTCAACTACGAGGTCACCATGGCTCATCCAAACGACTTGATCCGTTGGAAGGTCTTTGAATAAAGCAGGTGTTCCGTTAATATGAATATCTGCTTTTCCATATTCACGCTGGCTTGCCGCTTCTACTTTCCCGCCTAAATAGTGAGTCATGAGCTGCATGCCGTAGCAAATTCCTAAGACTGGAATGCCCAGATCAAAAATCTTTTCATCACAGCGGAAAGATCCTTCATCATAAACACTGTTTGGTCCACCAGAAAGGATGATTCCTTTAGGCGCCATTTCTTTAATTTCTTCAGCAGTTAAAGTGTGCGGATGAAGCTCACTGTACACACCAAATTCACGAATACGGCGTGTGATCAGCTGATTGTACTGACTGCCGAAATCGAGAACCAAAATCATTTCATTTACTAAATTTGTCATGGTGTCACCTCTATGTCCAATATAGTTTTTTATAAACGCACAGAAAAAATGAGAGGAGAAAACCTGCTCTCAGTGTGAATCACGCTTTTGAAGCGCCCAGACTCACATCCGAACGCTTCAATTTCATGTATTTTAGAAGGTTTTAATATTCACCTATTCTAACAACAGGAAGGTACGCGGTCAAGACTATCTCCTGTTTATTAAATTTTCCCATAACTTTGCCGATTGCTGCCAAAGCGCTGAGGCATCCTCTCGCCGGTAGAGCGCACGTTCATAAAGCTTCGTCAGCTCTGACATATGATGATCTCCATCCTTCTCATCAATCAACGAAGCGAATTCTCTTAGTGTCATACCTGGCTTTTTCTCGATTCCCCTGCGCCCTAGCTGCTTTAATAGAGCCGCATATGCATAGAAGAATGCTTCATCCTCTGGCAAACGTTTCACTTTTCTCACAATAAAGAATGGCAGCCATCTTGTTCTGAATCGATAAAGCATCCAGCTCATGAATCCAAGCAGGACAAAAGCTCCTGCCGCATAACCTACAACCCAACCAACATGCACCATATTTGGCTTTGCCTTCGCTGTTTGTTCCTTTGGTTGTGCCGGCTGCTCTGCCTCCTGCTGCTGCGGCTGATCTTGCTGCTTTTCTTCGCTTGTATCAGAACTTGACTGATCTTTTTCTTCCTTTTTATCATCCGTCTGATCGCTTGAAACAGCTTCATTCGTAAATGTCTCTGGATTTGTAAATCCTTTTGTCGGTTCAAAGGTGACCCAGCCTCTATTTGGAAAATAAACCTCTACCCATGAATGCGCATTGTTATTGGTCACTTCATACACATTGTTTCCATCCATCTGCGTTTCATATAACTGGCCAGACGTATACCCTTTCACCCATCTCGCCGGAATTCCGATCGAACGAAGCATCACAATCATAGAGGTTGAAAAATTATCACAATAGCCGATCATCGTATCAAATAAAAATTGATCCACATAATCTTCATTACGACCAGGCACAGCGACATTCTGCGTTTCATATGAAAACTTCGCAGATCCTAAATAATCCTCGATTGCTTTGGCTTTATCATACATATTGTCCTTCGTTTCCGTTAAGCTGTTTGCCAAAGTTTTCACACGCTCTGGAAGTGACGATGGAAGCTGCAAGTATTCACGGCCAACCTGCTGATTCACCTGCTTCTTTGTCGGTACTTTGATTCTCTGCAAATCCTCTAGGATAAATGTAGGAGATAAGAAACTGACTTGATAGTTCCCTAAATTTTTAGGTGGGTTTTGCATAGACGGGACAATTTTCTCCGTTTTACCCATGATTTGCAGCGGAATATTTTCCATTGGCGTCAGCATGATCGTTCCAATAGGATAGACAGCATGATTAAATCGATAGTCTGATTCTATATCAATTCTTGTTTCATGCTCCTCTGTTTTCACTCGCTCAGTAAACCACCGATTCGGCACAGTGTCATCCTTTAGCCGAGTAGGCTTCGTATCATTTGAAGCATCCTCCCAGCCCTTTCCTGTGTAAATACTTTTTGTTTCTACACGAAAGTAAGACGGCTCCTTTCCGCTCCATTTAAAGACAGGTGTGCGGTCCTCACTAAACGGTCCGCCAAGCGCCGAATCATCTGCACTATATCCCACTTTATTCTGCCCTGCTGTCCCATCTTGATTCGTCACTGCCTTAAAAAACGGGACAGGATCAGGCCATTGCGGATCAGATTTTGGCAAAGAAGCGCCGAGTGACGCTGATAGAAGGACAAGCGCCAGCATGGGCAAAAACCACTTTAGACGTGCTTTCTGTGACACCCGAACGCCCTCAGCCGAACGCAGTCGATCGAAATACAGCAATCCAAGCAAACAAAAGCCAAATACCATAATACGAACGATCGCAAAGGTCGCATCATATGGCGTAAACGTATCAAGAATCGTGACATACACAATCGTCATCAGTAAAAAGAAAAAGATACGCTGCTGATAGACCACCCAATAATGAAGCAAGTAGACAAGCAGCCACAGCAAAATATAAAACAACAATGTGCGGAAAGACGGATACATGTCACTCCACATGCCCCTGCTCATTAACATGATATTATCCTTGATATCAGCAAACAAAGCAGCCGGATAGCCTGGCGCTGATTGATAAAAGATCAAATATAAGGCGAGCAAAATCAGTCCAGCACAAATAGGAAACGTCACATACCACTTCAGACGAAAGAACGTAAACAAACACGTAAGGCCAATAAAAATGATGAAATAAGACGTATGGCTCGTCTCTGTAAAATCTTGAAGTGGACGAAGCCACTCCCATAGAAGCAGAAAAGCTACAGCATAATAGATGAACAATTCAAAACGGCTTTGCCGCAGATGCGTATGCAGCATAAATGTTTGTCACCTCACAGTTCTTTCGTGCAGCCGGTCTTCAAATAAAAGGGTAATGCGTATTCCAGAGGCCTTTAGCCGGTCTACAAGCTGTTTTTCTTTTGTCGTCAAATGGTCAACGGCTTTCTTCACTAAAAGCACGGTGATATTCTTTCTGTTTCGATTTCCAAAGAGACTTGCCGCAAGCTCCTCCTGCAGCTGACCCGTGACGACATATTTTCCTGAGTGCTGGTACTCACTCGCTGCTAACGGTTTATATTCTAGTGCGCGGGAAGGCTGATGCTGCACCCTTGTTAAATAATAAAGCATGTCCTGTAAATGAAGTTCTCCTTGATCGACTCGAAAGGCATGCTGACCTCCTAGAGTGACAAGACCTGACGGCACGCCTTTTTTCACAGCCGTTTGAAGAACAGATGCTGTAATAGAGACGACTGTTTCAAAAACAGCTTGATCGGTAAAATCAGCAAACACGACAAGATCCTTTGCTTGATTCTGTTCAAATTCCTTCGTCATCAGCTGGCCTCTTCTGGCCGTCGTCTTCCAGTCCACCCAAGCAAACCGGTCTCCTTGCTGGTATTCCCGTACGCCTGTTGTCACATGGGTCGGTTCATTTAACCACGAGTGAACCGCTTTGCCTCCATTTTCATTCACTGACTCAGCAGGCTCTACTGGGATATCAAGCACTTTTGGGTAGACAAGCAGCTTTTTCTCTAACGGAATGATGATTTCTTTCTCAACAAACCCAAACATATCACCTGTTTTGATTCGAACCGCTGTCAAATGATGCTCTCCCCGCATGACATCATTCAATTGATAGGAAAATCGCCAAGTTCTCCGAAACCAAGGAAAAAGCATTTGCTTCATCTCAATCTGTTCCTGTAAGTGAAAGGTGTCTGGAGGAGCATCCTCAATCATGACGTAAACATACGGAAATGGATGGGTCCGCTTGATTTCAAGGTCAACGGACAGCACATCCCCCGCCTTCAAGCGGGTTTGCTGTAATGTCCTCTTGGCTGTCGCGCGCAGCGGAACGAGTGCAAACAGCAGTGCATACAAAGCATATGGTAAAAATGCATAAAAAAGGAACCAGCTCACAAACCCTCCCTGAAACATGGCATAACAAAAGGCTGCCGCAGTGAGAATGATGAGCATCATCACCCGTAACCATAATGAAACGGCTAAACGATTACGTGACTTCATTGAGTCAGCGACTTTTGAACTGGCACGCCAATTTGCTCAAGCATTTGTCGCAGCAGTGTCTCCGCCTTCTTCCCTTCATATGTCGCTTCTGATGTCAAAATCATACGATGCGGTAATGTATAAAGCGCCAAATACTGTACATCATCAGGAATCACATAATCACGCTGATTCAAAAGCGCATACGCCTGTGCCGCTTTCATCAAGGCGATCGATCCCCTTGGACTGACACCTAGATAAACAGATGGGTGTTTACGCGTCGCTTGAGCAATTTCAACAATATATTCTTTAATAGATGCATCCACATGAATGGTCTGAACAGCCTGCTGCAACGCATGGATATGCTCCTTAGTCATGACAGCTTGGAGCGTATCAATCGGGGATTGCTTCTCCTGCAAGTTGAGCACCTCCAGCTCCTCGAGCATGGTCGGATATCCCATCTGCAGCTTGAATAAAAACCGATCCATTTGCGCTTCTGGCAGCGGATAAGTCCCTTCATATTCCACTGGATTTTGCGTCGCCATGACGAAAAAAGGATCCGCAAGCGGCATCGTTTCTCCGTCCACTGTGACACTGCCTTCCTCCATTGCTTCAAGCAATGCTGATTGTGTTTTAGGAGAGGTCCGGTTGATCTCATCAGCCAAAATAATCTGCCCCATGATCGGTCCTTGCCTAAATTCAAATTCATTTGTCTTTTTATTGTAAATCGACACGCCTGTTACATCTGAAGGCAAAAGGTCAGGAGTGAATTGGATTCTCTTAAACTCACAGCCAATAGATTTTGCCAAAGCACGAACCATCATCGTCTTCCCTACACCAGGCACATCCTCTAGCAGCACATGTCCCTTCGCCAAAATCGCAACAAGGCTTAATATCGCAATATCTTTTTTCCCAACCATGACTTTATTGATGTTATCTACGATTTTTTGTAAATCTGAATGCATCGGTTCATCAAATGCCATCCTGATCCTCCTATCACGTTTCTGTCAAATTTCATATAGTCTAACTTTACCATACAACGCGCATTTACATATAACATCAGCACGTATAAAAAAGAAGCCTTCTCACGATGGAAAAGACTTCTTCTCTTCTTTTGGCTCACTTGCTGGCTCCATATGAACATGAGAGTGTAAAATATCATGCTCCTGCTTCATTCTACGTTCAATTTCATCTGCAATATCATGGCTTTCTGCTATGTTCAAGTTAGGCTCGACCTCAACCACTACATCCACATGAACTGTACTTCCAAGATAACGCGCCTTAATATCTTTTAAATCGCCCACTCCTGGTGTAGCCTCAATGGTCTCTTTATATTTAGACATATCTTTTATATGAAAACCGTCTGTTAAAGAATGAGAGGCATCTCTGAAAATCTCCCACGCAGTTTTACAAATAATTAAGCCAATGACAAACGCTGCAAGCGTATCAATCCATGCCAGCTGAAATTGAGAGGCCATGATTCCTACAAATGTTCCAATACTCACATACGCATCTGATTTATTATCAGCAGCTGCCGCATGAAGAGCCTGGCTATTGATTCGTTTGGACAGATTGCGGTTATAGATATACACACCGTACATCACAACAGCACTTCCTGCTGCTGTCCAAGCCGCGATCATATCCGGCGTTTGATGCTCAGATGAGAAGAGCGACTTGCCTGCACTCAGCAAAACCTGAAGCCCAACAAGCATCATGATAAAGGAAGCCACAAGAGACGCAATATTTTCCGCTCTAAAATGACCATACGGATGATCTTCATCAGGCGGCTTTTGAGAAATACGCAGCCCGATCAACACAGCAAGGGATGCAATAATATCTGTCGTGTTATTCAATCCATCTGCCGAAAGGGCCTCTGAATGAAACACATACCCAATAATGAGTTTGACCGCAGATAAGATCACATAGGCAATGATGCTGACCCAAGCACCTGTTTCACCTTGTCTTAATTCGTTATAGCGCTCCATGTCGCCGCGCCTCCTCACACATCACTTTTCTATTATTTATCTTACAAAGCAAAGCCCGTGTGGGTCTACAGCAACATGATTCGCTTATGTCAGCAAAATAGGATAAATAGAAATGTGTTGACCTAAGCAAACTTATTTTTACAAGGTCAAATGACCTCAAGACCTACTCCCATCAACCTTTTTCCAATTCTCTTCGAAATGGACATATCGTCAAATCACTCTTCTTAGATAAATTGTCAGAATAATTTTATTTTGAGACACAACTTACCTCCTTCCTTATTTATGCTATTTTAAAAATAAACAGAGGGAAAAGAGGGAACATAATCTCTCAAATCCTTTCTACTTTTTAACATCATGTTAAGAGGTTTGAAATGTCAGTTTGATAACCTGTCCAATGCTGAATGATTATTCAGTGTGATAAAATTTAAAATATTCTAAAAACAAATTCTCTATTATTGAGAAATGTTTGGAGGTAAAGAAATGTCCAACATGACAAACGGTCTTCAAAAAAACCTTAAAACAAGACATATTTCGATGATCTCCATTGCTGGGGTCATTGGGGCAGGGCTATTTGTTGGTAGCGGCGCTGTCATTCATTCTGCAGGGCCTGGATCCATTCTTTCCTATTCTTTTGCCGGACTTCTGGTGATCTTTATTATGAGAATGCTTGGAGAAATGGCATGTGCCTATCCGACAAGCGGTTCTTTCTCACAATATGCGAGCGATGCTATCGGTCCATGGGCCGGTTTTACAATCGGCTGGCTTTACTGGTTCTTCTGGGTGATCGTCATCGCCATCGAAGCCATTGCCGGTGCTGCCATTATTCAATATTGGTATGGAGATGCACCTGTTTGGCTCACAAGTCTTATCCTCACAATCCTCTTAACATTAACAAATATCTTTTCTGTTAAATCTTTTGGCGAATTTGAATATTGGTTCTCATTAATTAAAGTCGTCAGCATTATTCTCTTTCTACTCATTGGTTTTGCATTTATCTTTGGTTTTGGCGGTCATCATACTTCAGGTCTTGCCAATCTAACAGGGAATGGCGGTTTCCTTCCAAATGGATTCAGCTCTGTACTACTTGGAATCGTCGTCGTTATCTTTTCCTTCATGGGAACAGAGATTGTGGCCATAGCGGCCGGTGAATCCGCAGACCCAGTCAAATCTGTGACGACAGCCACCCGCTCTGT
Organism: Bacillus sp. BD48; assembly: GCF_046566805.1. NCBI lineage: Bacteria > Bacillati > Bacillota > Bacilli > Caryophanales > Bacillaceae > Bacillus > Bacillus sp. BD48. The sequence goes on along the minus strand of NZ_JANGFM010000006.1, from coordinate 64,367 downwards.
TGTATGGCGTATTATCGTATTCTATGTCGGATCAATTGCTGTCGTTGTCACCTTACTTCCTTGGAATTCCGCAAGTATTTTAACAAGTCCGTTCGTTGCGGTATTAGAATACATCGGTGTTCCATCAGCCGCTCAAGTCATGAACGTCATTGTCTTAACAGCTGTTCTATCTTGTTTAAACTCCGGATTGTACACAACGTCCAGAATGCTTTATTCATTAGCAGAAAGAGGCGAAGCGCCGAAACGCTTTATGAAAATCAGCAAACGTGGTGTTCCTGTAGCGGCTACAGTCGCAGGTACCTTCTTTTCCTACATTGCCGTCATGATGAACTACTTTTATCCTGAAACCATCTTTTTGTTCTTAGTCAATGCATCTGGTGCCATTGCCCTTCTTGTCTACTTGGTCATTGCCGTTTCACAATTAAGAATGCGTCGTAAAATTGAAAAAGAAAATCCAGAACAGCTCAAAATCAAAATGTGGCTGTTTCCATACCTCACGTACTTTACCATTTTGGTTATTTGCGCCATCTTGGCATCGATGCTGTTTATCGAATCCATGCGGCCACAGCTCATTTTGACGAGTATCATTACCTTTAGCGTACTAGCTGCTTATTTCATCTTTAAACCGAATAAAAAAGTGCCTGCAAATGCGGCGCTTGAAAATAAACACCCGTAATTTCTCCCGCTGAAAAGCGGGTTTTTTTATTTTATTCACCTATTTTGATGTCCGCACTTATACTGTATCAAATTGTATTTAAGTGAGGATTAGTCAACATGAACCTAGAAAAATTTGTTGACGAGCTTCCAATTCCAGAAGTCGCGAAGCCCGTCAAAAAGAACCCAAGACAAACGTATTATGAAATTACTATGGAGGAGGTATTCTTAAAAGTTCATAGAGACCTGCCCCCAACCAAGCTATGGGCCTATAATGGCAGCTTGCCTGGTCCAACCATTAAAGCCAATCGAAATGAAAAGGTCAAAGTGAAATGGATGAACAAATTGCCATTGAAACATTTTCTGCCTGTCGATCACACCATTCACCATGGGCATCACGATGAACCAGAGGTGAAAACAGTCGTTCATCTGCATGGCGGCGTCACACCAGCAAGCAGTGACGGCTACCCAGAGGCCTGGTTTTCACGGGATTTTGAAGCAACCGGCCCTTTTTTTGAAAGAGAGACTTACGTCTACCCAAATCATCAGCAAGCCTGCACATTGTGGTATCACGATCATGCGATGGCATTGACACGACTAAATGTGTACGCCGGTTTAGCTGGGTTTTATTTGATCTCAGATGCATTTGAAAAGTCCTTAGAGCTGCCAAAAGATGATTATGATATTCCTTTAATGATTATGGACCGGACGTTTCAGGAGGATGGTTCACTGTTTTATCCTAGCAGACCAAACAACACGCCAGAGGACAGTGACATACCAGACCCATCCATCGTGCCCTTTTTTTGCGGAGAAACCATTTTAGTCAATGGAAAAGTATGGCCGTATTTAGAAGTAGAGCCGCGAAAATACCGTTTTCGCATTTTAAATGCGTCCAATACTAGAACTTACGAGCTGCATCTAGATAACGACGCCACAATCTTGCAAATTGGTTCCGATGGGGGCTTTTTACCAAGACCCGTTCGCCATCAATCCTTTAGCATCGCACCTGCTGAACGTTTCGATGTCATCATCGACTTTTCAGCTTATGAAAACAAAACGATCACTCTCAAAAATACAGCCGGCTGCGGACAGGATGTGAATCCTGAAACAGATGCGAACATTATGCAATTCAAAGTCACACGTCCACTAAAAGGGAGAGTACCTAAAACATTACGTCCGATTTTCAAACCGCTGCCAGCGCTTCGACCAAGTCAAGCTGATAGAGAGCGTACACTCACACTTACCGGCACGCAGGATAAATACGGCCGCCCTATCCTATTGCTCGATAACCAATTTTGGAATGACCCTGTCACGGAAAATCCTCGTCTTGGTAGTCTAGAGGTTTGGTCCATCGTCAATCCAACCAGAGGCACACACCCTATTCATTTGCACCTTGTTCAATTTCGGGTTTTAGACAGAAGGCCATTTGATACAGAAGTCTATCAATCGACAGGAGAAATTGTGTATACAGGACCAAACGAAGCGCCTCCTTTACATGAACAAGGCTACAAGGACACCATTCAGGCGCATGCAGGTGAAGTCATTCGGATCGTTGCTCGATTTGTTCCATACAGCGGCCGATATGTGTGGCATTGTCATATTTTAGAACATGAAGATTATGACATGATGAGGCCGATGGATATCATTCAGTAAAAATGAAACCACTCTTCCGCTAAATGCGTAGAACTTGTATGAAACTGCTGATCACAAAGGGGCTAACCGACATCCATTCATTAGCCCTTTTATGATTCATTTCAAAATGGAAAAATAAATCGCATGAATCATTCCTTTGAGCATTCCACACTTAAAAAGTTGACGCAGCAAACCGATAATACTACTATATACCCATTACATCTATCAAAAGGCACATAAGCCATAATGAACGAACAAATGGAAAATTGCGATAAAAAACGGAGGAGTTCAATTTGAATGAAGAAAAAGAGACTTGCCAGGTCAAACAAGAAACAGCGGCAGGTAACATAGAGAAGCTTTCAATTCATGAGAACGAGAGCATTCGATCAAACATTGAACAACTAACCATTGAACTCAGTGAACAAAAAGAATTCAATCACTTCATATTAGATGAAAAACAAAAGGCCATCAGCACATTATCTTCGCTCATCACAAAAGGCGATTGTGAAGAAGACTTAAAGACTCATTTTGAACAAGCATTACATATTGGACTTTCTGTCATAGAGATTATGGAGATTATTAAACACTGTACAAAGGTTGCTGGATTCCCTCACTCCATTAATGCCCTGTTTATCTTTCAAAACTTATTAGATGAAAACAAATAAAACAGAGAAAACGAGATGTCATCAGTCCTCTCGTTTTTTTATGTTCACTCATATTACCCTTTTTCTTTTCCTCTGTCACATAAGCAAAATACGAAAATAGCACTCGTATCCCTGCTTAAAAACTGATTTTCCTTCTATAAATCCACCATTTCTCCAGCATTTCAAGTGACAAAATAAAAAAACGTCCAGTTATATAAATAACTGAACGTTTCCTTTATCGATTGACAGTGAAATTGTTAACGATTCCGCCATCCTTTTCCCAAGCGGCTTCCACCGTTTTCTTCTTCATATTGTATTCAAAAATCGTTCTTACCTTGGCCTTTCGTCCGGTGTCATCCTTTAATTCTTCTGCGTCTTTTGCAACACCTAAGAAATAAACAGACGATCCGTCCGTAGAAAATTGCGGCTGTGCAGCACTTAAAATATGAACACCCTGGCTATTTTTAACGAGTGTCGTCGTTTTTCCTGTTTCTACATCAAGCATCTTAATAGAGGATATTTCTTTTTCTTTACGAACCTTTACTTCTGTATAAATCAATTTCTTATGATCTGGAGAAAATGAAATATCATTGATCGTTTGTGAGATACGTGCAATGCGTTTCCCCTTCTCACCTGTTTGAAGGGTGATCTTCATGGTTGTTGGTTCAGGATCTCTACCCTTTTCATTCGCTTCATCGGTTTTTTGATAATCTTCTTTTAAAGAATAATGCTGGATCGCCAAATCATTTGAAGTCGGATCATATGCAAAAGAACTCACCGTATCATCCTTGCTTTTTTCCGGATACAGCTCCTTCATTTTGTGTGTTTTCAAATCAAAAGATGCGACAAAAAATTGCTCTCCAGAATCCTTATTATACCTTAGAAATAACTTCTTTCCGTCACCAGACAGTCTCATACTGTCGATAGAATCATCACTCGTAAACAGCGTTTTTTCTTCGTCAGATTTCACATTTAATTCCCGAATACTCACCTTTTGCGTGTCTTCATCCGTATACGTGTAATATAAAACCTGTTTCGTAGAATCATAAGCAATCGAAGGATACGCTGTCAGTTTCTCTGTATGAAGCGCCCGATCGTGCAAGTAATAAGTATTATTTAACTTTTGATCTGTAAATGAAACGAGCAATTCGTCTTTTGCATCTTGATTTGTTTTGACCTTCCCTGCATGTTTTGCCTCTTGCCCAGGCTTCATCATGAAGAAAATAACTGCCGCAATCACTGCGACGCCAATGACTGTGATGATCCACCATGTTGATTTTTTCATTGCCTTTCAGACCCTCTCTACAAGAAAAGAAGCCAGAAAATGAACTTTTCCCGCTTCTTTGCATGCCTATGTATTAATAAGTGTAATGCCCTTTTACGACACCTTTACTTGTTTTATACCCAAGTGCTTTGAATGCTTTTGGACTTACGTCTAGTACAGCATTTGGCATTCTGCCTACATCATATTTATATACTGTAATCACTTTATGTGGTTTCGCTTTTGTTGTCACTCTTAGTTTTGTACCTTTTTTCGGTACGTCAAAGCCCATTTTAGTTGCTGCATCCCAATGACCGAGTTTTTTTCCATCTGCGCCTTTTTTACCGACACCATTATACCAAGTAATATTGCCGCTTACTTTTTTTGCACTTGCTCCATGTGAGAAACTGAATGCTAAAAATAAACTAGCTACTGTTACGATTGTCGTGATAAGCTTTTTATTCATTAAGAAATCCTCCGTTTTTGGTTTCTGCACTCATTATACATGAAGATGAACCCAGTTATTTTACAGACACATTACAATTCAAATACAAGTTGACCACTTTATGACCGATTAAGTTCATAAATACCGCCAAAATCAGCCAGAACATTGTAAGCAGCCCCCCTCCTTCATTTTATATAATGAAAGTGAATCAAATTTAAGGAGGAATTTTCATGAAAAAGTGGTTCACCGTTTTGATTGTAAGTTTGGCCTTCGTTTTGATGCTATCAAGTATCCCTGCCTCAGCGGCTGGTCCTCGTCACGGCGCCATTGTGACACAAACGGATGAAGCCAAATGGTCAGGTATCTCTGCTGATATTGTCCTGCCGAAAACAACAACCATTAAAAATGGCTATGCGGACTGGTATCTCGGTCTCGGCTCTGCCGTTGTAGAGAGCGGTATTTCAAAAACGTCTTCTGGCTACAAGGTCTTTCTCGGCAGCGGTTCACAAGGCGGCAGTCAATACTGGAACAGTGAATATGATAAGAGCATTAAGGATGGTGCACGTGTCAACTTAAAGCTCATCAACAATGGTGATGGAACGGTGTCACTATATGTCAATGGGACACTGCGCTATAAGCAGCCTGTTTACAACCCTAGCCGTCTGAAAGACCTAGATGTTGTAAAAATGGTACACGGCGTACAGGATAATGGAACAAACAGCTATTCACAAGCAAGCTTCTCAAATGTACAGCTTCGTGCAAATACATCAGGAAGTGTCTATAAAAAATGGGATGGGTCAATCAAATCATCGCTTTTACGTAAAAATTTAGAATCAGGTGCTGCGGCTCCTAAATTCACCGTTATTTCTTCTATTCCATTAAGCACAAGCCTTTCAGCACAATAAGCAAAAAAGCACCCGATAGAGGGTGCTTTTTATTGTTCACAGCTTATCAACACTTCTCTTTTAATCAAAACAAGGTTTCGTGGTAACATAAACATACATCATTCGAAGAAAAAAGGAGAACGAACGTGAAAAAAAGTCTACTTGTTTTCATGAGTCTAGTTGCAAGTCTCTCCATTCTAGCAGCTTGCTCGAATACGACAAAAGAACAAAAACCAGAATCTAAGGCACTTCCTACGATTAATGAGCGCATTCAAAAAGAAACAAAAGAAGTAATGGAGCAGTCTAAACTCATCAAAGACACTGACATCACCGTGGATCAAAAGAAAAAAGTCATTTCTTTAAACGTAACCGCTTCCTCTGATACCAATAGTGATTACGCTGAAGTCATCGGTTTAAACTTTGCCAAAACGCTGGCCATTGGAGCATCAACTGAAAAAGAAAACAATCTGCATAAACCGGAAAATGACAGCCTCGGCGCCCTCTATTCCTTTTATGACCTAAACATCACCGTGAAACAAGAAAACGGCAAAGTGCTCGCAAAAGGAAAGAAAACAACAAATGAAACAAAAATCACTTGGGAAAGAGCCCAATAACTGCTTGATGGATTTTCTTATAAATAAAAAGCTTGTAGAGAATCACTCTACAAGCTTTTTTTCATGTTCATCTCGGTTAAATCGTCTCTCATAACATTGACCAGTGCGTGAATATCTGAGTGAGCCCTTGATGCCAATCGTACCAGCAAATCCTCTAAACACTCATACAAATGATGATCTCTCATGATATACTCCTCATATAACGGAATGATAAAGAAATAGAGCAAATCAGCGAATTCAAGTGCAGCGTCATCTTCATCCTCATCGTCTAACGCCTCTCCGACACTTTGAATCAACCAATTCAAATCTTCTTTCTTTTCAATCGGAACATACATCAGCTGATGAATATAATCCGTATCCTTCGCTTGTAAAATCCGCTCCGCTGTTTCTTTTGATAGCGCACCAATCTCTGTAGAAGAAATATTCACAACCGCTAATTCGTCCTCTGATCTTACTTGATTCATTTGCAGCAAGTTTTGGTCCATCTCGACTCACTCCCCATTCTCAGATACCTTTATTATAAGGAATTGATCTGATTTTTTATGGAAATAGTGGATTTTTTTATGTAATTTTAAAGAAAAAACTCATTGATTTTGTTCAATCACAGTTCCCACTTGCCTTGTGGAATCAATATTTGGAAGAGATCATTATTTTAAAAGCTGGCACACAAACGTGACAGCTAAATGATTAAAAATCAGAACTGTGTGAATTTACTACCTCCCCTAGTATCCTTCATCCCCTAGATAAGTACTTATATTCTTATCTTTTTTGAAGTTAGTATCAATGCCTTTTATCAACCAAGCATTATTTTTATAAATTGTATTTTTCATTTTTGAATATAATTTGAAAATTTCCTCTGGCTTAGTTTCTCCCTCAGATATTTCCGTTTTCTCTGTGCTTTCCTCTACTTCAGTTTCTCCCTCAGATATTTCCGTTTTCTCTGTGCTTTCCTCTACTTCAGTTTCTCCCTCAGATATTTCTGTTTTCTCTGTGCTTTCTTCTGCTTCAGTTTCTCCCTCAGATATTTCCGTTTTCTCTGTGCTTTCTTCTGCTTCAGTTTCTCCCTCAGATATTTCCGTTTTCTCTGTGCTTTCTTCTGCTTCAGTTTCTTCCTCAGATATTTCCGTTTTCTCTGTGCTTTCTTCTGCTTCAGTTTCTTCCTCAGATATTTCCGTTTTCTCTGTGCTTTCCACTGTAGAAGAATCTATTATCATATCTCTTAGATCATACAAGCTGACTTCATCTTGCAAAAACGATACATCATTTTGATAAAGTATATTAAAAAATGAATCTTCTAAAACGTAATCCGGATTACTATACGGTCTTAACCAGCCTTGTTTAAAAGCTTCATATGCAAATAACCAATTCGATCCATAGAGCTCTTCTTTATTTAAATACTTTTTGTATTTATTGAAATTCAAATTACCTTCTAATAATCCCTTATTGCTTAATATCATTGTCAATATACATGTAATAGAATCTTCTGCATTTAACAATAGATTTGTAACCTCTTTACTTAACGAAATCTCAATTCTTTTAGAATATACTAGTGCCCAACAAACCTCAAAATGATTTCCTTGATGAATATTAATCTTAATTAACTTTTCTAAAAACTCCTTAAATCTATTCTGATTGATTTGATAATTTTTGATTATATATAACTCAATTATTTCCAATACTACTGGTAACGTACTATGATCAGAAAAAGCAGAGTGTAACAATAAAGATTCAAAAATGTCCCAGTTTTCTTCTAATATTATCTCTGATCTAACCTTCTTAAGAGCATACTGTAAGACTCCCTTATCTAGTGAACTATGCTTGAAACTAAAAGCTCTGCTGAAATAGGAATTTAAATCACTTCTCTGTCCTAGAACTGTTTTTCTAAAAAAGTAACTAGAAAAGTATTGCTTCCATTCTGGTTCAAATGCTACTGGTGCTTTAATAATTTTTGTTTTTATTGGATTTAACTCGAGTTGATATGCATTTACTACTTTATGAATCTTTGACAAAGCTTCTTTAGCTAATTCTTCAGAATCAAAATAGTACTCTATGTCGTCTGTGTATCTAAAACCTGGCACTTCACTATTTATTAACTCTTTAAAATCAACATCGATCGCAGTTGCTACAATCTCTGAAATAACCTGCGATGTAGCCGGTCCAATTGGAATTCCAAAAGTTTGGCCATCCTGCATAAATTGAATTCTAGAGTCTATTTTATTTCCTAAAAGGTTTTTCTTATTTATATTCTTCTTAATATAATCCTTAGTGTGATATGCCCACGGAATAACATGTGTATAGATTGTAGGATAAAATCGAGAAATATCAGTTTGTAGTATATAATTTTTATTATGTAAATATTTCATTCTAATATTCATTTTCTCTTTAATATTAATTTTAGATTCTATAGCTATATTTTCTTCAGAACTTACCACTGGCGTAGTCATAGAAATGTTAGATTGTCTAAAGAAAATCTGTAATTCCTCCCAGTTTTCACTTATTAACTTGCATAATAATATTTGATGTAGCGGTGAAGGTATGCTAATTAATCGTCGAAAACCTTCACCATTTGGTATAGTAAAATGGATAGGTTTTGCCCATATTGACTTTTCTTGATTAGTTAAACTGTCGAATTGTATTTTGTCTAAGACTTTTGCCAAGCTTTCTGTTTGAAATTCTGACGGTATTTCTTTAGCAAGGTAACCATATGCAATCATTTTTTGATCGAAATTCATAATAAAATCTCCCATCAGCCCAAATATAATATCCAATAAAAAAATATTCAATAAATATCTTCGCTCTATATTTTGAATTAAATGCTCTGCTGAAGACATTCATTTCACTTTCTTCAATGTGTTTCGTACATTCTTAATCTGATTAATAAGTCACATTCCTACCTTTATCATACCAATGAAACATGGCAGTCACAAGACAGTGACAGATATTTGGAAGCTACTAGAAAAACAATAATATGTTTTTGCAAAAACGTGTAATTCTGTAATTTATCATCACAAATCCTTTTACACCAACAGAAAAGAGGATTACAAGGTTTTACTCTCACTTGTGATCCTCTAGCGCCTCTTCATTGTAATTTTTATAGTAACCTCTCTACTTGTAATACACTTTTTAATTGCTCAATCCCTTATTAAGGAAAGCTTCATAGCAACTCAATTACTTAATTAAAAAATCACACGTTACTACCCTACTGGGTTCTAAAAATCCCTGATTTACTTGAGCGACATGGAATGCGAATAGGAGAAGCCGTTTCCCTTCAGTGGAAGGACTTAGACTTTAAAATTTACGAAAACCTAAGACACTTAGTTCCATAAGGAACACTCTAAAGAACCATCCATTATGGATTTGTTAAAAGACTTGAAAGAAAAGCAAAATCAGTTCATTAAGAAAAACAAACGCTTATATAAAGACCAAGGTTTCATCTTTACTTGTTCAGAAGGTTATCCAATTACATTCAAACAATTCTCTGACTCGTTAAAACATACAATAAAAAGAATGTCCGACTTAATTGTTTTCGCATACCCATGCTTCACTTTTAATTAAAGCCAATCTCATTATGAAGTAATTTCTCCCCGATTGGGGCATTCATCAGGTACAACCACAGATGAGATATACGGACCTCTAACAAGAGGATTAGAAAAAGAGGCCTCTCAAAAATTCTGTGAATTAATGAGAGACCTCTATATTTAGAGTAATTTTATCGGCGCTGATGACCAATAAAATGCCACGGTATGAAGAGAAGTGCTCTAACCCTTGGTCTTATCAAGGGTTTAGAGTTCTCCTTACATCATGCCGCCCATGCATTGCCTAGTTATATGTGTTTTTATGACCTTATATAAAATGAAGTGGAAAATTACCTAAAGATGATTTAATACGATGGCTTTTACTTCTCTATATACATTTATACAGCTTTCGGCATCAAAAATGGCATCAAAAAAAGCCGTCCTTCTAGGCGGCCAAGTTGTGAGTAATATAAGAAGAAGTTAATCATTGAAATATACGAATTTTTATAATCCCGTTTCCGCGGGTAAAACCGTATAATCTAATTATACACCACACTTAGACACCGAACAAACATTCTGATAAAATATTCTTGGTGATGATGATATGACTGATCTCGAAAGAAAAATTTATCGAATCATTTATAATATGAGTCGATTTCGCAAAAACCCGACAATGGAGGATCTGAAAAGGAAAACAGGTAAAAATGAGGAAACGATACGCAAGGCGGCTAAGAACCTTGTATCCCGTAAAGAATTGACTTGGGATAAAGAGAAAAAAGAATGGAAGTTCAAATAAAAAAGCCCACCTATTTCAGTGGGCTTTTACATATCAGAAACACTAGTCTCTTCACTAAGAACAGAGGTTTGTTTAATCCAACTCTCAACTTTCAGGTTAGGTTCAACTTCTTGGATTCTAATAAAATCACTATCACAGCTTATTATTGTCATATCATGTGCGATTGCAACAGAAGCTATCCATAGATCATTTTCACCTATCCCGATTTTTTTTAAGGTGTACTTTCTTCTCTTTTGTTTCTCTCTCGGACCAAAGTGAAATAAAAGCTTACTTTTTAATTCACCATAGGCCTTCGACGTTTTTGAATCACAAGAATATGTTTTAATATCATTTAAAAATGACTCAACAACAAAAAGATTTTCTTGAAATTTCTCTGATCTATAAGCTCCAAAGTACAATTCTGCTTCTGTTATGAAGCTAGTACACAGGGTCTCACTATCAAATTTTTGAAGCTCTGATATAACATCTGTATTTCCCCCAAATATTCCACTGCAATGATTTGTATCTAAAAGCAACATAATTTAATCGAATTTAACCTCTACTCTATTATTATATACCTCTTCAATACACTCATCTAAATCATTTCCAGACCATTTACCAGCATATTTCAATAAAGGATTTTCAGCGGTTTTTTGTTTTGGGAAAATTAAATATTCTAACTTCAATTCAGGAACTAGTGGTGATTTCCAAGTCCCTTCTGCCAAATCATCAGATACTCTTGTATAATACTGTGAAATTATTTCTTCAGAAATAACTTCACTTGAAGGTGCCTCAGGACCTAGATCACCCCTTGTTATTATCCAAGGATCTTCTTTGTGAGTTAAATGCTCCAACTCATCAGCGCTATAATGACCATAAGTCTCCCATATAGAGTCTAAATGACTTCTTTCATTAAGAGACAGAAGCTCCTCTGAAAAATTAACAGGTGGTATTGGAAAATAACCATAATTTTTATATTCCATATAAATAGGATAGTTAACTGGTCCATGTTGCCAAGCCTGAAAATGCTCATTTTCAAATAAAGGTTTTTTCTCTTTAACTAAAAACCAAGACTGAGCATAGTATAATATTTTTTGTAGTTTCTTTGGGGTGATTTCATACTTAGTGTTAAGTTCGCTTTTGCTTAATAAGTACTTAGCTGCCAATGAAATTTTCATCTTAACCCCTCCTTTATCCAAAGGTATATCTTAATTTTAAGCCATTTCATAAAATTTGGCAACATTTTTATCTTGATTTTTAAGTCGCAACACGATATAATACTATATTTTGATTAAAATGAAGATAAAGCCACTACATATTGTGTTATTTTCAGATACATACTATATATAGTGTTGTTAAATTGTTATTATTCCCCTTATAAATTGGTGAAATCGTAAGACGATGCTTTATGTTATTCATAAGGGCGGTACTTCTTCCGCCCTTCTTTTAATTCTTTTTCAAGAGCCTGTACATGTTGTAACAAAAACAAAGCAACTGTTCCAACCTTTTTGACTGGTTTGAGCTTTCCAGAACTCACAAGAGCGCTTAAGCGTTGGCGTGTTACTCCGAGTATCTCCCCGACTTCTGCTGTCGTTAAAACTTCTTTTTGAATAAACTTAATTTTTTCACTTTCGTTCATGTCACTTTTCTCTCCACATCATTATTAATCCTTTTAACAAGGTGATTACAACGGCTGCCAGTAATACAGTATTCGCAATTTTTCCAGACATACTCTGATTTGTGGAATCAATTACAACAATACCAGCAATTAAAATCATCATCACGGCAAAATCTGCTGTGCTAAAGTGTTTAAAGTAATTTTTCATATCATCGTGGACGTGGTCTTGTGTACTTGTGGTTTACTAGTACACTACAGTATACTATATAGAGAGTAAGGGGATTTCTCCCCTTTTCTCTAGTGTATTTAGCGCTTCTTGCTTGTCCGGCGGGAGCGCTTTTTCCTTTTCTTGCTACGCTTTTCGTTTTCCTTCGTCCATATGTCATAGATGTGTTTTATGATGGTCACGATACCTGCGGTAGCAAGAATCCAGTTTCTCACCTCGTCCACTTCAGCACCTCCTTTCTATACTTTAATTATAACATACCTGTTTACTGTTGTAAATAGATTAAGTGTATTTATCTGGTTTTATTTTGTATTTATTTTACTTTTATGGAAATGATTATAATGCGATCGCGTATAATTAATTATGAAAGGAAAGGATACAATGCTTCTAGACACAATCTCATTTTCTAACTCAACATCAACAAGGTACACTCAGGCTACACCTTTTAGAGATGGTTTTATAAAAATCTTCGGAAAGGGAGAATTGGCAGCTAACAGAGGGGATCATAAATTGCTTATTCGTTTGAATGGGAAGGATTCTCGATACCAAGGGTTCGTTCATATGGGAGGGCATGCTGCACTTGGTGAATGGGACGAAACAGGATTTTATCTGGGTAGAAATGGTTGGTATCTCGATTCTACCTTTATGTTCGAATTCACTTTAGCCATTGATTCTAATGCTCAAAAAATTACTGGTAGTGGATCATCTACTTTCGCTATGGCTGACAACAGAATACTTGGTTATGAAAGCCATAGTTTCTTTATCTCGAACCCTCCTATAACAGATATTGAGGTTCTCTTTACTGGTGGGGTTGTTGCTGGAGAGTGTCAATATCATTATTATCCGGCACATGACCACGGATAATTTTAGATAGATATAAGGCCCTTTAAAGAGGGCCTTTTTCATTATTTCAATAGTGATTCAAGTTTTGCTTTCGTTTTCGGTCCGTAAATGCCGTCAGCAGCAAGTCCATGCATCAATTGGAATCGTTTGACCGCATCCGCTGTTTTCTGTCCATAATAGCCGTCAACACCGTGGTTTTTTGCTCCCTTTTCAGGATAGAAAAAAAGAGCGGCTAGGGCTTCCTGTAAGGCTTTTACTCCCGCCCCCTTTGTAAGAGGCTTTGTTACTTTTAAAACACCAGAAGGCAGGTTGTATGTTTTTTTAGAAGTGTTTGTTTTAGGCTTGCTCGTGCTTTTTGATGGGCCTGATTTTACAGGTTTAGCTTTTGTTGTTTGCTTTACTGTACCAGCTAAAACCGCCTTATAATCAAAGACAGGACACGCTTTCCAAGAATAGCCCGGAAACTCATTATGACCTCTTGTTCTTTTGTAGTTCGGCATATCTTTCTTCAATGCCGTTACTAAAGCTCGGAAACTCGTTTCCTGTGCTGCTGTCGGCTTTTCACTTCTGAAATCGCCCACAAGACAAATGCCGATAGCAAAGCGGTTTGAGTTACCTACATGGTAAGATTTTATTCCTAGATCATGATTCCATTCAATTGTACCGTCTTTGAGAATGACAAAATGATAAGCTACACCCGGCCAACCATTAGTGCCTACATGATAGTTTGCAAAAGCTGCGCTGTTTCCCGATGTTGTTAAGCTATGATGTACCGCGATGTCCGTTTTTGCATTGACACCCACATTTGAATAGCTACCGTTTCTTTTTGTTTTTCCTCGAAGATCAACAAGCTTGCTTAATTGTCTAAAATTCATTTGCGTTCTCCCCATTCGTTTATTCGTTTAATGGAATTAAAAAAGCCACCCGAAGGCGGCTTCTATTTTGTTAATCCTTTTTGCTTCAAGACTTCTTTCTGCTTCTGTCCTTTAGGTGTCACATAGTTGTTTTTAAACCATGTGATTAGCGTCATAATCGTTGTAAAGAGTGTTGAGAAAGCAACATATAAAACGTTCGCTAAATTGTTTACAGACTCTTCATCCAATGGTAAAGGCGTTTTACCAAACATCACTAAAAACTGATTAATTAATGCAACTAAAAGAAGCACTGTTCTAACCACAGTGCCTTTGTCTAAATTCTTCATATTTAATTCCCCATTTCATTTATTTTTGTAAGAATGTGAATGCAAGGGCAATCACACCACCAATAACACCCGTAATAACAGCGGTTATCATTGCCCCTGTGATTGTTCTCTTGATCCATGTTGTGTTCTCTTCAATTTTGTTTAGCTTCTGATCAAGACTTATAATCTGCTGATCGTGTCGGTCATATCCTCTTTCAAGTACAGAAACACGCTGCTCCAAAGCTTTTTGACTGGTCTTTAATTCCGACATATCTTTTTGTATGATGTTCACATCGTTAACCTCCGTCATTCCTGACATGAGTACGCCCCCTAATCCATTTCAAGTTCCTCACCTCCTTAAAGAAGGCAAAATAAAAACGCCTATTCAGCGTGGTTTGAATCGTCTTGCTTTAATTTAAGTAATTCCTCTTTCAACTGCTTGTTTTCATTGTCGCAAACTGTAAATTGTGCCCTTGCTTCCGCAAGTTCTAAATGTGCTTTTGTTAGCTGCTCCGATAAAGCCATTGATTTATAAAAAAACAACTCTTCTTTTTCTGTAAGTTGTTGTTTTTGTTCCATTTCAATTCCCCATTTCTTTTATTTGATTTTCTAAGACATACACCTTATCTTTCAATTCCTTAACTATTGGAATTAATAATGCATACAAGCGGTCATACATAACGCCTTCGATTTGCCTTTCTCCGTTCTCGTCTGGATCACTCCAGAAAAGATATTCTTTCAATCCCGCTTCGTAAAGATCCTCGGCTATTAAACCCGGAACTCTTTCAAGATATGGTCTATCACCATCATCTAAACTGTTTGACTCAAGTATTTCTGCATATGATTCCGCAACTTGTTTATCAAACCATGTTTTAGGTTTCAACTTCAAAATATTTTGCAGCTTATCATTAGGGTATTCTTCAATGTTTAATTTGTATTTTTTTGATGAAACAACACGCCCTAAAGTTCCATATTGAGTAATATACACGTTCGCAGGTTGGGTGTATAATCTCATGTATATATCTTCTGACCAGACACGCTTTCCTGTGTTATCCCTTCCGAGAAATAATGATCCGTTCCATCCCCCTCCATCCAAAGAAATTCCACCATCTTTTTCTGCCTGCCCTTTTATTGAAACGCGACCATTGTAAGCAGATATATTGATTCCTTTGTCACCGTATATATCAGTTCTTATTCGGCCATTCATCCAAAGGTATCCCTCTGCAAATAAACTTATATCCTCGTCTGCTGACAATGAAGCATATTGTTTTACTGAAACACTATAAGATTTTAATGAAGCCACATGCCCCGTTTTTAATCCATTAAATGCAAAACTTGGTTCTCCACGATTTAATTCAACACTAACCTTGAAGACCACTTCATCATTTTGTGAGAAGATCATATGAGTACCACTACTACCCACGCCTAAATCATTAGGAACCCCCGGATTAGTCTCTATTCTTAACTTATGTGAAATGTTTTCATTTCTAGGGTTCGCTGCTGCAAATAAATTGATTCCACCTCTTTTTATATCAACGGTACTAATCGGTTCTTGCGTCTCATTTTCACCAATTCTATTTCCATATTCTTGTGAAATCAGGCCTGATTGGATTGTGAGTTTCTCATATCTTTTAACAGTGACATCATATATAGTTTTTCTGTATTGATAAATTTTATCGGCTTCAATAAACGATTCATATGCTGTTGATCCTGAAATAGGTTCAATTCGCGCTCCCCTTATAAGGGAACCTTCTATTGTGATCCCTTTAATCGTGCCAGCTGTGATTTTGTCGGCAGATAAATTGGCTATTTTAGCGTTTGTAATGGCACCATCTGTGATGTGCGCCGTGTCAATTATTGCTGTGCCTAAATGTGCTTTTTGGATTGCGGCATTTTGAATGGCTGCCGTTCCAATTGCAGCATCATTTACGTGCAATGCTGTCACTGATTTTTCGGTAAGCATTACATCATAGGGGCTTGGTGACCATTCTTTCACTTCAATACCTGATCGTAACTGGACATTGCGTATATCAAAAGAAACAGATGTTACGTCTAAAGTTTCTATACCTTCTACAGTCGTTGCTGATCTTGCAACACTGCCTATAATGGTATCTTGTGAATTTAGTGTAAAATCGACCCAAGTTGAATTATTGTTGTATTGCCATTGTGAACCGTTATATCTTACTACCCTGAAATCGTATGTTTGTACAGTGACACCGCTTGTAAACCTTGAATTATCTGATCCTGTAAACATTAAAAAGGCATTGGTTTCAGTAGAATTTGCCCCTGTACCTTCTAAATTTGTGCTAATTTCGGTGCTTCCCTTTGGAAATTTGTAAATAGTTCCGTCTGGCGTTGTAAAAGAAGCATTTTCACCGAAGATGACTTGAATTTCCCCCGGATTATACGAAGCAGTGAAGTTCATATTTTTTAAAAACTGTATATCTCTTACTGCTCCACCACGTTGAACCCCATTTACTGTTAGGGCAGGTACCTTTCCACCTAAACCAGCTATTAAGATGTAATAGTCAGAATTTGTTTTGCCAGTAAATTCGAAAGGAATATCATATCTCACAAATTCTTCTTCTGGATAATTGGTTATGTCCGTGTATGGTGATGGAATCAGCACACTTTCCGTACTAGTAGCAGTTGTATTTCTTCTTGCGTAAACATAATTAAAGTTATCCATCAAACCTCTTTTTGCTTCGAAAGACAAGATATATTGTTTTCCGTTTGTTAATTTCAATGCCTTTCTTTGACCCGTTATAATCCCCACAGCATTGAAAGTTGAATTTCTCATGACAGTAACAATATTAGACCTTTCATTTTCCTTGAAGAAAAGAAAGCCATTATTCACCGGCGTTAAATCACTTGATCGCAGAAGTGACCCCGGTAATATATTTGAATTCTCAATGTCCGTGTACAGTTTTTCAGCCGTTACTGACAACGAAGCCAGTTTATCTGCTGTGACAGCACCGAACATAATATCATCGGTAAGGATTCTCACCGTCTTAGCTTCATATTCTTCTGACCAATCGCTGGCCGTTCCATGTGTGTTTATGGTTCTCAAGCGGTAATACCATACTTGATCAGCTTCCACGCCGTCTTGATGATGCCAACCACCTGTTTTACCTCGGAAAATTAGCTGTGCGGCTGTTGGTGTAAACCCCTTGTTTTGTGATGCGTACACTTCATACGCAGCTATAAAGGATCTAGGGTCATAATCCCATGTAAGTGAAATCGTCTTGTAAAGACCTTCTACTCTGATATTTGCTGGACGTGGCGGCTTTGTATTCGGAAAACTGCCATCCGTCACGTTGCCCGCTTCCGGCTTTCTTTCCCAGGTGCCACGATTACTATCAATGATCTTTTGTAGCTGCTTTACTCGATCATCGCCCTGTAAGGCTGACAAGAACTGCCCTATCTCAACAACACACGTATTTTCAGGATCGGTGATGTCATATTCCATTGAGATAATGCGCTGTGATGTTTCAATCGGAATAGCAAAATTACGGTCAATAGCGATGGTTGTATCTCCAAGATCGACATGCTCGTGCTCATACCCCTCAACGCCTTCAAGTAGCTTAACCGATAATTCATAATTGACTTCTGTTTTTGAAGCAACAGTAATTAAATGATTGTAAGTTGCTTTCAACAGCTCTTCTTCATCTTCTATATCTTCATCACTGAAAATGCCTTCTCTATGGATTAATGATCCATTCTTCAAGCGCCCGTATTTTTGTAATAGAGCAGGATCTCCTACCCACTCTTGACCCTTCGGCTTGTCTACTGGATCACCATTTGCTTTCTTCCACTCAACATCTGCGAAGTCGATAAAACGGGAATATCCCCCTGTTTCTTCTCCGTCATCGTCAGTCGTTTCCAATGATGCACCATAACCATATAAAGCAGTCTTCGGATAGCTGATCACAGTACGTCTTATACTTTCGGTGTCTTTATCAATTTCAAACCGTTTACCGCTGTCTTTGCCTCTTCTTGATAGTACCTTGATCGTACGCTTGGTGATGGTATTCCCGTCAAATTCCACCACATCTTTGAATTCGCCGCCCCATTTGTTCAAAACATCGCTTAAACATTCAAGAGCAGTCATTTTATAGAATGATGTCGAGTTTATTCCTAGCTCGGCGGTCACTTCTGCGGTCCAGCGAGTTCTTTCAAACACTTGATCAAGAACATACTGTGCTGTTTTATCTTTTGGCCGTTTTTCTTTGATGATTGTTTCTGCTAGTTCCATCATTGCTGCTTCGCAAGTAACAAGCGTATTAATCTCAGCACCATCATCCGTATCATCAAGCTCTTTTATGACAAATGCCCGTAATTCACCGTCCTTATCTCGGAACACCACTTGATTTTCTTCAAATAGATAACGTGCGTCAGGATGGGAAGCATCCGCAATAAAAGAAAAAGAAGAACCCAAGTTGAGTTCTTCTTTATATTTTGCATCCCAAAAATTACATGAGTCCTGTCCGTCACTGGACAGAACAGCCAAAAGTTCATCCTCTGGCGATAAAATGAATATTTCAGCCATATGACGGACCCCCTTTCTATAGATAGGCTTCTTTAAATTTGATGCTGCTTTTGTGACTGAATTTTAGTTTGACGGGTTTTTGAGCAGGAAAATCAAAAAACTCAGATTGGATTTGCAGGCCATTCATGATAGCTTTTCTGTTGTTCATAACCTTTCGTTTTGCAATGTCTATGATCAACGTGTCTCCTTCAATAAAGTTGTGTACGACCTTTATGACTTTGTTGACACTCTCATCTGAATGTAAAAGAGCCACCTCATAGGAAGTGGCTGCTGCTGTAAAAATACATTCAATTTGTGGTTCGATTGCCGCTAGACTAGGGTTTGTGAATGTTTGGACTCCTTTTGCTAATTCATAAGCTGCCGTTGCTCCGTATTTAATTGGATCAGTACAAAGAAAAGTTAGTGTAGCACGTTGTAAACCTCCCTTTGTTTCCCCCTCTGTCGAACTCTCAAATATAGCATTGTATACCCTGTCTGGCTCATCAAAAAATACAAGCGGCTTTTCTTCATCTGTATGCAGAATAAAGTTCAATTCCTCTTGTTTTTTCTTTAATTCACTTTCACTACTAAATGCAAATAGAACCTCTAAGGTAATAACTCTTGTTGGAACTCGTGTACGACGAAGAAAACCGCCTCGGCGGTTCCCTTTCGTTTCAATATTCACTTCTCGACCTACAACACCCCTGCCGCTGGGTGTCTCTTTAAGGTAAAAATATTGTGATATGTCGATACCGTTAAAAGTGATCTTCCATTCATTGGGGACAAGTTGTTGATAATTGATCATGTGATCCTCGTCCTCCTTGCGTTAGCTCTCTTCTGCTCATGTTCTACAGGTTTCGCAACACCTTGACCAACCTTTTTACTATCCATTTCTATTACAATAACTTGCTCAGGCAGTTCAATATTTTGAAGCTCTGCACTGAGGTCATGTTTAACCGCTCCTATTTTACTATTTGTAATAGAAGCATCGTAAGCGATGTTTAAATCTTCTTGTTTGATGTACATAGCATCCTTTACATCATTCATCGCTTTACTTACGACACCAACACCTTGCTGAATCCCCACAGCAATACCAGCTGGCACCATGACACCCACTTGATCACGCATTAAACGTGAAGGAGAATGGATTTTCAGCTTCTTCTTGATTGTTTTTTCGATTGTAGATGCGATGCTATTGGCTTCCTTCGCAAGTTCGCCTTTCATCCCTTTCATGCCGGATATAATGCCGGCCATCGTGTTAGATCCAATAGCTTTCCCGCTCTTTTTAAGCGATCCCAGCTGCTTAACATTTACAGTCAATTCAGCGATTTTATTCATGTAATCATTTTTCAATTTGTTCAGTTCTGAGTTAGCCGCATTTCTCAATTCAGTGATCTTTTTAGTTGTTGCATTTTTAAGATCCGCAAGCTCTTTTGTCGCTTGTTCGCTTGCCATATTGTGCTTCTGTTTCCATAGTGAGATATATTTATCTAATTCTGGTTCAGACATAGCAGCAATGGCTTTTATTTGATCAGCTGATCCCACGCCCATTTGTCTTAATTCATCAACGAACTCTTTAGGCGCGTTACTTGATAATTTCGATAGGTCAGACTGGAAACCTTTCATTCTATCAATTTGCACTTGCAGGTTATTTAACAGCTTGGAACCACTCACTTTTTGAGTTGTTACACTATCAAACAATCCCATTGCATTGTAAATGGAATCAGTACGATCTTTAAGAGCGCTCTTATACTCTTCGTTGGCCTTCTTGATGTCGCTGGTTAGCTTGTCGTTAATGCTCTTAAACTTGGACAAATAGCTGTTGTTGGCAGATAGAAGACCTTTATTCAGCTTTTCAGCCGCTTTTCTCTCATCATCTTTCTTCTTTTGCGCTTCTTTTTGAAGTTTGGTTCTAGTTGCATAGATTTCTTTTTGTACTTTATTACGCTGAGCAGCAGTCAGTTTTTCTTTCTTTTTGATCTTCTCAAGCTGCTTCATATACGTCTGACCGCTTATTTTCTTGGTGTCATATTTAACTTCTGCATTAGCTATCTTCTGTGATACCTTCTTTTGATAAGCAAGCTGCGCTTTTGCCTTTTTGCGCTGCGCCTCAAGTGCCTTCTTCTTCTGTTGACTCTGTGTTTTCTTTTGCGCATTGTAAATTTCCCGCTGAATCTTTGCATTTTGCGTGGATGTTAGCTTGTTTTTCTTTTTAATCGCGTTTAATTGTTTGATGTATGTCTTTGAGCTGATCTTACCTGTGTCAAACTTGGTTTCTACAGCTCTAATCTTGTTATCAATGCCTGTTTTTCTTCTCGCATTCGCTTTACGTGCCGCAGCAGCTTGTTTTTTCTTCAATGCTGCCGCTTGTTTTTGCGCTTGCTTTTGTGCTTTCTTCATTTCAGCTTGCGATGCTTTTTGCGCCGCCTGTGTTGTCTTTTTAGCAGAAGAAACCACAGTATTTGTTGATCTATCAAGACCTACAGCCATACCAGCACCCAAGTTATAACCGATCTCATCACGCATCCAGCGTGAAGGAGAATGAATGTTAAATAGTTTGGTAAAGGTATTTTTGACGTTGTTGACAATATCAGTAGCCTTTTTATATAAGCTAGATGCCATCCCTCCAACACCACGCACCAAACCTTGAATAATGTTTTTTCCGATGTTGTAAAGGTTAATTCCTTTGAAGAAAGCCATGACCTTATCCCAAATACTCTTGATCTTGCTTTTGACATCATTCATTTTGCTTCCAACAGTATTCTTTATATCGTTGAACTTGCCTGAAACAGCCTTCCATATACCGCCGACAACGTTTGCGACTGTCGATTTGATCTTATTCCACACACTTCCGATAAACGTCTTAACCGTATTGAAAACAGTCGTTGTCGTACTCTTGATTTTGTTCCAGTTGTTCACAAAGAAATTTTTAATGCCGCCTAAAACAGTCGAGAAGAAGGATTTGATTCCGTTCCAAACTGAGGAGGCGGTATTTTTCAAACCATTCCAAACAGCTGTGACAACCTTTTTGATTGTGTTCCAAACTGTTGTAAAAATGGTTTTATAGATTTTAAATACTGTCGTAAAGTACGTTTTAATCCCGTTCCATATGGTTGTGGCCGCCTTCTTGATTCCATTCCAGACACCAGTTATGAAGCCTTTGATTCCACCCCAAACACTAGAAGCAACTTTTTTGATACCGCTCCATAAGACTTTTAGAAAGGTCATAATTCCATTCCATGAATTTTGAGTAAAGCTAGTGATTTTGTTCCATAAGTCGATAAAGAATTTAGAAATAGGCTCCCAGTATTTAATGACAAGAAATACAGCTGTTCCAATAGCGGCAATTGCTAACAATATAGGATTTGCCATAAATATCTTTGAAACAACCCCGAAAACTGTACCAATCAATTTAATAGCTGAACCAACTTTTGTCGCTATTGCTACTATATCTTGCCACTTCAAAAACAGCGTAGAGAAAGAAACAATCATTGGTGTCAAAGCTCGTACTACTCCAATCGTTGAAAGAAAACCTGCTATCAATTGACCGATGATCGGATTTGCTTCCATTGTAGCGTTGGAAAATTTCAAAAAACTATTTACATTTTCCAAAATCGTCTTGCCTAGTGGTGCCATTCCAACAAGAAGATTTATAATCGTCCGGGAAATTTGACCAAGCGTGCTCCACACTGTCGGACCCGTTTTTTCAATGTAGGCGATGAAATTTTTGAATCCTTCTGTGTGTTGAACACTTCCCGCCCACTCTCTGAATCTAGCTGTCATATCAACTAAAGATGTAAGCATATCTGCTGACATTGGACCAAACGCAGCGAATAACCGCCGTAACGCACCTGAAAAGTTTGTGATAACTTTTAAGATTTTTGGGCCATTTTCACGAGTATATGCAACGAAGTCTTGGAATCGTTGTGATGAGCTTAGACCTGCCGCCCATTTAGCCCATGAAGCTGTGGCTTTTTCCATGCTTGCGGCCATGTCATTTCCTAGAGGACCAAAAGCCACAATAAGGTTCATCACTGTTCTCATGACGTTACCTGCGATATTTCCAAACGTCACAAATGCTTGACCGGCGTTGTTGTTCATCCATTTAATAAAATTTTGTAGATCAGGAGCTTTAAAAGCATTATCCATGTTCTTTGATAATGTAACCGCTCCATTTGCGACACTCACAAACATAGGTCTTAAACTATTCAGAACAGTTTTAAACGTTGTGAGCGAGTTGTTGAATGATTTAAGGATAGGCTTCTGCGTTATGCTTGCGATCTCTTGCCAGTTATCTTTGAAATCTTCTAAAGTGGCAAGGGCTTTCTTTTCTTCTTTTCCAAGAGACTGTTGTAAAACATTTATCTGTTCCAATATTTTTGCTCGTTCTTTTGCGTTGGTAGCATCATCGAGCTTAGCTTGGAGTTTGTCTAAGTCTTGGCCCGTTTTAATCACATTACCAATGGATGTGACAGCTAAAGCACCAAACGCCACTGCTCCAGTGCCAGCAGTTGAAAATGCACTGACAAGCCCCATTAATCCACCTGTAGCAGAACCGATCATAGGACCAAGCGAACCAAGAACGCCGACAGCACCAGCTAAAGCAGGAGCGATGGCAGGTAATAAAGCCAATAATCCACCACGTATAGCATTCCCAAATACAGTTGAAATTGAATTTGTGATTTTCGCTAATCGATTCATAGCGTTTTCGAAGTTATCGAGCCGGCCCTCAATGTTTATCCATATCTTTTTAGGTAATGTTGCCAACGCTGTTCTTGCAATTGCCACAGACCTTATCAAAGCTGCTGCGCTTCCATTTATAATCGTTGTGACTCTATTCGGTATACTTGCTAAAGCTGCAATTCCTGCACTAACTCCCAAAAGAAGTGGACCCTCATTTGCTGATAGCACTGTTGTTACTCTGGAAGTAATGGAGGAAAGAGCGGTACGAGCAACGGCAACCGTTGAAACTAGCGGGCTTGCATTCCCTGCAATGATTGACGTTACCCTTTGAGAAATAGAAGATAATGCCGTTCGAGCTACGATAACAGCACGTCCTAAAGGAGTAGGATTTCCGGCAATGACGGTCGTCACTCGTTGAGCGATTGACCTCAGCCCCGCTTTAGCACGAGCTATTGAACTAGTTAATGGATTGTTATCACCCGTAAAATAAGTATTGATCCGTTGAGGAATCTCACGCAATTTTTGACGGGCCATACGAACCGCCCTAATTAAAGGGTCGGCATCAGCGTCTAGGTCAACTCGGTTGCGTTCATGTCGTCTCAAGAAACTGTCCATTTGTTGCTCTGCCTCACGTACACGCCTTTGGAAGTCAGCGATTTCAGCATCTACTTCGACAGTGTGATGATCACGCATGCGGCGCATCATGTCATTCACTTTGTCCATTTGCTTTTTGAATTTTCGCGTTTGTGCCTCGACAACCGCCGTTAATTTTTCGATCAAACCCTCACCCCTCTTCTTTTGATTTTCTAAGTATGTTCCTTAATCCAATGTTAAGATCATTCAAGCGTTTAGCATCCACTTGATTTTTGAAACGGTTGCTAGTGACATCACGCTCAAGATCAGCCCTAGCTTTTTGTGCATCAAACATTTGTGACGGCTTAACTTTTTTGGCGTTATTCGCATAACGATGAAACATTGCGTTTATTGTCATTCGCTCTATTTCATCAATTTCACGCATCTTTGCTGCCTTTAGCTTGCGTTTATACTCGTTTGGAGTCCATGACATGATGAGATCGTTGTCATAGACACCCATCCAACGAGCTGCGTCTTCAATTACTTGGAGGTAGTCGATCCCGTCCGCTCTTTGCGGGCTTGCTTGAGCATTTCCATGTACTCTTTCGCTTGTTCCTGTTCCTCGATCCGTTTCGCCGCCATTTCTGGTGTCTCGTTCGGCGCCGCTTTCTTCGGTGCCCCCATTTTCTCCATCATGGTCCATTGCTGACGGATCTTGCCTTTGAAAAAACCGGCATTCTCAAGCGTTTGGAATGCTTCGTTAATCAAACGGTCAGTAGCATCACCTTTAGTGTCTTCATCAATAATTTTCATGATTGCTTCCTCAATTTGATCTGATGACGGTTTACTGCCTTTAAGGTGAGATAAAGCACAATCCCAAAAAGCTGATAGCATCAAAGCATCTTCATTTAGCAAGCCCATGTAAATGTTCATTGTTCCGCCTGCTTTGTCTTCCTCTTTCGTTGTGTATTTTTCATTTGCTGTACGATCAAACGAAAAATCGCATCTTGCTGTATATTCCTTATTTCCAATTGTTAAAGTAGCCATTTATAAAAACCCCCGATTTGTTTTTTGTAATAGAAAAGAGCCTCCAGATAATAGAGGCCCTTCAAGTGTTATTCTCCTGTAGAAGCAGGTTCTGTCTGTGTAACGATTTCACTCATTGGAGACTCGCCAGCTTCGTTAACTGCTGTCACATTAATGGTCAGTTTCGTATCAGGGTTCAACCCTGTTGCGACATAACTTGTGTCAGTGACGTTTTTATCAAGACGCTTATCAGCGCCTCTATATACGTTATATGAAGTCGCCCCTTCTACCGCATCCCACTTTACTGAAATACTGTCTGACGTGGCTGTAAACGATAGATTTTGGGGCTCCTTAGGGTGTCTCAACTTTCTTATTAAGTTCGCCAAACTGCTTGAAGCTGTCAGCTCCAGCAGCAGAACGGATTTGAGCAATTAATTCTGGATCTAGTGGCTCTAATTCGTCTTTAAATGTCTTCCCGAGAACAGGAAGAGTTGTTGAAACCTCGATAAAACCATCCTGCGGTGCGCTTTTCTCAAGGCTTTCAATGATCGCATGACCATATTCGGCATCATGTTTTCCGTTTTTGTTTAAGTTAAGATTCACTTTCCATACCTGGATAGCTTCTTCATTGTCAAAAGCAGCTTCAATGGCTTTTTGACCCGGATCATCATCCGCAGCGTAAAAAGAAAGCTCAAAACTTTCACTTTTTGTTCCATATCCAACAATACGTCCTGACTTTGTGCTCTCGTCAAGCGAGTCTTGTTCTTTCGTGTGAGAGCCCTCAGTCTGGAAAGCAATAAATAACCCTTTTTGATCCGTTGCTTTTATTGGTTGAACAATAAAAACTTCATCCTTACCATTCAATAGATCCATTCGAAACATCCTCTCAATTGTTTATTGTGTATCTCATTCGCAAGATACCGTGTCTTGTATATCCGTCTATGTCTGTGATGACTTGCATCCCTCTCAGCTCAGAACGGCATAAAGAAAAGCCCTCTATTTCTAGGGGCCTTTTTGTCAAAGCTTGCAACATGAGGTCTAAGACCTGCTGCGCTTCTTTTTTTCCGTTGTAATCTGACCAGCAGTGTAAAACCACGTTCATAACTTCGCCAGCAGATGTTTTTGTCTCAAATAAGGCAACATCGTCATCACCCATTGAGACATAAGGCTTTTTAATGTCTTTGGAAACTGCATCAAAAACGCCTGTGACACGTTCGTTCAATCGCTTATCCATAGATAGCCTTTCAAATATAGCAGCCTGTAACGGCCACAATGATGAGCGCATTTAAGCAGCTCCTTTCTATTGCATTTCCCTTGCGAAGTGTCTCATGCCCTCTTCTACAGCAGGGTTAAAGAATGGCTGCGCCCTCATACCTCTTGTCATCACCCATCGGCCTAGCTTTTCATCATAATAGACCCACGGTGTTTGACGGCCTCCGCCTTCCTCTGCATAAATACCTGTTCCATATTCAACATATATCGCATAATCGGCACCAACGGTGATGATGGCTTTCAACCCTTCGTCTCGATAGTCAATTTCTATCGAGTTTTTCAGGTTTCCGCCATCAATCATGGCTGTTGGTGCATTAATGACAGCATAACTATAAATCAGTTCTGCTGTTTCTGTGACCACTTGTTTTGCTCGATCTATGACTTTGCGCTCGAATTTCTCAACCGTTTTCGCCATTTGTTTAGCCCATTTGCCGCTTACCTCAGCCATTTAGCACCTCTGAAACTTGGCATTTGAGACACATGATTTCATTTTCCCCGCCTTGATCAATAGGATCTGACTTCAATGTGAGTATTTTATTTTGGTGTTTAATTCTCATGGTCTTTTCAATGTCCTCTCTGTACTCGAAATAGACATTGTGATCAACTGGATATTGCAGCTGTTGAGCTTGGTAAAATTCTCTTGATGAAACACTTGTGACCCGAGCGGGTATTGTCAGATAGTCCACATGCTTTTCTGTGAATCCACCGCCACCGTCCGGCACTTTTTCAAGCTTTTGAAACGTGATTTCATGTGGGAACTCTTCAAATACATAGCTCACCAATAAGCCCTCCTATACGGGTACAGGTACTTAGTGACAGTTTCAGGAAAATCAGTGTCATAAGAGTACGACACATCACCCATGCTTCTACTTGCCAAACCTGCTGGCTTCATGTTGTACTCAACAGCTTTCGCAACAAATACTTTCACACCCGCTGGCAGGTCATCTGCATCAAACTTGTTCTTACAAAAATCAGAAGCCCATTCAACAAAAATAGGAACAACCTCTGATAAGTAATCATCATGCTTATCTGTGGTCATTTCTATCATTCTTTTTACTTTTTGGATGTCCATTGGATCACCCTTTCAATTTTTCAAGCAGTGTTTCACGCTTCATGTTGTAATAACCAGCGATCCCTTTATCTTTTGCTTCCTGTTTAAGCTGCTCAACAGTCATATCTTCATAAGAAAGTTCCTCCTGAGCGGCACTCTTTTCCATGTCAGCGCGCCTTTTCAATTCTTGTTCCAAGAGCCAAAAGGTTGTTGCTCCCATTTACTCAGTGCCTCCTTCTGCTTCCGTTTTAGTTGCGATTTCTGACATTGCAGATTCGCCGCTCTCATTAACAGAAGTGACATTGATTGTTAACTTAGTATCAGGCGTTAGACCGTCCGTGCTGTATTCAGGCTTGGTTACATTCTTATCAAAACGCTTGTCTGCTCCCCGATAAACATTGTATGAATCCGCCCCAGCTACGGCATCCCAATTGACAGTCACAGATTTACTTGTGCTTGTAAACCGTAGGTTTTGGGGCGCATTAGGGCGTAGGAATAGGCTGTTCCACTGGAAGTGAATCATCAACAATAATAGATTTTTGAAGGTATGTTCCGAAACCTACATCAGCCTTGTTGTCTGGAATGAACTCAATCAAGTTTTGTTTCTGTAAATTTGTATGCGTTACAGAATGCATTGCAATTGAAGTGAACTTCCCTTTAGCATCCCCGAGTAATTGAGCTGCATCAAGAATCACTTCTC
Source organism: Bacillus sp. BD48 (assembly GCF_046566805.1). Lineage (NCBI taxonomy): Bacteria > Bacillati > Bacillota > Bacilli > Caryophanales > Bacillaceae > Bacillus > Bacillus sp. BD48. Next base: position 36,243 of record NZ_JANGFM010000006.1, on the reverse strand, counting down.
CGCTTAATTTAGACTTAGCTGCTGCATCTGGCCCTTCATTGGAAATGATCTTCACAATTCGGACTTTCTTTTTGTCATAAACACGTTCATAGTTCTTTGCGCTCGCCAACTCTTTGAATGTAGGCATTTCTTTAGCAACATCAGCTTCAGTCCATTTGAAACCACGCGGATGCATAATAAACTTCTTACGATTGATCAGAATGTCCTCACCTTTTAGTGAGTTTCGATCTGTTTCCGTTGGTGTTTTAGGCATTCCCGGAGCATAACCAACAGCACCGCCAGCAAATAGGTAAGTTGTGTACTTTTTCCCGTCACCGCTCGAAATGTCTAAGACTAGATCACCATCGTTATTAGTGATGTTGCTACCAAAGACACCATCCAACATAAGGAAGATCATTCTTTGAAACTGTCTATCCCAATAGTAGTTCACACGATCCCCAATTGCTCTCATTGGATCTGATCCTGCAAGCTCTCCCGCTAAATCTTCTGCACTCCAAGCCTTTCCATACTCAAATACACGAGCAACGTCTTTACCTGATTTGATTTTCTCTGGAGTTAAAGTAAAGTCTGATTGAATAGCTTCTGGATCTCCTTCAAGGTCATTCCAGAAAGGCATATTCACTGTATCTCCGCCATTCGGAACAATTAGGCCCGGTACAGGCTGAATAATTCCACTTCGATATACTGCTGTTTGTTCAACAGTGTTGTTCATTGTGTACTGGTTAAAAATTTCCGGGATGATAACATCCTGAACTCTAGTTACTGCCATTTAAATTCTCCTTTATAATCCATAGATTGCAGGATTCCCGCCTGCTTGGATGATTAATTTTTTAGCTTGTTCGGGATCACTTCTTAAAATGTTCCCTTGCTCAGTTAGGTTTAAATGGTCCTGACTGAATGGGTTTTTAGCTGTTGGCAAATTAGCCGCTGAATTTCCTGTTCCATGCGGCTGCCTACCCGCTAAACCCGGAGAACTGTCATTCTCTGAAATGAATAGGTAGCTGTCACTCTCTTTTAGAGCGGCTAACTGCTCATCAAGACCAATGATCTTATCGCCTGCCAATTTAAGTTCTTCAACGTTTAAATTAGCTTTCACAGACTTAATGTTCCGCGCCTTCGCATCACGTAAAGCACTTTCAATAGCAAATTCAAAGGCTTGTTTCTCCAGCTTTTGCTGGTATTCCTCAGACACCTTTTTATTTTCTTCTTGCAGCTGCTCAATTGCGTTTTGAAGCTCTTCATTTCCTTTTGCTTGCTTCTGTAAATCGGTTAACTGCTGATCCCGCTCATCAAGCTGGCTTTTCAATTCCTTCTTTTCATTGTTAACAGCATCAAACCGCTCTTTCGGAAACCATTGACCGTTGCTAACAATATCAATCTTTTGATCTCCAGCTTTTTCTACTACTTGAGCATAAAGATCGTCACCGAGTAATTCTTTTAAACTCATTTCAACCTCTCCTTTGATGTTTTTTTGCGTGTCCACCTCACGCACAGGATTTACGCTTAGTTTGGCTCCAAGCCTTTAGAATGAGCAAAAGAGCCTTTTTATGTCATGCTCAGGACAAAAGAAAAAACAATTTCATAATGACTACCTAATCCATTCTATTTTTTGAATTTCTCTGATAGGGAAACTGCAATTACAATCGTTGATGTAACCTTTTTCAGCTGAAAGAGCGTCTTTTTTCATGGCAACCAAAATTTGTTTACTCACATGCTCGCTTAAAACCACTTTCTCGCTACTTTTTAGATGTAATACTGCATGTTTGATATTTTCCATCATCATTTCCCCTTTTTGTTATCAAAAATGTTTGGAAGTTTGGCCTCACGAATTTTTGCATCATGTAAATCGCCTATAATATGAATACTCTCAATTTCTTTTTGGATTGTTTGAAGATATGCTGATAGTTTTCCTGTTGCATCAATTGCTTTTTCATGCCAATTGATTTCATCATCCTTCATCATATTAATCACCCTTTTTAATCGTTTTGTACCACTCTTCATAGGTTTGGTATGGAATGACCTCGCCCGCTCCAGAACCGCCCTTTCTCGCTCTTCTCGTGTCTGGCATTTTGCCATTCACCTTAAATGAGATTGTGCAGCGGCAGTTTATATCATCCTTTGCGTTGTTCATTTGACCGGGAGCAGGACCGACACCGCCATAAATAGAAACGAACAAACCGTTTTTGGCGGTCTTTCCATCTAGCTTTCTATGACCTACCCGCGTTTTTAGATCAAGGGTAGCATTCCAAACCTTTTCTAAACCTGCATGCTTAGAAGCCTTTTCAGCGCTTTCCATTCTCCCCAAGACTTGTACCCTATGAGTCTCTGTTCTCGCTACGTCTCGGGCTTTTTTTCGCGCAAATTCTGTGCTTTTCTCAATTCGCTTGGCTATTTTGCTATAATCCTCACCCGCTTGAATGCCTTGAGCAATGGATATTTGAATCTGCCGGACATAATCATCACGGTGACGCTTATATAAGGCTGAAAGAGTCAATTCAGCTATCGGATTTAGAATAGCTTGCTGAATCATTGCAGTTGTTGGCAACGTATAACCCATTTTCGCGGCCGCTTCTATCTCGTAGAGATAAGCAGATCGCATATAGTTCTCAAGAAACTGCTTGGCAGCCAGCGCCTCTACAATGATAAGAACCGTTTTAAATGCTTTGCTTGATTCTTCTGTCATCCGCTCCATTTCTTTTTTGAAGCGGTTGTATTTGTTGAGATCCGCCATAGAAAGAGAACCATCTTTCCCATACTTAGCGAAAAGAGCGGCCATCTGCTGATTAATCTCTTTCAATCTCTTAGCAAAGACAGCATCAATTTTCTTGGCATCCTCTGTGATCATGTCATCGAGCAGTTTATCAATCTCGTTCTGGTTCATCTTCATCACCGCCCGTTTCAATCTTAGTTAACGGTGGCATACTGTTTCTGTATTCTGTTTCCTCTGCTTCAATGCGTTTCATTTCCGCTTCTACATCATCAACCCACGGATGATTTGCAATGCGTGTTTCACGGCTTAAATCTGTGCTCTGATTCGCCATTTGAACCTGCTCAAGCTCGTTTGTCATACGAGAGCGGTTAAATGTCATCTGTAAGAGCGTGGGATCGTATTCGCCTTGACCTGTCATTTTTAGATATTCAGTGAAGAACCAAAAAAAGGCGCTCAAAGCTGGCCGGAACTTCCGCTCTGCTTCATTCGCCTTTAGATCAAGCAATGAATATAGATTTTTAATTGCAACGTTGGTCGGTGAATTTCCCACTTTGTCAGGATTGTTGTTTACACCCTGTCCGAAGCGGTAAATATTCTCTTCTAATCGGTCCAGATGTGAGTTTGCGCTATCCATTGGGATTTCAGCACTCTTCATTTCTAAACCGCCATCCCCTGACACTTCCACAGCTTTATAATGACGAAGATTCGTTGTAAATTCGCTCAAGTCTTGACCTGCGAAGTTTTTCAAGACATAGATCAAGTCTTGCATTTCATCAAACGTGTTAGCGTTATTTGAAATATTGTTATTATATTGGTCAATCAAGTCTTTATAGAAGATAAGGTCACTGACTCCCTCTTCATTGTTCTTAAACTCGATCATTGGTACCTTACCCCAGCCATACCCTTTCCCTTGTTTAGTGTAGAAATGGCTTTCAGGGTTGTTTTTGTAATCAAAGTCTAATTCTAAAGATCCGTTACGCTCTACATAGTAGAAAATCTGTTCATCAGTGTATAATTCCACTTTGCGGGTGATCTCATCATCAATGTTTTTAACATCATAGTAACGGATTGCATAAAGCAGGCTGCGTTTTTTTGTTGAATCATAAATTGGTATGACTTCCTCTGCTGGAATACGAAGATAATCAAAGTTACCTTCTTCATCAACAAATGGATGAAGCCATTCCTTGCCTTTGTTACTGGCGTTTTTAAGAAGCTCCTGCATACAGTCATCAAAATCTTCGTCTATAAAATCATTCACAACTTCAAGAAACCTTTCTTCTTCTGCGTTAAAAGTAATCGGCTTACCTAAAAGGTACTGAACCTTTTGCTGAACCAGCAGCTTATGCCAGTTATGAGAAATTCGATTGTTTGGCTTCTCCGTATCAACCTTTTTTGTGCCGTGCTCATAGAAATAGCGGTTACGCTTCTTGATGTCCGCTTGGTTAAGATAATAAGCGACACCTTCGAGCATCTGATCCCGCTCTACAGCATGTTTATCAATCATCTTTTGTAGGATGGTTGTATCAGGCTGCTTGTCGGATGTTTCTGCGCTGTCTTCGATAATTTTTATCAGCTCTTCTGTATGTGTTGGCGATGTTGGATACATGGTCATTCCTCCTCTCTATACCATTGTTCAAACATGTAATCCATTAGCGTATGTGTCATATTCAATGCTTCTTGATAAGTGGCACCTCGATAAACCAAAACGTACTGATCTTGTTCAACCTCAGAAACAGCAATCATTTTGTTTATCTTTCCGCTTTTTGCATCAGCAAGCATTTTTTCCAATGATTCCACTATGTTTTTCTGATCTTCATTAAGCTGCACACGATTCTTTTTACGCCAATCATTCGGTTTTTCAGTTTCAAAGCTGATCTTTTTCATGTTAATACCCTCACCCCCGATTGTTGCATATCGCGCTCAAACGCGTATCTAGTCGCATCAATAGAGTGATTTTCCTTATCCTCAAGGCGTGGTTTAGGGTTGCCGTCTTTATCTGTTTGATAATCAATATTCTCAAATTCACGGGCTAGATTTGGGGTTCTCAATGGATCAATGACTATTTCATCTAAATCACCAAGCCATTCTTCACCATATTGAACCGAGTCAGGGCCTTTCTTTGCTCCCGAAACCCTCCTAATGCCGTGTTCCTTTTTCAGCTCGTCAATGCTTTTTGGTTCAGCACTATCGGCTGTGATCTCGTTGCTTTCATAGCCTTTTGATTTAATCCACTTCGCCAGCTCTCTATTTGAAACCTTGTGATCATATAATTCAGCAAGTGCATATATTTTGCTTCGCTTCTTATCATAGTGCCATCTGACGAAAGCGAGCGGATCTGGACCATAACCAAAGTCAACGCCTTGACGTATATTGTCAAAGGAGCGGACCATCTCATCAGTTATGCTGCCTTTCTTGATATGAAGGTTATCGAATGGAACAACGCCAGTTCCGATTGCTTCACCAAGATATTCCCATCTATATTTCTTTTCATTTTTGGCTTTAGTTGTCTCAGCCTCATTGATAAACGCTTTTGATAGATGAGGGTTGTCTAGGTACGTTGAATGATGAATATACGTGTTCTCAGCAGGGAATGACGTTTCATACTTCTTGTTAACCCAATTTTGCTTACGCTTTGGCGGGTTATAAGTATAATAGAACGTATAATCAAACTTCCCTGCTCGTTTACGTGGGTTGTCTGGCTTTGTTTTGTGAGTTAGTTCTTCACGTAACACCGAGTTCATGATGGTGCTTACTTCTTCATCTGACTTAAATTCTGCAAGCTCTTCTATCCACATGACACCGATTGGAAAATCAGCGTCTTTAATTGATTTGAGCTTTTCAGGATCGTCAGCACCTGCAAAATATATCTTGTTCCCTCTCGGCTTGTATGTGATTTCTAACCTGGAAGGAACAAACTTGAACAGATGAGAGACACCCAGCGTTACCGTTGCTTGCTTTATCTGTGCGAAAACAGATTTAACAAGTGTGTTCTGGACTTTACGAAGCACGAGAGCGGAAACAGGGTATTCGATAATATCTGTTACCACACCAACGCCCACGCTGAACGATTTACCAGAAGCGCGGCCGCCCTTTAGTACGTAATGAAGATGCTCTTTGGCTCTTCTGTATCTCCAAAACTCACGAAATGCAGGTGCCAGCACTTCCGATACTTTAATCATCGTCATCACCTATATCATCAACAATGTAAACCGGAGCAACGTCACCTAATTCCATTTTCTCGACTTCGGCTTTTGTTTTATCAATGTTCAAGCGCATCTGCTCCAGTTTAAGCCGTCTTTCGTCTGTCTCATGGGCTATGTTGTCAAACTGCTTTATCAAGCCTCTAAGCTCAGACATTGCCCTAGATTGAGCATTCAAAAAAGTAGCATGACGATCCCAAGCAAACTGAAATTCGTATTCTTCTTCTTCAATATCAGCTGAATCTGAAACGACTGATTTTTTCTTTTTCAACTCTTTGATCATTTCGTCTTTGCTTTCAACGAACATGATCTTCTGCGCCCGCACAATCGCGGTGAACTGAATTTGTATTTGTTCCCACAACAGGTCAACAGGTGAAAACTCCTGTATGTCCTGCATGATCTCAAACGCTTCAGCTGGCATGTGCTTTGAATAAAAGCCGTGAGTCTTTGCATTTTGGTTTCGTATTGGTGCTGCTCCCCCGCTATTACCTAACGCATTAACGTTACCGGGTTGACCACCCTTTTTTGTGTGCACACTTTTTCTTTTGGGTGCACCCTTTTTTCTTTCCCAACCATGCCGCTTTTTCCATGATTTTATGGTGTTGATCGACACCCCGTATTTCTCGGCAAGGTCCTTGTATTTCATACCTTTGACGTAATCTTTCTCCGCCTGAATGTGCTTGGATTCCATTTACATTCACCTGCCGCCTCCTTCTGATTCGTGTTTGTTTCGGGATCTTTATTTCTTCACTTGGTGCTTGATGAGGTTGTTGTACTCTTCAAACCACTCAAGGGGAATTTCTGACCTTGCTGATATTCTTCGTTCGATAGCTGCTGCTATATCTTCTGTTCTACGTTCATCATGTAGCCACTTAGGAATAACACCTAAAGGCGGTTCAGTTGTCATATCATCCACTCCTTTAATTTGTTCACTCTAAACTGCCGCCGCACTCTACCTTTAAGCCGATACTTCATGTAGAGATTATTCACCGGAAGCAGTTTACAGGGAACAAAAAAAGCACCTTGTTTATAGGTGCTTCTTGCCCTTTATTTGATTACATAATGTGTTACATGATTCATGTTTACTTTCTCTTCCGTTGTACCCACCCATTGCTCATTCAACACATCATACAGGTCTCTGGTTGATTGAAGTGTAAAGCTCATTGATACTTCTTTACCTGTTACTAATTCAAATGTAATTGTAAATGTTGTCATGTTCTCACCTCCTACCTTTATATATCGGCAGAAAGTAAGCACATGGAACTATTCGCAAAATTTGTCGAACGAATCCCAAGCTCGCAAGAGCAAGTGAAAATATATTAATTTGTGGAGACACGGGAAATTACGCCTACCCGTCCTGCCTTCCATTTTACACTACGGATTTTTCGTCTTTCAACAAGTGCACAAAGTGGCAATATTGGCATAATTGGTCGATGATATTATCTTTCATCTGACGCACCTTCTCACGAGACAGCCCCAAGTGCAGTCCAATGGCTCGATAACTCATACCTTCCATCATGCAGTCATAAACCACTCTGTTTTTCTCTCCTTCGATTTTGCTTGCTGCTGTTTCTATTGCGTACACACGCTCTTCAAACTTACAAAGCCGCTTATAAAGCCTTTCTTCCCTCATATCCATATCACGCAATTCAGCTTGGCTTTTTCCTTTGCTCCCCTTCGGAAGAATTGCCTCGATACCATATTGAGCAACCCCCCAACTTCGCATAGGGATGTCAGCGCCATATATAACACGCTGGAGCCGTTGAACCTCTTTCGCCATCCATGGATAATTGCGAATGAGTCCTTCAATCTCTTTTTTGTTCATGGTTCATGCTCCCTTCGATCGTATTAAATCTAGTTGAATAGCAATCTTCTTTCTTGCTCTCTCTATGTGTTTTTGTACAGACCCTTTTGCTATGCCATGCAGAGCTGCACATTTGCTGAAAGATAGGTTATGACCAACAACGGTTATATAAATCTCTCTCTCCTTCTCTGTCAGTGCAGATAAAACGTCCTCGATTAATCTTTTATCTTCATCATTTACTGTGCGTGTTTCTCTCTTTAACTGGTATTGATTCGCTAAAGCCTCAAGTACTTCTGGTGAAGCAAACACAGTGCGTTGATAAACGGATCTTCGGTCAATCGCTCGTTTTGCTTCCGGCTGCCTGCCAGTGGACAACCATTTCACCACGTATTCAAGGTCACTTATCATGGCACTGAAAATCTTGCGGTTTGGATCAGTTTCTTCCAGCTGCTCATATCTTCTTTTTGTATCTTTTAACGCTCGTTTATACTCAAGAATCAATTCGTTCATGGTTTCCTCCTATTTACGCTTGTACGCCCCGCCTTTAGCTCTTCTCAGTCTCTGCATGTTTTGCCCCATCAGCTCTCTTAAATCTCTGTCAGTGAGCTTCTGCGGCTGTTTTTTTGGTTTCTCCTTCTTCATGTTCATCCTCCGTTCAGACAAATAAAAAACGGACACCAACCAGCACCCGTAAAAGGTGGTGATCAGTGTCCGCAGGCTCTCCGTCTTGGACTTATTTAGTTAATCTCTCAAAATCAACGACAACCATCCATTTTCTATAAAGGATCGTTACCCAATCTTCTTATCATTTGTTTCACATAATCATAACTCTCCACAACATTTATGAAATGGATACCATCAGCAGCAATTCGACATCCAGTTTCATCCTGTGGATTAACTCCAAAGCTCAATATTGCATTAAAATTAACTGTAACTTTTTCATCGTTGGGTTTAGTTAATTCCATGAATTTCATTCCGTTACCTCCTATCGAATATTGAATTTAACGGATTCAAACGTCCCGATGTATTTTGTCTTTGCTGAATCCGTGTAGCAGTCCAGCTGGATCACGTATGTTCCTCTGCCGGTACGCTTACGGATTTCACTCACGCTAAACGACTTTAGAGGCGTGGCCGCTTTGAAGCTGCCCCTTTGTACAAGGTTCGTATCTGTTAAGCCGCCACCGCTTCTCTTTTTGTAAACGCCAGCGGTGTAGTATAGCGTGCTCGATCCTTTCTTTTCCGTTCTCCAGTCGACAGTGGAGGCATCCTTATAGTAATTGGTATCATCCGTAAAGACTCGCGCTTGATGACCATATCCGCCTCTTTGCCAGTTAGACCAATCAGCTTTCGCAAATGGTGCATATAAAAGCTGTGTCACCAGAATAATAGCTAATATAATTAATAGATGAGCCATAGTTTTCCCCTTCCTCATATCATTCACCCTCCGTTTTCAATTTAAAGCCCGCTGTCAAAGCGTCTTGATAAACAAGGCTTGCGCTCAATGCGTGGTGATTTCTAGCATCTGCGCTACTGCTCCACCCATCATAAAAACCTGCCATTGCTTCGTATTTTTGTGAGATATGATGATCATAACGAGCTTGAAAAGCCTGTTCTTGTTCCTTCAGCAACTGAATTGCCGTTTCAAGGTATGTTGCCAGATCCAACGTTTCTTCAAGTCCGTGCTGTAACCATCCTTTTAAGTCGTGGGAAGAAGTTTTGACAAAAACCCCGTACTTATTCAGGCCTTTTTCCTGCTGCTTGTGCAGCTTTGTAATTACAGATGATATAATCGGGTTGTTTTCGTTCATTGTGCTTCCTCCTTCAACTGTGGAAAAATGTCGATCTCTACACGTTGCTCATACGTCCAATAGGATGTTGCATAATCACTTCTGAAAGCATGATTTAAGACTTCTTGAATTTTTTCAACGACTTCTTTTGTAAAACAATCGTTGGCGCGTTCATCCCAATCTTCATACATCTCATCCTGCTCAGCATCTAAATACCTTTCAATCATGGTGCTTGCATTGGGTTCCCAGCGTCTTCTTTTAATCAGGAACCAGTTACCTTCAGGAGAGGTTTCACCGTCTCTAATCTCATCAATAAGCTCGGCTACCATGTAAATATCATGCGTTTCTTCGTTACCAACCTCGATATGATGTGGTAAATTTGATAGTTTTAATGGTTTATTTAATTTCATCGTGCTTCCTCCTTTAGAAGATCGGGATTTTGATAGATGTTTCCGACAACCTCAATCGCGTGATTAGCAGCAAATACTTTCACGTAGTCTTGGTATTTCGTGTATTGATGACGCGCTCCATTAAATACTGCTAAACCACATTGAAATTTAACTTCGAAACAACCATCGCTAAACTGTACTTCTCCTAAAGATGTAAATCCTGATTCATTTATTAAACGGACAGTATCTCCATCATAAATCTCAACGCCGTTCTTATCTTTCAATCCAGTAAACAAGTTCCGTGCAATCATTTCGTAATCGGTCTCATTGAAGCATGGCGACAGCTTTTGTGCTGACCGCTCTTCTAGTTGCCTGATTGAGTATCTTCTGATCTCGATGTTTCCTGAAAAACGATGCTTGAAAACATATCTGATGACAATATTCATCAGGCTTGCTCCTTTGCTAGTTGTTCATTTGGCAATACCGACAGGTCATAACCTGATTCAACAAAACTTATGCTCAATTCTCTATTAACATCATTTCCCAAGTGAGTATAAACCTTGTCCATTTCTTCTTTAGAGAAGTTAGTCCCTAAAAATCCGTTGAATATTTGAAGCACTCTCTTTTGCCAGTAGTGACTTACTCCTTTGCAACTTGGTCGAGATAGCCAAGCTAAAACCTTACATTTTAAATCAAGGTCTGTTTTAACATCCTCTAATCTAAAATAAATATTTTTGGTTGGAACTAAGATCAATTCATTATTGTGATTAATAAATACTTTAGGTGATACTTTCTCAGTGATTTCTATGAGCCTATTTAATTCAGTTTTTACGCTCGTCATTCAGTATCCCTCCTGCTGCCGCTTGTGATTGACGGCGTTCTTGTCCATGTACGCTTTTTCTATTTGTTCAGGTGTAAAGCCTAGGGCATTTCCAAGCTCGTTAAATCTCCAAAATATTCTTTCATAGATCATGATGCGAGTTAGTCCAATAGTATTCTTTGATACTTTCCGCTCTTCGTTAAAAAATGTAATTTCTTTAAATAATTCTAGGAATGCTTTTACTCCGCTGGCTTCCAATGTATTTCGTTTTAGATCATTAATATCATTATTTTTTGAATACTTAGTGAGATTCCCAATACTCAAGATAAAGTGCAAGCAGTCCACGTATTCTTCTAAGAGTGGGTTTTTCGTGCCTGTCGTTCCAGTTCCGTTGCATTCTTCACATTTGATATATTCATGCCCACCAAAACCCTCTGCGTCCTCTGCGACCCTTTCGTAATTCATATCGCCAGTGCCTTTACAAAGAGAACACTCTATCTCTTTTTCTGTGCATGGCTGCTGGTCATTGCTCCAGAACTTAAAGCCGCGCCACTCGTTAGCGCATTCTGCTAGTTCCACCTGCAAAGCCAAGATAAGGCCGGGAAGAAGGTCTTGCCCTTCCAGCCCTTTTTCTCGGATGATTCGGCGGTCTAACTCCGCCTGCATCTTAAACATTTTTTCAAGATTCATTTCGCGTCCTCCCGAATATCCTTTTTTATAACTTTTAGAATGTTGTTGTATCTTTAACATCCACTTTGTCAAAGCATGTTCTTTCATCTGTATCGCAAAGAGGTATTCTTAATTGCATATTTGATTGTTCATAGATTTTAAAACTGGTAGTTTTTCTATTGCAAAATACACACGGTTCACTTTCATATGTTGACATTCTACCTATTTTCACGTTCATTCCTCCTAAGCCGCTAGGCTGTTAGTTTGCTTTCTCCCATTCTCTGAAACTGTATGGATAATCAACCGTTTCAATAAATCCGATTTCCTTTGCCTTTTGGCGAATCTTTTGACAGCCTTCACGACTATAAGCCCAAATTTCTTTATAGTCTCTGAGATCGCCATATCGACCAGTAATGATAAATTCACGAAAACTGTTGACCAGCTGCCACATGTTCCCTCCATGTGAGAATCCTCTTGCTCGACCGTGCCCTAATTCATACGGGTAAACATCATCGCCTGTGTAATCATCCACAAAGAACAATTTTTTCTTAAATCTGAAATGCGCTATCCGATTCTTTGATTTACAGTAGAAAGTACGTCTGTCTATGCTTGCTATGAGCTTAATCAGCTCGTTTATATCATTCATGCGTTTAAGCTGTTCAGGTTTTGGCATTTTCCGTTTCCTCCTAAGCCACTAGGCGTTTAATTTCCAAGTAATCCAGCAATAACAATGACAGCCATGAAACCAAGTAGCATTAAGATAACAGGCCCGTTTGATTCCCTTTTAGCCATGACGACATTGCCCTCTATAACAAGATCATCGTTTTTTCGTACCAGCATCGGCACCACATAGTCAGGCACTCTAATTTCAGCAGCTGCATCATCAATCGTCATCGCTTTGTTTTTGCAGGCTTTGACCGCCTGCGACAGTTCAACGTGTTTTGGCAGACTCATAGCTCATCCTCCTCATCATCACAAAAACATTCACTTTCACGTTCCCCGCACGATTCGCATTTCTTTTCGACTTCAAAGCCCAAGAAATGATATTGAGGCATTGCATAATATTTCTTTTCACAAGAAGAACACTCAACCCAGCCATCGTTATCTTCTCCGTTCCAATTGGCATAAGCATCGTCTTCCGTTGCATTGCAATATGGACATTCTTGCTCCTTCGGTAGACTCATAATCTCTCAACCTCCGATTATTTGATCTTGAATCCTATTTCATGGTCAACTCTCGCAAAGTGACCTTTAGCAGTTTGAATGATTGTTTTTCCGTGTTCAGGTGCGTCTGTGATGTGGGCAGTACCTTCGTTGCCGTCAATCACGATTATGCGGACCTTACCGGGTTCTATTGCGCTTTGAATGGTTGTATCAAAGTCTTTTATTTCAGTTGGTTTCATCCGCTTCATGCCCCCATGTGTTATAATTAAAGTGTGAGATTTAATTAGCACTGGAGCAGCGGCTTCGGTGTTTTTTTATGCCCATTTATCCATCTGGAACGTTGGTGACGGTTTTAGTTCTTCTCGATATACGATAGGATGTTTTGCTAGATATGCCTCTAGCTCTTCTTTAGTCATCTTCCACTCAATGACTGGACCCGCAGCATATGGGTTGTTAGGCTTTCCGCTCATGTTTTCTCCCTCCAATCTTCGGTATTTCCGCTCCACCCATTCGTTTGCAATCTGATCCAAAGCGGCTTGAGCATTGTTTGAACTGCGAACAACGTGTCATACAGGCCATAAGCTTATCTTCCTGCCTTACCCACAACGGACGATCGTCTGCTATTACCACGTTTAACAGTTGGTTTCCCCGCCTTCCTTTTCAGCTTTTTGAGTTTATCCAGTTCGATGAATCCTAGAGACCGATCAAATGCAATAACCTTTAACGGCGTATCAAATTTGCGTTCATAAAGCTTTCGCTTGATTGCAAATTCTTTCGTTTCCATGCCTTTAATGTCGATTACTTCTTTCGCTCCATCGAGTTTAGTGATCTCGAAGTCTGCAATATATTCAATCTTCCGAAAAGTCTTGTCGTTCTTTTTGAATGCTTCTTGAAGCTCGAAGCGTGGCTGTAATGAAAAATCTTTTATCTGCTTGGCTTGCTTGAGCCATTTAAGATGCTGATAGTATTTGGCTTCTGCCTTGCTGTCGAAGGTGATGCCGTCTACTACCGTTTTGCGTGCGCCGTATTTATTGGACATGTTTTGTTGATCCTCGCTTTCCGTTGCTGGAAGTGCTTTTTCAGTTCGGCAACGAGTTTTTCTTTTTCTAATTCGTTTAGGTTGGTTCGTTTCAGTAGTTCAGTGATACTAGGGTTCATTGCTTTTGTTTGGTGCTACCTCCCGTCATCCCGCAGCCATTGCAGGAGCTTCCTTTCTCTTGATGATGCTGTGAAAGCGATAGTGATTAAGGCAGCCATCGTCCTCATGCTGTCTTTCCTTCCAGCGCTTCCGCTTTAGCCAGCATTTGATCTAACATTTCGATGACTGGCTTTAGGCTCTGCTTACGTCCTGTGGTGTTACATTCAGGACAAGGGAAGAAGCCCGCCATGAAAGTATTTTCGTTTATGACGACTTTCTCGCCATTGCATGTGTTGCACATCCGACATTCTCCTTTACTCGTATAATTCCAAAAGCAGTTTTTCGTTTTCCTCTTGGGCCTTTTTTTTACGAATCTTTTCATCTGGCATAATCACAGGAAAAGCCATTTTTTCTACCCTGCTACTGATCCGACCACTTTTATAGATTGTGTCAAGATCATCTATACTTAAATTGCTTGTAATGATCGTAGGCTTCTTGTATTGAAGTCGATAATCAAGAATACGGGTGAATGTTTCTTCCACAAATTTTGTTACATTTTCCACTCCAATATCATCTAGGACAACAAGATCAGCTGTCTTGACAGCATCCATAATGTCGGTGCTTTTCACCTTCGATTCACTATCAAACGTGCTTTTTATTTCTCCGATCAGGTCAGCTGTAGACGAATAGATGATTTTGAGTGGCTTTTCTTCTTTTTTGTCGTAGACCTTTGTTATTGCGTGAAGAATACTAGCAGCAAGCCTTGTTTTTCCGCTTCCTTTCTCTTCACTAAAGAAATACAAGCCTTTTCCTAACTCCCGCATCTTTTCAAATTTCAAAACGTAGTTTTTAGCAACCCTTTTCGCGTTGGCTGCTCGCTCTTTTGATTCGGGTTTGTCATAAACATTAATATCAAAAGAGTTTAGAGAAGCGTCTTTGAACTCTTCTGGAAGTCTTGCACTCATAAGCCTATTTGAGAGCTTTTTCACTTCTTTGCATGGACACTCTTCCATAAATTCTTTGTTTTCTTCATGATCAATAATCCATATCAACCCTGATCCATCGCATTTTCCATACATGCAATGTTGTTCAGAAATCACAGTGAGTGTCTCGTACCTGACCGGATAGACCTTTTCTTCTTGCAATTTCTTGGAGTCTCTCAGTCTCTTCGCTAGTGCTGGATTTGCTTTCTCCAACGACTTTAAGGTATCGCCCATACTCTGCATCTTTCTTCACTCCTTCTTGTGCTCGCTGATTTGAAAGGACCCGCTGAACATATTTGATGTTCTGAACGCCATTTTTCAAAGTGATTTCCATTGCTTTAATCACGTTTTCTTCTCCAAAATCGTCTATCAGGTCACCAATTTGTTGACTAACAAAGCTGTTTAACGTGCCACCGAAGTGACTTTCATAAAATTCAAATGGGTTTGGGTTCATTGGCTTGTCCTCCTGTCGTGTTGGTTTTTCTTCTTTTGGCTTTTCAGGTTCTTCATCAGGTACAGGGGCAATGCTTGCTTTATTCTCAAGACTTACGATGCGATAACTTCCCGCTGATTTACCTTTAGGCTTGTATTCAATCCGGCCATGCTTCATTAAAATGTCTCGATGCTTATCCATGGTATTTTCACTAACCCCTAACCGCGAATAAAGACGACTGTTGGACACTGTGAACCATTCTTTCCATCTGCAATTGTTGTTTATATCCATCAAGTGAAACCACAGCGCTTGAGTGGCTGGCTTTAGTTCTGTTGTTTCAAGCCACCGCATGAAGCCGTTAATTTCTTTCAGGTAGTTCAAGCCTCTACCCCCTTTCACATAGTGCATACAAGCCCTGTATGCGCACAAATCGCATATCAGGCTCATTAGTCTTGATGTAATCTTTCACATAGTTTTCTGCTAATTTGAAAGGATCGGAAGTGCCTTTGACCATCCATGTGTAACAAAAAGGGATAGGAACCTTAATCAAATGGGCTTCTGTTTTCATCCGCTTGCTCCGTATTCGGACTTTCTAAAGTTGGTTCTACACTGTACGGCATATCAAGGACATCCTCGTCATAAACTGACTTTGCTTCTTGGGTAATATCTTTTCGTACCGTTTCGTCTTGCGCTGCGTACTGCTGAATTTCGATACTGATCGGCAGGTACTTCCACATACGGCGAATGACAGTTTTTTTCGCCATTTCTTCATAATCTGTTTGCCACGGGCCACTGTCTTTTGATTTGCTTCGTTTACGAACGGATTCAACATCTTCTTTGCTGAAAACCTCGAATTGGTACCCACCATCTTTAAAATGAGCAACCGCATATACATGAGTCATTTCACCTCTATGCCCTGTTGCTGGCTTATGAACTAACTTTGGATTTAACCCTAGTTCATACTCGAATTGATCCTTTTCATAAACCACATGAGAATAGATACTTTCTATATGACCAGAACGTCTAGCAAGGTCAATCATGCCCTTATATCCGATGATGAACTGAACTTCTTTCGTCCACTTATCCTTCTCACCATTTTGCCCCTTGATCTTTTTGTTGAAAGGAACAAAATAGCAATGACCTATTAATCCGGGTTCTAATCCTAGTTGTGCAGACTGCATGACAGCCCCCAACAATGAAGCGGGTGAACATTGTTGTAATTGCGGGTTACTTCTGATTGTCGTTAAAGCGATTCTTGTGAGTCTTTCAGGTGTCATGTGTTCAGGCAACGCCTTTTGTAATTCCGGCTGCATTGAAGCTAGGTAGTCAGCAATTGTTTTGGGTTTCTCCTCCTGCTGCTGGACGTTATTTGCTGCTTTGTTTGCCAGCTGATTCCGAATATCTTCGTTTTTAGCCATTGTCTACGCTCTCCTTTACATAAAATCTTCTCTGCGGCTTCGTTTCACTGAATTCCTCAAATAATTCAGGATGTTCACTGGCGAACTTCTTTGTATCAAAGCGGTTTGTTTGAATGGTCTTCCATGTCACACGATGTTTAGTAGCAAGACCGATTTCGTTTTCTCCTAGCATTGCTTTGAGCTGGTTTTCATCCGCTTTAATTCGTTCATCAATTTCTTTCTTTTCTTCTTTTGCGCTTTTTAGTCGGACTATGATTTCATCCGCTTTTAAAGGCAGGCTTGTTTCTTCGTCAATTCCAATGGGGTACATGTGATTAAGCAATTCTGTTGATGAATCTGAACCGTCAAACATTGGCGGCTCTTGCTTTTGTACGTGGTTCTCCCAAAAGTCTTTTTCAATCTGAATCAAGTAACCTATCAATTCCTCGTCACGATCCACCTTTTTATAAATGAACTTGTTTCCGCCGATCAGAACAGCGATCCACCATGCTTTATAACCCGTCACAGCCATGTAATGCTGGCACTGGATCAAATAAGCGTCTGGAATCTCTTCTCCTGTCCATTCTTCTTTCAAGTATTCAGAGGCCGTTTTGCATTCAAGCCCTACATTTTCACCGACAATTAATCTATCAACGTTTGCAAGCATGAAAGGATATAAAGGATGTTGAAGAATGGCCTTTTTTCGCCGGACCTTCTTTCCCGTGCGGTTGCTAAACTCTCTTGCGACCACTTCTTCAAGTACATGACCCCAATATGCGGCTTCTCCTGCTTCATCTTCCTTTGGTGACTGGCCCAATTTATCCAAGTAAACTGAAACAGGTGACTTCCATCTGCTCATACCAGCAATGGCGGCGGCATCTGAACCGCCTATACCAGCACGTCTAGCCTCAAGCCATTGCTCTTCTGTCATCTTCTCGGTTGAGATAAGGACCTTCGCTTGCATGGCTACATACCTACCTTTTGGCGATATGCCGCCTGCCCTAGCTGAATGTATTTTTGTTTTGCTTGAGCATTTGGGAAGCAGAAGACCGGTAAACCTTTTTTATAGTCGATCCAACCGCCTGCCTGCTCCAAGCGCTCTTGTGCTTCACGGCGATGGTCAAAGCTGATTTGAAATTTTGACATCGTGTATACCTCCATTGAATTTTTGTTAAAGATTTGGTATACTGTCTGTACCTAATCAGAAGCAATACACCTTAAAACTCGCTATGCCAAGCGGGTTTTTTTATTTGTCTTCGTCTTCCTCTTCATAGCCATCGCGCTCCGCTTCATCTTTCCAATGACTCTTCGGATAACCAAAGCTATTAATTTGTGTGATCATCGGATGCTCAATATTCAATGGTTTCAGTCCTTTCAGTTCTTGTAACTAGCTCAAGCCGCACACCATGTTTTTTCTGTATTTCCGCAGCCGTTTTAATTAGAAGACCCTTGTTATTCATCCGCGCAAGATCCTCGCTGATATTTCTAATGCTTCCAGCTAGACTTGCAACTTCTTCATAATTTCCGTCTTTCAATTCTTGATGAGCAAGATATAAAAGCTCTTTCACACAATCAATTTTCGTCTTTGCTCTAGATACATCTTCACTAATGAACTGTTTTTCAATCACGCTAGAACCGCCTCTCTATCCTGTCTTTTGTGCATTGCCACCTCTGCGACAATGGCTTTTTTCGACCATTTTTCTGTTAAGTCCGTTATCTTTAAGTCAAACTCACGCGCCATTGAATACATGAGCGTTTTGTTTGCTTGTGTCAGGTCATATATTTGCTTGATAGCCTGCATAGGAAGCTCGCCATGTTTGCCCGGACGGGTATTGTTCAACCATTCAGCAAGCTCACCAATAGCTTTTTGTGCGTCTTTCATTTCCTGTACTAGATTGATTAAAGCCTTGTGAGCACTATCATTTAAGGCGGGATCAATCGGTGCCGCGGCGAGCGGATGCATTTTGAAAATGTAGTGTACGAGATCGATATGTTCATAGGCTCCACATGCTTTGAACCAGTTGATACACAATTCAGGAGTAGGTCTGACATAACCATTTTCAATGTCTGATACATTACGCTGATCACGCCCTCCAATTAATTTGCCTAGCTGATACTGCGAATATCCGGATTCCTTCCTTACTTTCCTAAGAATTTCAGGTAAATTCCGCTGATTATACGGGCTGTTCTGCATTTGTTCCCATCCTTTTTTATTCGGTTTTTAATGGTAAAATTTATTAATGAAGGGATACAGCAGGATCTAGGAAACCCTGCGTGGAACCCAGTTAACAATGTAATTCACCGCTAATTGCATGTCTTTTCGTTTTACATCTTTGTAACTTGATACACCGAAGCGATCTTTGATCTCACGATAAAGCTCTTTAAAAAGTCGATTTCTTTCGTTTTTGTCATCTGTGAAACTGTAAATCCTAGTAGCGACTGCTTTTTGAATCCGTCTTTGTTCACCATGATCAATTGTGATCTGCTCATCCACTTTGGTGTTTAATTCAAGGATTTTCTTTTCATGAGTGGTTAATTTCTTAGACATTTCATCCTGCCGTTGTGATGTTTCTAATAAGAGTTTAAGAGACTCAATTCTCTGCTCTCTTTCGGTGAGAGCTTTTGGTCCACCATATTGACCGGTTTGTCTGATTGTTGGAATAACATCGTGTGTGATCCAACGCTTAAATTGTTTTGCTTCTGGTTTGCGGCTACTCAAGATGAGAGCGTATAGACCCGGTTCATTTACTGCTGCTAATTCTTGCGCTCCGCCAAGGGTGTCGGTTAAAACTACTCCCTTTTCATCTTCATCTAGGCGGGAAAGAGCATCACGATTGTTTTTGATTTCCAAGACTTCGCACAAGTCTTTTGCAACAAACCAAGGTTGTCCATCTTGAATAACTGTTCGGATCTCTTGATCCTGATAGTTGAAAATCTGTTGTAATTGATTCATGCTGTAACCTCCTGAATGAATGAGGAATTATTTTTAATCCATTCAAAAACCTCATCTCTTGGGTACCTAGCTTGAATTTGAGTGAGTTTAGGAAAATCAGGTCTAGCTGTTATTTTTGATACCGTTGGTCTTTTGACTGAAAGAATTTGTATTAAATGATCGACATTTAAAACGGGTGGATATGAGTATTTTTTCATCCCGTCTTCAACGCCTTTTTCATAAGCTGCCTGAAACAGCTTTTGCATTTGATCTTGAAACACTGTTGCTGTCAATTCGTCAAAAGTGATAACTGTCTGTGGCATGTCAAAACCTCCTATCTTTTGTAACTATTATCCTTCCATGTGGTAAAATCTTCATGAAAGGTGGTGGTTACATGAAAAACATAGACGTCTATGCACTTGCACAAAAAATAGATGACAAAATACAAAAGGACCATTTAGAAGAAACTAAAGAACTTTTTAATGAGTTTAAAAATAAGGACATACATTCTATTCAAAACCTTAATGAAATCCTTGTTAACCTTATAGCGTTGTCACATGCAAAGAATAAAGAATTCACAATTGATCTTATTCAAAAAGTTGTAGATGAACTTAATTCCGAGGTTTAAGCTTCATTCTAAAAATTTCTTCTATCCTTTTTGGAGTAAGCATAGACTCTTGCTTTAAATTAGCTTGTAATTGTTCTAAGTCGTCAAAGTGGAGTTTGGCGGCTTTAGAACTAAACAAAATGTCTACGTTCTGTTTAACTCGGTTCCATTCTGATAGTGTGATTCCGTCTAAAAAATTGGTGAGTTGTTCGATTTTGTTATTGTTCATGCTCATGCTCCTTTCGTATTGAATTAGGCAGTGTTTATATGAGAATCTTGTACTTGTTGATTTAAAAAAAGAGTTTTTATATCCGTTCCTAAAATCTCTGAGACTTTAAATGCATCTTCAATTTTTGGATTAGAATAGCCATTCTCCCAATTTGAGATTGTTGATTTTGTACAATCAAGCTTGAAAGCAAGTTCTTCTTGTGTTAATCCTTTGGTTTTTCTTGCTTGAACTAAATTTAAATTTTTCATTTGACTCACCACCTTTTGTATAAGAATCTTGTACTTATTGATTTCATTATATGTATAAGAATCTTGTATGTCAATGATAAAGTATGATTTTCTTATACTTTTGTTTAATAAACTTTTCTTTATAGTACAATGAACTTGTACTTTTAAATTGGAGGATACTACCATGCTCTCTAAAAGATTAAAGAGTGTCAGAAAAAATAGAGGATTAACACAAGAAGAATTGGCTAAACGTGTTAAAACAACAAAAGGAACTATAAGCAATTATGAAAACGGCCATAGTACGCCTTCAAATGAGATGCTGAAAGATTTGGCTGATGCATTAAACACAACCACTGATTATCTACTTGGGAGAACAGAAACCATTTCCTCAAACCAAGTTGCATATGATTTAAATGACCCTGAGTTACAAATCGCTTTCAATGCAGCATCTGATTTTTCAGAGGAAGCTAGGAAACAAACAATAGACTTTATCAATTACATTAGAGAAAAAGAAAAGAAAAGCGGCCGTACTTTTAAAAAAAATAAAGACCGCAACAAATAATTCAAAAATGCTTACATGGAATATATATTATTATTGTTTAGTTTAGTTTAATTAATGTTGAAGGTTTTGCCTCAATTTTTGAGGTAAAGTCTTAGGTTGAGAAACTTTTCAACCTCAATTTTTGAGGCAGAGTCTAGAATCATTTTTTTCACAACTGAAGGTTTTGCTGTAATTTTTACAGTAATGATTATGAGTGAGAGGTGTAAAAATTGGCTTTTATTTTTAGAGATGAAAAGATTTATAATCCCACTTTGAAAAAAAAGAAAAACGCTTCAAGGAACTTTATTAATCTCTATCATACAGCGAACGCTTTGTTAAATCAGACAAATGAAACAATTATGGAAATCGTATCTGGCAGCAGCAGTTTTTCTAAATTCGGTGAAATTGGCCTCTTAATAGCCACAAAAAAAAGACTGATTTTTATTGACAAAACGAGCTCGATTAATTCTTGGGACTATAATGATGTCACACATGTGTCTGTCCCTAAGAAATCATGGACAGGATACAAATTCTCTTTTAATACTTCTAATGAATACGTTGAATTATCTGGAATAATGGAAGGTGATCCTGATACTTTCGTTGCTTATATAAAGAAGATGAAAGAAAATGCCTCAAAGGTAAAAAAACAGTCTTCAAGTGATGAAATTAAGCAAGAAAATGTTGTGGCGCCTGAGGAGAACACCGATTTTATTATTGAAGAGATAAGAAAGTACGCAGCACTCAAAGAAGAAGGCATTTTAACTGATGAAGAATTCACACTAAAGAAGAAACAGCTTTTAGGAATTTGAATACAGCCCCTTATTAAACGGGCTCTTTTTTAGAAACAAAAACAGAACATATATTCTTATTTAGGGGTGATTGAATGAAAGGATTATCTCATTTAGAAGAAGAAGTGAAGAAGATTTATACAAAAATAAACATGCTTACACCAGAAGCAATTGATATGGAACTTATGGCCGCTTCATTAAAAATATGGCTGCATTTTGAAAGAAGGCCTAGTTTCGTTTTCTGTGTGAATGGGTCATACAGCATGGTCATTGATAAACGTTTAAACAAAAAACAACAATGGGAAGAGTTTGGTCACGAGCTGTGTCATGTGATTAAGCACTATGGCAACCAGTTTGATATGCACAAGCTCTTTCGAGAATTGCAAGAATACCAGGCTAATAGTTTTATGTATCATTTCTGTGTGCCCTCCTTTATGCTTCAAAAACTGAACCTGCCTTCTTTGCAATCTGAAGCGATAAAGTTAATTGGAGACACCTTTAATGTGACTTACTCTTTTGCCGCTGTCCGCTTAGAAATGTTTAAAAGAAAAAGCTTTGCTTTTGCTTTATATGAGAATTCCTTAAAACAAATTAATTGAGGAGGATTAAGTATGGGAAGACTTCAAAAATACGAGACTAAAAAAGGCGACCGCTGGATGTTTATAATTGAGGATGGTGTAAATCCGCAAACAGGAAAACGACAAAGAATTGTAAGAAGAGGCTTCACTAAAAGAAAACATGCAGCTGATGCTATGATTGATTTGGAATACATTCTAGGCAAGGCAAAGTTGGATTTAAAAAATGATATTACATTCAAAGACATGGCCGCTGAGTGGTTAGATGTTTACAGTAACACAGACAGAAAAATTAGCACCATTAGAGTTAGAAAGCATGAAATTGGTCATTTAAATAAATTCTTCGGTTTTCGTAAGCTCAAGGATATTACTAAAAAAATGTATCAGGATGCTATAACCAGCTTGAAAGTGGATAAGAAATTATCAGAAAACACGATATCTGGTATTCACGGTACCGCAAGAATGATATTCAAACGAGCTTTAGAGCAAGATTTGATATTTGTTGATCCATCGGTATTTGCTTATTTGCCAAAAGATAAGAAAACAGTCGAAGAAATCGAAAATGAAAAAATAGAAGAAAAATACTTTGAGAAGAATGAATTAAAACAATTTTTAGATGCAGCTTATCAATTAAATTTTGAGTATTACGTTATGTTCTATTTGCTAGCTTGGACCGGTTTAAGAGCTGGTGAGCTTGCAGCTTTAAAGTGGTCAGATATTGATTTCAAGGAATGTACCATCAGTGTTACAAAAACTTATTACAACCCAAGCAACAGCACAAAAAAATATACTCTCTTACCTCCTAAAACTAAAGGATCAATTAGAAAAATTGACGTTGAGAGCGAAGTTCTACAAGCTCTAAATAAATTTCGAATTCAACAAAATGAAATAAAAATGCAAATGAAACATGAATGGCATGATCACAATTTTGTTTACGCTAGAATAAAGGGACCTTACTGGGGATATCCTCACTTTATTAAAACTATTGAGAATAGGTTTAATGCAGTTCTAAAAAAGTCGGGAATACAGAAGAAACTAACTCCTCATTCTTTAAGGCATACCCATACTTCTCTCCTTGCTGAAGCTGGCGTGGATCTTCAAAGGATAATGGATAGACTTGGACATACAGAAGATCAAACAACAACTAAAATATACCTTCACATAACAAAAGACCGAAAAAAAGAAGCTTCTCAAAAGTTCGGAGAACTAATGAAAAGCCTCTAATTTTTCTATGTGGCATCAAAATGGCACCAAAATGAGTGTGACTAACGGATAAACCCTTATTAATCAAGGGTTTAAATCCGATTTTACATCATTCCGCCCATTCCACCCATGCCGCCCATATCCGGCATTCCGCCGCCTGAGCCGCCTTCTTCTGGTTTGTCAGCTACGACTGCTTCAGTTGTTAGAAGCATTGCTGCAACAGAAGCTGCGTTTTGAAGTGCAGAGCGAGTTACTTTTGTTGGGTCAACGATTCCTTTTTCGATCATGTTTACCCATTCGTTTGTTGCTGCGTTGAAGCCTACGCCAATTTCTTCGTTTTTCAAGCGCTCAACGATAACGGATCCTTCAAGACCAGCGTTGTGAGCGATTTGACGAATTGGCTCTTCAAGAGAACGTAGAACGATGTTCACACCTGTTTGAACGTCACCATCAGCTTCGATTGAAGCGACTTTGTTGTATACATTCACAAGTGCTGTACCACCACCGGATACGATACCTTCTTCAACTGCTGCGCGAGTTGAGTTCAGTGCATCCTCGATGCGTAGTTTACGCTCTTTTAGTTCTGTTTCAGTTGCAGCACCAACTTTGATGACAGCGACACCGCCAGCTAGTTTTGCAAGACGTTCTTGTAATTTTTCTTTATCGAATTCAGAAGTTGTTTCTTCTACTTGTGCACGGATTTGGTTCACACGTGCTGAGATTTGAGCAGAATCTCCTGAGCCCTCTACGATTGTTGTGTTTTCTTTTGTCACAACGACTTTAGAAGCGCGGCCAAGCTGACCGATTTCAGTTGATTTCAGGTCAAGTCCAAGGTCTTCTGTGATTAATTCTCCGCCAGTTAGAACAGAGATGTCTTCAAGCATTGCTTTACGACGATCACCGAATCCAGGTGCTTTTACTGCTACTGCGTTGAATGTACCACGAAGTTTGTTCACAACAAGAGTTGCAAGTGCTTCGCCTTCTACATCTTCAGCAATAAGCAATAATGGTTTTCCTTGTTGTACAACTTGCTCAAGTACAGGAAGGATTTCTTGAATGTTTGTGATTTTTTTATCAGTGATTAAGATGTAAGGATTTTCAAGAACTGCTTCCATCTTATCAGAATCAGTCACCATGTATGGTGAAGCATATCCGCGGTCAAATTGCATACCTTCAACCACTTCAAGCTCAGTTGTGAATCCTTTAGATTCTTCAATTGTGATGACACCGTCGTTACCTACGCGTTCCATTGCTTCAGCGATTAGGCTGCCGACTTCTTCGTCTGCTGCAGAAATAGCCGCAACTTGAGCAATTGATTCTTTACCTTCGATTGGTTTAGAAATCTCGTGCAAGCCTTCAAGTGCTACTTTCACTGCTTCCTCGATCCCTTTACGAACGCCAACAGGGTTTGCACCAGCTGTTACGTTTTTAAGACCTTCACGGATCATCGCTTGAGCTAGAACTGTTGCAGTTGTTGTACCGTCACCAGCTACGTCGTTTGTTTTGCTTGCAACTTCAGCCACAAGTTTTGCACCCATGTTTTCAAATGCATCTTCTAATTCGATTTCTTTTGCAATCGTTACACCATCATTCGTGATAAGTGGAGAACCGAATTTTTTCTCAAGAACCACGTTACGTCCTTTAGGTCCTAAAGTTACTTTTACAGCATCTGCAAGTGCATCTACACCACGTAACATTGCGCGACGTGCTTCTTCACTGAACTTAATATCTTTTGCCATAATAACGAAACCTCCTCAGTCTTTTTAAAAATTTATCTCAATGTTTTTATGTGATTAACCAATAACAGCTAAAATGTCGCTCTCACGAAGGATTAAATATTCTTTTCCTTCATATTTCACTTCAGTGCCTGCATATTTTGAGAAGATAATGCGGTCGCCTGTGCTTACTTCTAACGCAACGCGCTCACCACTTTCAAGTACACGCCCTGAACCTGCTGCAACAATTTTACCTTCTTGCGGTTTTTCTTTTGCAGAATCCGGTAACACAATACCGCTAGCGGTTTTTTCCTCAGATTCAACGAGTTCAATGATTACGCGATCGCCTAATGGCTTTAACATAAGAAACAACCTCCTCAATTTTTATATGTAGTCTTTTTTAGCACTCATCACCAGTGAGTGCTAACACATTTATTATAATAAAGAATGTCTTCTGCAATTTCAAGTGAAAACCTTTAAAAATTTTTACGCTTTCACGATCTTTTTGAATCTCAGATTCTTTCCTTTTTATCGAAAAAGAAGACTTGTGTTACAATAAATTTAGTTCTTTTAGTAAAGGGGTTTTCGTTACTTGAAAAAACAATATTGGTACATCATCTTAACGTATATATTGGTACAGGTATCTGCGTTTCCTTATTTTCTTATCATGAAATGGCTGGGATTCATTCAAACACCGATGACTCAAACAGAGCTTTCAAAATTATCAGGAACGTGGACAATCATTAGTTTCTGTATCGGATTGATCATTATTCTGCTCATCCTTCGAACCGTCCCAAAAGCTTCACTGCGAAATGAAGCGCCTGCTTCAATCGGTTCTGCTATCGCATGGATCATTGGCGGTTTCTTTCTATCTCTCTTTGCACAATCGATTGCAGGCGTGATTGAACAATATGCATTCGGCATTGGCCGTGAATCAGAAAATACGCAAACCATTTTATCCATTATGGATGCCGTTCCTTGGCTTGTGATCGTCATCGCCCTGATTGGTCCGATCTTAGAGGAAATCATTTTCCGTAAAATCATCTTTGGTGTGATTTATGAAAAAACGAATTTCTTCATTGGAGCACTTGCCAGCTCAGTGGTTTTCGCTGCTGTACACAATGATTTTCCCCATATCTTGCTCTATACTGCAATGGGCTTTACCTTTGCCTTTTTATATGCGAAAACAAAACGAATCATTGTTCCAATCGGCGCTCATATGCTGATGAACTCACTCGTCGTTCTTGTGCAGATTGAGCCAGTGAAAAAAATGATTGAAGAACAATCTCAAACCATGCAAATGATTATTGGAGGCTTTTTCTCATGAGAAACCCAGTCGTATGGGGCATCATTTATTTTGCCGTAGGTGTCGCTTTCACCTATATGGCCATTCAAAACCCAGGTGACATGTGGTCATTTTACAGCATTTTGCTGATGGTGTTTGCGGCCTATAATATCAATATCGCACTTAAAATGTTTGCCTTCTCTGTCAAACTCAAAAAACAGCAGCAAAAATAAATCAAAAACCATTTTCCGCGGTTGGAAAATGGTTTTTTTATGGAGGATGTATCTTCATGGAACATGAAAAACTTCGTATCTTCAATGATCAGCATGAAACAATTGGAGCTGCCGCTCGTTCAGATGTCCACGCCCAAGGCCATTGGCATGAAACATTTCATTTCTGGCTTCTCAAAAAGGAGCATGGCACCGTGCACCTTTATTTTCAGCTTAGAAGTCCCGAAAAAAAGGATTTTCCATCTCTTTTTGATATCACAGCAGCAGGTCACCTTCTTGCAGATGAACAGCCTTCTGATGGCTTGAGAGAGGTAGAAGAAGAGCTTGGTCTTTCTATCCCTTTTGAGAAACTCACCTTTGCAGGTGTCATACAGGATGAAATCCATATGCCTTCGTTCATCGACCGTGAGTTCTGCCATGTGTACCTTTATATGAATCAAGAAAAGCACATGGAAGTTCATCTACAGAAAGAAGAAGTCGCTGGTCTGTACAGAGCAAAGCTGCTTGATGCACAGCAGCTTTTAACAGGAACATGCGAAAGAATTCAAATCGAGGGCTTTAAAGTTGATGCAAACGAAGAACGACGTGAGGAAAGCATCGAAGTGGGGGTTGATGATTTCGTCCCGCATGAGCCCGCCTATTATGAGCACCTCTTTCACGCGATTAATCAATTTCTTTCACAATAGAAAAAGCATCGTGATCCCTCATTGGATCATGATGCTTTTTTTATGAAACATAATGTTTTTCTTTCTCCTCTGTTTGCTGCATTTTGCGGTAGGTCACTCTTGAAATGATAATGCTTACTTCATATAAAACGAGCATTGGCAAGGTGACCATGAGGTGAGAAACAAGCTCTGGCGGTGTAATGAGTGCGGCAATGACAAGGAGGACAAAATAGGCATACTTCCGTATTTTTGATAAAAACATCGGTGTGATGATGCCAAGTCTTGTGAGAAACATCAACACGACGGGCATCTGAAACAAAAAGCCAAATGGAAGTGTTAACTGCATCAGAAATGTAAAATACTCATGAATCCCAATGACTTGCTCTACATTTAAATCATTTGACATTCGCATCATAAAGTCGACGACAAACGGAAATAGAATAAAATAAGAGAAAGCCACACCGCTCAAAAATAAAAGCAGTGCAATCGGAATATAAGCAAGTGTCACCTTTCTTTCTTTTTCATATAAGCCGGGACTCACAAACGCCCACAGCTGATATAAAATAACGGGACACGTCAAAACCAAAGCAATGACAAATGCGAACTGCATAAACACGTACAGTGGATCTGTAAGCTTAAATGCGTTTAGCGTCAGTGTTGCCGCTTCATCGGTATTTTGTAAATACACAATGACCGGCTTAGCGAGAAAAAAACCAGCCACCATAAAGGCGACAAAAAACATCGCAATGATCACTAAGCGTTTTCGCAGTTCCACAATATGCTCCATAAGCGGCATATCTTTGACATTCATGAAGCTCATCCTATTCTACTGATCTTCTTTTTTCTTTTTTTCTTCCTGATCATCAGCTAAGCCTTTTGTGGCATTTTTGAATTCACGTAATGTATCTCCTGCTGCTCTTCCTAATTCAGGAAGCTTTTTCGGCCCAAAAATAATGAGCGCTACAATCGCAATCAGAATCAAACTCCCAGGACCGATCGGACCCATTTGCTCCACCCCCTTTACCCCTTTTCGTCAGTCCTCCTGCGTAACAGAGTAATGCTTTAAGAAATACACAAGAGACTGAAGTTCAACCGCCAAATCTATATGATGAATTCGAATGTGTTCCGGCACATTCAATCGAGCCGGCGTAAAGTTAAGGATTCCTTTGATGCCAAGGGCAATCAAACGATCTGTAATGGATTGAGCTGCTACGGCAGGTACTGTCAAAATCGCAACAGGTATATCTCCTACCTCTTGAACATGCTCTTCAAGCTTATCCAAATCATAGACTGGCACGCCGCCTATCTCACTTCCTATTTTACTCTCATTGACGTCAAAAGCCATTGAAATTTTTGTATTATTATTTTTTATGAAATTATAGTGTAAAAAAGCAGTCCCTAAATTCCCGACACCGATGAGCATGACATTGGTCATTTCATCTTGGTCAAGGGTCTTTCTGAAGAAGGTCAAGAGATAATCGACATTATAGCCATACCCTTTCTTCCCAAGTGCACCAAAGTACGAAAAATCTCGGCGAATGGTGGCAGAATCCACTTTGACTGCATCACTAAGCTCTGCCGATGACACCCTTTGTTTTCCTGATGCATGCAGATTTTTTAAAAAACGGTAATATAGCGGCAAACGTTTGGCTGTCGCTTGTGGAATTTTTGACTGATCTATATTCATATAAGGTCCTCCAACTTAAATATCAGATGCTCTGTGAAAATCACCATTTTTCCCGCCTGTCTTTTCAATTAGATAGGTAGGACCGATGATCATGCCTTTATCAATCGCTTTGCACATGTCGTAAACGGTCAGTGCACATACTGAAGCAGAAGTGAGCGCTTCCATCTCCACACCCGTACTTCCTTTTGTTTTTACCTGTACTTGTATGTTCAGGATGTGCGCATTTCCGTCTTCCTCCCAATTAAAGGAGATATCCACACCTTTTAGTGCAAGCGGATGACACATTGGAATGATGGTAGATGTTTGCTTTGCTGCCATGATGCCAGCAACCTGTGCAACAGACAGCACATCTCCTTTTCCAATTTCACGCTGCTCTATTTTATGAAATACTTCTTTTATCATACGAACACTTGAAACAGCAACGGCGGTTCTCACTGTAGACGATTTGTCACTAATGTCGACCATCTTTGCTCTTCCCTGTTCGTTAAAGTGGCTAAATTGACTCATCTTTCAACGCTCCCTCACTCAAATGATACACTATTTTTTCCTATCTGTCTTTCATTTGAATATGGCGATTGTATGTAACATTTGCCGGTTTACTGCTGATAAGCTACACTTAACATATTATAGCAGAGGTGAAGTTACATGATGATTCTACAAGTGAATCAGCTGTCCAAATCGTTTGGCGCTGATACCGTTTTAACGAATATAAAATTGGAAGTCAAAGCAAGGGATCGAATTGCCATTGTAGGTCGTAACGGCGCAGGCAAATCCACGCTTTTGAAAATCATTGCCGGTCAAATGTCTTACGAGCAAGGTGAGATCATCAAACCAAAAGACCTATCGATCGGCTATTTAGCCCAGCATACCGATGTGACGTCTACACGTACGTTAAAAGACGAATTATTATCGGTTTTTGATCATTTAAAAGAGATGGAACAAGAGATGAGAACCATTGAGGAGAAAATGGCTTCCTCCACAGGTTCTGAGCTGGATGCTCTTATGAAAACCTATGACAGGCTTCAGCAGGAATTTAAAGATCAAGGCGGCTATCAATATGAAGCAGATGTCCGCTCCATTCTTCATGGGCTCGGTTTTAGTCATTTTGAAGATGAGACAACCGTCCAATCCTTAAGCGGAGGCCAGAAAACCCGTCTAGCGCTTGGAAAGCTCTTGTTAATGAAACCAGAACTCTTAATTCTGGATGAGCCGACCAACCATTTAGATATTGATACCTTATCATGGCTGGAGCAGTATTTGCAAAATTATACAGGTGCTATTCTCATCGTGTCCCATGACCGCTATTTCTTAGACAAAGTCGTAAACCACGTCTATGAAGTCTCAAGAACTTCGATGAAAAAGTTTGCAGGGAACTATAGTAAGTATCTTGAGCTGAAAGCAGAGCAGCTAGAGCGTGATATGAAACTCTACGAAAAGCAGCAAGAAGAGATCTCAAAGCTTCAGGATTTCGTGGATCGCAACCTGGCAAGAGCCTCGACCACAAAGCGCGCTCAAAGCAGACGCAAGCAGCTCGAACGGATGGATCGTTTAGATAAGCTAGGAGACGAAAAATCCGCAAACTTCCATTTTGATATTTCGAGACAAAGCGGCAATGATGTGCTGAAGGTGCACGATCTTGATATTAGTTATGATGAAAAGACACCGCTCCTATCCTCTCTTTCTTTTCAGATTAAACGCGAGGATAGTGTGGCACTCATTGGACCTAACGGGATCGGGAAATCAACCCTTTTAAAAACGTTAACGAACACATTAACACCAGTAAAAGGCGACATCACTTTTGGATCTCATGTTACGATCGGCTACTATGACCAAGAGCAAGCCAAACTGACATCCTCGAAAAAAGTGCTAAATGAGCTTTGGGATGACTATCCTCATATGAATGAAAAAGAAATTCGGACATGTTTAGGAAACTTCCTCTTTTCCGGTGATGACGTTTTAAAGCCTGTCCATGCATTAAGCGGTGGAGAAAAAGCACGCCTTGCACTGGCAAAGCTGATGCTCCAAAAAGCCAATTTTCTTATTCTCGATGAGCCTACAAACCATCTGGACTTAGATAGTAAGGAAATTTTAGAGAATGCACTGATCGATTATCCAGGAACCATCTTATTTGTTTCGCATGATCGTTATTTTATCAATCGTCTGGCAACGAAAGTATTTGAGCTGTCGCCTACAGAAACAAAAGAATATCTCGGTGATTATGACTACTACCTTGAAAAGAAAAATGAACAATTAGAGCTGGAAATACTTCAAGAAAATGAGCCGCTTAAAAAACAAGCTGCACAGCCAACAGAAAAGGCAAAGCTTTCTTATGCAGAAGAAAAAGAACTGAAAAAGAAAGAAAGACAAAAGCAGCGCAGAATCGAAGAAATTGAAGAACGGATTGCTGTCATTGAAGACAAGCTCGGTGAAAATGAAGAGTTTCTATGTGATCCTGATATTTTTCAAGATCACGAGAAGGTCCAAGCCATTCAAACAGAAAATGATACGCTCAATCAAGAGCTGGAATCACTTTTTGCGGAGTGGGAAGAGCTGTCAGATTCTTAAAGAGTGCCCTAAAAGGTACTCTTTTTTCTTTCAATGAAAATTTATTATCCACAATTATACCCACAATAACTTCTTGATTATTCTTAAATACTTTAGACTTATCCACTTTATCCACAGAGTTTTAATCACATATCCACAAAAAAGATCGCATTTATACACATCCTCTTCATTTTAAAACAAAATTTTCTAACAATTGTGGATATATAACGTTTACATGTGAATAAATCGCTTTCATAGAAAATAAAAAACCCCTGTAATCCACAGGAGTTTTCATTCATATGAGACTATTGGTAATCCTGGCTGGCCATTCATCGTCATATCGCCTCTTATTCCTTTTTCAAATGCAACGGTTCCAGCAGCAGCGATCATGGCTGCATTGTCTGTGCAAAGGGATAATGGCGGAATAATAACCTTCACGTCTGGCAGCTTCGTGAATGCTGAGGTTAAAGCTTCTCTTAGTCCTTTATTGGCAGCGACTCCTCCAGCTAGAACAACCTGCTTCACACCATAGGCTTCTGCTGCTTTCAATGTTTTCCCAACAAGCACTTCAATGACGCTTGCTTGAAAACTTGCGGCCAAATTCTCTGGGGCAATTGTTTCTCCCTTTTGTGACGCATTGTGTAAGGTGTTGATCACAGCTGATTTTAAACCACTGAAGCTAAAGTGATAGGACCCTTCTTCAAGCCATGCTCGAGGAAGCTTAATTGTCGGCTCCCCTTCATGGGCTAACCGATCAATGTGAGGTCCGCCTGGATACGGGAGACCCATCGTCCGGGCCACTTTATCATACGCTTCTCCAGCCGCATCATCTAAAGTTTCTCCAATGACTTCAAAAGATCCATGCTCCTTCATTAAAACAAGCTCAGTATGTCCGCCAGAGACAACAAGAGCTAAACATGGAAACTCCAATTCATCAACAAGCTGGTTTGCATAAATATGCCCTGCAATATGATGAACACCAACAAGAGGAATTTGATGGGCAAAGCTCAGTGCCTTTGCTGCATTGACACCAATCAGCAAGGCACCGACAAGACCAGGTCCTTCTGTGACAGCAATCGCATCTAAATCCTTAAAGCTCATACCCGCCTGTGCCATCACTTCCTCTAATACGATAGTGACTTGCTCCACGTGATGCCTCGAAGCAATTTCGGGCACAACACCGCCAAATCGTTTATGACTGTCTATTTGCGAGGCCACCACATTTGCCATGATTTCCTTTCCATTTTTGACAATGGACGCAGCTGTTTCATCGCAGCTTGTTTCTATACCTAATATGAATCGATCTGTTTGTTCACTCATTTATATTCACCCACATGACTAATGCATCTTCTCCATTATCCGTATAATAATTCTTTCGAATTGAAGCTGGTCTGAAACCGAGCTTTTCATAGAGGGATTGTGCTGGTGTATTCGAAACCCGCACCTCTAAAGAAAGATGATCTGTCTTTTTTTCTTTGCAAAATTCCATGACATGTCGAAGCAATGCTTCCCCGTAGCCTTTTCCTCTATGCTCAGGGAGAATCGCAATGTTCGTAATTTGTGCATCGTCCATGACAATCCAGACCCCGCAATACCCAACAGGCTGCTTATCTTCTTCAATGAGGAAATAATGGCTGTATTGATTATGGAGAATCTCATACACAAACGATTCTTTTTTCCAGGGTGCTGTAAACGAATGCACTTCAATCGTATACACCTCTGGAATGTCTGCTACTGTCATTTGTCGAATCTCTGCTATGTTAAGATTATTTTTGTCCTTCAAGCCATTTCACTTCCGCTTCTGCCAAACGAATATAGTTAGGAACGAGCTGATGGACATCTTCAGCTGGACGATCTGCGCCTAAAAATGCAAGCACTGAAGGTCTTGGGTTATGAAATGTTCCCTCTGCCAGTACAGCCGTTTCTCCTAAAATGGAGCGAATGCTCTCTTCATGAAGGTGCACATCTTGTCCAAGAAATAGAACAGGCTTTCCTGTCTGCTTCAGTTCATGAAGCCAATCCGTGAGCAAGATATTTTGATCTGGTTCGACTTCTTTGATCTTACCTTTTTCAAACGTATAGAGTCCGGTATAAACTTGTCCTCTTCTCGCATCAAATAGAGGTGAGATATACCCATCAAAATATTGGCCATTTGCCGCAAGTGTTTCTAAACTCGAAACAGCCGAAATCGGGATAGACAGCGTCCACGCAAGTGTTTTTGCTATGGTGACCCCGATTCTGACGCCAGTGTAAGAACCAGGTCCTTTTGCCACAACGATTTTACTCAGTTCGCTTGGTGATACACCACATTCTTTCATCAATGCTTCAACAGTGGGCATCGCTCGGACGGAATGGTTCTTTTTTAAATACGTGATGCTCTCGCCAATTACAGTGAAATCTCTTACAAGAGCAATTCCTAGTGTATGGTTTGATGTATCAATGGCCAGTATGGTCAAATTCTTTCATCTCCTTACAAAGGGTCTCATAACGCTCCCCTTTTGCATCAAACGTGAGATGCCGTTCTTCTTCACGTTCTGTTCTCAGCATTTCAATTTTTAAATAGGAAGAAGGCAATTGAGGTTCAATAAGATGAGCCCATTCAACCAAGCATACACCTTCACCCTCAAAATATTCTTCGAGTCCGATCTCTTCTTCTGCATCTTCCATGCGGTACACGTCCATATGATAAAGTGGCAATCTGCCATCGGTATATTCTTTAATAATTGTAAAGGTGGGGCTGTTGACGATACGGGTAATTCCTAAGCCTTCCGCAAAACCTTTTGAAAAAGTGGTTTTGCCTGCGCCCAAATCTCCTTCTAATGTCAATACATCGCCTGGCATCACAAGTTTGGCCAAAGCAGCGGCAATTCGTTTCGTCTCATCCGCACCTTTTGTCGTCCATGTTAATTTCACCGTTGATGTCACCTCATTTCTTAAAATGATTATATCCTTTTTTCATTAACATTGTTTGTTGATCATTGTCTTTTAACATAACACTGGCTGCTTGATCATCTTTGACTTGTCCAATACGTGTGATCTGAATGCCTTCTTTTTGACATTGCGATTCAAAGCTTTCCCAATCAGATTCTGGTATCGTACCAGTTAAAACAAAGTCTTCTCCCCCAAATAACACCCATTCAAGCCAGTCTTTCCGCAGCACCTGTAAATCTGGATGAATTGGAAGCTTATCAGCTTCTATCTCGATCATCACACAGCTCGCTTCGGCTATCTCATTCAACTCACTCGCTAATCCATCACTCACATCATTCAAGGTGACCCGCGGGAAACTTGAACAAATGTGTCCAGCAGCAATATGAGGCTGAGGCATTTTATGACGCTTAAGAAAAAAATCAGCATCGACCGCCTTAGAAGGGGCTACTTCGTTCATTAAGATTGATAACCCAGCAGATGACGAACCGAGTTCACCTGTGACAAAGACGATGTCTCCAGTCTGAGCACTATGACGATAACAAGCTGTTCCCTTTGAAACCTCACCAATGACCGTCACGGTAATGACAAAATCACTATGGGTGGCCACTGTATCTCCACCAATCAAATCCATATGATAGGAGTCAGCCAACGCTTTCATTCCCTCGTAAAGATCCGTAACGATTGCCTCATTACCATGAGGCGGGATCGCAATTGAAACAAGATAATACTTTGGGGTCCCTCCCATTGCAGCGATATCACTGACATTGACTGCCAATGCCTTAAATCCAACTTCAAACGGTGTGGAAAAGTCAAAACGAAAATGAACATGCTCCACCATTGTATCAACACAAACGACCTCTTCACAATGTGAATGAGGTTGATAAACACTTGCATCATCACCGATGCCCATGATCAAAGAGCGCTGATATGTATCTTTTGGTGTGATTCGGCGAATAAGATCAAATTCATCCATAAAAAGACAGCCCCTTCTTGCAATCAATTGGTTAAGTAGACATGATGTCAAACACAGTTAATATTAGTGTAGCGAATATAAGTCTCAGTTCCAACTAAAAATGATATAAAGAAAGCCTGGTGTGAAAAAACCAGGCTGAGTTGAAGTAATCTATCTTTTCTTTCTTATAGTGTAGCCAAACACATATCATTTCATTGCATCTTGGGTACTTGTAGAAAGAAAAAGACATAAAAAAAAACGAAACTATACGTTTTCGTTTACAAGTCATAAAAATGGCGGTCCGGACGGGACTCGAACCCGCGACCTCCTGCGTGACAGGCAGGCATTCTAACCAACTGAACTACCGGACCATTTTGGTTGCACTCAATGAGCACTCCCTATTGGTATATAAAATAATTTGGTTGCGGGGGCAGGATTTGAACCTGCGACCTTCGGGTTATGAGCCCGACGAGCTACCGAACTGCTCCACCCCGCGACGATATAAATATAACAAGCTTGGCGGCGTCCTACTCTCACAGGGGGAAACCCCCAACTACCATCGGCGCTGAAGAGCTTAACTTCCGTGTTCGGTATGGGAACGGGTGTGACCTCTTCGCTATCGCCACCAAACCTGATGGA
>NZ_JANGFM010000005.1:0-391798 GCF_046566805.1 Bacillus sp. BD48 | reverse complement strand
TAACCCGAAGGTCGCAGGTTCAAATCCTGCCCCCGCAACCAAAATGGTCCGGTAGTTCAGTTGGTTAGAATGCCTGCCTGTCACGCAGGAGGTCGCGGGTTCGAGTCCCGTCCGGACCGCCATTTTTCAAAAGAATACTTGGCTCGGTAGCTCAGTTGGTAGAGCAACGGACTGAAAATCCGTGTGTCGGCGGTTCGATTCCGTCCCGAGCCACTTTTATAAAAAAATATTCATAGTATGGCGGTTGTGGCGAAGTGGTTAACGCACCAGATTGTGGCTCTGGCACTCGTGGGTTCGATTCCCATCAATCGCCCCATACATATTTTGCGGGTGTAGTTTAGTGGTAAAACCTCAGCCTTCCAAGCTGATGTCGTGGGTTCGATTCCCATCACCCGCTCCATTTGTATATCTGTTCATGGGCCTGTAGCTCAGCTGGTTAGAGCGCACGCCTGATAAGCGTGAGGTCGGTGGTTCGAGTCCACTCAGGCCCACCATGATCTTCCGCAGTAGCTCAGTGGTAGAGCTATCGGCTGTTAACCGATCGGTCGTAGGTTCGAGTCCTACCTGCGGAGCCAAATGGAGAAGTACTCAAGTGGCTGAAGAGGCGCCCCTGCTAAGGGTGTAGGTCGCGCAAGCGGCGCGAGGGTTCAAATCCCTCCTTCTCCGCCATTGTTCTGGCCCGTTGGTCAAGCGGTTAAGACACCGCCCTTTCACGGCGGTAACACGGGTTCGAATCCCGTACGGGTCATTTTTAAAAGAGATCTTGTCATAGATCTTTTTTTTATTTTCTTCAAAAAAAAAGACCGCTATCATAGGGTCTTTTTTTACATATTCATGGCATAGATCGTATAAGACAAGTATGTCGCAAAGAAGCCCCATAAGACATAGGGAATCAGTAAAATTGGCACGACTTTGCTTAGTTTACGCGATACGATGACAAGTGCGAGTGCTGTCAGTGCGACGAGCAGGCAGTCGATCGTAGCCACAAACAAATCCTTTTGTGTAAATTGAAAAAAACTAAAGGCTTGATTGAATACATAATTTAAAAGGAAAAGAATCCAAAATGGTAAAGTGATTTTTTGAAATCCATACTTTCCATAAATGATCGCTGCGGACAATGAGATGAGCGCAAATAAGACAGCCCATACAGCACCAATCACACCGCCACCAGGCGTCCAGTCTGGTTTATTCAATGCGTCATACCATTCTCTGTCGATGGGGAACAAGAATCCAGCAATAGAGAATAGTGCGTATGTAATAAAGAAGACGACAATCGCCCAAATGATACTTTTTCTAGCCATCAAGAATCTCCTCCAATCAAATTCACTCTTAAAGTGATTTCCCAATAATTACATGATATAAACATAAAGCCCCCAATATGAGGGGACTAATGATTTTCTTCTGTATAAGGTTCTTCCTCGTACGGTTTCAAGTCACCAAATACCGTCATGACACCTTCTTCGTCTAATGCTTTTTCATAGGCCTCGTGTGCTTTGTTCGGAAACACCTTGCTGGCTTTTCCTTCAATATCAGCAGCTGCGAATCCTTCGTAGTCCTCCACATAATCTTCATCTTCTGATTGTGTATACACATCATCGTATGTCAGAGGAGGGAATTCCATATCAGACGGGGTCTCAGAGTTACCATAGCGTTCTACGTCTTGGTAGGCATCCTCTCCATCGTACGCAGCACTTTCTTCATTTTCAAATTGTCCCGCTGGCGGACTTAATAAATCCTCTTCAATCGGACGGTTTTGTGAAACGGTCTGTTCTTTTGAGTGCTCTGTGCATGTGACGGCAGTAGGCAGGGCTTCTAAGCGTTCCTTTGGAATAGGGGCTTTACAGACCTTGCACAGACCGTAAGAACCGTCTGCAATGGCTTGAAGTGCTTCATTGATGTCTAGCATATGTTCATGTTCCATGCTGTTTAAAGCAATATCTTTCCCACGCTCGAACAACTCTGTCCCTTGATCGCCCGGATGGTTATCATAGGCAGACAATTCTCCGACCGAGTCGTAAGGAAAGGATACTTTCTGTTCATCGTCATGACTTTTGGCTTCAAGTTCTTTCTTCTCATCGAGAAGGCGCTGCTTCAAATGATGTAATTCGTCTTTAGACAACAAAGCGATCATCCTTTCATATCAAACATATTGTTAGTATGAACAATTTTATATGTAAGACTAGTTCCAATTTGAAGCAATTCTTTATTAAAAAAACGCCTGCGGCTGCAGGCGTTCTTGGTTACGCGATATAGTATTGTAAGATCAAAGCGATCGTCAGCAGAAAACCAAAAAATGTATTGGTTTGAGCTGTAGATTTCATGGCATTCATTAATTCAATCGGTTTTTCTTTTTGCTTAAACTCTTTAATGGCTGTATAGGCTTTTGGCACACTGAGTAAAACAAGAAGACTCCAAAGACCGACGATATCTGTGAAGATATAAACAAAAATGAGTACATATGATACCAAAAACATGGAAAGTAAAATGTTCACTGCAGCTTTACGTCCAGCAAGAATGGCAAGTGTTCTTCTGCCATTTTCCTTATCCCCGTCTAAATCACGGATATTGTTCGACAGTAAGATAGCACCAACTAAAATAGAAATTGGTAGTGAGACGAGAACAGCTTTAGACGTCAGTGTGCCTGTTTGGATATAGAAACTAATCAAGATGATTCCTAACCCCATAAAGGCACCTGAAACAAGTTCTCCAAACGGTGTATATGCAATTGGTACAGGGCCGCCAGTATAGAAATAGCCTGCTGCCATACAAATAAGTCCTATTAGTGCAATCCACCAGCTAGACATCATACAAATATATACCCCAAGTAATAAAGAAACCGCAAATAGTGCATAAGCGAGACTGAGGACTGTCTTTGGCTTCACACCGTTTCTTACAATGGCTCCACCGATGCCGACAGATTTCTCGTTGTCGAGCCCGCGAACATAATCAAAGTACTCATTAAACATGTTTGTTGCGATTTGGATAAACATAGATGCAAACAGCATGGCTAAAAATAGCCCAACATGTATTTGACCACTTGGAAGTGCTAAAACAGTTCCTAAAGTAACAGGAATAAATGCCGCTGTTAGTGTATGCGGTCGTAGTAAATTCCACCAAATTCGCCAGTTTTTATCAGGCTTAATTGGTGAAAGCTGATCTGATATCGATTGATGCTGCATAAAATATACTCCTTTAAATAAAAAAATACGTACACGTCCAAATTCCAGTTTAGCAAAGTTCAAAAAGGTGTCAATATATTGATGCGATGAATCGGGAAAAAGATGTTTGCTAATCGTTGCCATATCGAAGGAAAGCTTGATTTTAAAGCAGGTCCTGCCATTTTATCTTAGATGCTCTCGTTTAAATAAGCAGGAGCGAAAAAATCTTGAAAGCGTGATATAATAAGGATTCGAGGTTTTAAAAGCTGTTTTCTTTACTAAGTTCATCTGTTAAGGTTTATAATAGAAAAGCAGGTCATTCGACATATTCGAATGTTCATGTATTTTTTCATGATGGTTTTATTTTTTATGTTATTTCATGGATTTTGGAGGAATGTATCATGGTGACAACAGTGCAAAGTACTTTCCGGCAGGAAGCGCTCGCGACATTAGAAGAAGCGAATAACGTCAACCATGCTGTTTTGATAAGCTACTCCAGAAGAGTTGACGATCTGGATCCTCTTGCCTTTTTCCAAAGCGGCGAAGCGGATTTTTTAGGCGAGCGGTTTTTTTGGTCTGATCCGGAAAGCCAAATGATATTTTCTGGACTTGGTAGAGCGGCCGTCATTAAATCATCTGAGCAAGGCAAGGAACGATTCGATATAGTCCATCAGAAATGGGAACAGCTCAAGCAGCACATGTTCCATTTTCATGATGAGAAGGAGTTAAAGCAAGAGGCTGTTGGTCCGCTTTTATTTGGAGGATTTTCGTTTGATCCGTATGAAGAGAAGGCGCGTCATTGGGAAGCATTTGGCGAGGCTCATTTTTTTGTGCCATCGATCATGCTGACTGTCTCAAAAGAAGGAAGTTTTCTTACGATCAATGAGTGGAAGCAGGTGGACGGTAATGTTCATCAGCTTATTCAGGAATTAGAACAAAAAGCCTCTCGTTTCGAGACATTGCCAGTACGAACTGGTGGACAAGCTGAACTTGTTCATATGGAAGAGCTGGATGTGAAGGAATGGATGAAGGCGATCCAAGAAGCGACAGACCACATTCGTGTAAACGAATATGAAAAGGTTGTTTTAGCAAGAGAAGTCTTGCTTTACTATAAAAATCAAATTGAACTCGCTCCACTATTAGCAGAATTATTAAAGCATCAAACAACAAGTTATGTATTTGCGGTTGAACAGGGAAGACAAGCATTTGTCGGAGCCACGCCGGAACGCTTAGTGAAAAAAAGCGGCGGAGAGGTCTTTTCATCCTGTTTAGCAGGTTCCATTGTCCGCGGA
Organism: Bacillus sp. BD48; assembly: GCF_046566805.1. Classification (NCBI taxonomy): domain Bacteria; kingdom Bacillati; phylum Bacillota; class Bacilli; order Caryophanales; family Bacillaceae; genus Bacillus; species Bacillus sp. BD48. Next base: position 387,348 of record NZ_JANGFM010000005.1, on the reverse strand, counting down.
AAAGATGAAGCGGAGGATCACGCATTGGGCGAGGAACTGCTGCATGATGAGAAGAATTTGATTGAACATCAAATTGTCGTCAATATGATTGAGCAAGCATTTGAAGCCAATTGCCTTCACGTGCATAAACCAAATCAGCCAAGTCTTTATAAAACAAAAAACATTCAGCATTTGTTTACACCGATTGTGGGAGAAATTAAAAGCAGCTGTTCCCTTTTTTCATTAATTGAACAGCTTCATCCGACGCCGGCACTAGGCGGATACCCGAAGGAAAAGGCGGTTGAAGTGATTCGTGAAATCGAACCGCTCAAACGCGGCTGGTATGCGGCGCCGGTAGGCTGGATTGATTCTCAGGATAATGGAGAATTTGCTGTAGCCATTCGGTCAGGTCTTATTGAGGAAGATCGTGTTCGTTTGTTCGCTGGCTGCGGAATTGTAGAGGATTCCCTTGCAAAGCAGGAGTATGAGGAAACACAAGTGAAGTTAAGACCAATGCTGTCTGCTCTTGGAGGTCATCCTATTGAATAATCACATCATGACAAGATATATAGGCAGATTGATGGATGAATTCGTCCAAGGTGGTGTGAAGGAGGCAGTTGTCTGTCCTGGTTCTCGTTCAACTCCGCTTGCGATGCTGGCCCTTGCTCATCAAGACATCCATGTCCATGTTTTAGTGGACGAACGGTCTGCTGCTTTTTATGCGCTTGGTCTTGCAAAAGCAAGTCAATCACCAGTGCTGCTTATTTGTACATCAGGTACAGCAGCAGCTAACTTTTATCCAGCCATTGTAGAGGCGCATTATTCTCGTGTACCTCTTATTGTTTTAACTGCTGATCGGCCGCACGAATTGAGGGAAGTGGGGGCACCTCAAGCGATTGATCAGCAATTCTTATTCGGTAAGTTTGTTAAATGGTTCACAGACTTAGCATTGCCAGAGGAAAGTCAAACGATGCTTCGTTATGTTCAGACGGCTGCCGCGAGAGCAAATCACATCTCAATGCAGGAGCCAAAGGGGCCTGTTCAGGTCAATGTGCCTCTGAGAGAACCATTGCTTCCTGATCTGTCTATTGAACCTTTCGCGCGAGAAGAAGCAGACACGAAAAAGGTATTAGCATCAGGTCAGGCTTTCCCAAATGATCGAGTGATGTCTGAAATTGTGACAGTCTTGAACCAATCCAAAAAGGGAATGATTGTGGCTGGTGAACTTCATACTCAGGAAGAAAAAGAGGCAGTTTTACGCCTTTCGAAAGCCCTGCATTTTCCTATTTTAGCTGACCCGCTTTCTCTTTTGCGCAACGGGCATGAGAATAAAGAGCTAATTATCGATGCTTATGATTCTTTATTGAAAGATGAAGTATTGCAGCAGCATCTATTGCCGGATATGGTCATTCGCTTTGGGCCGATGCCTGTGTCTAAGCCCTTATTCAAGTGGCTGGAAAAACATGCGGAAGTGCAGCAGATTGTTGTAGATGCTGCCGGAGGCTTCCGTGATCCTGGGTTAAGTGCTTCATACGTCATTGAAAGTACTGTCTCTGCTTTTGTAGAAGCAGCATTAAATCAAGCAGAAAAACGTGAGGAGCCAAGTTTCTTAAACCGCTGGCAGAATGCTAACTCCTCATATAGAACGCATGCAGCGCGCTATTCAGATGAGGATTTGTCCTTTGAGGGGAATGTGTACCGTCAGCTTCAGCACCTCTTGCCAAAAGAGAGTGTCCTTTTTATCGGAAATAGTATGCCAATTCGTGATGTAGATACATTTTTTGAAACTCAGTCCAAGCCTTTTCGAATGATGGCGAATCGCGGAGCAAATGGCATTGACGGCGTTGTATCCACAGCACTTGGCACGTATGCAGCTTTAAAGCAGCCAGTTACTTTAGTCATTGGAGATTTGTCATTTTACCATGATATGAACGGCCTGCTTGCAGCTAAGCTGATGGACATTCCGCTGACAGTTATTTTGATAAACAATGATGGGGGAGGTATCTTTTCTTTCCTTCCGCAGGCGTCTGATGAACCGTATTATGAAAAACTCTTCGGTACACCGACAGGACTGAATTTTGAGTATGCATCGAAGTTATATGGGGGAACCTATTCGAAACCGGCAACGAAACAAGAGTTACATGATGTGTATATAGCACATATCGATGAACCTGGGCTTCATTTAATTGAAATTGAAACAGATCGTCATTCCCGTGTAGACAAGCATCGTCAAATGATGGATGACATATTGGAAGAAGTGAAAAAAGAATGCCTTCTCTGATCATAAGAATGCGTGATGGGGTAGCGTACGAAGTGGTGGACCAGAACCCTTCGGCAGCAAATGCCACACTATGCTTACACGGCTTCACTGGAAGTGCAGCGTCTTGGACGTTCTTGAATGCTTATTTGGAGAATACAAGACTGATTCAGGTCAGCTTGCTCGGACATGGGCGTACGGACTCGCCAGAAAGTGTGAGAAGATATGCAATGTCTCAGCAGCTGGCAGATCTTGCAGATATTTTAAACCAATTAAAGCTTCACAAAGTGAATATTCTCGGATATTCTATGGGAGGACGTATTGCTTTATCATTTGCCGCTCGTTATCCAGATCGTGTCAATAAATTGATCCTTGAGAGTACGTCTCCAGGGTTACACACTTTTAAAGAGCGGATGGCAAGACTGAAGCATGATCATCAGCTCGCTCAAAAAATCAGACATGAAGGCTTAGTGAAGTTTGTGAATTTTTGGGAAAGCATTCCTTTGTTTGCTTCGCAGAAAACTTTATCAGCCGAAAGACAGACTGAGCTGAGAGAGGGAAGACTGAAAGCCAATCCTCTTGGGCTGGCTCGCAGCTTAGAAGGAATTGGAACAGGTTCACAGCCGTCTGTTTGGAAGGCATTAAAGCATATTCATTTGCCTGTTTTGTTCATTTGCGGAACGCTTGATGAAAAGTTCTGCCATATCGGCAAACGTATGCAGCAGGAGCTGAAAGGAAGTCAATTCATTTTGGCTGAGCACTCTGGGCATACAGTTCATGTGGAACAACCACATTTTTTTGGTAAAATAGTAAGTGAGTTTATTTTAGCGCAAGATTAGAGGAGGAAATATTGATGGCTATTGAATGGCAAACTGAGCGTCAGTATGACGAAATTTTATATGAAACGTACAATGGGATCGCAAAGATTACGATTAATCGTCCACACGTACATAACGCCTTTACCCCGAAGACTGTTAGTGAATTAATTGATGCATTTTCACGAGCTCGTGATAATTCAAATGTTGGTGTGATCGTACTTGCAGGTGCTGGGGGAAAAGCATTCTGTTCTGGTGGAGACCAAAAAGTTCGCGGCCATGGTGGTTATGTAGGAGACGATCAAATTCCGCGTCTAAATGTATTAGACTTGCAGCGTTTGATTCGTGTCATTCCAAAGCCGGTTGTTGCGATGGTTGCAGGTTACGCAATCGGAGGCGGACACGTTCTCCACATAGTATGTGACCTGACAATTGCAGCAGATAATGCGATTTTTGGACAAACAGGTCCAAAAGTAGGCAGCTTTGATGCTGGTTATGGTTCAGGCTACCTTGCACGTATTGTTGGTCATAAGAAAGCAAGAGAAATCTGGTACTTATGCCGTCAATACAATGCACAAGAAGCGCTTGATATGGGACTTGTTAACACAGTTGTCCCATTAGATCAGCTTGAAGAGGAAACAGTAAAGTGGTGTGAGGAGATGCTAGAAAAGAGCCCGACTGCTTTACGATTCTTGAAGGCTGCATTTAACGCAGATACAGATGGATTAGCTGGAATTCAGCAATTTGCAGGAGATGCGACACTTCTTTATTACACAACAGATGAAGCAAAAGAAGGACGCGATTCCTTTAAGGAAAAACGCAAGCCGGACTTCGGCCAGTTCCCGCGTTTCCCTTGATTCAATGATATCAATGAAAACAGCTTAGTGCATCAGACTAAGCTGTTTTCTTTTACGAAAAGGAGGTGTCATGATGAAGCAACCTAATTGGCTGCTGCACCGTGCCTATTTAACGCCAGATCGAGTCGCACTCATTTATCAAGAGAAAGAGTGGACATTTCACGAATTGGCTCATGAAGTGGACGAGCTTTCAAATAGACTTGCACAGGTATCCTTGAAAAAAGGGGAAACGGTTGCGCTTTTAATGAACAATCATCCTCACATGGTGATGCTTGTTCATGCCTGTTTTTTATTAGGGTTAAAGGTCGTGCTATTGAACAACAAGCTGACAAAAGCTGAAAGACGCTATCAGCTAGAAGATGCAAAAGCAGCGGCTTTATTAACGGAATCTATTTATGCAAGCGACCATGGTGATTTACCCGTTTATACAATGGAAACTTTACCTGAACCAAGGCAAGGCCATGACAAGAAGATCGAGAGCGAATTTGATTTGAATGAAACAGCGACCATCATGTATACATCTGGGACAACAGGACGTCCAAAAGGGGTAGAGCAAACGTTTGGGAATCATTTTCATAGTGCTGTTTCCTCTGCACTGAATCTGGGTCTCAGAGAGGATGACCGCTGGCTCATTGCCCTGCCTCTTTTTCATATTAGCGGCTTATCCGCTTTATTTAAGTCTGTGATATATGGAATGACAGTCGTGCTTCATCAAAAGTTTGACGTTGATGAAGTAAAGGATTCTATTGAACGGCATCGTGTGACGATGATTTCTGTTGTTCAGACGATGTTATCTCGATTATTAAGCAGACTGGAAGAATGTCCATCTTCTTTGCGCTGTCTTTTATTAGGCGGAGGACCTGCGCCTTATGCGATGCTCCAAGAAAGCAAAGAGAAGGGCTTTCCTGTCTTTCAATCGTACGGGATGACGGAAACCTGTTCACAAATTGTGACCCTTGCGCCCGAATTTAGTGTAGAGAAACTTGGTTCAGCGGGAAAACCTCTTTTTGGGTGCGAGCTGAAAATTCAAGATGGTGATCGTATTTGTCTTCCTTTTGAGCATGGCGAAATTATGGTGAAAGGTGCAAATGTGATGAAAGGATACCTTTACCGTGAAGAGGCGACCACGGCTGCCTTTGATGAGGGCTGGCTGAGAACGGGTGATATTGGCTATGTGGATGAGGAAGGGTTCTTATTTGTGCTTGACCGCCGTTCAGATTTAATAATTTCTGGCGGAGAAAATATTTATCCTGCGGAAATTGAAGCGGTTCTGCTAACACATCCGCATGTAAAGGAAGCCGGAGTAACGGGTATGTATGATGATAGATGGGGAGAGGTACCTGTTGCTTTCCTTGTAACAGATGTTAAGATACCGGAGAATGAGCTCTATGCTTTATGTGGGTCGCATTTAGCCAAATATAAATGGCCCGCCGCTTTTCACTTTGTGGACGAGCTGCCAAGAAATGCGTCGAATAAATTGCAAAGGCACAGACTCAGATCAAAGGGGTTTTCAAATGATTCAAATTGAACGAGTAATTTTATATCATGTCACGATGAAGCTTAAAAAGCCATTTACAACAAGTCTTGGAACCATTTCAGAGCGTGAGTTTATTATTGTTGAAGTCAAAGATCAGACAGGATTGACTGGATGGGGAGAAGTATCTGCTTTTTCTTCTCCGTGGTATACAGAAGAAACAATTGAGACTTGCTATCATATGCTGAGGGCTTTCTTTATCCCGAACGTGCTGACGCGCACCTTTACACATCCTTCAGAAATCCCTGACAGTCTGTATCATTTTAAAGGCAATAGGATGGCGAAAGCAGGCATTGAAGCGGCTGTTTGGGATATTTATGCGAAGCGTGAGAATAAGTCTTTACGCGATGTATTAGGCGGTACAAAAGATAGAATACCATCTGGTGTTGTGGCGGGGTTAGGCCCTATTGACGATATGCTTGAGCAAATTCAGCAATTTGTTGACCAAGGCTATCAGCGGGTGAAGGTGAAAATTAAACCGGGACAAGATATTGGACTTCTTCAAAAGATCAGAGAGTCTTTTCCTGATCTGCCATTAATGGCAGATGCAAACTCTGCTTATGAATTAAAAGATATTAGCAAGCTCAAGCAGCTTGATGATATTCGTTTATTAATGATTGAACAGCCTTTAGCTGCAGATGATATTGTGGATCACCGCCATTTGCAAAAGCATTTAAAAACGCCGATATGTTTAGATGAAAGTATTTGTTCTTTAGATGATGCTAGAAAAGCTGTAGAGCTTGGCAGCTGTCAAATCATTAATGTAAAACCTTCACGAGTTGGCGGACTGACAGAGGCTCTTAAAATTCATACGTTCAGTAAGGAGAATCAAATTCCGTTATGGTGCGGAGGGATGATTGAAACAGGTATTTCCCGAGCGCAGAACGTGGCACTTGCTTCGCTTCCTCAATTTACGATTCCCGGTGATATTTCAGCTTCGTCAAAATTTTGGGAGCAGGATATCATTTTTCCTGAAATTAAGGTTGAAAATGGGTTTATTGAGGTGCCTCGCTCCCCAGGAATGGGCGTGGAAGTTGATTACCAAGCGCTCCGTTCGTTTTCAGATAAAATCGACGTGTTTACAAAACATGATTTTGTGAGATAAAAACGAAGGAATCACCTTTTGCATACCAAATAGAATCTAGGTAAAGTAAGAGAAAGTTTTTCCTTCCTGTCTGAACAAAAAAGAAAGAGCGGTTGGTCCACTCTTTCTTTTTTTTACTCTTCTACCAGCTCGCTGTCATAAGCAAGCTGTCCGATATACTGATGCATTTCATTGGGCATGTTTGATGCATGTCCATATTCATAATCCCAAAGGTTTAAAAAGGAGTGAGCGGCTTGATGGAATGCAGCTTCATCCGCGTCATGAATTTCGTCAAAAAACGTTTGAAGCAGCCGATCGTGTTTCAAATTGAAGCGCCTCCTTTAATGAGACTTAAAGATCTTGTGGTTTAAACGTTTTACAATCCGTTTCTTCACTTTTCTCAGCCGTATTTCCTGTGTGGCTGACGACATAGATTGCATCTGCACCACAGCGGTTACCAGCATTCCAATAGGAACAGTTATTGACTTCACAAAGGATTTTTTGACTCATACAGATGACCTCCTTTTGAGTATGTCTTTCATCTATAATGTAACCGAAATGAAGCTCGTCCATTCATGTTAATCTTCCTGGCGAATATAGCGCTTATCCTTCATAAACAATTTCCAGAAGAAATAGAACCCAGGAAATAAGATGATAAAACCTACAATATAGGTGATAAATAATGCTCTAAATGTGACAGGGTCTGTAAATCCAGACATGATTGTAATATCTGGATAGGCCATATAAGGCAAATGGGCACGCCCGTACACATAGCTTGCTAAGAAATATTGAATGGTAATCGCAATGACGGCAAGGCGTGGTCTTCCTTTCCGGTGCTTAAACCGGCTGTTTGGTAAAAATAGAGCCAGTCCTGCGAGCAGAAACATTAGGAGAGATACAAGAAGAATAGGGATGTTCTGCATCATTTTTGTGAACAGCCAATTGGCCTCGCTTCGTAAAGTCAGCATGATAAAAAAGGCCATCATGAGTGAAAGTGGACCCGTAATGAGCGCTCCTCTTCTATAAATGCTGTAAGCTTCATCTTCATTAGCTACATTAGAGAAATCAGCTAAAAGTAAGGACGAAAGAAAAAGGGTGCTGAAGATGGCAAAACCGACAAAAGAATAAACATTTGCACTTGTAAAGACCAGTCCAAGATCTAGTGAGTAGACGTTGTTCTCCTGAAAGATAAATCCACCATGGGTAATAGGGAGAACCATGATCAGGATGGACGGAATGATAAAGCCGCTGATCCCTGAAATGTAAGTCACCGCTTTTCGGTATTTCTTAGGCAGTGAATGAGAAAACACGAGAAACCCGCTTCGCAGGGCAAGAAGCAATAATATGATGCTGCCGGGTATTAATAAAACGGTACCAAGTACAAAGGTCGCACCTGGAAACAGGCTGAACAATGCGACAACGATGGCCACAATAAAGACGTTTGTCACTTCCCATGTTGGAGAAAGGTACTTATTTGCGATATTAGCTGCCTTTGTTTGTTCTCTATTCATATAAATCATTGACCAAAATCCTGCGCCGAAATCCATTGATGCCATCACTGCATAGATAAAAACGAATCCCCATAAGATGGTGATCGCAATGAGCGCATCAGTTGTAACATCCATTTGCATCAAGATCGCTCCCTTTTTAAGATTCTGTTAACCGTAGGTCTTCTTCAATCGTATGTTTCCTAAAATAGTACGTCAGCACAATAACGGTTGCTATGCCTAAGATGAGATAGACAATGGCAAAAAGGATAAAAAGTGTCCCGATCGAGCCAGATGATGTGACAACCTCGGAGGTTTTGAGCATTCGATAAATGACCCATGGCTGACGGCCTGTACAAGCAAAGATCCAGCCAAATTCAATAGCCAAAAGACTAAGAGGCCCTCCGAATAAATAAAGAAAAAGAAGCCACTTCGGAAATTTTTCACGTTTTAAAATTTTACGGTAAAGCAGTGCTAATACCGCAAATAGAATGAGCACCGATCCAATAATGACCATGCCGTTAAATAATGTGTGTATAAATAAAGGCGGCCACTCGTCACGGGGGAAATCATTTAAGCCTTTGACCACCGTATCGAAGCTATTTCCTGCCAGAAAACTAAGCGCCCAAGGAATTTCGATTGCACCTTTAATTTCCTGCGAATCAGCATCTGTAAAACCACCTATTGCAAGAGGCGCATGTGATTGTGTTTCAAACAAACCTTCAGCTCCAGCCAGCTTTTCAGGCTGATATTCATACAGAAGCTGAGCGGATTCGTGGCCATTTAAGGCTGTTAGAAAGGAGAAAAGTCCTCCTACAATGAGTCCTAGAAAAAGGGCTTTTCGATGAAATGTATAGAGTTTCTCATTCTTTCTAGTTTTGAGCATTTTAAAAGCTGCTACTGAAGCAATCACAAAAGCACCTGTTGTAAAAGCAGACAGCACGACATGTGTGGCAGTCACAGCAAAGCTTGGATTGAAAAAGGCCTTCCAAGGCTCGATATTTGTGATTTCTCCATTCACCATCTGAAAACCAGCAGGTGTCCCTTCAAAAGCATGTACGTTTGTAATTAGAATCGCTGATGCAGCTGCACCAATGACGATAAAAATAACTGTAATGATGCGCATTGCATTTGATAGTCGATCCGCTGCGTACACATAAATAGACATAAATAATGCTTCTATAAAGAACGCATAGATTTCAATCTGGAATGGCAGTGACATGACCTTTCCAATGACCTCCATAAAACCTGGCCACAAAAGGGCAAGCTGAGTACCAGCAATAGTGCCTGTTGGAATGGCAACCCCTAACAGAACAGCTTGCGCTTTTGTCCACCGCTTGGCCATGATGGCATAATGCGGGTCCTTCGTTTTTTGAAAGATGAGTTCAGCTAACAAAATCATTAGTGGGATGCCAACGCCAAGCGAGGCATAAATAATATGAAAGCCCATGGTTGTGCCGAACAGGCTTCTAGCTAAAACGAGATCAGTCAATTTTTTCTCCGCCTTTCTTATCGCTTCTCTTTTTCATGATGCTTATTATTCTCCACCATTTTTAGATTATTCTTCCTGACTAAGAAAGCTTGTTTTTTGACAAGTTGTATAAGAGGGAGTAGAATATAATTATAAAACGTAATTATTACGTTTTGATAATGAAAGGAGTTTTGACATTGAAAAGAGATATTCATCCAACCTCACATGAAGTTGTATTTATGGACGTAAACAGCGGTTACCGCTTCTTGAGTAGATCTACAAAGACATCAAATGAGACAGTAGAGTGGGAAGATGGGAAAACGTATCCTGTCATTAAAGTAGAAACAAGCTCTGATACGCATCCTTTTTATACAGGGCGCCAAAAATTCGGAGAAAAAGGCGGAAGAGCCGAGCTGTTTAAGAAAAAATATCAAATGTAATCAAAAAGCAGCACACCTGATGATAAGGTGTGCTTTTTTACAGCAAAAAACCCCGGCTGATCACCCGGGGTTCAAAGAATTAATCATTTAAAGCGGTGTTTAAAGTCTTTAAGTTTTGTTTCATTAAGCTGACGTAGCTTTCGCCATTTTTGGTATCATCTTCAGTAATGGATTCTAAATTTTTAAGGGTTAAACTTTTTGCCCCAATTTCACTGCGGATTGTATCTGATACTTTGCTGCTGACGTTGTTTTCAAAAATAACGTATTGAATGTGATGCTTTTCCGCTTTTTGTACAATGTTTTCGAGCTGTTTTTGTGAAGGCTCTTCAGAAGCGGATAATCCTAAAACACTGATTTGCTCAATGCCATAGCGCTTTTCCCAATAACCATAGGCTGCGTGAGAAACAAGGATTTCTTTATGTTTCGCTTTAGATAATGTTGTTTTAAATTCTTGATCTAATGATTGCAAATCTTTTTTTAGATTTTCATAGTTTTTTGTGTATTCGTCTTTATGATCTGGATCTAATGAAACGAGGGTGTCTTTAATGTTTTTCGCCATTTGCTGCGCATAAACAGGATCTAACCATGCATGAGGGTCTTTATCTCCGTGATCGTGCCCGTCATGGTCGTGATCGTCTCCTTCGTGGTCATGATCTTCGCCTTCTTCATGTGCATGTTCTTCTTTTGTCGATAACAATTTGATGCCTTCGGCTGCTTTGACTGTTTTCACACCTTGGTTTTTTAGTGTGGCAGCAGTTTTGTCTGCGAATGCTTCAGCCCCTGTGCCGCTGTAGATAAAAGCATCACCTTCAGCCATTTCAACCATCGTTTTTGAACTTGGTTCAAAGCTGTGTGCATCTGCATTGGCAGGATATACGCTTTGAGCATGAACGTAAGAGCCGCCAATTTTTTCAGTGAAATCCTGGATTGGGAAGATCGTGGTGTAAATGATTAGTTTCCCGTCTGCTTTTCCTTTTGAAGCATTCGTGCCCGCATTGCTTGAGCAAGCGGCAAGACCGATCGCGAATAAAGCAGCTGTTAAAATAAAAAAGATTTTTTTCATGTAGAAAATGTCTCCTCTCAATCTAATAGATAGAAATGATTACGATTTAATGTCCTGAGTTATTGTATCGTAATAATTACGATTTGAAAAGAGGAAAATAAAAAATTTTCGTCAGCAGATGTTTCCTCTAAAAAAATAAGCTGCAAAACGTGACGAAATTTCTTACATTGTGCTATATTTATTTTTAAAAAAAGATAAAGGAATGGACAAACGTATGAAACTTTTAGATGAAATCATCGAATATAATCAACAATTTATTGAAGAAAAGAAATACGAAGAATTTACAACAACAAAGTTTCCACAGAAAAAAGCTGTCATTCTATCGTGTATGGATACAAGACTTGTTGAACTGCTTCCGCGTGCCATGAACATGAAAAATGGCGATATTAAGATTGTCAAAAGTGCTGGAGCGCTTGTTTCCCATCCATTTGGAAGTATTATGCGAAGCATTTTAGTTGCTGTTTATGAATTAAATGCTGACGAGGTATATGTCATTGGGCATCATGATTGCGGGATGAGCAAAATAGACAGCCAGACACTTTTAAATAAAGCCGTTGAGCGCGGTATTCCAGAAAAACGTATTGAAGTACTGGAATACTCAGGAATTGATTTTAAACAGTGGCTCAAAAGCTTTAGTTCAGTTGAAGAGAGCGTGAAGGACAGTGTGTCCGTAGTGAAAAATCACCCGCTTCTTCCATCAGATGTACCTGTACATGGGCTTGTCATTGACCCTGGAACAGGGAAGCTTGACTTAGTTGTCAACGGATATGAAGAAAAGTAAGTTATTTTTCCTTTTTAGGCGGAACAGGATCGATGCCGCCAGGATGAAGCGGATGACATTTTAAAATCCGTTTTATGGTAAGCCAGCCGCCCTTGATCGCGCCATGCGTTTTGATCGCCTCTAGTCCATAGTTTGAGCATGTTGGATAAAACCGGCAGCTTGGCGGTGTAAGAGGGGAAATACATTTTTGATAAAAGCGTATAATGCCGATAAAAATTTGTTTCATAGAGGTTCCTCCTTGTCTGTCTTCCACAGTATAAGAAAAAAGGACAAGGAAGGAAAGTTTTATAAACTAAACTGGTCGGAGAAATATGTTATAATATAGGAAATTGCAATTATAGGAGTGGTGATTATGCCTTCAGTTGAAAGCTTTGAACTTGATCATAATGCTGTAAAAGCGCCATATGTTCGTCATTGCGGCGTTCATAAAGTGGGATCAGATGGGGAAGTAAATAAATTTGATATTCGTTTTTGTCAGCCAAACAAGCAGGCGATGAAACCTGATACGATTCATACATTAGAGCATTTGCTTGCGTTTAATATTAGAACACACTCAGAGAAATATGATCATTTTGATATCATTGATATTTCTCCAATGGGCTGCCAGACAGGCTACTATTTAGTTGTCAGTGGTGCACCAACTCCAAAAGAGATCGTTGAACTTCTTGATGCAACATTCAAGGATGCGGTTGAAGTAACAGAAATTCCTGCTGCAAACGAAGAGCAATGCGGCCAAGCGAAGCTTCATGACCTTGAAGGGGCAAAACGATTAATGCGTTTCTGGCTTTCTCAGGATCAAGAAGAGCTTCTAAAAGTATTTGGTTAATTTGAATGATGAACCGGACATGTAGATGTCCGGTTTTTTATTTGAATTCAATCAGAGATGTCAAAATAGGGGATATTTGTTAAAATGGACATGTCAGTAAAAGAAGGGGGAAACGCAGGATGCGAAAATTGTTGGGAATGATTCTAATGCTCACGTTATTAAGTGCATGTGGAAATTCTGAAGCAAATAGCGGCAAAGGGGAAGTGCCTGAGCTATTAGAAGTAAAGCTCACAGGACCTGAGCAAGTGGAGAAAAATGAAAGCGTTATAGTAAAAGCAGCTGTCACATATGGTGATACGCCTGTTGATGATGCAGATGATGTTCAATTTGAAGTGTGGAAAGATGGCGACAAGGATAACAGCAAGATGATTCAGCCAAAGAAAGAAAACAAAGGTGTATACGAATTGCACACAGCCTTTAAAAAAGATGGCCTTTATATCATACAAGTCCATGTGACAGCTAAACAGCAGCATAATATGCCGAAAACGAACATCCACGTAGGTGAGGTGAAAAAAGAGAGTTCATCTACTGAAGAAAAAGAAACCTCACATCATTGAAAGCGGTTTTATTTTGGATTAGGACGTTGGTTTGGTTCAGCATCCTGTGGTGAATCGACTTTATGCTTATATTCATAAGCCTTCGATGTCGTCCACAATGATAAAAAGACAACGATTGAGATAATGATAAAGCTGATAATCCCAAGTAACAGCATCTAACTCCCTCCTTATTTCCATATTAACATATATTTCATGCAGTCAAAATAGAAGAAATTGATGGAAGGTTTCAGTATAATAAGAAAAGGGTATTCTCATACTAAACGCAATTACATAAGGAGGAATAAACATGTCTGAAAATTTATTAAACGTTGTCAATAAACAAGTAGCTGATTGGACTGTGCTTTACGTGAAATTACATAACTATCATTGGTATGTAAAGGGGAAAGATTTCTTTACACTTCATGAGAAATTTGAGGAACTATATACAGAAACAGCTACATATATCGATGATTTGGCTGAGCGTATGCTTGCTTTAAATGGACAGCCTGTTGCGACAATGAAAGAGTGCTTAGAAATTTCCAGCATTCAAGAAGCAGAAGGTAAAGAAACAGCGGAGCAAATGGTGAAAAATCTATATGCTGATTTCTCCAATATCGCTGAGGAATTAAAGAAAGGAATGGAGCTGGCTGCAGAGGTTGGCGATGAAACAACAGGTGATATGCTGCTTGCGATTCATCAATCCATTGAAAAACACAACTGGATGCTTAAAGCATATTTAGGATAATACACGTATGTGAAAAGAATGTCGGTCATAAACAAATCGACATTCTTTTTTTATTGGAATCGGGACAGACAGCCCATTGAAATCATAGGGCTTTCAGCCGAAGAGAAAAGAGAAGGGGGGGAAGAAGATGTCTTCTATTGCAGGAATGATGAGTCAGCAAGTAGCGAGCATTCAAAAGACACTCAATATCAGTTTGTTGAATTCACAGCTTGCTACGAATACAGCACAAGCTATGGTGATGCTGGATCAAGTGCAGCAGCAGCCTCAAGCTGTTCAGCCAAAGGATTCAGATGCTTCATTTATTGATGTCAGAGTCTAAAAAGAGAAGCCGCCTCATGGGGCGGCTTTTTTAGTCTCTTTCGTATCCCTGAGTACATAACAGCGCCTTTATTTTTTGTCGTCCAAGCTATTGCGAGAATCCGTCATATACTATTGAGGTAAGGAGTTCCACTTTGAAAGGATGTTGATGCCAAGTGAGCAAGGATTTAGGCATCTTTTCGTTGGTTACAGTGAGTTTGTCGGCGATGGGCTTTCTGTTTGGTGGAGCAGGATATTTACTGATGATTTTAGTGACGTTGATGGCTATTGAATTAATTTGTTCAAGCCTAAGAGAATCTTTGACTGGACAGCTCACAATGAAGCGGTTTTTTACGCGGCTTGTTCGAAAGGTTGTGACAGTCTCCTTAATATCTATGGCACATTTCTTCGATGTCATGCTGAAGACAAATGGGACGATTAAGGATTTAGCGATCATCTTTTATATTATTTATGAATCTTACCAGATCGTCTCGACAGCCAGAGCCCTTGGGATTCCCATTCCACAGTTGTTTATTGATGTGTTGGACATGTTGAAAAATAAATTACGCAAAAAGCCGTAATTTCCTCATATCTGGTCATACTAAAGGAAAAAGGATGATTCAGATGGCGAGACACACATACTATGTATCCGTACAAGATGGATCGATATCGCAGCATAGAGATGCGGCGGCTTGGCAATTTCAAATAGAAGCAGATGATGATCAAATCTTGCAGCTGAGAGACTATTTCGATGAACAGTATATGACAGATTGGAAAGGCTTCTTTCGGGCGCATGTTCCGTTTCTTGAATATCATTATGATAGTCCAAATGATGAAATGGATAGAAAAAGAAAAGAGATTTACACAATGATTTATGAGCTCGGCAATGAAGAGACAAGAAGCTTTATTGAGACAAATGGTTTGATGAATTGAAAAAGCATGTAGAGAGTCTCTACATGCTTTTATTTTCGCGGTTGTAAAATGCCTCCGATTAGATCACTGAGTCCGCCTCTATTTTCTTGCTGTGAATTGGTGAATTCATGAGAGGAACTCTGGCTCTGAGGCTCGTAGCGATTATCATCTAAGCCAACCCGTAAGCCAGATGTGCGCTCAGATGGCTGGATAATGACGATTTGATCTTGTTCCTGGAACTCAAATAAGTAGGATTCACCAGATGTTTGTCCAATGAAAGTTTTCCAGTTCACATCTAGTTTGACCTTCGGTGCTTTGCCTGTCCAAGCGACAATCGCGTCAGGGTCTACACGGCAGGGGGCTTTTAAAATGAGCGGATTTCCATTCGTTTTGATGGCGACCTGCGCTCCGTGACCTTGATAGGAGAGTTTTGATGTAAACAGTCCTTTCTGTGATAAAATACCAACGCCTACTGGTGTGACGCCGTAATGGCATTCCTCAGTAAAGGCAAGTAAATCTTCACTTTCTACACTTACATGCTGCCAAGGACCGCTTGGCTCAAGATTAATCACTGTTACATGCTCGCTTGCATCCGCCAAGTAGCAAGTACCTTGTCCACTCACTTCCATCATCTCAAGGTTTTCACCTGTGAATTTCCTGCTGATATGGTTAAATACTTGGCTGACCATATTTCCTTTATTCGTTCCAAGTAATCGCTTGCGGTATTGGAAACTTCCTTGATCGGCAATCATGGCGCCTTTTTTGGCAAAAAAGATTCCGCTGCCTTCTGCTTGTAAGGTAAGTTCTTCTATCGTGTTGAAATGAAATCCCATAGGTGCCGGCTCCTTTCCTGCATCAAGATGTAAATCCGTAGATGCGGCATAAATCATTTAAATCTAGAGTAGTCCCTTGCCCGGTCGCGGTGATTTTCCATTCCTCCTGATCTCTCGTAAGTTCAGCGCATATAATGGATGTACAATACGAATAATCCTCTGTTAACTGAAAGGTACAAATCTCTTGCTGCGAGATTTGATCCGTAAGGCGCAAGTAGGCATTGGTGACTTGTCCAAAATGATGCTGGCGTTCGTGTGCATCATGTATCGTGGCTGTGACGACAATTTTATG
The DNA here is from genome assembly GCF_046566805.1 of Bacillus sp. BD48. Lineage (NCBI taxonomy): Bacteria > Bacillati > Bacillota > Bacilli > Caryophanales > Bacillaceae > Bacillus > Bacillus sp. BD48. Next base: position 371,139 of record NZ_JANGFM010000005.1, on the reverse strand, counting down.
AATATCAGGTGAGACTCTGCTTAATTGCATAATAATCATTTCATTGTCTCGATACCCTCCGCCAAATTGATGATCACCAAGATGACGAACAGCTCCGTCTAAGCTTTGCTGCTGGTGATAATAGATCAGATGCTTAGGAGACAACAGCTTGTCCTCTTCATTTAAAAGAAACACTTGTGTATCTAAATCAATTGGCTGACCAGCCAGGTCCCAGCCAAGCCCGATATGAATTTGGTCGACCGCTGGATTGTCTTTTGTTAAATCTAACTTTTGCCCTTTCACGAGGTGTTTCTTGATCACCTCATGGGGGGCGTCTTGTTTTGACCCATTTTTTGTACTCATGCTGATTTCCTCCTCGTTGTCATAGGACCAACAATGATTCATTTACGTCATATAGGGATAAAAGGTTTCATGATTAAATTTGGGTGAAGTTGGAGATGATAAAAAGGTTTTAGCAACAATACCTCATTTTAGATACAGACGAGTTGGAACCACTCGTTTGTTTCACTTTTGATAAAAATTCTTCAGAGAAATGTGATCTGTGGTATGATGTTTTACAAGAAGCAAGGACAGGATATGAGGGATTTCACATGCATGTATTTAAAGACTATTATCATAATACGGTCAAGCTCTCTTTTGAGGAGAAGCCTTTTTCAAGTCATCCTAAGCATGTTTGGGCCATCTGCCGCTACCAAGGGAAGTGGCTGCTCACTGAACATGAGGATCGGGGCTATGAGTTTCCAGGAGGGAAAGTTGAGCCGGATGAAGAAGCAGACCAAGCCGCTATACGGGAGATTCAAGAAGAGACGGGTGCTGTTGTTCGTGAATTAACGTATATTGGTCAATATCAGGTGCTGGGCAGAGAAAAGGTCATTGTCAAGAATATTTATTTCGCTGATATTGAAAAGCTAGTGAAGCAAGACACGTATTTTGAAACGAAAGGACCCGTTCTTTTTGCAGACTTGCCAAGATCCATCGCAAAAAATAAGAATTTCAGTTTTATTATGAAAGATGATGTGTTAAGACAAAGTCTTGCTTATTTAGAAAAGAACGGTTTGATTCGTTAAAAAAGCGCAGGGAGACAATCCCTGTGCTTTTTATTTTTGAAGAAAACGGCGTTCGAGCCATTCCACAAGCTGGTACATGATGGTCGCAAACACGGCAATAATGAAAAGACTTAAGAACACGAGTGTAAAGTTGAAGACTTGAAATCCGTAAATGATCATGTAGCCGAGCCCTTTTGAGGAAACAAGAAATTCTCCTACAATGACCCCAACCCAAGAAAGGCCGACATTGACCTTGATGGCAGAAATCATCGTTGGAATACTAGCTGGCAAAATGACCTCGCGAAAGACGACGCTTTTTTTCGCACCAAAGGTTTTCATCACCTTTAAATAATTCTCATCGACCTCTTGAAAGGCTGTGTAAATGACGATTGTTGTAATGATTACACTAATGATCGCGCCCATGGCAACGATGCTAATCATACCAGGCCCAAGGGCAACAATTAAAATCGGGGCGAGGGCAACTTTTGGCATGGCATTTAAAATGACTAAATAAGGATCAAGAACGTTTGCCAGGCGGGTGGACCACCATAAGGCGGCAGCAAGCAAAATGCCGCAAAAGGTACCAAGTAGAAATCCGAGCACCGTTTCAAATAATGTAATACTCATATGATTCACTAAAGATCCATCGGATATTTTTTGTACAAACAATTGGCAGACCGCAGATGGTGAACTAAATATCAGTGGATCGATGAGACGAAAATGACTGGCAAGCTCCCAAAGCGAAAAGAAGCTGGCGAAAATAATGAACTGATAGATTCGGGTCATGCGTTTTTCCATTCGGTATTTTTTGCGATAGGCTTCATGTAAAAGGTCACTGTGTTTCAACTGTTTTCAGCTCCTTCCAAATCGTTTGAAAGAGCTCTTGGAAACTCTGGGTCTGTCTTGCTTTAAAAGGAGAAAGAGTCCTCAGATCATCTGGAACGGTAAAGATTCGCTGGATCGAGCCAGGATGCTTTGAGAATAAGAAAATGCGGTCACTCATCGCAATGGCTTCGCCGATGTCATGTGTCACAAGGACCGCTGTTTTTTGATAGTTTTTGAGTGTATGAAAGACGAGATCCTCTAAAGTGAGTTTGGTTTGGTAGTCTAGAGCTGAAAAGGGTTCATCTAGTAAAAGCAGACCGGGATTCACTGCAAGCGTTCGGGCGAGAGCCGCACGCTGCCTCATGCCGCCTGACAGCTCCTTCGGGTATTTTTCCTCTACATCATGAAGGCCAAGCTTAGGCAGTAAGCCAAGAGCAGCGGAGGTGGCTTCATGTGAATCTTGTTTGGTGATTTTTAACCCGAGAATGATATTTTCCTTGATGGTTTTCCAAGGGAACAAATAATCTTGCTGGAGCATGTAGCCGATTTGATGCTCCTTTTGATTCGGTTCTTTTCCTTCGATTAAAATTCGGCCTTCAGAGGGCGGCGTGATTCCTGCAATGATAGACAGCAGGGTGGTTTTTCCGCAGCCGCTGGGACCAATAAATGAGATAAATTCACCTTGGTCTATCTCCATATTGATGTGCTGTATGGCCGTTGTTTTTTCTTTTAAAGAGAAGTACGTGTGGGTCACATGGTCAATTTGAAGGAAAGACATGTGCTACCTCCTATTCTATTTGTGATCTGTGACCTTCTTTGCAATGGATGAATCGACAAGTTGTTTGTATGGGATAAATTTCGGCAATTCATCGCTCTCCTTCATGATTTCCTGCAATTTGTTCCATTCCTCTTCATTCAGAAGGGGATCTGTTGCATAGGAGTCCTGCTGTTTGTAACGTTTAATGGCAGTTGATAAGACATCAAGTTCTGTGTCAGGAAAATGAGATTGAATGGCTTTGGCGATCTCCTCTGGCTGTTTGGCTTCTACCCATTTCTGTGCTTTATAAATGGCACGAGTGAAGGCTTCTGCTGTCTCTTTGTTTTCCTCTAAGTAACTCTTCTTTGCCATGAAGGTGGTATACGGCACCTTTCCGGAAGCCTCTCCAAAGGAGGCGGTAATGTACCCTTTGCCTTCTTTTTCAATTAAGGAAGCTGTCGGTTCGAATAACTGCACAAAATCGCCAGTTCCAGAGGAGAAAGCACCTGAAATGTTGGCAAAATCAATATTTTGAATCATGCGGAGATCCTTTTTTACATCAATGCCTTCCTTTTTCAGGACATATTCACCGACCATTTGCGGCATGCCGCCTTTCCGCTGCCCAAGAAAGTCTTTTCCTTTTAATTGATCCCAAGAGAATTCGCTCACTTTCTCCCTTGAAACAAGAAATGTACCGTCTGTTTGTGTCAGCTGTGCAAAGTTGATGACAGAGTCTTTTGTGTCTTGAGCCTCTACATAGATAGAGGATTCAGATCCGGTCAGGGCGATATCTGCACCGCCGGATAAGAGAGCTGTCATCGTTTTATCGCCGCCCCAAGTCGTTTTTAATTCAACCTCTAGCCCTTCTTCTTTGAAGAAATCCTCAGATAAGGCAACATATAGCGGAGCATAAAAAACCGAATGGGTCACCTCGGCTACTTGTACGGTCTGCTCTTGTTCTTTTTTACAGGCGACAAATGGAATAAAGAGCAGGACAACGACGATGAATGCCAGTCTGACTTTGATGGAACGATTCAAGAGTAATTCGCCTCCTTTGTTCTAGATCACTAATTAAAGTATGTCGAAAGGGATTTTTGGTGAGTGCCTAGATGAAAATAAGAAGCGCATTGTTTATTTATAGAACGTGTCTTTTTTTCTATACTAGAAGCATGAATACTTTCTTGAATTTGGAAGAAATAAAGGAGCGGTTTCGTGTATAGGATCAGTTGGGTATTTCTTGGATGGTATTTAGTAGGGCTCATATTAATGGTCTCTTTTGAAGTGCCAGCATGGCTTCAGTTTGCAAATGGCATTTTCCTTGTGCTGTATGCCTGCTGTGTGATAGAGATTGGGCGTAATATTTATGGATCATGGGGGTTTGTGATCAAAAGGGCAGCGATTGTCGGGGTGCTGACATTTACGGTTGAATGGGTAGGGATCACAACCGGGTTTCCTTTCGGGGCCTATGATTATTATCCGACGTTAGGTTTTCTAGTGGCAGGCGTGCCTTTAACCATTGCTTTTGCATGGGTTGGTGTGTTTTTAAACAGCCTTTTTTTATCCACTCAGCAGTCGAAATGGAAACGAGCAGTCGAAACGGGGATATGGATTGTCTTGCTTGACCTCATATTAGACCCAGTAGCAGCTGAACGGAAATTTTGGGTGTGGTATGACGGGAGTGGTTTTTATGGTATTCCTTTTGAGAATTTTGTGAGCTGGGGTATGATTGGAGCAGGACTTTCCTTTCTCTTCCCGCTTGTTCAGATTGGTCAAAAGGCCCTGAGCTGGACGAGCCGTATTTATCAGGCAATGGTGTTCTTTTTTGGTGTGCTGGCATTAAAGGGCGGGCTCGATGTCATTTTTTATTTAGCACTGATCATTGTTATTTTGTGTGAAGGAAGGGTTCAATTTGAAAGAAAGCGACAAAAGCCGATCGTTTAGACGTATATTTTCTCTTTATCTTGAGCGGTATTTACTTCATAAACATTTCCGCTGCGTGATGATGAAAGGCTCAGTGGACCCAAACGAGAAGCTGCCTGTTCTTTATCTCGCCAATCATAGCTCGTGGTGGGATGGACTGATTATCTTTCTTTTAACAGAAAAGGCGTCTGAGCTCGATCACTATATGATGATGGAAGAGAAGCAGCTGAAGCAATATGCCTTTTTCCGAAAGCTTGGTGCGTTTCCGGTTCATAAAGAGAATCTGAAAAGTGTGAAGCAAGCATTAATGACGGCAAAAGAGAACATGCAGGCTGGCGGGGCTGTATGGCTTTTCCCGCAGGGGAAAATCATGCATCAGGATGTGCGGCCGCTTGAATTGGAGGGCGGGGCTTCTTTTTTAGTGAGACAATTTGAGCAAGTCGTGGTGAAGCCTGTGACCTTGCATTATACATTTAATCAATTTCAAAAGCCGACAGTATCTGCTTTGTTTGGTGAAGATACCTTAGTATGTGGCGGAGAACTTCGAAGCAAGGACGTGACGAATTTGCTTAGCGATCTGCTTGAAACGCAGTTAAACGCACATCAAGCACAGGTCATCGAGGATCCTGATTTTACAACTAATCAAGAATTTAGACAGATGACGAGGACAAGTCAGTCAACAAGTGATGCGTTTGATTCCTTTAAAAAGTGGGTGAAAACATGGCGGTCTTCTTAACCGTGATCAGTGTACTCTTGCTCTGTCAGTTTATTTTCACCATATGGAATATGAGGCAGCTTCCTGTTTTAAAGCCAGCATCCATTTCGCCTGATGAACCTATTTCGTTATCGATTTTAATTCCAGCGAGAAATGAGGAAAAAAGGATAGAAGCCTGTCTTCAGTCGATTGTTGATCAACGTCTTTACCCGAAAGAGCTTATCGTACTTGATGACCATTCGACAGATCAGACAAGAGCGATGGTGGAGCGCTTCGCAGAAACATATCCGTGGATCCGTGTCCAGTCAGGTCAGCCATTAAAGCGGGGCTGGCTTGGTAAATCATATGCCTGCTCTCAGCTCGCGGAGGCAGCAGTTTCTGATTGGCTGCTATTTTTAGATGCGGATGTCCGGTTAAAAAAAGGGGCAGTTGAATCAGTATACAAGCAGTTATGCATGCAAAAAACGGGTATGCTGTCAGGTTTTCCAGAACAAAAAACAGGCACATTGTTTGAGCATCTTGTGGTTCCCATGATGATGTTTACCATTGGCTGTCACCTGCCAGTGAAATGGGTAAGAAAATCTAAGAATCCCGCTTTTGCCGCAGCACATGGCGGTTTTATTGCGATTGAAAAGAATTGTTATCACGACATTGGCGGGCATGAAGCGATCAAGGATTCATTAGTTGATGATATGGCTTTGGCTAGAAGGGTGAAAGAAAAAGGCTTTCCGTTCACACTTGCAAGCATTTATCCATTTGTGTATATGAGAATGTATGAGAGTGGACAAGAGGTTTGGGAAGGTTACCGGAAAAATTTGTTCCCGGGCGTGAATCGAAGCATTGCTTTGTTAAGCAGTGTCTTTTGTTTATACACCCTCCTTTATTTGGTTCCTGTCATTTGTTTCATGATCGCATTGTTTCAGCTGGATGTTTTGAGCATATGCTTAGCCATTCTTTGCTATGGGCTGGGTGTGTCGATTAAAGCGGCAATTGATATTGAAAACGGGCGGACATCTGCGATGGCTTTTTTATTGCCGGTCAGTATTTTAAGTCTGATCGCCATTGGCTTTGCTTCTATGAAAATCGGGCTGAAAAAAGAAGGGTATGAATGGAAAGGGAGAAGGTACGAATGAAAAAAGTGATCATCATCGGCGGCGGACTTGGCGGATTATCAGCCGCGATCCGTCTACAGTCACGCGGGGTTCAGGTCACCATTTTAGAAAAAGAAGCGGCTTTAGGCGGGAAATTGCAGCGCCATCATGGGGCAGGCTACTCTTTTGATTTAGGACCGAGTACCATTACAATGAAGGCATATTTTGAAGAAGTGTTTACAGCCTGTCATAGACGGATGGAGGATTATGTGACCTTTTATCCGATTTCTCCGCTTACCAAAAATATTTTTTCAGATGGACATACGGTTGAGTTTACGCCGAATATGGAGCAAATGGAATCACAAATTGCTGCATTCAGTCCTGAAGATGCGAAGCAATACCGTGCATTTTTGCAGGAATCAAAAACGCTTTTTCAAAAGGCAGAGGAGCAGTTTTTAAATCGTCTGTTATTGAGCTGGAAGGATAAGGCCGATTTAAAGCTGATGAAAGCACTTCTCGCTGTCAAACCATTCACATCCGTTCAGCGCCTGCTGCGTCAATATTTCCGTCACCCCCATACATTGGCGATGTTTGGACGGTATGCCACTTATATTGGCTCCTCTCCCTACGAGGCGCCGGCTATTTTTAATATGATGGCGTATTTAGAAGGGGAGAAAGGGATTTATGGAATAAAGGGTGGTACATATCGTTTAGTTGAGGCTTTTGAGACACTGGCAAAAGAATTAGGCGTTCACATTCACCTCAATGAGCAAGTCAACAAGATTCATGTGAAGGATCGGCGGATCAAAGGAGTGGAGACGGATCAGCAGATGTATGAGGCAGATCAAGTCATTGCAGGAGCAGATGCGCTGACTGTATACCGTCATCTTATAGATGAAAAAGACCGTCCTCGTTTTTTAAATCAAAAACTGTCTGGCATTGAACCGTCGTTATCGGGCTTTGTTCTCCTATTAGGTGTACCTAAAGTCTATGAACAGCTGGCCCATCACAATGTGTTTTTCCCAGAGGATTATGAGCAAGAATTCAAGGATATTTTTCAGAAAAAACAACTGCCTCAAGACCCGGCGCTTTACATATGCTATTCAGGTCATTCAGAACCAGCTTTAAGCGGAGGACCGGGAAGAAGCAACCTGTTTGTACTGGCCAATGCACCTTATGTGACAAAAGAGCAAGATTGGGACATGCTAAAGGAGACATATCGTCAGCATGTGAAAACCAAATTAAAAGAAAAAGGTCTTTTTGATATGGATGAGCTTATCGAATATGAAGCAGTTCAAACCCCGCTTGATCTGCAACAGAAAACGGGTGCATATCGTGGAGCCATTTATGGCATGTCTTCAAACTCGTTCAAACAGGCGTTCTTTCGCATCAATAATCAGTCAAAGGACATTGAAGGATTGTGGTTTGTTGGGGGAACAAGTCATCCTGGCGGCGGCACGCCAATGGTGACAAAATCAGGTCAGCTTGTCGCAGAAGCGATGCTGAAGCAATGGACATAATCAGAGATGAAAAGGAGAGAAATCAAGTGATTGTGGAAAAAAGAAGGTTTCCGTCGCCCCATCCGCATATTCACTTATATACTGTGACCTATGAGGCAGATGGACTTCGGATGAAAGGGCTGCTCGCTGAACCGGCCGGAGAAGGTTTCTACGACGGCTTTTTGTATTTACGAGGCGGCATTAAAAATGTAGGGATGGTCAGACCTGGCCGGATTGTGCAATTTGCCGCGCAGGGCTTTGTCGTCTTTGCTCCCTTTTACCGAGGAAATCAGGGAGGCGAAGGGAACGAAGATTTTGCCGGGGAAGATCGAAAAGATGCGTTTGCTGCCTTTCAGCTGTTAAAGCAGCACAAAAAAGTGAAAAAGGATCGCATTCATATCTTTGGTTTTTCACGAGGCGGTATTATGGGTATTTGGACCGCTGTTGAAATGAAACACGAGGCAGCTTCCTTTGTCACATGGGGAGGCGTCAGTGACATGAAACTGACATATGAAGAGCGTGTGGATATGAGACGGATGATGAAGCGTGTGATTGGCGGTCCGCCGCATAAGGTGCCAGAGGCATATGAGAACAGAACCCCTTTAAATGATGTGGATCAAATTGAAGCACCAGTCCTCATCATCCACGGAGAAGAAGATCAAAATGTATCGATTGAGCATGCGTATTTGTTAGAAGATGCGCTGCGCCAGCACGGGAAGTCCGTGGAGACATGGTATTTCCACGGATACAACCACTACTTCCCGCCGCAGCATAATCGAGAAATTGTGAGAAGGCTGACCACGTGGATGCACAGCCGAAAAAGCGGAAATGTGGTAAAATAAGCAGTATAACGAAATATAGAAAGTAGGGGGATTTTCATTATGGGAATGCCTGTTGAATTTAATACAATGATTGTCACAAAGGGAAAAGAGACAAGAATTGAAGAAAATGTATTTGAACTCATGAAGGATGGATACCGCATTTATCCATTAAATATTCCACTTGAGGTGCGCAAAACGAAAGACGGAGAAAAAACAGGGACAGCACATGTTGAAAAGCTGGAGCTGACAGACAATGTGACAAAGGTCACTTACCGACTCGTTTCATTGCATTCAACAAACTAACCAAAAAAGCTGAGGGAATGATTCTCCTCAGCTTTTGTCATTTGATTATACGAGTGGTCCGCCTTTGGCTTCAATGTCACTTGCTGCGTGGCTGAATTTTTGGAAGTTCTTTTTAAATTCATTGGCAAGGAAGTGTGCTTTTTCTTGATAAGCCTCTTGGTCATCCCATGTTTTAGAAGGTTGAAGCACTTCATCTGGTACGCCAGGAATATGAAGCGGGATGTGTAATCCAAAGATGTCATCAGTGATCATCTCGGCATTGTCAAGGTCACCTTCGATTGCTGCCTGTACCATTGCTCTTGTATGAGCAAGATTCATACGTTTGCCTGTACCATAGCCTCCGCCAGTCCAGCCTGTATTCACAAGGAATACTTTAGCACCGTGCTCATCAATCTTTTTGCCAAGCATTTCAGCATAGACGTGAGCCGGTAGCGGGAGGAATGGTGAACCGAAGCAAGTAGAGAATGTTGTTTCTGGTGATGTGACACCGCGCTCAGTTCCAGCTAATTTACTTGTGTACCCGCTCAAGAAATGGTACATTGCCTGTTCTTTTGTTAAACGGCTGATTGGAGGTAAAACGCCAAACGCATCAGCTGTTAAGAAGACAATGGCAGATGGATGTCCTGCGATACTTGGTTTCACGATGTTATCAATCATTTCGATTGGATAAGCAGCGCGTGTATTTTCAGTAAAGAATGTATCATCGTAATCCGCTTCACGTGTTTCTTCATCAAGCACAACGTTCTCAAGAACTGATCCGAAGCTGATCGCTTTGTAGATCTGTGGTTCTTTTTCTTCACTTAAGTTCACACATTTCGCATAGCATCCGCCCTCGATATTGAAGACCCCTGTGCCAGACCAGCCGTGTTCGTCGTCTCCGATCAGCTTGCGGCTTGCGCTTGCAGAAAGCGTCGTTTTCCCAGTGCCTGAAAGTCCAAAGAATAAGGCTACGTCGCCTTCTTGACCTACGTTTGCTGAGCAGTGCATGGATAAAATATCTTGCTCAGGAAGCAAGTAGTTCATCACAGAGAAAATGGACTTTTTCATTTCTCCTGCATATTCTGTTCCACCGATAAGAATCGTGCGTTTTTCAAAAGAAACGATGATAAACGTTTCAGAGTTTGTGCCATCTGTTGCAGGATCTGCTTTAAAGTGCGGTGCAGATAAGATGGTGAAAGGTTTTTCGTTTGAAGAAGGTGTTGATCCATCAGGTCTGATGAATAGCTGCTTTGCAAAAAGATTGTGCCATGCGAATTCGTTTACAACTGTAATCGGCATACGGTATCTTTCATCAGCGCCGGCAAATCCTTCAAAGACGAATAGTTCATCACGTTCTTTTAAGTATGACACAACCTTTGTATATAAACGGTCAAATGCTTCTTTGGAGATCGGCTGGTTGACTTGACCCCAATCGATTTTATGTTCAGAGCTTTCTTCTTTGACGATAAATTTATCTTTAGGCGAACGTCCTGTGTAGGCTCCAGTTGTGGCACGGACAGCTCCTGTTGATGTTAAAACGCCTTCATTACGTGCCAAAATCTTTTCAACAAGTTTCGGAACAGATAAATTTTGGTGCGTATTTTCTAATGAGAGCAATGACTGCAAATCTTCTTTTAAATCCACTGAGTTCATAAAAAAACCCTTCCTTTACCGTTGAATTTGTTTGTTTTGATTAGTATAACACATTGATAATAATAGTCTATACTATTTAAAGATTTTTGTGTGTGTTTTTTCATTTCTGCAATGAAAATATGCTTTTTGGTGATGCTAATGGTGGGGTGAAAAAAGAGGGAGATAATTCTTATGAAGCATTGACATGACGCAAGGGTTTAAGATAAGATATCTTATTGAACGGATACTCTTATCCCGAGTTGGTGGAGGGACAGGCCCGATGAAGCCCAGCAACCGGTTTCTTATTTAAAAGGCATGAAAATGCTGAGAAACCAAGGTGCTAACCTGATGCAAGGTACAAGAACACCTTGAGCGATAAGAGTGAAAGGCATGCGATCTCAGACCCTTTCCTCGCAATGAAGGAAATGGTTTTTTTATTTTTGGGATATCATATGAACAAATTGCCAATAACATCTCTAATATAAACGTTTTTAAATATAAGAGGGAACGAGTTCCGTATCATATTGGAGGCCTCATCTTGGGATGATGTGGTCTTGTACAGGAGGAAATAGCCATTATGAGTCAAAATCGTCGTTTATTTACTTCAGAATCAGTGACGGAAGGACATCCGGATAAAATCTGTGATCAAATTTCAGACAGCATTTTGGATGAAATTTTAAAGAAAGATCCGAATGCACGTGTTGCATGTGAAACTTCTGTTACAACCGGTCTCGTATTAGTAAGCGGTGAAATTACAACGTCTACTTATGTCGATATTCCAAAGACGGTGCGTGACACAATTAAGGAAATTGGCTACACACGTGCGAAATATGGTTTTGATGCGGAAACATGTGCGGTACTTACATCAATTGATGAACAGTCTGCTGATATTGCGCAAGGTGTAGACAAAGCGCTTGAAGCACGTGAAGGAACAATGACTGAAGAAGAAATTGATGCGATTGGTGCAGGTGACCAAGGATTGATGTTTGGTTTTGCCAATAACGAAACCGAAGAACTCATGCCGCTGCCTATTTCACTAGCGCATAAATTATCTCGCCGTTTAACAGAAGTACGTAAGGATCAAACACTTGCATATCTTCGTCCAGACGGAAAAACACAAGTCACAGTTGAATATGATGAGCAAAACAAACCAGTTCGTATTGACACAGTGGTTATTTCTACGCAGCATGCACCAGAAGTGACGCTTGAACAAATTCAAAGTGACTTAAAAGAGCATGTCATCAGCCCTGTTGTTCCAAGTGAACTGATTGATGAACAGACAAAATACTTTATTAACCCAACTGGCCGTTTCGTCATCGGTGGGCCTCAAGGGGATGCTGGTTTAACTGGACGTAAAATCATCGTTGATACGTATGGCGGATACGCTCGTCATGGCGGTGGTGCTTTCTCAGGTAAGGACGCAACGAAGGTTGACCGTTCTGCGGCATACGCTGCTCGTTACGTAGCGAAAAACATCGTAGCTGCCGGCCTTGCAGATTCTTGTGAAGTACAGCTTGCTTATGCAATTGGTGTAGCACAGCCTGTATCGATTTCAATTGATACATTCGGAACAGGAAAAGCTTCTGAAGAAAAATTAATTGAAGTGGTTCGTGCAAACTTTGATCTTCGTCCAGCTGGCATTATTAAAATGCTTGACCTGCGTCGTCCGATCTACAAACAAACAGCTGCATACGGACATTTTGGCCGTCACGACTTAGATCTTCCGTGGGAAAAAACGGATAAAGCCGATACACTTCGCAAAGAAGCATTGGGACAATAACAACATAGAAAACCGCTTATTTTAAGCGGTTTTCCTTTTGATTAAAAAAAATCTGCAAAAAGCGAAAAAATGTGAAACAAAATCGGACAAAATACTGTCTAATTATAGGTCTACTTTTAAGAAATAACATAACGTGGAGGCAATAATATGTGTGGGTTTGTTGGTGTATTTAATCACCGTCCATTGTCCGAAACTACTGAACAGGAAGAGCTAATTAAACAAATGAATCGTCTCATCGTTCATCGTGGTCCGGATGATGAGGGTTACTTTCATGATGAGCATGTAGGATTTGGATTTAGACGTTTAAGTATTATAGATGTTGAGCACGGAAAGCAGCCGCTTTCTTATGAAGATGAAAAGTATTGGATTATTTTCAACGGAGAAATTTATAACTATGTGGAGCTGAAGGAAGAGCTTGTGAAAAAAGGCTATACGTTCAGCACAGATTCTGATACGGAAGTACTTCTTGCTACATACCGTCATTATAAAGAAGAAGCGGCTTCTAAGCTTCGCGGCATGTTTGCATTTTTAATTTGGGATAAAGAAGCGCAATTATTATATGGCGCAAGAGATCCTTTCGGCATCAAACCGCTTTATTTTACACAAATGGATGAGCAAGTGTACTTTGCGTCTGAACGCAAAAGCTTGATGGCAGTGAACGAGAACATTTTATTTGATGAGACTGCTTTGCAGCAATACATGTCATTCCAGTTCGTACCTGAGCCAAATACACTTGATCAAAAGGTGCACAAAGTAGAGCCTGGTCATCAGTTTACTTTACGCCCAGGACAGGAGATTGAATTTAAGACTTACTGGAAGGTTCAATTTAAGCCTGAGCAAACACAAGAACAGAAGCTGATTGAAGAAGTACGCGATGCAATCTATGATTCTGTGAAAGTTCACATGAGAAGTGATGTTCCTGTTGGTTCATTCCTATCAGGTGGTATCGATTCTTCTTTCATCGTATCTGTTGCAAAGGAATTTCATCCTGAGCTGAAGACATTCTCTGTTGGCTTCCAGCAGGACGGTTTTAGTGAAGTCGATGTGGCGAAGGAAACGGCTGATAAGCTGGGCTTACAAAACTTCAGTGCTGTGATTTCTCCTGAGGAATATATGAATGAGCTTCCGAAGATTGTCTGGCATTTAGATGATCCTTTAGCTGATCCGGCGGCGATTCCTTTGTATTTCGTGGCAAAGGAAGCGAAGAAACAAGTGACGGTTGTTCTTTCTGGTGAGGGAGCAGACGAGCTGTTCGGAGGATATAATATTTACCGTGAGCCGCTTTCACTTAAACCATTTGAATCTGTTCCATCTATGCTGAAAAAGCTTCTTCTTCGTCTGGCGCGCTTAATGCCAGAAGGAATGAAAGGAAAAAGCTTTATCGTCCGCGGCTGTACACCATTAGAGGAACGTTATATCGGTAATGCGAAAATCTTTGAAGAGCCAGTAAAGAAAAACCTCTTAAAGCAGTATGATCCGAACATTACGTATCGTGATGTGACGAAGACATACTTCGAGGAAAGTGCAGGCTACAGTGATATTAACAAAATGCAATATGTTGATATCCATACGTGGATGCGCGGAGACATCTTACTGAAAGCAGATAAGATGACAATGGCGAATTCTCTTGAGCTTCGTGTACCATTCCTTGATAAGGTCGTATTTGAAGCGGCTTCTAAAATTCCAGAAGAGCTGAAAACAAAAGATGGCACAACGAAATATTTATTGCGTAAAGCAGCAGAAGGCATTGTGCCTGACCATGTGTTAAACCGCAAGAAGCTGGGCTTCCCTGTTCCAATTCGTCATTGGCTGAAAAATGAGATGAACGCTTGGGCGAAAGACATCATTAAAAACAGTCAAACAGACGAATATATTAACAAAGAGTATGTGCTTGATTTGTTAAATGAACATTGTGCTGGTAAAGCAGATCATAGCCGTAAGATTTGGACCGTTCTGATCTTTATGATTTGGCACAGCATTTATGTGGAGCGCAGCATTGATCCAGAGCAATTGAACCATCAACCGAAAGAAGTCATCTTTAGTTAATGAAAAAGGTTTTCAGCTTTGTGCTGAAAACCTTTTTTGTCATGATAGAAAGTGGCGGAAAAGGGTAAAATAACAAGCGGTTCATAGTTATTGCTTAATATCCTGAAAAAAACATGATAAAGTGAAGATACACGTATGATGTTAACGAGATAAAAGGGAACGATAGTATTGTCCTTTTTCTACATATTCTCTGCGGATTCGGTCCATGTCTTGGATATCTTCATCTGTTAACAGCCGAACGACTTTGGCTGGACGGCCAAAAGCGAGTGATCCTTTTGGGATGACCTTTCCTTGAGGGACAAGACTTCCTGCACCGATAAAGGCGCCTTCGCCAATCTCCGCACCATCGAGAATGATAGACCCCATGCCAATGAGGGCATTTTTTCGAATAATTGAGCTATGTAATGTGACTTGGTGTCCAATGGTAGCACCATCTTCAATAAGAAGTGTTTTTCCAGGACTTTGATGCAGGCACGATAAATCTTGAATGTTGACGTTCTTTCCAATTCTCACAGGTGCAACATCGCCTCTGATGACGGTTTGGAACCACACGCTCGAATATTCTCCAATTGTGACATCGCCGGTAATGGTGGCGTTATCTGCGACAAAGACCGATTCATGAATCTCAGGTGTAAACTGATGATATGGATAAATCACTTTTTCGACTTCCTTTCTTAATACAACATTTGTGAGGTGTTTACTTTGTGGACTTGGCATGCTGAAAGACCAGTTGGTACAATTGTGATTGTACATGGTGCGAGTGAATATCACGGCCGATATAAATGGCTGATTGAAATGTGGCGGAATGCAGGCTATCACGTCGTCATGGGTGACTTGCCTGGTCAAGGAACATCGACTCGTGCGCGAGGCCACATTCGTTCGTTTCAAGAATACATTGATACAGTAGATGAATGGATCGAACATGCCAAATCATTCAGGCTTCCTACTTTTTTACTTGGACACAGTATGGGTGGACTCATTTCAATTGAGTGGATGAAGCAATATACCCATACGAAGTTGAATGGCCTTATTTTATCATCACCTTGTTTAGGTCTGCAATTTAAACCGAAGAAGCTGATGGATTTTGCGTCAAAAGGTCTAAATGTGCTTGCACCGTCTTTTAAAGTGGAGTCAGGGCTGTCGATTGAACTAGCCACACGAAATCAGGCGGTCATTGAGGCAGACTCAAATGATTCTCTTTACGTGACAAAGGTGTCGGTTCGCTGGTATCGAGAGCTGATCAAAAATATCGATGCAGCGATGCAGCCGACGAATGTCTTTAAATCGATCCCGCTCCTTTTAATGCAGGCGGGCGATGATAAGATCGTGGATAAAACGAGGGTGATCAAATGGTTCAATGGCATAGAATCAACCAATAAATCATACCGTGAATGGGAAGAGCTGTATCACGAAATTTTTAATGAACCGGAAAGAGAAGATGTGTTTAAGGCGGCAAGAGCCTTTACAGATCAATATATTTGATTGTGAGCTTTAAGTTGGGGGTGGAATGATTTGTCAGTACCAGAGCGTCCTTTTGCACTGATGACAAAGGTGTATAAAGATATTTTTCCGCTTGTTCATCAGGAGCTGAAAAAGTGGCGGGCTCATGCAGAATTGATTGAAAATGAAGAACTGAGAACACAGGCACTAGCGAGCATATCCAGTAAAACTTTTCACTGTGAAGGCGGAGGTATTTTATCTCTACTAGCAGGTGAAGAGAAAGAAACGTGCATTGAATTCATTGTGGCGTATCAAACCATCAGTGATTACTTAGATAACCTATGTGACCGCAGCACGTCGCTGGATCCAAAGGATTTTCATATGCTGCATCAAGCGATGAGAGATGCGCTTGATATTCATGCTGAGCTCAAGCCATACTATCAATTCCGTGATGATCAAGAGGATCATGGATATTTACACGCGCTTGTCCGCACATGTCAAGACGTGCTTACGCGTCTTGAGCATTATTCAATCATTCAGCCATATTTACATACGCTGTGTGATTACTATAGTGATCTGCAAGTACATAAGCACGTTGTTCCTCATGAGCGTGTACCGCGTTTAGAGTCGTGGTTCCGCCAATATGAAAAGGATTTGCCAAAGATGGAATGGTATGAGTTTTCAGCTTGTGCAGGATCGACGTTAGGGATATTCTGTCTTGTGGCGTATGCGCTGCAGCCTGATTTTACAGAAAAGCAGGCGAAGCAAATTTATGAAAGCTATTTCCCATATATTCAAGGTCTGCACATCTTACTCGATTATTTAATTGACCAAGAAGAGGACCGGCTTGGGGGAGATCTGAACTTTTGCTCATACTATGATTCTCATCATGAGATGATGGATAGACTTCAGCATTTTATCGAAAAAGCGGATGAGCAGCTGAAAGGTATTCCGCATGAAAACTTTCACAAATTGATTAACAGAGGATTACTGGCGGTCTATTTGTCCGATGAAAAAGTGACAGCCCAAAAAGAGATGAACAAGCTGGCAAAGCGGCTGATCAAATCAAGCGGGAAAACATCGTTCTTTTTCTATATTAACGGAAGAGCCTATCGGACCTATCAGAAAATGCCTTGGATGAAATCATCATAAAAAAGCTCAAATCCATTAGGATTTGAGCTTCAGCGTGTAGACAAACCCTCGCATTCGGTGTCAGGTCTGCAAAGGTTTTCTATCACGCTGAAAAGAAGAAAAAAAGCTAAAATGCACATCATTTTAGCTTTTTTTCAATGGCGACCACAAAAGGCGGGTCGTTTTGAATGTTCATGTATTGATATGATAAAACTTGTACCTCTTCATGAGGCAGTGATCTGCAATAGTCGAGAAGCACTTCTTTTTCTCTTTTACCTTCGGGATGTCCGTGGTAGATCACAAGGACGATCAGACCTCCGGGTTTGAGCCATTCGAGGAGCTGTTTGATCGCTTCAATGGTTGTATGAGCCTGAGTGGTGACGGCTTTATCCCCCCCGGGCAGATATCCAAGGTTAAACACTGCACCAGATATATGTCCGTAAACATCCTTCGGAAGATGATCCGCCAGTTTTTCATGTCCATCATGGATCAGGTGAACGTAAGGATATTGATCGCCAAGCCTTTTGCTTGTCTGCTGCAAGGCTTCCTCTTGCACGTCGAATGCAAACACTTGTCCATCAGTTCCTACAAGATCAGCTAAATAGAGTGTATCGTGGCCGTTTCCCATTGTTGCATCTATGACGATGTCGCCTTTTTGACAAGCGCGTTCTAACAGATCTTTACTAAAAGGAAGCATGCGTTTCAAAATCATTTTGCTGCTTCTTCCAATCTGACGAAGCGTTTACCTTGGTAGCTATTCCGTCTTTCGAGCTCAGCATTAATGGCATTTAGTACTTCCCACTTGTTTACACTCCACATTGGACCAACCATTAATTCAATTGGACCGTCGCCTGTAATACGATGAATAATCATTTCTGGCGGCAGAATCTCCAGCTGATCACAAACAAGCTGAACATATTCCTCCTGGCTTAAAAACTCAAGCTTTCCTTTTTCATATTGCTTGACCATTGGGGTTCCTTTTAAAAGGTGAAGTAAATGAATTTTAATTCCTTGCACATCTAAATCCGCAACAGCTTTTGCTGTTTCCATCATCATATCCCGGTTTTCAAGAGGCAATCCGTTGATGATATGCGAGCAGACACGAATTCCGTGTTTTCGCAGTTTTTCTACACCTTCAACGTAGCATTCATAATCATGAGCACGGTTAATGAGCATAGCTGTCCGTTCGTGTACTGTTTGAAGACCAAGCTCTACCCATAGGTAAGTGCGTTCGTTTAATTCGGCTAAATACTCCACTACGTCATCCGGCAGGCAGTCAGGTCTTGTTGCAATGGATAGACCAACCACACCATCCAGATTCATGACGGTTTCATATTTTTCTTTTAGGACAGGAAGCGGCGCGTGTGTGTTTGTATACGCCTGAAAATACGCCATGTATTTTCCGTCTTTCCATTTTGTATGCATCCGGTCTTTGATTTCGTTAAATTGAGTGATAAGATCATCAGCCCGGTTTCCTGCAAAATCACCAGATCCAGCGGCACTGCAAAATGTACAGCCGCCGTGGGCTACAGTACCATCACGGTTTGGACAGTCAAAGCCGCCGTCTAAGGCTACTTTAAATACTTTATGACCAAAGTGTTCGCGCAAATGATAATTCCATGTGTGATAACGTTTTTCGCTGTTTGAATATAAAAAAGGGTTATGCTGATCCAAGTCAGTAACCTCCTTGCATAATAATAGGCATCCTTAAAGTTTAACAAAAATCACGAAGGAGGACAATTGAATCTGTCCAACATTTTCTTTAGTGAAAAAGCTTTACATGGGCAAAATAGGCGGGAGCGATGATGAAATGGAGGGAATGTAAGATGGCAACAAGGCAGTCGATCGATGATTTTATCCAAAAAAGTACTGAAACCCTTGAGTTTGCAAGTGAACAATTTGATTTGAGCTCACGTCAGGAACATTATAATGAGGAAGAGTTTTCTAAAGCACAGCTCATGCTTGAGGATACGGTCAACGAATTAGAAAAATTAAAAGATGTCGCCAATGACCAGCAAAGAGAACGATTAGACAGGGCACGTGTTCAAATTCAGAGCTTGCAAAATCAAATGATTTTAGGGATTTCTTACGATAATGAATGATGAACAGATCCTTCTTTTAAGGGTCTGTTTTTTATTTTCTTAATAAGTGATTGACTTTTATGCTTGGTGTCTATATTGTATTAAGTGTACTATATCAACTAATACACTACAGACACTTAAAAAGTGAAGAAAGGTGTTCAACCATGAAAAAAGAAAAAAAACCAATCAATTTGAAGTGGATGGTGCTGGCTGTTGCGTTAGCATGTACATTTTTTTTCGTTCTTGTTTTCATTGGTTTTGAAGTTCAAAAAGATTTGATACCCAATTCAGTTCCTTTAATGCAAGGACATGAACAAGCGATAGGACTGCAAAAGCATGAATGAGGAAAGAGGGAGTCATCATGATTCAAATAGATCCAAGAAGCGCTGCGCCAATATATGAACAAATCATTGAGCAGCTCAAAATTTTATGTTTAAAAGGTGTGATGAAGCCTGGTGACAAACTGCCCTCTGTTAGAGAGCTCGCCACCATTATTATTGCCAACCCAAACACCGTCAGTAAAGCGTATAAAGAGCTAGAGCGGGAAGGGATTATTGAAACGCTAAGAGGCCGCGGTACGTATGTAACAGAAGGTGCTCAGTTAAAGCTGAATGAAGGGAAGGTGCTCGAGATGAAAGAACAGTTAAGACAACTCATCATAGAAGCTCATTATGCTGGTATTGATATTCATCAGCTCAAGGAATGGCTAGAAGAGATCGGCTCAAGTCTAAAAGGAGGAAAACAAGTTGATTGAGGTCAGAAATGTATCGAAGAAATTAAATGGACGCGAAGTACTCAGCGACGTTTCCTTCAAAATAGGCGAAGGTGAGATCTTCGGTCTGCTTGGCCGGAATGGCTCTGGGAAAACGACACTTCTCAGATTGATTCAACAAATTCTTCTTCCAGATGAAGGAGAGATTTATTTTAAAGATGTACTGGTGAGAGACCACCCTTTAGTAAAGCAAAATATTGTATTCATGCCGGTCGTGAATCCTTACTTTGACAGATACAATTACGGACAGCTTGTCCAGCTGTTAAAGCATATTTATCCAAAGTTTGACGTGACCTATGCAAATGAGCTTGTGAACCGTTATGAAATTCCGGAAAAAGTAAAGTATCGTGAATTGTCGACAGGGTTAAAGAAACAGCTGTCATTAATTTTAAGCTTTGCCATCAAACCAGCGGTTATTTTATTGGATGAGCCGACTGATGGAATTGATGCTGTCACAAGAAATGATGTTCTTCAGCTGATGATTGACGAGGTGGCAGAACGACAAACAACAATTTTAATTACATCTCACCGCTTAGAGGATATTGAGCGCATGTGTAATCGAATCGGGTTTTTAGAAGGAAATCAGCTCACAAGTGTCATGGATTTAGATGAATTAAAGAATGACTATGTCAAAATCCAAATGGCTTTTGAAGAAGATATGAACTTAAGTATTCGAAAAAATGGCGTTGCGATTTTGGATCAAGCGGGCGTTTTCTATACAGCGCTTGTTCTTAAAACCGACGTAGAGGCTAAAGAGTACTTGAAGTCACTAAAGCCGAAAGTATGGCATGAACTGCCTGTGAATTTAGAAGAAGTATTCATTGCGAAGTTTGGAGGGAAACGCAGATGGTAAAGCGGCAATTATTATATAAGGAGTGGAAGCAATCAGAGCTGACATTCATTTTAGTGATGCTTGTTGCGGTGTTTGCGACGCCATTATCCCTCTTAATGGATTACTCAACCTTTCAAGATTGTTTGAAAAATCCAGACTGTATAATGGATTCAACAACATTCACTTATATGTTTAAGAAGGATGCATTTCTCTCACTTTCATGGCTAATGGGAATATTTTTTGCTGTAATTCAGCTAGGGGTTGAGAGAAATAAAGGGCAGATGGACTTTACACTATCTTTGCCATTTAGCAGAAGTGCCATCTTTCATTCCAAGTTTTTCTTAGGTGTTGGAATTATTGCAAGCGTTCATGTTGTCTCATACCTTTTCATTTATTTACTCAAATTAGGTCTTCATCCAATAGAGTTACCTGAGTTCAATAGTCGTTATTTTTATGCGTTGTTGTCAGCCTTGATGATCTATAGTTTATTTTTTGCAGCAGGTACATTAACAGGAAGTGCCATATCCCAAGCAATCGTTGGATTCAGTACGTCCATTCTACCATTTTTGTTAATTGGACTTCCGATCGTTCATTTAGATTTTATCTTTAGACCAACTGTGAGGTGGATAGATACGAGCCTCAATTATTTGATATCGCCTATATCACCAATTACTTATATTACAAATGACAGTTTTCAACAAGAATATCAACATTGGTTCAATGGTGAAGCATTCATCATTCCGCTTGTCATGATGGTCATATTTTACCTAGTTGGTTTGGTTAGTTTTGTCAAACATCCTATCGAACGAAATGGAAGATTCTTTCTCTTTTCAAAAATGGATCGGCCAATTCAAATTATGGTCATTGTGTTCGGCGTTTTAGGGTTTGGCTGGGCTGGCTTCTCTTACGATTCATTATTAGGGTATTTTGTTGGCATGCTCATCGGTGGAGCTGTGGGCGCACTTACGAGTTATTTCTTAATCTATCGAAAAAGATAAACAGAGAGCAGGGGAGTAGAGATGATTCAGATTCAAGCATTAGATCATGTATTTAAAATTGGTAAAAAAGGCAGGGAAAATGAAATTCCTGTGCTGAAAGGGATTGACCTGTCCATCAAAAGAGGCGATATTGCTTGTATTGTTGGACGAAGTGGTTCGGGGAAATCCACCTTATTGAACTTAATATCAGGCTATATTACGCCAACGAGCGGACAAATTATCATTGATGGCACTGATGTGACCGGCTTTAATGAAAAAGAATGGGCAGACTTTCGCTTAGACCATTTTGGCTTTATCTTTCAAAGCTTTCAATTGATCGGGAGCTTAACAACGTATGAGAATGTTGAACTTCCGCTCACTTTAAAAGGTGTGAAGCCGTCTGAACGAAAGGCGAAAGTAAAAGAAATGCTGAAGCGAGTCGGACTTGAACATCACGCAGGACATTACCCAAATGAGCTGTCAGGCGGACAGCAGCAGCGTGTGAGTATTGCAAGAGCCTTGATTTTAAATCCATCTATTATTTTAGCGGATGAACCAACAGGCAGTCTGGATTCAGAAACTGAAGGAGAAATTCTAGCCTTTATCCAGCAGCTCAATCGTGAAAAAGGAATTACATTTGTCATCATTACACATGACGATGAAGTCGCTTCAATCGCAGACACAACGTTCCAGCTTCACGATGGTGTATTAAAGAAAGGGGAACAATCCATTGAAATTTAGAGATCAGGTCAAATTCATAAGAAGAAACATGAAGAAAAATAGATTGCGTGTGTTTATGACCATTCTTGCGACAACAATGGCATGCTCCTTTTTAATCGTTCTAGCGTCTGTCGGTTTTGGTCTGCAAAAATCAGCTCAAGATGAAATCATGAAGCAGCAAATTATCACAGAAATTAAAGTGTTAGGAAAAGAAAAAGGAGACGTTAAGATTGATGATTTAAAGAAATATGATCATGTGAAATCTGTCGTCTCAAGAACGGCGCTCACTCCATCGGTAAAGATCGAGCTCGATGACCGCTCAGGTGAAACGCAGGCTGCTTTGACTGATATGAAAGAAGAAAAAGAAGCAGGACTTGAGCTAGACCGAGGAAAAGTCCCAACATCAGCGAACGAAATTGTGGTCGGCTATCATATGGCTGAACAACTGTGGACAAAAAAAGAACGCGAATCCTATGAAAAAGAATTAAATCAGACATCAAATGGTGAAGAAATGCCGAAAGAGCCTAAAGGCTACACGAAGGATATTTTAAATAAAGTGATTCAAATCAAAGTGCCAAAATTAAATGAAGAAAATGAAGTCGTCAAAGAAAAAACATTTGATTTCCGTGTAGTAGGCGTTTTGAAAAAGCCGAATTTGGAGTGGCAGGAGGATCATAAAATTCTGATTCCGAATGCTTATGAAAAAGAATTTGGTCAAATACTTGACCTGTCTCCTGAAGCAGGAAATGTCGAGAAAATGACCTCTGTTTATGCAGATAAATTCGACAATGTCGGTGCACTCACGGATAAACTAACAGATGAAGGCTATCAAGTCATCTCTGTGACGAACCAACTTGAAGGAATGGATATGTTCTTTACGGTCTTCAAAATTGGACTCATTTTTGTCGGATGTATTGCAGTCATTATTTCTGCCATCGGAATTTTCAATACGATGACCATGGCGGTAACAGAGCGAACACAAGAGATTGGGATTATGAAAGCCATTGGCGCGAATCCATCCATTATCAAGCGAATGTTCCTAATGGAAAGTGCTTATATTGGAGTAATCGGATCAATCATCGGTATTATCATCTCATATTTGATTAGTTTCGCCGTTAATTTAATCATCCCAGCCATTTTGTCGTCCATGTCTGAGGGAGGATCAAGCGATCAATTCTCGATAACTTTTTCCTATATTCCACTCAGCCTTGTCATTACAGCGACAGTGATCAGCGCAGGGGTAGCGATCATCTCAGGGCTTAACCCAGCACGTAAGGCAACAAAAACGAATGTATTAGCAGCTTTAAGAAGAGAAATCTAAAAAAAGAACCTCCTGGAAACCCGATTAGGCGCAGGAGGTTCTTTTTTATTTTAAATAAACATCGCTATTGCTTAGGTGCCCTGTATCCGGCACGCTCTGCCTCTTCAACAGAGCAGAACATTTTGGTTACATTTTTTGTTCTAGAGTAGTATCTGCTGCTCGGTGTGTGATAAATGCCGTTGACACTCCCTTTAATGTTACAGGCAGCCGATTCTTTTTTTGTTTCCTTTTGAGATTCATGACCGCCTGTGCTTTTTCCTTCATCTTTAGGAGCGGAGCGCTGGGCGGTGGAAGAACTCGTATCGCTGCTACTATTCTTGTTTTCTTTTTTGAGTGTTTCATTGCTGGAGGTGAGCTTGTCTATTTTCTCTTCAAGCGATTGAATGGTCTTTTCTTGCTGTTTGACCGTTTCTTTTTCTGAGGTGATGGTTTCTAGCTTTTTTTCCAGTTTTTCTTTTTCCTTCTCCGCGTCTTCTAAAGAGGAGGTAAGCGACTCTTTATCAGCTTTTAAGCTCGAAATGTCAGATGAGAGCTCCTTTTGCTCCTTTAACAGCTGTTCGGAAGATGGATCGGCTTGTGCCTTTGGCGCATTTCCAGCAGTAAGCGGTAATGACATAATGGAAAAGAAGAGACCAATGATCAAAAAAGGATAAAAAAGTTTCTTTGAAAAAATCAGCTCGTTCTGGTGTTTGAGTAAGAAGAAATTGACGGCATATCCGATGGCAAAACAAACACATAAAAGACCTAATATGAGTAACAACATATCTAACAGCCCCCCTAAATTGCTATTTACACCTATCATACCTCATTTTTCCATTTTGGGGAGCGGTTCAACTAAAAAAACCCTGTTTACACAGGGTTTTCAGCTAATGGTAATCCTTTTATGGCTTCTTTTACTGTCAAATAAGTGATCGTATTCTGGAAATCTGTATCCAGGTCTTTCATTTTCATCGCAAGCTGCGGCTTGATCCCAGTGATGATCAGTTCGGTTCCAGTTAAATTGAGGAGATGATGCAGTTTGAAAATACGTGCTGCGACGGAATCATCGACATCGATTAAACCAGAAAGGTCGACAATTAAATAATCATCCTTTGAATCATCTAATATACAAGTTAACTTAGCGACAATGGCATCAAAGCGTTCTTCAGATAATTTTCCGATAAGCGGAAGAGCAGATACACCATTTTTGATTGGGACGATTGGCGTCGAAAGAGAGGTGACTTCCTGTAAGGAATCTTCTAGGAGCTGTTCATATTCTTTCTGTTTCGTAATATCCTTTTGAAAACCAATGAAAAATGTTTTGTCATCTTGTTCAATGTATAGAGGATCTATATTGAGTTCATTCCAAAAAAAAGTGCCGTCTTTTTTATAATTTTTTAGCTGTGTGGTAATAGGTGTTTTGTTCTGAATTCCATGACGAATTAAAGCAAGCTGCTTTTGATCTGTGTCTTTTCCTTGAAGGAATCGACAATTACGCCCAAGAATCTCATCTGGTTTGTATCCAGTCATTTGTGTAAAGCCATGATTCACATAAACGATAGGGTTATCCTCTAAGGAAGGGTCTGTAATGACAACACCGATCCGCGCATGATCCAGCGCTTTTTTGATGAGTTCAAGCTGTTTTTGCAAGCCGAAGATGTTCGAGCTGACCATATTACCCTCCTTTGCTGCTGCTATAAGACATATCAAATGGTTAATCTTTTCAACCAAATGAATCCTTATAAACGTAACATAACATATGTTCTGTTTCAACGATTGCAAACGCTTTGTTAAATTTGTCATCATAGTTTGTCCTCCATTAGAATAGAATAAGTAAGGAGACTTTTCATTAGAAAAAGAAGGAATCAATTGCTCATAATTCATAAAATGACAAAAATAGTTAATATGGATTAGGTGAAAATGATTCCAATGCATCAAGATTGTTTTTAGGTCATTCACATATAATGGAAGAAACAAGCTTTTTTTCTTCGTTAGAGAGAATAGACCTTTTACATGGATTATGACGGAACAGCAGAATGGCATTACAGGGGGCTGGACAGCCTGAAGTCGCTTTACTATTCTAAGGGCTTTAGGAAGGTGATGAAAATGCTGCAACAAGTCATTATTGCTTGCGCCATTGGAGGGGTCATGGGCATTCTCGGTCACGTAAAGAAAAAAGGCAGGCTAGAGAAGCCCAGAATGACAAAAAAGTTTATTTACTTAGGGTTTATTGAAGATTGGCTCGTTGGGATGATTGCCGCTACACTGCTTGTCTTATCCTCAAATCCCGAATCTAGTCTGCACTTGATCATCTTATCCATTATTTCAGGTTACGGAGGAGAAGCAGTTCTGCGAAGCTTCGATTTTGTGAGAGAAGAACGTTCACAGGATGCAGGCTCCAACCGTCATAACCGATCTCCACACGAATAATATCCTCACTTTACCCTAGTCTAGGGTACATTCCCATTGTATACAAACCTGCTTGCACTTATGATCATAATTCTATAAAATACTACTTAGATGACGGTTACGATAAGAACAGTGAAGAGGAGTAGTAGGAAAGCAGTATTTGTCTTTAGAGAATTGACGGCTGGTGAAAGTCAATCAAATCTGCTTCTGAACTCGCCTCAGAGTTGCAGTTGCGTTAAAGCTTCTGTCGCATGTCTGCGTTAAAGATATTAAGTGAGCGTACGAACAGCATGTTACGCTAACAAGGGTGGTACCGCGGGAACCAAAAAATCTCTCGTCCCTTTCCAGGGATGAGGGTTTTTTGTTGATTTTAGAAAAATCTGAATTCTTGCAGTGGTCATCTAAGCAGATAAAGCCGTACATATTAAAGGAGGTTTTCACATTGAGTTTTCAGCATCGGGAAATTGAAAAGAAGTGGCAGGATTATTGGCTGACACATAAAACATTCGCCACATCTGACTCGGAAGATAAACCGAAGTTTTATGCACTTGATATGTTTCCATATCCATCAGGAGCAGGGCTTCATGTCGGGCACCCTGAGGGCTATACAGCAACGGATATTTTATCACGCATGAAACGTATGCAGGGATATGATGTTCTTCATCCAATGGGATGGGACGCATTTGGTCTCCCGGCAGAACAGTATGCACTTGATACAGGAAATGATCCGGCGGCTTTTACAGAAGAGAACATCAATAACTTCCGCCGCCAAATTCAATCACTAGGGTTCTCGTATGATTGGGATCGAGAAATCAACACGACCGATCCGAATTACTACAAATGGACACAATGGATTTTCTTAAAATTGTACGAAAAAGGATTGGCCTATATCGATGAAGTACCAGTGAACTGGTGCCCAGCGCTTGGCACAGTGCTTGCAAATGAAGAAGTTATTGATGGAAAAAGTGAACGCGGAGGGCATCCTGTTGAAAGACGTCCTATGAAGCAATGGATGCTAAAGATTACGGCATATGCGGACAGGCTGTTAGAAGATTTAGAGGACATCGATTGGCCTGAAAGCATCAAAGATATGCAGCGCAACTGGATCGGACGCTCTGAAGGTGCGCACGTTCATTTTGAAGTAGAAGGGCATGACGAACAGTTTACGGTTTTTACAACGCGTCCTGATACACTATTTGGCGCAACATATGCAGTGCTTGCACCAGAACATGCACTTGTTGAAAAAATCACATCAGCTGCTCAAAAAGAAGCTGTCGAAGCATATATCAAAGAGATTCAATCAAAGAGTGACCTAGAGCGGACAGATCTTGCTAAAACGAAGACGGGTATTTTCACAGGGGCGTATGCCATCAATCCTTTAAACGGTGAAAAGATGCCGATTTGGATTGCCGATTATGTGCTGGCGACTTATGGAACTGGAGCCATTATGGCGGTTCCTGCTCATGATGAACGTGATTATGAATTCGCTAAAACCTTTGATCTTCCAATCAAAGAAGTTGTAGAAGGCGGAGACATTGAAAAAGAAGCCTACACAGGTGATGGAAAGCACATTAACTCTGATTTCCTAAATGGCTTAGGAAAAGAAGAAGCGATTGAAAAAGCGATTGCATGGCTTGAAGAACATCAAAAAGGTGAAAAGAAAGTCACTTATCGTTTAAGAGACTGGCTATTCAGCCGTCAGCGCTACTGGGGTGAACCGATTCCAATCATTCATTGGGAAGACGGAACATCTTCAGCTGTTTCAGAAGAAGAGCTTCCACTGATCTTACCTAAGACGACAGAGATTAAGCCAAGTGGTACAGGTGAATCACCATTAGCCAATATTAAAGACTGGGTTGAGGTTGTAGATCCTGTGACAGGTAAGAAAGGCCGCCGTGAAACGAATACAATGCCGCAATGGGCAGGCAGCTGCTGGTATTTCTTACGTTATATTGATCCTCATAACTCAGAAGAGCTTGCATCTCCTGAGAAGCTGAAGAAATGGCTTCCAGTTGATGTGTATATCGGCGGAGCAGAACACGCTGTACTGCATCTTTTATATGCACGCTTCTGGCATAAGTTCTTGTATGATATCGGTGTTGTTCCAACAAAAGAACCTTTCATGAAATTGTTCAACCAAGGCATGATTCTTGGGGAAAACAATGAAAAAATGAGTAAATCAAAAGGAAATGTGGTCAACCCGGATGATATCGTAGAATCTCATGGTGCGGATACATTACGACTTTATGAAATGTTCATGGGACCTTTAGATGCGTCAATTGCTTGGTCTGAAACAGGACTTGATGGCGCTCGTCGTTTCCTTGATCGTGTATGGCGTCTCTTTACAAATGAAGATGGCTCACTCAGTGATAAAGTGACAGAGCAATCTGGCGGCGCATTAGAACGCAGCTATCATGAAACAGTCATGAAGGTAACGGATCATTATGAAGGCTTGCGTTTCAATACAGGCATTTCACAATTAATGGTGTTTATCAACGATGCCTATAAAGCTGATACATTGCCGAAAGAATATGCAGAAGGCTTTGTAAAGCTTCTTTCTCCAATTGCCCCGCATTTAGCAGAAGAGCTTTGGAATAAACTTGGTCATGAAGGATCTATTTCTTATGAAGCATGGCCGCAATATGATGAGTCAAAGCTTGTCGACGATGAAGTAGAAATTGTCGTACAGCTTAACGGTAAAGTGAAAGCAAAATTAACCGTTCCTGCTGATGCAACAAGGGAGCAGTTAGAAGAGCTTGCGAAAAATGATGCACGTGTAAAAGAACAGCTTGAAGGGAAAACCATTCGTAAAGTGATTGCAGTTCCTGGGAAGCTTGTCAATATTGTTGCGAACTAATGATGACACCCATCGGTATAAACCGGTGGGTGTTCTTTATTTCCCGGGACATAATTTTGTCGAAAACAAGGTGATTCCCGCATCGGTCTCGTATTTTAACAGGTGATCAAGAAAATGAGGAGTGACGTCAATGGAAAAGGAAAGCAAACGTGAACAACTGCTCAGTCTGTTAGGAGAAATGCCAGAACGTCATCGCGTGGAGGCTTATACGTTAAAAATGGAGGAACGTGAATCATATGTAGTGGAAACACTCATTCTCTCCATGAATGGTGTAGAGGAAGTCCCTGCTTATTTCGTGAAACCGAAGGATACAGTGAAAAAAAGACCCGTTGTGCTGTTCCAGCACTCTCACGGCGGGAATTACGTGAATGGGAAGGAAGAGCTGTTAAAGGGTGCCCATTATTTGCAAGAACCTTCATATGCAAAAGAGTTTACGTCAAAAGGATATAGTGTACTCGCCATTGATCATGCAGGGTTTGGTGAGAGAAGAGGAAGAACAGAAAGTGAAATTTTTAAGGAAATGCTTTTAACAGGAAAAGTGATGTGGGGCATGATGCTGTATGAAAGCATGTGTGCGATCGATTATTTGCTGTCTCGATCTGATGTGCTGGCGGACCGGTTAGCTGTCTTTGGGATGTCGATGGGCGGTCTTCTTTCCTGGTGGACGGCTGCGCTTGATGAGAGGGTCAGTGTGTGTATTGATCTTTGCGCACAGGTAGATCATCATACATTAATTGAAACGAATAATTTAGACAGGCATGGCTTTTATTACTATGTACCGAGCTTAGCGAAGCATTTTACAGCAGCTGACATTCAAGAAATGATTTTTCCAAGACCGCATTTAAGCTTAGTAGGTAAACTTGATCAGCTCACGCCTGCTGAAGGCGTTGGAAGGATTCAAAAGGTATTGGGTCAAATCTATCAAGCTGCTTCATTGAAAGAACGATATCAGCTTGTTCATCTTCATGCAGGTCATTTTGAAACAGCCGTTATGCGCCACGAGGCGACACGATTTTTGAAAAAGTGGCTGTAATCAAGAAACGCTTGGACATACTACGTCAAAAGAAAGGAGGAGACAGATGAAAAAAATCACCATCATTGGCGGATGCGGTGTGATTGGACGTATTTTAACAAAAGCGCTCTCTACTGAGTACAACGTCACGATCATTGATCAATCGAGGTGTGTAGAAGGAGTCATTATAGCAGATGCAGTGAATGAACAGAATGTATATGAGGCAATTCCGCAGGATACGGATGTCATCATACATCTACTAAACATGGACATGACGCATGACGTGATGGATCATGAAGAATTTGCAAAAATGAATGATGTTTTTTGGAGGAGTACCTATTATATGTTTCGTTCAGCCGCGCGGCTTGGCATACGAAAAGTCATTTTTGCAAGCAGCAACCATGTGACAGATCGTTATGAAGAGGATGGACGCTCCTTACTTGGGCGGCAGATTACAACTGATGATGTGCCTGCGACTAAAAATGTATATGGCATTTTAAAATTTGCTTCCGAACAGCTAGGGCGTTTGTTCCACGATCAAACGGGAATGTCTGTCATCAATTTAAGAATTGGAACAGTTGTGACAGATGAGATGAAGGCATTACACAAAAAACAAAGAACAAAAAGAACACTGCTGTCACATGAAGATCTTGCAGGTATGATAAAGGCAGCGATTGAAACGAATATTCCCTTTGGGACCTATTATGCTGTATCAGAGAATGAAGAAAAGCCGTGGTCTACTGAGAAAACGAAGCAGGAGTTAGGCTATGAACCAGATGTCAATACGACGGAGATCCTTGGAGACAATGATCAAGCATAGGGCATAATCATGTCATGAGCTAATGATCTTATTCTTTTGTTTCATGAGCATAAAAGCACGGCTGACATGATCTATACAGTTGGTCTGTCAAGATGATTATAGACGCTTTCTTCCCCAGTTTGTTACATTTTAATCACGATATCGTCACAGGCTGCAGCTTACTTTCAGATGAAATGATAACGCTTACAAAGAAAGGGCGTGATGAACATAGATCGTTCTATTAAAGGCCGATTGTTCAATTTATTTAATTACTCTTTTCTACTCATGTTCGCATTAATATGTGTGCTTCCGTTCATCCATGTCATCGCCGCCTCTTTTGCAACAGTAGAAGAGGTCATCACGAAGAAATTTATCTTGTTCCCGACGACGTTTTCTCTAGAGGCATATCGATATATTTTTTCTACAGATATTGTGTATCGCAGCCTCATTGTGTCCATTCTTGTGACGCTCGTTGGAACAGCTGTCAGCATGTTTTTGTCCTCGCTTATGGCATACGGGCTGTCTCGTCAGGAGCTAAAAGGCCGAAGAACACTGATGTTTCTCGTTGTTTTCACGATGCTGTTTAGCGGAGGTATGATTCCGACGTTTATTGTGGTGAAAACACTTGGTCTGCTTGATACGTATTGGTCACTTATTCTACCGGTTGCAATCAATGCGTTCAACTTAATCATTTTGAAAAACTTTTTTCAAAACATACCGGCAAGTCTTGAGGAATCAGCGAAGATGGACGGCTGTAACGATTTAGGGATTTTCTTTAAAATTGTGCTGCCACTTTCTTTGCCAGCCATTGCAACCATTTCACTTTTTTATGCCGTGACGTATTGGAATACGTATATGACCGCCATTCTGTATTTAAATGATTCAGTGAAATGGCCGATTCAGGTGCTGCTGAGACAGATTGTCATTGTCTCAAGCGGAATGCAGGGAGATATGTCGGATATGGGCTCATCCACACCACCGCCAGACCAGACGATTAAAATGGCTGTGATTGTTGTGGCAACCATTCCGGTTCTGCTTGTCTATCCATTTATTCAAAAGCATTTCAACAAAGGGGCATTACTAGGTTCTGTAAAGGGTTAAAAAGATGGAACAACGGAGGGATCTTATGGGGAGAAAGAAATTATGGCTGATTGCGTTTGTCCTGTTATTTGCAGCAAGCGGTATTCTGTCAGCATGTTCAAGTAAAGGGGCAAACTCATCAGATGAGAAGGTTGATTTAGACAAAAAGGTAAAGTTGACATGGATGGCGATTTTATATCATCAGCAGCCGCCGAAGGATTCCGTTTTAAAAGAGATTGAGAAGCTCACAAATACAGAGCTTGATATTACATGGGTGCCTGATGCTGTGAAGGAAGATCGTTTAAATTCTGCACTTGCAGCAGGGAATTTGCCGCAAATTGTGACGATTCAAGACATTAAAAATTCGTCTGCGATTAATGCGTTCAGATCAGGCATGTTCTGGGAAGTCGGTCCGTATTTAAAGGATTATCCAAATTTAAGTAAGATGAACGAACTGATTAATAAAAATGCTTCTATAGACGGTAAGCTTTATGGGATCTATAGAGAAAGACCACTTTCAAGACAAGGGATTGTCATTCGAAAGGATTGGCTTGAAAATTTAAATTTGGATACACCAAAAACATTGGATGATTTGTATGAAGTAGCCAAAGCCTTTACTGAAAAAGACCCGAATCAAAATGGAAAAGCCGATACAATTGGCTTTACGGATCGTAACGATTTAATTTATGGAGCATTTAAGACACTTGGATCATATGAAGGAATGCCAACAGACTGGAAAGAAGAAAACGGGAAATTCACGCCGGACTTTATGACAAATGAGTACATGAATACAATGAAATACATGAAAAAGCTGCGTGACAATGGCTATATCAACAAAGACTTCCCAGTGACAAGCAAAACACAGCAGCAGGAATTATTCTCACAAGGAAAAGCAGGCATCTATGTTGGAAATATGGTAGATGCCGTGAACCTGAGAGATGATGCGACAGATAAAAACATGAAAGTAGATATTATCAACCGAATCAAAGGCCCAGATGGCAAAGAACGTGTGTGGGCATCAGGTGGTCATAATGGCA
Source organism: Bacillus sp. BD48 (assembly GCF_046566805.1). Taxonomy (NCBI): domain Bacteria; kingdom Bacillati; phylum Bacillota; class Bacilli; order Caryophanales; family Bacillaceae; genus Bacillus; species Bacillus sp. BD48. The sequence continues at coordinate 338,278 of NZ_JANGFM010000005.1, read as the reverse complement.
TCTTCGCATTCCCTAAAACAAGCGTGAAATCAGAGGCGGAATTAAAGCGGATTTTGGCCTTCTTTGACCGCATTGCCGAAGAAGATGTATATGGTCTCATGACGTACGGTATAGATGGCCAGCATTATAAGAAAGAAGAAGGGAATACATTTGTCAGGGAAGAAAGCCAAGTAAAAGGCTGGCAGACAGATGTACAGCCGCTTGTCAGTCTTGTAGGAATTGATAAACGTTACTTGAAAAATAAAGGGGATGCAGTTCGTTCTAAATATGAAGAGCTGGAAGAAGACAATAAAAACATCATCGTTGCCAATCCTGCTGAAAGCTTGTATTCAGAAACAGCATCAGAGCGAGGAAACGAATTGAAGAAAATCATCGATGATGCGACCTATAAGTTCATTCTTGGAGACATCAGTGAAGATCAATTTAAGAAAGATGTAGAGAAGTGGAAATCAAATGGTGGAAATAAAATCATAGAAGAATATGAAGCTTCCTTTAAAAAATCAAAATGATCAATAGGAACACCCCCGCAAAGCAAAAAAGCGGGGGTGTTTTCATTAAAAGTCGAAATTGTCTGGATCTGGACCAATACGTTTGTTTTCATTTAAGTCAGAAAGACGTTTCATATCTTCATCAGTTAAGACAAAATCAAATATATCAGCGTTTTCCTTTAAACGATGTGCTTTCGTTGATTTTGGGATGGTGATGATACCTTTTTGTACATCCCAGCGTAAAATAATTTGAGCAGGTGTTTTACCATATGTGTCTGCAAGCTCTGTAATCAGCGGGTGATGCAGCAGTTCACCCTGCATCAGCGGTGACCAAGCTTCCATTTGAATGCCGCGAGAGTTCAAATACGTATAGAGTGTTTCCTGCGTAAGCTTTGGGTGAAACTCCACTTGATTGATCGCTGGTGTGATGTTTGCATCTTTTAATAGCTCGTCTAGGTGATGAGGCTGGAAGTTGCTCACTCCGATGGCTCTGACCTTTCCTTCACGATACAAGGTTTCCAGTGCACGCCAAGCTTCTTTGAATTTTCCTTCAACCGGCCAATGGATTAAATACAGATCAAGGTAATCAAGCTGAAGTTTTTTCAAGCTTTCTTCGTATGCATTAAGGGTAGATTCATATCCTAAATCGGCATTCCACACTTTTGATGTGACAAAGATGTCCTCGCGGCGCAGTCCTGTTTCTGCTAAACCAAGCTGTATGCCTCGTCCAACACCTTCTTCATTTCCATAAATAGCTGCTGTATCAATACTGCGATAGCCTAATTGAATGGCTGTTTTGACAGCATCAACTAATTCTGCTCCATCTTCTACCTTGAATACACCAAGGCCAAAGCTTGGCATGAGGACTCCATTGTTTAATGTTTTTGTACTTTGTAAATGTTCCATCATAAAAACTCCTTTAAATGGTTTGTGTTTGTTCTTTTTGTTCCATTTGATAACTGATCATCGTAAGAATGGCTGCGATGAGGACCATGATGCCGCCGACCCAGCCTGTATGCACAAGACCAAGTGTATCAGTCACGATGCCGCCTAAAAATGAGCCAATGGCAATACCGGCATTAAAGGCAGCAATATTCATAGCAGATGCGACGTCGACCGCTCCGGGTGTGTATCTTTCTGCAAAATCAACGACGGCTACTTGCAGCCCAGGCACATTCATGAATGCAAATAGTCCCATCAGCATGACGGTTCCAATGCCTAACACTGTGAATCCTGCAGTGAAGCTAAGGATAAACAAGATGATGCTTTGGATAATAAACATATAGATCAGAGCTTTCATTGGCTGTTCATTAGCAGCTTTTCCGCCAATGACATTTCCGGCTGCGATCGTGATTCCGTATAAAAGAAGGATCAAGGCGACTGCCCCAGGCGCAAGACCTGTCACATGCTGCAAGAGAGGAGATAAATACGTGAAGACAACAAAAGTTCCTCCATACCCTGTGGCTGTAATGACAAATAAAAGCAAGATTCTTTTTGTTTTTAATAGGACAGCTTGATCTTTAAAAGATGTTTTCACACCCTGCTTTAATTGAGACGGAACAAGAAAATAGTTGGATATCAGTGCGATCAGACCAATGATCACAATCACACCAAATGATGTCCTCCAGCCGAACTCGTGACCAAGAAATGTCCCGAATGGCACACCTGTCACAGTAGCTACTGTTAAACCAGTGAACATAAAGGCAATCGCGCTTGCCCGTTTTTCTTTCACGACAAGGCTTGCAGCAATCGTAGAGCCGATGGACATGAAGATGCCATGGGATAAAGCTGAAATCACCCGGCCGATTAACAGCACTGAAAAAGTCGGGGCAATGGTGGCAAGTGTATTACCAATCAAAAAGACGAGCATAATGAGCAAAAGCAATGTCTTTCTTTTCATCGTGGAAGTAAGGGAAGTCAAAATAGGTGCACCAAATGTCACACCAAGTGCATATAAAGAGACAGTCCAGCCCGCCTGACTGACGCTCACTCCAAAGTCCTCTGAGATCATTGGCAAAAGACCGACACTAATGAACTCAGTTGTTCCTATAGCAAAAGCACTAATCGCTAGTGCGAGAAGAGCAAAATGGTTTTGCTTTTTCTTCATAAGTAAGTTCACATCCTTCTGTGATGACATTTTGATAGACGAAGCCGATCGGCAAGAGTTATTATCTAACATAGATGATGAAAAAAAAAGTACGTACTTTTTTGTAATATAGGTACTAAAAAGTGCCTGTTCGTACAAAGAGGAGTGAACATTCGATGGAAAAGAAAAAATATAATATCTCTGTGGAAGCAACGCTTGAGGTCATTGGCGGGAAGTGGAAGTGTGTGATTTTATGTCATTTGACACATGGGAAAAAACGAACGAGCGAATTGAAGCGGCTCATGCCAAACATCACACAAAAAATGCTCACGCAGCAGCTGAGAGAGCTTGAAAGTGACGGGGTCATTAATCGGATTGTCTATGAACAGGTGCCGCCTAAAGTGGAATATGAATTAAGTGAATACGGACAGTCGCTCGAAAGAATTCTCAATGCGCTATGCGATTGGGGAGCAGCTCATATTGAACGTGTGTATGGAGAGCCGCTTTCCGTGCTGGAAGACAGCATCTTAAATGAACAGTTTAAATAAAAGAGCCCCGCTTTCTTGTGAGAGCGGGACTCTTTGTCTTACGTGCCTTTTTTCTGGTCGCGGTATTTCCCAGGGGTTGTGCCTTCCAGCTTTTTAAAGGATCGGATGAAATTTTGCGGGTTTTTATATTTCAGTTTTTCCGAAATTTCTTTGACGGACATATCGGTTTCTACAAGCCAGTTTTTAGCGACATGGTGTCTGTAGGAAGAGAGATATTCACTAAAGGAGATATCCATTTCCTTTCTGAAAATACTGCTTAAATAATTTGGATTGTAATGCAGGCGTGTGGCGATTTCATCCAATGTGAGATCTGAGTCGAATTCTTGATGAATAATATGAATGATTTTTTCTGAGATGTTTTTGTATTGTGAGTCTTCACGTGCAGCAAGCTGGTCAATAATTGGCCGAATGATCTCATGTTTCAGCCATGCTTCTGTATCTTCAAAGGTTTTAAATTCAAAAATCGTATCATAGAGCATTTTGTTATCTTCGACCTCAAATAATTCAATGCCCAGCAAATGCATCAGCTCAATTAAATTGTTTAAAAAACGAGCGAGGGCAATATGATATTCGTGCGGCCCTGCATTTTTAGAGAAAATGGATTGCAGGAGCACATGTAAATAGTGATCCGCTTTGCCTTGATCGCCAGCTTTCATCGCATCAAATAAATCATGCTGCAGCTGCTTTGGAAAATGGGTTTTGAACGTCTTTCCTTGCTTTATATGCTCATATAAGATAATAGACTTTTTCTCTGCTTTGAGTCTGTATTTTAAGGCTTCTTTTCCTTCAATGTAAGCGTGTTTTGCCATCGTCAGCTCCTTAAACTGGCGGCTGATCCCGATGCTGATCGATAAACCGAGCTCTTCCTCGATACGCTGCTGAATGGCTTCTGCTAATTGGTGTAAATATTCAGTAAACTCTTCATTTGACTTTGAGTGGTTGAGGATAATCGTTGTTTGATGCTGATTGACAACGGTTGGCTGAAGGTGCTCCTCTTGCGGAATAATCTGCTCGATCAGTCCATTGATCGCAAATAAAAGCAAGTCAGCATCTTTTTTTTCATAAGGTGTTCCTTTTAACGTATCAATTTGGGTCACAAGCATAGACAAATGAGACCAGCCTTGCGGAAAGCCTAAGCTTTGGAACCGGTTGTTTACTTCTTCATCTGTCAGCTTTCCAAGCAGCAGCCGTACCATGAAGTATTGCTGTAAGTGTGTCACTTGCTGCTCAATCCGTTCCTCTAAATCATTGTTTTGATCCTTCATTTGTTTAATACTCGATTCAATCAACTCAAATTCATTTTGAAAGGGCTGTTTTTGCAAAAATGATTCATTGCGTGCAAATGACTCGTATAATAAGCGAATTGGTTTATAAAAATGTCTGGAACCAAACCATGAAAATAGTAATGAAAGCGCTAACAAAATAGTGCAAATAATAAAGGTAATCCACCCAATTGATTTCGTTTGCTGTTTAAGCTCTGGAATAGAAACAAAGGATAGGTACGTCCATTCATTATAATCTGATTTTTGAAATGTGATTTGATAGTTGAGTTCGTCGATCTTCATATCAAATTGCCCTGATCGTTTTTCAAGTGAGAGCACATGCTTGACGAAATCCTGATGTTTCAGCGATTCACCAATTTGTTCTTTGCGGTTATGTAGCAGCACTTTTCCGTTTGTATCAATGACAAACATACTATCTGATTGAGAGAAGTCAGGCATGTTATCAGCAATCACGCAGCTTGGAATGCTGGCGACAGCGATTCCCTTTTTTTGAACGCTGTTCATAGGCAGTTGTTTGATTAAATTCACATTGTACTTGCAAAAGGATGCTTTTCCTTCTTTGGTTGCAACAAGTGGATTATTCTCTTCAAGTGCCCAGCTGGAGTGACTTGGTATATTGAGGTAAGAGGTCAGCGCTTTTTCTTGGTCTTCGCTTGTGACATGATAAAGCCCCGAATTGTTCATGTACCAGTCTTCCATTTTACTGACGAGTGTAATATTGGAAAGGTCTGTGTCAAAGGTTTGCAAGTAGTTCAGTTCCTGCTGTACTTGATTATAAAGCTGGAATTGGTCTGGATTTAAAGGTTCTGCCAGTGTTTGAAGGAGAGGCGGCGAACTGACATAGTGAGTGAGAGAATGATCAACAGTTTTTAAAATATGCTCAATATTGGATTGCGTTTGTTTGACGCTGTCGAGCTTTTCATTTGAGATATTTTCAAGTGCTGTTTTTTGCGAATGCTGATAAGAAAAAATGCCGACAATGATAACAGGAATCGTACTAAGTATGAAAAAAAACGTCACAAGCTTGTAATAAAATTTATACTGCCTTCTTTTCATAAAACCCCCCATTTCAAACGAAACAATCTTTTCCCCTTAATTTATTAATCCAAAAATCTGGTAGGTTTGTCAATAATCATTTTCTGAGATTAGGATCATTTTCTTATGTTTTATGTAACGTTTTGAGTAGCATCACCTATGAAAATATGATCTGTTGATATGATTGTAGACGAATTTTTCATCCTTAAGATACAGTTAACACATGCATTAGCATGAGGGGAGGCTTTATCAATGAAAACAGAGGATGTCACTGCCAAGGGTGTGCCTGCGGCAGCTTTGAAAAGCGAAAAAAGAAAGCGCTTACTTAATCAGTTGCTAAGTCAAAAGTTTTTGTATTTAATGATTTTGCCGGGGCTCATTTATTTTATTGTTTTTAAATATGTGCCAATGTGGGGGCTCATCATTGCCTTTCAAGATTACCAGCCGTTTCTCGGCATTCTTGGCAGTGAGTGGGTTGGCTTCAAACACTTTATTCGATTGTTTACAGAACCAACATTTTTCATCTTATTAAAAAATACGCTGATTTTATTTGCCATGAATGTCGTGATTTTCTTTCCAATTCCGATCTTATTAGCCCTTCTTTTAAACGAAGTGAGATTGGCATTGTTTAAGAAATTTGTACAGACGATGATTTATATCCCTCACTTCATGTCATGGGTGATTGTCGTGTCCTTATCTTTTGTTTTGTTAACAGTAGACGGCGGGTTAATGAATGAATTGATTGCTTTCTTTGGAGGAGAAAAGATTAACTTCCTTCTTAGTCAGGAATGGTTTAGACCGATGTACATTTTACAAGTAATCTGGCGGGAAGCAGGATGGTCAACAATCATTTACCTTGCAGCGATTACAGCGGTAGATCCGCAGCTATATGAAGCAGCAAAAATGGATGGGGCCGGAAGACTGAGACAAATGTGGCACATCACACTTCCTGCCATTAAAAGTGTCATTGTGGTTCTGCTTATTTTAAAAATCGGTGATACGCTTGAGCTTGGCTTTGAGCATGTCTATCTATTACTGAACGCAACGAATCGGGAAGTAGCGGAGATTTTTGATACGTACGTCTATACAGCAGGTCTTAAGCAAGGACAATTCAGCTATAGTACCGCTGTTGGTTTATTTAAAGCAGCCGTTGGACTTATTTTGGTCATGCTGGCAAACCGTTTAGCGAAGAAATTCGGAGAAGAAGGTATTTATTAAAAAGGGAGATGAGGAAGAATGACATTATCGATTGAAAAGGGATCACCGCTTGAGCATGCAGAGAAATTAGCACAAACCATTATGAAAGCGTATACACCGATTAAGCTGCCGCCAGCTGGAAGGTGGCATTATCATCAAGGCGTTTTCCTTTGCGGCGTCATGAAGCTATATGAGGCAACAGGGAACGAGGCGTATTTCGATTATGTGAAAAACTATGCGGACTCCCTCATTGATGAGTACGGTAATCTGTTATTTCGAAGAGATGAGCTTGATGCCATTCAAGCAGGACTCATTTTATTCCCTCTTTACGAACGAACGAGAGAGAAGCGGTATGTGCTGGCAGCGGAGAAGCTGCGCGGACTTTATCGTACGCTAAATCGCACGTCTGAGGGCGGATTTTGGCATAAAGACAATTATGCTTATCAAATGTGGCTCGATGGTCTCTACATGGGCGGTCCTTTTGCCTTAAAGTATGCTCAGCTTAAAGGTGAAGAGTCACTAGTGGATATGGTCATCCATCAAGAGCATCTCATGAGAAAGCATACGAAAGATGAACAAACAGGTCTGTATTATCACGCGTGGGATGAACAAAAAACGATGCCATGGGCTGATCAAAAGACCGGCTGTTCCCCAGAGTTTTGGGCAAGATCATTTGGCTGGTATGTCCTTGCATTAGCAGATATGATCGAGGATCTGCCCGAGCTGCATGAAGGGCGGAAGGTGTGGAAGGAAACGCTGACAGACATGCTGGAAAGTGTGGCAAAGTATCAGGATCAAAAGACAGGTCTCTGGCATCAAATCATTGATAAAGGAAATCACAGTGACAATTGGCTTGAAAGCTCGGGATCGTGTTTATTCATGTATGCCATGGCAAAGGCCATGAATGAAGGGTATGTGAGCCTCCGTTATGTTGATCATGTGGTCAAAGCATATCAAGGCTTGATTCAGCATAAGACGGCTGAGAAAGAAAATGGTGACTTTACCATCAATGATATTTGTATTGGAACATCTGCGGGATTTTATGATTACTACGTTGGAAGAGAGCGGAGTACAAATGACTTGCACGGGGCAGGCGCTTTTATCATGGCGTTAACTGAGCTAGAAAAGCTGTCTGTTTTTCAAAAGGCATGAGGAGGGGAAAAAGAGCCTCCGTATGGCTCATCAGTTTCATCGCTGCTCTTTGTTTATCTGCCTGTCAGGAGAAAACAAATGGAATCGATGTTCTGATTTTTTCTGATATGTCAAAAGGAATGAAGGATCAATTAGTAGAGAAGGCTTTTCAGCCGAAACAAGAGACTTATAGCGTCCACATCTTTCCGGCGATTCCTGAAAAGCTTCTGGTTGAAATTACCTCAAAAGAGGGGGACGTGATGATTGTCCCAGAAGAAATGTTTAGAACGTATGATGATCCTGAAAGCTTTCAGCTGCTGGAAGAGATGGAAATAGGCGATCAAGCAGCAGGACCATATACGGTCGAGGACAAAAAGACAGGAAAAACGGTCGATTATGCAGTTCAAATCAATAAAGGAAAGAAAAAACTCAACGGCTATACCTTTCAATTACATCGAGATATGGTTGCTTTCATTCCCGTGTATGCCGACAAGACGGAAGAGGCACTGTCTCTTATGAAACAGCTTCGTGAAAAACAATAGAAAATGGGGTGGGGAATGTGAAACGGGTCGTGATATGCGGGCTGAGTCATCGTGCGTTTAATATGTTTATTAAACCGCTCACAGAGGATTTCAAAGAGCATTATCGGATTACAGGGCTCCTAGATATAGATCATCAGCGGTATACACTTTGTCAGGAGCGTTTTCCATCACTCCGGGGCGTTTCGTTTTTTCATGAAAATGCATTTGAACAGATGGTCAAAGAAGCAAACCCAGATATCGTCATTGTGGCAGGCAGGGATGACACACATGTCACGTATATCATGCAGGCACTTGACCATGATCTAGATGTCATCACTGAAAAACCGATGGTGACAACAGCAAAAGACGCCAAAAAAGTGATGGAAAAAGAGGCGGAAAGTAAAGGGAAGGTCACGGTCACCTTTAATTATCGCTACAATCCTTTCCATCGAAAGGTAAAAGAACTTATATTAGACGGGAAAATTGGAAGGGTCACTTCTGTTGAACTGAGCTGGCTCATTGATACGTATCATGGTGCTAGTTATTTCAAAAGGTGGAACCGCACACGACAATTTTCTGGCGGGCTGTCCATTCATAAGTCGACGCATCATTTTGATTTGGTCAACTGGTGGATTGATCAAAAACCGAAGCAAGTATTTGCCTACGGGGCGCTGAACTATTACGGCAGCGAAAGCCCTTGGAATCCCTTGCAGGGGGAGGAAAATAGATTTTGCGGAACATGTCATGTGAAGGATATATGTCATTATGAAGCAAGGTGGAATCCGCGGGTTGAGCGTTCGAAGGTGGAGGACGACCATATTGAATCCGGTCAGGAGCAAACGCAGCAGTACTCAAATTATCGTCCGGATGCCTGCATTTTTGATGAGGAAATTGATATTGAGGATACATATGTGGCGTCGGTCGCTTATGACCAAGGGGCTTTGCTCAGCTACTCGATTCAATTCTCAGCCCCATATGAAGGCTATCGTCTTGCCATTAATGGGACGAAGGGGCGTATCGAAACAAATGAGTTTCATGTGCCATCAAGAATTCCTTTTCAATTCCCAGAACAAACAATTTCTTATTACCCGATGTTTGGATCAAAGGAGACGATTGAAGTCGTCAAGCAGCCAGGCGGACATGGCGGAGGAGATCCTCTGCTTTTGGCTGATTTATTTATAGGAAAAGATCCCTTGATTCATTATGATATCTTAGCAGGAGCAGAGGCTGGAGCTTATTCGATTGCTCTTGGGGAAGGCATGTGGCGCTCTGTCACAGAAAAGCGTCCAATTGAAATCGATGAATTATTTCATAAAGAGACGGTGTAAAGAGAAAGAGAGGAGGGGAAAGAGATGGATCATGATGGTTCAATGAGCAGAATGCTGAGGATGTGTGAGTGGGTGATGAGGCTTGCCTATACGAATTTGTTATGGCTTTTGTTCACCATCCTAGGGCTTGGCATCTTTGGCCTGATGCCTGCGACCACTGCGTTATTTTCCGTGATGAGAAAGTGGATTCAAGGACATGAGCAAGTCAATGTATTCCGCACTTTTTGGAAGGTATTCAGGGAGGAGTTTGTACGCTCTAACATCATTGGAGTGGTGCTATTCATCATTGGAACGATTATTTATGTCGACCTTGCTTATATCTATCCGACGAGCTGGCTCTTACATGTGCTCCGCTTTGCTATATATATTTTCGGTTTTCTGTTTATTGTGAGCTTATTTTATATTTTTCCGCTGCTTGCGCATTACGATTGGAAAAAACGTCTCTATCTGAAATTCTCTCTTCTGCTCGGTATCTCATACTTGCAATATACACTCTCTATGCTTGTTTTCTCGGCTGTGCTGTTTGTTCTGTTTGCTTATTTACCAGGAATCGTGCCATTTTTCAGCGTGAGCATACTGGCCTACGGTCATATGTGGCTGGCCTATCAAGTCTTTAAAAAGGTAGAGTTTGAAAGTGAGCACGAGACAGCCGAAGTGAAGAAGCGGCTGCCGTCTTTCCTTCAATCGAAGCGGGTGAATACGCAGTGAAGTGAATCATTTGTTATAATGATGTCACCGTGATGAAAAGGAGAGATGAGAGTCGTGTCAGTGAAAGAAATTTCAATAGAAGAATTAAAACAAAAGCTAGAGCAGGAAGACGCCATTCAGCTTGTCGATGTACGTGAGGATGAAGAGGTAGCAGAAGGCATGATCCCGGAAGCAATCCACATTCGAATGGGCGATATCCCTGAGAAGCTGGATGCATTCGATCAAACGCAGGAATATTATATTATTTGCCGCTCTGGTAAACGTAGTGAAAATGTCTGCTATTACCTAGAAGATCAAGGCTACCAAGCGACTAATGTCGTTGGCGGGATGCTTGCTTGGACAGGAGAAACAAAACCGAAGCTGTAAACAGAAGGCCTTTCATTTTAACGATGAAAGGTTTTTTGTTCATATGCCTCTCTCTATGTGCATAAAGATAGAGTAGCGAGAGAAGGGAGAGTGGCATAGGTGCTAAAGGTAGCTGTATTTGATGAAGAGCATGAGAAAGATTTGCAGAGCGAAATCAATCATTTTTTAAAAGGAATGGATGACGACCAAATCATTGACATCAAGTACAATGTAGCGGTGATCTGTGAGCAGGGAGGGGAACAGCTCTACTGTTTTTCTGCACTCATTTTATATAAAAAATAGACGGCATCCAAAAAAGGACCTGCTTGAAGGGTCCTTTTTCTTTGGTTAGCTGGCGTCAATATATAAACGGTGCTTTTGGCAGTGAACACATTGGAAGAGGTAGCCTTGTAAGTCTCCTCCGTTGACAAGCCATTGCTTTAGGTTTTCTTTCGTTAATCCTTCGCCGCTGCAAATGTCTTCGATATCCTCGGCGAGTTCTTCCTCTAGATGTTCAATCTCTTTCCAGCCGACATACTGGACGATTGCGCAAAAATCTCCGCAATGACTTAACCAATATTCCTGCTGCCATCCGCGATAGCCTGGCGTTCTGAAGATCAGCTCATCGATATATTCCTCATGATCGACGTCATCACAGCTCGCATCGTCTTGAAAGGTTCCATTGTATTTTTTAGCAGCTGATCCATCTTTAATGCACCAAGGACAAATTCCCTCCACATCTTCAACAGCATAAAAAGGGCCATGGTACACATAATCTCTTTCTTTCTCACAAACAGGACATGTCGTATGCTCTTTTTTAATCACGTTTAACAAAACTGGGTCTGGGTTGTACTTGAACGTAGGTAACGTCATATAAATCTCCATTATGTAGAAAGTAATGATTCAACACTATTTTAAAGGAATCCTCAAGCTCGAGACAATCTTAAATTGTTTATATAGAAAAAAGCCGTTCGGATGAGGAACGGCTTTTTCTCGCTTGCGATTATGCTTTTTTTACTCTTGGACTTCTTGGTTTATTGACTTGATTGGCTTGTTTGATGATTCTTCGTTCATCATTTAGTGATTTATACAGCGAGACAATCATCAATATGATGACAACGGAGAACGGCAAGGCTGCGAGCTTGGCCGTATTTTGCAGGGCTTCAAGTCCCCCTGAAAATAAAAGCACAGCAGCAACAGCAGATTGGATAATGCCCCAGCTGACTTTGACACTGCCAGAAGGATTCAATGATCCGTAGGTTGTCTGCATTCCAAGCACAAATGTAGCTGAATCAGCCGATGTAATAAAGAATACGGCGATTAATATGAGTGCTAGTATCGATGTAATCATCGCCAGCGGATATTCATTAAGCACACCGAAGAGCATCGTTTCTGTTGAAAGACCTGCAACATCGACAATATTCTTTTGCTGTAAGTCCATCGCAGATACACCGAAAATCGAGAACCAAAGGAAGACTAGGATAGAAGGGGCAACTAAGACACCCACTAAAAATTCACGAATCGTTCGTCCGCGTGACACTCTAGCGATAAAGATTCCGACAAATGGTGCCCAAGAAATCCACCAAGCCCAATAAAAGATCGTCCATCCATTAATCCATTCTCTCTTTTCAGGATCATTTGGAGATAGCCGGAAGCTCATTTGAACGATATTGGATAAGTATTGTCCAATCGAGTCAGTAAATGAGTTTAAGATAAAAACAGTTGGACCTACCAAAAGTAAGAAAAACATCAGAACAGCTGCTAATACCATGTTGATATTACTTAAGTATTTAATGCCTTTTCCAATCCCGCTTAAAGCTGATGCAAGGAAAAGCACCGTCACAATGATGATAATGATCAATTGTGTGCTAAAGGCAATTGGAATATGAAAGAGGTAATTCAATCCACCATTTATTTGTGCCGCGCCTAATCCTAGGCTTGTTGCAACACCAACTACAGTTGCAAATACCGCAATACAATCAATGGTTTTACCGATCCATCCGTGAATTTTATTTCCTAAAACGGGCTGCAACGTTGCACTGATTAAGCCAGGTGCATCTTTTCTAAATTTAAAGTAAGCAATGCAAAGTGCAACAATGGCATAAATAGCCCATGCATGAAGCCCCCAGTGGAAAAATGTATAGCGAAGGGAATCGCGGAATGCCTGCGCAGTTTCAGTCTCACCTGTTGGTGACTGAATGGCATAGTGGCTGATCGGTTCAGCTGCTCCGTAAAAAACAAGACCAATTCCCATACCGGCACTAAATAGCATCGCAAACCAAGAAAATAGACCAAATTCAGGCTCTTCCCCCGGTTTTCCTAGCGTAATCTTACCGATTGGGCTAAAGATAAAGAATAGACAAAAGCCGACAAGCAGTGATACCACTAACAAGTAATACCAGCCAAAGTCATTTGTAATGTATGTTTGAATTTGATCTGTGACATTTTGCAGTGTGTCTGGAGAAAACGCTCCCCACATCACGGCAACAAATGTGATCGCAATCACAATCCAAAATACACTTGATACTTTTTTCACACCATCTCACTCTCCTGTTGTTCTACACGTTTAAGCAGAGGATTTTGCTTAATATCCCCTAACTCAACTTATTTCAAACAAAAAGAGGCGAGCTTCTCACTCGACCTCCACTTTACCGTAACATGTTTTGCTTCCATTTATCAACTATCGATATGTGAAGACGATTTTTCCTCAATTCGTTTGCGAAGACGGTAGACATATTCTTTTAAACATACTGCGAAAATGGTAAACGCCAAAACAATGGCGACTTTTAACGGGGTAATGGACAGCTTCAAGAAAATAGCGGCTGTCAAACTGATAACGACCGCAAGAACAATTGGTAGTGCGCGTCTGATCATTGATCTCTCTCCTTTGCTTCTAGTGCAGCATTCATGCCGGCAAGCCTGCCTGTCACAAGTGCTGACGTGATATTGTATCCGCCTGTGTAGCCATGGATGTCTAAAATTTCTCCGCAGAAATAAAGACCGGGCATTTTTTTAGACGCCATTTTCTTCGGTTCAATTTCCTTCACAGAAACGCCGCCTCCTGTCACAAACGCTTTGTCCAAGGATAGCGTCCCATTTGCATGAACAATAAAATGTTTGCAATCATGGGCAAATGCACGCAGTTTATCCTTGGCTAGACCAGAAAATGTGTCTTGTGGATCAATACCGTTCCGTTCTAACAGAAACAATAAATAGCGTTCTTGCATCCAAGACTTGAGGACGTTTTTAATGGCTTTCTTTGGTTCATCTTTTAGGTCACGATGAAGCTTTTGGAACAGCTCTTCGTCATTCAGCTTCGGATATAAGTCAATTTGCAGGCGGACTGCCGGCTGCTTTTTCAATTCTTTCACAACAAATCCACTGCATCTAAGAACAGCTGGACCGGATAAACCAAAGTGAGTAAAGATCATATCCATGACATGTGTGACGACGGTTTTCCCTTTTTTATTTAAAACACTGACAGCCACACTTCTTAAAGAAAGACCTTGAAGCACTTTTTCTTTAATAAATCGTTCATCTGATGTGACCGGTACCTCTGTTGGAAAGAGCTCTGTAATGGTATGACCCGCTGCTTCTGCCCATGCATAGCCGTCGCCAGTAGAGCCGGTATGCGGCACACTTTTTCCGCCTACAGCAATAACGACAGCCTTACTTGAAATTTTTTCATCATTATTTGTAACAATTCCAGCTGCTTGTCCGTCTTGATACAGAACCGTTTTAATCTTTTCGTTCGTTCGAATGGTGACATTGAGGGCGCGGAGCCTGTCTAGAAGGGCATCCACAACAGATTGTGCTTTGTTTGAGACAGGGAACATACGTCCATGGTCTTCTTCTTTTAGTTCAATGCCAAGGTTTTCAAAAAACGAAATAATATCCTCGTTGTTGAACTCAGAAAATGCACTATATAGAAAACGGCCGTTTCCGGGAATATGCTTGATGATTTCTTCTACTGGAAGGCGATTGGTGACGTTGCAGCGTCCTCCGCCAGAAATGGCCAGCTTTCTGCCAAGTTTGTTTCCTTTGTCAATTAACAGAACAGTCGCACCGTGCTCTGCTGATGCAATCGCGGCCATCAGTCCAGAAGGTCCGCCGCCAATGACAATGACATCATAATGTTTCATGTTACATTCCTCTTTCTACTTTCAGTCATTTTTCTATTATAACGAAGATTAGGGAAGGCTGAAATATGAATTGATTGGTTTTGTGACTTCCGTATTGGATTTGTTACCTGTGTGTTGAAATGATGTGGTAAAATAATTAAGTTGAATATTCATTAGAAAAATGGTGGTTAAGCGCATGTCTAATAAACTGCTTCGTGGTACGTTGGTTTTAACGATAGGGACGTATCTCTCTCGTATTCTTGGTATGATTTATTTAATTCCATTTAGCGCAATGGTTGGAGCAACTGGTGGTGCGCTATTCCAATATGGATACAATCAGTTTACGATTTTCATTAGCATTGCTACTCTGGGTTTTCCAGCAGCAGTGTCTAAATTTGTTTCAAAATATAATGCGATTGGTGACTTTGAGACAACACGGAAAATGTTTAGAGCCGGCATGTCTGTCATGCTTGTTTCAGGTATCATTGCTTTTAGTATCTTATATTTATCAGCCCCAATTTTTGCTGAGATACAGCTCGGCGGATCAACCGAAACTGGTGGACTAACGGTTGATCAGGTGACATATGTAATTAGAATGGTGAGTTTGGCTCTCTTAGTTGTCCCGATTATGGGTCTTATACGTGGTTTTTTTCAAGGGCATCAAATGATGGGACCAACAGCAGTTTCACAAGTTGTTGAACAGATAGTCCGAATTATCTTCTTGTTGACGGCAACTTATGTCATCTTAAAGGTGCTTAACGGGGGGCTTGTCATCGCAGTAGGATATGCTACTTTTGCTGCTCTGATTGGTTCTTTTGGAGGTTTATTCACGTTATATGTATATTGGATCAAGCGGAAAGATAAATTACTTGCGATGCAGCCTAATTCTGGACCAAATTTAGGTCTTGGATATAAAAAAATTTTTATTGAGTTATTTAGTTATGCTGCTCCATATGTTTTTGTTGGATTAGCCATTCCTCTATACTCGTACATTGATACTAATACTATTAATAAAGCAATGATTAATGCTGGTTTTAAAGATATAAGTACTGCAGTACTTTCTATAGTTACTTTATATTTACCCAAGCTTGTAATGATTCCAGTATCATTAGCGACGGCATTTGGTTTAACATTAATTCCAACTATTACAGAATCTTTTACATCACGAAATTATAAATTATTAAACAGACAAATTGACCAGACGATGCAAGGCGTTCTATTTTTCGTGCTGCCTGCTTCATTTGGTATCTCTGCATTGGCTGGACCGGTTTATTGGTTTTTCTATCCGTCTGTTCATCCTGAGATTGGGATCTCCATTTTGTTCTGGTATGCACCTGTTGCATTATTATTTTCTTTATTCACTATTAATGCAGCGATTCTGCAAGGGATCAACAAACAAAAATTTGCCATCGTCAGTCTTTTGTTAGGGATCATTATTAAAACGGTTCTGAACATCCCGCTGATCAGCTGGCTGCAAGGAAATGGTTCTGTATTGGCAACAGCATTAGGCTACAGTGCGTCCATCTTGTATATGTTTATCATGATTAAACGCCATGCCGGCTATTCGTTCCGCAGAATTTTCAAACGTTTTATTCTCATTGGTATTTTAACGGCGATCATGGCTGTCGTGGCATATGTGACAAGTCAACTTGTAAGCCAAGTGATTTCTTATGAAGGCGGAATTGTACAAGCAGGTATCGTCATTTTGATTTCCATGATCACTGGCGGCGGTGTATATATGTTCTTGTCTTATAAGGTGGGATTACTAGAGCGTGTACTTGGCAGCCGTATGCCGAAATTTTTAAGAAAAAAGAGTTAAGAAGAGGTAGATATTCATGAGGCTTGATAAATTACTTGCTAACAGTGGCTTTGGTTCAAGAAAAGATGTGAAAAAGCTTGTCAAGGCCCGGGCTGTCACAGTAAATGGAGAAGTGGCGAAGCAGGTGAAAGATCATGTTGATCCATCAAATGATGAAGTGCTCGTACATGGAGAGCGTGTAGAGTATAAAGAATTCATTTACTTAATGATGAATAAGCCTGACGGGGTGATCTCAGCAACTGAAGATCTGCGTGATGAAACGGTTGTTGATTTACTCGAGCCGGAGGATATCGCAAGGGAGCCATTCCCTGTGGGGAGACTTGATAAGGATACGGTCGGTCTCCTTCTCCTCACAAATGATGGACAGCTTGCTCATCAATTACTTTCTCCAAAAAAGCATGTGCCGAAAACGTACGAGGTTCATTTGAAATATCCTTTAGGAGATCAAGACATCAAGCGTCTTGAAGAGGGCGTTGTCATCTTAGATGATTATTACACGAAGCCGGCGAAGGTTGAAGTAGATGCGAATGAAGAAGATGATGCACGCATCCGTTTGACGATTACTGAAGGGAAGTACCATCAAGTGAAGCTGATGGCGCAAGCGGTGGGAAATGAAGTGATCTTTTTAAAAAGGCTCTCGATGGGGGCTGTCTCTTTAGATAAAGATCTAGCACCTGGAGAGTACCGTGAATTGACGGATGAAGAATTAGACAGCTTAATGAATCGTGAATAACATAAGAACAAAAGAAAAGAACCGGCATATCGCCGGTTCATCAGCGTGTAGACAAACCCTCGCATTCTTTGTCAGTCCTGCGCGCTGGTGCTCACGAATGTTCAATTCGCTCCGCAAAAGTAGCCGTTCTTCCTAGACTTCAAAGGTTTTCTATCACGCTGAAAAGAAGACAAAGGGCTAAAATAAAAATCATTTTAGCCCTTTGTCAACAATCTGCAAAAGAAAAGAACCGGCATATCGCCGGTTCTTTTTATTATATGGACAGTTCATTATTCACTTAAGATGATATTTTTACTTTTTTTCTCGTTGTTTCCCATTTGCCTCTGCTTGGACTATGAACAAGATCGTTATAGGCAAGCACGTTTAAGTCTCTTTGAATGGTTCTAGGTGTGATCCCGAATTCATCAACCAGCTCTTGTGTCGTCACAAGACCTTTCTCTTGAATGAACATATAGACTGATTTGATTCGAGTCATCATACGGTTTGTTGAAGGTTTCAAAAAACCACTCCCTATCAATAAGATCGGATGGACTTGACTAACCACAACTTACTACACTAAAACTGCGAAATAAGGACATGCAACAATGGTAAATGTTCGTGTTTGTTAATGTTTTATTCTATTATACACGTTATTATGCATCTAGTTCCACCAAAAAGTCAACTTTACGTGTTTTTAAACTTGTCTTCATGAAATGAAATATGATATATATCATGATTTGAATCCGGTTACAACCCAATTATCATAGGGGATACGGAAGAAGCTAACACTTCCAAACGTCCAAAAATAAACACAGAAAATTTACAAAATAAAAAAATCAGTGAAGGCAAAAAGACACATTCCATGTTAGGATGTGCCTTTTTTGTTTCTGTTATCCTTCTAAGAAAAAGAGCTGAATGAAAAATAAGACCGCAAAGATAAGAACAAGCACATGTACTTCTCTCCATTTCCCTTTTGCCAATTTCACAAGCGGATATGAAATAAATCCAAGTGAAATCCCTGTAGAAATACTAGAAGTCAGCGGCATCGAAAGAATGACAAGAAAAGCAGGGAATGCTTCATCTAGTTCGTTCCAGCGAATGCGTGACACTGAGTTCATCATCAAGCAGCCAACAATGATTAAAACAGGTGATGTGATGGATGGTAAAGAAGAAATCGCTTGAACGAGCGGGCCAAAAAATAATGCCACAATAAACAATGCAGCGACTGTTAAAGAAGTCAGCCCAGTTCTTCCGCCAGCAGCAACTCCTGATGATGATTCAATATAAGCAGTGGTTGGGCTTGTACCAAACATAGAACCAACCGTTGTTGCAGCAGAGTCAGCGAGCAGGGCTCTGCGCACTTTTGGCAGCTGGCCATTTTTCATTAATCCGGCTTGTTCGGCAACGCCGATCATAGTGCCTGTTGTATCAAAAATCGTCACCAGTAAGAAGGAGAAGACGACAGCATACAAATGATGAGAGAACACGTCACCAAAGGCAGCGATTGGATTTGTAATCAGCATGCCTTCAGGCAGTGCAGGAATGTCCATCAGCATTTTAGGGAAATGAAGCTGGCCTGTTGCGAGCGCAATCAATGTGGTTGCTAACATGCCGATAAACAGTGCACCATTTATTTGAAGAACCATTAAAATAACCGAAATCATTAAGCCGACAAGCGTTAAAATGACAACAGGCGAGCTTAAATTGCCAAGCTTCACAAGGTTTTCTGGATCAGCAGCGATGATTCCAGACTGACGGAGGCCGATGAATGCAATGAAAAGCCCGATGCCTGCTGTAATGCCGTACTTTAAATTATCTGGAATGGCTTGAATCAGTTGTTTTCTAAGGGATGTTAACGATAAAATAATAAAGAGTATACCAGCAACAAATACCGCACTAAACGCTGTTTGATAGCTGATGCCGCCACCGCCGACAACGGTAAAGGTGAAATAGACATTCAGCCCCATGCCTGGTGCAATGGCAATCGGATAGTTTGCAAATAGTGCCATCCAGAGCGTACCGACGACAGCAGCGATGATTGTTGCAGTAAAGACTTGGTCAAAAGGAATGCCTGCTTTTGAAAGAATTCCCGGGTTGACGGCAACAATATAGACCATGGTAAAAAATGTCGTCATACCAGCGATGATTTCTTTCTTTATGTTGGTTTGATTTTCTTTTAACTGAAACATAAAATCCTCCATTTACGAACATTATTACAAAACAATTAATATAATATTCGTTTTAAGGGTGGATTGCAACCTTTTTTCAAGGAGGAATGGAAAAAATGAATTGGGAAGCTGAAGTGATACGAAAAAAAGACGACTTGATCAAGGACACACAATCTTTTTTACAAATTGAAAGTGTCCTTGATGAAGAAGGCGGCAAAGAAGGAAAGCCATTTGGTGAAAAAGTCGATGATGCCCTTCAGTATATGCTGAAAAAAGGGGAAGACGAAGGCTTCACAGTCAAGAATGTCGATGGCTATGCAGGTCATATTGAATATGGGGAAGGCGAAGATATTGTAGGTGTGCTTTGCCATGTGGACGTGGTGCCTGCTGGTGATGGCTGGACAACCCCGCCATTTTCAGCTGACATCAGAGAAAATAAAATCTTTGCACGCGGGGCTATTGATGATAAAGGCCCAACCATGGCGGCATTCTATGCGCTGAAGATCTTAAAAGATTCTGGTCTGCAGCTGTCGAAAAAAATCCGAATGATCATTGGAACAGATGAAGAAAGTGATTGGCGCTGTGTGGACCATTATTTCAAGCATGAGGCAATGCCGCAAATTGGATTTGCACCAGATGCCGATTTTCCGATTATTCATGCGGAAAAAGGGATCATTGATGCGGTTGTGTCATTTACATATCAACAAACAGCGAATCATCAGCGCTATACGCTGAAGCAATTTACATCGGGTATGAGGCTCAATATGGTACCAGATGAGGCAGCTGCTACTGTGACTGCTGCACAGGAACACGATGCTGAATCATTAAAAACAGCCTTCGAAGCCTATCTTGCTGATCATCAATTATTTGGCGAGGTAAAGAACACAGCAGATGGACTGCATTTTACATTAAAAGGGGTATCCGTTCATGCTATGGAGCCGGCGCATGGGACAAATGCGGGCATTCATATGGCGAATTTCTTATGCGGATACGAATTAGATGAGCAGGGACTTGCCTTTACTTCCCAAATCAACGCTTTATTTGATCAAGATACAAGAGGACAAAAGCTGGGAATTGCTTGCAAAGATGATATTAGTGGGGATCTGACGTTGAATGTTGGGACAATCCGCTATAAACAGAATGAGGAAGCAAAGCTAGGGTTAAATGTCCGCTATCCAGTAACAGCAGACGGCAAGGACGTCAAAAAAGGAATTGAAAGCATAAAAGGAGCGTCTCTTCTAAAATTCGAAGACAGCCCTCCGCATCACGTCTCAAAAGATCATCCGCTTGTGAAAACCTTGCAGCGGGTATATGAGGAGCAAACGGGAGACCCTGCAACCCTTATTGCCATTGGGGGAGGAACGTATGCGAGATCTTTAGAAGCTGGCGTTGCCTTTGGGCCTCTATTTCCTGGCAGACCTGACTGCGCCCATCAGAAGGATGAATATATCGAAATCGATGACTTACTAAGAGCAGCAGCTCTTTATGCACAAGCTATGTATGAATTAGCAAAATAGAAATTGGAAAAGAGAAGAGGGGATTCATAGTGAAAAAAATGTTCTTATGCTCTTCATTCAAAGACAGCTATTCTCTCTTGTCTGACTTTGCGGGTGAATCATTAAAAGGAAAGCGCGTGACTTTCTTTCCAACGGCAAGTGCTGTAGAAGAAGTCACACACTATGTGGAGGCAGCGAAGGAAGCCTTTCAGCAATTAGGGATGCAGCTTGAGACTGTGCAGATAGATGAACAGTCTGCTGAAGAGATCTCACAGATGCTCAAACAAAATGATGTGATCTACGTGTCAGGAGGCAACACTTTTTATTTATTGCAGGAATTAAGAAAGCATCGTCTCGATGACGTAGTGAAAGAAGAAATCAACAGCGGCAAACTGTATATTGGAGAGTCTGCGGGGAGTATCATCATGGCGCCAAGCATTGAATATATCTCTCTGATGGATGATCAGAAGAAGGCACCGGAGCTTTCATCATTTCAAGCTTTCAATGAAATAAGCCGCTATCCAGTACCGCATATGCACAATGCCTATTTAGGCGAGGCTGCGCAGCTAATCATAGAGAAGCATCAGCAGACGCTTGATTTATGCCCGCTTACTGATGAACAGGCTTTACTCGTCACAGGGGAGCAGGCTGAGGTGAAATCTGTCAAAGCGTCTTAACCGTAAAATGAAGAAAAAGGAACAGGGATTCATCGCCCTGTTCCTTTTTTAATCTTGAAAAACATCACTTGATAAGTATCGTTCGCCCGTATCTGCTGTCATACAGATGACGATTTGATCTGCCGGCAATTGCTTGGCTGTTTCAATGGCTGCATAGCAAGCCGCCCCAGAGGATGGGCCTACTAAAATTCCTTCAAGCTGAGCGAGCTGCCGTGTGATGTGGTACGCATCTTCGTCACTTACCTGAACGATGTCATCATAGACATGCTCGTTTAAAATATGGGGGATAAATCCTGGGCTTGTGCCAACGAGCTTATGTTTCCCAGGTTTCCCGCCAGATAAGACAGGAGATCCCTTCGGCTCTGCCACACGGATGGTCAAATGAGGGAAGGCCTTCTTTAATTCCTCTCCAGTTCCTGTAATAGTACCGCCAGTCCCAGCTGTTGCGACAAAGGCTCCAAGAGGCTGTCCAAGTTGTTTTACGGCTTCCATAATTTCGACCGCTGTTGTTCCTCTATGTGCATCTGGGTTCGCTCTATTGTCAAATTGCATGGGAATAAAGCTATGAGGAATTTGAGCAGCCAGTTCTTCAGCCTTACGGATGCAGCCTGGCATTTTTTCTTCTCCTGGGGTTAAGACGACCTGCGCCCCGTATGCCTTCAAAATATTGATTCTTTCCTTTGTCATCGTATCAGGCATGACAAGGATGGCTTTGTAGCCCCTTGCGGCAGCATTCATGGCTAAACCAATCCCTGTATTCCCGCTCGTAGGCTCAATAATGGTTGCTCCTTTTGTGAGCTTCCCTTGTTTTTCTGCTTCGATGATCATATTGTAAGCCGCGCGGTCTTTTACACTTCCACTGGGATTAAATGATTCCAGCTTTAAGTAAACAGCCGCCGCATTTTCTGGCTGAAGCCGCTGTAATTTGACAAGCGGTGTATCGCCAATCAGCTCAGCTATATTTTGTGCAACTTTCATCAGATGACACCCTTTCTTCTCATTACGCATTTCTTTAGTTATACTATCATCAATGGGGATTCGTAAAGTTTGTTAAAAAAGGACAGGTGATAATGTGTCAGAAAGCCGTCATTATTTTATAGGGATTCATATCCCTGAACAACTTGCGCATCAAATCAAACAAGACATTGATCAAAGGAGCGGACTGTACTTTCAAAAATGGACAGCACCACATGATTACCATGTGACCCTTGTCTTTTTAGGCGCCATTCCAGAAGAGCGTTTAAAAAAGATCGTCCAGCTGCTTGACATTCTTTCAAATGAAGCGTCTGCGTTTCCACTAGAGCTGAATGAGGTAGGGCAGTTTGGTGCGAAGGAGCGCCCGAGAGTCTTTTTTGCAAAGCCTCATGAAAGTGAGCCGCTCATGCACTTAAGAGAAAAGGTGAAAGAAGCCGTCTTGTCAGCAGGACACCCTGTTGAAAAAAGACCGTTTCATCCGCATATGACGATCGCGCGCAAATGGAACGCAGAGGACTCTTATGAAAAGCAAGCGCCTTTACGCAAAGAGCCATATGTGATGGAGGTTTCTCGTATCACTTTATTTGAAATACGTCCGAAGGAAACCCCTCGTTATCACGCAATCAAACAATTTACACTACATAAATGATTCTAGAAGTTGGAGTGAGCAGCAGATGGCGCAAATTATCAAAATCCAAGATTATATATCACGATATGAACAGGACCCGTATCACTACATCAATCAATTCAATCGGTTGAAAAAACAAAGATGGGACGAATTAAAAAAGGCTTCAAAAGAGGAGACGCAGCAACCGGCTGACCAAATTCCTCAACAAGCGCCTGAACAAGAGGAAGAAAAGAGAAAGAAATTCTCCTTAAAAAGAAAGCAAAAAGAAGCCGATATGAAAAAGGAACGGGACCTGCGTCTTTTTAACGAGCCGACAGATATAGAGCAAGGGGTTTTCAGAAACGTTCCTACCGATGAAACGCAGCTGATTCACTTTTTTAAGGATCACCTCTTCGAGGTGCAATTAAAATGGGCGAGTTCGACGATTTCACATATTTCAACCGTTTCCCATCATATTCGGTATGATGAGAAGCTGCGGATGCTTGCAAGACAGCTTCCGGATTCTTATTTTGTGATGTACAAGCCGGTGCTGCTCATTCAAAAAGCTGAGATGGAATTATGTCCAATACTCATAACGCCGCTCGAAGTGATCTGTTTATCCTTCTTAGAGGCCGAGCCAGACAGCGTCTATATCGGAACGAAGGAACGTTTTTGGGAAAAACGGGCGACTGGCAAAGCTGTACAGTCCGTGTTGAATCCGTGTGCAAGCCTTCTGCGCTCTGGCACCGTCGTGTCAAAGATTTTACAGCAAAGTGGTGTAGATCTTCCTGTGAAAAAAATCCTCATCAGCCGAACCTCATATATTGATTTACCTGAAGTTCCATACGGGATGGAGGTTGTCGATAAGAAGAAGGCAGAAGAGTGGTTTGAAAAGCAGCGGAAAAATACGGCGCCGACAAAGCATCAGCAATTTAAGGCGACAAAAGCATTGCTTGCTTATGGTGAATCAGACAGCAAAAGAAGGCAGGAATGGCTCGATTAAAGAAATGACGGAAGGTCACGAAAAATGACACCTGAGTGGAGCTAATATATGAATGAATGGTACTTTATCGTTAATCCAGAAGCAGGACATGGAAAAGGACTCCGCACATGGAGGAGCATAGAGAAAGAATTACAAAAGGTGGAGGTCTCTTATCGATCGTTTCTCACCCAGCATGAAGGTCATGCAGAAGTTTTGGCAAGACAAATCAGTGCCATGCAGGATGACAGGCTGAAGCGCTTAATTGTCATTGGCGGTGACGGCACTATTCATGAAGTACTGAATGGCTTAAAGGAAATCGATCATGTACAGCTTAGTTTTGTCCCTGCTGGTCATTGGAATGATGCTGCGAAGGGTCTAGGTATTCATCGTCACGATGTCTTAAAAGAAGTGAAAAAGCAAAAGAGAATGCTCACCAAAACATTTTCTCTCGGCTCCTTTCAAGATCATGCCGAAAGTCCGCAATCAGTTCTCTTTCTCAATCATATCGGTGTGGGGTTTGACGCACATGTGCTGAGGAAAACGGTGTATTTTAGAGGGAAAAAGTGGCTGAAACGGCTGGGGTTTGGCTTTATCATCTATCCTCTGTCATTTCTCCATTCTTTATGGTCGTTTAAGCCGTTTGATCTTGCGCTATTTATTGAAAATGAGAAGAAAGTCTTTCGCCAAGTGTGGTTTGTGATTGTCTGCAATCACCCGTATTACGGGGGAGGGCTGGAAGCAGCGCCGGAAGTGAGTGCAAGGCAGCCAGGTTTTCAAACGATGGTTGTCACAGATTTGAATCCATTCAAAGTCCTTGTGTTTCTAAGTGCAATGGTGTTTCGAAAGCACCTTGGGATGAAGGGGGTTACCCTGTTTCAGCATGAGGAAGCGTACTTAGAAGCAGATGAAAAAATCTTATTTCACGCAGATGGAGAAGTGATCGGTGCAACGCCTGTCTTTGTGAAGGCAAGTGAACGATCCTTAAAATTACGTGCTTAAATAATTTGCGGTATATCCGCAGTCAAAGAACCATGAAAAAAGCCTTCTTTTTCATAAGGTTCTTGTCCTGATTTTTTAGTTTTGCTTGACGAGTATAAGAAGGTAACGATAAAATCTATAGGACGGCTATTGTTTAGCATCTCATTCTCAATAGCTGTCCTTTTTGTTTTTATGATCATATAAATAAAAAAAGAAACAGCCAATTGATCCTCAATCGGCTGAATTTTGTCGACTAAAAAAGCAAGATTTAAAATATTTTAAGAAATGATGGGTTGAAAATTGATATGAACTGGTTGGGACAAATATTAGGTAGCGAATGGCACATCTCTCCTGCTGGAGGCGCTACGGGAGATGCGTACTTCGCAACACACAATGACCAAAAGCTATTTTTAAAACGCAATACGTCACCGTTTCTTGCGGTTTTGTCAGCTGAAGGCATTGTGCCGAAGCTTGTCTGGACAAAACGGATGGAAAATGGAGATGTGATTACTGCACAGCACTGGCTGAGCGGCAGAGAGCTGAAGCCAAAGGACATGAATGATCGTCCTGTAGCAGAACAGCTAAGAAAAATTCATACATCAAAAGAATTGCTCGATATGCTGAAGCGATTAGAGAAGCACTCTCTAGACCCAGAATCCATTTTGATGCATCTGAAACAATCCATATTAAACGAGCAAATTGATTCACAAGACATTACACGTGCAATCCAGTATTTAGAGAAGAATGTGGAGGCTGTCCATTTTGAGGACAAGGTCGTCTGTCATTGTGATCTCAATCATAATAATTGGCTGCTGACAGATGAAAATCAGCTCTATTTGATCGATTGGGATGGGGCGATGATTGCAGACCCAGCGATTGATCTTGGACCGCTTTTATACCATTATGTTGAGGAAGAGAACTGGGAAAGCTGGCTCTCTATGTACGGCGCCCCGCTGACGGACAATTTGCGAAAGCGCATGGCGTGGTACGTGCTCGCTGAAACCGTATCGTTTGTCGTTTGGCATAAAAGAAAAGGAAATGAAAAGGCGCAAAAAGAAGTGCAAGCGGAGCTAAATGCACTTTTAAAACGGTTAAACATCCATTAAGACAGTGGAATGTTTTCGACCCACTCGGACAGATGTGATTGATGCTCCTCGATATGTGCATCAATTGAACTGACAGAGGTGCCCTTTTGGCTGTAATCATAAATATCTGTTAACAGCTGACGAATGTCGGCATCCAGATCTTCTTTTGCCAGCATTAATTGAATCACGCGTCCCACCTGTTCATATTCTGCAACAGTCCCGCAGCAATCCAGCTGGTGATCGGTTAAAATATCTTTGATTAATTGAAGCTGATGTTGACGGTTTAAACCCATACGAATGCTCCTTTCCTGCGTGTCATTTATGAGGTTAAACTGTGCATTCAGCGCCCAATTTATACATGCGGCAGACCAGCTCAAGCGAAGGGCTGGTCTTTTTATATGGACATAGAAGGTGCTGTCTTGCGGGTCTTTATGTTTCATGGTATCTTGATAAAATGTAAAGAAAATAGAGGTGTATCAAATTGAGAATGCGACATAAACCATGGGCTGATGATTACTTAGCTGAGAATGCTCATATTGCTTTATCAAGTCCCGAGCAATATAAAGGGAAATGGCATGAGCTGTTTGGAAATGATCATCCAATCCATATCGAAGTTGGGACAGGGAAAGGGAGCTTTATTGCTGGAATGGGCAAGCTTCATCCTGATATCAACTATATTGGCATTGAATTATTTAAAAGTGTCATTGTGACAGCAGTAGATAAAATCAAAGAGACAGATGTTGAAAATGTAAAGCTTTTGAATATCAATGCTGAGACGCTGACAGATGTGTTTGCGGAAAATGAGATTGACCGGGTGTATTTGAATTTCTCTGATCCGTGGCCAAAAGCAAGACACGAAAAGCGCAGATTGACGTTTAAAACCTTTTTAGAGCGATATGAACATATTCTTCGTCCAGGCGGTGAATTGCATTTCAAAACAGATAACCGCGGGTTATTTGAATATTCCTTAAAAAGTTTTTCTGCATATGGCCTTCTTTTAACGTATGTCAGCCTAGATTTACATGAGGACGGCTTAGAAGGAAACGTGATGACTGAATATGAAGAGAAATTCTCGTCTATGGGACAACCCATCTATCGATCAGAAGTCAAATTCCCAGAATAACAAGTGATATCAAGCTGGCTGCAATAGAAAAATTGCAGTCAGCTTTTTTTATGAAAAGATTGGTGCATGCGATTTTTGGCTGTATTTGCTACGATAGAAAAAGGAGGGATGACAGCAATGGAGACAATGAAAATAGGTGAAATGGAACTGATTTGGTTAAACGGGGGAGATACGCACATGGACGGCGGTGCGATGTTCGGTGTCGTGCCAAAGCCATTATGGTCAAAAAAATACCCGGTAAATGACCGCAATCAAATTGAATTACGATGTGATCCAATTCTCATTCGGTGGAACGGTCTTCATCTATTAGTGGATTCCGGCATCGGATCAGGGAAGCTGACAGATAAACAAAAACGCAATTACGGCGTGACAGAGGAAACCAAATTGGAAGAATCTCTAGCAGCCCTTGGCCTGCGCCCATCAGATATTGATTACGTATTAATGACACATCTGCACTTCGATCATGCCAGCGGATTAACAAAACGTGAAGGCGATAAGCTTGTGTCTGTTTTTCAGCAGGCGAAAATCATCACATCGAAAATCGAATGGGATGAAATGAGAGCGCCAAACATTCGCTCAAGAAATACATATTGGAAAGAAAACTGGGAGCCTGTGGCAGATCAAGTCGTCACATTTGAAAAAAGCATCGAAGTGACAGAAGGAATCGAGCTGCATCATACAGGCGGTCATAGCAATGGTCATAGTATTTTAACGCTCACAAGTGAGGGCGAAACAGCGATTCATTTAGCTGATATCATGCCAACACACGCTCATAAAAATCCACTCTGGGTTCTGGCTTATGATGATTACCCAATGACTTCGATTCCAGCCAAGCAAAAGTGGCAGGCATATGCAGAAGAAAAAAATGCCTGGTACTTGTTTTATCATGATGCCATTTATCGTGCTGTAAAATGGGACGAAGATGGGCAGATTACACACGACATCAAAAGAGAAACAGGAAGATAAAAGATCATCTGTATGTTTTTTTCGCCTTTCACACAAAATAACGACAAAATGAACTTGTGAAAGGAAGAGTGCAGGTGAACCAATTTTATCGTGTACATGGTGATGTGATCGAAACACCATTAAGAGGGATGGAAGTCATGTCAGTCCCTTATTTAAACAAAGGGGTTGCATTTACAAAGGAAGAGCGGGAGGAGCTCGGGTTAAAGGGATTTCTTCCCCCTAAAGTCTTAACCTTAGAGGATCAAGCAAAGCGTGCATATGAGCAGTTTAAGGCACAGCCGGATGAGCTAGGGAAAAATGTGTATTTAACATCACTTCATGACAGAAACGAAGTGCTTTTTTACAAATTACTTAATGAGCACTTGGCGGAAATGCTTCCGATTGTCTACACGCCGACTGTAGGAACGGCTATTCAGCGTTATAGCCATGAGTATCGGAAGCCGAGAGGCCTGTATTTATCGATTGATGATCTGGAAGGCATGGAAGAGATTTTTGCTTCTTATGGTGTCGATGAATCCATTGACTTGATCGTTGCAACTGATGCAGAAGGCATTTTAGGCATTGGAGACTGGGGCGTTGGCGGGATTGCCATTTCAGTTGGGAAACTTGCTGTTTATACAGCTGCAGCAGGCATTGATCCTAGCCGCGTGCTGGCAGTAGTGCTTGATGCCGGAACGA
Organism: Bacillus sp. BD48; assembly: GCF_046566805.1. Taxonomy (NCBI): domain Bacteria; kingdom Bacillati; phylum Bacillota; class Bacilli; order Caryophanales; family Bacillaceae; genus Bacillus; species Bacillus sp. BD48. Next base: position 309,221 of record NZ_JANGFM010000005.1, on the reverse strand, counting down.
ACCAGGAAAGTCTCTTGAATGATCCGCTTTATGTTGGAAATCAGCACTCCCGCGTTCGAGGAGAGCGCTATGATCAGTTCATTGATCAATATGTCGAGCTTGCCCGTGCTACTTTCCCAAATGCACTCCTTCACTGGGAAGACTTTGGTACAAAGAATGCCCGTGCAATATTGGAAAAATATAAGGACCGTATTTGTACATTTAACGATGACATTCAAGGGACTGGAGCCGTTTCACTTGCTGCAGTTATGGCATGTGCAAAGGCTTCGAAGGTTCCACTGAAAGATCACCGAATCGTCATTTTTGGAGCGGGTACGGCAGGTATTGGTATAGCTGAGCAAATCCGTGATGCCATTGTCAGAGATGGAGTCAAAGAAGAGGAGTCCTACGATCATTTCTGGTGTATTGATAAAACGGGGCTGCTCACAGATGATTCACCTGACATTCAGCCATTTCAAAAGCCGTATGCAAGGCGTTCTGACGAAGTAAAAGATTATGCGCGTAATGGTCCAAAGCATTCGATTGATCTATTAGAGGTCGTCAAGCAGGCGAAACCAACGATCTTAATTGGCACCTCGACTGTCGGAGGAGCATTTACAGAAGAAATTGTGAAAGAAATGGCGTCACACGTGGAGCGCCCTGCAATTTTACCGATGTCGAATCCGACACCTCTTTCAGAAGCAAAGCCGGAAGATCTGATTAAGTGGACTGAAGGGCGCGCTCTTGTGACAACGGGAAGCCCATTCGATCCTGTCGAATATGACGGCGTCACATATGAAATTGGACAAGCGAATAATGCCCTTGTCTTCCCAGGTCTTGGTCTAGGCACAATTGTGTCAAAAGCAAGGTTGATGACAGACAGTATGTTTGTTGCGAGTGCTGAAGCCATTGCAAGCATGGTCAATGTTGGGAAGCCGGGTGCAGCGATGCTGCCAAGTGTCGATCAGCTTCGAACTGTTTCAGCGACAGTAGCCGTCCGTGTGGCGCAGGCAGCCATTGATGAAGGAATTGCAGAAGAAACGCCTGATGATCTTATTCAGGCTGTGCAGGACGCTATGTGGCATCCTGTGTACAAAAAAATCAAAGCCATATAAAAAAAGCTTCGCAAGGATACGTCTTTGCGAAGCTTTCTTGATCAAGCAACAGAATCAATTACATCAACGATCATGCCAGTTTTGGCATCAATCATCACTTCATACTGTTCAAGCTCGCCAAAGGCAGAGCGGGTAATGCCAGATTTGTATACATCAATCGTTTCACCATTTACGGTATACGGTTCTGGTACAGTATAAATCCAAGAGCCATCAATCGGGCCGCGCTGTTTAAAAGCAGATTTCACAATTTTTAATGCTTTTTCAGACGAGATATACGTAGGGAAAAATACTTTCTTTGCAACAATTGCAGCGGCTACGCCAATACTCGCACCAATCAGAACATGTTTTAACTTCAACGTGCTGCACCTCCGTATTGCTGTTTTTTCCATTATACAAAACTTGTCCATTGATGTTAAGGAATCCGAATATTTGAAAGCATATTCAAAATTTCTGGAGAGATACTTGGAAAACCGAAAGAATTCTTATAGTATAAAGTGAGTGTTATTTTTATAGGAATATATATGGTCATTACATAGAAACGAGGTAAACTGTAGAATGAACGAAGAAACATTGTCGCTTTTCCGAAATTTAACAGAATTACAGGGAACTCCAGGAAATGAGCACCATGTGCGTGCTTTTATGAAAAAGGAACTTGAGAAATATTCCGATGAACTCATTCAAGACCGTCTTGGCGGAGTGTTTGGCGTACGCAAGGGGCCGGAAAACGCACCGAAAATTATGGTAGCGGGTCATATGGATGAAGTCGGATTCATGGTCTCATCGATTACGAAAAACGGGATGATTCGTTTTCAAACACTTGGCGGCTGGTGGAGCCAAGTCATGCTGGCACAGCGTGTGGATGTCCATACAGATCACGGGCCAATTCCTGGTGTCGTCTCTAGTACACCTCCTCACCTTCTCACACCAGAACAAAAAAGCAAACCTGTGAAGCCGTCAGATATGCTTATTGATATTGGTGCAGACAGTGAAGAAGAGGCAAAAGAGCTTGGCGTTCGCCCGGGACAGCAAATCGTTCCTGCAACGGTTTTTACTCCAATGGCGAATCCAAAAAAGATTTTAGCGAAGGCTTGGGATAACCGCTATGGCTGCGGCCTTGCGATTGAATTATTAAAAGAATTAAAAGACGAATCTCTTTCATGTCAGCTGTATTCAGGAGCAACTGTTCAAGAGGAAGTAGGGCTTAGAGGAGCTGAGGCAGCTGCGAATATGATTCAGCCAGACCTTTTCTTCGCTTTAGATGCGAGTCCTGCAAACGATGTGACAGGTGACAAAACACAGTTCGGTCAGCTTGGAAAAGGTGCACTTCTGCGTATTTTTGATCGCACAATGATCACGCACCGCGGAATGAGAGACTTTGTGCTTGATACTGCTGAGACAAACAACATTCCATATCAATATTTCGTATCACCGGGTGGTACGGACGCTGGACGTGTTCATATTTCAAACCAAGGTGTGCCTTCTGCTGTGATCGGAGTTTGCGCACGCTACATTCATACAAGTCATTCTGTTTTGCATGTGGATGATTACGCAGCGGCAAAAGAGTTAATTGTCCGCCTTGTCAAAAATTGTGATCAAAGCACAGTGGACTCTATTTATCAACAAGTATAAATGTGATAGAAAAAGGCTGCCTCTTCAATGAGAGCAGCCTTCCAGCGTGTAGACAAACCCTCGCATTCGGTGTCAGGTCTGCGCGCCGGTGCTCACGAATCTCACATTCGCTCCGCTCCGGTGCTCGTCCTTCCTAGACTGCAAAGGTTTTCTATCACGCTGAATAGAAGACAAAGGGCTAAAATCAAGATCATTTTAGCCCTTTGTCAACAATCTGAAAGGCTGCCTCTTCAATGAGAGCAGCCTTCTTTATTATTGCTGTTCAAACACATAAGATAACGCCTTGATCGCTTGGTTCACGGTTTCCACAGTGATATTCGCTTTGTTTGATAGTTCCTTTAACGGATGGTGCAGCTCTTTTGGACGGATTAAAATAAGAGGTTTACCTTTTGCAATCGCAGCAGATGCATCCATGGCTGTGTTCCACTGTTTATATTTCTCACCAAAGCGCGCAATGACGACATCAGCTTTGTTTAATAAAATTTCAGTACGAAAATTGTTCAAATCAGAAGCAGCATCATCTTTGAAAATGGCATTCGGCTGCTCACCTAAAATATCCTCACCAATGTTATCTGAGCGGTCATGATTCTCCATTGGACCGACAAATGTCACTGGCAGCTTCAAAGATTGGCTTTTCTCCTTGATTTCATCACGCCACTGGCTATGAATTTCTCCAGCTAAATAGACAGTTAATTGCATAACGATCTCCTCCTTTTGTACAAACTTAGTAAAGGTTTGTCCTGTTTCTTTTCATGTTACACAAGAAGTGCTTGATAAAGCAAAAAAAATATGATTATGATATTCATGGTAGAGACTATTTTTCATCGTAAGAATACTACATATAATAGGAAGGACAGGCCTCTTCGTCTTTCCTATGAGAAAGCGGGAAGACGACGTTGATGACTTATTTGAAAAGAAAGGGGATCTCCCTTTCGCCAAAGGTGTATTTTATTGATGCACTTTCTTATATGGCTTTAGGTCTATTTGCTACATTAGTGGTAGGGCTGATTTTAAAAACAGCAGGCGGTCTGTTATCACTTCCGCTCATCATTAAAATGGGATCCCTCGCCATGGGGCTCATGGGACCGGCGATCGGTGTAGCGGTTGCGTACCGTTTACATGCATCTCCTTTGATCATTTTTGCAAGTGTTGTCTCAGGCGCTGCAGGAGCAGAGCTTGGGGGGCCTGCTGGAAGCTTTGCCGCAGCATTAATTGGTGTGGAACTCGGCAAGCTGGTCAGTGGTGAGACAAGAATTGATATTATTTTAACGCCGCTTGTCACCATTATCACTGGCTTTTTCACCGCTGCTTTGATCGGACCTGGGATTGAAGCCATGATGACAGGGCTTGGCAGGCTCATCATGTGGGGAACAGACCAAAGCCCGCTGATCATGGGCATACTGGTAGCGACCATTGTTGGACTTGCTCTCAGTTCTCCGATCTCAAGTGCTGCACTTGCGCTCATGCTTGACTTAAGCGGAACAGCTGCTGGTGCTGCAACGATTGGTTGCTGTGCTCAAATGGTCGGCTTTGCCGCTGCAGGCTTTAGAGAAAATCGCTTTGGCGGTCTTGCGGCTGTCGGCATTGGAACGTCAAAGTTGCAGCTTTCGAACATTGTGAAAAACCCACTCATCCTGATTCCGCCGACGATTGCTGGTCTGATTCTCGCGCCAATTGGTATTATTGGCTTTGGGATGGTCAATAATGCGGCAGGAGCGGGAATGGGAACGAGCGGACTTGTTGGACAGCTCATGACCCTAACCGTCATGGGGTTTCATCCATCTGTATTTCTGGCGATCGCTCTCTTGCATATCGTTGGCCCGGCAGTGATTAGTTTGGTAGTATCAGAATGGATGAGAAAGAAAGGCTATATACAATTCGGAGATTTAACCATACAAACTGGAGGAATGAAACATGAAAAAAATTGAATCAAACGAAGAATTACAAAAAGTGATTCAAGAAGACTTAACCGTATTGCTATTTTCGGCTGACTGGTGCCCGGACTGCACATTTATTGAGCCATTCTTGCCAGAGCTTGAAGCAAACTACCCAGAATTTGAGTACTTCTATGTCGATAGAGACAAGTTCATTGACACTTGTGCAGAGTGGGAAATTTACGGTATTCCAAGCTTTTTAGTCTTTAAAAACGGACAAGAGATTAACCGCTTTGTCAGCAAAGATCGTAAGACAAAGGAAGAGATTGAAGCATTTTTAACAGATTCTCTTTCTAAATAACGAAAGGAGAGTCTAAAACGATGGCAAAAATGACATCAAGACAGCTTGCGAATGAACTCAAAAGCCGTCTGACGAATGACAGCTGGTCACACGAGTTTGACCGGGAAAAAGATACGCTTCGTATTGAAGATAAACAAACAGGCAAAGGCATCACACTAGAGCTCCCGCCAATTATTGCAAAGTGGGAAGTAAAGCCTGATGAAACAATTGATGAGATCGTCTATTATGTGAAAGAAGCGCTGAGTGCCATGAAAGGCGAAGCGCAGCACATCTCAGGAAAAGAAAAGCAGATCTATCCGGTCATTCGTTCCACCTCCTTTCCTGAGGCATCAAGTGATGGGATTCCGCTTGTGTTTGATGAGCATACAGCTGAAACGAGAATCTACTATGCACTTGACCTTGGAAGCACCTACCGATTAATTGATGAAAAGATGCTTCAGAAGGAAAACTGGACAAAAGAGCGAATCAGAGAAACTGCAAGCTTCAACGTCCGTTCGCTAGAAACAGTGGTGAAAATGGATGAAGTGGCAGGCAACCGGTTTTATTTCTTCCGTGCAAATGACGGGTATGACGCCAGCAGACTTTTAAATGAATCGTTATTACAAGAATACGCGCAAAAAATAGAAGGGCAGATGGCAATTTCTGTTCCCCATCAAGATGTATTCATCATTGCAGATGTTCGCAATGATTCAGGCTATGATATTTTAGGACAGATGTCGATGAGCTTCTTCGCCAGCGGCACGGTTCCGATTACCGCATTGTCATTTTTATATGATGAGGGTAAGCTTGAACCGATCTTTATACTTGCAAAAAGCAGACCAAAACAGCAGTAGAAGGGAATTTTGAAGAATGAACGTTTTTTATAATGCAGAAGGTGTAGGCGACACACTCCTTATCTCATTGAAAGATGTGACGAGAGAAGAAGTAGGTCATGAGACGTTTGGAGATGTTGTACGAATCTTCAATCAAGAAACAAAAGAAACAACAGGCTTTAATATCTTCAATGCATCCACTTACATGAAAATTGAAGAAAGCGGATCTGTCCCGCTTTCTGAAACCATTGTTCAAGATATCAATGAAATTTTAAACAGAAACGGTGTCAGTGAAACGTTGACTGTGGATCTATCACCAAAATTTGTTGTCGGCTATGTAAAGGAAAAAGAAAAGCATCCGAATGCAGATAAATTAAACATTTGCCAAGTTGATGTGGGCGATGAAACTTTACAAATCGTGTGCGGTGCACCAAACGTTGACCAAGGTCAATATGTCGTGGTTGCGAAAGTCGGTGCAGTGATGCCAAGCGGTATGGTCATCAAAGATGCTGAGCTAAGAGGCGTTCCATCAAGCGGTATGATTTGTTCAGCGAAAGAGTTAGATCTTCCAGACGCACCTGCTGAAAAAGGGATTCTTGTTTTAGATGGAAGCCGCCAAGCTGGTGAACCCTTTAAAGCTTAACCTCCCATAAACGGGCACATAGGAGCGAAGAATGTGTTATACCAAAAGTCACTAAGTACGTACTTAGTGACTTTTTTTCATCTGTAACAGCATGAACAGCATAAAGCGGCACTTTTCTCGCTTTTCTGCATGAAAAAGCAATGGTATACTAAAAATCGCCCAAGAAAACGTAAGGGGAGTTAAAGTGAGTGATAAATGATGAGTTGGTTAGATAAATTTTTTAGTGTATTTTTAGGAGAAGAAAAGAAAGAAGAAAAAGCTGCAAGACCTGAAGAAGATCTAGCTGCACCAAAGCAGCCAGCTTTTGAACAGCATAAAGAATATAAAAAAATCGAAGATACGAAAGTGTATTATGAATATCCAAAAGGCAACTTTCGCTTTCCGCTCGTTCCAGATGAACCTCAGCGTGATGGAGTGAAGCAGGAGAGAAGACGCGTGAAATCAAGCCAGCCAAAGGCCAAGCAGACAACCTATCAGCCTAAACAAACGCTTCAGCCTGATATGAATAAAAAGCCATTCAAACCAGAGCAAATTCCATCACCGATCTATGGCTATCATCAGGATATGCGTCCAAAACGGGCAGATGCAAAAGAAGAAGCAGCTTCAGTTCAAAGGAAAGCAGCAGAAGAAACGGCGCAGCGTGTCACACTGTTATCAGAAGAGGCAGAGCGTGAACGGAATGTCAGACAGCAAATGAACATCCCGTCTATACAGAAAGAAAAACGTATCGAGGAAATGGCTTCAGCGTTAGCAGAAGAGAGAACGGACAAAGAGCCAGCAGTAACCCCGCATACATTGCAAGAGGAACTCGCTTATCAAGATCATGTTCAATCGACGATAGAACGTTTAACTGAAGAGCCGTTCATCCAGCCAGAAGAAAATGAGCCAGAAGATCAATATGAAGCTGATTTACATAAGCAGCAAGAAGAAGTCTATCAGACTCAGCCGGTAGAGTCTGAGCCGGAACAGGCTGTCTCAAGCAATGACGAAGGAATAAAAGGCGAGCCTGACCATATTGAGGAAATTGACATGTTGACCTTCGAAACACCGGAACCTTCGCAGCCTGCAATTGAAATGGAAGTAGACATTCCATCAGAAGAAGCGGCGTTAACAGAAAACATTTCAGCAGAACCGGTGGAAGAACTAGAAGCTGATCCACTAGAAGACAAACAAGAAGAAGCGCCAGCGGCAGCATTTGAAGAAGCTGGAACAGTCAAACATGACTTTCAAGAAGATCAGCTGGTTCAAGAAGCTGAAATTGAAGAAGAACAAGTGATGCCAGTAGAACAATTAACAGAGGAACAAACTGCATCTGAACCGGCAGAAACGGTCATTGAGCAGACAGAGCAGCAAGAACAAACGCATGAAGTCAAGAAAGAAGAACCAAAACAGACATCTCCGCAGCCACAACGCGCAAGCGGTCAAACCTCTACGGTTCCGTTTAATGTCATGATGTTAAAAAGCGATCAGCGCGTGCAAGGGCAAAAGAAAGCAGCCGATACACAAGGGTATGTTTTTCCAAGTCTCGCCCTTTTAGACGTACCGCCAGCTCAAAAAGAAGAGGACGGCACATGGGTGAAAGAGCGGGCAGAGCTGCTCAATGCGACACTTAAAAATTTCAACGTAAGAGCAAGTGTGGTTCATGTCACACAGGGACCTTCTGTGACAAGGTTTGAAGTACATCCAGAACCAGGTGTCAAAGTGAACAAAATCACGAACCTGTCAGATGATATTAAACTTAGTTTGTCCGCAAAGGATATTCGAATTGAAGCACCGATTCCAGGAAAGAACACGATCGGGATCGAAGTGCCAAACCTGCACAGTAAAATGGTGTTCTTAAGAGAAATGATCAGAAGCAGTGCGTTTAGAGACAATCCATCTCCTTTAACAGCGGCACTCGGATTAGATATTTCAGGCCAGCCCGTCGTGGTTGATCTGCAAAAAATGCCGCATGGCTTAATTGCCGGAGCAACCGGTTCAGGAAAAAGCGTCTGCATTAATACGATTTTAGTAAGCCTCATGTTTAAAGCATCACCAGATGAAGTGAAAATGCTCTTAATTGACCCTAAAATGGTTGAATTAGCGCCGTATAATCACATTCCGCATCTTGTGAGTCCCGTCATCACGGATGCCAAGACAGCAACTGCTGCTCTGAAATGGGTAGTGGATGAAATGGAAAGACGCTATGAACTATTTGCACACTCTGGCGTGAGAGAAATTAAACGTTTCAATGAACTTGTGAAAGAAAAACAAATGGGTGAAAAACTGCCTTATCTCGTTGTGGTAATCGATGAGCTGGCTGATTTAATGATGGTCGCCCCAAATGAAGTCGAAGAAAGCATCTGCCGAATTGCACAAAAAGCAAGAGCATGCGGCATTCACTTATTGATTGCGACACAAAGACCGTCTGTGGATGTCATTACAGGTCTCATTAAAGCCAATATCCCAACAAGAATTGCGTTTTCTGTTTCAAGTCAGGTTGATTCAAGAACCATTATTGACATGGCAGGTGCAGAAAAGCTTCTCGGAAAAGGAGACATGCTCTTCTTAGAAAATGGATCCGGCAAGCCGACAAGGCTGCAAGGGAACTTTGTATCAGACCGTGAGATTGATCAAGTGGTAGCACATGTGAGAAAGCAGCGTAAGCCAGTGTTCCTTTTTGAACAGGAGGAACTAATGCTCCAAGGCTCTGCGATTACAGACGAAGATGAATTGTTTATGGATGCCTGCCGTTTTGCCATCGAGCAGAATAGCGCCAGCACATCAAGTTTGCAGCGAAGATTTAGAATTGGCTACAATCGTGCAGCCAGACTGATTGACATGATGGAGCGCGAGGGGATGATCTCTGGGGCGAAAGGCAGTAAGCCAAGAGAAGTGCTCATGACGCTGAGTGACTTAGAACAGTTGATCTAAACAAACCACTTCATTTTTTTTATAAACATGGTATGATAGCACATAGGTGCAATTTTGTAATTGGACGCTTTTCGCATGTCTGCCAGAACGCTTTTTTATGTAAAATAAGCGGAAGCAGGTGTTAGAAATGGGAAAGTTGTCGGATACTAATCATAGTTAATATTGATTAGAATAGGAAGATCGGAAAAAATCTTTATTTGGAGCTGCGATCTGTGATCAGCTAGAGGCAAAAATCACAAGTTGCAAATTGAAATGAGCGTCATATACTGTAAGTCAGATAGACGTTTGTTGGAGGTACAATTATGACTGTTTATCATTTTGTTGGAATAAAAGGGACAGGTATGAGTCCACTGGCCCAAATTCTTCATGATACTGGGTATACTGTCCAAGGATCGGATATCGAAAAACATATCTTTACACAAAAAGCATTAGAAGAACGAAATATTAAAATTCTACCATTTGACCCAGATAATATTCAGCCGGGAATGACGGTCATCGCAGGAAATGCATTCCCTGATACACACCCTGAGATTGAACGTGCCCTTTCTGAAGGGATTCCTGTCATTCGATACCATAAATTCCTTGGAGAATACATGGATTCATTCACAAACGTTGCGATTACTGGTGCTCATGGCAAAACATCGACAACAGGACTGCTTGCTCACGTCATGCAGGCAGCAAAACCTACTTCGTACTTAATCGGTGATGGATCTGGAATGGGAAAAGAAAACAGCGAGTATTTTGTCTTTGAAGCATGCGAATACCGCAGACACTTCCTCAGCTATCATCCAGATTATGCGATCATGACCAATATTGATTTTGATCACCCTGATTATTTCTCGGATATTAATGACGTGTTTGATGCGTTTCAAAACATGGCGCTTCAAGTGAAAAAAGCCATTATTGCCTGTGGTGATGATGAGCATCTGCCAAAGATTCAAGCGAAGGTACCTGTTGTGTACTACGGTTTCAACGAAGAAAATGATTTCCAAGCACGCAATGTTGTGAAAAATACGGAAGGTACCACATTTGATGTATTTGTACGCAATACGTTTTATGATACCTTCTACATTCCTGCCTACGGAAATCATAATGTCCTCAACTCGTTAGCTGTCATTGCATTATGTCACTATGAGTCCATTGATGTAGAGCTTATCAAAGGCGCATTAACGACATTTGGCGGTGTGAAACGACGCTTTAATGAAAAAGTGGTCGGTGAGCAGGTCTTAATTGACGATTATGCACATCACCCAACTGAAATTGAGGTCACGATTGAAGCGGCTCGCCAAAAATATCCGGACCGTGATATTGTGGCTGTCTTCCAGCCTCATACGTTCACACGTACACAGCAATTCTTAAGTGAATTTGCTGACAGTCTAAAGAAAGCCGACTATGTCTACCTTTGTGATATTTTCGGTTCAGCCCGCGAAAACATTGGGAAGCTGAGCATTGAAGATTTACGAGAAAAAATCCCGCAGGCCCAATTGATTGAGGAAGAAGACACATCTGTGCTGAAAGCGCACGAAGATGCGATTCTGATCTTTATGGGAGCAGGAGACATTCAAAAATATTTGCGTGCTTATGAAAAAGTCGCTGTATAAATGCTTAAACGAAAAGTGCCGTTCAACACGGCACTTTTTTTATTTTGAATAAAATGTGACAAATGGGCTAAATGTGTCAACATCTGCCGCTTTTTTTCGTTCGCTGTGGACAGGAATTAGCGAATAAGTGTAGAATTATTATTCAATCGGTCATTCTAGGCGATGTTTGAATGATACAACGAGAGGGTAATGAATTGAATATGCCCGCAGCAAAGGAGGTATCAGATGATTATTATTCTATATCTAAGCGTTGCACTGATCGCAATTGCTTTCCTCATTCTTGTCATCTATTTGTCCAAAACGTTAAAATCCTTACAGCTGACATTAAAGAATGTTGCATCAACTTTAGAGGGTCTTGAAGGTCAGATGCAAGGCATCACCACAGAGACAGCACAGTTGCTACATAAGACGAATCAGCTTGCTGAAGATATTCAAGACAAATCAGCAAAACTAGGCACAGTTGTGGATGCGGTGCAGGGAATTGGCGGCTCGATCAACCAATTTAATACAAGCATAAAGCAGGCAGCTGGTGCGGTTTCTTCATCCGTTGAAAGAAATCAAGAAAAAGTGACGGATGTGGTAAGCTGGAGTAACGCAGCACTTGAAATTTATAAAAAATGGAAACAGCGTAAACAACAAAAATAAACCATATTCGCATAGGAGGAATAATCATGAGCAAAGACGGAATCAATAGCAAAGACTTTTTGATCGGAACACTTATTGGTGGAATTGTTGGTGCAACAACAGCATTATTTTTAGCACCGAAGTCAGGGAAAGAGCTTCGCGATGATTTGAACACCCAAGCGAATGCGTTAAAAGAAAAAACAGACCGGCTCACAACAGATGCAAAAGAAAAAGGCACTGAATATGTGACGATTGCGAAAGATAAAACGTCTGAATTGTCTCAGCTTGTAGCAGAGCAGTCAAACCAGATTTTAGACAAAGTGAAAGACATAAAAGAGCGTGCGGCTGGAAAAGCTAATCACGTGAAAAATGAAGCAGAAGATGCGGCAGCGGATTTGGCAAGTGAAGCATCTGATGTAGCAGATGAAGCAAAAGTAAGAGCACAAGAAGCAAAATCAGAAATTGAAGACGGCATCAAAGATGTCAAAGAAAAAGTAGAACAATCGACTAAAGGCTAACTCTCACTGCTCGAAGTGAAGAAGGAGAACATCATGTCAAAACAACTCATTGAAACAGAAGAACAGTTTGATCAACTAACGAATCAAGATGGGACCTTTGTCTTTTTTAAGCACAGTTTGACATGTCCGATCAGCCAAGCAGCTTTTCAAGAGTTTGAAGCATTTGCGTCTGCACATGAAGACGTGCCAACGTATTTCTTACAAATTCAAAACACGAGAGAGCTTTCATCCTACGTGGCTGAAAAATCGGGTGTCAAGCACGAAAGTCCTCAAGCACTCGTCTTTAGTGGTGGAAAAGTGAAGTGGCATGCATCCCACTCAAGCATTACAAAAGAAGCGCTTGAACATAATCTGTAAAAGAAACGTCAGCAGCGGCTGACGTTTTTTTTTATAAAAAAAGGTTTACTTGAACGAAAAGTATGCTATAATCTTACATACAATACTTTACCGCTTAAAAGCGTTTGGGTAATAAAGAAAATTTTCGTGACAATTCCGAAATCTTTGTTTATAATAAACCCTATCATGAAAGAATGAAAAAATAAAAAGCGAGAGCAGGCAGAGGAAAGGATGACAAAAATGAGCAACAATGAACTAGAAAAATTGAGGCAGCAGGCAGATGAACTAAATCTTCAAATCTTAAAACTGATCAATGAAAGAGGAAACATTGTAAAAGAAATTGGAAAAGCGAAAGAAGCGCAAGGTGTCAACCGTTATGATCCTGTCAGAGAGCGCACAATGCTGAACCAAATTCTTGAAGAAAATGATGGACCATTTGAAAACTCAACGATTCAGCATATTTTCAAAGAGATTTTCAAAGCAGGTCTAGAGCTTCAAGAAGATGACCACAGCAAAGCACTTCTTGTTTCTCGTAAGAAAAAACCAGAAAACACAATCGTGAACATCAATGGGGAAGCGATCGGTGATGGAAAGCAGCGTTTCATCGTTGGACCATGTGCCGTTGAAAGCTACGAGCAAGTCGCAGAAGTAGCGGCAGCAGCGAAACAGCAGGGATTAAAACTACTTCGCGGAGGCGCATTTAAGCCTCGCACAAGTCCATACGACTTCCAAGGACTTGGTGTAGACGGTCTAAAGATTCTAAAGCGTGTAGCGGATGAATACGGTCTTGCTGTCATTAGTGAAATTGTCAATCCTGCTCATATTGAAGAAGCGATTGAGCATATCGATGTCATCCAAATTGGGGCACGTAACATGCAAAACTTCGAGCTATTAAAAGAAGCCGGTTCCGTGAAGAAACCAGTTCTTTTAAAACGCGGTCTTGCAGCGACCATTTCAGAATTCATCAATGCAGCTGAATACATCATCGCCCAAGGAAACGATCAAATCATCCTTTGCGAGCGCGGTATCCGCACATACGAAACAGCGACAAGAAATACACTAGATATCTCGGCAGTGCCAATCTTGAAACAAGAGACACATCTACCAGTCTTCGTTGATGTGACGCACTCAACTGGACGTAGAGATCTTCTCCTTCCAACAGCGAAAGCAGCTCTTGCGATTGGAGCAGACGGTGTCATGGCAGAAGTACATCCAGATCCATCTGTTGCACTGTCTGACTCAGCGCAGCAAATGGACATTCCACAATTTGAAAAATGGTTAGATGCGTTAAGACCACTTGTGAATATTCACGCGTAATCATAGATAGAAATAGCCGCCGGATAACTGCCCGGCGGTTTTTTTATGGAGAAAATACCATGAAGTTTGGGAATGAAAGGAAGAAAGCACATTGCAACCCTAAAAAGTGCTTGTTCACAATGTTTTCATTTTTAAAATTCGATAGAATCTGCTAAGATCATTGTCATAGCTGGCGTTCTCGATGTTTTTTTATGAAATATGATTCAATTTACAGGTAACAAGCTGATTAAAGTTTGTTTAATTTAGTTATAAAAAGAAAGGGAACGTTTTCATATGACAAAAAAACGTGTATAATTTCATAAAAGAATGTCATTTTGATGTAGATTGAAAAATTATGTGTCTCTTTTCATCGTTTTAATGACAAATAGGATATTATTTTCCTCGTATCTGACATGTCTCTATCCAATTGGTGAATGCTATAGATATGAAGTGTATTTGAAGGAGTGATTTATGTGAATAATGTTACAATATATGATGTAGCAAGAGAAGCAAATGTAAGTATGGCAACGGTATCACGTGTAGTAAATGGTAATCCAAACGTAAAACCAACAACAAGAAAAAAGGTGCTTGAAGCGATTGACCGCCTTGGCTATCGTCCGAATGCAGTGGCTCGAGGCCTAGCAAGTAAAAAAACAACGACAGTTGGGGTCATCATCCCTGATATTTCTAGTATCTTCTATTCGGAATTAGCACGCGGTATTGAAGACATCGCTACGATGTATAAATACAACATCATTTTGAGCAACTCAGATCAAAATACAGATAAAGAGCTTCATTTGTTAAATACGATGCTCGGCAAACAAGTAGACGGAATTGTCTTTATGGGCGGAAATATCACAGATGTGCATGTGGAAGAATTTAAGCGCTCTCCTGTGCCGATTGTTCTTGCAGCATCTGTTGAAGAGCAGGCTCAAACACCATCCGTCAACATCAACTATGAGCAGGCCATTTATGACTCAGTTCAGCTGTTAGTTGAAAAAGGACATAAACGAATTGCGTTTGTTTCTGGTCCAATGTCAGAACCAATTAATTCCGTGAGAAAGCTTGCAGGTTATAAGCGAGCACTTGAAGAAGCGGGCATAGCGTTTGACGATACGCTCGTCGCTGAAGGCGATTACTCTTATGATTCTGGGATTGAAGCACTTGCTCATCTGCTTGAGCAGTCTGACAAGCCGACAGCTGTTATCGCAGCTACAGATGAAATGGCTCTAGGTGTCATTCATGGAGCACAAGACAGAGGGGTATCTATTCCTGAAGACTTAGAAGTGATTGGCTTTGATAACACAAGACTTTCTCTCATGGTGCGTCCTCAGCTGACAACAGTGGTTCAGCCGACATATGATATTGGTGCTGTTGCGATGAGATTGCTCACAAAGCTGATGAACAAAGAACAAGTGGACGATCAAATTGTTGAGCTTCCGCACAGAATTGAAGAAAGACAATCAACGAAATAAAGCAAAAAAAGCAGGCTACCTTATGAGGGATAGCCTGCTTTTCTTATGCCTTTTTCTTTTCTCTTCTAACAGGCATAAGTGCTTTTTCTACTGTTTGTGCATTTTTTTCTGTGATTTCTGCTTTTCTTGGAATCGGTGGATATAAATCGTCAGGGTCTCTCCACGTGGATGGAAGGGTAACAGGCGATTGTTTATTCCATGCCTGAATCCAGTCCTGAGGCAGCTCAACTGGCGGTGTAATGCCTTTCATTTCAAGCCAAATGCGGCTCCACGCTCTTGGAACGACGCGCCAAATATCATATCCCCCTCCGCCAACAGCGATCCATTTGCCATCACAATATTGATGCGCAAGCTCATGGGCAAGTCTAGGAATTTCCTCATATATTTTCATGGTGGCAGATAAATGAGTTAACGGATCATAGTAGTGTGCATCTGCCCCGTTTTGCGTCAAAATCACATCTGGTTTAAAAAAAGCAGCAATCTCAGTCACTGCTGTTCGATATGCTTCGAGAAACGATTCATCCTCCGTAAATGCATCCAGCGGAATATTATAGGCGTAGCCATAGCCTTTATCGTGACCTCTTTCCTGTACTTGTCCGGTTCCAGGGAACAAGTAGCGTCCCGTTTCATGAATGGACACCGTACATACTTCTGGGTCGTCATAGAAGCTGAACTGGACACCATCGCCGTGATGAGCATCCGTATCAATATATAAAATTCTAGCGCCATATGTCTTTTGAATATATTGAATCGCCACAGAGCTGTCATTATAAATACAAAAGCCAGATGCACGCCCTTTGAATCCGTGGTGAAGCCCGCCGCCAAGATTGAGTGCATGCTGCGAATGACCGAGCATCACTTGATCAACAGCTGTTAATGTTCCGCCAACAAGGAGAGATGCCGCCTCATGCATGCCTGCGAACATCGGTGTATCCTCAGTGCCAAGACCGTATCGTTCACCCTCTGCCGTAGACAGCTTTCCTTCACTTGCCCGCTGCACAGCCTGAATATAATCTGCTGTATGGACAAGCTTTAATTCCTCCAAAGTAGCCATACGCGGTGCGACGATCTCATCCTCTGTTAACGCCTTCATTTTTTGAAGAAGATCATAAGTTAAGTAGACACGAAGCTGATTGAAGGGATGATCTTGATTAAATTGGTACGTTTGAAAAGATGGTGAAAAAACAAAGGTCGCTTCCTTCATTTGATCGTCTGCTCCATAGGCCAGAGCACCTTATAGCCTTTTGCGCGAATCAGCTTCGTCACATGATCTGCGTGAATGGTTTGAAGGCGGAATACGAGCACTTTAGATGCCTCATTTGCATGCGGGTACACAAGCACACTCAGCATTTGAATATGCTGCTCCTTTAAAATGGCCGTAATATCTGCGAGACCTTCTGTCATCTGCTCCACTTCAACCTCTAAGTGCGATCCAGGCTGATCTGCACCTGTCAGTCTTACAAACGTACGAAGCAAATCCGTCTTTGTGATAATACCTACAAGCTTGCCGCGTCTCACCACTGGAAGACAGCCAATTCCGTGCTCAAAAAAGACACTTGATATCTCCTCAACGAAATCAAGCGGGTGAGCAGTGATTGTCTCTAATACCATGATCTCTTCTACTGGCCGCTGAATAAAGAGCTTCCTTTTCTCTGTTTCAAAAATACTTGGACTGGCATTTTTAATATCCCGATCTGTCACCATCCCAATGACAGACCCTTGATCAGATACGATCGGGATATGCCGGATGTGGTGTGCACTCATTTTTTGAATGGCTTCTTCAATCGTATCGGTTTTTCGCAGCGTGATCACATCACGCTCCATAATTTGTTCAATCATCATTGTTTACCAATCCCCTTTGCCAAAAAAACGAATTGAACGTTAATACATAAAACGCTGATGGAAGCGAAGACGATCGAAACGCTCGATCGAATCAGGACTCACATGTTTCCCAATTCTGGCCATTAAACAATTGGCTGGATGTGAGCTGATTTCTGGCTCGTCTGTTGCAAACCAGACAAGACCGCCTGCGTTCATCATTTTCTCCATCATTTTGCGGTACTCCCAAACGTTTTTCTTTGTCCCCTTTAAATCCCAATGCCAGTAATATTCAGTTGTAATGATGATGTAATTCTCCATTTGCTCATCCATCATGCTCACATCAAGTAAATGCTTGCCAAGTGAGCACCCTCTAAATGGAGGAGCGACCTCAATCGCGCCAAGCTCAATTAAATTGTCCATTTTGCCCTCTGACCAGCGCTCAAGTGGATCAGGATACAAATATGTGACATAACCTACGACAAGCTCATCCACTCTTGCAATGATAATACGTCCTTCTGGAAGATCTGCTATTTCAACAAGTGCTTGTTTCTGCTCCTCAGGCGTGCGAAATGCCGTTAGTCCTTCATGAAACGTATAGTTCGCAAGCTCTGATGCAGGTACCGGTCCTTCAATCAGGATGGAACCTGTTTCTCGCTCAATGGTTTTTGAATAATAAGTTTTAGGATGCTCCACGTATCCACCGCCCCTAATTCTAGTGAGTCGTCTCTATTCTATCTTAAATCTTGCAATATTTAAAACGGTTTCATCAGAAGTTTTTTAAAAATTGAGAAAAAAAGTCATCTATACTATAATGGTCATTGTAAACGTATGCAAAGGGGGACTGTTTGATGAAATTGGAAACGCTACCATCAGTAAAAGGGGATTATCATTTAAATGATTATGAGCAGGCATACAAAGATTTTTCATGGGAGGAAGCAAGAAAAAACTTCTCCTGGTATGAAACAGGAAAAATAAATGCAGCCTATGAAGCGATTGACAGACATGCGGACTCGTTTCGCCAGAACAAGGTGGCGCTTCACTACAAAGATTCACAGCGGGATGAAAAGTATACGTTCAGGGATATGAAAATCAATACAAACAAAGCGGGAAATCTATTCAGAGAAAAGGCGCATGTGGAAAAAGGGGATCGCGTGTTTATCTTTATGCCAAGATCACCTGAGCTCTATTTTCTTCTGCTTGGCGCAGTTAAAATTGGTGCGATCGTTGGCCCGTTATTTGAGGCATTTATGGAAGGCGCCGTCAAAGACCGTTTAGAAAATAGTGAGGCAAAGGTGATCGTAACAACACCGGATCTGCTTGAGCGAATTCCATTTGCAGAGCTTCCAAAGCTTGAATCTGTCATCATTGTCGGCGGTGAAAACGAAGATGTCGATGGCGTCCGGACAATTCACTATGAAAAGGCGTTTGAGGAGGCAGCAAAGGAGCTTGAAATTGAATGGATGGATGAAAAAGATGGCTTCCTGCTTCATTACACATCAGGATCTACTGGTACGCCAAAAGGTGTGCTGCATGTCCATGGTGCAATGGTCCAGCAAGGTCAGACTGGTAAATGGGTGCTTGACTTGAAAGAAGATGACGTTTACTGGTGTACAGCTGATCCAGGCTGGGTTACAGGCACAGTGTACGGTATTTTTTCACCGTGGTTAAATGGGGCGACGAATGTGATTTTAGGCGGCCGGTTTAATCCTGATACGTGGTATGGAACCATTGAATCACTAGGTGTAACCGTTTGGTACAGTGCCCCGACCGCCTTTAGAATGCTCATGGGGGCAGGGGATGACCTCATTCAAAAATATGACCTCAGCTCGCTCCGCCATGTCTTAAGTGTGGGAGAGCCTCTGAATCCAGAAGTCATTCGCTGGGGAGATGCTGTTTTTGGCAAACGAATTCACGACACTTGGTGGATGACAGAAACGGGTGCACAGCTGATTTGTAATTATCCATGCATGGACATCAAGCCAGGCTCGATGGGAAAACCAATTCCAGGCGTAGAAGCGGCGATTGTGGATAATGCAGGAAATGAACTTCCGCCATACCGGATGGGCAACCTTGCCATTAAAAAAGGCTGGCCTTCTATGATGCATACGATCTGGAACAATCCTGAAAAATATGAATCTTACTTTATGCCGGGAGATTGGTATGTTTCAGGAGATTCAGCTTATATGGACGAAGACGGATACTTTTGGTTCCAGGGACGTGTCGATGATGTCATCATGACGTCAGGAGAGCGGGTCGGTCCATTTGAGGTGGAAAGTAAACTTGTCGAACATCCAGCTATTGCGGAGGCTGGTGTCATTGGAAAGCCAGATCCGGTCCGCGGTGAAATTATTAAAGCATTTATTGCGCTCAGAAGCGGATATGAGCCGACAGATGAGCTGAAAGAAGAGATTCGTACGTTTGTGAAAAAAGGACTCGCAGCACATGCGGCACCGCGAGAAATTGAGTTTAAAGACAAACTGCCAAAAACGAGAAGCGGAAAAATCATGAGACGTGTGCTAAAGGCGTGGGAGCTGAATTTACCTGCTGGCGACCTTTCGACAATGGAAGATTAATTTTTTCATCAGTTGACTTGATATCAAAAGTGTGTTAAAAATGACATTAGTTGAATATGAAAAGGTTTTGACTGAGATTCAGTAGAATGATCTTTCCCTGTTGAAGAGAGCTGACGGCTGGTGCGAGTCAGTACAAAGAGATATTCGAATTACCCTCACGAACCGCTTTTACGAAAAGGAGCATGCCCTGATTAGTGAAAGAACGGATCTGTCCGTTATCAGTGTAAGTGAAAAGACGAGATTTTTTGTCTTTTAAGCAGGGTGGTACCGCGATATATATCGTCCCTTCGTTCATTCGAAGGGGCGTTTTTTATGTTGAATTGTAAAAAAAGGAGATTTGGAAATGAGTCAATTGATGGAAGAGCTATCGTTCAGAGGATTAATTCAGCAGCAAACAGATGAAGAAGGTTTAACAAAATTATTAGCAGAAGAGAAAATCAAGCTATACTCCGGCTTTGATCCGACAGCTGACAGCTTACACATCGGTCATCTATTACCAATTTTGACATTACGCAGATTCCAAGAAGCAGGTCATCACCCGATTGCTCTTGTTGGCGGCGCAACTGGACTGATTGGTGACCCAAGTTTCAAAAAAGCAGAACGTTCACTCAACCCGGCAGAAATCGTCGAACAGTGGTCAGAGAAAATCAAAGGCCAGCTCTCTCAATTTCTTGATTTTGAAGCGGACGTAAACCCAGCCGTCATCGTCAATAACTACGACTGGATCAGCCAAATGAATGTCATCACGTTCCTTCGTGATATTGGAAAGAACTTCGGTGTGAACTTCATGCTGGCAAAAGATATCGTGAGCTCACGTATCGAAACAGGGATTTCTTACACAGAGTTCAGCTATGTCATCCTGCAGTCTTTAGACTTCTTAAACCTTTACAGAAATGAAAATTGTAAGCTGCAAATCGGCGGAAGTGACCAGTGGGGAAATATCACATCTGGACTTGAGCTGATCCGTAAATCCGAAGCAGAAGGGGCAAAAGCATTCGGTCTGACGATGCCGCTTGTCACAAAAGCAGACGGCACAAAGTTTGGTAAAACAGAAGGCGGCGCCATCTGGTTAGATAAAGAAAAAACGTCTCCTTATGAGTTCTACCAATTCTGGATCAACACAGATGACCGTGATGTCGTGAAATACTTAAAATACTTTACGTTCTTATCAAAAGAAGAGATCGCATCTTACGAAGAAAAAGTACAAACAGCACCTGAAAAGCGTGAAGCACAGCGCCGTCTAGCAGAAGAAGTGACAACACTTGTACATGGCCGTGAATCACTAGAACAGGCTGTCAACATCTCAAATGCGCTATTCAAAGGCGAGATCAAATCTCTTACAGCTGAAGAAGTGAAAGTAGGCTTTAAGGATGTTCCATCTATGGAAAAAAGCAGCACAGAAGAATTAACACTTGTCGATATCCTTGTGGAATCAAAGCTGTCTCCATCAAAGCGTCAAGCACGTGAAGATATCACAAATGGTGCTGTTTCCATCAACGGAGAAAGACAAACAGATAAAGACTATGTTCTCTCAGCTGATGACCGAATTGAAAACCAATTTACTGTTTTAAGAAGAGGGAAGAAGAAATACTTCCTCGTGACGTATAAATAAATCTATATGAAACAGTAAACATCATGGAAAAGCACCTCAAATGTTCGTGTACATTGAGGTGCTTTTCTTTTTTATGTAGAAGTAGCTCATTCGTCTGCTTCTTGTTCAAGGAGTGAATCTTCGTTTGTATAAGCATGTTCTACCTTACAAATTCGGGTTGTATAGGATTCATACCAATCTTTTTCCCCTTTTTTTTGAACACGCTGATGTGCTGTATGTGCTTTCCATTCTTTGATGGCTGCTAATGAATCCCAGTAAGAGACAGTGATTCCAACACCATGTTCATCTCGTACGCTTTCTATTCCAAGAAACCCGTCTAGGTCTTTCGCTAATTCTTCCATTTTTTGAGCAGCTGCATCGTATTCTTTCTGCTCGACATTTGTTCGTTTTGATGTGAAAATCACGGCATAATAGGGTGGTGCAGGTGTTTGAGTAAACAGCATCTAGTAGAACCTCCTTTTGTCTATTGATATTATATATGAAAGAAAAAAGGTCTTGTAGTCTTTTTGTTTTAATTTAAAAAGTTCAAGGTGCTTTTTGATTATTTATAGGGCTGTAAAATCATCTCATAAACATTACCTTGTTCACTTTTCTGTCATATTTTTCTTGTATAAAATAGATTCGTATAAGATGAATAAGGGGGAATGAAAGTGTTTCTTTTTAAGAAAAGGAGTTTGCAAATTCTCGTTGCGCTTGCATTGGTGATAGGTTCAATGGCTTTTATCCAGCCGAAAGACGTGAAGGCGGCTGAGCATAATCCGGTTGTGATGGTGCACGGCATTGGTGGTGCCTCTTATAACTTTTTTTCTATTAAAAATTACTTGATCACACAAGGCTGGGATCGAAACCAATTATATGCTATCGATTTCATAGACAAAACAGGAAATAACCGCAACAATGGTCCGCGTCTATCCAAATTCGTCCAAGATGTGTTAGACAAAACGGGTGCCAAAAAAGTAGATATTGTGGCTCATAGTATGGGCGGGGCGAACACGTTATACTATATTAAGAATCTAGATGGCGGAGATAAAATTGAAAACGTTGTCACAATTGGTGGAGCAAACGGACTCGTTTCAAGCAGAGCATTACCAGGAACAGATCCAAATCAAAAAATTCTTTACACATCCGTCTACAGCTCAGCAGATCTTATTGTCGTCAACAGCCTCTCTCGTTTAATTGGCGCAAGAAACATCCTGATCCATGGCGTTGGCCATATCGGTCTATTAACCTCAAGCCAAGTGAAAGGGTATATTAAAGAAGGACTGAACGGCGGAGGACAGAATACGAATTAAAAAACGAAAAAAGACAGCGCATATGCTGTCTTTTTTGATGTCAACTGGCATATGGCAGCTGCTAGATGAAAGAGATATTGATAAAGGAGGCAAAACGATGATGCAAAAATTCAAGCAATATTTTTTAGGATACTGTCTCTACTTTCCGTGCTTATTTCTCATCATCTATTTCATCTGGATGAAGATGATCAAATCAGTTCAAATAGGTGAGGTGCTGTCTAACTGTACATCGATCATTGGTATTTATTACATCATGGCCAGTATGTGTTTTGTCTTTTTGTTGCGAAAACAGACAAAACATCGTACATAGCCAAATAAAAACATGTACAAAACGATCCCCATTCCTTACACTACATGTAGTGAATAAGAATCTTCGGAGGTGGGCGTTTGTGAAAAAGAATCAAAAGGCTTTCATCATTGTAGATGTACAAAAAGCGTTCGAGCATGAAAAATGGGGAGAACGCAATAACCTAGAGGCAGAGGAAAATATCAGCCGGCTATTGATGTTTTGGAGAGAGAAAGGCTGGAAAGTGATTCATATTCAGCATACATCCGACAATTCGGATTCTGTATTTCATCCAGCAAATGAAGGGCACCTTTTCAAAGATATTGCTAACCCGCTAGAGGAAGAAACAGTGATACAAAAGAAAGTCAACAGCAGCTTTATTGGTACTAACTTAGAGGAACATCTAAGATCAAACCAGATTGACACGGTCGTAATCGCAGGATTAACAACACCTCACTGCGTATCAACGACCACAAGAATGAGTGGAAATCTTGGCTTTGATACGTACTTGATCTCAGATGCAACAGCCGCCTTTGGGCTAACAGATCAAAATGGTACATATTTTGACCCAGAAACGATCCACCGGCTCTCACTTGCAACCCTGCATGATGAATTTGCGACTGTCATGACAACAGAGCAGCTCATCGCAAAATGGACAAGTCAAGAATAAAAGTTTGAAAGCTCCTAGAAAGAGATCTAGGAGCTTTTTTACGTATTAAGTGATTGTTTGCGTTGTTTCATACGTGAGTAAACGAGATCAATCTCAATAAATATAAAACTGACAAAGAATGATAAGATCAATATGCCGTAATCTCCTATTGATACATTCACTAGATTGATGTGAAGGATATAGTTGATAGAGAAATATAAAACGATCCAAGAACTCACCCATTCCAAAGCATAAGTGAGCCATGAAGGAAGTTTAAGTAAATAAGCCAGGCCTTTTCCTATAAATAACAGAAAAGGTGACCAAAAAACGGCGATGACACTTGCGAATAAAGAGAATGAGATCAAAGAAAAAAACGACTCATACGTGATGTAATCCTCAAAAAGAAAATTCACACCTAAAACGACGATATATAGTAATACACATTGAACCGCGATCGCGAAGCAGAGAGAAAAAAAGAGCAGAAAGATAAATAGACATGCAGCAAGTCTATTGGGTGGATCACCTATCATCTGTTTTTTTCTTAAAAGAGAATAGGCAATCATTGCTAAGATTAAAAGTAAGAATAGAATGATTGTAATACTATACATGGAACTCCTCCATCTGCGTACTATAGAAGACCAAACGACTGATATGTCATCTATCAATATTGTACCAATAGAAAAAAGGTAATTCAATGAAATATTACCTATATTTGTATATAAAAATAGAGACAGGTTTGATTGAAGTAAGAATGGAGGGGAAAAGAGATTATGTGAATTTTTCAAGCATTGTCCCTTATGTTTTTATTTGGGATGTTTATACTTGCTTTGTTGACGTATATAGACAAAAAGAAATAGACCACCCTTTGAGCCTAGAGAACTTGTAGGGTAGGTCCATTTATTGCGTACCTTCTAGCCAGCTCACTTTGAGCCAAGCATTTGTGCATTGCCGGGATGTGACAGCATCCTGGCTTCTTTTATTTTACGCTAATTCTATTTGTATTATAACATAAAAAGGATGCTGTTAAACACTGTCATACACTTGCTTTTACTTTATATGTTTGACCCGAAACAAAAAACCCTAGGAATCCTTGAACAATCAAGGGATCTAGGGTTTGTTTGCTCTCTCTTAGAGAAGTAATGAAATTAACGAGAGTAGAACTCAACGATTAGTTGTTCGCTGATTTCAGGCGCTAATTCAGAACGCTCTGGAAGACGAGTGAAAGTTCCTTCAAGCTTTTCAGCATCGAAAGAAAGGTATTCAGGAACGAAGTTGTTAACTTCAACTGATTCTTTCACTACTGTAAGGTTTTGAGATTTCTCACGAAGAGCAATCGTTTGACCTGGTTTCACAGAGAAAGATGGGATGTCTACACGGCTTCCATCAACAAGGATGTGACCATGGTTTACTAGCTGACGAGCTTGGCGGCGAGTACGAGCAAGGCCAAGACGGTATACTAGGTTGTCAAGGCGAGTTTCAAGAAGGATCATGAAGTTTTCACCTTGTTTACCAGGAAGTTTAGCAGCTCTGTCATATAGTGTACGGAATTGACGTTCGTTGACACCGTACATGTGACGAAGCTTTTGCTTCTCTTGTAATTGTAAACCGTATTCAGATAGTTTTTTGCGTTGTCCTGGACCATGTGGGCCTGGAGCGTAAGGGCGTTTTTCAAGTTCCTTACCTGTTCCGCTTAATGAAATGCCTAAACGGCGGGAAATCTTCCAACTTGGACCTGTATAGCGAGCCATAATGTGACTCCTCCTTATTGTTTTTATTTGTGAAAAATAAAAACCGTCTGTTCTTCCTCTTTTTCGTCATTATGTTTTCATGCATCCTCGCTCCAGCAGCAGGGAGTTACAAGATGCACCTTCATATAGAAGGAACAAAATGATACAAAAAAGCCGAACAAAAAGGCTGCCATATTTCACACAAACTCTATTATATGACGCTGGATAGGAGAAGTCAACCTATTTAGAGGCAAAGGTGACGTTCCCCATTATATAAAGAAACATAAAAAAGCAGACAATGTGCCTGCTTTTTCTGCATGATTACGCATCCTTAGAGACGGATAACGCCTGTTGGAGAATGTCTGTAAATTGAATAAGGTAGGTCTCATCTACTTCACTGAAGCGGTCTTTCACAGGGCTGTCAATGTCGAGCACCCCAATGATCTGTCCATTGACCTTGAGCGGAATGACAATTTCAGATTGCGATGCGGCATCACAGGCAATATGTCCAGGGAATGCATGGACATCAGCGATACGCTGTACTTCACCTGTCGCAAATGCTGTACCGCAAACACCTTTTCCAGAAGGGATGCGCACACATGCAGGCAGTCCGTTAAACGGTCCAAGCACAAGTTCGCCGTCCTTTGCTAAATAAAACCCTGCCCAATTGACTTCAGGAAGTGTGTGATAGAGCAGCGCAGCTGCATTTGCCAAATTGGCAATCAGATCAGGTTCACCATCTGTAATGGCTTCTACCTGTTTGACAAGCAATTGATAGTCTTTTGAAGGATCGCCAGACTGTTTTTCGACATGAAACATGAAAATCTCCTACTTTCTATCTTAAAAATACATAACTTGCGTCTCGCGTGTGGGATTTGTCGAGCAATTGTAAAAGGAACTTCTGCCTTCATCTTGAAGTATGTAAACATGAAGAGGGGTGAGCGGATGAAAACATCAACAACCATGCAAACAAAAGACCGTATTATGGATGCTGCCATCAGACTTTTTAACCAAAAAGGATTTTCTGGAACCTCTGTCCGTGAGATTGCGAAGGAAGCAAACGTCAACGTTGCCCACATTTCTTATTACTTTCAAGGAAAAGGGGGGCTGCTTGAGCAGCTCGTATCCGATTTTTATGAAGGTTACATTCACATGATTGAATCACATCTCCATCACATGGAAACCCGTCATGCAAAAGAATGTTTACTACATGTGGTTTTTGATATTTTATCTTATCAGCACAAGCACCGTCAATTAACCCGTTTCGTTTATCGGGAGGTGACGATTGATTCGACACTCATCAGAGAAATCATGTCGACATATTTAACAAAAGAGAAGTATTTGTTTCAGCTCATCATTGAAAAAGGAAAAAGCACCCATGTTATTTGTGAGCAACTTTCACTCGCATCTTTTATGATTCAGCTTAAATCACTTCTCATGATGCCATATTTACAGCCGCAATATTTAACAGAGGTGCTTTATTTGAACCCAAGCGAGCCTTATTTCTATCAAATGTACTTTAAGGAGCTGAGCCGCTCGCTTCATCATCTGTTAGAACCAAAAGAGCCGGCATTAGATTCTCATCTGAACCTCATGATGTCCTCGAATTGATCATAAGCATATCCGAGATCTTCCGCTTGATGGGCATCAGAGCCGAATATGAGCGGAATTTTTTTCTTTTTTGCAAGGTCAATCATCCATTGATCTAAATAGATACTTCTGGCATATGTTTTACGAAGACCTGATGTATTAAAATCTAAGGACATGCCTTTTTTTGCCGTTTCTTCAAGGCAAAGGGTGACCTTTTGACAAAGTTCAGGTGACATTTCATATGGAAAAAGCTGTTTGAATTTCTGGACAAGGGTGATATGACCGATTCTCTTTGGCTTATATTGACCTAAAGATGATAGAATAGAAGAATGAATTTGGTCATAGTAGCTTTGGTAGACCTGTTCGATGCTGCCATAGATGCTTATTAGCTGCTGGAAGGCATGCTCGTCAAAATCAAGGCAAATATAATCATCGCCAGCAGGAAGAAAGTGTACAGATAAAATGGCGTCGTCTAGTTCTGGACCGTAGCAGTCTAAAAAGGTTCTTGTTTCCTCTTCATACGCTTTGATATAGTCAACCTCAAGCCCAGTTTTTACTATTAATTGCCCTTTGTATTCTTGTTTCAGCTGAGCCAGTTTCGTTATATACGCTTCAAGGTCTTGGAGCTTCATGGCACTATCCTGCTCAGGTGTTGGATCTTGAAACGATGGGGGCAGCGGTGCATGCTCGGTAAAGGTTATGGAATCAAATCCCTTTTTGATGGCTTTTTCAATATAAGAATGAAAAGGATCAAGCGAGCCGTGCGGGCAAAACGGTGTATGTAGATGTGCATCTTGTTTCAGCATGTCGTCACCTCTTGTCGATATTTTGAAAAACGTGATGTTTATCAGCGAAAATAATGAAAAATCATGACCAAAAATGCTGGTTACATGGTATCATAATAACAATGAAAACGACAGCTTCCGCATACATAAAAGCAGGTCACATGGATACGTGTGATCAAATGATAGAAAGCGCACAAATACTTTCTTGAAAAAACATACATAAAACCGTGAATGGATGGTATTGGAAAACATACGATCCTGCTTATAAAAACAAATGCAAAGCGGACACGAAAGGGTTCTCAGGTCTACTCGGGACACTTTTACCCTGACATCACTTAGATCACAACAAGGGGGCTCATTATGGAGTTAATCATCGGTTTAATTGTCATTTTGCTTGCTTTGTTTTCAGTCGGTTATTTCCTGCGAAAAAATATATATAAAGAGATTGACCGATTGGAAGCATGGAAAATTGAAATTTTAAACAGATCAATTGTAGAAGAAATTTCAAAAATCAAACATTTAAAAATGACCGGAGAAACAGAGCAATTTTTTGAAAGATGGCGTGCAGAGTGGG
Organism: Bacillus sp. BD48; assembly: GCF_046566805.1. NCBI lineage: Bacteria > Bacillati > Bacillota > Bacilli > Caryophanales > Bacillaceae > Bacillus > Bacillus sp. BD48. The sequence continues at coordinate 281,136 of NZ_JANGFM010000005.1, read as the reverse complement.
ACGATATCGTCACAGCCCATCTTCCAAAGGTAGAGGAGCTATTATATGATGCAGAAGAGTATTCTGATAAATATCGATTCTCCAAAGCCAAGCAGGTTCTTACGCACATTGAGGACTTGCTGAGTGCTGCTGATTCGAACATTGAAGACATTTTAAAAGAAATTGCAGACCTTGTCACAAGCGAGGAGCAAAATCGCAAGGACATTGAAAAGGTCAAAGAACAATATCAAACAGTTCGAAAAAATCTGCTTGCGTACAGTCATTTATATGGCACCCTTTATGACAAAATGGAGCAGGACTTAGATGAGGCCTGGGAAGGGATCAAGCAGTACGAGGAAGAGACAGAAAACGGCAACTATATGAAAGCAAGAAAGATTTTGCTTGAGCAAGACCGCAGACTCGATCAGCTTCAGCTGTATATCAATGATGTACCGAAGCTCATTGCAGACTGCAAACAAACCGTACCAGGCCAGCTGACGAAGCTGAAAGACGGATATAAAGAAATGACAGACAAAGGCTACAAGCTAGAGCACATCCAGATCACTAAGGAGCTTGAGAACTTAAACAAACAGCTGATCCGTGCGGAAAAACTGCTTATTGATGAACTCAATCTGGATGAGGCTTCAAGCATTCTGCAAATGATTGATGATGCGATTCAGACGCTGTATGACCAGCTGGAAGCGGAAGTAGAAGCAGGTCAGGAAATCAAAAGCAAAATGCCTGAGCTGACGGAAGCATTTGAAAAACTCGAGCAGGATCACACCCAAACAAAGGCAGAAACAGCTCTTGTAAAAGAAAGCTACAAACTGACAGCCGGAGAGCTTGATCAACAGAAGGCGTTCGAAAAACGCTTAGAAGAAATCGAAAAGCTCATGAAACAAATTCGCGAGAAGCTTGATCGTGACCATGTAGCATATTCATTATTAATGGATGAAATCAAACAGCTTGAGACCTTTATCAATGATGCAAAAGCATTGCACGATGCGTTTAAAGATCATCTTCAATCATTAAGAAAAGAAGAGTTACAAGCGAGAGAAACACTGGCTGAACTTAAAACGATGCTGACAGATACAGTGCGTCAGCTTCAAAAAAGCAATATTCCAGGTGTACCTGCTGACATGAAAGCGCAGGCTGAAAAAGCGCAGGAGATGATTCAGCAAGTGCAGCAGCAGCTTGAGAACCTGCCGCTCAACATGCCAGCCGTGAATGGGCAATTAAAAGAAGCCTCTGACACAGTGAGACATGTTGTGGATGAGACGGAAGAAATGCTCACTAAAGTGGATCGAATTGAACGAATCATTCAATACGGCAATCGTTTTAGAAGCCAAAATCATATTCTTTCAGAACAATTAAAAGAGGCAGAGCGAAGATTTTATGCGTACGATTATAACGGTTCATTTGATGTAGCAGCAGCGGCTGTTGAAAAAGCATCACCTGGAGCCGTTCAGAAGCTATTAGCTCAGCAAGAAAAAGAATATCAGCATCAATAAAAAAAGCTGAAGTCCAATGATAGGACTTCAGCTTTTTTGTATTATGACGCCTGTTTTTGGCGTTCTTCTGAAGCAGAAGAAGTGAAAAGTGAGATCAGGAATCCAATGGCGACTCCAAGTATCGCAGGGACAAGCCAGCCGATGCCAAGGTCATAAAAAGGCAGCACTGTTTGGAAGATGTCTTTTACTGGACCGATTGGAAGTTTTGCTGCTGCTAGGCCGTCAAATAAGCTGACGCACCCAGTTAAAATTAACGAGAGGACATATACTGGTCTTCTATGTCCAAGCCATTTATCAGCAAGTGATAGAACGATGATCACAATGGCCAGCGGATAAATCGCTGTTAAGACTGGAACAGAGAAAGCAACAATATGAGCAAGTCCAAAGTTAGAAATGATGAAACTAAATAATGTAACAAGTGTCACGACCATTTTATAAGAAAGTTTAGGAAGTAACTTTGAAAAATACTCTCCGCATGATGTGACAAGACCGATACTTGTTGTTAAACAAGCGACTGTGATGGCAGCACCTAACACAATATTTCCTAGGCTTCCAAAAAGGAACTGAGAAGACTGAGCTAAGATTTTGCTTCCATCTCCAACGAATCCAATGGCATGTGTACTAGAAGCGCCTAGATACGCAAGTGATAGGTAAACGAAGGTTAATCCAGCAGCTGCAATCAAACCAGCTTTGATACAAGCAGAAGCCAGTGCTTTTTTACTTGTCACACCGCGTCCTTTAATCGCGTTGATGACAACAATTCCAAATACAATCGAAGCAAGGGCATCCATCGTTTTATAGCCCTCTAAAAATCCTTTGAAAAACGATCCGTTGCTATAAGATACATCTGGTGTACCAATCACGCCCATCGGCGTCAAAATGGCTTTTACAATGATAATTAAAATAATCGTAAATTTAATCGGTGTTAAAATTTTACCTACACGATCCACGATTTTCGTTGGATTTAAAGCAAGGTAATACGTAATACCAAAAAAGACGAGTGTAAATAAAAGAAGGGACAGCCAAGCTGGTACGCTTGATAAAAATGGTAATGCACCAATCTCATACGACACCGTTCCTGTACGCGGAATAGCGAAAAGCGGCCCAATGGATAAATATAAAATGACGGTAAATGCTGTTCCAAACACTGGGTGAGCCTTATCCGCAAGTCCTTTTGCATCACGTCCTGTTATAGCGATCGCAATAATACCTAGTAGAGGTAAACCGACACCTGTTAATAAAAATCCGCCCATTGCTCTCCATACATTTGTTCCAGCATATTGTCCAAGCTCTGGTGGATAAATCATATTTCCGGCGCCGAAGAATAAAGCAAATAACATAAAACCTATAATAATCGTATCTTTCGTCGACAATGTTGCTTTCATTGAATATAAAGCCTCCAATATTATGTTGAAATATTCTGTTAATTAGTTGCTAGGTAACCGTTCATCATTAACAATCACTAATTATAAAGGATGTACGCCTGATGTCAACATGTGTTTTCGTACAAAAGTCATGAATTTTTCTATTTTAGTATATGAAGTACAATAAAAAAACATCCCCTTCTCTTATGGAAAGGGATGTTTTTTGTTTTGATGTTTGATTAAGCAGGCTGTTTAGGTGGACTCGTAAACAAAGAAATAAGAAGACCAATAATAGCTCCAAGAACGGCAGGAATGGCCCAGCCGATCCCAAGTTTGTATAAAGGAACAACAGCTTCTAAAAATTCAGGTAATCCGCCAAGAGGGATTTTCGCTGCAACTAACCCATCAATCACAGCAAAGACACCTGTGAAAAGGAGTGAAGCGATATAAATGATTCGTCTTCCGTTGATCCAGCGATCGAGAAAAGATAAGAGAATGATTACGATGGCTAGCGGATAAATCGAGACAAGAACCGGAACAGAGAGCGAAATAATTTGTGCCAGTCCAAGGTTTGCTACAAATGTACTGAATAAAGATACAACTAAAACAACTGTACGATAAGAAAAGCGTGGAAATAGTGAAGAAAAATATTCCCCGCAGGATGAAACAAGTCCAATACTTGTGGTCAAACATGCAAATAAAATCGCAGATCCTAACACAATATTTCCAGCAGAACCAAATAAAAAGTTTGCCGAAAGCGAAAGGAGTTTCCCGCCGTCATTTGCCCCGACCATACCTATAGCTTCAGGACTTGATGCCCCGACATATGCAAGTGATATGTACACAAGAGCTAGTCCAGCAGCTGCGACAAGTCCGGCTTTAATACAGGCTGCTGCAATCGATTTGCGTTCTGTAATTCCGCGCTCCTTCACAGCCGTGACAACGACAATTCCGAAAACGATTGAAGCAAGAGCATCCATCGTTTTGTAGCCTTCTAAAAATCCGGTAAAGAGCGGGCTTCCTTGATAAGTTGGATGTGGACTGCCAATTCCACCCATTGGTGTCGCGATGGCTTTTATCACAATTAAAGCAATGACAGCAAGTAAAATTGGTGTTAAAATTTTACCGATTCGGTCAACAAGCTTCGATGGATTTAAAGCAAGAGCATAGGTAATCCCGAAAAAAGCAATTGAAAATAAGAGTAATGGAATCCATGATTCAGACTGCGCTTCAGACAAAAACGGAGCCAGCCCAATCTCATAAGAAACTGTTCCAGTACGAGGGATTGCAAAGAAAGGTCCAATAGATAAATATAAAATGACGGTGAAAATGGTACCGAATGTAGGGTGAGCTTTATCAGCAAGCCCTTTAGCACCTGTTCCTGTCAGGGCAACGGCAATGATGCCTAAAAGCGGAAGCCCCACGCCTGTCAGTAAAAATCCACCGATCGCAAGCCACACGTTTTCACCTGCGTACTGTCCAAGTACAGGAGGGAATATCATATTGCCTGCGCCGAAAAAGAGTGCAAACAACATTAAGCCGATGGCTAATGTGTCTGTTTGACTTAACTTATTTTTCATAAGGAGACCCCCTATTATTTTTATTTTTTCACCATGTTTAAATATTCTGTCAATTTAGGAAAAAATATGACAATGGCACTATGCATGATATAGTGAATTGATTAGCTTGTCAATATACCGCTTTATAATGAAATAAAAGGAATTGGAATCATATCAGTTAAACGCAAGAGGATAAGGAGTTTCGCCATGATGTATCTTGATAATAGTGCAACCACAAAACCGTACCCTGAGGTTTTACAAGTATATCAGCAAGTGAGTGAGCGTTATTATGGAAATCCATCTTCGCTTCATCAGCTCGGAATAGATGCAAGCCGGCTGTTAAATGAAACGAGAAAACAAATGCTTCACTATACAGGCTTGAAACAATATGAGATTATTTTTACTTCTGGTGCAACAGAAGCGAATAACATCGCCATTAAGGGAGCAGCTCTTGCCAAAATGAACCGTGGCAAGCATATTGTGACGACAGCAATTGAGCATCCTTCTGTCATTGAATCGTTTGAACAGCTGAAGGCTTTATTTGGTTTTGACATCTCCTATATTCAAGTAAATGAGCATGGTCATGCAGATATGACGCATTTAAAAGAAGTGCTTCGCCCTGATACAGTGCTTGTCAGCATGATGCACGTCAATAACGAAACGGGTGCCATCCAGCCGATTGAAGAAGCTGCTGGCATCATTCGTGAGCATGCCGAAAACGCACTTTTTCATGTCGATGGAGTGCAGGGGATGTGCAAAGTAGCACTAAATAAACAGCTGGATGTAGACCTTTTGACGATGTCAGGCCACAAAATTCATGGCTTAAAAGGCACAGGAGCGCTTTTTTTAAAGAAAGATGTTGTTCTTGCTCCTTTCATTACTGGAGGAGAGCAGGAATTAGGTCTTCGATCGGGCACTGAAAACCCTGCTGGAGCTGTCAGTTTAGCAAAAGCCATGAAACAATCGTTTGAACAGCTTGACAAGCATCATGATGAGATGCTGAACTTAAAAACGCAGCTGCAAAAACAGCTTGGAGAAATAGATGGCATTGTGATGAACACACCGCAGACGCTAAGTGCGCCGCACATTGTGAATTTTTCAGTGCCGGGTATTCAAATCGAAGTTCTCCTCCATATGCTTGAAAAAGAAGGCATTTATGTTTCTACAACCTCTGCCTGTTCAGCCAAGAAAAAAGAGCCAAGCCGTGTACTTTTGGCAATGGGAAAACCAGAAGAAGTAGCCAAAAGCAGTATGAGAATCAGCTTGACGTACGGACAAGGACCAGAGCTTGCCCCGCAAATCATCGCATCGATCGCACAAAGTGTGAAAAAATTAAAAGGAATGAGATAACAGCATGAAATATGATCATATTTTAGTCCGTTTTGGTGAGATCTCAACAAAAGGGAAGAATAGAAAGAAATTCATTGAAAAACTAAGACAGAACATTCGATTCGTCTTAAAGGATTTTGAAGCATTAAAGGTTGCATCTGATAGAGACCGCATCACGATTATGCTGAACGGAGAAGACCCTGAACTGATTTCAGAACAGCTCAAAAGTGTATTTGGCATTCAAAGCTTTAGTCTTGCGGTTAAATGTGAGACAAATCTAGGTGCGATTAAAGAAGCGGCACTAACAGCTGTACAGGAAGTGTATGAACAAGGAAATACATTTAAAGTCTCAACGAAACGCTCTTATAAACAATTTGAACTTGATTCAAATGAAATGAACCGTGAAATTGGCGGACATGTTCTAAGGAATACGGAAAACTTAACGGTCAATGTGAAACAGCCGGATGTACATTTACGTATTGAAATAAGAGAGCAAGCAACATACATTACATTTAAAGATGTCAAAGGTGCGGGCGGCCTGCCGGTTGGTTCTAGCGGAAGAGCGATGCTCATGCTTTCAGGCGGCTTTGACAGCCCTGTTGCCGGCTATCAAGCGATGAAACGCGGAATTCAAATTGAAGCTGTGCATTTCTTTAGTCCGCCGTATACAAGTGAACGTGCCAAGCAAAAGGTCATTGACCTTGCAGAATGCCTGGCAGCATATGGAGGCGAAGTAAAGCTTCACATTGTACCATTTACAAAAATTCAAGAACTGATCCACAAACAAGTACCTGAAAACTATACGATGACATCAACAAGAAGAATGATGCTGAAAATAGCTGACAAAATAAGAGAAAAGCGTGATGCTCTTGCGATTATTACCGGTGAAAGCCTTGGTCAAGTGGCTAGTCAGACACTTGAAAGCATGTATGCCATAAACCATGTGACCAATACACCAATCATCCGCCCGCTCATTGCTGTCGATAAAAATGACATTATTGATGAAGCGAGACGAATTGGCACCTACGATACAAGCATTCAGCCTTTTGAGGATTGCTGTACGATCTTTACGCCGCCGTCCCCTAAAACAAAACCAAAGCTTGAAAAGGTAGAACGCTACGAAAGCTTTGCTGATTTCGAGCCAATGCTGGATGAGGCAGTAGAGCAAATTGAAACGATTATTGTGACAAATGAAAAGAAAGCGGCAGACGAATTCGCTGATTTATTCTAAATCGAAAATTTCATAATAATTACCATAAAATCAATCGCATGAAGTCATGTGTTTCTACACATTCTATATTCACAAGGAGGTGAGAACACATGGCTCAACAAAACAGACAAAGCAGTTCTAACCAATTACTAGTACCAGGCGCTGCACAAGCTATCGACCAAATGAAGTACGAAATCGCTTCTGAATTTGGTGTAAACCTTGGTGCAGAAACAACATCTCGCGCTAACGGATCAGTTGGTGGAGAAATCACTAAGCGTCTTGTATCTTACGCTCAACAACATATGGGTGGCGGATCTTTCTAAGACACACAATTAAAAAGCTATGGCTTATGAGCGGGATCATTCCCGCTCTTTTCTTTTTGTACATATAAATAGTTAGAATATTTTTAAAAAAGAAGACGAATGAAAAAAATTATGGCATAATACTAGGAGTAGGTCCTAATTCAAGCATTTTTCAGTTATGAGTGTTAGAATAGGTAAATTGAAACATGTTTCGTTTCATAAGAAAGAGGCTAAAAGGAGCTGTACCATGAAAAGAGAAGACTTAATTGCACCAGAACAATATAACTTAGTCAGTGAGATTGAAGCGTTCAGTCATGACAAGGAGAAAATGGCCCTGCACTGGCAGGATGGCAATGGCCACGAAGCGCATGTGACATATGCAGCATTAGTGGAAGAGGCAAATAAAATTGGACATGTTTTATTAAATGCAGGCTTCAAAAAAGGCGATAAAATCATTGTGATGGTGCCGCGCATGCTCGAGGCATACAGCATTTATTTAGCGATTTTGAAAACAGGAATGGTCGTGATTCCTTGTTCAGAAATGCTGCGTGCGAAAGATATAGATTACCGAATTGAACATGCAGAAGCAAAGGGAGCGATCGTTTACTCTTCATTCATTCAATCGTTCGACGGAACCAAACAGCCAAACGATTTTAAAACATTTTCAATCGGTGAAAACGATCATGGCTGGACAAACATTCTAGCGCAAAAGGAAGAGCAATCAAACAAACTTGAATTGGCTGATACAAAGCGCACAGACATGGCATTTTTATCCTATACATCAGGTACAACAGGGAACCCAAAAGGGGTTGTTCATACACACGGATGGGCGTATGCACATTTACGCACAGCTGCAAAAGCATGGCTCTCCATTAATGAAAGAGATAAAGTATGGGCAACAGCAGGACCAGGCTGGCAAAAATGGGTGTGGAGCCCCCTCTTATCTGTGTTAGGAAGTGGAGCAGAAGGCTTTGTGTATGGAGGAAAATTCAATCCAAATACATACTTAGAGCTGCTTCAAAAAAATGAAATCAATGTCCTATGCTGTACACCGACAGAATATCGCTTTATGGCAAAAGTAGATGATTTGAGTCAGTACGAGCTGCCAAAGCTGCATAGTGCTGTTTCTGCGGGAGAGCCGCTGAACCGTGAAGTCATTGATACATTCAAAAAACATTTCGATATAGAAGTACGAGACGGCTATGGCCAAACTGAAAGCACATTGCTCGTAGGGGTGCTAAAAGGAATGGACATCAAGCCAGGCAGTATGGGGAAACCAACCCCTGGCAATGAAGTAGACATCATCGATGAGGACGGAAACGTCTGCGCACCTGGAGAAATTGGTGACATTGCGGTGCATCTTGAAACGCCGGCTTTATTTAAGGAATACTATAAAGACGAAGAGCGTACAAAGGCGCAGCGCCGCGGCAATTACTTTATTACGGGTGACCGCGCGAAAAAAGACGAAGATGGGTATTTCTGGTTTGAAAGCCGCAGAGATGACATTATTGTCAGCTCGGGCTATACAATTGGACCGTTTGAAGTAGAAGATGCACTGATCAAGCATCCAGCAGTGAAGGAATGTGCAGTTGTGGCGAGCCCAGATGAAATCAGAGGATCAATCGTCAAAGCATACGTCGTCCTTCGTGATGGAACTGTGCAAAGTGATGAATTGATCAAAGAGCTGCAAACACATGTGAAAAACACAACAGCACCGTACAAATACCCAAGAGAAATCGAATTCATTGACGAACTGCCAAAAACTCCGTCAGCGAAAATTCGCCGTGTAGAGCTGAGAGAAAGAGAGCTTGCACGAAAAAGTAAATAATGAATAAATGAGAAGCGTTTGGATGGAAGCATCCAGCGCTTTTTTTGTACGGAAAATGAAATTTGTTGAAAGCAGGCAGGGTGCTTTATGTTAAAATATGTAGGAATTTCTGAAAAAGGAGAATGCTAGTAGATGTCCATTGCGATCATTCATGGAATTGTACTTGCCTTTGGTCTCATTTTACCTTTGGGCGCACAAAATGTATTTGTATTTCAACAAGGAGCGCTGCAGCCTCGTTTATATCGAGCATTGCCTGTCGTCATCACGGCTGCTCTTTGTGACACACTTTTAATTGCTTTAGCTGTCATAGGTGTTTCTGTTGTGGTGTTTAACATTCCAGTGCTGCAAATCGGTCTTTATATCATTGGTTTCTGTTTTTTAGTTTATATGGGATGGTCTGTATGGAACACAAGCTCATCATCAGGGGATCAAGAGAAGCAGAAATTAATGCCTGCAAGAAAACAAATTTTATTTGCTTGTTCAGTTTCTCTTTTAAATCCCCACGCGATTCTCGATACGATTGGTGTCATTGGTACGAATTCGCTGCAATATAGCGGAGCAGAAAAGCTGGCGTTCACACTTGCTTGTATCATCGTGTCCTGGTTATGGTTTATTGGGCTCGCCCTTTTAGGGAAGATGTTAGGGAAGTTAGATACAAACGGCAAGTGGATGAACCGTATCAATAAAGCTTCAGCGGTCATGATCTGGCTGGTTGCGTTATATATTGCGAGTCAATTGATTGTGTAAAGGTACATAAAGAATCAAACAAAGAAGCGTTTGGACGTAATGATCCAGCGCTTTTTTTGTCAAGTTGGAAGTGCAGCAGCCCAATCCTGCATGAGCATAGCGCTCATGCTTTTTCATTGGGTCATTTTTTGAATATCGTTTGATTTAATAGACGGAGAGCTTGTACGATATCATCCATTTGTTCTATATCTGAGGGAGATAGGCTGTCTATTAGCATCTTTTCGATATGCTGGAAGGCTTCGTTCATACAGGCACGGCCTTTGTCAGAAAGTATAATGACATGCTTTCGTTTGTCATTACGGTCTTCTTCTCTATCAATGAATTGTTTTTCGTGCAGCTTTTTCAGTTCTCTGCTGACATTCGGAAGAGACATATGCTGGCAGTCTGCAATTTCACTAGGAGTAAGCGGTTCGCTGACCGCTAGCTGCTCTAAAATCAAATATTGTAAGGGTGTTAATTCTGGTGGTTTGACTTTGCTCATCAAGTCATGTTTTAACTCCGAAAAAGTAGAAGCAAATGCGACGAATTCCTTGAAGAAATATGGATGTTGCATGATGATCACCTCCTCCGTAACATACCAAATTTATTATCAAAAAACAATTATCATTTGACAACTAGTGGAGTGGGGTGTATTGTTTTATTATCAAATGATAACTAAAGGAGAAAAATATGAATGTACTTATTATCTATACTCACCCTCATCACAATAGTTTAAATGGTGCTTTTTTAAAAGAAATTGTTAGAGGCAGTGAAGAAAATCCAATCGTTCAAGAAGTGAAAATCATCGATTTATATCAAGAAAAATTTGATCCTGTGCTTGTTTTCAATGAAGAGAAAAAAAGACGTGATATGCATAAGGACCCTGATATTCAGGTGTATCAGGATAAGATCAAGTGGGCGGACAAAATCGTCTTCGTTTATCCCATTTGGTGGGGGCGGCCGCCAGCTATGCTCCTCGGCTTTATAGACCGCATGTTTGCTGCGAATTTCGCCTATCGCCAAACTGGCGGTCTGCTGCCAGAAGGATTATTAAAAGGGAAAAGCGCCGTTTGTGTATCGACAATGCAAGGACCAACCAACTACCCTTTGTTCTTTTTACAAAATGCGCACAAGATGTTAATGAAACGAGCTCTCTTACAATATGTCGGAATCAAACCCGTGAAGTTCTTTGAGTTTGGGATGATGGAAAGTCCAAAAGGGAAACATGACATCAAATTAAAACGCACATACAACTATTTCAGAAACATCACCTCTTAACATATTGAGATAAGTCACTTTTCTTCTAATTTGATCCTGTTCTGTTTTAAAATGACATTGAGGCGGGGTCACTCATCCTCGTCATTTGAAAAGGGGGATATGGATGAAGAAAACATTGTTTAAAGATGCAGCTCTCTTAACACTGGATCCATCTTTAGGTTTTCTTGAAAAGGGAGATTTGTTAATTGAAGGGAAATTCATTTTAGAAGTTGGGCCTTCAATTGAAGTAAGTGATGCTGACATCGTTGATGCATCTGATATGGTCATCATGCCAGGTCTTGTAGATACACATCGGCATGTGTGGCAGTCTGTTATCCGGGGCATAGGGACAGATTGGTCTTTGCAGACATATTTGAGCAAAATCTATTATGGCAACTATGGAGCGATGAGACGCCCATCCGACGATCGAATCGCCAATTATTTAGGGGCATTAGAGGCTTTAGATGCAGGTGTGACCACGTTTTTAGACTGGACGATGATCAATTCATTGGATCATACAGAAGAGCTTATTGGAGGATTAAAAGATGCGGGCATACGGGCTGTTTTTGCTTTTGGTTCCTCTGGAGATGCTGAATATTGGGATAGGGAGAGTACGCTCACCAATATGGAGGACGCAGCACGTGTGAAAAAAGCGCATTTTCAATCATCAGATCAGCTTTTAACAATGGGACTTGCGATTCGTGGTCCAGAGTTTTCTTCATGGGAGACATCGGTATTTGAAATTGAGACAGCCCGGTCTTTAGATGCTCTATGCAGTATGCACATCGGCTTTGGGAATTGGGGAGCAGAGGATCGATCGATTGAGCGGCTTCACAAAGCAGGGTTACTCGGGCCGGATTTGAACATGGTGCATATTAATGCGATTGATGCGGATCAAATGAAGATGCTGGCAGACAGCGGAAGCTCCATATCCATTACCCCTGAAATTGAAATGATGATGGGTCACGGTTATCCTGTCACAGGACTTGCGATTGAACAAGGTGTTCTTCCAACGCTCGGTGTAGATGTAGTGACAGCGACAGGAGGAGATTTGTTTGCTCAAATGAAATTCGGGCTTCAGGCAGAGCGCGCGATCCAAAATCAATCGTTGTTAATGGATGGGATCATGCCGGGTCCTGAACTTGGGCTGTCTGCTTATCAAATGCTTGAGGCTGCGACGATCAATGGTGCTCGTGCATTACAGCTCGATCATAAAATTGGCTCACTTATACCTGGGAAAGAAGCTGATTTCATTCTGATCGATCGGACAAGCATGAATCTTCTTCCGATGTCAGATCCAGCTGGAGCGGTTGTCCAAACGGCACATCCTTCAAATGTTGATTCTGTTTACGTTGCTGGAAAAGCAGTGAAACAAAACGGAAAGCTTGTCGGTGTGAACCTAGAAGAGGTCAAACGAAAAGCCTATGCAGCAAGAGACCATATTTTATCACACAAATTTGAATCGACACCTTCGTAAATAAAATAACCCCATAGGTGATGCCTATGGGGAATTGATTACAAGGATTCTTTAATGACCTTTTTATAATATTGGACAGACAGAAATCCGAAGACAGAATAGAGGGCAGTGTAAATCGACATGACGATGAGCATTGGAGTCCACAATTCACCGCCGAATAAAAACCAGCCTGATTGTACAGCAAAGTAGCTGTGCAGCAATCCGATGACGAGGGGAATCCCAAAGTTAAACAGCTGTTTAAGCCGGATGCCTTTTAATAGATCCTTCTCAGTAAAACCAAGCTTACGCAAGATCGTGTAGGAGCTTTGTTCCTCTTCACTTTCATTCATTTGTTTAAAGTATAAAATACAGCCTGATGTGACAAGGAAGCTGAGACCTAAAAACCCGACCACAAACATCATTAGTCCTATTGTTTGTTTTTGCTGCTGAGCTGAAGCTAATTGAGACATGCTGTTGTCACTTAGTTTTAAAGATGTAAACACGCTATTTGCTTGTTCAAGATGTTGATCATCTTTTATATTGACAGCGATATATTGGCTATTTTCAAGCTGCAGCTTAGGATCTTTCTGCTTGTCAAGCTGCTCAAAAACATCTTGACTCACGACGGCAACAGGCAGACCGCCAAAAGTGAATTTGTAAGAAACGAGATAATCTTTCTTCATATCCATGACTTTCAAATCAACAGGCTTCTTGATGAGAAGCTTCACATTGCCTGTGCTTTGAATCGGCATGAATTTCTTTAATAGATCACTGTAGCCGCTTAACATCACTTCGTTGTTCTCCACATGAATATTTGGTGCGTTTTTCTCACTGATCACAGGCAGTGTCAATACGCCTGGATCATTATTCATATTTTTCAACTCTGAATCCATGATTTTTTTCGCATCAAATTTTGCTTGAATCACTTTGAACTGCTTTTGATCATAAGCAATATGTTTGTCAGAAAGTGCACGAGTGAAGGTTGCTGCTTCTTTTTCTGAGCCCATGGCAAAATGAGCTGGAATTTGCTGCTCAGCGGTTTTTTCTGCTGAGTAATAGGAAATGTAGCTAAGAGCCAGCAAACCGATGGCAAGTGCAGATACGGTTGTAATAATCGTTAAAAGCAGTGCATTTGATTTTAGCCGGAACATAATGGATGACAAAGATAACACTTCATGAATGGCGAGATAGCCATTTTTTCTTTTACGTACGATATTGGCAATGAAAGAAACAGAGCCTTTGTAAAAAAGAAAAGTACCGATGATGACAGAGGCTAGAATATAAATCATGGCTAAAAGTAACTCAAACATGGACGTATATGAGCCGGTAAAAAGCTTAGAAGAAATATAATAGCCTGAGCTGATCAAGACAATACCGAAAACCCCAATGATGATTTCAAACACAGAGATCTTTTTCACACGCTGTTCTGTCGAAGATGTTGTTCTAAACAAAGATAAAATCGTCTGTTTATTAATAAAACGTCTATTTCTCAGCAAAATCAATCCATAGATAATGAAAAAGACAATGAGTGTTTGCAGAAGGGCCATGCCTGAAAAATGCAGATTGGCGATAGCGTTAACACCAGTCACTTTAAATAGCACCATCAGCATCAGCTTTGAACCGATAAAGCCGGCAATGATGCCGATCGCCATGGCTGTCACGTATAGGATAAAGTTTTCTGCATTGAGCAGTCTGGAAATTTTTTGTTTCGTCATGCCAATGAGCTGTAAGAGACCTATTTCTTTTCCTCTGCGCTTAATAAAAATGCTATTCGCATATAGCAGGAAAATACCGACGATGGCAATGAGCAGAACCGAAGCGGCTTTAATTGAAGCGCCGCCTTTAATGGAGCCTTTTACATCATCAAGTGCTGGTGAGTACTGCAAGGTGACAAAGGAAAAATAGAGCGCCACACTAAACACGAGAGCAAATACATATAAATAGTAATTCTTCAAATTTTTCTTCAGATTACGGAAGATGAGCTGATTAATGTTCATGCTTCACACCGCCTAAGACACCTTGCGTTTTCATAATATCCTCGAAAAACATTTTTCTTTCTAAAGCGCCTTTATTCAACTGTGTATAAATCTGTCCGTCCTTAATAAAAATGACGCGGTTTGAATAGCTGGCTGCGACAGGATCATGTGTCACCATCACAATGGTCGCTTTTCGTTTACGATTGAAATCTTGCAGCTTGTTCAGCAAGTCAGATGCAGATTTGGAATCAAGTGCCCCCGTAGGTTCATCAGCGAAAATAAGACTCGGTTCATGAATGAAGGCACGAACCGCTGATGTCCGCTGCTTTTGTCCGCCAGAGAGTTCATTCGGGTATTTGTCTTTTAGTTCATAAATTCCCATGTCTTCTGCGAGCTGTTGAAAACGTTCAAAAGCTTCTTTTTTTGGCGTTTTGGAGATGGATAAAGGCAAAAGGATGTTTTCTTTGACTGTGAGTGTATCAAGTAAGTTATAATCCTGAAAAACAAAGCCCAGCTGTTTTTTTCTAAATTCAGCAAGCTGCTGATCCTTCATTTGCGTCATCTCAGCATCTGCAATACGAATGGATCCGCTGGACACATGATCGATAGAGGACAATACGTTCAGAAGGGTTGTTTTCCCTGAGCCTGATGGCCCCATGATACTGACAAATTCCCCGGCTTCAATGGTCAAATCAATACCGCTCAGCACCTCTTGTTTGTTGAATTTATTTCCGTAGCTTTTATAGATTTTGCGAGCTTCTAAAATGTTCATTTGCTGAACCCCTTTTTCTTTTAATTGATATCTCTAGTATAAAAAGAAGCCTGCCAGACTTCCTTCGATTTGGCGAACAAAACAGACGAGCATGTGACATTGTTGTCACATGCTTGTTTTTTAAACAAATTTTATGTAAACCCGTTTCTTATGCAGGGTGAGTTTTATTTACCCATTTATTTTATCTGTTTTTCACTCTTATGTATAAATCTTCTATGATTTTTCATGTCATGGTGGCGTTTTGAAGCTTTACAGGATTATTTTATTCATGTATGATATGCATATTAAATATATGCATAGTAAATCTATGTATTGGAGGTAACTAAGAATGAGAGTAAGTAAAGAGCTTCTAAAGGGAAGTACAGCTACCCTTATTTTAAGCTTATTAAATGAAAGACCGATGTATGGATATGAAATGATTAAAGAATTGGAGGCGAAATCGGAAGGGGTTTTCAGCTTTAAAGAAGGAACAATCTATCCTATTTTGCACAATTTAGAGGGGAAAGAATTTATTATTTCTTACTGGGGCGAAGGGAATGGCAACCGGAAAAGAAAGTATTACAAAATCAATGAACAAGGGAAAGCATTGATACAGGAAAAGAAAGAAGAATGGAACGTTTTCAAACATGCAGTCGATGGCGTATTGAACGGAGAGAAAATCGCATGGGATTAGATAAAAAGTTTGAGAAGTATGTCAAAAATGTATGTAAAAAAATCAAAAATAAAGATGTTCATTCGAGTGTAAAGCTTGAGCTGCTGGATCATCTATACACGCTAAAAGAGGAAGCAATGAATGCTGGGGTGTCTGAAGAAGAGGCGGTAGATCATGCGTTGAACCAAATTGGTGATGCGGAAATTCTCGGAATGCAGCTTCATGAAACACATAAGTCCCAAATTGATTTTAAAATGATTCTTTTAGTGTTAGCCACTTGTTTTTGCGGGCTGTTTGTGATGTACTTTTTGCAGTTTCATTCAGATTTTACAAATCTTCAAAACATGAACATTTTTTATAAAAGCCTTGCCTTTTATTTAGTGGGTCTAGTGCTTATGTTTGGTTTGTTTTCATTCGATTATCGGCGCTTATTGAAATACTCTTGGCATTTATACATTGGGACACTCGGAACGCTGATTTTTTCGATGATGTTCGGGTCAAGAGTGAACGGTATTCTTTTTTTAAGAATAAGTGATGTATCTATAAATTTGACTGAGATTATGCCTTTTTTTCTAGCTATTTCTTTAGCAGGTATCTTCCACAATTGGAGTTGGGAAAATGGGTTCAAAGCTTGGATTGGGTTAGGGATTATGGCTTTACCGATTATTTTAATCAGTACGATTGGTTTTCTTCCTGCGACTGTTATCTGTCTGGTCATGTGCTTAACCGTGATGTATGTATCTAGTGCAAGTTTATGGCAAATCATTATGCTGACAGCAGCAGGCATTTTATATCTGATGTTTGAATTATTTTCTCTTTTTCAAGCAGATGGGCACCCTTTCTTTTATAGAATTCATGAATTCAGCTCAAAGGGGCTTCAGATCACCCCTTATGCCATGTCAGAAGTTCACACGGATTGGATGTTTACATATATCATTTATTCATTTGGCTGGTTGGCAGGGCTCATTGCGCTCATGTTGTTTGTCATCTTTATTTACAGAGTATTTCATACAGCAAAACGAGTGAAAATGGCTTATGGCAAAATGGTCATGACAGGTTTAGCCGCTGTTTTTGCAGCAAAATGTCTTTTAAGCATTTTCACAAACTTTGGCTTGCTGCCATTACCTGGAGTGTCTATGCCTTTCATGAGTTATGGAGGTTCACATATTCTTCTAGAAATGATGGCTGTTGGGCTGATCTTAAGTATTTATAGACGGAGACAGATGGGAGATGTTTTTCGCGAAGAAGCGGGGAGTATTTCCTAAGTAAGCCACCTCAATCTCTTCGCGCAAGTTTTGACGTCGCGAAGAGATTGCGATTGCTTTTTACATGCTCGCAATATGAACAAAATCATTCTTTTTCGGAAAGATGAAGGTGAAGGTTGTACCTTCATCTATCGTGGAGTTGACCTCGATCGTGATATGAAGAGCGTCTGCTCCTTTTTTCGTTAAATAGAGCCCCATTCCTGTTGAGGCGGTGTCATTGTGATGTCTTGTTGAGGTAAAGCCCTTTTCAAAAATACGAGAGATGTCTCTTGGATCAATTCCTCTGCCTTGATCTGTGATTGTCAGCATGACTTGGTCATTGATTTGCTTGCTTTCAATGGCAATATCAGACGAATGACTGTATTTGACTGCATTTGTGAGCACCTGTCTGATCATAAAGGATAACCATTTTGCATCACTTAATACGGTACGTTCCTCCAGCGCCAGCTCAAAGCCGATTCCTTTTTGCATGCACCATGATTGGAGCGCTTTGATTTCCTTTGCAATGATGCTTTGCAGGTTCAGCTTTTCAATGAATAAATCATTTTCGATATGACGCACTCTGCTTTGGTGTAGCTGAGCATCAAGTAATAAATGTATTCTGAGCCACTCGTACGTCATATTTGATTTCAGCGGCTGATCTGTTAAGCGGTCAATCATTAAGCGCATCGCTGTAAGCGGTGTTTTGACCTCATGTATCCATGAGAGCAATTCATCTTTTTCTTCTTCAAGGGCGATTTTCTGCTCTGCTGCCATCCGCCGGTAGCGTGCAATTTGCTCTGACGTCGCATCATGGATGAGGTGCTCAAATGGGGAAGAGGGGGTTAGCCGCATTTGATGTTCAATATCATCATCCCATTCTTTCAGCCTCTCATAATAAGCCGTTTCTTTTCGGTACCGGAAAAAGAGAAAGACGATCAGGAGAAACGTAGACAATAACACAATATAAAAAAGAGAAGCGATTGGAATGGTCGTATCCAAATAAGCAACAAACAGAATGAGGAGCTGCAAACTAAGAAAGAAAAGAATCCAGCTTCTTCGTTCTTTTAAAAATGCTTGCAGCATCATTGATCATCCTTTTCCTTTGCAAGATAGCCTTGACCCACTTTTGTTTCAATGAAGGAGCCAAGGGAGATCTCGTCTAGTTTTTTTCTGAGGCGGTTGACGTTTACTGTCAGTGTATTGTCACTGACAAACCGTTCATCCTCCCACAATGCTTGAATGAGTGATTCCCGGCTGACGATATGATTTTTATGCTGAATCAATTCCTTGAGAATAAATAACTCATTTTTCGTTAATTCAACCTCACCGTGATCATTTGTTACGGTGTTTTTTTCTAGGTCAATGGCAGCACCGCACCACACCTTTAGGCTGGCCGGTTCTGCATTATAATCATGCACGCGGCGAAGAACAGCACTAATTTTTGCAATGAGCACGTCAAAGTGGAAGGGCTTTTGCACAAAATCATCGGCACCGAGCTGCATCGACATGACCATATCAGCAGGGTGGTCTCTTGAGGAGAGGAAGATGATTGGAACATTTGAATGATGCCGAATCATCCGGCACCAATGAAAGCCATCGTATTTTGGCAGCTGTATATCAATTATGACGAGATCAGGCTGGACAGACGTGAATTCCTGCAAAACCTGATGGAAATCTTGAATCCCATAGACGTCATAGGACCAGTTGACTAGACGTTCTTTGATTTCTTGGAAGAGGGTTGTATCATCTTCAATCAGTAGAATCTTAAACAAAATCAGCACCACACTTTTTGTATTCGCTTGTATGTCATTGTAGCGGAAAAAAAGCGTTGCCGCTAGAAGTAGACAAGAAAAAAGCAAGGGAAGAGATCCCTTGCTTCTGCTTATTTACCTAAAAAGTGCTTTTTGAAGAATGATAGTTGGAATTCAAGTGTGATTGGGTCATTAAAATAGAATTCTTGTGCATTGGCCTCATACACACGATGTTTTTTGACAGCCGGGATGGACTTGTAAATTTCACTGTTTTGATAGGAGTTGTCCATTTCGCTATTTTTACTAATGATCATGTAATCTCCAGCAAATTCAGGAATGACCTCCTGTGAAACTGCATAGTAGCCAGCTTTTAATGCTTTTTCTTTTACTTTCTCAGGCATTTTTAGTTTCATTTCTTGGTAGAGAATTTCTGTTCCGCGGCCCCATGCATCTCCAAAGACGTAAAGCTCTTTTGTGCCGCTTTCAAAGACAGAAACTGTTGCATCTTTACCGATTTTTGCTTTGATTTCTTTTCCAGCTTCAGCTGCGCGTTTTTTGAAATCTTTTACCCAAGCTGTTGCTTCTTTTTCTTTGTTTAATACTTTACCGATTTCAATATGCTGCTGAAGGAAATCGACTTTGTTATACGTAAATAAAACGGTTGGGGCGATTTTTTTGAGTTTTTCTACATTTTTAGCACCGTTTAAGCCAATAATGACGTCAGGCTTTAACTTCATGATTTGCTCTACATTGGCATCCGATATTTCTTCCGCATCTTTCAATTCCTTTTGGAAACGCGGATTCTTTTTTGACCAAGAGTCAGCGCCGACGACATTCACACCAAGTGACAATACATTACCTGCGAAAGAACCAAGAACAACAACACGCTTTGGATGTGCTGGCAGCTTTACAGGCCCATTTTCAGATTGATATGTAATTTTGTCTGATGATGTTGATTGATTTCCTTTATTTGAGGAAGAGCTGCTGCTATTGCCACATGCGCTCAATGCAAGTACAAAGATGAGCATCAGAGGGAACAATATTTTCTTCATGAATGTAGACTCCTTTTAAATCGGCACATAAGCCGGATATTGGGTGTATTAGTGATAATGATAATTATTATCACTCGGATATCATATCATAAGACTGTAGGCTGTTGTCAATGACATTTTGATAGCTGGTGATAAAAAATAAAGGGGGGATTTTCGATAAAAAAAAGATCAAGGCAGCATGTGTCCTGATCTTTTTTCTTATTTAAACCAGCCTTTTTCTTTTGATCGTGTAATGGCTTCGATGCGGTTTTTCACTTCTAGCTTATCTAAAATAATGGAAATGTAGTTCCGGACAGTGCCGCTTTTAATGCTGAGTTCTTTTGCAATTTCTTTTGTGTTTTTACCGTCTGCGACGAGTTCAAGAACCGATTTCTCTCGCTCCGTTAAAGGGTTTTCGTCACTATATAAGTCTTCCATTAATTCAGGTGCGTACACCTTTTTCCCTTTCATCACACTGCGAATGGCACTTGCCAGCTCCTCGCTTGGGCTGTCTTTCAGCATGTAGCCGCTGACGCCAGCTTTTAGCGCCCTTTGGAAATAACCGGAGCGGGCAAAGGTCGTTAAAATGATGATTTTCACATCTGATCCTTTAAGCTCTTCTGCTGCATCAAGTCCGGATTTTCCCGGCATTTCAATATCCATTAAGCAAATATCGACAGGGTGTGTTTTGGCAAAATCGATGGCATCTTGGCCGTTCGTACCTTTCCCAACAACCGTCATATCGTCTTCTAAATCGAGAAGTGAACCGAGTGCACCAAGCAGCATTTGCTGATCTTCTGCGATAAAGATGTTGATCATTTCATCCCCTCCTTTTCTTTTGCTGCTGAATCATTTGGAATGCTCATAATGAGCTTTGTCCCGTCTTTTGTTTCAATACGCAGGCGGCCATTTGCAAATTCCAATCTTTCTCTTATGCCTAAAAGGCCGTGACCCTTCATTTGAGAGGGCGGATTGTCGCCTTTAAATGTTCCGTCATCTTCAACGGTGATGATGGCTTCCTTTGATTTTTGGTGAATGGTGATTTTACAAACAGTCGCATCACTATGTTTGACGACATTTGTCACCGCCTCTTTGATGCACATGCTCACAATGTTTTCGTTCAGAAGTGAGATGTGTTTCGGTGCTTCCTTTTCATCATAGATCAACTCAATTCCGGCTGCATCGAGAATTTGTTCGATGTTCGACATTTCCTCTTTGATTCGGATGCCCTTCATGGAGGAAACAATCTTCCGCACTTCATTGAGAGACGTTCTGGCGGTCAGCTGGACGCTTTTGAGTTCGGCACGGGCCTGTTCAGGGTCTTTATACACGAGTTTACGGGCAAGATCACTTTTTAAACCGATCAAAGAAAGCTTTTGTCCAAGGGTGTCATGCAGGTCGCGTGCAATGCGCTGCCTTTCTTCAAGCTTCACAAGATCAGCAATCCGTTCATTAGCATATTCTAATTTCTCCTCAAGCCGTTCACGTTCCTTCCTGCTCCGAATGCTGAGAGGAAGAAGAATGGCACTAATCAGGGTGATCACGACAAGAGGAATTTGTGTGAGAAACCAACCCTTTTTTAAGATCAAACTAAAGTTCACTGCAATAGCAGCGCTTCCTATATGGATATAGTACAAGATATAAAAGGGGACTTTTCTTTTAATATGTCCGTTAAAATAGGCGATGCAAAAAGCGAAATAAATATAGCTGTAGAGCATCACATAACCAGTTGAAATACCGATCAATAAAAGGCCGAAGACATATAAAGACCAGCCTTTTGCGACAAAGGCAAAACGATACACAGCGAAAAAGACAACGTTCAAAATAATGCCGATCACAATACCTAAAGTCGAAGGTGTCTTAAAGATAAAATAGAAGGGCAGGATGAAAAAAATGGCCCATATATAGGGGGAAATCCCATGCAACTTTTGAATTTTAAACTGTTTTTTCATCCGTGTGCCACCTTTTCCGTTTTCGTTCTTTTCCTTACTTTATCAAATTCAACCTATAGTTGCATCCTGTAAATGGCAACAAGCTCCTTCTAGTGTAAGAAAGAGCTTGCACCAATTATGCATTTTTCTTTAGAATGTCTCCTTTAATGACAGGTGCGGGCATCTTCTTAGATTGCCGTGCTTCTTTAAAGGTAACGAAGGCTTTCGTATCTTCATCCCAAAGTCTAAATTTCATTGATTCAATACTTGTTTTTAAAGTGATGGTTGGAACATTTTGAAGCGGCTCACTATGATCATGTGCATGCTCCAAGTGATAATTCGGTACCCTCGGACTTAAATGATGGACATGGTGATAACCGATATTGCCTGTTAACCACTGAAGAAGCTTTGGCAATTTGTAAAAAGAACTGCCTTCTACCGCTGCCTGCACATAATTCCAATGCTCATCTGCTTCAAAGTAAGAATCCTCAAACGTATGCTGTACATAAAACAGCCATACACCGATTGATCCTGAGATCAGGAAGATTGGACCTTGGACAAGCAGGAACTCCTGCCAGCCAAAAAGAAGACACGTTGCAGCTGCTAGCGCAATGATGCTCACGTTTGTGAAATACGTGTTCCAGCGCTCTTTTTTACGAGCATTTTTGACGTTGAAACGGTTTTTTAAGAGAAAGACAAAGATCGGACCTAAAATAAACATCACAAAAGGGTTACGATAAAATCTGTAGCGAAATTTCGTCCATGCTGATGCTTCTTGATATTCTTTGACTGTCAGGAGCCAAATGTCGCCAGTACCTCGTTTGTCTAAATTACTACTTGTGGCATGGTGAATTGAATGATCTCTTTGCCATTGAAGATAAGGGAAAAGGGTGAGTACGCCCGTTAAAAAACCGAACAGGTGATTCAGCGGCTTCTGTTTGAAAAAGGATTGATGGCAGCAGTCGTGAAAAATAATAAAGACACGTACTAAAAAACCAGCTGCAATAACCGCAAAGAAGAGGGTTAAAAGGTAGGAGATGTTCAGGCTATAATAGGCAAGAAACCAAAGCCCCAAAAATGGAATGAATGTATTAAAGAGTTGAATGATACTTTTTTTCGAATTAGCACCAGAGAATTGGCCAACTTGTTTTCTTAAAGTGGCTTGCTGCTGTGTGTTTGTTGAAGTCGTCATGAACGTTCAAGTCCTTTCCGTTTCTTTCTACTTCAAAGTATAGAAGGAAAGATGTCATGCTCATAGTAGCACCCATCATGTATTCAATATGACATTTGTCATGTTGGACACAGGAAAGGCTGATGGTTCAGGGGTTGTAAGCTTATTTTATTTTAAATAAAAAAGTAAAGGCGCTGGGCCTTCACTTTTTATGAACGTGCTTCATGTACTTTTAACTGCTTGCCTTTAATGGTTGTATGGCGCATGGCATTCAGCACAAGAGGGCCTTTGCCGTTTAAAATATCGACATATGTTTTCGTGTCTTGAATGGTAATAATCCCAATGTCATCGAATGCAACGCCTTCTATTTTGGCAATGGTCCCAACAAAATCAACAGCCCGCAGCTTCTTTTTCTTCCCGCCGTTAAAATAAAGCTTCATAATATCCTTCTCAACGCCTGCCTGTTTATTTTCCTTTTGAATAGGCGTTTCAATCTTCTTTTCAAAGCTTTCTACATGCGTCTCTGCTTCTTCTTTCGTTGGATAAGGCTGAGTTTGAAAATCTATGCCGGCATCCTGCTTTAATTCATCAATAAGAGGCTTTGCATTCTTTGTCATAAACGCAATTGTTTTTCCGCTTTTCCCCGCTCTGCCTGTTCTACCAGTTCGGTGAATATAGCGCTCTTTTTCATAAGGGAGGTCATAATGAATCACATGTGTCATATCACTGACATCAATTCCCCGGGCTGCTATATCTGTTGCGATCAAATAACGGAACTCACCGTTTTTGAATTCATCCATGACAGCGAAGCGGTCTTCCTGTCTCATGCCTCCATGAATTTTGTCACAGGGCACATCCCATTCGTCCAGCTTCATTGTGAGTTCGTTCACTCGGTCCTGTGTATTACAGAAAATAATGCAGCTATCTGGATTTTCAATCACGATCGTACGCTGAAGAAGAGAGAATTTCGCTTCTTCCTCCGTTTCAATCACGGTGTGAGTGATTTGTGGTACAGACGTTTCTTCCCGTGCAATTTCAATTACTTTGGGTGAATGTAAAAACTGTTCACTTAATTTCTTCATCTCATCAGACATGGTCGCTGAAAACAGCATCGACATCCGCTTTGGCGGTAGATACTGAATAATAGAAGAGACTTGATCGATAAATCCCATGTTCAGCATTTCATCCGCTTCATCTAACACGAAAAATTTGAGGTTTTCTAAAGAAAGGGTGCCTTTCTCAAGGTGATCCAAAATGCGCCCTGGTGTCCCGCACACAATATGGTTTTTCTGTGAAAGCTCTACTTTCTGTGCTTGAAAAGGGGCTTTTCCATAAATGGCTGCGGCTTTGATTCGTTTGAATCGTCCAAGGCTTGTGAGGTCTTGTTTGACCTGCATGGCGAGCTCTCGTGTTGGAACGAGGATGAGGGCTTGAGGTTTATTTTCAGCCCAATCAGCCATTTCACAAATCGGCAGACCATAGGCTGCGGTCTTGCCGCTCCCAGTCTGAGATTTGACGATTAAATCCCGCTTTGAAAAAGCAACGGATAATGTCTTGTGCTGAACGGGTGTAGGTGTATGGAAGTGAAGCGCTTCTAACGCTTGTTTCAATTCATCACTTAATGGATATTGATCAAAATGTTGTAATGTCATCGTGTTCTCCTTTTTGTACATTCATACTTGTGACATCATACCATAACGATGACCGTGAATGAAAAGACATAAAAAAAAAGCCCCATAAAGGAGCTTTCAGCGTGTAGACAAACCCTCGCATTCGTTGTCAGTCCTGCGCGCTGGTGCTCACGAATGTCAAATTCGCTCCGCAAAAGTAGCCGTCCTTCCTAGACTGCAAAGGTTTTCTACCACGCTGAAAAGAAGACAAAGGGCTAAAATAAAAATCATTTTAGCCCTTTGTCAACAATCTGAAAGATTAAAGGAATCTGCGTTTTACTTTTTCCCAGTAAGAGTTGTCTTTTAATTTTACCGTCTTAATCACTTTTCCTGAAAGGCCAATGTCAATTTGTTTGACGTGTTTTGTGCCGAGCGCTTCGTTATCAAGCCCGATAATTGGATGATCGTTTCCATCCTGCACCACCTTCAGCGTCAGCTTGCGGTCACTGCTTAAGATGAAAGGAGCGCCTAATGTACGGTAAGAGTTGTTATTCAGCGATGCAAGCTCTGTGACTTGCATACAAGGAAGCATTGGATCAACCACGGCGCCGCTCACGGATTTATTGTAGGCCGTTGAGCCAGTCGGAGTGGAAATAATCATGCCGTCGCCTCTAAAAGTTTCAAAGTGGAAATCATCTATATACACATCGATCACAAATGTTTTAATAATGCTGGAGCGGATCGACAGTTCATTTAAACAATGGAACTGGTTTGTGCTGTCAACGCTTACATCGATGATCGGATATTTTCTCACTTCAAGCTGTTCAGTGTTCATAGCATCAATCATTTTATCAAAATGCTCTAACGAGAAATCGCAGTATAGGTGCGTATTCTCTGATTTTGATACCCCTACATACAAGCAGTCATCCCGGAAATTCGTTTTGCGGACTGCTTGAAGAAATGTGCCATCCCCGCCAATTGAAGCAATAATGTGGGCATCCTCTGCACGCTTGACGACGTGAAAGCCTTGGTCGGTAGCGAGCTTCTCGAGAGAAGAAATGTGTCCATCCAATTCATGATCTTTTTTGTAAAAGAAAAATACATTGCGACGATTGTCTGTCATTGACGTTCTCCCCTTTGCTGTCAAAAATAATTTCCATTTATAAAGGGCTTACATGAAAACCCTTGCTCACATTTTACACTTTTTTCATATGAAAGTAAAAACATTAGAAAGACCGCCTCATGATCGAATTTGCCTTTTTGAGAAATGAGTCAATGTAAGTGATTCGAAATGGCTGGATCCTGAGCATAATTGAATAGCCGTTTTCTCATGAAAGAAAGGTTTAGGTGTTTCGTTGCGGTGAAGATCTAGCCTATTAGGTGCAGGGAGAGGATAAAAAAGCCAATTTTTCGTCATGCGCCTGTCTAAGTAGACGATGTAAAGTTGATCGTTATTTAAGAGAGGTGCTATCATATGCCTACATGAAATGTAAAAAAACCACAATTCCTGTGAAACATTTCATGTGGGCATTCGTATGAATGAAGTGAGACAAAAAGGAGGAGAAAAAGATGAATGCGAAAAGATGGGTAGCGTTAATTATTGCACTTGGTGTTTTCGGATTTTCAATTGTGATTAGTGTCACGATGGCCTTGTTCGATAGCTTCAATGACAATAAAATGAGCTATCAATTTGGGGATGAAATAGAAGAGAAGGTACTAGAGAATGGCAGCGGTGCAGGCAAAATTGCGGTTCTTGAGATTAATGGAACCATTCAAGATAATGGCGGCGCATCGAGCCTATTAGGCGGAGAAGGTTATGATCATCGTGCATTCCTCAAGGAACTAGATAAAGCGAAAGAGGATGCTTCGGTAAAAGGTGTACTGCTGCGCGTAAACTCTCCTGGCGGCGGTGTCTATGAAAGTGCTGAAATACATAAAAAATTAGAAGAAGTGAAAAAAGCGAAGAAGCCGATTTACGTATCTATGGGCTCAATGGCAGCTTCTGGCGGCTACTACGTGTCAACTCCAGCGAAGAAAATCTTTGCTTCACCTGAAACATTAACAGGATCGTTAGGTGTCATTATGCAGAGCTTGAATTATTCAAAGCTGGCAGATAATTTGGGCATTAAATATGAAACGATTAAGAGCGGGAAATTCAAAGACATCATGTCTCCAAATCGTGATATGACAAAAGATGAGCGCAACATCATGCAAAGCATGGTCGATAACTCTTATGAAGGATTTGTCAAAGTGATTTCTGAAGGACGCGGCATGTCAAAACAGGACGTCAAGAAAATTGCTGACGGCCGAGTATATGACGGAACACAGGCAAAATCGAACGGATTAGTCGATGAGCTTGGGTATTATGAAGATGCACTTAAAGCGATGAAGAAAAATGAAAAAGGCTTAAAAGGAGCAACAGTGGTCAGCTATTCTCAAAGCTTTGGCTGGAACTCTCTCTTTAACATGAGTGCAAGCAAGCTCTTTAAAAGCGAAATTGATTTTCTGAATTTAAAAGAAACACTGGCTGGCTCAAATGGGTCTAAACCGATGTATCTCTATTCAAAATAAAGGAGGGATCATAGATGGATTCTACATTCGATGAAGTAAGCGAAAGCCGCAGCCAAGAGGAAGAATCGAAGCCGGCCTTTGTGAAGCGCGCTTCAATTGAAGCACAGGCGTTTGCAGGTTTTTGGATTAGATTTTGGGCGTTTATTCTTGATTGGCTCGTCGTCTGGGGTGTAAACCATTTGACGGTTTCTCCCATCTTTAGTCTATTCGGCTGGTCCAAAGGAGGGGGATGGTTTTCTCCATTTTCCGTCACAACGACGATTGTATTTCTCCTTTATTTCGCCATCATGACGAAAATCTTTCAACAAACACTTAGCAAGATGGTGTTTGGCATTAAAGTGGTCTCGCTACAGCCTGAGAAGAAGCTGGCATGGGATGTTATTTTCTTTAGAGAGATTGTGGGACGCTACATTAATACGATCTTTGTTCTCTATGCTATCGTTGGGTTCTCACCGAAAAAGCAAGGAGTTCATGATTACTTTGCCGATACGGCGGTCGTCCATGAACATTTATATGAAAAAACAGAAGCAAACGTATAATCAGAGGAGTTTGGCCGGGTACCGGTCAAACTCTTTTTTGTTGATTGGGTATAAAATCCAGAATGAGAGCCATAATCGTAGGGGAAGCATCATTTGTTATGGAGGAAGTGAGCACAGTGCTTTACGTTTGGATCGCAGCGTTTTTGTTTCTTGTGATCTTGTTGATTTTCATGAAAGTAACCATTTCGCTGGACTATTCGCATACAAACGACAATGACCACATTGCACTGAAGGTCATCACCTTATATGGATTGGTCAGGCTCAAAAAAGAGATTCCGATGGTGAGGGTCAATCCAGAAGATCAAACGATTGATATTCGTGAAAAGAAAATGGAAAGCGCTAAAAACCCTGATCACGAAAAAGAATCGATGCATAAAAAAGTAGGAAAACGTGATATGAAGCAGATCCTTCATCAAATGGAACGCATCACAAAAGAGGTTGTCGATTTAAACCGGATCATGCGCAAATTCTTCATCCACGTGAAGATTGTCTCGTTTCACTGGTCGACATGGATCGGCTTTCATGACGCCGCTTTAACAGGTGTAGCAGCCGGCGGTGTGTGGTCAGTTAAAGGAGCACTACTTGCCTTTATGCAGGAGCATCTCACCTTTAAGCATAAACCGGTATATGAAGTCATTCCAGCCTTTCAGCACAATGTGTCACAGACTCAGTTTACATGTATAGCATATTTTCGTATTGGACATGCTATGCTTGCAGCCATTCGTTTACTTGTCCATTGGTTAAAAGGGAGAAAGGCGAGAAAAAGTGCCTCTCTTCAAGCAACGAAGAATGAATCATCTGTTTAAGGAGGAACCCGAAAATGGCAGATCATCCAATCCAAGGTCTCATGAAGACAGCGATGGAAAACTTAAAAGAAATGATAGATGTGAATACAATCATCGGCGATCCAGTCGAAACCCCTGACGGCAGTGTCATTCTCACTGTGTCAAAGGTTGGTTTTGGATTTGCAGCCGGCGGCAGTGAATTTAACGGGAACCAAAAGAAAGAAAAACGTTCTGATGAACAGGAACGAAAAGAACCGAGACTCCCATTTGGCGGCGGAAGCGGCGGCGGCGTGTCGATTACACCAATCGCCTTCTTAATTGTAGGAACAAACGGAGTTCGAATGCTTCATTTGGATGAACACACACATCTGCTCGATAAAATATTGGATTCTGCTCCTCAAGCAATTGAACGTCTTCAGCACATGTTTAAGAAGGATGAGCGGGAGCACCGTCACAAAGAACGAAAACTAGATGACATAGACCTTTAAAAAGTTAGCTGCGCTGCAGTTAACTTTTTTTTCAAAATGGACGATTAGGCTTTGCAGTTTTTTGCTTTCTCTACTATGATAGAACCATACATTTGAAAAGGGAGGAATTGTTTTGGCATCGATCACATTTAAAGGAAGTTCTGTCACGCTTGTAGGAAATGAAGTAAAAGTAGGCGAGCAGGCTCCTGATTTTACGGTTTTAACGAACTCACTTGGAGAAGTTTCACTTTCTGATTTAGCAGGAAAAGTGACGATCATCTCAGTGATTCCTTCTATTGATACAGGTGTGTGTGACGCACAAACAAGACGTTTCAATGAAGAGGCAGCCGGTTTAGGTCCGGTCAATATTTATACGATTAGTGCAGACCTTCCATTTGCACAAGCACGCTGGTGTGGAGCAAACGGAATTGAAAATGTTGAAACATTATCAGATCACAGAGATATGTCATTTGGTGAAGCATTCGGAGTGTATATGAAAGAATTGCGTTTATTGGCGCGCGCAGTCTTCGTATTAGACCCTAACGGAAAAGTGGTTTACACTGAATACGTAAGTGAAGCAACGAATCACCCAAATTATGAAAAAGCCATTGAAGCTGCAAAATCACTGTTATAAAAGCAGCATCGACAAGAGCTCCGGCTTCATCCTGGGGCTCTTTTCAATGAGAACATATAGCTTTTAACAAAGCGAGGAGAGAAAAGCATTGCAGAAAGATCAAGTAAGTACGATTTTTGAACTGCTCGATACAGCTTCTATTCGATTAAAAAAGGAACAGAGCATTTCCTATATTGAAGCATTGGCAGAAGCAGGAGAAGCCTTTTTCCAAGCAAATGATCGAAACGGTTTATTAAAGGATTTAATAGAGAAAGCAGATTTTGCTTCTTATGATCATGAGCAGATTCGTAAAGCGTTTCAGCTCGCCGTATTGAAAGGTCAAAAGGATATTTCTCATCCAAATCGCCAGATGACGCCAGATACGATTGGACTGTTTGTCAGCTATTTGGTGAATAAATTTTTAGACGGTCAAAAAGAGCTTGTTGTCTTTGATCCAGCAGCGGGAACAGGAAACTTACTGCTTGCTGTCTTAAACAATCTCACGGCAGAAACAAAGCGCGGCTTTGCGTCTGAAATTGATGATGTGCTCATTAAAATTGCTTGGGCACAGGCGAATTTAGAAGAGAAAGAAGTCGAGCTTTTCCACCAGGACAGTCTTGAGCCGCTTCTGATCTCACCAGTGGATGTCACTGTATGCAGCCTGCCAGTCGGCTATTATCCAAATGATGAGCGTGCAGCGGACTTTGAATTAAAGGCAAAAGAAGGACATGCCTTTGCCCATTATTTATTCATTGAACAAAGTCTCAGGTACACAAAAGAAGGCGGCTTCTTATTCTTCATCATTCCAAACGACTTGTTTGAAGGGAAAGAAAGCGTACAATTAAAGGATTTCATCAAAGATCATGCGTATATGAATGCTTTAATTCAGCTGCCAGTGACCATGTTTAAGGACAAAAAACACGCCAAAAGCTTATTTGTGATGCAGAAGAAAAAAGAAGGGCTGGAAGCACCAAAACGGATGCTGTTTGCCAATCTTCCGTCTTTCTCACAGAAGGAAGCAATGGTCGGTGTGATGAGAAAATTAGACCAGTGGTTTATAGAAGAAAAAGAAACGAAAGAATAGCCAGAGTTATTTCTGGCTATTTCAGCGTGTAGACAAACCCTCGCATTCGTTGTCAGGTCTGCGCTCCGGTGCTCGCCCTTCCTAGAGCTGCAAAGGTTTTCTATCACGCTGAAAAGAAAACAAAGAGCTAAAATAAAAATCATTTTAGCTCTTTGTCAATAATCTGGATATTTTACTATTCAGAAAATAACGACTTATTCATGTAAGCGATAACAGTTCGAAGGTGCACTTGAAATGCAAAGTTTTCAATGTTTAAATGAAAAAGTCAGATATTTTTCGGACTTATCGTTAAACTATAAAAGACCCGTCAAACAGGTTGAATATAGCACCGGAAAAAACGTGAAACCTTATATAACAACTGAGTAAAAGGAGCGACAGTAATGTCCAAAATTATTGCAATCAACGCAGGAAGCTCATCTCTTAAATTCCAATTGTTCGACATGCCAGAAGAAACCGTTTTAACAAAAGGGCTTGTTGAAAGAATCGGAATGGATAACAGTATCTTCACGATTTCTGTAGATGGAGAAAAGAAAACAGAAGTGACAGATATTCCAGATCACGCAGTAGCAGTCAAAATGCTGCTTGAAAAACTAACTGAATTTCACATCATCAAAGACTTTAATGAAATTGATGGCGTAGGTCACCGCGTCGTTCACGGTGGAGAAAAATTCAGCGATTCTGTTGTTTTAACAGATGAAGTCATCAATGACATTGATCAGCTTTCAGAGCTTGCACCACTTCACAACCCTGCAAACGTTGTAGGAATCAAAGCATTCAAACAAATTCTGCCTGACGTACCAGCGATTGCTGTGTTCGATACAGCATTCCACCAAACAATGCCAGAGCAGTCTTACCTATACAGCCTTCCGTACGACTACTACAAAAACTTTGGTATTCGTAAATACGGATTCCACGGGACAAGCCACAAGTTCGTAACAGAGCGTGCAGCAGAGCTATTAGGCCGTCCTCTAGAAGAGCTTCGTTTGATTTCTTGCCACCTTGGAAATGGTGCGAGTATCGCAGCGGTTGAAGGCGGAAAATCAATCGATACATCTATGGGCTTCACACCACTTGCTGGTGTTGCAATGGGTACACGTTCAGGTAACATTGACCCTGCCCTTATTCCATTCATTATGGAAAAAACAGGACATACTGCTGAAGAAGTGCTTTCTACTTTGAATAAGAAGAGTGGTCTTTTAGGTGTGTCTGGTCTGTCAAGTGACCTTCGTGATATCGAAGAAGCAACAGAAGAAGGAAACGACCGTGCAGAAGTCGCTCTTGATATTTTTGCGAGCCGTATTCATAAATACATCGGTTCTTATGCAGCAAGAATGAATGGCGTAGATGCGATCATCTTTACAGCTGGAATCGGTGAAAACAGTTCAGAAGTAAGAGCGCGTGTACTTCGTGGACTAGAATTCATGGGCGTTTACTGGGATCCTTCCCTTAACAACATGAGAGGCGAAGAAGCATTCATCAGCTACCCGCACTCTCCTGTAAAAGTAATCGTCATCCCAACAAACGAAGAAGTCATGATTGCAAGAGACGTTATGCGTTTAGCGTAATCAAAATTATGTTGACAAAGGGCTAAAATGATCTTTATTTTAGCCCTTTGTCTTTTTTTCAGGTGATAGAAAACCTTTGAAGTCTAGGAAGGCCGAGCATCGGTGCGGAGCGAATTTAACATTCGTGAGCACCGATGAGCAGACCTGACACCGAATGCAAGGGTTTGTCTACACGCTGAGCTCTTTTCTTTATTGGAAAAGAGCTTTTTTCTGTTAAAAGCAGCATGCTATAATGTTGTCCAATATGAAGCAAAAGGGAGCGGTGCGAAAGATGAGCGTGACAGAACATAAACGTGAGGCGAAAGAGAGGCTTTATGTAAAAGTCATTACGGTCAGTGATACAAGAACGAAAGAAACAGACAAAAGCGGCCGTCTGATGATTGATTTGCTCAAAGAACAAGGACATCTTGTTCTTGCATACGATATCGTAAAAGATGATATTGGAGCCATTCAAGATGCTGTGCTGGAAGGAACAAGCGAAGCGAAAATAGATGCCGTTTTGTTAAATGGCGGGACAGGAATTGCCGCAAGGGATGTGACCATTGAAGCCATCACCCCTCTTTTCTCCAAAGAGCTCCCTGGCTTTGGCGAAATCTTTCGCATGCTCAGTTATACAGAAGACATAGGTTCAGCCGCTATTTTGTCCCGGGCCACGGCAGGAGTCGTTAATCAAAAAGCTATCTTTGCCACGCCAGGATCTACCGGAGCCGTTCGTTTAGCCATGACAAAACTTGTGATTCCAGAGCTTCCTCACGTCTTACGAGAGCTTGAAAAGGATCAAACATAGCCCAAAATGACTCTGCCAAGAAAATTTGGCAGAGTTTTTTTCATAAAGGGGTTGAAAAAACTATTTTTCCTTGTTACAGTGTATACATACTAAATGCATGTTTATAAATTAAAACTTATTTTTATGCAAAAAACATTCACAGAATCAAAACAAGCGAGAGGAGCTTTTCAATCATGTCACAAAATAAAAAAGTTGTATTAGCATATTCCGGAGGTCTTGATACCTCTGTTGCAGTTAAATGGTTACAAGAGCAAGGATACGAAGTCGTTGCTTGCTGCCTTGACGTAGGTGAAGGAAAAGACCTGGCATTCGTTCAACAAAAAGCACTTCAAGTTGGAGCCGTTCAATCATACATGATTGACGCAAAAGAAGAATTTGCTGAAGAATTCGCACTCACTGCATTACAAGCACACACAATGTATGAAGGAAAATATCCACTAGTATCTGCCCTATCCCGTCCGCTTATTGCAAAAAAATTAGTGGAAGTGGCAGAGAAAGAAAATGCAGTAGCCGTCGCTCATGGATGTACTGGAAAAGGGAACGACCAAGTTCGGTTTGAAGTATCCATTAAAGCATTAAATCCAGACCTAGAGGTTCTTGCACCAGTGCGTGAATGGAAATGGTCTCGTGATGAAGAAATCGAATATGCACAAAAACACGGTATTCCAATTCCGATTAACTTAGACAGCCCATATTCAATCGACCAAAACCTTTGGGGCAGAAGTAACGAATGTGGCATTTTAGAAGATCCTTGGGCTGCGCCGCCAGAAGGTGCATATGATCTGACAAATCCACTTGAAAAAACACCTGACACGCCAGAAATCATTGAAATCACGTTTGAAAAAGGAAAACCGACAGCGATTGACGGTATCCAATATTCATTATCTGATCTCATCCTTCATTTAAATGAAGTCGCTGGTCAGCATGGTGTAGGCAGAATCGATCACGTTGAAAACCGTCTTGTTGGTATCAAATCTCGTGAAGTGTATGAGTGCCCAGGTGCAGTTACCCTATTAAAAGCACATAAAGAGCTTGAAGACTTAACGCTTGTCAAAGAAGTCGCACACTTTAAACCAATCGTTGAACAAAAAATGGCTGAATTAATATACAACGGCTTATGGTTCTCACCACTTAAATCAGCACTAGATGCATTCTTACAAGAAACACAGCAGAACGTAACAGGTGTTGTACGTGTGAAACTATTTAAAGGCCATGCCATTGTAGAAGGACGTAAATCACCATATTCACTTTATGATGAAAATCTAGCAACTTATACAAAAGCAGATGAATTCGATCATGATGCAGCTGTAGGATTTATTAACCTTTGGGGTTTACCAACAAAAGTAAACAGCATCGTGAACAAAAAGGAGCAGGTTAAAGCATGAAAAAGCTTTGGGGAGGCCGATTTCAAAAAACACCAGAAAAATGGGTCGATGAGTTTGGTGCATCCATTCATTTCGACAAACAATTAGTCAAAGAAGATCTGACCGGCTCCCTTGCCCATGCAAGTATGCTGAATAAATGCGGTATCATCGGTGATGAGGAGGCCGCTGCAATCAAAGACGGACTGAATACGCTCATGAAAAAGGCAGAGGCGGATGAACTCGATTTCTCAGTAGATTATGAGGACATTCATTTAAACCTTGAAAAAATGCTCATTGATGAGATTGGTCCGCTTGGCGGCAAATTGCACACAGCGAGAAGCCGGAATGATCAGGTCGCAACCGATATGCATTTATATTTGAATAACCAAGTAGAACATATCATTGAGCTGATCTCTTCTTTTCAAACAGTGCTTGTAGAAAAAGCTGAACAGCACGTTGAAACGATTTTTCCAGGATATACGCACTTACAGCGTGCACAGCCTATCTCCTTTGCTCATCATATGCTCGCCTATTTCTGGATGCTTGAGCGTGACAAAGCGCGCTTTCAAGATTCATTGAAGCGAATTAACGTGTCTCCACTTGGATGCGGAGCGTTAGCAGGAACGACATTCCCGATTGATCGTGAATATACAGCAGAGCAACTAGGCTTTGACCACATTTACGAAAACAGCCTCGATGGTGTGAGTGACCGGGACTTCATTTTAGAGTTTTTGTCTAATAGCAGCCTTGTGATGATGCATCTCTCACGTTTTTGTGAGGAAATCATTTTATGGTGCTCGCAAGAATTCAAATTCATTGAACTCGATGACACGTATGCAACAGGCAGCAGCATGATGCCGCAGAAGAAAAACCCGGATATGGCTGAATTAATCCGCGGGAAAACAGGCCGCGTGTATGGCAACTTGATGGGGCTTCTCACGATTATGAAAGGCTTGCCGCTTACGTATAACAAAGACCTGCAAGAAGATAAGGAAGGTATGTTTGATACAGTAAAAACCATCGCTGGCAGCCTTCAAATCTTCACAGGCATGATTCAAACGATGACAGTGAACGAAGATGTCATGAAAAAGGCAACAAAAGAAGATTTCTCAAACGCGACCGAAGTGGCTGACTACCTTGCGAAAAAAGGCATGCCATTCCGTGAAGCACACGAAATCGTTGGCAAGCTTGTGTATACATGTATTCAAAAAGGTATCTATCTAAGTGACCTTCCTTTTGAAACATTTACAGAAGCAAGCGATCTTTTTGAACAAGACATTTACACTGTTCTTGATCCATATGTTGCTGTTGAAAAAAGAACAAGTGCAGGCGGAACTGGATTCAAACAAATTCAGCTCGCTTTAGAAAAGGCAAAAGCCTGCCTGGCGTAACATTTCAAAAACCATTCGTTTATACGGATGGTTTTTTGTCATGGGAAAAGGAGATTGATGATCATTGGAGAAAATGAAAGCATACCGTCGTCAAGCAGAAGAGGGAGTGACAGCAGATCATGAAGAAAACGCTTGAGGCTTTGTTTCATCAACCGATCGTATCAGTGAAAACGTTAGGAGAACAATATGACGGACGAGCTAATGATGTGTGGCTGATCTCCTTACAAGATAAAACCGAATATGTAATCAAATCTCCTAAAACTACAAGAGAAGAAAGTGAATTTGTGTCTGGGATCAATATGATCTATGGAATAGATGCCCATACTGTACAAAGTCATATCGATCAAATCAATCAAAAGCTGTCTCAGACGAATTCCTTTCTTATTCCAAAAGTTGTTCGTAAAGTGAAGAAGGCAGGGAGACATTTTTATGTAATGGAAAAAATAGAAGGGACACCTTTCACATCTTTTGAGGGACGTTCATCAGACTTCTATAAGGATTATGGGAAGAAACTAGCACACCTTCATTCATATCAAACTGACTTTTTTGGTGCAGTATACGGAGCTGAAAAGAAGCAATTGAGTGAATTCCATGCTGTGTTAAAAAACGCTGTTTCCAAACTCATAGACTGCTATTACGCGGATCAGCCTGAATTTCACTGTTATGCAGAAATTGTGCTGCAAAAGATTGAAAAGCTAAAGCCTCCTGATTCAGCCAGTCTCATTTTAATTGATTTAGATCCGTCTCAATATATTGAAAAAGATGATCAAGTGACGAGTCTAGTTGATACGGAATATGTCGTATATGGACCAGCTGCGTTTGATTTTATTGCATTGGAATACCTTTTGACGAAAGAAGCTGCCCGCAATGTTCAATTAGGCTATGAAGAGATTTGCCCGCTTCCTCGCGAGCTTCATGAGGTGAGAGAATGCTATCGTTTTGTTTCGCTGCTTCTCGATATCCATGGCTCATGGGATCTGAAAAAGTGGATGAATCACCCTATATTGTTTTACCCGTATTGATAAAGGGTTCATAAGTGCGCCAGATGCCGGTTTATAGTAAAGTAAAGATAACAAAAGAAACACGTGAACTTGCAACCTTTGCTTTAGGAGGAGATTGTGTGCGACACGCATTAATAACAGCGGGTTCTAAAGGACTTGGCCGGAAAGTCACCGAGTCTTTACTGAATATGGGGTATTCTGTGACAGTGAATTATCGAAGTGATGATGAAGCTGTCCGGCAGATGAAAGAAGAATTACAGCAGTACGAAGATAAGCTTCAATTTGTCCAAGGTGATGTGACAAAAAAAGAAGATTTAAAAAACATGGTAGAGCTGGCAGCAGAGCGATTTGGGCGGATTGATGCCCTGATTAACAATGCTGGCCCTTATATTTTTGAACGAAAAAAACTGGCGGATTATTCTGAGGATGAATGGTATCAAATGATGGAAGGCAACCTATCAGCAGTGTTTCATTTGTTCCGAATGGTCATCCCAATGATGAGAAAACAAGGCTTTGGCCGCATTATCACTTATGGCTTCCAAGGTGCAGACCATGCGCCAGGCTGGATGCACAGATCAGCCTTTGGAGCGGCAAAAGTGGGCCTTGCGTCATTGACGAAAACCATTGCGATTGAAGAAGCCGAAAACGGCATCACGGCCAATATGGTGTGTCCAGGCAAAATCGTTGGAGACATGAAAGAATCGACAATAGAGGAAGCCCGTCAAATCAAAGACGATGAAACGCCGATAGGCAGGTCTGGCACTGGAGAGGATATAGGACGTATCATCTCATTTCTATGCGATGACCGTTCAGATCTTATTACAGGGACCGTCATTGAAGCAACAGGTGGTCTTAACGTGATTCACAGGCATTAAGTTTTTCAGCTTTTTATAGAGGGAATAAATGATATGAGATCAAAATTTGAAAGGTGGATATACTTACATGAAAGCTACATATCATGGACATTCAGTTGTACACATTGAAACAAACGGATACCATATTTGGATTGATCCATTTTTAAATGGAAATAAGCACACAGATATCAAACCGCAAGATGTGAAAGCGGATGTCATTTTACTGACACATGGGCATGGAGATCACATCGGCGACACCATTGAAATCGCTAAAAACAATGATGCACTTGTTGTCGCGCCTTTCGAACTTGCCACGTATTTAGGCTGGCAAGGGGTGAAAACGCACCCGCTTTCTATTGGAGGCGGACGTGAGTTTGAATTTGGTAAAGTGAAGCTCACGCAAGCGTTCCACGGTTCAGCGGTCATTGATGAAGAGGCACAGACGATTACGTATACAGGCATGCCATCAGGTATTTTATTTACCGCAGAGGGCAAAACCATTTATCATGCAGGAGACACTGCACTCTTTTCAGATATGAAACTGATTGGTGAGCTGAATCATATTGAGCTCGCATTCCTTCCAATTGGTGATAACTTCACGATGGGACCGGAGGATGCAAGAATCGCAGCAGAATGGCT
Source organism: Bacillus sp. BD48 (assembly GCF_046566805.1). NCBI lineage: Bacteria > Bacillati > Bacillota > Bacilli > Caryophanales > Bacillaceae > Bacillus > Bacillus sp. BD48. The sequence continues at coordinate 242,814 of NZ_JANGFM010000005.1, read as the reverse complement.
GCGGGCAAAACAGGTCGTTCCGATTCACTACAGCACATTCCCGCCAATTGAACAGGATCCGCATGCATTTGCAGACAGCCTGCATGGCGGCGTCGGTCATGTGTTAAACAGCGGGGAATCAATTGAAATTTAATCCTCATATGAAAAAAGCTGGCACACAAATGCCGGCTTTTTTTATTTGCCTTCATCTGCCGAAAGAAAAGACAAATTGCTATTAAAAGCCTCCTGCCCTTATAATGAAACATAGATGAAAACGCTGAAAACAAAAAGGGTGAACGGGATTGGCGACAAAGCATGAGCAAATTTTATCGTATATTGATTCATTAGATGTCGGAGAGAAAATCTCTGTCCGGCGCATAGCGAAAGAAATGAAAGTGAGTGAAGGCACCGCTTACCGGGCCATCAAAGATGCTGAAAATAAAGGATTCGTCAGTACCATTGAACGAGTCGGCACCATTCGAATTGAACAAAAGAAAAAAGAAAATATTGAAAAACTCACATATGCAGAAGTGGTCAATGTCATTGATGGTCAGGTCCTTGGAGGACGCGCCGGCTTACATAAAACGTTAAATAAATTTGTTATCGGAGCGATGGAGCTGGATGCAATGATGCGCTATACGGCAGCTGGCAACCTGCTCATCGTCGGAAACCGAATCAATGCCCACAGACAGGCATTAGAGGCAGGGGCGGCTGTGCTGGTCACAGGCGGATTCTCAACAGATGATGAAATCATTCAGCTCGCAGATGAGCTAGAGCTGCCGATTTTATCGACAAGCTACGATACATTTACCGTAGCGGCCCTCATAAACAGAGCCATTTATGACCAATTAATTAAAAAAGAGATTGTGCTTGTAGAAGATATTTTAACGCCGATAGAACGCACCGTGTATTTATCACCAGAGGATAAGCTTGAAAAATGGTATGAAAAGAATTATGAAACTGGCCACGGCCGTTTCCCGGTCGCAGATGATCAAATGAAGATTCACGGAATCCTCACCTCAAAGGATATTGCGGGGCATGACCGCTCCACACCGATTGAAAAAGTGATGACGAAAAATCCGCTGACGGTCATTGGCAAGACATCTGTCGCCTCAGCTGCACAAATGATGGTGTGGGAAGGCATTGAGGTGCTGCCAGTTGTGGATGATTTTGCGAAGCTGATTGGTATGATCAGCCGTCAGGATGTGCTCAAGGCGCTCCAAATGATTCAAAAGCAGCCGCAGGTCGGAGAAAAGCTGGATGATGTTGTCTCAAGAGGGTTTAAAGAAACAGATACAGAAAAACCAAAAGCAGATGCGGTTTATCAATACGAGGTCACTCCGCAAATGACGAATCAGCTTGGAAACATTTCATATGGGGTGTTCACACAAATTTTAATCGAATCAGCCAACCGCTTCTTAAAATCTCATAAAAAGGGCGAGCTGATCGTCGAGAGTCTCTCTGTCTACTTCTTAAAACCGGTCCAAATGGAATCCACAATCCAGATCAAGCCGAATATTTTAGAAGTAGGACGCAAATTTGGAAAGCTGGAAGTAGAGGTTTATCACCAATCGAATATCGTAGGCAAAGCGATGCTGATGGTGCAGCTGATGGAGAGGGGATAATGATAAAAAGGGCGAACTCATGTCGCCCCTTTCCTTATTACGCGTGATCTTTTTCGCCTTCCTTTAAGAAGAGCGGAAGGTAATGCTTGTAGGCTTTATACCCAGCCCACGTACTGCCGATACCAACGGCAACAAAAATAAATCCAATGACAAATGCGAGTGACGAGCGGTTTAAAAATAATTGATTCACACCGAAGAGCAGGACAAAGCAGCCAAGGGCCATACTGGATTTCGCCGACCAGAATTTTTTCTCAACTGGCCGGTTCGTACGGACATTTTTTGCTTTGTAGTATAAATAAAACATGGCAGAACAAATAATAAACACAATCAAAACAAGCATGTGCCAAGCCTCCATTGTAAGTGGTTACAACCCTATTTTAAACGTAAATAGGCTTGCTTACTAGAATAAATTGTCTATTCCTCACTTTTCCGTGACGATAGATTATGATTTAATAATAAAAAGAGTATCGCATGAGAAGGAGTTTTTATGAAAAAAGAACTGATTAGAACCATATCATTATATGACACCATCATCATCCATAGACATGTAAGACCAGATCCTGACGCGTATGGATCGCAGTGCGGCCTTACGGAAATCTTGCGTGCCACCTATCCAGAAAAAAATATTTATGCGACTGGAACGCCTGAACCATCCCTTTCATTTTTATATGAACTCGATGAGGTACCAGACGACGTGTATAAAGGGGCCCTTGTCATTGTCTGTGATACGGCCAATCAAGCAAGAATCGATGATCAGCGTTATTTAATGGGCGATAAGCTGATGAAAATCGACCATCACCCGAATGAAGATCCTTATGGTGATTTGCTTTGGGTGGATACAGAGGCAAGCTCTGTGAGCGAGATGATTTATGAATTGTACTTAGAGGGGAAAGAAGAAGGATATCAGCTGAATACAAAGGCGGCTGAATTGATCTATGCCGGCATTGTAGGAGACACAGGCCGCTTCCTTTTCCCAAACACAACGAAAAAGACACTTAAATATGCAGGGGAACTCATCGAATATCCATTTTCATCTTCAGATCTTTTCAATCAATTGTATGAGACAGATTTGAATGTCGTGAAATTAAATGGCTATATTTTTCAACATATTTCTTTGTCAGAGAACGGGGTTGCATCTGTTTTCATTAAGCGTGAAATTCTGGAATCGTTCCAAACAACAGCGCAGCAAGCCTCACAGCTTGTTGGGACACTAGGAAATATTGCAGGCATTAAGGCATGGGTCTTTTTTGTGGAAGAAAACGATCAGATTCGTGTCAGATTCCGCTCTAAAGGAGTCGTCATTAACACCATTGCGAAAAAATATCATGGAGGCGGCCACCCGCTTGCAGCCGGTGCGTCCATTTATGATTGGGCCGTAGCAGATGAGATTTTGCGTGATTTAGAGGAAGTATGTAAATCATCATCATAAGAGAGGAGGGATACTTAAGTCCCTTCTCTCTTTTTTGTCATGGAGAAAAGGGTTACTTGCATACAGGGATAAACCAGCAGCCGATGTCTGTTGAATCTTCATAGGCTTGGAGATTTTGATGCTTTAATTCTTTTTTAATTAAATGAGCCATCATTTCTGTCTCAGCATAAGCACACATGCCGTCTTTGATCCGGCTTGCTTTGTCTCGTGCCATTTGACGATAGCTGTAAACCTCCATTGTCCTCACCTCTTTCTATTTTGATCTCGTTCTACTTTTAGTGTATAAAAATGAAGCGTGAAAAGCGATCATTGAGGGCAGAAATTCATAAAAATTCCACAACCTGTTTATTCAGCAAATGAAATACGTACTTCTAGTGAAAGCTTCGTATAAATTGTCAGCTCTGTCACTTTGGCGCGGTATGCCTTTTCCCGAATGGTATATTCTTTATTTTCCACTGTCCGTTTTAGTAATTCTTTTGTTTTATAGACACTTTCAATATCCTTTGTAATGACTTCTGAGATATCCTCCTTGACCTGATCTTCAAACTTTAGCGTATCTGGCTCTGGGATTTTATATTGCTCACGATTCACGAGATGAACATCTACGCTTTGAATCAGCAGCCGCTTCTTATTATCCTCATTTAACTTATGCAAATCTTCCCGATAGAGTGTGATTTGTTCTTTCAGACTGTCCATATGATGCTGCTGGCTTCTCAGCAGTGTCACTTGCTTTTCCTGAAAGGTTCCGTATGTAAAGAGAAAAATAAGCCAGCTTACAATCGCACCAAACATCATTCCCGCAAAAAAACGCTGCCAGCCTGGGCGTTTATACAGCTCCGGCACCCTCATGATGACACATGCTCCTGGGTGAGCCACGTAATAATGAGATACCCCGTTTGTGCACCGCCCATGGCAGAGATAATTAATAAAATCTGCTTGAAAATATCACGCGTGTTACCTTCGAAAATGCCTCGTTCAAAGCTATAAACAGCATCAAATGTTCCGCCGATAGCGGCGACAAGCGCCCAAATTTTTAAACGATTGGCAAGACTAGTAATAATGGATAAAGGCGGCTGACCAGATAAATACGCACCAACACCGCCTATGATAGCACCACCCAAAATGACCCCAAGGGCGATAAAATAACAGCTGATAAAATTCGGAATAAAAGCTTCCTTCACATCCATTTTGTCCACCTCACTCTATTCAATATATGGCGTGTGCTGGACAAGTATGAACGGACAGAAAAGAAAGAACATTTGTTTCTCATCGCATCGCGTTTTATAATGAAAGAATGACTTTAGACGAAAGGAGTGGATTAAGCATGTCTTATGTTCATCTTCAGGTCCACAGTGGATACAGCTTGTTAAGCAGTGCAGCTAAAGTAAAGGAGCTTGTGCTGAAAGCAAAAGAACTTGGCTGCAAGGCGCTCGCTCTTACCGATGACCATGTTATGTATGGAACGGTTGAATTTTATAAGGAATGTAAAAAACATGGCATCAAGCCGGTTATCGGTTTAACAGCTTCTGTCTTCATAGATGAACAAGAGACAGAGGCTTATCCCTTGGTACTCCTTGCAAAAAACAATGAAGGCTATCAAAACCTGATCAAAATCAGCAGTGTGCTGAAATCAAAATCAAAAGCCGGACTGAAAGAAAAATGGCTCAAAAGCTATCACCGCGGGCTCATTGCCATCACACCAGGCGCATCTGGGTATATTGAAACGCTTTTGCAGCATGATCAGTTAGAAGAAGCACGTGAAGCCGCCAAACAATTGAAGCATATATTCGGCGAGGGACATGTGTATATCGCACTTCAGCCATTTCAGCAGGACGAATCGCTTGCCGGCAAACTGCGGGACGTCTCACAAAGTACGGACATTCCTCTTGTTGCGACGGGGGATGTTCACTACATCAATCGAGAAGACAAAATGGCTTATACGTGTTTAAAGGCCATTAAAGCGGGAGAACAGCTTTCAGAGATAGAGGAAGACCGAGGAGAAAAGCATTTCCGATCCTTTGAAGAAATGTTGGAATGGTATAGAGAGGATCGAGAGCTACTGACAAGAACGGTGGAGATTGCAGACCGCTGTGAAGTTGATTTAAATCTTGGGCAGACAAAACTCCCATCCTATCCAACTCCTGATCAATCAACAGCAGATCAGTTTTTACGCAGAGTGTGCGCAGAAGGGATGAAGCAAAGAAAGATTGCTTCAAATGATATGTATGTCAAAAGGCTTGAATATGAACTGAGCATTATCCAAAAAATGAATTTCAGTGATTATTTTCTCATTGTGTGGGATTTTATGAAATATGCGCATGACAAAGGAATTGTCACTGGCCCTGGACGTGGATCAGCAGCGGGTTCACTTGTTGCGTATGTTCTGTTTATTACGGATGTCGATCCGATCCGTCACGGTCTTTTATTTGAACGCTTCTTAAATCCAGAGCGAATCAGTATGCCAGATATTGATATTGATTTCCCCGACACGAGAAGAGATGAAATCATTTCTTATGTAAAAGACAAATACGGAGACATGCATGTGGCGCAAATTGTCACGTTTGGAACACTTGCAGCAAAGGCTGCTTTAAGGGATGTTGGACGTGTGATGGGAATTGATTCAAAGGCAGCGGACCGTCTTGCCAAGCTGATTCCATCAAAGCCAGGAACAACGCTGAAAGAAGCGGTGACTGCATCTTCTGAATTAAAAACGATGCTTCAGCAATCCGAAGAGCTCCGAAAGGTCTTCCAAACTGCTTTAAAGGTAGAAGGCTTGCCAAGACACACCTCGACACATGCAGCTGGCGTTGTGCTGAGCGAGGAGCCGCTGACAGAGGTCGTTCCAATTCAAGACGGCCATGAAGGTGTGTATTTAACGCAGTATGCCATGAATTATTTAGAAGATCTTGGACTTTTAAAGATGGATTTCTTAGGGCTTAGAAACTTAACATTAATTGAATCCATTAAAAACCAGATTGAAAGACAGGAAAACGTCCACATTAACTTTAGTGACATTTCATATGAGGATCAGAAAACGTTTGAATTGTTATCCGCGGGAGATACAACTGGAATATTCCAGCTTGAATCACAGGGGATGCGTCAGGTGCTGAGACGCCTGAAGCCGTCTAGTTTAGAAGATATCGTGGCGGTCAATGCCCTCTATCGTCCAGGTCCAATGGAAAATATCCCGCTTTTTATCGACCGAAAGCATGGCAGAGTCAAGGTCTCTTATCCTCATCCTGATTTGTATGACATATTAAAGGATACATATGGGGTCATCGTCTACCAGGAGCAAATCATGCTGATTGCAGCGAAGATGGCTGGATTTCAGCTGGGCGAGGCAGATCTATTAAGAAGAGCTGTTTCGAAGAAGGATAAAAAAGTCCTTGATGAAGAGCGAAGCCATTTTGTTGAAGGATGCCTAAAAAAGGAGTATCCTGTTAACATTGCAAATGACGTTTATGACTTAATCGTCAAATTTGCAAACTATGGTTTTAATAGAAGCCATGCTGTTGCATATAGCATGATTGGCTTTCAGCTTGCTTATTTAAAAGCGCATTATCCGTTATATTTTATGTGCGGTCTTTTAACGAGTGTAATTGGAAATGAAGACAAAATTGCTCAATATTTCTATGAGGCGAAGGAAAAAGGGATATCTGTGTTGAAGCCTTCTATTAATAAGAGTGAATTTCCATTTACGGTTGAAAAAGGGGAGATCCGCTACAGCTTAAGAGCGATCAAAAATGTCGGAGTGTCAGCTGTAAAGGATATATACAGAGCAAGACAGGAAAAGCCGTTTGAAGATTTATTTGATTTTTGCGCAAGAGTATCACCAAAGAGTGTCAACCGAAAAACGATTGAAGCGCTCATTTTTTCAGGGGCGATGGATGAATTTTATCCCAATCGTGCTTCGTTATTAGCATCGATAGATATTGCGTTAGATCACGTGTCATTTTTAAATCCAGAGGATCAGCTGGACTTTCTTGGGGATACAACCTTCTCCATTAAGCCAAAATATGCGGAGATAGAAGAAATGCCGCTTGTTGACCTCCTGCAATTTGAAAAAGAGGCACTCGGGTTATATTTATCAAATCACCCAGTACAAGCGTACCGAGACCGCTTAAGAGAGAATGGTGCAGTGGAAATCATCAGACTTTCTTCCTATGTAAAGCGTAAAATCTCAATGGGTGGTCTTTTGACAAAAGTGAAATCGATTCGGACAAAAAATGGACAATCGATGGCATTTGTTACATTTGGGGATGAAACGGGAGAAATGGAAGGCGTCGTCTTTCCAGAGCAATTTAGAAAGCTGTCCCCCTTACTTGAGGAGGGCACCATGCTTTATGTTGAAGGCAGAGTAGAGGACAGAAATGACAGCAGTCAAATCATCGTGCAAGAAGCTGCTTTGCTGGAAGAGATGGACGCAAAAAGAAAAGAGTCTGTCTACATTCGGGTGAAAGAAGAGAATCATACACAGGAGCTGTTAGAACAAGTAAAACGAGTCCTCTCGATGCACAGCGGAGAAGCAGATGTCTATTTGTATTATGAGAAGCAAAAAAAGACGATGAGACTTCCAGATGCATACAAAGTTCATGCAGATCATGCTGTGATTTTCCAGTTAAAAGAGCTGCTCGGTGAACAAAACGTTGTGATTAAATGATGACAAATCGCCTGAATATGTTTTACAAATTCACCTATTGTGTTATCATTTTAAAGATTCTGTGTATTTAAAACTGCCAGTATGTGCTTATCAACTTAGCAAATCATTAAATCATTTTCCACTTGAAGGAGTGTTCATCACATGTCATTAAGAGAAGAAGCATTACATATGCACAAAGAGAATCAAGGCAAACTCGAATCAAAATCAAAAGTAGAAGTGAAAAATGCGAAAGACTTGAGCTTGGCTTATTCACCTGGTGTTGCAGAACCATGTAAAGATATTTATGACGACACAAGCAAAGTGTATGATTATACAATGAAAGGCAATATGGTCGCTGTTGTTACAGACGGAAGCGCTGTTTTAGGGCTTGGAAATATTGGTGCAGAAGCATCACTTCCAGTAATGGAAGGGAAAGCTGTATTATTCAAAAGCTTTGCAGGCGTAGATGCCTTCCCAATCGCGCTTGCAACGAACGATGTAGACAAAATCGTTGAAACAGTGAAGCTTCTTGAGCCGACTTTTGGCGGTGTGAACCTTGAAGATATTGCAGCTCCTAACTGCTTTATCATCGAAGAGCGCTTGAAAAAAGAGACAAACATTCCAGTTTTCCACGATGATCAGCACGGAACAGCGATTGTGACAGTAGCAGGACTTGTGAATGCACTGAAGCTATCTGGAAAATCCATGTCTTCAATCAAAGTAGTGGCAAACGGCGCCGGGGCAGCAGGAATTGCGATTATCAAGCTTCTTTATCATTTCGGTGTACGTGATATCATTATGTGTGATACGAAAGGCGCAATTTACGAAGGCCGCCCGAACGGTATGAATGCAGTGAAAAACGAAGTGGCTAAATTCACGAACCAAGACCGTAAAGAAGGTTCATTAGAAGAAGTCATTGAAGGCGCAGACGTCTTTATCGGGGTTTCAGTAGCAGGCGCTTTAACAAAAGAAATGGTTGGAAAAATGGCAAAAGACCCTGTCATCTTTGCTATGGCTAATCCAAATCCAGAGATCATGCCAGAAGATGCACATGCAGCAGGTGCAAGTGTTGTAGGAACTGGCCGTTCTGACTTCCCGAACCAAGTGAATAACGTACTGGCATTCCCAGGAATTTTCCGCGGAGCATTAGATGTACGTGCAACTCACATTAACGAAGAAATGAAAATCGCAGCTGTTGAAGCGATTGCTTCTCTTGTTTCAGAGGAAGAATTGTCAGCTGAATATGTCATCCCTGCACCATTTGATGCACGCGTTGCACCAGCGGTAGCAAAAGCGGTGGCAAAAGCAGCAATGGAAACTGGCGTTGCAAGAATCAAAGTCGACCCAGAAGCTGTCGCTGAAAAAACAAGAAAATTAACGATTATCGGCGAATAATCAACTGGAAAAGTGTGCACGTTCTTTCTGAAATTGGAGGAAAAACGTGCACCATTTCCTCTCTTACGCGAAAATTTTTTCATCCGGAATGAGATTTTTTTGTAGACGTTCACAATTCAAACATATCAACTGCTCAGCGCCCCAAACACATACTCATTTCTCATCAATTCCCCACTGAAAAAATTGAATGAAGGATGACAGCGTTTGACAAAAAAAGTACAATAGTTTCGGTACAGTTATGACATGTCCTATAATAGTGGATGTGCGTGTAAAGAAAAAACCCTTCAAAAAGGGAGGTAGTCATTTGTCAATCAAGAATATTTTCAGTAAAAAGAAAAAATATGCATCTGTACCCTCTGAACAGGCAAGTCAAGATGTGCCTGAAGGCATCATGACCAAATGTCCGCAATGTAAAAAAATAATGCTCACCAAAGAACTAGATAAAAATTTACGTGTTTGTATGAATTGCGGCAGACATTTGCAAATGAATGCAAAACAGCGTATTGAAAGCCTTGTAGATGAAGGCACATTTGAAGAATTTAACGGGCACCTCATTTCAGCAAATCCGCTCGGTTTCCCAGGCTACGAAGAAAAGCTTGAGAAAGACAGAGAAAAAACATCTTTGAATGAAGCCATTGTCACAGGTAAAGGTGAAATTGAAGGCCAAAGTGCTGTGATTGCTGTCATGGATGCCACGTTCCGTATGGGCAGCATGGGATCCGTTGTTGGTGAAAAGATCACACTAGCGATCGAGAAAGCAAAAGCGGACAAGGTGCCTTTTATTATCTTTACTGCATCTGGCGGAGCGAGAATGCAAGAGGGAATTCTTAGTCTGATGCAGATGGCAAAAACAAGTTCAGCATTAAAACTGTTCAGCGAGGATCAAGGTTTGATTATCTCTGTGATGACGAACCCAACAACTGGCGGTGTATCAGCTAGTTTTGCGTCTCTCGGTGATTACAATTTTGCAGAACCTGGTGCTTTAATTGGTTTTGCAGGCCGCAGAATCATTGAACAAACGATTCGTGAAGACCTGCCAGAGGACTTCCAAACGGCTGAGTTTTTAATGAAGCATGGACAGCTTGATGCTGTGATCCATCGTGCAGAAATGAAAGAAACACTAGGCCGAATCTTAGCGTTACACAGCACAGGAGGTGAACGAGAGTGGCTGGAGAACTAGAATTTGAAAAACCTGTCATTGAACTTCGAGCGAAAATTGATGAACTGAAAAAGTTCACACAAAACTCAGAAATGGATTTAAGTGCAGAAATTGAGCGCCTTGAAACACGTCTGAGCAAACTTGAAGCAGACATTTATACAAATTTAAAGCCGTGGGACAGAGTGCAGATTGCTCGGCATGCCATGCGCCCAACAACTCTCGATTACATTCAAGAGCTGTTTGACAACTTTTTCGAATGTCACGGTGACCGTTTTTATGGTGATGATGAAGCGATCGTTGGAGGAATTGCCACGTTTAAAGGGCTTCCTGTCACAGTTATTGGCCATCAGCGCGGAAAAGACACAAAAGAAAACTTGCGCCGTAATTTCGGAATGCCTCATCCAGAAGGCTACCGTAAAGCGCTGCGCTTGATGAAACAAGCAGATAAATTTAACCGTCCGATCATTTGCTTTATTGATACAAAAGGAGCTTATCCTGGTAAGGCAGCTGAAGAGCGCGGACAAAGTGAAGCAATTGCGAAAAACCTATTCGAAATGGCAGGACTTCGTGTACCAGTTGTCTGTATTGTCATTGGAGAAGGCGGAAGTGGCGGTGCACTAGGCTTAGGCGTAGGAAACCACCTATTCATGCTAGAAAACTCAACGTATTCAGTGATTTCACCTGAAGGTGCAGCAGCACTGCTCTGGAAGGACTCATCACTAGCGAAAAAAGCTGCAGAATCAATGAAAATTACCGCTCCTGACCTAAAAGAATTAGATATTATTGATGATGTTATTAAAGAAGTGCAAGGTGGAGCACATCGAGACGTGAAACAACAAGCAGCTTACATGGAAAAAACATTAAAACAATCACTTACATCTTTGCTCAAACTAACGCCTGAAGAACTAGTAGAACAAAGATATCAAAAATACAAAGCAATCGGGAAAGTATCGATTGAAAATCAATATATTGGGGTAAACTAAATAAACGTACAGCCTTTTTGGCTGGCGTTTATTTTTTTTCATCTTTTTTCATGAAAATCGACCTCATGTAAGCGCTATTTGAAAATAATTTTCTTTTGTTTTCATAAAATTTGAAACGTCTGAAAACCTTGATATGATAAGGTTTATCGCACTTGTCTCTGTCGATTTCAGAGAGATTTGCTTTCATGACGTTCTTAACTTTTGTTTAAAAACGGTTTATTTAATTGTATAATGAGTACGGTTTTAGAAATTCGTATTGAAAACATCCAAATTTGCTCACGATTGTTTTCATGCAGTGGAAATGGTATGTTTAAATCATATATGGTCTCTGAGGTGAAAAAGATGAAGCGTATAGGAGTTTTAACAAGCGGTGGGGATTCCCCAGGAATGAATGCAGCTGTGCGCGCAGTTGTAAGAAAAGCGATTTACCATAATGTTGAAGTTTACGGTATTTATAATGGATACTCAGGTCTAATTAACGGTAAAATTGAGAAACTCGAAATAGGTTCAGTAGGCGATATCATTCATCGTGGAGGAACAAAACTTTACACGGCAAGATGTCCTGAATTCAAGACAGTTGAAGGTCGTGAAAAAGGAATTGAAAACTTAAAAAAATTCGGTATTGAAGGACTTGTTGTCATTGGTGGAGACGGGTCATTTATGGGAGCGAAGAAATTAACTGAGCTCGGCTTTCCATGTGTAGGTGTCCCTGGCACGATTGACAACGATATTCCAGGTACTGATTTCACTATTGGCTTTGATACAGCACTGAATACTGTCATTGATGCCATTGATAAAATTCGTGATACAGCCACATCTCATGAACGTACATACGTAGTGGAAGTAATGGGAAGACATGCTGGTGATATTGCTCTTTGGTCAGGTCTTGCGGGCGGAGCAGAATCTATTTTGATTCCTGAAGCAGACTATGACATGGACGAAATTATTGCTAGGTTAAGAAGAGGGCACGAACGCGGCAAGAAGCATAGTATCATCATTGTTGCAGAAGGCGTAGGCAGCGGTGTTGAATTTGGTAAGCGGATTGAAGAGGAGACAAGCCTTGAAACACGTGTATCTGTCTTAGGACATATTCAGCGCGGAGGTTCTCCTAGTGCGTTTGACCGTGTGCTGGCAAGCCGTTTAGGAGCATATGCAGTCGAGCTTCTTCTTGAAGGAAAAGGCGGACGCTGTGTAGGCATTCAAAGCAATGAACTCGTCCATCACGATATTTTAGAAATCTTAGATAAAAAACATACAGTCGATAAAAATATGTACCGACTTTCACAAGAGCTCTCTATATAAAACGAGAAGACCTTAGGAGGAACAGTAATGAGAAAGACAAAAATCGTTTGTACAATCGGTCCAGCAAGTGAAAGCATTGAAAAGCTGACTGAATTGATTGAAGCAGGAATGAATGTAGCCAGACTCAACTTCTCCCATGGAGATTTTGAAGAGCATGGTGCACGCATTGAAAACATACGTAAAGCAGGTAAAACATTAGGCAAGGATATTGCGATCCTTCTAGATACAAAAGGTCCAGAGATCCGTACACGTACAGTTGAAAACGGCTCAATTGAGCTAGTCGCTGGTGCTGATCTTATCGTGAGTATGGAAGACATTGTTGGAAATACGGAAAAAATTAGTGTGACGTACGAAGATTTAATTCATGATGTAGAAGTAGGCTCAACGATTCTATTAGATGATGGTCTGATTGGTTTAGAAGTAAAAGAAATTAACATGGACCGCAAAGAAATCATCACTAAAGTCATGAATACAGGCACGCTCAAAAACAAAAAAGGCGTCAACATACCTGGCGTCAGTGTAAACCTGCCTGGTATTACAGAAAAGGATGCCAATGATATTCTGTTTGGAATTGAACAAGGCGTCGATTTCATCGCAGCCTCTTTTGTTAGACGAGCTTCTGATGTTCTTGAAATTCGTGAGCTTCTTGAAAAGAACAATGCGGCTGATATTCAAATCATTCCTAAGATTGAAAACCAAGAGGGTGTTGATAACATCGACGAGATCCTTGAGGTATCTGACGGTTTAATGGTTGCGCGTGGAGATCTTGGTGTAGAGATTCCGGCAGAAGAAGTACCGCTTGTTCAAAAAATGCTGATCAAAAAATGCAATCGTTTAGGCAAGCCTGTCATCACAGCGACTCAAATGCTGGACAGCATGCAGCGTAACCCTCGTCCAACACGCGCGGAAGCAAGTGACGTGGCAAATGCTATTTTTGACGGCACAGATGCAATTATGCTTTCTGGTGAAACAGCAGCAGGAACATATCCAGTAGAAGCAGTACAAACAATGCATAACATTGCATCACGTTCAGAAGATGCACTAAACTATAAAGCCATTCTTTCTCGTAGAAGCGAAGAAGTAGAAGTCAGCATTACAGATGCGATTGGTCAATCTGTTGCACATACAGCAATGAAGCTTGATGTTGCAGCAATTGTGACGCCTACGGAAAGCGGACATACAGCAAGAATGATTTCAAAATATAGACCAAAAGCACCAATCGTAGCAGTTACTGCAAACGAATCAGTGGCGAGAAAGCTCTCTCTTGTATTCGGTGTATTTGCAAAGAGCGGATCAAAAACGACGTCTACTGATGAAATGCTTGAGAATGCAGTAGAGAAGTCTATTGAAACAGGCTATGTAAGACACGGTGATTTAATCGTCATTACAGCAGGTGTGCCAGTTGGTGAAACAGGTACGACGAACTTAATGAAAGTATATGTTGTCGGTGACATTATTGCGAAAGGTCAAGGGATTGGCCGTAAATCTGCATTTGGACCGGTTGTCATTGCACAAAGCGGAAAAGAAGCAGAAGAAAAAATGTACGATGGTGCGATCCTAGTCGCAAACTGCACAGATCGTGATATGATGGGAGCTTTAGAAAAAGCATCTGCCCTTATCACAGAAGAAGGCGGCTTAACAAGTCATGCAGCAGTTGTTGGACTAAGTCTTGGCATTCCAGTGATTGTTGGTCTTGACAATGCAACAACACTATTAAAAGAAGGCGAAGAGATTACAGTAGATCCAGCACGCGGAGCGATCTACAAAGGCCGTGCAAGCGTCCTTTAAATCATACTAGAGGGGAGTTGTCTGACTCCTCTCTTTTTTTATGTTACACTAAAAAAAGTAAACAGCTTTCGATGAAAGATACCCCATGAGGTGATATGGTTGAAGAAATATTTTCTACTATTATTAATTCTGTTCCCTGCGGTGGAAATTAGTTTATTTTTAATCTCAAGTAAAATCATTGGCATTTTGCCAACGATGCTGCTCATCGTGCTGACAAGTGCATTAGGTGCTTATTTCGCAAGAAAACAAGGAATAGAAGCCTTCCAAAAAGTGCAGCGAGATTTGCAATATGGAAAGATGCCAGGGGGAGCGATTGTCGATGGTTTTTGCATTCTAATCGGCGGTCTGCTGCTGCTCATTCCAGGCTTCTTATCGGATATCATTGGGGCTTTGCTGCTCATTCCGGTGACGAGAAAGGGAATCAAGCCGCTCTTTGAACGCTGGCTTAGAAACATGTCTAATCGTAACCGCTATACGATCATTCGCTAAAGAGACCTTCAGCCGAGGTCTCTTTTATTTTTGCATGCCATACCGAATGTACTCATAAATATCTCTGAAAACTCCTGCATTACGGAATGCCTGCCACACGACAAGGGAGGCAGGGCCAATCACAAGTCCCAAGAAACCAAACCATTTTAACCCGACAAATAGCGCCACAAGCGTTGCTAAAGGATTAAGTCCGATGGATTTACTTAAGACTTTAGGCTCTGATATTTGTCTTTGGATGAGGACGACAATATACAAAATGCCTAGGCCAATGGCAAGTGAAAGATTTCCTGTCATGGCAGAATAAATGATCCACGGTAGAAATACAGTGCCGCTCCCGATGTAAGGAAGTAAATCGACGAGCCCAATACATAAAGCAATCACAAGGGCATGCTTGACCTTTAAAATGATGAGTCCAATCAATACAATACCAATCGTCATGGCCACAAGCAGAAGCTGAGCTTTCATAAAGCCGGTAATGGCTTTTTTGATTTCAGATAAAATGGCGCGTGTATGCTGCATCCATTTTACGGGAAAGATACGTGAGCCATATGTTTTTAACGTAAACCAATCTTTCGTGATAAAAAAAGTTGCGAGAGCAGAAAATAATAGAGTGGCTGCTGCATCAGGCAAAAGACCTAAAAAAGCTGGAATAAGCTCGAGTGTTTTTGAAAGAAAAGTCCCGATTTTTGCGGCTGTTTCATCACCGAGTGCTTGAATTTGTCCCAAAATCGATTCCTTTTGACCTGCTTGAAGTGTATTAAATTGGGCCGACACATCATGATATAAAGGCAGAATCTTGTCTGTGAAAAATTGCTCTACAATCCCAATCATTTGATCAAGATGGCCAGGCAGCACTTTTGCCAAATAAGCACTTCCTGAAATGATTTCCGCAACTAAAAGCGTCATTAAGCCGGCGGCTGCGACTAAAAAGAGCAAGAGCACAATGACCACAACAAGTCCTCTCGGCATCCCGGTGATCTCTTCGATTTTGCATACGGCAGGATGAATTAAACAAGACACGATAAGGGCGATCCAAAAAGGATATAAAAACGGAAAAGACTGATATAAAAAGACAACCGCAAAAACAGCAATGCTGATCATCATCAAACTTCGCAGAAAAATGGCCACATAGGCGTGATTCACACAATCCCCTCCAAAAAACAAGCATGTCCGATACTTCATTTTATTCAAAAAGATTAGTAATATGAAAAGGTCGCAATAAAAAGAAAGAAAGGAGCGGCGTATGTTTACTCAAGCAAATTTGTTTTTGGTTCTTTTACTCGTTATTGCACTTATTGCAAAAAACAATTCGTTAATTTTAGCGGTCTCTGTGCTGATTGCAATTAAGCTGATTGGCCTGGATCAAAAAATTTTCCCGGTTCTCCAATCTAAAGGCATTAATTGGGGGGTCACCGTTATTACCATTGCTGTGCTGGTGCCGATTGCAACAGGTGACATTGGATTTAAGCAGCTTGGAGAAGCGATGAAATCTTCCTATGCTTGGATAGCTCTTGGAGCGGGTATATTAGTAGCATTAATTGCAAAAAACGGCATTGTGCTACTCGAAAATGATCCGCATATTACGGCAGCGCTTGTGTTTGGTACCATTTTGGCAGTCAGTTTATTTAAAGGTGTGGCTGTTGGACCGCTCATTGGGGCAGGAATTGCTTATTTGGCGATGCAGGCTGTGAAATTTTTCAGCGGGTGAAAAGAGAGTGGTTCACGCCACTTTCTTTTTTAAATTTTTTCTTGCGTGAGCTTTTGCAAAAAAACATAATTAAATATATTAAAAGAAGCAAAATCCCTTTATTCCATGCCTGATATGGGAGACTGGAAAAAAAAATATCAAAAAAAATTATAGTTAAACATTTAACAAATGTCTGATTATTGTTTATAATGGGAATAGGCTTAATTTTGAACTCATTGATCACACAAGAGATATGAGGCTAAAAGCGCTCTAACCGTATAGGTAAATGTAAGCATTTTCTTTTCTGAACCTGCCATCTTATTCGGATTGGATAGCGCTTTCAAAAAGTGAGAATTCTGCAACGAAGGGGAATCTTTTTAAAAAGGGGAGATTGAACATGACAGCAACAAGAGGTCTTGAAGGTATCGTGGCAACAACTTCATCCGTAAGCTCAATTATTGATGATACTCTTACTTATGTAGGGTACAATATCGATGATTTAACTGAAAAAGCTACATTCGAAGAAATTGTCTACCTGTTATGGCACTTAAAGCTGCCGAATGAGCAGGAGTTGAGTGAATTAAAACAACAGCTCAATGAAAATGCTCAGATTCCGCAAGAAATCATTGAGCATTTTAAATCTTATTCGCTCGATGGGGTTCATCCAATGTCTGCGATTCGTACA
Organism: Bacillus sp. BD48; assembly: GCF_046566805.1. NCBI lineage: Bacteria > Bacillati > Bacillota > Bacilli > Caryophanales > Bacillaceae > Bacillus > Bacillus sp. BD48. Next base: position 225,654 of record NZ_JANGFM010000005.1, on the reverse strand, counting down.
GCAGTATCCTTACTAGGTTTACTCGATGACGAATCAGAGATTATGGACAAAGAAGCGAATTACAGAAAGGCAATTCGCTTACAGGCGAAAATTTCTGGACTAGTCGCTGCGTTTTCTCGTATTCGCAAAGGACTTGAGCCTGTACAGCCAAAAGAAGAATACAGCTATGCTGCAAACTTCTTGTATATGCTAAATGGCGAAGAGCCGTCACCAGTAGAAATTGAAGCCATTGATAAGGCACTTATTCTACATGCGGACCATGAATTAAACGCATCGACATTTACAGCACGTGTATGTGTTGCTACACTATCAGATATCTACTCTGGTGTGACAGCGGCGATCGGTGCGCTGAAAGGACCGCTTCATGGCGGCGCTAATGAAGGCGTGATGAAGATGCTTTCAGAAATTGGCGAAGTTGAAAACGTAGATTCCTATATTCATGGTAAGCTAGAGAAGAAAGAAAAAATTATGGGCTTTGGCCACCGTGTATACCGTCAAGGTGACCCGCGTGCAAAGCATCTAAAAGAAATGAGCCAGCGTTTAACAAACCTCACTGGCGAGCCGAAATGGTATGAAATGTCTGTTCGCGCAGAGGAAATCGTGACATCAGAGAAAAATCTTCCACCAAATGTTGATTTTTATTCTGCATCTGTATATCACAGTCTTGGTATTGATCATGACTTGTTTACACCAATTTTCGTGATCAGCCGATTCTCTGGATGGATTGCTCACATTCTAGAGCAATATGACAACAACCGTCTCATCCGTCCAAGAGCTGACTACATTGGACCTGATCTTCAAACCTTTGTTCCGATCAGTGAAAGAGACTAATGTTTATAGAATAAGCGGGGGCTGATTTTCAAAAGGCCAATCAGCCTCCATATCAACAAAAAAACGAATCACGTGAAAAACTTTTTTGCTTGCAGACATCAAGCCAAGAAGTTTCAAATATTCACTACATAACCTGGGAGGTAATATCATTGTCACAAGGCGAAAAAATTACAGTTACTGGCGGCGTATTGAATGTACCAAATAATCCAATTATCCCGTTTATCGAAGGGGACGGAATCGGTCCTGACATTTGGAAAGCAGCATCAAGAGTACTTGAAGCAGCAGTAGAAAAAGCATATAAAGGTGAAAAGCAAATCACTTGGAAAGAAGTATATGCAGGTGAGAAAGCTTACAATAAAACTGGAGAGTGGCTTCCTGAGCAAACGCTTGAAGACATTCGTGAATACTTAATTGCGATTAAAGGACCACTAACAACACCAATTGGCGGAGGAATCCGTTCATTAAACGTGGCACTTAGACAAGAGCTTGATTTATTCACATGCTTACGTCCAGTTCGCTGGTTCAAAGGCGTACCTTCTCCTGTGAAACGTCCAGAAGACACAGATATGGTGATCTTCCGTGAGAACACAGAAGATATCTATGCAGGTATCGAGTATGCAAAAGGTTCAGACGAAGTGAAGAAGTTAATTGACTTCTTGAAAAACGAATTAGGTGTGAATAAAATCCGTTTCCCAGAAACGTCAGGTATCGGAATCAAGCCAGTTTCTGAAGAGGGTACATCCCGTCTTGTCAGAGCGGCTATCCAATATGCAATTGACCAAGGCCGTAAATCTGTGACGCTTGTTCACAAAGGAAACATCATGAAATTTACAGAGGGTGCCTTCAAAAACTGGGGCTACGAAGTGGCTGAAAAAGAGTTTGGCGACAAGGTCTTTACATGGGCACAATATGATCGTATTGTAGAACAAGATGGAAAAGATGCGGCAAACAAAGCGCAAAGTGAAGCAGAAGCTGCTGGCAAAATCATTGTCAAAGACAGCATTGCAGATATTTTCCTTCAACAAATATTAACTCGTCCAGCTGAGTTCGATGTTGTGGCTACAATGAACTTAAATGGAGATTACATCTCTGATGCACTTGCAGCACAAGTTGGTGGAATTGGTATCGCACCAGGTGCGAACATCAACTACGAAACAGGACACGCTATTTTTGAAGCGACTCACGGAACAGCACCAAAATACGCTGGTCTTGATAAAGTGAATCCATCATCTGTTCTTCTATCAGGCGTGCTTTTACTTGAGCACCTTGGCTGGCAGGAAGCAGCTGATCTAGTGATTCAATCTGTTGAAAAAACAATTGCATCTAAAGTCGTCACGTACGATTTTGCTAGATTAATGGATGGCGCAACAGAAGTAAAATGTTCTGAGTTTGCTGACGAGCTCATCAAAAACTTGTCTTGATTCTTAAACTTTAAAGTTAAAGGGGAAAAAGGAAATGGCAAACAAGCGTAAAAAAGTATCTGTCATCGGAGCAGGTTTTACTGGAGCAACTACAGCATTTCTAACAGCTCAAAAAGAATTAGCGGATGTCGTATTAGTTGATATCCCGCAGCTTGAGAACCCAACAAAAGGGAAAGCTCTTGATATGCTGGAAGCAAGCCCTGTTCAAGGCTTCGATGCGAACATTACAGGCACTTCTAACTACGAAGATACAGCCGGTTCTGATGTCGTGGTCATTACGGCAGGAATTGCAAGAAAGCCGGGAATGAGCCGTGACGATCTCGTGTCAACAAATGAAAAAATCATGCGCAGCGTGACACGCGAAATCGTTAAATATTCTCCAGAAGCCATTATTGTTGTGTTAACAAACCCTGTTGATGCAATGACATATGCAGTTTATAAAGAATCAGGATTACCAAAAGAAAAAGTCATTGGACAATCGGGCATTCTTGATACAGCACGTTTCCGTACGTTTGTTGCTCAAGAATTAAACCTATCTGTCAAAGATGTGACGGGCTTTGTCCTTGGTGGACATGGCGATGACATGGTTCCACTTGTTCGTTACTCTTATGCAGGCGGTATCCCGCTGGAAACATTGATTCCAAAAGATCGAATTGATGCGATTGTTGAAAGAACAAGAAAAGGCGGCGGCGAAATCGTGAACCTATTAGGTAACGGTAGTGCCTATTATGCACCTGCTGCTTCACTAGTAGAAATGGTTGAGGCGATTCTAAAAGATCAGCGCCGCGTTATCCCAACGATTGCTTACCTTGAAGGTGAATATGGCTACGAAGGCATTTACCTTGGTGTACCAACAATCGTAGGTGGAAACGGACTTGAGCAGATCATTGAGCTTGAGCTGACAGAAGAAGAAAGAAGTCAGCTTGACCGTTCTGTTGAATCTGTTAAGAACGTCATGAAAGTATTGTCTTAATATGAAAAAAAGAAGGCTTCTCTTATGAGGGGCCTTCTTTTTGTTTACAAAACAAATCTTGTCGAAATTTTAAATTGTCCTCTTGTTAAGCTTTCGTTAAAATGAAAGAGAAAGCATGACTTCTCGCTTTTCACATAAGATACAAAAAAACGGATGCAGGGGAAATCACTAATTGGAGGCACAACATGAATAAAAAAATATTAGTTGTGGATGATGAAGAATCGATTGTAACACTTCTAAGCTATAACCTTGAAAGGGCGGGCTATGATGTCGTCACAGCAAGAGATGGGGAAGAAGCGCTTGAAAAAGCAGCAAGTGAACAGCCTGATCTCATTGTATTAGATTTAATGCTTCCGAAAATGGACGGCATTGAAGTGTGCAAACAACTGAGAATTCAAAAAATGATGTTCCCTATTTTAATGCTGACAGCAAAGGACGATGAATTTGATAAGGTGCTCGGTCTTGAACTTGGAGCCGATGATTACATGACAAAGCCATTCAGTCCTAGAGAAGTGGGTGCGCGGGTAAAAGCCATCTTGAGAAGAGCGCAGCAATCTCAGCCTGTCCCCGCGCAAGAGGAGAAGGAAGAGGTCATTGCAGACCAAATCAAAATTGGTGAACTGCGCATTTTACCAGAACACTACGAAGTCTACTTTCAAGAAGAACGCCTAGAGCTTACGCCGAAGGAATTTGAACTGCTGCTTTATTTGGCCAAGCATAAAGGACGTGTCCTCACACGTGATCTGCTGCTTAGTGCCGTTTGGAATTATGACTTTGCAGGAGACACTCGTATTGTGGATGTGCATATCAGCCACTTGCGGGACAAAATTGAAAAGAACACGAAAAAACCAACATACATTAAAACCATCCGCGGCCTAGGCTACAAATTGGAGGAGCCAAAGCCAAATGAGTAAAATTCGAACCCGCCTGTTTTCGGGACTTATTTTTCTCCTTTTTATTGTGTTTGTTGCACTTGGCCTTTTTTTGGATCACATGTTCCATGTTTTTTATGAAACAAAATTAACGGAACGAATGGAAAATGAATCGAGCTTTCTCCTTTCTTCCATGGATGGTGATGATCTGGAGGCGAAGCAAAACAAGGAGATCCTCAATCAGGCAAAGCAGCATCTCGATATGAATGCGTCAATTGTGGATCTGAAGGGGAATATCATACATACAACGGGTCAAGCGGAGCAAAGAGGCATCATTCAAAACACACTGAACAATGAACGACTTCAAACAAAAGGCGTCGTCATTGAGGATGAGAAGGATGCGCTGTTTCATTACGCAGTCCCTATCCTGAAACAAAACGAACCGGCAGGCTATTTATTTCTCCATGCGTCATTCCAGCCTTTAAATGAAATTGACGGCCAGCTTTGGCTCGCATTAGCCGTTTGTCTTGGCTCGGCAATTATTATCATCGTTTTCTTTGGATACCGCATGTCGATGAAATATGTTAAACCGATAGATTATGCCACAAAGGTAGCCAAACAGCTGGAACGCGGGAACTATGATACCAATCATTATGAAGAGCTGATCATTGAAACAAGTGAGCTTAATACATCAATGAAGCGACTGGCAGAAAGCCTTCAAGAAATGACAAGCACGGGGGAGATGCAGCGAGACCGTCTGCAAACAGTCATTGAAAACATCGGAGCAGGGATAATTTTGATTGATAAGATGGGGTATATCAACCTAGTCAATCGAACCTTTCGCAAACAGTTTAAGGTGCAAAAGCACATTTACATGCACAAGCTGTATCATGAAGCGTTTACACATGAAGAAATTATTGAGCTGATTGACGAAATTTTCATGACAGAAACGAAGGTACGGAAGTTTTTACGCCTAGCTGTTGATATTGAACGGCGCTACTTCCAGGTGGATGGTGTTCCCATTTTAAGTACAGACGATGAATGGAAAGGAATTGTCCTTGTGTTTCATGACGTGACAGAAACAAAGCAGCTGGAGCAGATGCGAAAAGATTTTGTCGCCAATGTGTCTCACGAATTAAAGACACCGATTACGTCGATTAAAGGATTCTCCGAAACCCTTCTTGATGGAGCGATTGATGACAAAGAAGCGCTGACACAATTTCTTTCTATCATTCTAAAAGAGAGTGTCCGTCTCGAAACTCTCATTCAAGATTTACTCGATCTTTCCAAAATCGAGCAGCAGCATTTCAAATTGAATATTCAAGACGCCAATGCGACAGAGATCATTCAAGAGATTGAAGTCCTTTTAAAACAAAAGGCCGCAGAAAAAGGTATTCAATTACAAGTGCGTATCCCGAAAGAGCCTGTCTATGTGATGGCAGATCCGCTGAGATTAAAGCAGATATTCCTCAATCTCGTAAACAATGCCCTAACCTATACACCAGAGGGAGGGAGTGTCACCATCTCAGCAAGACCGCGGAAAGGCGCCTATGAATTTGATGTAGCAGATACAGGAATCGGCATGAAGAAAAGTGAGATTCCAAGAATATTTGAGAGATTTTATCGAATTGATAAAGATAGAAGTAGAAATTCAGGCGGTACGGGACTTGGTCTTGCGATTGTCAAACACCTTGTGGAAGCGCATGAAGGGACGATTTCAGTCCATAGCAAACAAGGCAAAGGAACGACTTTTACAGTGAGTCTGAAATCAAAATAGGGAAAAAAGGAAAGTCACGTTAAAATTTACATGATCTTTACAATGGATTCATGTTTAGTTAAACAATCATTGGTAGGATGAATAGGAACCCCTTCATCCAAGGAGCCAATTTTGTAAGGACGAAAACACTTGTTGTTTTCGTCCCTTTTTTTATGCAGGTTCGACTATTTTCTTTTCAAAATAAACTTTGATAAAATGATGATACAATGTGTGAAAGAGACGGCTGAAATGGCTCAGCCGATGGAGGATTAAAACATGACAGACAAAAAGAAATTAGTACTAGTGGATGGAAACAGTCTCGCTTATCGAGCCTTTTTTGCTTTGCCGCTATTATCAAATGATAAAGGCGTCCATACAAATGCCATTTACGGCTTTGCGATGATCTTAATGAAGATGCTCGAGGACGAGAAGCCAACCCATATGCTCGTTGCATTTGATGCGGGAAAAACAACATTCCGCCACGAGACATTTAAAGAATATAAAGGCGGAAGACAGAAAACGCCGCCAGAGCTATCAGAACAAATGCCGTTCATCCGTGAGTTATTAGATGCCTATCAGGTGAAAAGGTACGAGCTTCCTCAATACGAGGCTGACGATATTATCGGGACATTGGCTGTGGAGGCAGAAAAAGACGGCTTTGAAGTCAAAATTTTCTCAGGAGATAAGGACTTAACGCAGCTCTCAACAGACCATACGACGGTGGCAATTACGAAAAAAGGCATCACAGAAGTAGAATATTACACACCAGCTCATATTGAAGAGAAATATGGCCTGCGCCCAGATCAAATCATCGATATGAAAGGCTTGATGGGAGATTCCTCAGATAATATCCCAGGGGTGCCAGGTGTAGGGGAAAAAACAGCGATTAAATTGTTAAAGCAGTTTGAAACGGTTGAAAATCTGCTTGAACATATTGACGAAGTCAGCGGGAAAAAGCTAAAAGAAAAGCTTGAAGAATATAAAGAGCAGGCGGTGATGAGTAAAAAACTCGCAACGATTCTTGTAGAAGCGCCAATCGATGTATCAAGCAAGGATCTCGCATATGAAGGCCCTCATATGGATCAAGTGATCTCTCTTTATAAAGAACTAGGCTTTCAAACGCTGCTAGAGCGTCTAGGAGAAGTACCAGAAACAGGTGAACAGGTCGAAGTAGAAGCATTAGAAGTGAAAAAAATGACAGATGTAACGGATGAGATGCTGACAGATCATGCCGCCCTTGTGGTAGAACAGCTAGGAGATAATTATCATGAAGCGGATTTGATCGGTTTTGCGATCCATAATGAAAACGGTGCGTTTTTTATCACGAAAGAAGATGCGCTTCAATCAGACGCATTTAAACAATGGGTACAGGATGAAACGAAGAAGAAATGGGTCTTTGATTCAAAAAGAGCCGTTGTCGCCCTCAGATGGCATGATGTCGATCTTAAAGGTGTCGATAACGATGTCCTGCTCGCTTCCTATGTCGTCAACCCTCAGAAATCGTATGAGGACGTCGCAAGTGTGGCGAAGGAATACGGTCTCAACATCGCTCTTTCTGATGAAAAAGTGTACGGAAAAGGAGCAAAGCAGGCGATTCCACCTGAAGATGAACTGAAGGAACATCTTGGACGAAAAGCAGCGGCGATCTCTGCTCTGCATGATTTAACACTTGAAGCGTTAGAAAAAAATGATCAGCATGAACTGTATGAAGACTTAGAGCTGCCGCTTGCACTCATCTTAGGTGAAATGGAATCCCTTGGCGTAAAGGTGGATTTTGAGCGCCTAGAAAAGATGGGGGAAGAATTAAAGAAAAAGCTGAAAGAATATGAAGAAACCATTCACCGCTTAGCAGGAGAAACGTTTAACATCAATTCTCCTAAACAGCTTGGCGTGATTCTTTTTGAAAAATTAGGCCTGCCGATTGTGAAGAAGACAAAAACAGGCTACTCGACATCTGCAGATGTTCTTGAAAAGCTTGAAGATAAGCACGAAATCATTCGGTCAATTCTGCATTACCGCCAAATTGGAAAGCTGCAATCGACCTATGTGGAAGGCTTAATGAAAGTAACGCGCAAGGATACCCATAAAGTGCATACAAGATTTAATCAAGCGCTCACGCAAACAGGAAGACTAAGCTCAACAGATCCAAACTTGCAAAATATCCCGATTCGTTTAGAGGAAGGACGAAAGATTCGTCAAGCATTCGTCCCTTCAAAAGAAGGCTGGCTCATGTTTGCTGCGGACTATTCACAAATTGAGCTGCGTGTACTCGCTCATATTTCTCAGGATGAGAATTTGATCGAAGCATTTACGCAAGATATGGATATTCACACGAAGACAGCGATGGACGTGTTCCATGTCTCGGAAGAAGAAGTGACTTCCTCTATGAGAAGACAAGCCAAGGCTGTCAACTTCGGAATTGTATATGGGATCAGTGACTATGGATTATCTCAAAACCTTGGGATCTCAAGAAAAGAAGCTGCTGCCTTTATCGAGCGCTATTTAACAAGCTTTAAAGGCGTGAAAACCTATATGGAAGAGATCGTGCAGGAAGCGAAACAAAAAGGATATGTCACGACGCTTCTCAAACGCAGACGGTATATCCCGGATATCACAAGCCGTAATTTTAATATCAAAAGCTTTGCCGAACGAACAGCCATGAACACACCGATCCAAGGAAGTGCGGCTGATATTATTAAAAAAGCTATGATTGATATGGCGCGAAAGCTAAAAGAAGAAAACTTGCAGGCAAATCTTTTATTACAGGTGCACGATGAATTGATCTTCGAAGCGCCGAAAGAAGAAATTGCGATACTTGAAAAAATTGTCCCTGAAGTCATGGAAAATGCACTTCAGCTAGATGTGCCGCTAAAAGTTGATTTTGCTTCAGGGCCATCTTGGTACGACGCAAAATAATAGAGAGAAAAAAAGGAGCGAGGAGCATGCCGGAATTACCAGAAGTTGAAACCGTCCGGCGCACACTCAAGCGGTTAGTCGAAGGAAAAACGATTGAAACGGTCGATATCAAATGGCCAAATATCATCAAACGTCCTGGGGAGCCGGAAGAGTTCGCAAGAAGGATGGTAGGAGAAACGATACAAACCATTGAAAGAAGAGGAAAGTTCCTTCTCTTTCATTTAGACCACTACGTGATGGTCTCCCATTTAAGGATGGAAGGGAAATACCGTGTACATGAAGCGCATGAGCCATACGATAAACATGTACACGTTGTCTTTACGTTTACAGACGGTACTGAGCTTCGGTATCATGATGTGCGTAAATTTGGCACGATGCATTTATTTCAGCCGGGTGAAGAAGAAAAGGAACTCCCGCTCTCACAGCTGGGATATGAGCCTTTTGATGATCAATTCACTCCGGAATATTTATGGGAGCAATTGAAAAAAACATCCCGTGTGGTCAAAACAGCGCTGCTTGATCAAAAGATTGTCGTGGGACTTGGTAATATTTATGTAGATGAGGTTTTGTTTAAAGCAGGCATTCATCCAGAAACAAAAGCGAATCAGCTCAGCCTTGAATCCTGTAAAGTGCTTCACAGGCATATTATCGATACTCTTCAAGTGGCGGTAGATGCAGGAGGAAGCACGATTCGCTCATATATCAATTCACAAGGTGATATTGGAACATTTCAGCTGCAGCTTCTTGTGTATGACCGGCGGGGAGAGCCTTGTCAAACATGCGGAAGCATCATTGAGAAAACAGTAGTCGGAGGGCGCGGCACTCATTTTTGTGTGACCTGCCAAAAACGTCCTCAATAAAAATCAGCCATCAGCATGCTTCCTTTTTGCTGTGCATACGATAAAAAACATTCATTTTTCAGCAAGGTGTAGACTGACACACAGCCCACCTGCTCTTCATATAGTGAAGAAGAGTCTAAGGACGCCTAGAGACTCTTGATCATCGTTGCATGAACAGAAAGGAAGAGTTCAGGTATGATTTCGATTTCGCTCCTGTTTTTAGCTATTGCAGTCAGCATTGACAGCTTTTCTGTAGGCTTTACGTATGGACTTCGTAAAATGAAGATTCCATTTAAAGCGATTGTCATTATTGCGTGCTGTTCAGGGATTGTGCTGCTCATTTCCATGCTGATTGGCAGCCTGCTGACGACATTCCTCCCTGTCTCAGTGACAGATAAACTTGGTGGAGGCATTTTAATCGCCATTGGCCTTTGGGTCCTTTATCAATTTTACAAACCAGCGAAAGAGCGTGATTTGCTTCTTCATGAAAAGACATTGCTCAATGTGGAAGTGCAATCGCTTGGTCTTGTTATTCAAATTTTGCGAAAGCCGACAAGTGCAGATATTGACCGTTCTGGGACGATCAATGGAATAGAAGCGGTGTTTCTTGGGATTGCTTTATCTATTGATGCATTTGGCGCAGGGATTGGCGCTGCGATTCTAGGCTTTTCTCCAATTGTCATGAGTATCACTGTGGCCGTGATGAGCTCACTCTTTGTGTGTATCGGGCTCCGTTCAGGTCATTACTTGGCAAATTGGCGCTGGATCGATAAACTTGCATGCTTACCAGGGCTTCTGCTCATTTTAATTGGGGTGTGGAAGCTGTAAAGGAGGAAATCAATTGACGCTTGTCATTGGATTAACAGGCGGGATTGCTAGTGGAAAAAGCACCGTCTCTCAAATGATAAAAGAGCAGGGCATTCGGGTCGTGGACGCAGATGTCATTGCAAAAGAAGCGGTTGCCAAAGGAACACCAGCCCTTCATCAAATCGTTCAAACCTTTGGCGAGGATGTTCTCCTGCCAAATGGGGAGCTGAACCGCCAGCAGCTTGGAGCCGTCATTTTTTCTGATGAAGAGAAAAGAAAGCAGCTGAATGCGATTGTTCATCCAGAAGTGAGAAAGGAAATGCTCAAACAGCGAGATGAAGGGGTTAGTCAGCAAGAAACCTTCGTCGTCCTCGATATCCCGCTTTTATTTGAAAGTCAGCTGGAAAGTCTCGTCGACCGCATCATTGTGGTGTATACAACGCCTGAATTGCAGCTATCGCGGCTCATGAATCGAAATGACCTCAGCGAGGAAGAAGCGCTGAAGCGTATTCACTCTCAGCAGTCTCTTGAGGAGAAATGTAAAAAAGCAGACCGCGTGATAGAGAACACACAAGATCTTGCGTTTATCAGAAAGCAATTGCAGAACATATTAAATGAATGGGAACATACAGATAAGTAAGAGTACATACACGTACTCTTCTTTTTTTATGCTTTATTCTGATTTCCTTTGAAAAGAACAGCCCTTTTTAGAAAATATACGTTTATATACTGGCAATTACATTCTAATGTGATATACTAATTTCATAAATAAATTTATTGAGTATAACACATAATAGAGGAGTGACCTGTTCATGAAGGTAAAAGCAGCGATCAATGGGTTTGGCAGAATTGGACGCATGGTCTTCAGAAAAGCAATGCTTGATGATCAAATTCAAATTGTAGCGGTGAACGCAAGCTATCCTGCCGAAACGCTAGCACATTTAATTAAATATGATACAAATCATGGACGTTACGAATGTGATGTGACAGCAGAAGATGACGCCTTGATTGTAAATGGCAAAAGAGTGCTTTTGCTTAATAATAGAGACCCAAAGCAGCTTCCATGGGGAGAGCTTGGGATTGATATCGTCATTGAAGCAACAGGTAAATTTAATTCAAAAGATCAAGCGATGGGCCATATAGATGCTGGAGCGAAAAAAGTCGTTCTAACAGCTCCAGGTAAAAATGAAGACATTACGATTGTGATGGGTGTCAATGAGGATGATCTTGATCCTGAAAAGCACGTCATTATTTCAAACGCATCTTGTACAACAAACTGTTTAGCACCAGTTGTGAAACTGTTAGATGATGAATTTGGCATTGACAATGGTTTAATGACAACGGTTCATGCTTATACAAATGATCAAAAAAATATCGATAACCCGCATAAGGATCTGCGCCGGGCGAGAGCATGTGCTCAATCCATTATTCCAACTACGACGGGTGCCGCTAAAGCGCTTTCTTTAGTGCTTCCGCACATGAAAGGAAAATTGCACGGACTTGCACTCCGCGTACCAGTTTCCAATGTGTCGATGGTTGATCTTGTTGTTGACTTGAAAAAAGATGTCACAGCAGAAGAAGTCAATGCAGCCTTCTCGAATGCATCCAAAACATCTCTTGCCGGTATTTTAGATTACACAGATGAGCCGCTTGTCTCCACGGACTTTAACACGAACCCTTATTCAGCAGTCGTTGATGGACTGACAACGATGGTAATGGAAGGGAGAAAAGTGAAAGTTCTTGCATGGTATGACAATGAATGGGGTTATTCATGCCGAGTGGTTGACCTTGTGAAGTTTGTCGGCGCACAGATGAAAGAGCTGTCTGCTGTTTGAAATGAAGAAGACGAACGTCCCTTTTCAAGAAATGAGAGAAAATCCCACTAAAAACACAGCTTGCAAAATGGGTCTAAACAAAGTATACTATTTTTCGTGAACTTCTTGTTCGCAGACTCATTCGGGTATACTTAAAGGGTTAGGACCTCTTAGGACTAACTTTCCCCCGTGGTATATGTCCGGTCCGGCTGCTTAGAACTTCACTCTTTCATTCTTGTTTAAAGGGGGGTCCATGATGGAAACAATCGGACGTCACGTTATCTCCGAGCTATGGGGATGCGACTGTGATAAACTGAACGACATGGATTTTATTGAAAAAACGTTTGTAAATGCAGCTTTGAAATCAGGAGCTGAGGTAAGAGAGGTTGCTTTTCACAAATTTGCACCTCAAGGAGTAAGTGGAGTTGTCATTATTTCTGAATCTCATCTGACAATTCACAGCTTTCCTGAACATGGTTATGCGAGCATAGATGTTTATACTTGCGGCGACCTAGATCCGAATATTGCAGCAGATCATATCGGAGATGAATTAGGTGCTGAAACAAGAGAAAACATCGAAATTCCTCGAGGCATGGGACCTGTACAAGTGAAACAGGCACAAGCCAAAGCACTGTAAACATAAAAAAGATTGCAATGGGAGCTGGCCAAAAGCATTGAATGCCTTTGTGTTATGCTCCTTTTTATATTTATTTAATAAAAAATCCAACATTCCCCAGCTTGCCTATACTTTTGTTCTAGGAAAACAAAGGTTTTTTTTATAAAATAAAGAAAGAAGCATTATGGCAAAGGGGATACGTGTATGACTTTAAGGCAAAAGTTTAAACGGTTCATGTCAAACCATACAGAAACATCTGACGAGCATCCAGTGTCAGAACTGAAAAGCCATTACTACAAATCGACGAATGCACAAGTTTTTCAAGCGTTGGAAGCTATGCTTTCCCGAAGCGATTCCTATCAAGTGACATCTGTTTCAGCAGAACGAGGTGAAATCAGCGCAAACATTCGATTGCCGAAAAAAGCCTTTCTCGTGGCGACTGTCATTTCAATTCGTCCTTTTGAAACAGCTGTCGATTTTAATGTAACAACAGAAACGGCTCTGCCAACAGATTTCGGCTATAGTCAAAAGACCGTTCTGTCCCTTTATGATGAACTAGACAAACAACTTCCAAGAATAGATCGGAGCTGATGAAAATGAAATGTCCCACATGTCAGCACCTTGGCACAAGGGTGCTTGATTCAAGACCAGTAGATGAAGGGAAATCCATCCGTCGCAGAAGAGAGTGCGAAAGCTGCCAATATCGCTTTACGACGTTTGAGAAATTAGAAGAATTACCGCTGATTGTGGTGAAAAAAGAAGGGATTCGAGAAGAATTCAGCCGGGAAAAAATGCTGAGAGGACTCATCAAAGCGTGTGAAAAGCGTCCTGTCGCTTTAAAGCAGCTGGAAGATGTCTGCTTTAATATCGAAAAAGAACTGCGCAATCAAGGCATGTCAGAAGTGAAAAGCGAGCTCGTAGGTGAAATGGTCATGGACGAGCTGGCGAAAATTGATGAAGTGTCTTACGTCAGGTTTGCCTCGGTTTACCGGCAGTTTAAAGACATCAATGTCTTTATTGATGAATTAAAAGATCTATTAAAGAAAGAACGCTAAAAAGAGCTGGAGATTCTTCATGCTCTTTTTCCTGCGTAAAGCGTAAAACGTAAAAAGAGTGTACAATGGAAACAATCGCAATTCATGGGGAGGATCAGCATATGACAGAGCATTGGAAGGAAGTGCTAGCCGTCGATCCGTATGTCGTCAAAAGCGCTTCATTGCTCGGTGACATCGATAGACAGCTCATCACTCTTTTATATCAGCCGCTTATTGGCATGTCCGCTTTTAGCTTATACATGACGCTGTGGGGTGAGCTGGAACAAAATCGTATGTGGGGGAAACCTGCACCTCATCGGCAGCTCATGGTCATGCTGCAAACGAATTTGAATGATATTTTTGAGGAACGTTTAAAGCTTGAAGCGATCGGCTTACTCCGCACATATGAACAGGAAACGGAAGAAGGCAGACTGTTTACATATGAGCTTGTACCGCCGCTAAGACCGGATGAGTTTTTCCAAGATGGTATGCTGAATGTCCTGCTGTACCATCGTGTAGAAAAAGCAAAATATATGCAGCTGCGTGATTATTTCTCTTATCCGGGTGTTCCTGCAGAAGCAAAGAACATTTCACGGTCATTTGAAGAAGTGTTTCACGTATTGCAGCCAGGCGAACGCAAGATGACAGAAGAAATTCATCAGGCATCATCACTTGATCAAGGCTATGAATATGTTACCGTCGGATCGAGTCAGCCGGCACCGCTCTCAGACGAATCCTTTGATTTCGATCTATTATTAGCGGGTATGTCTGACATGATGATTCCAAGAAAGGCTTTGACAAAGCAGGTAAAAGAAACAATTAAGAAGTTAGCTGCTGTATACGGCATCACCCCGCTTCAAATGCAAAATATTGTAGCAGGTGCATGCGGTTCAGATCAAATGATCTCAACAGAAGAGCTGAGAAAAGCAGCAAGAGACTGGTACCAAATTGAATACAGAGGCGAACAGCCAAAACTAATTGATCAAAAACAGCCAAGACACTTGCGTCAGGATGCTTCAAAGACGCCGGCGGCAGATACTCCAGATGCAAAATTGATTGAAAAGCTGGATCATATTTCGCCTAGGGAACTGCTAAAAGACATGGCAGATGGCATTGAACCAACGTATGCCGACTTAAGAATTGTCGAAGACATCATGCTCGAGCAGCAGCTAGAGCCAGGTGTCATGAATGTTCTCATCTACTATACATTACTCAAAACAGATATGAAGCTGTCGAAAACATATATGCAAAAAATCGCCGCTCATTGGGTGAGAAAGAAAATCAAAACCGTAGCAGCGGCCATGAAAATTGCCAAAGAAGAAAACAGACAAATGACAGAGTGGGCGCAGCAGAAAAAGCAGCGCAGCACATATGGTTCAGGAAAAGTCGTCAGAGAAGAGAAACTGCCTGACTGGATGAAAGAAACCGAAACAAAAGAACAGCCGGCAAAAGAGCAAACGGACAGTCTGTCTACAGAAGACCTCGAACGAGAAAAAGAAAAACTGTTAGATCAGTTTAAAAATATGAAAAAGTACAATGCACATTAAGGTGAGGTGAGATGGGATGAAACCGATCGGTCGTTCATTTGAACAGCTAAAAGGACGAGTAGATTTTCGCGTGAGATACAATCAGATTAAAGAAAGTGTGTTATCTGATGAAGATGTGAAGGCCTTTTTACAGAAGCATCAAGAAGAGATACATGAAGACATGATCAATCGCAGCTTGAACCGGCTCTTTGAATATGTGCAGCAGTCGAAGGGCTGCTCTTATTGCTTAGATGACGAAAACGTCAATGCCATTTTAGATGGGTATCACCCGAAGCTTGTGATCAAAGGTCAGAGTATTGATATTGAATATTCCCCTTGCCCAGTCAAGCTGCGGCTCGATAGACAGAAAAAACAGCAAGAGCTGATGAAAAGCATGTATATTCCGCAAAATGTCCTTCAAGCGACGTTCGCTGATCTGAACGTTGTGGGAAGACAAGAGGTCATCCAAAAAGTAGGTCAATTCCTCCAAAGCTATGATGAGAGTGGAAAAGGAAAAGGCCTGTATTTACACGGAAAGTTTGGAGTAGGAAAAACGTATATACTGGCAGCTATTGCGCAGCAGCTAGCGGAGAAAGAATACCCATCTCTCCTTGTTTACGTGCCTGAATTTGTGAGAGAGTTAAAAAATTCATTAGCCGATCATACTTTAGAAGAAAAGCTGAATATGGTCAAGTCCACCCCTATTTTAATGCTTGATGATATTGGGGCAGAATCGATGACAAGCTGGGTGCGGGATGAAATGCTCGGTACGATCTTACAATACCGTATGGCAGAGCAGCTGCCGACGTTTTTCTCTTCTAATTTCTCCCCAAATGAGCTGAAGCATCACTTTACGTACTCGCAGCGGGGGGAAAAAGAAGAGGTCAAAGCCGCTCGTTTAATGGAACGGATTCTCTATTTAGCAGAGCCTGTCTTGCTCGAAGGAGAAAACCGCCGTCATTTATAAAAGCGTATGTCACCTGAAGGAGGAGCAAATGAAATGAATAAAAGAAAATGGCTGCTTTTTCTTGGGATTGGCATTCTTGCTGCTGCGCTGTGGTGGCTGAATAAACAGCATCTTCAGCTGGCGCCGAAAGATGTGAAAAATTGGGTGCTGCAATTTGGGATGCTGGCTCCCTTTGTTTTTCTTTTCTTATCTCTTTTTCGCCCGTTTGTTCTCGTCCCGATTACGGTCTTTTCGCTGGCGGCAGGTTTGGCATTCGGCAGTGTCCTTGGGACGATTTATGCCCTCATTGGAGCTACAGCCGGGGCAACAGGCTCCTTCATGATTGCTTCAACCTTTCGAGCAAAAAAGAAGGAAACGGAATCAAACAGCCGGAAGCTGAAAGCGGTGACGTCCCGTATTCAGGAGCATGGATTTCTTTATATTTTGTTATTGCGTATTGCACCGATTCATTTTGATTTTGTCAGCTATGCGGCAGCCGCTTCACGTGCAAATTATCGTGCATTTGTGGCAGCCACCTTTTTAGGCTTAATACCGGGTACAATTGCGTTAAATGTTCTCGGCTCAAGCTTTGTCAGCGGCAATTATGCCGCCTTAGCGGTTGTTTGTTTGATTTATTTGATCTTTATCTCCGTTCCACTCATTTTAAAAAGAAAGATGCCTGATTTATTTTAGGCGTCTATTTTTTATGTTCTCCCCATATATATGTAACAGATGTCGTTAGGGGGGACAAACATGCTTGAAATAATCTTTGAAGATGAATATGATACCGCCGCTTTTTTACATCTTGCTGAACACTTGGACAGTCGGCATCACATGTCAATTCAACAAGGGAAAGACCGGCTTCTCATAGAGGCGAAGGAATCAGAAGAAGCACTTGAGCACATTGTGCGGCCATTATTGGTTCACTTTTTTTTGGAATGCAAAGAAAATGAGCGCATGCGCAGCATCCTTGAAAACACGTATTTATTTAAAGATCCTGAAGAACAGCACCAAATTCTTTCCATTGCTCACAGTATCATGAACGGGGACTTAGATGATATTCCCGGCATTCATCAAGACCCGTCAAGAGAAGCCCTTTTAAAAAAGGAGCTTGAGGCGATTTCTTTACAGCAAGGTGTTTTTTCAATTGGTTCATTTATGACATTTAGGCTGTCAGAGTATGACCGAAGGCTGAAGAACTATGTTGAAGTGTCCATTGAAGAATACAAAATGGAGCAAGAGTATCAAAATTTCATTCAATCGCTTCGAGACTATGTGATGGCAAGAGAGCCTCAGCTCGAAAAAGTACATGTTGTGCATCAGGACCGCCTGGTGATTTGGGAATTTCGCTACGCTTCTGAGCGTGATCAAAAACAATACATAGACAGACAGTTTGTAAGAGAGCATCCAATGTATATTGATTCGCAGCTGATTGCACCGCTCGTCTCTATTGCACCGCAAAAAATTGACCTATTTACAAATGATACAGGTCACTCGATGGTGCAAACCATTCAAAATATTTTTCAAGAAAGGGTCGAGGTGTTCCCGTCTCATTCATTCCAAGAGCAGAATGTTCAATTTGTACATGCTCATTTCAACAAGAAAAGTGAAAAGCTTTCTTGATTTTCACGAAAAAACGTTTTATAATACGGTGTAACTTCATACAGAGACCGTATTGATAAGGACATGAACGAATGAACGCCCGCTTAAAGAGAGGGAAGCCGCGGCTGAAAGCTTCCTAGCAGAGGACCATTTGCTTTACCACCTTTGAACATCAGCTGTGAACTTTTTAGTAATGGCTGACGGGAATTCCCGTTATCGAAACACAAGCCGTATTTGCTTATGAAAAAGTAAGCTGCAAATATGGGAAAAAGGGTGGAACCACGATTCCGTTTATTCAACCTCGTCCCTTTCCAGGGGGCGGGGTTTTTATATTGCCAAAAAAAGGAGTGACCAGAGATGTCAGAACAAATTCAACTTACATTTCCAGATGGAGCAGTCAAGGAGTTTGACAAAACAGCTACAACAGAAGACATCGCGGCATCAATTAGCCCGGGCCTAAAGAAAAAAGCACTTGCCGGTAAATTGAACGGTAAAGAAATAGATCTGCGTACGCCGCTATTAGAAAGTGGAACAATCGAGATCATCACAGATAAAAGTGAAGAAGCACTCGACATTATGCGCCACAGCACAGCACATTTGCTAGCGCAGGCGATTAAACGCCTTTATGGAAAAGAACATCACGTTCAGTTTGGCGTAGGTCCTGTCATCGAAAATGGCTTCTACTACGATGTGGACATCGATGTTGCCATCACACCTGAAGACCTACCAAAGATTGAAAAAGAAATGAAAAAAATCATTAACAGCAATCTGCCAATTGAGCGAATTGAAGTATCAAGAGAAGAAGCGAAAAAGCGCTTTGAAGCGATTGGTGATGAATTGAAGCTTGAACTGTTAGAGGCGATTCCAGAAGGTGAAGCTGTGACGATTTATGAGCAGGGTGAATTTTTTGACCTCTGCCGCGGGATTCACTTGCCGTCTACAGGGAAAATCAAAGAGTTTAAACTGTTAAGCCTTGCAGGTGCATACTGGAGAGGAGACAGTAACAACCAAATGCTTCAGCGTATTTACGGAACAGCTTTCTTTAGCAAAGAAGATTTAAATGAGCACTTACGTCTGCTGGAAGAAGCGAAAGAACGCGATCACCGTAAGCTTGGAAAAGAGCTGAAACTGTTTGCGAATTCTCAAAAGGTTGGTCAAGGACTTCCGCTTTGGCTGCCAAAAGGCGCAACGATCCGCCGCGTCATTGAGCGTTACATTGTCGATAAAGAAGTGCGTCTTGGCTATGAGCATGTGTACACACCAGTTCTTGCGAATGTTGAATTGTATAAAACATCAGGACACTGGGCGCATTATCAAGAAGACATGTTCCCAGTGATGGAAATGGACAACGAAGATCTTGTTCTTCGTCCGATGAACTGTCCGCACCATATGATGATTTACAAAAACGAGCCGCACAGCTATCGCGAATTGCCAATTCGTATTGCAGAGCTTGGTACAATGCACCGCTATGAAATGTCAGGTGCTTTATCCGGCCTTCAGCGTGTTCGCGGTATGACATTAAACGATGCACACATCTTTGTTCGTCCAGATCAAATCAAAGACGAGTTTATCCGTACAGTTCGCTTAATTGAAGAAGTGTATCAAGACTTTGGCTTGAATGACTACACATTCCGCTTATCTTACCGTGATCCAGAAGATACTGAGAAGTATTTCGATGACGATGCGATGTGGAATAAAGCACAATCGATGCTGAAGGATGCAATGGACGAGCTTGGTCACGACTACTATGAAGCAGAAGGCGAAGCGGCATTTTATGGTCCGAAGCTTGATGTACAAGTGAAGACAGCTCTTGGAAAAGAAGAGACATTATCCACTGTACAGCTTGATTTCTTACTTCCAGAACGCTTCGATCTCACATACATCGGAGAAGATGGAAAGCACCATCGTCCAGTCGTCATTCATAGAGGCGTTGTTTCTACAATGGAACGCTTTGTTGCCTTCTTAATTGAAGAGTACAAAGGAGCCCTTCCAACATGGCTGGCACCTGTACAATTCCAAGTCATTCCAGTTTCACCGTCTGTTCATTTAGACTATGCGAAAAAAGTGCAAGAACGTTTGCAGCTTGAAGGTCTTCGTGTAGAGCTTGACAGCCGCGATGAAAAAATTGGGTACAAAATTAGAGAAGCGCAAATGCAAAAGATTCCGTACATGCTTGTCGTCGGAGATCAAGAAGCAGAAAATGGCGCTGTCAATGTAAGAAAATACGGGGAACAAGATTCAGAAACAATGGATCTTGAAGCCTTTGTGAAACATGCAGTAGCAGAAGCAAAAAAATAATAAGCAGCCAGTGATTCTCTTGAGATCACTGGCTTTTTTCTTTTTGGAAAACCTCCTCCAATAGTGATCCAATTTCTAAAAAGAGACGTTTAGATAGTACAAAAGTAAGGGTAAGTATGTACTATTGGTTTGAGACAAATTGGGGGAATGAAAGCGATGATGCAAACAACAAACAATTTATCGTCACATGTATTGGAGCAATCAGCTGTTCTTCGTGCATTAGAGCACTCGCTGGCAATGATTGAATTTAATGTGACAGGTGAAGTTCTATGGGTGAACGATATATTTGCAAAAGCCATGGGATATTCTAAAGAAGAGATGATCGGTCTTCAACATAGACAGTTTTGTCCTCCGCATATTTCAGAACACACAAGCTATCACATGTTTTGGAAGCGTTTGAGAGAAGGTCAAGTCTTTCAGGAAAAGGTGCAGCGGATCACAAAAAACGGCAGCACCTTATGGCTTGAAGCGACATATTCACCAGTTCAAGATGAAGAAGGAACTGTAGTGGGTGTTGTGAAAGTGGCGACAGATATTACGGAGAGAGAACACACAATGAAACAGGTTGTAGAAGACTTAAAGGAGATGTCTGCGAAATTAATGGAACGAGCAGAAGTTGGCATTCAGCATAGTCAAAGTGTCAATGCCTCCTTTGATCATATAGCAAACGAAACCGATCAAAATATGAGCTTGCTAAAAGGATTAACGGAGCAGGTAGAGTCCATCAGATCCATTGCTGCAACCATTAACAGTATTTCTTCACAAACCCAGCTGCTCGCCTTAAATGCGGCAATAGAAGCGGCACATGCCGGTTCCTATGGAAATGGCTTTAGTGTAGTAGCAGCAGAAATTCGAAAGCTTGCGACAAATTCAAAAGAAGCGATCGTCAAGGTAGATCAATATGTGAAGGCGATCCATACAGAAGTAGAGAAGGTCAGCAGCGGAACAAGCCGGGCAAAGACAACTGTGTTTACAAACCGGGATCTTGTAAAGCAGGCAAGCGAGGAATTCATCATTGTAGGAGAAGCAGCACGCGGCTTAGACCGGCAAGCGCAAAGTCTAGCAGCAATCATATAGCTCTAAGAATACAAAAACACCCAATCTCGTCAGGAGAAGGGTGTTTTTTGTTATTTTAATATATCAAACAATTCATGTAAGTCTTTGATTTCATAATCAGGCGTCACATCTGTTTCGTTTTTCTTGCCATGGCGATTGATCCAAACGGTTTGGATGCCAACGCGAGATGCGCCGAGAATATCTGTTTTCGGATTATCTCCAACCATGATCACTTCGTCTTTTGTTAAGTTTAACAGCTGAAGGCAGTGCTCAAAGATACCTGGATCCGGTTTGCCTTTCCCGTAATCTCCTGAAATCACAATTTCGTTAAAATAAGGTGCAAGCTCAGGAACACCTGCCAGTTTCTCCTTTTGAAGGCTAGGATCTCCGTTTGTTAAAAGGAGCAATTCGTAGCTGCCTTTCAGGCGGTTTAAAACAGGGTATGTTTCTTCATAGACATATGGGCGTTTTCTGCGCTCAGCTGCAAAGAAATCAGCCAAATATTGTCCAAATGCCTCATCGTCAATTCCCGCTGTCTTTAAGCCATTGGTCCAAGCGCTTTTGCGATACTCTGGTGCAAGGGCGTTCAGCTTTTGAAAGCCTTCGCTAATCGGCTCACTAAAATTCGACCACAGTCCTTCGAAAGGGTTAATGCCGATCATGACAGTATAATCATATGTTTCATAGGAAGAGTACAGTTTTCTTGCTTCTTCACGTACAATCTGTTCAAACGATTCTGGATCAAGTCCATATTTCTTTTCCGCTTCCCGGCAAGTTTCCTGAAAAGTTGTGTGAATGCTTTTTTCATCCCAAAGCAAAGTATCATCTAAATCGAAAAATACGGCTTTCATGATCTTCTCCCTTGTTATGTATGTGTTACCTTCAATTGCAAGTGACAGGCTCATGTTCATTTTACAATAGAAGAAGAGGGCAATAAAGAAAAGATTTGAGAGATATTTGATCATTGACCGTACATGATAGAATAGAAAGACAGTAGATATGACATACATCATTTGAGGTGGCCGGTTTGCTTCATTTAATTATCATGATGATCGAGCGTGTGGGGATCATCGTTATTTTAGGATTTGTGCTTGCCCATGTGAAGGGCTTTCGCAATCTATTGCTTCATAATCAAGGATTTCGAAAAAAGGCAATTCTTGTTTTCATTTTTGCTTCTTTTAGTATTATCAGCAATTACACAGGAATTGAAATTCAGCAGCAAATTGTCATGAATCATGAATTTTCTTATCATCTTGGCTCGTCAAGCTCTATCGCCAATACGAGAATTATGGGAATCGAAATGGGTGGTTTGATCGGGGGGCCGTTTGTAGGGATTGGCGCAGGGCTTTTAGCTGGAATTCATCGTTATTCCTTAGGAGGAAGCACCGCGCTCAGCTGTGCGATTTCTTCCATTTTAGCGGGTGTCATTGCAGGCTATGTCGGCAGCAGGTTTAAGCGGAGGAATCGAATGGTGACACCTCGCCAAGCAGCTCTTTTTGGTGTGGCGATGGAATCATTACAGATGATCATTATCCTTCTGTTTGCAAGGCCTTTTGCTGATGCATGGGGGCTTGTCAGTATCATTGCCCTGCCGATGATCTTTGTGAATGGCATCGGCAGCTTTATCTTTTTATCTATTTTACAGTCAGTCATTCGGCAAGAAGAGCAGGCAAAGGCGATGCAAACACATCGTGTATTTTCGATTGCCGATCAAACACTGCCTTTTTTCCGCCAAGGGTTAAATGAACAGTCATGTAAAAGTGTGGCGGAGATCATTCATCGGTTGACTGAAACAGATGCAGTCTCTTTAACAGACACAGAAAAGATTTTAGCGCATGTCGGAGATGGAACAGATCATCATATACCATCTAAGAGCCTGATTACAGGGCTGTCGAAACAAGTCTTGATGAGCGGCAAGATTATGAAGGCACATTCGAAGGGCGAGATCAATTGTTCAGTTGCCCATTGCCCTCTTGAAGCGGCAATCGTGCTGCCGCTCACTTCTAACGGTCAAACGATCGGAACGTTAAAAATGTATTTCAATTCTCCGGTCGGATTAAGCAGGGTGGAAGAGGAGCTTGCAGAAGGTTTGGCGATGCTGTTTTCCACACAGCTTGAGCTTGGGGAAGCCGAGACCCAAAGCCGCCTCTTAAAAGATGCAGAGATTAAAGCACTTCAAGCACAAGTGAACCCGCACTTTTTATTTAACGCCATTAATACCATCTCTGTTTTATGCAGAACCAATGTGGAGATGGCAAGGAAGCTGCTGCTGCAGCTAAGTATTTATTTCCGTTCCAATATGCAAGGCGCCCGCCAGCTGCTGATTCCAATGCAGAAGGAGATTCAGCATGTGGAGGCATATTTGTCACTTGAACAAGCAAGGTTTCCAAATAAGTACCATGTGACCTTTCAAATCGAAAAGGAGCTGGAGCAGGTGATGATTCCGCCCTTTGTGCTTCAGGTGCTCGTTGAAAACGCAGTGAGACATGCTTTTCCTAAACATCAAACGAATTGTGAAGTCATCGTATCCGCTTTGATGAAAGATGGGCATGTTTATATGAAAGTGACAGATAATGGACAGGGGATTGAAGATGATAAGATGGCTCAGCTATTGAAAGCGCCTGTCGAATCGCTAGAAGGAACAGGGACAGCCCTTTTTAATTTAGATCAGCGGTTAAGAGGGATTTTTGGCAGACAAGCCGCTTTATCCATTCATAGTGACCAAGGCACTGACATCTCATTTCGCATTCCGATGGACTATGTAAAAAAGGATGATTCTCGTTGATGAAGGTATTAATCGTAGATGATGAAGTGTTAGCAAGAGATGAATTAAAATACTTATTACGAAGAACGAAAGAGGATGTTCAAATAGAGGAAGCAGAAAATATAGAATCTGCGTTTGACCGAATGGTCGATCATAAGCCGGATCTGCTCTTTTTAGACATTGATTTATCTGGTGAGAACGGATTTGATATTGCCAAAAGGCTCAACCGGATGTCTGATCCGCCAGCGGTTGTATTTGCGACAGCCTTTGATCAATATGCGCTGAAGGCGTTTGAGGTAAGTGCCCTTGATTACTTAACAAAACCATTTGATGAAGAGCGACTGCTCCAGACCATCCAGAAGTTTAAAAAATGGAAATCCATTGAGACGCAAGAGCACCAGCTATCAGATGAGAAAGCGCCCCACCAGCAAAAATTGGCGATTTCAGTCGATGACTCAATTGTGATCCTGCAAGTTGAAGAGATCATGTATGTAGGACTCAGTGAGGGGAAAAAGGTCGTGAAAACAAAGGATCACATGTATGAGGTCACAGAACCGCTTGTGGTCATTGAAAAAAAACTTCCTGAGGCTTACTTTATGAGGGTCCATCGCAGCTATATCGTGAATACCTCTCATATGAAAGAGGTACAGCCGTGGTTTAATTCGACGTATAATCTGCATATGACAGACGGGTCGATCATTCCTGTCAGCCGCACATATGCCAAAGAATTAAAGAAGTCACTCCTGCTAGAGTAGGAGGGCTTTTTTTGTTTGTATTTCAATACTCGTTTTTTGCATTTCAGTCATTGAATCCAGCGAGTTTTATTGTAAACGCTTCATTCATTTATTTCATGCCGTATACTGAGGGCAGTCGAAGAAAGAGGTGAAGGGGCATGAGTGCCACGAAAGTATATGGATTTCTATCTCAAGCATTTATTTTTGCAACCGTAATGTTCGTTTCTAATCTCATTTCAATGTATTTACCGATTCCGATGCCTGCATCTGTGATTGGTTTGGTTCTATTATTTGTTTTGTTAACAACGAAAATCGTTAAACTGGAACAGGTCGAGCAATTAGGTACATCATTGACAGGACTCATTAGCTTTCTATTTGTTCCCTCTGGGATCTCAGTTATTCAATCACTAGGTGTCATGCAAGAAGTAGGTGTGCAAGTAGTTGGCGTCATTATTATTGCAACCATTATGTTACTTGCAGCGACAGGGCTGTTTTCACAGCTTCTCATGCAATTATCAGAAAGACCGCAGAAACGTAAAGAGACGAAGGAGAGTAAATCTGCTCCTTCTCATTCAAATAAACCAGCTTCAAGTACGCATTAAAGGAGAGATGCAAAATGGGTACAAGTACAATGAATCCTTATTTTGGCATTGTCGTCTCATTAGTCGCCTTTGGGATAGGGACATTCTTATTTAAAAAATCAAAAGGTTTCTTCTTGTTCACCCCGCTGTTTGTGGCGATGGTACTGGGCATTTTATTTTTGAAAGTTGGCGGTTTTTCCTACGCAGATTATAATGAGGGCGGCAAGATTATCAAATTTTTCTTAGAGCCTGCCACGATTGCTTTCGCTATCCCGCTTTATAAGCAGCGAGCCTTGCTTAAAAAATATTGGTGGCAAATTTTATCCGCTATTTTTGTAGGTTCACTTTGTTCTATTACGATCGTATATCTCGTAGCAAAAGGGATTCATTTAGATGCGGCTGTGATGAAAAGCATGCTTCCACAAGCAGCGACAACAGCGATTGCTCTTCCGATTGCAAAGGATATTGGCGGAATCGCAGATATCACAGCCTTTGCGGTCATATTTAACGCAGTCATTGTCTATGCACTAGGTGCCTTCTTCTTAAAATTGTTTCGCATTAAAAACCCAGTGGCAAAAGGTCTTGCACTTGGTACATCAGGACATGCGCTTGGGGTTTCTGTTGGAATTGAGATGGGAGAAGTAGAAGCAGCTATGGCAAGTATCGCCGTAGTGGTCGTAGGAGTTGTGACCGTTATCGTCATCCCAATCTTTATGCAGTTGATTCTTTGATGGCGTCATTGTGTGAAAAAGACTTGCCCAATTCGTCTCATCATGTTAAACTGAAAAAGTTGTTTCAAGAGTTCGGTTACTTGACGGACGAATGAAAATTGTGTAGAATAATTAACGAATTGAATAGATATCACAAGCAGAAGCACCCGCTTCTCACCTGATTGACACATGTTTGTAGTTGACAGGTTGACCGTACATTTATTTTTTCATGCAAATGTTCGCAGTGTGGGTGTTTTATATGCCCACACTTTTTGTTTGCCTGTAAAACATACAACGAAATGGTCAAATGAATTGTGAACTCAATTCAAAATCTCATGGAGGTGGCTCACTATTAGCAAAGATCAATTAGTTAATGAAGGTATTCGTGCGCGTGAAGTTCGTTTGATCGGACAAAATGGCGATCAGCTTGGGATTAAAACCCGCCAGGAAGCTCTGGAAATTGCTACGAAAGCCAATCTTGACCTTGTGTTAGTTGCTGCAAATGCAAAACCACCTGTTTGCCGAATCATGGACTATGGTAAGTTCCGATTCGAACAGCAGAAGAAGGAAAAAGAGGCACGTAAGAATCAAAAAATCATTAGCTTAAAAGAAGTTCGGTTGAGCCCGACAATCGATGAACATGATTTTAACACGAAGCTCCGTAATGCAATCAAATTCCTTGAAAAGGGAGATAAAGTGAAAGCTTCTATCCGCTTTAAAGGCCGTGCGATTACGCATAAAGAAATCGGACAGCGCGTGTTAGACCGTTTCTCTGAAGCTTGCGCTGAAGTAGCAACAGTAGAAACAAAACCTAAGATGGACGGACGCAGTATGTTCCTCATGCTTGCACCAAAAGTCGAAAAGTAAAGTAACAGAGGGAGGAAACATCCAATGCCAAAAATGAAAACTCACCGCGGATCTGCTAAACGTTTCAAAAAAACAGGTTCTGGTAAACTTAAACGTTCTCATGCGTACACAAGTCACTTGTTCGCTAACAAATCTACAAAGCAAAAACGTAAATTGCGTAAGAGCGCAATCGTAAGTGCTGGAGATTTCAAACGTATCAAACAACAACTTGCAAACATCAAGTAATTTGAAATAGGAATCATAGGAGGGAATTACAATGCCAAGAGTAAAAGGCGGAACTGTGTCGCGTCAGCGTCGTAAAAAGGTTCTTAAATTAGCAAAAGGTTATTTCGGTTCAAAACATAGATTATACAAAGTAGCAAACCAACAGGTGATGAAATCTGGAAACTACGCTTTCCGTGACCGTCGTCAGAAAAAACGTGACTTCCGTAAACTATGGATCACTCGTATCAATGCTGCAGCTCGTATGAACGGTCTTTCTTACAGCCGTTTAATGCATGGCTTAAAGCTTTCTGGTATTGAAGTAAACCGCAAAATGCTTGCTGACCTTGCTGTGAATGACCTAAGTGCATTCAATCAGCTTGCTGATGCTGCAAAAGCACAACTAGACAAGTAAGTTCTATAAAAGATCATTCCTTCGAGGGGTGATCTTTTTTCTCTTCATGTGAGGTGAAATGAATGAATATGGCTTTGATCCTGCTGCTTATTTTGGTGAATGGCTACGGCTTTTTTCTCATGGGTGAGGATAAACGCCGGGCCAAAGCACATAAATGGAGAATTTCAGAGGCGCATTTATGGAGTGCTGCGGTGCTTTTTGGCGCTGCTGGATCGTATCTAGGAATGCAGTATTTTCGGCATAAAACAAAGCATCCTGCCTTTCAAATCGGCATGCCTGTATTAATTGTTTTGCAGCTGATCCTATTAGGATATATCCAATTTATTTGAAAAAGGAGCAGACGCCATCAGGACGGCGTGTCTGCTCCTTTTTTTTGTTTGATTTTTTTAATGGGCTGATCCCAATCAATTTTTGTTTGAGGATAACGCTCGATAATGTTTTCCTCTAGTTTTTCAAAGTCTTCTAATGTAAATTCACTTAGCTTCTCAGGTGACTCCGTCCAAACGTAAATGGAGTGGACAAACAGAGGATGATCCTTAGAAGGAACATGCTTCTCCCCTTCAAACAAGACACCTTTATAGACGAAATTAAAATTTTTGCGCGCATTTTGCTGTTCGTCCATAAAATAAAAGCCTTCTTTTAATTGTGCTTGTTTCAGCTTTCTTCTCGGATTTGAGAAGAATTTTACCGCCATGTAGAAGATGTAGACAAGCAGTGCAACAAGAGCTAGTCTCATGAGGATTACAAACATGACAGGATGCACCTCCAATACCGTTATCTGATGTACTACGAATGAAAACACCAAAAGGTTTCAACTTTTTTTAAAAAAATATTTCGTAAAACGAAAAAATATTCATAAAAAGATCGTATTGAACGAAAGAGGTTTTGTATAATAAGAATGCACCATGAAGATAAAGGAGGATAAATGGAATGACAAAGCTCGATCAAACATTAACTATGCTGAAAGACCTAACGGATGCAAAAGGGATTCCAGGAAATGAACGTGATGTCAAAAAAGTCATGCAGACATACATAGAATCATATGCAGATGAAGTCTCTACAGACCGCCTTGGCAGCTTGATCGCTAAAAAGGAAGGAAACGCAAACGGACCTAAAATTATGCTCGCTGGTCACTTAGATGAAGTAGGATTCATGGTGACAAAAATTGATGACAAAGGCTACATTCGTTTTCAAACAGTCGGCGGCTGGTGGTCACAGGTCATGCTCGCCCAGCGCGTCACCATTGTGACGAAAAAGGGAGAGATCACAGGGGTAATTGGTTCAAAACCACCACACGTCTTGTCACCTGAAGCTCGAAAAAAGTCAATTGAGATTACGGATATGTTTATTGATATTGGGGCGTCAAGCAAAGAACAGGCAATGGAGTGGGGCGTACTGCCTGGAGATCAAATCGTTCCTTACTTTGAGTTTACAGTCATGAATGATGAAAAAATGCTCCTTGCAAAAGCATGGGACAACCGCATTGGCTGTGCAGTCGCGATTGATGTTATGAAAAACTTACACAATGCTCAGCATGAGAATATTGCTTACAGCGTTGCAACTGTCCAAGAGGAAGTAGGCCTGCGCGGAGCCAAAACAGCAGCGGCTACGATTCAGCCTGATATTGGATTTGCCATTGATGTAGGTGTTGCAGGAGATACGCCGGGCATCACTGAGAAAGAAGCAACAAGCAAACTTGGCAAAGGACCAACGATTGTTGTATTTGATGCTTCAATGGTCTCTCATAAAGGACTTCGTGATTTTGTTGTCCAAACAGCGGATGAACTGAACATTCCTTATCAATATGACTCAATGCCTGGCGGCGGGACAGATGCTGGCGGTATCCATTTAACGGGTCATGGTGTTCCATCACTATCTATCGGGATTCCGAGCAGATATATTCATACCCATGCCGCAATGATTCACCGAGATGATTATGAAAATGCAGTGAAGCTTTTAACAGAAGTGATCAAAAGACTTGATCAAAAAACTGTTGAACAGATTACGTACGGTTCTTAAGTAAGAAAGCCTTTCCTCAGTACAGGGGAAAGGTTTTTTTTATTGAATTTCCCAGGAAATGAACGGTGTTTTCCGAGGTGAGTCAAAAGAACTGTTTTTGGTAAAAGAAGAGAACATTTCCTAGTGAATAAGGCACATGTGATCGCGCGTTTATTTTTGTAAGATGAAAGCAATAAAAAGGACAGA
This sequence comes from Bacillus sp. BD48, assembly GCF_046566805.1. Taxonomy (NCBI): domain Bacteria; kingdom Bacillati; phylum Bacillota; class Bacilli; order Caryophanales; family Bacillaceae; genus Bacillus; species Bacillus sp. BD48. The sequence goes on along the minus strand of NZ_JANGFM010000005.1, from coordinate 195,870 downwards.
GCGATAGAATGCCCTGCCAAAAGAGAGTTTATGGAAGTAGGTGAAGCTAACTTAAGAATAAACTCATTATTCTGATTTGTCAACTTGGTTTTAAAAGAAAGAAAAATCAATCAATTTATGTTATATTTGTAACAAATTGTTTATACAAAGGGGATGGTTAAATGAATGCGGTTACAATTGTCATAGGATCTATGTGTATTTTAGCGATTGCCTATCGTCTTTATGGCACATTTATGATGGTCAAGGTATTAAAGGTCACAGATGATCATCCTACACCGGCTCACACACTAGAGGACGGGAAAGATTATGTGCCGACAAATAAATGGGTCACATTTGGGCATCACTTTGCTGCGATTGCAGCTGCTGGTCCGTTAGTGGGTCCGATTTTAGCCGCTCAATTTGGGTATTTACCTGGTCTCCTTTGGCTTTTAATTGGTGCAGTCATAGGCGGAGCTGTACATGATCTAGTCGTCTTATTTGCATCGATGCGAAAAAAGGGGAAATCATTATCAGAGGTCGCGAAGGAAGAGCTGGGACCTGTTGCTGGCTTTTGTACAGGGCTTGCGATGCTGTTTATTATTACGATCACCATGGCAGGTTTGTCTATGGTTGTGCTTCATGCTCTAGAACGAAACCCTTGGGGGACATTTGCAGTTGGAATCACGATTCCGATTGCGATGGGGGTTGGTCTGTATTATAAAAAAACAGGCAATTTAAAGCTGGCCACATCTGCGGGATTTATTTTGCTGATGTTTGGGGTATTCCTTGGGCCAAATATTCAAGGAACGGCACTAGGTGATTTTTTAACCCTTGATACAAAAACGCTTGCTCTTGCCCTGCCGATCTATGCCTTCTTTGCTGCAGCGCTGCCAGTTTGGCTGCTGCTTGCACCGAGGGACTATTTAAGTAGTTTTATGAAAATTGGTGTATTCATTGCGCTGATTGCCGGAATTTTTGTGGTGAATCCATCCATTCAATTCCCGGCGTTTACAGAGTTTGTGAATGGAGGAGGGCCTGTATTAGCTGGTCCTGTCTGGCCATTTATCTCGATTACCATTGCTTGCGGTGCGATTTCTGGTTTCCATGCATTTGTTGGTTCAGGGACAACACCTAAGATGCTGGACCGCTGGAGTGATATGAAGCCTGTCGCGTTTGGCGCAATGCTGGTGGAATGCTTAGTTGGGATTATGGCTTTAATTGCTGCTACTGCTCTGCATCCAGGGGATTATTTTGCGATAAACAGTACGCCAGAAGTGTTCCGTTCACTCGGTATGAGTGTTGAAAACCTTCCGCAGCTGAGTAAGGAAATTGGTCTTGACTTAGAAGGAAGAACGGGGGGTGCCGTAACATTAGCGGTAGGGATGGCGTATATCTTTACAGGGATTCCGTTCTTTAGTCATTTGGCTTCTTACTTCTTCCAGTTCGTCATTATGTTTGAGGCTGTCTTTATTTTAACTGCTATTGATGCGGGCACACGTGTGGCACGTTATTTGATTCAAGACTTCTTAGGTGAAGCATATAAACCGCTTAAACGAACTGACTGGGTACCTGGTTCGGTGTTTGCAAGTGCGCTTGCTTGTTTTATGTGGGGATACTTACTTTACTCAGGGGACATCGGATCTATTTGGGCGCTGTTTGGGGTTTCAAACCAGTTAATGGCTTCGGTTGGGTTAATCATCGGAGCAACCGTTGTATTAAAAATTGCAGATAAAAGGCGATATATGCTGACTTGTTTAATTCCGCTTGCTTACTTATATGTGACGGTGAATTATGCAGGCTATTGGATGGTAGCGAATGTATATCTCAATCCTGAAGCATCCGGCTACAGCGTACTGAATGCGGTGCTTTCGATTATTATGCTGATCTTAGGATTTGTGATTATTGTGTTTGCGATTAAAAAATGGGTTGAAATCTGGCGTGATCCAGCGCTTCGGATGGAAACGCCTATCACTGGCTAAATGAAAAAGGCCGGCTTGCTATTATAAGCAAACCGGCTTCTTTTATTGCTGCTGCTGAGGCTTCAAGCCTTGTTCTAATGTTTCAAGGATCTCATTTTTCTCGTTTTCTGATGCTTCTTGCCAAAGCACTTCGAACAACACGCCAAGGCCTGGCAGCATTTTTTCCTCGCCGCTTTGAATCGCATCTAAAATCGTATGTTCAAGCTGTTCTTGATTATGGCCAGTAATGTTTTGAATGACTGCGCCTCTTAGGTTAAAATCCATTGCCCACACTCCTTTTTTGATGGTAATAGCCCTATTCTGTCTCAAAGACAGGTTTATTATGTAGTGTGCATGAGATATAATAAATTCATGATAATTAAAGGAGTTAACGTCGCTTGAAATATATAGAATCAGCTAAAAACACAAACATTAAACAGTGGAAAAAGCTCCATACGAAAAAAGAACGAACAAAAACGGGGCTGTTTCTCGTTGAGGGAATACACTTAGTCGAAGAAGCATTAAAGAGCGGGATCGTGAAGGAATTAATGGTCACCTCTCCGGTTATGCTTCCTTCTCATATCCAGCCTGACATTGAGCTATATGAACTGAGCGAAGAGGCCTTTTCTGCTATGACAGAGACGGAAACGCCTCAGCACATTGCCGCGGTCTGTACAGTTCCAGTTTTTAAAGAAAAGAAGTATGAACGGCTTCTTCTATTAGACGCAGTGCAGGACCCGGGGAATTTAGGCACACTCATTCGAACAGCAGATGCCGCTGGTCTTGATGCTGTGATCTTAGGAGAAGGAACAGTTGATGCGTTTAATGGAAAAACGCTCCGTTCGGCACAAGGGTCTCATTTCCACCTGCCTATCTTGAAGCAACCCCTTCAACAGGCGATCACCGAACTGAAAGAACAAGGCATACCTGTATATGGAAGTGCTTTAAAAGATGCGAAAGAGTATAGAAGCGTAACGGCAGAAGGTCCGTTTGCATTAATTGTTGGAAATGAGGGGGCTGGTATTGATCCAGCGATTCTGCAAATGACAGACCAAAATTTATATGTGCCAATGTATGGGCAGGCAGAATCATTAAATGTAGCTGTTGCAGCAGCTGTTCTTGTCTATCATTTGCGTGGATAATGTTGCAACATGCGTTCATTTTCACTATAATGAAACTAATATTTTAAAAACCATGATAGAGGAAGATTGTTTCAAGAAGCGGCCTTATAGGGAGAATGCATCGTAGACTGAAAGTGCATTTAAGGAATGCTGAAACAGGAATTCACCTCTGGAGTTGTCACCGGGACCGCAGGCTTTGCGTAAAGGTGAACCGGATTCGTTTGATTCCGTTATGTCAATGAAGCTTATTCGCACATGCATTTGTGCTTAACAAGGGTGGTACCGCGACCACAACTCGTCCCTTCTTTTATGGAGGAACGGGTTTTTTTATTGTCTTCAAACGATCAAACAGCCGTTTATCCGAGCGGTTTTGTATATCAAAAGGAGGATTACACTCATGCAAGAAACGTTAAAACAGCTTGAAACAGAGGCGATAGCGAAGGTTGAAGCAGCTAGCTCGCTCAAAGAGGTCAATGACATTCGTGTTCAATACTTAGGGAAAAAAGGACCGATTACAGAAGTACTTCGCGGAATGGGCAAGCTCTCCGCAGAAGAAAGACCGAAAATGGGTGCACTCGCAAACGAAGTAAGAGAGCAGATTGCTGGTGCCATTGCTGAAAAAAATGAACAGCTGGAAGCAGAAGAAGTGAAGAAAAAACTTGCTTCTCAAACGATCGATGTTACTTTGCCGGCAAGTCCAATCAAAATGGGAGCAAGACATCCATTAACGATAGTTGTCGAAGATATTGAAGATTTATTTATTGGCATGGGCTATACCGTTGAGGAAGGTCCTGAGGTGGAAACGGATTATTATAACTTTGAAGCGCTGAATCTTCCAAAGGAGCATCCGGCACGTGATATGCAGGACAGCTTCTATATTACTGAAGACACACTAATGAGAACACAAACATCACCAGTTCAAGCACGTACACTTGAGAAATATAAAGGACAAGGTCCTGTGAAGATCATCTGTCCTGGGAAAGTATATAGACGTGACAGTGATGACGCGACTCATTCACATCAATTTATGCAAATTGAAGGGCTTGTCGTCGATCACAATATTAGCATGAGTGATTTAAAAGGAACGCTGGAGACAGTCGCAAGAAAAATGTTTGGTGAAGATCGTGAAATTAGATTACGTCCAAGCTTTTTCCCATTCACAGAACCATCTGTCGAAGTCGATGTGTCTTGCTTTAAATGCGGCGGGAAGGGCTGCTCTGTCTGTAAAGGAACAGGCTGGATTGAGATTTTAGGTGCAGGGATGGTTCATCCGAATGTCCTGAAAATGAGCGGATTTGATCCAGAAACTTACCAAGGCTTTGCTTTTGGAATGGGTGTGGAACGGATCGCAATGCTGAAATACGGCATTGATGATATTCGCCATTTCTACACAAATGACATTAGATTCACAAAGCAATTCAAGCAGGACTAAGAGGAGGAAATCAACATGTTTGTTTCATATAAATGGTTAGAAGACTATGTCGATTTAGAAGGCATTAAGCCGGATGAATTAGCAGAAAAAATCACAAGAAGCGGAATTGAAGTGGAAGCCGTTGAATATAAAGGCGAAGGCATCAAAGGAGTTGTCGTTGGACACGTCATTGAACGTGAACAGCATCCGAATGCGGATAAATTAAACAAATGTCTTGTTGATATCGGCGAAGACGCACCGGTGCAAATTATTTGCGGAGCTCCGAATGTGGAGAAAGGACAGTATGTGGCCGTCGCAACGGTGGGTGCAGTCCTTCCTGGCAACTTTAAAATTAAAAAAGCAAAACTGCGCGGTGAAGAGTCTCATGGCATGATTTGTTCTCTGCAAGAATTAGGCGTAGAAAGCAAGCTTGTACCAAAGGAATATGCAGAAGGCATCTTTGTTTTCCCGAATGACGTGAAACCAGGAGATGATGCCCTTCAAGCTCTTCAATTAGATGATGCGGTACTTGAGCTTGGCTTAACACCAAACCGTGCCGATGCCCTGAATATGCTGGGTGTCGCTTATGAGGTTGCCGCCATTTTAGGAAGAGACATCAAGCTTCCTGATACGGCACATGACACTTCTTCTGAAAAAGCAGCAGACTATATTTCTGTTAAAATTGAGGATCAAGAAGCGAATCCACTTTATGCAGCGAAGATCATTAAAAATGTAAAGGTTGGACCAGCACCGCTTTGGATACAAACAAGATTGATGAATGCAGGCATCCGTCCAATTAACAACGTCGTGGATATTACAAACTTTGTACTGCTTGAATATGGCCAGCCGCTCCATGCCTTTGATTATGACCGCTTTGGTTCAAAGCAGGTGGTCGTTCGTAAAGCGTCTGATAGCGAAATCATTCAAACACTCGATGAGCAAGAGCGTACATTGTCATCAAAGCATCTTGTCATCACGAATGGAACGAAAGCGCACGCTGTAGCAGGCGTCATGGGCAGTTTTGAATCAGAGGTACGAGATGAGACGACGACGATTCTCTTAGAAGCGGCATATTTCAACGGTCAAACAGTTCGTCAAGCATCTAGAGACTTAGGGCTTCGCAGTGAATCAAGCACACGATTTGAAAAAGGCCTCGATCCGCAGCGTACGAAACCGGCAGCAGAAAGAGCAGCTCAATTGATCAGCATGTATGCAGGCGGTGAAGTGCTAAGTGGTACAGTTGAGGAAAATCACCTTGAAGCAAGTATGAATGTCATCCACGTATCAACTGAGCGTGTGAACAAGGTGCTTGGAATGAGCATTTCAAAAGAAGATATGATTCAGATTTTCAACAAACTAGGCTTCACAGTGGGCGAATCAAATGATGTTCTTGTCGTAACAGTTCCTTCCCGCAGAATGGATATTACGATTGAAGAAGACCTCATTGAAGAAGTGGCAAGATTATATGGCTACGATAATATTCCATCTACACTGCCTAGGACAGCTGGCACCGTTGGCGGCCTCACGCCATACCAAGTGAAGCGCAGAAAGGTGAGACGTTTCTTAGAGGGGGCAGGACTTTCTCAAGCGATTACGTATTCATTGACGAATCAGCATAAGTCCACAGCTTTTGCACTGCATCCAGCCTATGAAACGAGGCTTTCTCTGCCAATGAGTGAGGAACGCAGTGTGCTAAGACAAAGTCTTCTGCCAAACTTACTTGATTCTGTTGCATACAACTTGGCAAGACAAGCTGATTCATTTGGATTTTATGAAACAGGCTCTGTTTTCTTAGCAGAAGCTGAAGGGGCAAAACCAGTGGAAAAAGAACATGTCGCTGGTGCGCTGACAGGCTTATGGCATAAAAATCTTTGGCAGGGCGAGAAAAAAGCCGTCGATTTTTATGTAGCAAAAGGAATTGCTGAAGGATTGTTCGAAAAGCTTGGTGTGTCAGACCAAATCACTTATGTTCAAGCAGAGCGTGAGGGTCTTCACCCAGGGCGAACTGCAGATGTTCACTTAAATGGTCAAGTCATTGGTTTTGTTGCCGCACTGCATCCAGTCGTTGAAAAGGAATTGGATTTAAAAGAAACGTATGTCTTCGAGTTTGATTTAACAGATGTGATGACATCTGAAACGAAGGATATGAAATATACAGCGATTCCGAGATTCCCTGCTGTGACAAGAGATATCGCACTTGTTGTAGATCAGCATATCTCAAGCGGACAGCTGGAGCGTGTCATCTATGAAGCAGGCGGTCATCTACTCACAGACCTATCTGTATTTGATGTGTACGAAGGGGAACATATGGAAGAAGGCAAAAAATCTGTTGCATTCTCTCTTCAATATTTAAATCCTGAACAAACGTTGACCGAGGAAGAAGTCACAGCTGTTCACACAAAAGTTTTGAAAGCACTAGAAGATACGTATCAAGCCGTCTTACGCGGTTAATGGAAAAAAGCTAAGGCCTCATGGGCCCTAGCTTTTTTTATAACATTTTTTTCGCTTTTTGTGTGTTGGCAAAGTGCAGCTTTGTAAATTGACGTAAAGCATCTTCACCATGCAGCTTGATGAGCTTGGCGGCGGCCTTGTCTACATGAGGACCGGCTCCTTTTGGGATGTCAAAGCCTGCAGCCTGTGATAATTTGTCCATTTCAATTAAGAAGGCGTACCTTGCGATAATGGAAGCTGCAGCGACTGACAAATGGATGCCTTCTGCTTTTGTACTAAAGTACGTCCGCTCCCGAATGATTTTTTTCCCGGCAAGATGTTTGAAATAAATGCCTGGTTCTGCAAATTGGTCAATCAAAATGGCCTCAGGCTGCTGTCCGCCCAGTTTTTCTAGCACAGAGGTGATGACTTGATTATGAAGCAGTGCCTTCATTTTTCCTTGACTCATGCCCTTTTCCTGCATCGTATTGTACTTTTCATTTCGGAGGACGAGAAGGCTGAACGGAATGGTTTTGATGAGATCCTTGGCAATGTTGATAATTTGCGGGTCCTTTAATCCTTTTGAGTCTTTTACGCCAAGCTCTTTCATTAAAGCAAGCTGGCTGGCATCAACATAGGCCGCACAGACTGTGATCGGTCCGAAATAATCACCTGTACCTACTTCATCTGAACCGACGACCGACATGGAAGCAATGCCGGGCGGCGGACTGTATTTTGTGACAGCAGGTGATTTTTGACTTTTCGTATCAGCTGCTTGTAAATGGCTGAATTGACTGGCTTCAGCTTCTGCCTTTTGCCCTTGAAACAATACTTTTCCAGATCGATAGGCTGTAATCGTACAGCCAGGGACTTTTGCTTGAAAGAGGGCGCCTGGCGGCAAAGTGTCTGTTAAATGGTGCGCATACGCGCTCTTCATCTTTTTGAGGTCTTCTGATGTTGCTTTTAAAACGGATTGGGGCACAGTGGATAACTCCTTTTTACCTTGATATCATTGATTTCTAAAGTGTACCATAACAGGGAAGGGCTCGTCTTTCCATTCAATGTCTAAACATGTTATGATAGAGACTAGGATTCTCGTGGAATGGAGGAGAAACGTTGTCTGACGGCGGTAAAACGAAAACAACAGTTGAGATTTACGGACAGTCCTATACGATCATCGGACAAGAAACGAAGATGCATATGCGACATGTTGCGTCAATTGTTGATGATAAAATGAGAGAAATAAATGAAAAAAATCCATATCTTGATATAAACAAATTAGCTGTACTGACAGCAGTCAATGTCGTCCACGACTACTTGAAATTAAAAGAGCAATACGAAAAATTAGAGATTCAGCTAAAAGAAAAGGAATGAAATTACCGTGATCGATATCATCATTTTGTTTTTGCTTCTTATGGGAACGCTTGTCGGTCTAAAACGCGGGTTTATTCTTCAATTTATTAAATTGATCAGCTTTGTTGTTTCTATCTTAGTGGCTTCCATGTTTTATCAGTCACTTGCACCACAGCTTACGTGGATTCCGTCACCTAATTTTAGTGGCGGTCAACCGCAGCTCGCTTTCTTTAGTGGGAATCTAGAAACAGCTTATTATAATACCATTGCGTTTATCATTCTGTTTATCTTGACCAAAATCCTGCTCGCCATCATTGGCGGATTGCTCACAACCATTGCAAGTATACCTGTGATTAAACAGGTGAACAAACTGCTTGGCGGTGTTTTAGGATTTCTGGAAACCTATTTATTTGTGTTTATTCTATTGTTTGTCGCTGCATTACTTCCAGTAGATGCGCTGCAAACAATGATGAGCAAATCAATGTTAGCAGATGTGATCGTAAACAGCACCCCTTACCTGTCCGGTCTTGTCAAAGACCTATGGTCGACGTATGGAGTTTAAAAACTTCTCCTTTCCTGGAGAAGTTTTTTCTCATTCCATGACAGAAAGTTGTAGGATGAAGGGAAAGTTTGTATATTTATATAGGAAGATGCCAAAGCGGCTGGAGGATGAGAGATGAATAAAAAAGATATTATCAAACTTCTTGAAACAATTGCAGTATATATGGAACTAAAAGGAGATAATCCTTTTAAAATTTCTGCCTTTCGTAAAGCAGCAGCGGCACTGGAACAAGACGACCGCAGCCTTTCTCAAATAGATGATCTATTAGCATTACCCGGCATTGGAAAAGGAACCTTTGCTGTGATCACAGAGTATATCGAAAAAGGACAATCAGAAACCCTCGAACAATTAAAAAAGGAAGTGCCTGAAGGACTTGTCCCGCTCTTAAAATTGCAAGGGCTTGGGGGGAAGAAGATTGCTAAGCTTTACCAAGAGCTTGGCGTCCATGATGCCCAGTCATTAAAAGAAGCATGTGAAGCGGAAAAAGTACAAGCGCTTGCAGGCTTCGGTAAAAAAACAGAAGAGAAGATTCTCGCTGCTCTTGAGGAGGCCGGAAAGCAGCCAGAACGACTGCCAATTGGCTTTGCATTAGATGTGGCAGAGCGGATTGATCATGCGCTAGAACAGATGAAGGGTATTATTCGTTTTTCTAGAGCTGGCAGTCTAAGACGTGCACGAGAAACCGTCAAAGATTTAGATTATATCATTGCGACTGACAGTCCTGAACAAGTCAGAGAGCAGCTCGTTGCACTTGATGATGTCAAAGACGTCATCGCAAGCGGTGATACGAAGGTATCTGTCATTCTTGCCCTTGATTTTGAGATCAGTGTAGACTTCCGGCTTGTGACAACAGACCAATTTGCAACAACGCTGCACCATTTCACTGGCTCAAAAGATCACAATATTCGCATGCGTCAGCTGGCGAAGGAACGCGGAGAGCGTATTAGTGAATATGGTGTGGAAACAATTGAAACTGGAGAAGTAAAAACGTTTGATGACGAGGCTGCTTTTTATGCGCATTTTCAACTTCCGCTCATTCCGCCAGAAATTCGTGAAACCGGAACGGAGATTGATACGTATAAAGAAAGTATGCAATTTGTAGAGTTAAAAGATATTAAAGGCGACCTTCATATGCACTCGACATGGAGTGACGGCGCATTTTCTATTCACGAAATGGCAGAGGCATGTATCGCAAAAGGCTATGAATACATGGCGATTACAGACCACTCGCAATATTTAAAAGTAGCAAACGGTTTAACAAAAGAACGTTTACGTCTGCAAGCAAAAGAAATTGACAAGCTGAATCAAGAATTCGAGCATTTTCACATTTTCAAAGGGGTCGAAATGGATATTCTCCCGGATGGATCATTAGATTATGATGATGACTTTTTAGCAGACATGGATTTTGTGATTGCATCTATCCACTCGAGCTTTTCTCAGCCGGAGGAAGTCATTATGGAGCGCCTTGAAAATGCCCTGCGGAATCAGCATGTGGATTTAATTGCACATCCAACAGGCCGTTTGATCGGCAGACGAGACGGCTATGCCTTAAATATAGATCAGCTCATAGAGCTTGCGAAGAAAACGGGAACTGCACTAGAGCTCAACAGCAACCCGTCAAGACTTGATTTAAAAGCAGAGCATTTAATGAAAGCAAACGAAGCAGGTGTGAACATCATGATCAATACAGATGCGCACAATATCACCATGCTGGATCATATGGAAGTTGGTGTAACAGCTGCAAGAAAAGGCTGGACACCAAAAGCAAATGTCGTGAATACTTTTTCTCTAAACGAGATCAAAAAGTTTTTAACGCGTGACAGGTAGTCGTTAGGAGGCTGGACCATGCTGCAACAAAAAGTGTTAGCATCATTAGAATTTCATAAAGTAAAAGAAAAAGTCATGTCCTATACCGCATCCTCATTAGGAAAAGAAAGAGCGCAGGATTTAACGCCGCTGACGGATATAGAAACCATTCAGCATTTGCTGGAAGAGGTAGCAGAAGCACAGGATGTGATCCGCTTAAAGGGATCTGCGCCATTTGGCGGGCTAACGGATATTAGACGCGGAGTCAAACGGGCAGAAATCGGCAGTACATTAAGCCCATCTGAGCTCATGGAAATTGCAGCGCTATTATACACTGCGAAAAATATGAAGCACTTTCTCACGTCCCTGTATGAAGATGGTGTAGACATACCGCGTCTTCATACATATGCAGAGACGCTGATATTACTGCCAGAAGTCAGAAAAGAAATCGAAAGCTGTATCGGTGATAATGGAGAAGTGCTTGATCACGCAACTGCGGCGCTACGAACAATACGTACGCAATTACGTTCATTAGAATCAAAAGTTCGAGATAAATTAGAATCCATGATTCGCTCACAATCTGCTTCAAAAATGCTGTCAGACACGATTGTCACCATTCGTAATGATCGGTTCGTGATTCCAGTAAAGCAGGAGTACCGCTCGAATTACGGCGGAATTGTTCACGACCAGTCATCATCTGGGGCAACTCTTTTTATCGAGCCGCAAGTGGTCGTGGATTTAAATAACACCTTGCAGCAAACCCGTTTAAAAGAAAAACAAGAGGTCGAAAAGATCCTCCAAATGCTGACAGCGAGCGTGTCAGAACACATTGAGGAACTGCTTCACAATGTAAAAGAGCTTCAGACGTTAGATTTTATTTTTGCTAAAGCCAAATATGCAAAGGCAGAAAAAGCCACAAAGCCTGCTGTGAATGATCAAGGGGAGATTTATTTAAAGCGGGCAAGACATCCTCTATTGCCTAGGGATCAGGTTGTGGCAAATGACATTGAGCTCGGCAAAGATTTTTCAACCATCGTCATTACTGGACCAAATACAGGGGGTAAGACAGTTACCTTAAAAACGCTTGGTCTTCTGACGCTCATGACGCAGGCAGGCCTTCATATTCCAGTTGAAGAAGGCTCAGAAGTGGCTGTATTCGATCAAGTCTTTGCTGATATTGGAGATGAACAGTCGATTGAGCAAAGCTTGAGTACGTTCTCATCTCATATGGTCAATATTGTGGATATCTTGAATAATTTGACATCTAACTCACTCGTGTTATTCGATGAATTAGGGGCAGGAACAGACCCTGCTGAAGGTGCGGCACTGGCCATGAGTATCTTAGATGAGGTGCATCAAACAAATGCACGAGTCATTGCAACGACTCACTACCCTGAGCTGAAGGCATACGGATATAACCGAGAAGGGGTCACAAATGCGAGCGTGGAGTTTGACATTGAAACCTTATCACCAACGTACCGCTTGCTCATCGGTGTGCCGGGACGAAGTAATGCATTTGAAATTTCTAAACGTCTTGGTTTGCCAGATCACCTCATTGACCGGGCAAAAGCGGATATGCATGCTGAACATAATGAAGTAGACCAAATGATTGCCTCATTAGAAGACAGCAAGAAACAAGCAGAAGAAGAGCTGCATGAGACAGAAGTCTATAGAAAAGAAGCAGAAAAGCTTCATAAAGAATTGCAGAGACAAATTCTTGAATGGAATGAGCAAAAGGACAAACTGCTTGAAGAAGCTGAACAAAAAGCGGCAGAAAAAATTGAACAAGCCTCAAAAGAAGCAGAAGACATCATTCAAGAGCTCAGGTCGATAAAAAATGAGCATCGCTCATTCAAAGAGCATGAACTCATCGATGCAAGAAAGCGCCTTGAAGAAGCAGTCCCTGAGTTTGACCGGAAGAAAAAGCCAGAGCCGGTGAAAAAAGCAGCAAGACAGCTAAAATCAGGCGACGAAGTGAAAGTGCTCACCTTCGGGCAAAAAGGAACGCTGCTTGAACAAACAGGTGACAAAGAATGGAGTGTCCAAATGGGCATTCTAAAAATGAAAGTAAAAGAAAAAGACATGGAATTTATCAAATCAGCACCTGAATTTAAGCAGGAGAAAGCCATTACGGCAGTCAAAGGAAAAGACTATCATGTATCGCTTGAGCTCGACTTAAGGGGAGAGCGTTATGAAAATGCCTTAAGCAGAGTCGAGAAATATTTAGATGATGCTGTCTTAGCTGGTTATCCGCGTGTGTCGATTATTCACGGAAAAGGAACTGGCGCCCTCAGAAAAGGGGTTCAGGAATTACTGAAACAGCACCGAAGTGTGAAAAATGCTCGTTTTGGGGAACAAGGCGAGGGAGGATCAGGCGTCACCATCGTCGAATTAAAGTAAAAAGGAGAAAACGCATGAAAGCCTTTTGGGAAAATGAACTTGTGGAAATTGCCGCCTATTACAGCGTGGCCGTCCTATGTCTTGTCATATTTCTAACCATTTTTGAACTCGTCACCTCCTATAAAAACTGGGAAGAGATCCAGCGTGGGAACTTAGCTGTTGCCATGGCAACAGGCGGAAAGATCTTTGGGATTGCGAATGTGTTTCAGCATTCTATTGCACAGCACAATTCCCTTCTTCAAATGGTTGGATGGGGCGTATACGGCTTTGTGATGCTGCTTGTCAGCTATTTCATTTTTGAATTTTTAACACCACGATTTAAAGTAGACAAAGAGATTGAGAATGATAATAGAGCGGTCGGGTTTATTTCACTCATTATTTCAGTTGGGCTGTCTTACGTAGTAGCAGCCGGCATTTAAGGAGACGACATGGAAAAGCTAGCAAAAGTATTAATCGTAGTTGCCTGCACTTTTGCGGTCATTGGTGCCGTTTACATGTTCCTGTGAAATGAAGAAGACAAAGTTAGAAAGCTGTCAGGGATTCCTTGGCAGCTTTTATCTCACCCGAAGGCGGCGAATCACATGAAGCAAATTCTGCAAAAAGACGAACTCATAAAGCGCATTGATACTTGTCTCCAAATGACTTCACTGCCAAGAGACATATATGAACCGTATATTGCACGTCCATTTCAAACAACTGGATTTTTTGATGATTTGAGCCCGTATGTTCAAATCGATTCGAGTGGCTATATTCTCATTCAATATGAACGAGGAATCCAAATGCTGCATAAAAGAACAAAAGCGGCAGATGAAGTCATTTACTGGATTTTAGAAGACACGATCTTTCTCACAGTCTACATCGATATGATGAGGCAGCATCAAGTCGACAATATCCAGACGCATTTACCTAATGATCCGAGTATCCATCAACAGATCGTGGAGAGAGTAAATGAGTCATTCCGTGCCATCGGTGGATTATATGAACAGTGGCATCATGAAGGAAAAAGAGCATCGCTCGAAACACCGGCAAAGAAGTAAAGATGTCATGGAGCCAAGCTCTATTTGAAAAAAGCAAACTGCCTTAAGGAAAAGTTTGCTATAATAAAATAGTACGAAAGTTCAGGAAGGAGGGTTTTTATGCAGTCAGATAAACGTTGGCTTCTGCATTACCCGAATCAAATTCCCCACGAACTCACCATCCCAAATGAGACGTTACAATCTTACTTATTCAGCTCCGCAGAGGCTGCACCTGAGCATACAGCCATTCATTTTCTAGGAAAAAACATCACCTATGAACAGCTCCAAGAAGACGCATTGAAACTAGCTGGTTATCTGATGGAAATTGGCGTGAAAAAAGGCGACAGAGTAGCAATCATGCTGCCAAACTGTCCTCAATCGGTCATTTCTTATTATGCTGTTTTAATTGCAGGTGGTATCGTTGTTCAAACGAACCCGCTTTATACGGAGAAAGAATTGGCATATCAAATGGAGGACAGCGGCTCAAAAGTGCTGATTACACTGGATTTATTGTATCCAAAGGCCTATAAAATGAAAGCGCTGACAAGTATGGAACACTTAATCATCACCAAACTACAGGATTATTTACCATTTCCGAAAAACATTCTGTTTCCTATTGTCCAAAAAAGAAAAAACAAAATGGTCATCCAGGTGGAGAAAAGTGAGACCATTCATCACTTCTCACAAATTATGAAAGAATCGTCAGGAGAACAGATCCCGGCGATTGCCTTTGAACCGAAAGAGGATGTCGCTGTTTTACAATATACAGGCGGAACGACCGGTTTACCAAAAGGGGTCATGCTTACCCATGAAAATATTTTAGCGAATACTGAAATGTGCGCTTCATGGATGTATAAAACGACAAGAGGAAAAGAACGAATCCTTGGCATCATTCCGTTTTTTCATGTATACGGAATGACGACCGTATTAAATCTTGCTGTCAAAGAAGGGCATCAAATGATTCTACTTCCACGCTTTGACGCAGCTGATACCCTTAAAACGATTGAAAAACAGAAACCGACACTCTTTCCAGGTGCACCAACTATGTATATCGCCTTGCTGCATCATCCGAACATTGAAAAATATGACCTGTCGTCCATCACTGCATGTTTAAGCGGCTCGGCGGCTCTTCCTGTTGAAGTCAAACAGAGCTTTGAAAAATTAACAGGAGGACGTTTAGTGGAGGGGTATGGTCTTTCAGAAACCTCACCAGTGACCCATTCTAACTTTTTATGGGGAGCGAACAAAACAGGCAGCATTGGCTGTCCGTGGCCTGGGACAGACGCAGGCATTTATTGCGAGGAAACGGGTGGCCTCAAAGAGCCATATGAGCACGGAGAAATTATCGTCAAAGGGCCGCAGATCATGAAAGGCTACTGGAATCAGCCAGAGGAGACAGCAGCTGTATTAAGGGATGGGTGGTTTTTCACTGGAGATATTGGGTATATGGATGAGGACGGTTTTTTCTATATCGTTGACCGGAAAAAAGATGTCATTATTGCGAGCGGCTATAATATTTACCCAAGAGAGGTCGAAGAAGCCCTTTACGAGCATGAGCTTGTACAAGAAGTCGTTGTCGCAGGCATACCAGATCCTTATAGAGGAGAAACGGTAAAAGCGTTTGTTGTGCCGAAAAAGGATGCTTATTTAACAGAGGATGAACTCGATCGCTTTGTGAGAACGAGAATTGCTTCATTTAAAGTACCGCGCGTGTATGAATTTAAAGAATCACTGCCTAAAACGGCCGTCGGAAAAATTTTGCGCAGAGTATTAATTGAAGAAGAAAAGAGAAAGCACGCGGGATCATCTGAAACACCTGTCGATCAATTGAAAAAATAACGACCTTCATCATCCGGTCGAGCGGCCGGATGATTTGAATGATGACGGTCTGCTCTGGTATGATAAAGGTTGAAAAGAAAAAAGAAGATCTCTTGACAAATCACCCGTTTCTTTTTAACATAAAGTTATGAATGAATGCTCATTCAATTTAGAAAGGGACGAAGCACATTGAAGCAGAAAAGACCGAAGTACATGCAAATTATTGATGCAGCAGTTGTGGTGATTGCAGAGAACGGCTATCATCAATCACAAGTTTCAAAGATTGCGAAACAAGCAGGAGTCGCAGACGGAACCATTTATCTTTATTTCAAAAACAAAGAGGATATTCTCATCTCATTGTTCAAAGAAAAAATGGGACAATTCATCGAACGGATGGAGACAGATATTCAAAAGAAGCCGTCTGCCAAAGAAAAGCTTCTACTGTTGATTGAGGAGCATTTTCGGATGCTGGCGCAAAATCATCATTTGGCTCTTGTGACACAGCTTGAACTCAGGCAGTCAAACCTTGAGCTGCGGCAAAAAATCAATGAGGTGCTAAAAGGGTATTTAAATATGCTCGATTCGATTTTAACAGAAGGAAAGAAAACAGGAGAATTCAGACAAAATTTAGATGTCCGCTTAGCGAGACAAATGGTATTTGGGACGATTGATGAAACCGCAACAACATGGGTCATGAATGATCAAAAGTATGATCTGCCTGCACTCGCAGAAAATGTACATGATCTACTGTTAAACGGAATACATCAATCCTAAAGACAATGTGAAAAAGGATGATTGACATGGAAAAAATACTCAGCTTACATCATGAAGGACAGACAGCGCTCATCACGATTCAGAACCCGCCTGCAAATGCCTTATCCTCTCAGCTGCTCACTGAGCTTAATGACATGTTCGATGAGCTCGAACAGAATGAAGAAGTAAGAGCGATTGTGATCCACGGAGAAGGCAGATTCTTCTCAGCAGGTGCTGATATTAAAGAATTTACGACTTTACAGGAAGAGTCTGATTATGCAAGCCTCGCTGATAGAGGACAGCAAGTCTTTGAACGGATTGAACAGTGTCCAAAGCCAGTCATTGCCTCGATTCACGGAGCAGCATTAGGCGGAGGACTTGAGCTTGCCATGTCTTGTGATATCCGAATCGCAACAAAAGATGCGAAGCTTGGACTGCCAGAACTAAACCTCGGCATTATTCCAGGATTCGGCGGCACGCAGCGCCTACCACGCTACGTTGGTTCTGCTAAAGCGCTTGAAATGATGGGAACAGCTGAACCGATTACAGGTGAAGAAGCATTTGCCTGTGGACTTGTTACAAAGCTCGCAGAAACAGAGGAAGAAGCGCTCGAAGCGGCTAAAACACTTGCGGGGAAATTTGCAGCGAAAAGCCCAAAATCACTTGAATATGTGCTTGATTTATTGAATGCAACAAAATTGTATTCATATGATGGTGGAATGAAGCTTGAAGCCAAAAAGTTTGGTGAGGTTTTCCAATCAAATGACGCCAAAGAAGGCATCCAGGCCTTTATCGAAAAGCGCAAACCGAACTTTAAAGGGGAATAAGGGATAAGTACGACACAAGGGGGAGAAATAAATGAATATATTTGTTTTGATGAAGCGTACGTTTGACACGGAAGAGAAAATTTCTATTCAGTCTGGTGCAATTCAAGAAGATGGAGCAGAGTTCATTATTAATCCTTATGACGAGTATGCCATTGAAGAAGCCATCCAGCTTCGCGATGAGCACGGGGGAGAAGTGACCGTTGTGACAGTTGGCGGTGAGGATGCAGAGAAACAGCTGAGAACAGCGCTTGCTATGGGCTGTGACAGGGCCGTCTTATTAAACGTCGAAGATGACTTAGAAGAGTGGGACCAATATTCAGCTTCTACCATTCTTTATCACTATTTAAAAGACAAAGAGGCTTCCTTGATCTTAGCAGGGAATGTAGCAATTGACGGCGGCTCTGGACAGGTAGCCCCGCGTCTTGCTGAATTACTTGGCTTTTCATATGTAACAACCATAACAAATATTCAAATTGACGGCAGCTCTGCGTCGATTGAACGAGATGCAGAGGGTGATGTGGAAGTCATTTCTGCCGAACTCCCGCTTGTCGTCACAGCTCAGCAAGGACTCAATGAGCCTCGCTATCCATCATTACCAGGCATTATGAAGGCAAAGAAAAAACCTTTAGAAGAATTGGAGCTTGATGATTTAGACCTGGATGAAGACGATGTACCATATAAAATCAAAACAATTGAACGTTTCTTACCGGAGAAAAAAGAGGGTGGCAAGGTGCTGAGCGGCGAGCTTCAGGATCAAGTCAAAGAACTGACAGATCTACTCAGAAATGAAGCAAAAGTCATCTAAACATCCACTTTACGATATCACGAGAACAAGGGGGAGCTTGAAGATGAGTAAAAAAGTTGTTGTACTTGGAGAAAGTCGTGACGGTAAATTAAGAAATGTGACATTTGAAGCCATTGCTGCCGCTCACAAAGTGGCAGATGGCGGTGAGGTCATTGGCGTGTTAATAGGGGATGATGTCAAAGGTCTAGCGGATGAACTGCTTTATTATGGAGCGGATCATGTGATGATTGTAGAGCATCCACACCTTTCATATTATACGTCAGATGGTTTTGCGCAGGCACTTCAAGCCATATTAGATCAAGTTGATCCGGATGCTGTGCTCTTTGGCCATACGTCTATCGGAAAAGACCTGTCGCCGAAAATAGCGGCGCGTCTCCAGACTGGCTTGATCTCAGATGCGATCGATGTAAGCGTTACCGGGGAACATCTTGTTTTCACTAGACCGATTTACTCTGGAAAAGCCTTTGAAAAAGTCATTTCGACAGATCGTCTGCTTCTAGCAACCATCCGGCCAAACAACGTGGCACCACTTGAACGGGATACGTCACGAGGAGGAGAAGTCACACCGGTTTCTGTCGATATTCAGAACCTCCGGACGATCGTGAAGGAAGTCATTAAAAAAACGTCAGAAGGTGTAGATTTATCTGAAGCAAAGGTCATTGTTGCTGGAGGGCGCGGGGTTAAGAGCAAGGAAGGCTTTGAACCGCTGAATGAACTCGCTGAGACGCTGGGGGCAGCAGTCGGTGCTTCGCGCGGAGCCTGTGACGCTGACTATTGTGATTATGCCCTGCAAATTGGTCAAACGGGAAAAGTCGTCACACCTGATCTTTATATTGCATGCGGGATATCAGGAGCGATTCAGCATTTAGCGGGAATGTCTAACAGTAAAGTCATTGTGGCAATCAACAAAGACCCAGAAGCGGAAATCTTCAAAATCGCCGATTACGGAATCGTTGGTGACTTGTTTGAAGTGGTACCGCTTTTGAATGAAGAGTTAAAAAAGATGAATATCCACTCGTAACGCTCATACACTCAGAATGCCTAGGTATTCTGGGTTTTTTTGTATGTGATCAAGCAGAAAAGGAGCGGTTGACAAGTGAAGGGGACAGTAAAAGTCAATGACGTGATCGGACGCATTTCTAAACACATTTATGGGCACTTTCAGGAGCATTTAGGAAGAGGGATTTATGACGGGATTTGGGTAGGAAAAGACTCTGAGATTGATCATATTGAAGGGATTCGTACCGATGTGCTGAAGGCCCTTCAAGCATTACATATTCCGGTGCTGAGGTGGCCGGGGGGCTGCTTCGCAGACGAGTATCACTGGGCAAATGGTGTAGGTGATCTGAGTGAACGAAAGCCAATGGTAAACACCCATTGGGGTGGTACGGTTGAATCCAATGCATTTGGTACGCATGAATTTATGACATTGTGTGAGCTGCTTGAATGTGAACCTTACATTTGTGGCAATGTGGGAAGCGGGTCTGTTCAAGAATTAGCCGATTGGGTCGAATACATGACATTTCCAAATGGGACACCTATGTCAGACTGGCGCATTCAAAATGGAAAACAAGAGCCTTGGAAGCTGACCTATGTTGGTGTAGGCAATGAAAGCTGGGGCTGCGGCGGGAATATGACGCCTGAATACTATGCAGATTTATATAAACGCTATCAAACGTACGTAAGAGAATTTGCAGGGCAGCGTATTTATAAAATCGCCTGCGGTGCGAACTCTAATGACGTGAATTGGACGAAGGTATTGATGGAGCGGGCTGCACCGTGGATGGATGGGCTCAGTTTACATTATTACACCGTACCTGGTACATGGGAGAAGAAAGGATCAGCGACTGAATTCGATGAGGATGAATGGTTTATTACGCTGAAAAAAGCCTATGAGATGGAACGGCTTGTCGAAGACCATGGAGAAATCATGGATCGTTATGACCCAGACAAGCGAATCGGGATGATTATTGATGAATGGGGGACATGGTATGACCCAGAGCCAGGGACCAATCCTGGGTTTTTATATCAGCAAAACACACTAAGAGACGCCCTTGTGTCTGCCCTCCATTTTCATATTTTTCATCGCCATTGCGAGCGGATTCACATGGCAAATATTGCTCAGACGGTCAATGTGTTGCAAGCGATGGTATTAACAAAGGACGAAAAGATGCTTCTGACGCCTACGTATCATGTATTTCACATGTTTCAAGTGCATCAAGAGGAAGAAGCGCTTGAAGTGGAGTTCGTTTCACCGTCGTATGAACGAAGAGGTGAAAAAATTCCTCAGGTCAGTGTGTCAGCCTCGCGTTCATCAGGTAAGATGCATATTAGCTACTGTCATCTGAATCCGCATGAACAAAGAGAGATATCCCTAGCCATTGAAGGGGTTGAGGAACAAACGAAAGTCACTGGACGTGTGTTGACGGCTGATCGCATGAATGCACATAATACATTCGATGATCCTCATTCTGTTCAGCCAAAAGACTTTCAGCAAATGACTGTAAAGTCCGGCGAGTTAACGGTAGAGCTGCCGCCAATGTCGGTGGTCATGATAACTGTCGACCTCGCTTAATTGCATATTTCGATGTTTGATGAGAAGAATGTTGGGGCATCATACATTGTAAATGAAGCGGAAAGGGTGTCATGTCATATGCTTAGAACCATTCTAATGATCATCGGTGCAATTGTTGTCATTGGTGCGATTATACGGTTTGTTTTTTAATTCATTTCCTAAAAAATGATTCGTAAGCATTTCATTCGCAAGTCACATTGGTAGATGCTATACTAAAAAGCATAATTTACATTGGAGGAATGAATAATGGCAATCGTAAAAGCTACTGACGCAACATTTTCACAAGAAACTGCAGAGGGTGTTGTTCTTGCAGACTTTTGGGCACCATGGTGTGGACCTTGTAAAATGATTGCTCCAGTTCTTGAAGAACTTGATCAAGAAATGGGCGACAAAATGAAAATTGTAAAAATTGATGTAGATGATAACCAAGAAACTGCTGGTAAATACGGCGTTATGAGTATCCCAACACTTCTTGTTTTAAAAGACGGTGAAGTTGTAGAAACTTCTGTTGGTTTCAAACCAAAAGAAGCGCTTGCTGAGCTTGTCAACAAACATCTATAAACCGATCTATGCTCAAGCGGCATAATCATTGAAGCGGTTCTCGTAAAGACGAGAGCCGCTTTTCTTTCAACATGGTATAAAACAAATGTTCGTGATACACTAGAAGGAGTGAAAGAGGAAAACAAGGACGGATGAAAAGATGAACAAACTAATCAAAGAAAAGCTGTCAGTCCTGCCGGATCAACCAGGCTGTTACTTAATGAAAGATAGACAAAATACGATCATTTATGTGGGAAAGGCCAAGGTTTTAAAAAATAGGGTGCGCTCTTATTTCACTGGATCACATGACGCCAAAACGCAGCGGCTTGTCAGTGAAATTGAAGACTTTGAATACATTGTCACCTCTTCTAATATTGAGGCGCTTATTTTAGAGCTGAATTTAATCAAAAAATATGATCCAAAATACAATGTCATGCTCAAGGATGACAAGACGTATCCTTTTATAAAAATTACGAATGAACGCCATCCTAAGCTGATCGTCACCCGCAATGTAAAAAAGGACAAAGGAAAATATTTCGGTCCATACCCAAACGTACAAGCAGCAAGAGAAACGAAAAAGCTGCTCGACCGCTTATATCCACTGAGAAAATGTGCCACTCTTCCTGACCGCGTCTGTCTTTATTATCATCTTGGACAATGTCTTGCGCCCTGTGTGTATGACATTTCCGAGGAAACGAATAAGCAGCTCGTGGACGAAATCACAAGGTTTCTAAACGGAGGACATCAGCAAATCAAAAAAGAACTCACCGAAAAGATGCAGGAAGCTGCTGAAAATTTAGAGTTTGAACGGGCAAAAGAACTAAGAGACCAAATCGCTTATATCGATTCAACGATGGAAAAACAGAAAATGACGATGAGTGATTTATCAGATCGAGATGTCTTTGCCTATGCCTATGATAAAGGCTGGATGTGTGTCCAAGTTTTCTTCATCAGACAGGGGAAATTGATTGAACGTGATGTCAGCCTGTTCCCTATGTATCAGGATCCTGAGGAAGAGTTCCTCACGTTTATGGGGCAATTTTATGAAAAGAACAACCATTTTCTGCCGAAGGAAATTTTGGTGCCTGACAGTGTCGATCAAGAGATGATTGAGCAATTGCTTGAGACGAACGTTCACCAGCCGAAAAAAGGAAAGAAAAAGGATTTACTTTTACTTGCCCATCAAAATGCCAAAATCGCCTTAAAAGAAAAATTTTCGCTCATTGAGCGTGATGAAGAGCGGACAATTGGTGCGGTGAAACAGCTCGGGGATGCACTTAATATTTATATGCCATACAGAATCGAGGCATTTGATAACTCAAATATTCAAGGGGCAGACCCGGTTTCTGCCATGGTCGTCTTTCAGGACGGGAAGCCCTATAAAAAGGAATACCGAAAATACAAAATTAAAACCGTCTCAGGACCAGATGATTATGCATCCATGCGTGAAGTCATTAGAAGGCGATATACCCGCGTGTTAAAGGATGAACTGCCGCTGCCAGATTTAGTTTTAATTGATGGAGGAAAAGGACAGATCAACGCAGCCATCGATGTGCTTGAAAATGAATTGAATCTGTCTGTCCCGGTCGCAGGTCTTGTAAAAGATGAAAAACATCGGACTTCAAATCTCATGATGGGAGATACACTTGAAATTGTTGCGCTGGAGCGGAATAGCCAGGCCTTTTACTTATTGCAGCGCATTCAAGATGAAGTGCACCGGTTCGCCATTAGCTTTCACCGGCAGCTGCGCGGAAAAAATGCATTCCAGTCTATTTTAGACGATGTACCAGGTATCGGAGAGAAACGTAAAAAGCAGCTCCTCAAACATTTTGGCTCTGTGAAAAAGATGAAAGAAGCCTCTCTACAAGACTTTCAGGAGGCTGGCATTCCGAAACAGACGGCTGAACTTTTAATGGAAGCATTAAAAAAATAGATTGTACTTTTTCCAAAAGTCTGTTAAGATGTGACTAATTTAATAAATGAACGTGTTGTTTGTTGAAGATAGAGGTGCGAACTTCAAGAGTAAGCCTTCGGAGATCGATGGGATCTAAGAAGAGGGGTGAAAGGGGAGCGTCGCCGAAGTGAATAAAATCCACTCATTTTATTCGCTGGCTGTACATTGAAGAAATGTAGGGCTGTCAAGAATTCTTTTCTTGGAGGGCTATCTCATTGTTTGCATCGTTTAATGATGATTTTAAAGCAATGGGAGATTTGTTCTCTCATTGCTTTTTTATTTGCAGTGAGCGGGCAGTCTCCAAAGCAGCCTCTTCTCTCACACGTGAACTTTTGAAAAAGGGTGGTAGACATGGGACTAATTGTACAAAAATTTGGCGGAACTTCCGTTGGATCGACAGAAAAAATTCGCAATGCCGCAGATAGAGTGATCGCTGAACGCGAGGCAGGACATGATGTGGTTGTGGTTGTCTCAGCGATGGGCAAATCAACAGATGTTCTAGTAGACCTAGCGAAAGAACTCACAGACGATCCAAGCAAAAGAGAAATGGATATGCTGCTCGCAACTGGTGAACAAGTGACCATTTCATTATTATCGATGGCGCTCCAAGCAAGAGGCTATGATGCCATTTCCTTTACAGGCTGGCAGGCTGGTATGAAAACAGAGCATGTACACGGAAACGCAAGAATCGTGGACATTGATGAATCAAGAATAAAAGAGGAATTAAGTGCGGGAAAAGTCGTTGTTGTGGCAGGCTTCCAAGGAATTGCAGATGACTTACATATCACAACACTTGGCCGCGGCGGATCAGATACGACTGCTGTGGCACTGTCTGCCGCACTAAAAGCTGATAAATGTGATATTTACACAGATGTACCAGGAGTGTTTACAACAGATCCGCGTTATGTACCATCTGCACGGAAACTTGCAGGTATTTCATACGATGAGATGCTTGAGCTGGCTAATTTAGGAGCTGGGGTCCTGCATCCAAGAGCTGTTGAATTTGCGAAAAATTATCAAGTCCCGCTAGAAGTCCGTTCTAGTATTGAAAATGAATCGGGTACGTTAATTGAGGAGGAATCATCCATGGAACAAAATTTAGTCGTCAGAGGCATTGCATTTGAAGATCAGATTACACGTGTGACCGTGTGCGGTCTTTCAAGCGGACTTACAACATTATCGACCATCTTTACAACGCTTGCGAAACAGAATATCAATGTCGATATCATCATTCAGTCCGTCACAAGCACTAACCAGACTTCTATCTCTTTCTCTGTCAAAACGGATGATTTGTCCAAAACAGTTGAAGTATTAGAAGAATATAAAGGGGCGCTTGGCTACGAGCAGATTGAGACAGAAAGCAAATTAGCGAAAGTATCCATCGTGGGATCTGGAATGGTCTCAAACCCAGGCGTAGCAGCTGAAATGTTCGCTGTGTTAGCGCAAAAAGACATTCAAGTGAAAATGGTCAGTACGTCTGAAATCAAAGTCTCAACGGTGGTCGGCCGTGACGATATGGTCAAAGCGGTTGAAGCGCTGCATGATGCGTTTGATTTATCAAAGGTGAGCGCCGCTGCTCATTCTTAAAAAGGTAAAGAGGTGATCTCATGAAAGAGGATCACCTCTTTTTTCTATATGGAATTGGCTGAAACGTGCGTAAACGCATTCATTAAGTATGCTATGATAGATGAAGACATATAAAAAAGGCGTGACACGAAGTCCTCGCCTTTCATAAGCATTGTTAGCTAGGGTCTCTTAAATCCCATTTAACGGTTAAAATGACTTTCTCAGCACGCTTTTTCACTTGTTCATAGGATTCAGCTACGTGCTCATTAAGAAGCTGAATTTGTTCAGCAATAAAACCCGCTTCCATCTGAAAGCATGGCTCCTTTTGATAGGTGAGTCGATTTGATACTAGTGGACCTTCGAGCTCAAACTCAATTTCCTGTTTTTTCGAATGGACCATTGTGAGAGTCCCCCATCCGGCATCATGGAAAAATTCGGGGATCTTCTCCCATGACTCTTGAGGAAATTTACGAGCAAGCAGTTTACCCGCAAAATACATCATAGATGAATGGTCCTGACCAAGAATATCAGGCAGCAGAACTTCGCGTATCAGCTCGTAGGCAAATCCATTGACTTCAATTTCTTTTAGCTGTTCTAAGTTAGATTCGAATTTATTCATTGTACGGCTCCCCTCTTTCAACAATTTATTATAGCTTATGTGGGCATATGATGACAGAGTTTTCCCTGAAGTCTAAGAAATTCTTATTGTAGTAAAACGAATTTTGATTTAAAACTTTTAAATTTCGGAAAATTTTAATTTATGTACGCGGTTTCTTGACGCTTTTTTGACATAGGAGTAAAATGAAATTGTCAATAAATTTGAATAAAGTGCTTACAATTGAAAGAAGCGGGGGTAAGACAATTTTCAAGCAATTGCACTTTTTTTACTAGGGGGTAAAGTAATGTCGGGGAACAAAGAATTTTTTTATCGGAGATTGCATTCTTTGCTTGGCGTCATTCCGGTCGGTCTATTTTTAATACAGCACTTAGTGATTAACCACTTTGCGACGGATGGACCAGAGGCGTTTAACAAAGCTGCACACTTTATGGAACAGCTTCCTTTCAGATATGCACTTGAGCTGTTCGTGATTTTCTTACCACTGATCTATCATGCTGTTTATGGGGTGTACATAGCCTTTACGGCACAAAACAACACGTCTCGCTTCAGTTACTTAAGAAACTGGCTGTTCAGACTGCAAAGGATTTCAGGTATTATCACATTGATTTTTGTCACTTGGCACGTATGGGAAACTCGAATTCAAGCTCAGCTTGGAGCTGAAGTCAACTATGACATGATGGCGAATATTTTAAGCTCTCCATTTATGCTAGGCTTCTATATTGTCGGCGTTTTATCTACTATTTTCCACTTTGCTAATGGCTTGTGGTCATTTGCTGTCAGCTGGGGAATTACCGTTTCACCACGCTCACAAAGAATCTCCACATATGTGACATTAGGTATATTTATAGCGCTTTCATATGTAGGGCTAAGAGCAATTTTCGCTTTTGTTTAAGAGGAAATAGATTAGTAGAAGAGGGAGAGGGGCTACAATGAGTAATTCTAGCATCATCGTTGTCGGAGGCGGCTTAGCTGGTCTCATGGCAACTATTAAAGCAGCAGAAGCGGGAACGGCTGTTCAACTATTTTCAATCGTACCTGTGAAACGTTCGCATTCTGTATGTGCACAGGGCGGAATCAACGGAGCGGTCAATACAAAAGGTGAAGGGGATTCACCTTATGAGCATTTTGATGACACGGTATACGGCGGAGATTTCTTAGCCAACCAGCCGCCAGTAAAGGCAATGTGTGAAGCAGCGCCGTCCATTATCCACTTACTTGATCGTATGGGTGTTATGTTTAATAGAACACCAGAGGGATTATTGGACTTCCGCCGCTTTGGGGGAACACAGCACCACCGTACAGCGTTTGCTGGAGCTACAACAGGGCAGCAGCTATTATATGCACTGGATGAGCAGGTTCGCCGCTATGAAGTAGCAGGACTTGTCACGAAATATGAAGGCTGGGAATTCCTTGGCGCTGTTTTAGATGACGAGGAAGTTTGCCGCGGAATTGTCGCACAGAACTTGACGACAATGGAAATTGAATCCTTCCGTTCAGATGCAGTCATCATGGCAACAGGCGGTCCTGGAATCGTGTTTGGTAAATCAACGAACTCCATGATTAACACTGGATCTGCTGCATCCATCGTCTATCAGCAAGGTGCGCATTATGCAAATGGAGAATTCATTCAAATTCACCCGACAGCGATCCCAGGAGATGACAAGCTTCGTCTCATGAGTGAATCAGCTCGTGGTGAGGGCGGACGTGTTTGGACATATAAAGACGGGAAGCCTTGGTACTTCCTTGAAGAAAAATACCCAGCATACGGGAACCTTGTACCGCGTGACATCGCAACGCGTGAAATCTTTGACGTATGTGTCGAGCAAAAGCTTGGGATCAACGGAGAGAACATGGTATATCTCGATCTTTCTCACAAAGATCCAAAAGAGCTTGATATTAAGCTTGGCGGAATCATTGAAATCTATGAAAAATTCATGGGTGACGATCCGCGTAAGCTGCCGATGAAAATCTTCCCTGCTGTTCATTACTCCATGGGCGGATTATGGGTCGATTATGATCAAATGACGAATATCAAAGGTCTGTTCGCTGCCGGAGAATGTGATTACTCAATGCACGGCGGAAACAGACTTGGTGCAAACTCACTTCTTTCAGCGATTTACGGCGGAATGGTCGCTGGACCAAATGCAGTGAAGTACATTAGCGGTCTTGAGAAATCTGCGGAAGACCTTTCTTCTGCAACATTTGACAGTGCCGTGAAGAAAGAGCAGGAGAAATGGGACAACATCCTTAGTATGGATGGCACAGAAAATGCGTACGTGCTTCATAAAGAGCTTGGAGAATGGATGACGGATAATGTCACAGTGGTTCGTTACAATGACAAACTCTTAAAAACAGATCAGAAGATCGAAGAACTAATGGAGCGCTACAAGAAGATCAACATCAACGATACCGCATCATGGAGCAACCAAGGCGCTGCCTTCACGCGTCAGCTTGACAACATGCTTCAGCTGGCAAGAGTCATTACGATCGGGGCATATAACCGGAATGAAAGCCGAGGCGCACACTATAAACCGGAATTCCCAGAAAGAAACGATGAAGAATTCCTTAAAACAACGATGGCTACGTTCAAAGGGAAAAATCAAAAGCCTGCATTCCACTATGAGGACGTCGATGTATCGTTAATTGCACCTCGTAAACGAGATTACTCGAAGAAAAAGGTGGAGAAATAAGATGAGTGAAAAAAACACAATTCATTTCATAATCACACGTCAAGATACAGCAGATGGAAAGTCTTATGATGAGGAATTCGAAATCCCTTACCGTCCGAATATGAACGTCATTTCTGCACTTATGGAAATTAGACGTAACCCGGTCAATAAACAAGGTGAAAAAACAACGGCGATCAACTGGGATATGAACTGTCTTGAAGAGGTGTGCGGAGCTTGTTCTATGGTTATTAATGGAAAACCACGCCAGTCATGTACAGCACTAATTGATCAGTTAGATCAGCCGATTCGTCTCCAGCCGATGAAGACATTCCCGGTCGTGAGAGACTTGCAGGTTGATAGAAGCCGCATGTTCAACTCCTTGAAAAAAGTAAAAGCATGGGTGCCGATCGATGGCACATATGATCTTGGACCTGGACCAAGAATGCCTGAGAAAAAACGTCAATGGGCGTATGAGCTTTCTAAATGTATGACATGTGGTGTCTGCCTTGAAGCTTGTCCAAACGTGAATGATAAGTCTTCCTTTATGGGCCCTGCACCGCTTTCGCAAGTACGTCTATTTAACGCACATCCGACAGGTGCGATGAATAAGTCTGACCGTCTAGAAGAAATTATGGGTGACGGCGGTCTTGCGAACTGCGGGAACTCTCAAAACTGTGTGCAGGCTTGTCCGAAAGGAATCCCGCTGACAACATCAATTGCAGCACTTAACCGAGATACAACATTACAAGCTTTCCGTAACTTCTTCGGAAGCGATCACGCAGAATAACATCACATTCAGTCCTCTTTGCCAATCATGATGAGTGTTTACAAGAGGCTGGGTGGAACACAAAATAAACGCCTCTTCCAATATGGGAGAGGCGTTTATTGATGAATAAGGAGATGATGAAGTGAGACTTCCGTCATATATTGAGGAACCATTTGAAGAATGGAGAGCATCCTTTCGATTTTATGTCGAAACGACTGTCCGTTTTTCAGAAACGGATATGTTTGGCCATATGAACAATGTCACCCCTTTTGTATATTTTGAAGAAGCACGGATTGCCTTTTTTCAAAAAACCGGAATTGTTGATAAACGAATGAAACGAGTGAAAGAGACAATTACAGTCGTGGCCAACCTGCAATGTGATTACATCAAACAGGTGGAGATTGGGGAGAGACTTCGTGTGTATGTAAAGCCAGAAAAAGTCGGATCAAGCTCACTCATCCTTCATTATTTAGGAGAAAACGAGCAGCAGGAACCATGCTTTACCGGCTCAGTCACTATGGTGCAAATTAATAAAGAAACAGGCGCACCTGTCCCATTTACAGAGGAAGAAAAAGAGACATTTCAAGCTCAACGAAATAAATAACATAGAGCCCTCATCATCGTGTAAGTTTCATTTTGTTATAATAAAAGGATCATATCAAAAAGAAACAAAAGGAGAACACATGAAGATTTTTCAATATGACACCATTGATAGTACAAATAATGAAGCAAAAAGGCTTATGCAAAAAGGAGAAAAACCCTCATTTGCTGTCTATGCACATCAGCAGACAGCAGGAAGAGGCAGGCTAGGCAGACCGTGGGAAACGCCTGCAGGGAATGTCGCTGTGACCATGACAGTTTTGCCGCCAGAAGAACTCTCCACCCAGTCTACGATTGCTCCGCTGACGGCACTTGCGATCTACGATGTTCTCAAACCTCTCATGAGGGCTGAGGATCAGCTGGCGATCAAATGGCCAAACGATATTCTTATTAATGAAGCAAAGATATCAGGCACATTAATTGAAGCAGACCGTAACGCCATTTATATCGGGGTTGGCATCAATGTGAAGACAAAGCCGGAGCATGTTCCGTACAAAACCATTTGCCTATCAGAGCTTACAGAGGTAAAAGCCGATCAGCTTGTGAAGGAACTTGCCACGGCTTTTGAAAAATATCATACACGCTGGAAGAATGAAGGGTTTGAAGCACTCACAGCTCTCTACAACAAACGGTTATATCGTCTTCATAAACCGCTGCGGATTTCGTTAGACCGTGAAAAACAAACATGGGAAGAGGGCATTTGCTGCGGAGTCAACCGCTACGGTCATCTCCAGCTAAAAGATGAGAAAGGGCAGATAAAAGCTCATTCTGCAGGAGATATCGATGCACCGCTTCAGCATTAAAAAAGCAGACGAGAACATCGTCTGCTTTAAGCTTCTCTTTTAATATGAGGCTGAATCACATAGTCTTGTTTTGTGAAGACAACTCCGTCTAGAATTTCTCTTGCCGTTCGAATAACTTTGACTCTGTTTTGAGAGATGTCAATTTCAGTTTGCATAATACCAGCAGGATGCCCAATACGAAGGGTGTCATCTTGACCTTGAAACAGCTGAGAAGGAAGCGTTTCATCCAAGAAACAGCTGGCTGTCACGCAAACAGAGCCGGTAATGGCAAGTGCTTGGTGCGGTCTTTGCATCGATAGCATACGAACAATGATGTCCATATCTGCTGCTCGTCTCAAGATTCCATTTGTATCTACATAATCAGCAGGCTCGCTAATGAGTGCAAGCTTTGGAACAGCTGGAGACTGTAATGTGGCCATTTCTTTAGGTGCAAAATGACACATTTCAGCAGCGAGGGAACGAATTTCTTCTAAATCATCCAGTAATTCGTCTGTAAACTCTTCAGGCAATTCAGTCCCTTTTAATTGAATATCTTTGGCACGAATAAAGGCAATTGGATTTGCAATGTCAACGATCGAGATTGGAATCTCTCCAAACTTTGTTTGAATCGTATCAATTTTGTTTCCAGTCGGAAAGGTTTTACCTGTGACAGCGCCTTCAGGTTTCTCAAAGGATAAATAAATGGGAGAACCAGTTCCTTTTACTCCTGGAATCTCTGCCTGTCCTTCAAATTTCACTTCTCCATTTTCAACTTCGACCTCTGCCGTAATGACTTTATTTGTATTGGTATTGAGGATACGTACAGTTGTAATGGGCTCAACCGCTTGAACAAGTCCTTTAATGATCGCATACGGCCCAACGGCTGATGAGATGTTCCCGCAGTTTCCTTTAAAGTCGACAAATCTCTCATTAATGCTGACTTGTGCAAATGTATAGTTCACATCCACATCCGGGCGTGTGGCTTTATCAATAATGGCCACTTTGCTTGTTAAAGAATTACCGCCGCCGATTCCATCGACCTGCAGCCGGTCAGGGCTGCCCATAATGTCTAATAGAAATGCTTCGAGCTCATCGTGTTCATATGGTGCATTGTTTGCGTGAATGAATACTCCTTTGCTTGTACCGCCTCGCATGATTGTGATTGGAACTTTTCTCATTACTCTCACCCTCAATTTTTAATTAACTGTTTATCTAACCAAAATGGTAAAGTATAATAAGAAATAAGTTAAATACATTATTTTAAGATAAATCGATAAAAATATTTTATAATTAGTAAAAAAGGAGGGCATATAATGGATGAAAAAGATTGGCGGTTTTTAAAGGTACTTTATGAAGAAAAGAACATCACAAAAGCGGCAGAAAAATTATTTGTCTCTCAGCCTGCCTTAAGCTATCGATTGAAACAGCTTGAAGAGGAGTTTGATATGAAGCTTTTCTTTAAAAGAAAACGAGGAATTGAATTTACATCAGAGGGGGAATACTTGGCTAAATATGCAAATGACATGCTCAAACAGCTGCAGCAAACGAAAGATGGCATGCTCAATATGCAAAAAAAGGTCAAAGGAACGATCCGGTTGGGGGTCTCAAGCAACTTTGCCCAGTATAAACTGCCAGAAATATTAAAAGAATTTTCTAAGCAGTATCCACATGTTCAATTTATGGTCAACACAGGCTGGAGCACAAAGGTAATGGATTTATTAGGAACATCAAGTGTGCATTTAGGGATTTTAAGAGGCGATTATGACTGGAATGGAGAGCGTTTTTTGCTCGATAAAGAGCGTCTTTGTATCATTTCAAAATCAGAAATCCAGCTAAAGGATCTCCCGAATTTGCCGCTCATTGACTATCATACAGACAGTTCATTGAAACGGCTGATTAATAGATGGTGGCAGGAAACATTCACAATGCCTCCGCTTGTGACGATGGAAACAGACCGTCAGGATACATCAAAAGAGATGGTGAAGCATGGTTTAGGCTATGCCATTGTCCCAGAAATTTGTCTCAGACCAAGTGATGAGTTATTTGTAAAAGGTCTTTCGTATAAAGATGGACAGCCTGTTTTAAGAGATACATGGCTCATGTACCAGCCAGACTCACTTCATTTGTCTGTTGTGAAAGCGTTCATTGAGTTTTTAAGAAATCAGCAAGGGTGATTATAAAAGAAATTTATTGAATAGACGAAAAAATCAATATTTTCATTATAAAAAAAGCTATTATATCCTTGAAATAGAAAGCGCTAACATATAGATCGCAAGTGCAAGGGGGCGCTTGCAGATCATGTAAAGAAGAGGATGGAGGGATATAAAGTGCTAGCTATTTTAGGGATCTTGATGGTCTTGACATTTACATTTCTCATTATGACAAAACGTATGCATCCGGTGGTGGCTCTAACCGTTGTACCTATCATATTTGCATTGATCGGTGGCTTTAACAAAGGATTAGGGGACATGATGCTTGATGGACTGAAAACTGTTGCACCATCAGCTGCTTTATTGTTATTTGCGATTTTATTCTTCGGTGTCATGCTGGATGCTGGATTGTTTGATCCTCTGATTAAACTCATTCTACGTATTGTGAAAGGTGATCCTGTCAAAATTGCTTTTGGGGTAGCAATTTTGTCTATGCTCGTTGCATTAGATGGTGATGGAACCACAACGTACATGATTACCGTATCAGCGATGCTGCCACTTTTCTTAAGAATTGGGATGAACCCATTAATTTTAGGAACAATTTCATTATTATCATTAGGAATTATGAGCGGAATGACGCCATGGGGCGGTCCAGCTACTCGTGCAATCGCGGCGCTTGGATTAGATGCAGGCGAATTTTTCATTCCATTACTCCCAACGATGGTTGGAGGCGGTCTTTTTATACTTTTTACTGCTTATGTACTTGGGAAAAAAGAAAGAAAACGGATTGGGATTGCAGAGATTCAGTACAAAGAAGAGCCGTCCATTTCTCCTGAATTGGCTGCGTCAATTGAAGATGGAGTAGCCGATATCAAGAGACCGAATCTGATTTGGATTAACTTCTTCTTAACAATTGCTGTCATGGTCACACTAGTCCTAGATATCATCCCAATTCCTGTACTTTTCTTAATTGGATTTGTCATCGCTCTTATGATCAACTATCCAAAGGTTGAAGATCAGCGTGAGCGAATTTTATCGCATGCAGGAAACGCATTAACGGTCATCACACTTGTATTTGCAGCAGGGATTTTCACAGGGATCTTTTCAGGAACAAAAATGGTTGAGGCCATCGCCCATTTGGTCATTTACATGATTCCGGATTCCTACAGCTCATTTTTCCCGCTGATTGTTGCTTTGACGAGTATGCCATTTACATTTATTCTTTCAAATGATGCTTACTATTTTGGGGTGCTGCCAATCTTGGCTGAAGCCGGCGCAGCTTACGGGATTGATCCGGTGGAGATTGCACGTGCTTCTATCATAGGGCAGCCGGTCCACTTACTGAGCCCGCTTGTGGCTTCAACGCTGCTTCTTGTCGGTATGCTGAACAAAGATATTGGTGATTTGCAAAAATATGCACTGCTGTGGACCGTGTTAACTGCCCTTTTTACAACACTTATTGCATTGTTAACAGGCGCCATTTCAATCTTTTAAATACCACGCAAAAAAGGACGATGTCTCAAGGAGGAGACTCGTCCTTTTTTGCGTGGATGAAAGCGTAGTAAATTGGACGCTGATATGCGGGATTTCTTGATTTTAACGTCACCTACCTCAGGCACCCGGCATATGATATCTCGACTATACAGAATCCCATTCTATAGAGACTAGAGCTCTCACCTTAGCAAGGAGGGTTACAATACTTGAAGGAGAAAGAGTTTCAATCCAAGCCGCTATTAACCAAAAGAGAAAGAGAAGTATTCGAATTGCTCGTCCAAGATAAAACAACAAAAGAAATTGCAAGCGAGCTTTTTATTAGCGAAAAGACTGTTCGAAATCATATTTCGAATGCCATGCAAAAGCTAGGAGTCAAAGGCCGTTCACAGGCTGTAGTCGAGCTTCTGCGTATGGGTGAGCTAGAGCTCTAAAGTCAGCCGGTTTTCCTTCCATATCGGGAAGGAACCGGTTATTTCTATATGGTTTCCATAAGTCTCTTCTTGCATTTTCTTTGAAAAACGAGGAAAATAGACATGTACGTTTTAATCAAAGTGAGATGCTATAGTGAGGTATCAATAATATGGAAACGAATGAGTCAGGCCATGTTGCAGAGATTGAAAAATCATTGCGTCACATTGCCGCAATTATTAAGCAAAAAGGCAGAGAAATCCTGAATCAATATACGATTACTCCTCCACAATTCATCGGGCTTCAGTGGCTTTATGAATTCGGAGATATGACAATAGGCGAGCTGTCACAAAAGATGTACTTGGCTTGCAGCACAACCACTGATTTAATTGATAGAATGGAAAAAAGTGAGCTTGTCGAACGGGTGAAAGATCCATCTGACCGCCGCGTGGTTCGCATTCATTTATTGCCTGAAGGCGAGCGGATCATTCAAGAAGTGATTGCTAAACGCCAAGAATACGTCAGTGAACTTCTAGGGGCTTTCACAGAAGAAGAAGCCATCGTTTTCAACCAATCCTTAACGAAACTACAGCAGCAAATGAAAAGAAAATGAGGCGATTTTGTTGGATCAACCAATCGGCGTCATTGATTCCGGCGTCGGCGGTTTAACCGTTGCAAAGGAAATCATGAGACAACTGCCAAAAGAAAAAATCATTTACGTAGGCGATACAAAACGATGTCCATATGGCCCGCGGAAAGAAGAAGAAGTTCTTCAATATACTTGGGAAATGGCGCACTACTTATTAAAACACCACCATATTAAAATGCTCGTCATTGCATGCAACACAGCAACGGCGATCGCACTGGATGAAATCAAAGCAACGCTTGATATTCCCGTCATTGGCGTCATTCAGCCCGGTGCCCGCACAGCGATCAAGGTGACAAACAACCAGCATATTGGCGTTATTGGCACAGTCAATACGATCAAAAGCGAGGCATACAAAGAAGCACTGCTGTCACTAAAAGCAGGTCTAACAGTTCAAAGCCTGGCGTGTCCGCTCCTTGTCCCATTTGTGGAAAGCGGTACGTTTTTAGATCAGACAGCAGAGGCAGTCGTGAAAGATTCCCTTGAACCGATGAAAGAAACAGGAATTGATACACTTATTCTTGGCTGCACACACTATCCAATTTTAAAAGAACCGATTCAGCGCTTTATGGGCAGTGATGTCAGCATCATTTCATCAGGAGATGAGACAGCGAGAGAAGCAAGTACGATACTTTCATATAAAGGGCTGTTAAATACCTCTAAAGAAGCGCCTGTCCATACATTTTACACAACAGGACAGCAGCAAAATTTTCAAAACATCGCTCGTGACTGGTTTGGCTACCTGCCAGGGAAGGTCGAAACCGTGTCACTTGAACACATCTATCAGCAATAACCCCTTCTATTTGAAGTGGGTTATTTTTTTATGAAAAGGGTCTAATCCTCCGAGGGAGCTCGTATACATAGTAGTACAAACTACTAGAGGAGGGTGAAGTATGCTGAAAAAAGGATCTACAGCAGCTGTTACGTGTATCGCGTCAGCCATGCTTTTGTCAGGATGCGGATTGTTTCAAACAGACCAAGCGAAAACAGAGATTGATCCACCACAAAACGTCACATATGTGAAAGAAAATAAAGAAGATAAACAAACAGCCAAAGAAGGAAAAGAAGAGAAGCAGGCAGATACGGTCATGAGAGAATTATATTTAATTGATAAAAACGGGTATGTCGTCTCTCAATCCATTCCGCTGCCGAAAAATGAAGGAAGTGCCAAACAAACCCTTGAATATCTCGTGGACGGGGGACCTATTTCTAACTTAATGCCGAATGGATTCAGAGCAGTTTTACCTGCGGACACGAGCGTATCTGTCGATATTAAAGATGGAACGGCGATTGTGGATTTTTCAAATGAATTTAAAAACTATAAAAAAGAAGATGAACAGCGCATCCTGCAATCTGTTACTTGGACGCTAACACAGTTTGATTCCATAGCCAAAGTCAAATTGAAGATGAATGGACATGAACTAAAAGAAATGCCTGTGAACGGTACACCAATCTCAGATGATTTAAGCAGAGAGGACGGTATTAATATCCAGCACGAGGCTGCCGCTGATATGACATCGACAAAGCCAGTGACGGTATATTACTTAGCTGAATCTGATGAACAGACCTACTACGTTCCGGTCACCAAAAGAGCACCAAAAGACGAGGATGATCCGATTACAGCAGCGATTGATGAGCTCGTCTCTGGACCAAGCAAAAAAAGCCATCTGCTTACAGACTTCGATCAAGATGTGAAGCTGAATGATGTACCAAAAGTAAAAGATGGACATGTGACACTTGATTTCAACGAATCCATTTTTGGCAGTGCAGATGAAAAGAAAAAGGTCATTTCACAAAAAGTTCTTGATAGCATTGTGCTCACATTAACCGAGCTGCCGGACGTCAAAAGCGTATCTGTCAAGGTGAACGGCAAGGCTGAGCTTGTGAACGAAAAAGGAGCAGAGCTCACAAAGCCGGTTTCACGACCAGAACAAGTGAATACAGGTAGTTTTTAACGTCACACATTGATATAATGGAGAAAAAGAGGCATGCATATTCGCTGCCTCTTTTTTATTCCAAGCGATTAGAACGAGCTGAGGTTGTCAAAGTTAGTAGGAGAACCCCGCTGGCACCCGCGAGGAATGTATATCGTAACGGAGGTAAAACATGAGATTAGATGAAAGACAATATGACGAATTGAGAAAAATTGAAATAGAGGCAGGCTACATCACGCACCCAGAAGGCTCTGTCTTAATCTCAGCGGGAAATACGAAGGTGATTTGTAACGCATCGATCGAAGACCGCGTACCTCCTTTTTTAAGAGGAGAAGGAAAAGGCTGGATCACAGCAGAATATAGCATGCTTCCAAGAGCAACCGCACAAAGAACGATAAGAGAATCATCTAAAGGAAAAGTCACAGGACGTACTATGGAGATTCAGCGTTTAATTGGACGAGCACTTCGCGCAGTCGTTGACTTAGAAAAGCTTGGCGAACGCACCATTTGGATTGATTGTGATGTCATTCAAGCAGACGGCGGCACACGCACAGCGTCCATCACAGGTGCTTTTGTTGCCATGACACTTGCGATTCAAAAGCTACGAGCTGAAAGAGTTATCAAAGAAAACCCGATTACTGATTATTTAGCGGCGATATCCGTCGGAATTGATTCTCAGCAAGGACTTCTGTTAGATTTAAACTATGAAGAAGATTCGTCTGCTGAAGTAGATATGAATGTCATCATGACAGGCGCTGGACGCTTTGTTGAACTTCAAGGAACAGGCGAAGAAGCGACATTCTCAAGAGAACAGCTAAACGGATTGCTTGATTTAGCCGAAAAGGGCATCAAAGAATTAATCGAAAAGCAAAAAGCAGTAACAGGAGAAGTCATCGAATAAAGAGAAGGGTTTGATCAGGATGAAAACAGCCATCATTGCAACGCACAATGCGGGCAAAGCGAAAGAATTCAAAGCCATTCTTGAGCCAAAAGGATTCACGGTCAAAACACTAGCAGACATCGGCTTTACTGAAGAGATTGAAGAAACAGGACAAACCTTCGAAGAAAATGCCATCATCAAAGCGGAGGCCATTCAAGCCAAAGCAGGTGAAATGGTCATTGCAGACGATTCCGGTCTGTCGATTGATTATCTGGGCGGAAAGCCTGGTGTGTATTCAGCGAGATACGCTGGTGAGCATAAAGACGATGCGGAGAATGTGGAAAAAGTGCTGAGCGAACTTCAAGGCATTGAAAAAGAAGACCGCACAGCCCGATTCAGATGTGCCCTTGCTGTCAGCATACCGGGAAAAGAAACAAAGACGGTAGAAGGATCAGTAGAAGGCTTCATCGCAGAAGAGCCAATCGGCGAAAATGGCTTCGGATACGACCCAATTTTCATCGTCAAAGACAAAGACCAGACGATGGCCGAGTTATCACCAGAGGAGAAAAACAAGATCAGCCATCGAGCGGTCGCGCTTCAAAAGCTTTCATCACTGCTAGACGCAAATGAATAAGGGGGAATGAAGCCATGAAGATACTCATCATTAGTGACAGTCATGGACTCACAGACGAACTTCAAACCATTGCCAAACGGCATGCAGCTGAAGTTGACATGATGATTCACTGCGGAGATTCAGAACTCGAAACGAACCACCCAGCTCTCGAAGGATACAAGGTCGTCAAAGGAAATTGTGACTTTATGGGCGATTTTGAAGAAGAGCTCCTGCTCCCACTTGATGGAGGCGGAAAACTAATTCTCACTCACGGACATCTGCATGGCATCAAACAATCCTTACTTCAAGTCTACTACCGTGCAGAAGAGCTAGGCGCAGACATTATCTGCTTTGGCCACTCGCACATCCCAGGCAGTGAACTGCTAAGAGGAAAACTGCTCATTAACCCAGGCAGCGTGCACCTGCCAAGAGTGCGAAAAGAGCGCAGCTATGCTATACTGACACTAGATGGAAGCGAAGCAAACGTACAGTTTTTCACGGACGAAGGTCAGGTCATACAAGACCTCGAAAACACTGTCACATTGGAAGGTATTTCATAAGGGTGCAGCATTTGCCCCTTATGAAAAAACTTTCGAAAAACCGTTGACTTTAAAGAACAATAGTAATATAATAAATCTTGTCGCTGAGGTAATACACCAAAGCACACTACATAACAACATGTCCCAGTAGCTCAGCAGGATAGAGCAACGGCCTTCTAAGCCGTCGGTCGGGAGTTCGAATCTCTCCTGGGACGTACTAAATTAAAAGCCTGAACCCCTTTATTATCAAGGGGTTCAGGCTTTTTTGTTCTTCAGAACATCAGTTCGTAAATCGCTTCAAAATAGGGTTTTGGGAGGGGGGAGCGGATTTATTTAAATGATTGGATAATTCAGTTCATAATTTGGGTAGCAATAATAAGGCGGTCTACGTCCAATTTCAGACATTAGCCATGAATGCTCCATATAAACCATAGTAACTTTTTTCATTGAATGATTTACAAGTAATAACTCTACTTCTGGATTAAATTCATATCTCAATCCAATGACCTCCTTATATTAAGAATTTGTGGATTCCCCGCCGTCAACATGCAGCACTTGACCTGTAACAAAACGTGAATCATCAGAAGCTAGATAAACAAATGTTGGTGCGAGTTCAAATGGATGTGCAACTCGTTCCATTGGATTAAATGCTCCATATACAGCCACTTGGTCTGACGAGAAGCTTGCTGCAATTAGTGGCGTCCAGATTCGACCTGGAGCAACGGCGTTTACACGAATTCCTTTTTTTACAACATTTTTAGACAAAGCACGTGTCCAACCAACAATTGCCCCTTTTGTGGCTGTATAATCAATCATTTGTTGCTCACCTACATACGTTACGACGGAAGAAGTGCCGATAATAGAACTGCCTGGTTTTAAATAAGGAAGCGCTGCTCTGGTTGTGTAAAAATGTGAGTATATGTTGACTTTGAAGGTGTCATCGAATTGTTCGTCTGTAATGTCAAGAAGGCTTGGTTGTTGAAATTGGATACCAACGTGGTTACATAGAACATCTAGACGTCCGAAGGTTTTTACTGTTTTCTCTACAATGGTGATACATTGCCTTTTATCTCGCAAGTCTCCTGGCATCAATAAACAACGTTGCCCGAGTTCTTCAATTCTTGCTTTTGTTCTATTAGCATCTTCGTGTTCATCTAAGTATGCAATCGCAACGTCAGCACTTTCCTTTGCGAAGGCAATGGCTACGGCTGCACCAATACCACTATCCCCTCCTGTAATGAGAGCAACTTTTCCCGCTAACTTACCACTCCCTTTGTAATTTGTATTTTCAATAATTGGAAGTGGCACCATTAAACCTTCTACACCAGGATGACGAAGTTGACGTTGTTCAGGTAAATTAATTGGGATTTCTTCATAGCGTGTGATTTTTCCGTAATTAGGGTACATGGGATAAGGTTGAGTTTTCATTTTCTCTAAAAACATCTGTTGCATTTGTTTTATTTGTTGCAACTTACGCTCATCAGATTCTTGTGTCATTTAATTTCCTCCAAACGTACTTATTCCCTTTAAATGTTTATGTTGTTTACTGCTAATCCAAGTATTAATAATGAATAAACTTGTGAAGGAGTTATTTGAAGAGTTTTAGTAAGCTTTTATGAGTAGGTTGGAATTTCAAGGTGTTTGAATACGCATCAGCAATCAAGGCTGGGAAGTAATAAAAGTTGCAGACCAATTTATCGGAAGTCGAAAAATGTATGAAGGCGAAGAAGAGTATTTTACAGGTCCTATTAGGTATCTCAATTTTGTTCATGAGATTTTCAAAGTAGGTAGTCAGACTCCACTCTTTAAATATGTAAAGCTAATTGCCGCAGAATTGGTTTCCCTTTCTCTTATTGGTAAAGAAACTTTTGAAGTTTCCGACCTTTACTTTGAGAAAGACATTTGGTTATTGGCACTATAAGAAATTCAAAGGCGTTGCCTTGTTGCAAGAAATATTCAATCATTCAACACCAGACGTTAGATTACGATATATCGGGATTATACAAGATACAACGGATAAGACAAAGGACAATTTCGGTTTATAGTCCCACATGTACTCATGACAGGTGGATGTTTAAATGTTTCAGTAATTAGTTTAAAAATGAAATTCGACTTTTTATCAGGAAACCCCATATTCCAAGAGAGTAGGCTTGTTGTAATAGGTCATAAATTTAAAGACTTTTTTATAGCAGAGGGTGTTTCGTTCGACAAAATTTGCATTTACTTCAAATTAGGCAATTATGTTCGATAATCATTATGAAATCTGTATAGGAGGAATTAGATTGAAAGAGAAATTTCGCGAATTTTATTTTGATAAAGAAGATAAAAATATTTGGGAAGAGTCAATAATTGTTATTGATACCAACGTTCTATTAAATTTATATAGATACACTAAGGAAACTTCAGATCAAATTCTCGAACTATTAGATAAATATAAAGAAAATTTATGGATGCCACATCACGTAGGATTGGAATATCATTACAATAGAAAATCAGTTATTTTAGAACAGAGAGGATCGAATGAAAAAGTATGTTCAGCTTTTCAACAGATACCTGACAAAATTAGAGACATACTCAATAAAGATCTGTCAAATTTTAAAAAGAGACATAAAGATGACTTAGATTCTTTAGTTTACGAGATTAAAAAAGTAATTGAGGTAAAGGTACATAATTTAAAAAAGATTAGTGAAGAAGATGATCTTTTACAAAGTGATTCGATAAAATCAAAAATCACTGATTTGTATAGTAATAGAGTCGGTAACCCCTATTCTGAAGAAGAATTGAAAGATATTATGAAAGAAGCAGACAATAGATTTAATAACGAAATACCGCCTGGTTATAAGGATGTTAAAAATAAAAAAGGTATTAAATATTATAATGGGGTACAGATTCAAAACAAGTATGGTGACTTCATTCTTTGGAAACAGGTATTAGATTATGCCGTCGAAAATAACACAAATATAATTTTCATAACCGATGAAAAAAAAGAAGATTGGTGGTATGAAGCTAAAGGAAGAATTATTGGTCCTAGAGTAGAATTGTTAAATGAATTTTCTAACAAATCAGAGAAAGATTTTTATATGTTTAGCTCTATTGGGTTTATAGAAATAAAAGGTGGTTTAGATCAATCAGCTGTTTCAGAGGTTAAAGAAATAAGTAAAGCGTATCAACAAACCAATTTGTTTGAAGAGTCAAACGAAGATGCTATTTTTTATAACGTTAGAGGGATGAGAGGTGAAAAATTTCAAACTCCTTTTTCATCTTCATTTAATATGAATGAATTTAGTGAAGAAGATAAGAGTGAATTAATGATTAAATTTTGCAATTTCATAGTAAATAAGCTCCACTATTTTAATGAAAAACCACTTTACTATGCTGAGTTATTCAATTTACTTCAAAAGAAATTTGGTAGATCATACACTGAAATTATCTTGGAAATTCTAGTGAACGATATTGAAATAGAATTAATAAATGATGTGTCAGGTCTGATAGTGGATATTAATAGTCTCAGGGGTTATGTCTATAATGAGAT
Source organism: Bacillus sp. BD48 (assembly GCF_046566805.1). NCBI lineage: Bacteria > Bacillati > Bacillota > Bacilli > Caryophanales > Bacillaceae > Bacillus > Bacillus sp. BD48. The sequence goes on along the minus strand of NZ_JANGFM010000005.1, from coordinate 153,364 downwards.
CTTATAAAACATGGGAGGATACAATGAAATTTGATACAGATTTGATTAATTCTTTAAACAGATTTAAAAGGATTGAACTTAGTTATGAACCTGATGTTCCAGGATTTGATGAGAGTATCAGACATAAAATACTTGGTCATGATTTATTTGTAACGAAAACAGGAGTTCTTTTACTGATTCATTTGGAGAATCCAGGAAATGGCGAAGAGTATACATACAGTTTTCCTGATATCATACAGGTTGAGTTAGCTAATTACTCTAATAGTCATGAAAAATGGTATCTTTACTCTTTGGATAGGTCAAAATTTAAAGAACATATTCGCAATGAAGAAATGATTTACCGACTTATTTTTAGTAAATAAAGCATCCTAATGGGTGCTTTTTAAAAATCTGTTAAAAAGGTTACTTGAACTTAAATAATATGGAGGTTTCCAATGAAAAATTGTCTTCTTGTTTTATCCGTACTCTTAGTTCTTTTATTCGGATGTTCTAATCAAAATGTTACTAAGTTCAATGGCGATAAACTTAAAGAAGCATCTAGAGAAGAAAAAATGACTCAAAAGAAACATGACCTCACTAAAGAAGACAAAAAAATTATTAATTTTATTAAAAATAAAGAATATAATCATGTTATTAAAGAGACAAGGGATTTAGAAAATGACTTTAAAAAAGATTATTATTTTATAGCTTCCGCATACAAAAAGTTAGAACAGTTAAAAGGTGCTAAAGTGAGTTTAGATAATTATGATGATTATACTTATGTTGATGCAATGTTAGATAAAGTAAAATACAAAAACAGTCATGCAGATTTAGATTTTCTTCAAACTCAAGAAAATAATAAAAAACACATAGATGCTTTGCAAAATGATAAAGATGATCAAATTCAAGAAAATATTAAGGAAATAGAAGAAGCAGAAAAGTATTCTGCTATAAGGGAAAGAGCAACTGTGATAGAAGAGAGAACTAATAGTCCTCAAAGTGTTTCTGTTGGTATGTCTAAAGAAGAAGTATTAATTGAAGGATGGGGGAAGCCTGAAAAGATAAACAAAACTCAAACAGCAGATCATACTATGGAGCAGTGGATTTATAAAGGGAATAAGTATTTATATTTTGAGAATGGGATTCTAAGCACCATATCAAATTGAAATAGGTGTATAGAGTTAGTTGAAAGTCCTCGATATTAAACGTGGGCTTTTTTTGAGATTATTTTCATCAACTCACTATAACGAGAAAATGTCCAACTCATTTTAAGGAAATGACTGAACAGCAAGAGGCGCAAAGGATTTAGCAATTCCCTGAGTTAGACACAATAATAGATATGGTGAATTGGTGGATTATGTGGATAAATGACTACTCTAGTTATATAATGTCTTTAAAAACAGATTGGGGATTTATGGTGGAAAACAATATGGAAGATAAGGTAGAAGATAAGATGAAAAATAAACAAATAAGTGTTGTACATGTAGTATACGGTTGTATTATTACACTCTTAATAATTACGTGTATATTGGCAATAGCATTTGGGGGGAATAAAGATGCGGGGAACCAGATGAATGTTATGGCCACTGGTATTTCCGTAGTTCTAGCTGTAATTGCAATATTAATGACTTTAGTAGATGTTGCTGGTCAAAGGCAGTCAATCATTGATATAAAAGAAACTGCTGAGAAATTAAATCAATCACAAACTATTTCTCAAGAGACATTACAAAAATCAATAGAGTCTTTAGAAAAATTAATTGATTTTAGAGAAGAATTAATAAAATCTGTATCAGAGTATAAAAACGGGACAGAGGGATTAATACAAGAATTATTTAGCAAGGAAAAGGAATCAGTCAGTAAAGTCGAAATAGAAGAACTGTTGTTCAAATTTAATGAAAAAACTTCATATTTAAATTCGAAAGTAAAAAATATAGTTACAGGTGAAAGCTTGAAATTAGCGGAAAAAGATATTATTCTTGCTTTTAAACGATGGGTTAGAAAAACATACTCCCAAGATCAAACAGCAATATTCAATGATTTTCTTAAAGCGGTCTTAAAGAGATTTAAAATGAACGAATTTGAAACTATTAGGGAATACATTAATTTAAATAAAGAAGATTTCTTATACTACGATGCAGAATTAGCTGAGAAATGTATTAATTTAAATAGAATAAAAACTATTGGAGTAATTGAATACAACGAATATAACGATGTAAAGTAAAATGGCACATTTTTGGCACGATCTTGGCAAAGCATTTAGTCTGAGAGCGGTTATGATGGTATTAGGTGATAAATTGAGAGCGGCTTCCATTGTGGAGGTCGTTTTTTCGTTTGACAAATTTCAAAATTCACCGATAAAAATAAAAGGGGGAGATTTAATGAATGAAGTTATAACCGCTGCAATTATTGCGGGTATTGTTTCTGTTGTTACTGGTATTATAACAATTGTGATTCAAGTGAAAAATGCAAGAAGAACGTCTATTGTGGACACTATAAGTAGTCAAAGAATTGAATGGGTTAATAAAATGAGAGATAATTTTGTGGAAATTAACGATTTGATATTTCTACATATTGTCAAATGGGATTCGTTATTGAGGCATTCACAAGAAGAGAAAGAATGGAAGGATGATTTCAACTTCGGTGAGAGTATCGCAACAATAAGGAGATTACAAATTAATATCAGTTTACTGGTCAACCCAACAGAGGAATACTCGAAAAAACTTATTAATGAATTCAACTATGTTCTCTTGTTATTATTAAAAAATGATGAATTTGATAAAGATGTTGCAATGAAACATCAAAAAGAAATAATAATGATTCAGCAAGTAATCCTGAAATCAGAATGGAGCCGAACTAAGCAAGAAATACAAAAAGGAAAGGTTTTGGAAGATAAGGAAGTTAAAGCGATATATACTAAAAAGGCAAAAGATTTAAATTCAATTTAAGTTAGATATATATTATTATGCTATAAAACGTTTATCTTTAGCCTTTCTTTTAAGAAAGGCTTTTTAATTTATAGAGGGGATGAAGAACATGAATGAAAAAGTCATTAAAGCTGTGTAATGAACCTGGATGCCCTCAACTAACGCGCGAAGGATATTGCCAGCAGCATAAGACATCGAAGCCTTTATATGATCTGTTCCGTGAATCATCGTCACGCCGTGGGTATAATAGCCGATGGCGTAAAGCGCGTGAAGGTGATCTAGCAAAGCATCCTTTGTGTCAGTCTTGTATGTTACAAGGCAAACGGATTGCTGATACAGTAGTGGATCACTTCAAACCACATAAGGGAGATAAAAAATTATTCTGGGATTCTTCTAACTGGCAGCTGCTATGTGTATCCTGTTACGGTAGGAAGACAGCTAAAGAAGATGGAGGGTTTGGAAATGGATTATAAAAAATGCACATGTGATCAATGCGGAACTAACTTTATAATCAAGTTCTGTTCTAGGATTATGAAAATCGGACGTGGCATTAAACGACATCTTCTTGATGTCCAGGGTGTAAAGCTGAGTACACATCCTACTAAAATATGCTGAAATAAAGCAGAAGTAAATGAAAAGCCCTTCCGACATGGAGGGGCTTTTCTTAGTTATTCATCACTGGCCAATTCCCATATTTTTTGACCGTCTGTTATATAAACTGCACGTGGTGTATCTTCATAAAGAGAAATCTCAAACAAAGTGTTTCCCTCAATTAACCAAGTATATAAACTGTCTTTTTCATTATTAAGGGGAGGAGATAAAATCTTATTTACTTGAAAGACTGTAGCGTAATATTCTTTATAATTGATGTCATCATCTTCTAGACCGTTATCAGTTTCAAAAAATGTATCAGTTCTACCGATTAGCCTTAATCCATTTTCATATTCCAATGTAAGGTCTCTATTTTTGTATTTTGATAATGTTTTAAATAAAGAATCAGGTTCCATGTCAATCCTCTTTTCTCATATTTATGATGGTTGTGAAGGCACGATGTGAGCGCCGTTTTTACTATAATGTATAATGCCTCTTGTAGTCTCTTCATACTTATTGGTCTCTGTATTGTAATGCTTTCCTATGACTTGACCAAAATCCACTCTTTCTTTATTTTTGGTTTTTAACATATCACCAGTACCTGCATGTTTATCAAGCAATTTTTGTGCTTTTTTATTATCTCCAAAGAAGATACTCTTTGTTTTACCATTAGCTATCTCCTGTTTATAGTTAGGTGCATCAGGAATATGTTTTTCTTGAGCGCCTGGTTTTACTTTTACAGGGAAACCATTTACTTCACGATACGGACCTTTTGGTACGGAGTGTTTGCCGAAGGAAGGTGTTTTGACAATCTTCTTGGCTACTTTCTCTCCTTTCATTATTTTAAATACGTATTTTCCAAGTTTAGCGATTTTAGCTCCTGGTATCATGTACAAACTTGATACTAGACGGTCCATGTCAGCGACTTTGTCACCTGTTACAGGGTCTCTCCCTGTGATGACTCGAATGGCATCATTTATTCCTGTAAATTCAACTGTTGTATTTAAGATGTTTGAGGTTTGTTTCAAGTCAGAAATCTTTGTGATGCTTTCAATATTTACTTTGTTTTGATCCGATATTCGTAACCGATATAGCACTCCATCTCGAATAACTTCAACTGTTTTGGCATTTGCGAAGTCAATCTTTTCATTTGTATTATATACTTTTCCATTTACGAACACGGCGTTTTGATTGATTTTATTGGACGGTTTCTTCTTCACAAGAGTATCCACATTTGATCGCTCTTTATCATGCAGCTTCTTAAGCATGATCATCATTGGGTTTTCTTTAGGGTTGTCTATTTTTTCATTCCATCCGCTGATGTTGCTGTTGATTTTTTCTTCTTTTCCACCTTTGAAAATAGAGCCCTTTTGATAACTGGTAATTTCAATTTTCGGGCCAGTGAACATCTTGCTTAAAGTATCTATGTATTGCTTCATTGTGTGAAGGGACCTTTTTGTTTCATTTAAAGCACTTGTTTGTTCTCTGTCAAATGCATGAAGTAGTCCAATGGTTTTGGACGTCTCAAGCCATGCCTTTTGATAGCTTTGTTGGAAAGCAGATTCGTCTACATGAGGCAAATGCTCAATATGGCTGACCCTGCTGAGGGCTTGATTCACATCGGATACAATATCAGAAATAGTCCGTTCGGCTTTTTTTAATCCTTGGTCAAGCTCGTGTTCAATGAATGATTGAGAGATAAAACCATTCGGGTTTGATTCAAAAGCATGAAGTGCCTGTTTTGTCTTTTTTAGCGCACTGCTGTACTCTTCAATGATGATCTGAAAGAATTGCAAAAAGGGAATGTGACACTCCATATAAAAATCTTTTATCGCTTGTCCAGCTTCTCCTTTTAATGCGCCATCTAAGGAGATGATTTGATTGATTTGTTTTTCTAGGGACTTCACATTATGTGATTGCTGCTTTAACTTGTTCAGCGTTTGGTCAATTCCATTCTTCAACTCAAAGACATCAAGGGTTTTCATTCCGTTCTCCTTTACTTTCTGTTAGTACTCGAAGCAATTAAGCGTCCACATAAAGAAAGGGAGCTGCATATACGACAGCTCCCAAGATGAGGAGTTAATTTTTCTTTTTTCTGTAGTCTTTTACTAAGCTTGAACCGACTAAACCCATCACACCGAAAGCTACAATATAAAATAAAACATTTGTTACAGGTGTATCAATTTTCCCTAAGATCATCACAAGGGCAATAATAGCGCTGGGTAAAATAATTAATAACATTTTGGATGGCGTGCTTTGCTGTGACACTTAATGACCTCCTGATTGATCCATTAAATGGATATTTTAGTTGATTTTAACATTTGGAGATTGTACGAACAACATAAGGGGATAGCAATCTACTTTAAGAGCGGACAAACGACACTTTCTGATTTTATGGAAATCATTTCAATTAAAACTTTTGTGTAATAAAATGTAGATGATTTATACAAAGGGGTGAGATGGTGGTGGTGAAGCATTTTTTAACGGCAATCGTGGTGGCTATCATTGTGGGGATCATTGTATATGTTGCAGACGATCGTTTAAGCATGTTTCCGTTGATGCTGATTTTTGCGGTTGCGATCTATATCGTAAGCAGGATTAGCGACGCATTGATTAAGAAATACTCAAAAGAAAATAGTTAATAGCACAGCTCTCCATTGGAAGGACGTTTTTTAATTAACCTTCCTAATGAAAAAGACATTGTAAAGCGGTAAATATGCAAAAGAGAGAATATTCTTTCTTCAGCTAAAAAAAGTAAGGTGTATAGGAGAAGGAGAAGATGAATCAAGTTTTAAGTAGGAACTTGCATTATCAAATGGACAGTTAGAAAGTGATTTGCATTTTTTATTGATTGATTAAATGGGGGAAAAGTACATAATCTCAAACACTTTAGAAAAACCATGGAAGGAGTCATCACTTGTACAACATCAATCCAACACACCTGTTATATAGAAATGGAGAGACAACAAGCAGTTAAGAGGGTGATCAATTATTCGCTAAACAGTTAGGCTATATCGAGATCATGAGCGGTCATATCGTTGCCTGTGATCCTTTTGTTTCAGAAGGGGACCAATCGTTTACGAGGAAAGTTACTCTAGGAAAATATCCTATTATACTTGTAGTTAAGCAGTTGGAAAGCGGAGACGAACGAGTAGCCTATGCAATGATCAAGTTTACAAACGAGCAAGCAACAGAATGGGAGCTTGCCACAAGAGCAGGGCAGGAACTCAATCAATTGAAAGAAGACGAGTTCTTCGGCTACGGTGTGAATACGGGAATGGGTTGTTTCATGGATGTGGAAGCAGCATTATATTTACAAGCTTATGAGGATAAACGATATAAAGAAGATATTGATTTCTATCTTTACGAGGAATTTGCAGAAGCGCTTGAGCAAAACTACAAGCACACATGGGACTGGCTCGTCACCCGTTTTCATGACAAGGTGGACATTGCCATGTTTACAACAGGCTTCGGTAATGGGATGTATCCAAGCTTTTGGGGCTAGATTAAAACGGAGAACCTGCTTGCCTTGTGACGGATTTTCTAATAATGGACTGATGTGAAACTCATGAAATCATGGGTTTTTTTATTGTTCTTTGATTATAGACTTAGGCAGCTTTTGATTGAACCTATTATTTTAAGCGACTCTCTAGTAAGTCACTTTTCCTGTGCTTTTTTCTATTAATTTCTCTTTAAAAAGATCAATTATTCTATAAAAATAAAAAAACGCTCCGATAATGAAGAAGTAAGATAATGAAAAGGGAGTGTTATTTTTGAAAAAATGGATCGTCATGATGTTACTAGTCATCCTTTCATTCACGCATTCAATTCAAATGGTACATGCGGCTAAGGATGAATGGAATCAATTAGCTGATTTGCCAACAGCAAGAATTGGAGCTGTGGCTAATGCAGTTGATGGGAAAATATATGTAATTGGAGGATACAATGCTCTTAATGAAACATTAGAGTATGATCCTTCCACAGATAAATGGACAAAAAAGAAAGACATACCTACTGGCAGAGGGGGAGCTACATCAGTAACAGTAGGATCTAAAATTTATGTTCTTGCTGGGAAGCACAAAGGCACATCATATAATAAATTCGAAGTGTATGATACAAAGAATGACAAATGGGAAGAATTATCTGATATTCCCTTTGTTAGCAAATCAAAAGGTCCTTATAACGTCCAAGCGGGTGTTATTGGAAATAAAATTTATGTACTAGGCGGTACAGAGTTTTTTAGTTATGATCTTTCCAGTCAAACATGGAAAGAAGAAGCTTCACTAAATGTTAAAAATGAAGGAGCAATTGACTTAGTATTAGACGATAAATTTTATATCTTTGGGAAAAATGATAAGGGTGAAGTTTTTGAATATAATGCATCAAAGGAAGTCTGGTCTGTCAAGAAAAAAGGGTTTGTTAAAGGGTATTTAAGTGGAGTTACTTATAAAAATAACATGATATTTCCAGCTGCTGCATCAAGAGATTTATTTGTGTATGATACTGAACAAGAAGGATTAGTCAGAGTAGCAGTACCTAATCATAAAATGCGTATAGCTGCTTCAACAGTAATTATTGATGATACATTATACCTTATAGGTGGTAGAGAGTATAATGAGAATTATAAAGAGTTTGCAGATCAAAACTACAAATCCGTCATCTCTTTATCTTTAAAAGACCTGCAATTCCCAAACAACACAGAAACCCCAGGCGACAAAGACCCAGAACCAACCACACCACCAAAAGACGATGCAACAGATGAAGACGGCGATGCTCTTCTCATCATCACAATGGTCAATGGCTTACAGAAAGAGTATGACCTTTCAATGAAAGAAGTCAACGCCTTCCTATCCTGGTACAAAAAACGTGATGCCGGCGAAGGTCCCGGGTTTTATGAAATTGACGAGCATGACAACAACAAAGGTCCCTTTGAAAGTAAAAAGGATTACGTGGTATTCAACAACATTCTCATGTTCGAAGTCAATAAATATAAGAAGTAATTGATATCAAAGCCATCTAGTCAAACTAGGTGGCTTTTGCGTTTGTTCGACAGCTTTCACCAATTTTAAGGCAAATTTAAGCTTCCATTTCATTTCAAATACATTAAATCTTTGTTACAATAAGACAGCTTTGCCTGAAGGCACGTTCATCAATTCGATATCTTTTGTTCATAATTTCTTAAAATTTTTATGTTTAGATATGAAACTCTTTTGATGATCCATGCGTCTCTATATGTGTCAAAAGAAAAGAGGTTATCAATATGCTATTCAAAAAGCTATCAGAAAATAAGTCTGTAAAATGGATAGGGTATACAAGCTTTTACTTACTTATTTTGCTATTATTGTTCTTTATTTACGGATTCCATACTGCAAATACGGGATCATTCATTTACAACGATTTTTAATTGGAGATTAAACTATGAAACTATTACACACGATTCATGAATACCAGCAAACGAAACCAACACAGCCAGCATTTGTTTCTCAACATGCTTCGATCACATATGATGAGCTTTGGCATTTATCAGACCAAATGGCTGGTGCGATTGATGCAGTCGCAGCTGGCAGTGAACCTGTCATTGTATATGGTCATATGGAGCCAGAGATGCTGATTTCTTTCTTAGGCAGTGTGAAATCAGGCAGACCGTATATTCCGGTCGATATCTCAATACCTGTCGAGCGCATCGTCTCAATTATTGAAAGCTCAAAAGCCAGTCTATTGATTTGTGCAAATGAGCAGAATGTAATAGATGTAGAAGAGCACATTGAAGTGAAGAGTGCGGCATCGCTTTTAGCACTTGAAAAAGAAGCACCGCCATCCACGCAGTGGGTTCAACAAGATGATGTCTTTTACATCATTTATACGTCTGGCAGTACCGGAAAACCGAAAGGCGTTCAGGTAACAGCCAATAATTTAGAAAGCTTTACAGAGTGGATGTGCCGCGACTTCCCAATTGGTGAGGGACGCACATTCTTAAATCAAGCACCATTTTCTTTTGACTTATCAGTGATGGATCTCTATCCAGCGCTTCAATCAGGCGGCACACTTTACTGTTTAGTGAAAGAACTTGTGAATAAGCCAAAGGATATGTTTGCAGCACTTAGTCAATCTGACGTTGAAGTGTGGACATCAACACCTTCTTTTGTGCAAATGTGCTTAATGGACCCTTCCTTTACAGGGGAGCTTTTACCAGAGCTGAACGTTTTCTTGTTCTGCGGTGAGGCGCTTCCTGTAGCTGTAGCAAGTGCACTTCTGGAGCGTTTTCCAAAGGCGCAGGTCTTTAATACGTACGGTCCAACTGAAGCAACTGTTGCGATCACATCAATTGAAGTCACGCAGGCGATTCTTGATCAGCACGATTCTTTACCAGTCGGCTATGCCAAATCTGATACAGACATCGTCATTTTAGATGAAGAAGGCAAGACACTTCCTGATGGTGAAAAAGGGGAAATTGTCATCGTGGGGCCAAGCGTCACGAGAGGCTACTTAGGTGAACAAGCCTTAACGGATAAAGTGTTCTTTGAATACGAAGGACGCCCTGCTTACCGTACAGGTGACGCAGGTGTGGCGCAGGATGGATTAATTACGTGCCATGGTCGTCTCGACTATCAAATTAAGCTTCATGGATACCGGATGGAGCTTGAAGAAATTGAATATCATGTAAGCGAGACAACCTATGTTAATGCTTGTGTGATTGTGCCATTCCAGCCAAACGGTCATGTCGAGTACTTGATTGCAGCGATTGTTCCAGCAGCTCATTCATTTGAAAAAGAGTATCAGCTGACAAGTGCGATTAAGAAAGAAATGGCGGATTCATTGCCAGCGTACATGATTCCAAGAAAGTTTGTGTATCTTGAGCAGCTGTACATGACGCCAAACGGGAAGGTTGACCGTAAGAGAATCGCGAAAGAGGTTCTTCTATGATTCCGTTTAGTTCATTCTTTTTCTTCATTCTAATTGGTATTCTTCTTTTGCCAACGATCATTCTTGGTCTGCGCGGCAAAAGAATGCAGGGCTACAACATGTTTGCAACGGTTGTGGCGCTGGCGCTTATTTTCTCAAAGGATGCACATGGCGCGCTGCTGCTCTTCTTGTTCACGGTGTGGCAAGTCATCATCATCCGCCTGTATATTGCATACCGGTTAAAGGCGAATCAGGCATCCGTTTTCTATACAGCAGTGGTGGCATCTATTTTACCGCTTGTGCTGTCAAAAATTTTACCGTTCTTTTTAATTCATCATCCGCATCAACCGCCGCCAATGAACTGGCTGAGCTTTTTGGGGATCTCGTACTTAACATTTAAAGGTGTTCAGTTAATTATCGAGACAAGAGACGGCTTGATTAAGAAGAAAATTCCGATTCACCGTTTGGTCTATTTCATTGTCTTTTTCCCGACGATTTCATCAGGTCCGATTGATCGTTACCGCCGATTTGAAAAGGATATGGATACACCGCCTGAAAAGGATGCATACAGTGATCTTCTATATGCCGGTATTCATAAAATTTTTATTGGCTTCTTATATAAGTTCATTATTGGATATTTGATTCACACATATATTCTGATGAATATTCATCACATTAGCAGCAGTCACTTTGTTCAGCAGTTAACGTATATGTATGCTTACAGCATGTATTTGTTCTTTGACTTTGCTGGATATACAGCATTTGCTGTAGGTGTGAGTTATATAATGGGCATTAAATCACCAGAGAACTTTAATAAACCGTTTATCAGCCGAAACATTAAAGATTTCTGGAATCGCTGGCACATGTCCTTGTCCTTCTGGTTCAGAGACTATGTGTTTATGAGATTTGTGTTCTTTATGACTAAAAAGAAGTGGATCAAGAACCGAATGGCTGTATCAAATATTGGGTACTTTGTCCTCTTTCTATTGATGGGTGCTTGGCATGGTCTTGCCCTTCAATATATTATTTACGGACTATATCATGCAGTTATCATGTCTGGTTACAATTTATTTGAGAAATGGAATAAAAAGCACAAGTGGTGGCCGGATAATAAGGTCACAATGGTTGTGTCAATCATTATTACATTCCATGTGATTTGTTTCGGATTTTATATTTTTTCAGGAAAACCATTTCATCATTAATGATTAAGGGAGTAGAAAATTATGGAATTTAAAAATCAAGTATACGGTATTATTGCAGAGGTTTGTCAGGACGACGTTGTGAAAGAAAATCCAGAGATTGCGATTTTTGAAGAAGGTCTTCTTGATTCATTTGGTACAGTAGAACTGCTTATGGCAATTGAAAGTCAACTCGGAATCACTGTTCCGATTACAGAATTCGATCGTGATGTGTGGGATACGCCGAATCATATTGCTGAGCAGCTGGCAGAGATGAAGTAATGAAAAAGCGTTTTTTTGGGCCGCTTATTTTAGCGGCTGTTTTATTCATTGGTGTTCTTCTTGTACCAAATGCATGGCTCTCACACCTGATCCCAAAAGACAAATTACAAAAGTCAGCCACAGAATTAGATCCAGGGATGTTTCAAGGGCTTTATTTACAAGATGAAATGCTAAAAGATCCAACTTATTTGCCGATCTATGGATCTTCTGAACTATCACGTTTTGATCCATATCACCCTTCGAATTTCTTTCATGAGAATCCTCAAGGGTTTACACCTTATCTTATTGGAAAAGGTGGATCGCAATCATTAATTCATGCGATGAACTTCGCAGCGCATATGGATGAATTAAAAGGGAAGAAGCTTGTATTTATCGTGTCCCCGCAGTGGTTTGTGAAATGGGGATCTGACGAGAATCACTTTGCACCGAACTATTCAGCGCTTCAAGCGCTGAATCTCGCCTATAATAAAGAAATTGATCCAACTGTAAAAAAAGAGCTGATCAAAAGAATCATGAAGTTTAAAGCAGTCAAAAACGACATGGTGATTACAGAGCTTTTTAAAGCAGAGCTATCTGGGAACAAGTTCGCTTATGGCGCGATTTCACCTATTGCAAAAATGTATTATGGCATGCTTCAAAAGAAAGACATGTACTATACGATTGGATCGGGGCATGAGCGTAAGCTTCAACCATCTCCGTCAGTCAAAGGAAAAACATGGGCTGAGCTTGAAAAAGAAGCGAGCGTTTTTGGTGCGAAAAAAGCAGGGGACAACCCGTTTTATATTAATCAAAAACTGTTTGACCACAAGCTGAAACCGATCATGAAAAAGATGAAGGATTCCCGTGAAGGTCATTCTTATGCGGAATCACCAGAATACAAAGATTTTCAAATCATGCTGGATATTTTAAAACAGGCAGGGGCAAAGCCTTTGTTTGTAACGATTCCTGTCAACGGAAAGTGGTATGATTACACCGGCTTTCCGAAAGAAGGCCGTACAGGCTATTATGAAAAAATCAATCGTCAAATTCGAGATAATGGGTATGAAGTCGCAGATTTGACTAAGCATGAGTACGATCCATATTTCTTTAAAGATACGATTCATGTGTCATATAAAGGATGGGTGTACATCGATAAGGCAATTGAAAAGTTTTACAAAGAGCAGTAGAATGCAGCAGCTTTCTGCTGCTTTTTATTTGTCGAATCGACGGATATCTTGTATAACTAAGGGAAAAGGGCTATGCTGTAGATGGAGGCGATATGATGAATCGTTCTGAGAAAAAAGAACTATTAAAGCGTTCGAAGAAGCATTTTAATGATCATGCCTTTTGGGAAAAGTTAAAAAAGACGGCACAAAAAGCTGGCGTCTCTCTTGTCTATGCTGTGCTATTACTTTACTATACATTGCAAAAACCCGAAGTGCCGGTCAAAGCAAAGACCTTGATTATTGGAGCACTCGGATACTTTATTCTTCCAATTGACCTCATTCCTGATACATTGATTGGTGTCGGCTACACAGATGATTTAGGAGCCATCACATTTGCTCTGCTTCAAGTAGCGATGTACATTGATGATGATGTGAAAGGGAAGGCAAAAGACAGGCTGTCAAAATGGTTCGGCGAAAAAACCGATACGTCTTTGATTGATCAAAAGCTTGAGGATGGCGGTATGCCGTCTGCATAAAGAAAAGCCTCCGTTATTGGAGGCTTTTTTCTTTACCCTAAAAATTTCACGCAAACCGGATGAGGGACGGTAATGTCTGATTGTAAGACAGTGAGTCGTCCTGTTTCTTTGTCGCGTTTGTATAACACAAGATTGCTAGATTCTTGGTTTGAACCGACGAGGAATTCTTCTGTTGGATCAAGCACAAAATCTCTAGGCCAGTTTCCTTCAGAAGAAGCAATCTCGACAAGGCTTAATTGGCCGTCAGCGTCTGCTTTGAAAATTGCAATGCTGTCATGACCGCGATTTCCTGCATAAACAAATTGTCCGTCTGAAGAGACATGAATGGCACTGCCTTGATTGTTCTCTGTAAAATCGCTTGGAATGGTCGCGATTGTTTGGATCTCTTCAAAATGACCATCTTCAAAGTAACGAAGTACAATGACCTCTGAGCTTAGCTCTGTCATTACATATGCCACAGGTTTCGTTGGGTGGAATGTGATATGACGAGGTCCGCTGCCTGGTTTTGTTTCAAATGTATGAGCAAGCTCAAGTTTGCCGTCTTCTTTCTTATACGTATAAATTCCATCTGTTCCAAGGTCAACAGCCACTGCAAAGTGTTCATCTGGCGTGAGACCCATAAAGTGAGTGTGCGGTTTTTCCTGACGATCTTCGTTAGGGCCAGTTCCTTCATGCTGCGCCTGTGAGAGCGTGCGGATCACTGAGCCATTTTCAGCATCGATTTCGTACATCTCTGCTGTCCCTTTATGATAATTCGCTGTATACGCCGTTTTCGTTTGACTGTCCACGCTGACGTGGCAAGGAGAAGCTCCATCGGCAAGCTCTTGGTTGATGAAGTGAAGTCTGCCTGTTGTTGAATCAATTTGATACGCAGCAAGGCCGCCCTGTGATCCTTTTTTCACAACAGCATAAACAAACTTTTGATCCTCTGACACGGTTAAATATGTAGGATTTTCAAGTTCAGCAGCGACTTCTACTTGCTCAATCTGCTGCTTGTCCGTATTTAATGTAAACGTATAAACACCTTTACTGTCTCCCTTTGTATACGTACCGATATAACCTCTGATGTTAGCCATGTATTGCCCTCCTTCTATTAGATGCTCTCATTCTATCATAAATTCATAGGAAAACGCTTTAGAAAGGCATGTCAAAAGAAAAACAAAGTGATTGAAATCTCACAATATTTATCAAAAATCATGTGAAAAAATATCACAAAAGTTTTCTCAAAAGAAAACCGTTCATGTAAAGTAAATAAATTGAAGAAAAAATACAAAAAATTTTAAGTTTTTTCATTCCTTGTCTAGCAAAGGTGTAAGCGTATACATTTAATTTTGATTAGTCTAAATTGTCTAATAATTTTAAAAATGCTGTTGACACTGTATGGAAAGCGGCGTAAGATGGGTTCAACAAAAGCTAAACAAACATGCAGTGCAAGCGAGAGACACTTCAATATAAAGTGTCTGAAAATTCAACTACTTTTTGTTTGAAAGAGAGGGTGCTCACTGAAAATGGAAGACCAAAAGGAACAGTGGATCTTTTTAAACGATGAACTCGTGAAAAAAGAGGATGCGAAAATTTCAGTTTACGATCATGGCTTCTTATATGGCGACGGTGTTTTCGAAGGGATTCGCGTGTATAACGGAAATATCTTTCGAATGAAAGAACATTTAGACCGCCTGTATGATTCCGCCAGATCCATTATGCTGAACATTCCATATTCACTTGAGGAACTCACGGAGAAAATGATTCATACAGTTGAAAGGAACGGCCTAAAGGATGCCTATATCCGCCTTGTCGTCTCAAGAGGAGCGGGTGATCTTGGTTTAGACCCTAACAACTGCGGGAGAGCCAACACAGTGATCATTGTAGAGCCGCTGGCCATTTTTCCAAAGCACCTATATGAAACGGGTATTGATATTGTGACGGTTCCAACAAGACGAAATCGTCCAGATGTTCTTAGCCCAAAAGTGAAATCATTAAACTATTTGAATAACATTCTTGTCCGAATCGAAGCCCATATGGCCGGTGTGAGTGAAGCACTGATGCTGAACGATCAAGGGTACGTGGCGGAAGGTTCTGCAGACAACGTGTTTATTTATAAAAAAGGCAAGCTTTATACACCGCCAGGTTATATCGGCGCACTTGAAGGCATTACAAGAAATGCCATCATGGAGATTGCAGAAGACTTAGGCTACGAAGTGAAAGAAGAACCATTCACAAGACACGATGTGTATACAGCTGAAGAAGTATTTCTAACAGGAACCGCAGCCGAAGTCATCGCCGTTGTAAAAGTTGACGGCCGTACAATCGGTGAAGGGAAACCTGGATTCCACACAAACAAACTTCTTGAACAATTCCGTAAGCGAGTAGTTGAAGAAGGAGAAAAAGTCGTTTTTGCAGATGAAAACATTCATGCAAGCTAAATAGATATCGATAAACGTTGAAGAGGACTAGTAGCTTTAGAGTCAGTATCTACAGAGAGCCGGTGCTAGCTGGAAACCGGTGTTACTTTCTAAAGTGAACTCACCTCTGAGTGTCTGCTTGAAATGATAGTAGGGCAGACCGAGTGACATTGCTCACTCGTTACCAAAATGGACGAAAGATGTCCATGAGACGGCAGCAGGATATGCCGTGAACAAGGGTGGTACCGCGAAAAAACAAAGCTTTTTCGCCCCTTTGACCTAGTGAAAAGTAGTGTCATTGTGGGGTGAGAAGGCTTTTTTATATGGTCTCATATCTCTATCTTGAATAGAAAAGGGTGAAAGGACTTGACTGAAGCAAGACAAAGAGGAGGAAATCAAATGGGGACAAATGTACAAATGGAGACGGAAAAATCAAAAGCACCACAAACGATGAACGGTGCACTCATGTTAATTGAAGCACTCAAAAGAGAAAAAGTAGAAGTCATTTTTGGATATCCAGGTGGAGCGGTTTTGCCAATCTACGATAAAATTTACGATTCTGGTTTATTTCATGTCCTGCCAAGACATGAGCAGGGAGCGATTCACGCAGCAGAAGGATACGCAAGAGTATCTGGTAAACCGGGTGTTGTCATTGCAACATCAGGGCCGGGAGCGACAAACCTTGTGACAGGAATTGCAGATGCAATGATTGATTCACTTCCCCTTGTTGTATTCACAGGGCAGGTGGCAACGTCAGTCATTGGATCGGATGCTTTCCAAGAAGCTGATGTACTCGGTATCACAATGCCAATTACAAAGCACAGCTACCAAGTAAGAAATCCAGAGGAATTACCGGGTGTCATTAAAGAGGCATTCCATATCGCAACAACAGGCAGACCTGGTCCAGTTTTGATTGATATTCCAAAAGATGTCGCAGGCATTGAAGGAACGTTTGAATATGATCAGCCAATTGATTTACCTGGTTATCAGCCAAAAGTAGAGCCGAACTATTTGCAAATTCGCAAATTAGTAGAAGCTGTCAGCAGAGCGAAGAAACCAGTTATTCTAGCAGGAGCTGGCGTTCTTCATGGCAAAGCATCTGAAGAATTAAGACAGTATGTAGAGCAGCAGCAAATCCCAGTCGCTCATACATTGCTTGGACTTGGCGGATTCCCGGCAAAGCATCCTCTTTTCCTAGGGATGGCTGGTATGCATGGCACATATGCAGCGAACATGGCTCTTCATCAATGTGACCTGCTCATTTCAATCGGAGCGAGATTTGATGACAGGGTAACAGGCAACCTTAATCATTTTGCGAAACATGCGAAGGTGGCTCATATTGACATCGACCCAGCGGAAATCGGCAAAAACATTCATACCCATATCCCGGTTGTTGGAGACAGTAAGCTCGTTCTTGAAGAGCTGATCAAGCAGGACGGGAAGCAAGGGGAATCAGACGAATGGAAAAATCAATTAGATCAGTGGAAGGAAGAATATCCACTCTGGTACGTTGAAAACGAAGCTGAAGGCTTTAAGCCTCAAAAGCTGATTGAATACATTCATCAATTCACAAAAGGTGAAGCCATTGTCGCAACTGATGTCGGACAGCATCAAATGTGGGCTGCGCAGTTCTATCCATTTGAAAATGCAGATAAATGGGTAACATCTGGAGGTCTTGGCACAATGGGCTTCGGATTACCAGCAGCCATCGGCGCTCAGCTGGCTGATCAAGAGGCAACCGTTGTAGCGATTTTAGGAGACGGAGGTTTCCAAATGACCCTGCAAGAACTTGCCGTTATCCGTGAGCTGAACCTTCCAGTCAAAGTGATTGTACTCAATAATCACAGCCTTGGAATGGTAAGACAATGGCAAGAAATTTTCTACGAAGAACGCTACTCACATTCTAAATTTTCAGAGCAGCCAGACTTCGTCAAATTATCTGAAGCTTATGGCATTAAAGGAATCAGAATCTCATCAGACGAAGAGGCGAAAGAAAAGCTTGAAGAAGCCTTAACCTCTAGAGAGCCTGTTTTCATCGATGTCAATGTAGCGAGAGATGAAAAAGTATTCCCGATGGTAGCACCGGGGAAAGGACTTCATGAGATGGTGGGGGTGAAACCTTGAAAAGAATTATTGTGTTGACTGTATTAAATCGATCAGGCGTACTGAACAGAATCACAGGCCTCTTTACCAAAAGACACTACAACATTGAAAGCATTACGGTCGGCCATTCTGAGATTCAAGATGTATCACGCATCACGTTCGTCGTCCATGTAGACCAAGAGAAAGACATCGAACAGCTGACAAAACAGCTGAACAAACAAATCGATGTTCTGAAAGTAACAGACATTACAAACCAATCAATCGTTCAGCGAGAGCTGGCTTTGATAAAAGTCGTATCTGCACCAGCATCTAGAATGGAGATCACGGGGGTCATTGAACCTTTTAGAGCTTCTATTGTAGATGTGAGCAGAGAAAGTGTCGTCATTCAGGTGACAGGTGAGTCTTCAAAAATTGAAGCACTCATTGAATTACTTAAGCCATACGGCATTAAAGAAGTCGCCAGAACTGGCACCACGGCCTTTGCGAGAGATAATCAGCAAAAGCCGCAAACAAATAAAACAATTTCAATTGTCTAAACAAAAGGAGAGAGTCAAATGGTAAAAGTATATTATAACGGTGATATTCAAGAAAACGTATTAAATGGTCAAAAGGTAGCTATCATTGGTTACGGATCACAAGGTCATGCACATGCGTTGAACTTAAAAGAAAGCGGCGTAGATGTTATTGTCGGCGTGAGAAAAGGCGGATCTTATACAAAAGCACAAGAAGACGGCCATCAAGTGTTCACAGTAAAAGAAGCAGCAGCACAAGCAGACGTAGTCATGGTACTACTTCCAGATGAGCAGCAAAAGAAAGTATATGATGAAGAAATCAAAGATCAATTAGAAGCTGGCAACTCACTTGTATTCGCACACGGATTCAACGTTCACTTCCATCAAATTGTTCCTCCAAGTGACGTAGACGTGTATCTTGTAGCTCCAAAAGGTCCAGGACATCTTGTAAGAAGAACATATGAGCAAGGCGCTGGTGTACCTGCCCTATTTGCTATCTATCAAGATGTATCTGGCCAAGCGAAAGACAAAGCCCTTGCTTATGCAAAAGCGATCGGCGGAGCAAGAGCGGGCGTTCTTGAAACAACATTTAAAGAAGAAACAGAAACGGATCTATTCGGTGAGCAGGCAGTTCTTTGTGGAGGTCTTACTTCACTAGTAAAAGCAGGATTCGAAACGTTAACAGAAGCTGGTTATCAGCCAGAGCTTGCATACTTCGAGTGTCTGCATGAACTGAAATTGATCGTTGACCTTATGTATGAAGAAGGATTAGAAGGCATGAGATATTCAATCTCTGATACAGCACAATGGGGTGACTTCGTATCAGGACCACGTGTTGTGGATGCAAAAGTAAAAGAATCAATGAAAGCTGTTTTGACTGATATCCAAAACGGAACATTTGCAAAAGAATGGATTGTTGAAAACCAAGTGAATCGTCCACGTTTCAATGCAATCAATGCAAATGAAAATGAGCACCAAATTGAAATCGTTGGTAGAAAGCTTCGTGAAATGATGCCTTTCGTTAAACAAGGAAAGAAAAAGGAAGCGGTGAGCGTCGGTGCGGAAAATTAATTTTTTTGACACAACACTTCGAGATGGAGAGCAATCTCCAGGAGTGAACTTAAATGCACAAGAAAAGCTAATCATTGCAAAGCAGCTTGAGCGCCTTGGGGTTAATATCATTGAAGCGGGTTTTCCCGCTTCATCCCGAGGGGATTTCTTAGGTGTACAAGAAATAGCAAGAACGATTAAAAACTGTTCTGTAGCTGGTCTTGCACGATGTGTGAAAGGTGACATTGATGCTGCATGGGAAGCTTTAAAAGATGGAGTGGAGCCAAGGCTTCATGTCTTTATTGCCACTTCTGACATTCACCTGAAGCATAAACTAAAGAAAACACGTGAAGAAGTCGTAGAACAGGCTGTCGCAATGGTGAAATATGCGAAAGAACGTTTTCCAGTTGTCCAATGGTCAGCAGAAGATGCGTGCCGTACAGATCTTGCTTTTTTAGCAGAAATTGTAGAAAAGGTCATTGACGCTGGGGCGAGTGTCATTAACTTGCCAGATACAGTTGGATACCTAGCGCCAAAAGAGTACGGTAATATCTTTAAATATATGAAGGAACACGTTCCAAATATAGACCGCGTCAACTTGTCCGCTCACTGTCACGATGATCTAGGAATGGCGGTGGCAAACTCACTTGCTGCTATTGAAAATGGAGCAGATCAAATTGAAACGGCTGTCAACGGAATTGGCGAGCGCGCTGGAAATGCCGCGTTAGAAGAAATTGCAGTAGCTCTTCATATTCGAAAAGACTTTTACCAGGTCGAATCAACGATTCAATTGAATGAAATTAAGCGTACAAGTGATGTAGTGAGCAAGTACTCAGGAATGATTGTGCCGCGTAATAAAGCAGTCGTTGGAAACAACGCTTTTGCACATGAATCAGGTATTCACCAAGATGGTTTCCTCAAAGAAAAAACAACCTATGAAATTATTTCTCCAGAGCTTGTCGGTGTGACAACAGATGTGCTTGTCCTTGGAAAACACTCCGGAAGACACGCGTTTAAAGACCGCATGAAAACACTAGGCTTTAAACTAACGGAAGACGAAATCAATAAATTCTTTGAGACTTTCAAGAACTTGACAGAGAAGAAGAAAGAAATTACAGATGATGATTTGATCTCTATTATATTAGAAGAAAAAGTAGCAGACCGAAAAATTGGCTACGAATTTGAAAGTCTGCAAGTGCATTATGGAACAGAACAAATGCCAACAGCAACAGTTTCTCTGAAAAACCAAGAAACGCAGGAAGTCATTCAAGAAGCAGCTACAGGTGCAGGCAGTGTAGAAGCTGTGTACAACACGCTTGAGCGCTGTATGGAGGAAAGAATTCATTTGCTGGACTACCGCATTCAATCAAATGGAAAAGGCAGAGATGCACTAGCTGAAGTATATGTCACTGTTTCAATAGAAGGAAAAGAAACAGCAGGACGCGGTGTAGCGCAAGATGTGCTTGAAGCATCGGCGAAAGCTTACGTCAATGCGGTGAACAGGCATTTAATCTTCAAATCAAATCTGATTGAAATTGAGAAACATCACGCGATCTCATAGGAAAGGAGGAAGGTTCTCATGAAAAAGAAAATTGCACTTTTGCCCGGCGATGGAATCGGACCGGAAGTCGTGACATCTGCAGTCGCTGTCCTTCAAGAGACGGCGGCTCAATTTAGGCACGAATTCGAATTCGAAACTGCGCTTATTGGCGGTATCGCCATAGATGAAAAAAACAACCCGCTTCCAAAGGAAACAGTAGATGTATGCAAAAGCGCTGATGCGATTTTATTAGGAGCAGTCGGCGGACCAAAGTGGGATCAAAACCCGCCAGAGCTTCGTCCAGAAAAAGGCTTGCTCGCCATTCGTAAACAGCTGGACTTATTTGCAAACATCCGCCCTGTAAAGGTGTTCGCTAGTTTAAGCGAGGCATCTCCGTTAAAACAGGATCACATTAACGGAGTCGATTTCGTCATCGTTCGTGAATTAACAGGCGGTCTCTATTTTGGTGAACCAAGCGAACGCTATACGGATGATGAAGGAAAAGAAGCTGCCGTTGATACGCTCCTTTATACAAAGGAAGAAATTGTCCGCGTATTAAAAGAAGCGTTCGACATGGCCTTAACAAGACGGAAAAAAGTGACGTCAGTGGATAAAGCGAATGTTCTTGCTTCTAGTAAACTATGGCGGGATGCGGTAGAAGAAGTTGCTGCCCAATATCCAGAAGTTGAATTTGAGCATATGCTCGTCGATAATGCTGCCATGCAGCTGATTTACAAGCCCGCTCAATTTGATGTCATTGTAACAGAGAATATGTTCGGTGACATTTTAAGCGATGAAGCTTCGATGATTACTGGATCACTCGGCATGCTGCCATCTGCTAGTTTATCAAGCACTGGCCTTCATTTATATGAGCCAATTCATGGTTCAGCACCCGATATTGCGGGGCAAAACGTTGCAAACCCTCTGGCAACCATTTTATCAGCAGCAAGCTTGCTTAGAACATCCTTTGCATTAGAAGAAGAAGCAGCTGCAATAGAGGAAGCTGTGGAAGCTGTTCTTGCCTCTGGCAAACGAACAAAAGATTTAGCAGCAAAAGAGGGAACATATCAAACGACTGAAGAAATTACTAATGCGGTTGTAGACGCACTCAAGCAGCGCGTGCAAACCATTGTATAAATAGAATCTTGTGGAATTAGGTAGAGGGAGGAAAAGGGTTATGCCTCGAACAATCATCGAAAAAATATGGGATCAGCATGTAGTCAAAAGCGGCGAGGGGAAACCAGACCTTTTATATATTGATCTGCACTTGGTGCATGAAGTGACATCACCTCAAGCATTTGAAGGATTAAGACAAAAAGGGCGCAAGGTGAGAAGACCTCAAAACACGTTTGCGACGATGGATCACAACATCCCAACTGTGAATCGATTTGTGATCAAAGATGAGATTGCTAAAAAGCAAGTGAGTGCCTTAGAGCGCAACTGTGCGGAATTTGGCGTTCGTCTTGCTGACCTTCATAGTGTTGACCAAGGAATTGTCCATGTCGTTGGACCGGAGCTTGGATTGACACTTCCGGGGAAAACAATCGTTTGTGGAGATAGTCATACATCAACTCACGGCGCATTTGGCGCACTTGCCTTTGGGATCGGTACAAGTGAGGTTGAACATGTACTTTCTACACAAACACTTTGGCAGCAGCGTCCGAAAACGTTAGAAATTAGAGTAGACGGAAAGCTTCAAAAAGGGGTAACTGCCAAAGATGTCATTTTAGCCGTCATTGGTGCGCACGGCGTGAAGTTCGGCTCAGGTTATGTCATTGAATACACTGGGGAAGTATTCAGAAACATGACGATGGATGAGCGGATGACCGTTTGTAATATGTCAATTGAAGCAGGCGCAAGAGCAGGATTGATTGCACCTGATGAAATCACCTTCGAATATTGCCGCGGCCGCAAATATGCACCGCAGGGCGAAGACTTCGAAGCAGCTATAAAAGAATGGGAAGAACTGAGAACAGATCCAGGTGCAACCTATGATAAAACCATTGTGTTAGATGGAAATAAGATTTCACCAATGGTTACGTGGGGAATTAACCCAGGAATGGTACTCCCTGTGGATGCATCAATCCCAGGACCGGAGGATTTTGCACAAGAAGATGATCAAAAAGAAGCGATTCGTGCTTACGAATACATGGGTGTCCATCCGCATCAGCGTATAGAAGATATTACGATTGAGCATGTCTTTATCGGCTCATGTACGAACTCAAGAATGACTGATTTACGCCAAGCTGCTTCTATGATTGAAGGACAAAAAGTAGCAGATCATGTCAGAGCGATTGTGGTGCCTGGCTCTCAAAGTGTCAAATTGCAAGCAGAAGAAGAAGGTCTTCATGAAATCTTCCTTGAAGCAGGATTTGAATGGAGAGAATCCGGCTGCAGTATGTGTCTTAGTATGAATAACGATGTGGTACCGGAGGGCGAGCGCTGCGCGTCCACATCAAACCGTAACTTTGAGGGGCGTCAAGGGAAGGGTGCGAGAACGCATCTTGTCAGCCCGGCAATGGCTGCAATGGCTGCAATACATGGCCGCTTTGTCGATGTCAGGAAGTTTAATCAAGAGAAAACAGTCGTGTAAGGAGTTGTCATAGATGGAGCCTTTAGTCACTCATAAAGGGAAAGCCGCTGTGCTTAACCGGATCAATGTAGATACAGATCAAATTATTCCGAAGCAATTTTTAAAAAGAATCGAACGAACAGGATATGGCCGCTTTGCCTTTTTCGACTGGCGTTATTTAGCCGATGGCAGCCCAAATCCAGATTTCGAACTGAATCAGCCGATCTATGAAGGAGCATCCATTTTGATCGCAGGAGAAAACTTTGGCTGCGGATCATCTAGGGAACATGCTCCTTGGGCGCTTGATGATTATGGCTTTAAAATCGTCATCGCACCATCATTCGCAGATATATTTCATCAAAACTGCTTTAAAAACGGGATGCTTCCAATTCGTCTTGATTATGATGTGTGGAAAAACTTCGCTGCGTCATATGAGAACAAAGGGTATGAGATGACGGTTGATCTTGAAAAACAGCAGATAGAAGATCACGAAGGGAATATCACCCCATTTCAAGTCGATCCTCACTGGAGAGAAATGCTCCTAAATGGTTATGATGAGATTTCTTTAACATTACTATTAGAAGATGACATTCAAGCATTTGAAGAAAAGCGCAGCAGCTGGCTGCGCGCCTAAGCAACGAGAAGCTGTCCGCCCGAGGTGTGACGGCTTCTTTTTTGCATGAAAACCTCTCGTTACTTGTGTTTACTAATCTTCGTTGGTAAACTGATAAAAAATATGCGCCCGAAAGGAACGTAAGCATGAAGCATGACAAGAAGAAAGATAATGTCATTTTGTTTCCTGGTCTGAAAGAAAGACTGATTGAAAAAGGAATGGCAGCATTAAAAGATAAACAGTATCAAGAGGCGCTTCACTTGTTTTCAGAAGCAAAATCGTATGATGACGATGAAGAATCCGATATTCACCTCGGAATGGCCATTTGTTTTCTGGAGCTGGGTGAGCTGCAGGATGCAAAGCGTGTTTGTGAAAAAATGCTGCATGAAGGATATGGTCACTATTTCACTGTGCTACAAGTGTATATGACGATCTTAATTCAGCTGAAAGAATATGAAGAAGTCAAACAGACGATTGAGGCTGTGCTCGAGGAGAACCACCTTCCAGCAGAAAGCGCGGAACATTTTTACAAGCTGCTCGAATTTAGCAGAAAAATGATCGAATCACCTGAAGAGATTCTAGATGAAGATGAGGACGCCGGAAGTGAGATCAACATAGATGACATGCTAAAGCGGCCGGAAGAACAGGTACAGTTCATCCATTCGTTGAAAGACCGGAACATCACACCGCACATGGGTCTATTAAATACAATCTTACAAAATCCTGATGGGAACCCTTTGGTCAAATCAATGATCCTGCAGCTTCTGGCAGATCATGATGTGGCAAAGCCGGTTCATGTGACGAAATTCGGTGATTCTCTAACCCTTATTCCTTCTGAGGCTGTAAAGCCAGAGCAGATGCCGCTTCTTCAGCAAGTGCTTCGTATGCTCGATGACACGCTCGGCAATGAGAACCCAACCCTTTACCAAGGCGTGGAAGAGCTATGGCGCCGGCACTTATTTGTGCTGTATCCATTTCTTCCTAAGTACACAGATCCGAGTCTTTGGGCAGCTGCACTTCATAAAGTCGGCTATGAAATGCATGGGATTGAGATTGAACTCGAAGAATTGCATCTATTGTATGAATTTAACGAACGAGAGCTGAGAGAAGCTTGCACAATGCTGAAAGATATTGAAGAAATTTCTTATTTGTAATTTGTCGATTTAGTTGAAAGACGGACTTGTTATGTTATAATATAATGGTTGTATTTGTGCATATATAGTGCAGTTGTCAGATTCCAACGGTTGAAAGACGATATGTATAATCAAGTCAAATGTTGTATACATAATGCAAGCTTCTTAGTGGAGTGCGTGGTTTTTGATTGGACGAAGTCTTTATGATGCTTTAGAATGGAGCAACGCACAATCTGAATAGATTTTTGGAGGGAAACACACATGTCAGTAAAATGGGAAAAACAAGAAGGTAACGAAGGCGTTCTAACTGTAGAAGTTGACGCTGAAACATTTAACAAAGCACTTGATGATGCATTTAAGAAAGTGGTTAAGCAAGTATCGATCCCTGGATTCCGTAAAGGGAAAGTACCACGTGGTCTTTTCGAGCAGCGTTTTGGTGTAGAATCTCTTTATCAAGATGCTTTAGATATTCTTCTTCCAGTTGAATATCCAAAAGCAATCGACGAAGCTGGTATCGAGCCAGTTGACCGCCCTGAAATCGATGTTGAGAAAATCGAAAAAGGCGAAAGCTTAATCTTCACTGCAAAAGTAACAGTGAAGCCTGAAGTAAAACTTGGTGACTACAAAGGTCTTAACGTAGAAAAAGACGACACAGCTGTCACTGATGAAGATGTACAAGAAGAGCTAAAAGGCATGCAAAACCGTCAAGCTGAGCTTGTTGTCAAAGAAGAAGGCGCAATCGAAAATGGCGATACAGTTGTTCTTGATTTCGAAGGATTCGTTGATGGAGAAGCATTCGAAGGCGGAAAAGCTGAGAACTACTCTCTTGAAGTTGGTTCTGGTTCATTCATCCCTGGTTTCGAAGAGCAATTAGTTGGTCTTGAAGCTGGCGCTGAAAAAGACGTAGAAGTTACATTCCCAGAAGAATACCACGCTGAAGACCTTGCAGGTAAACCAGCTGTATTCAAAGTGAAAATTCATGAAATCAAAGCAAAAGAACTTCCAGCACTTGACGATGAGTTTGCTAAAGATGTTGATGAAGAAGTAGAAACGCTTGCTGAATTAACTGAAAAAACGAAGAAACGTCTTGAAGAAGCAAAAGAAAACGAAGCAGAAGGAAAACTTCGTGAAGAGCTAGTTGCGAAAGCTTCTGAAAATGCGGAAGTTGACATCCCACAAGCGATGGTTGACACTGAGCTAGACCGCATGATGAAAGAATTCGAACAACGTCTTCAAATGCAAGGAATGAACCTTGAGCTTTACTTCCAATTCTCTGGACAAGATGAAGATGCGCTGAAAGAGCAAATGAAAGAAGATGCTGCTAAACGCGTAAAATCTAACCTAACACTTGAAGCAATTGCTGCTGCAGAAAACTTACAAGTGTCTGACGAAGAAGTGGAAGAAGAACTTTCAAAAATGGCTGAAGCATACAACATGCCAATTGAAAATATCAAACAAGCGATCGGTTCTACTGAAGCAATGAAAGAAGATTTAAAAGTTCGTAAAGCAATTGATTTTCTTGTAGAAAACCGTTAATATGGTGCATAATAATAAAACAGGGCGCGAGTGACTCGTGCCTTGTTTTGTACAATTTTTGACTTATCATCGCTTCTTTTGGAAACGATAGTGTAAGTCGCATCTTTCTGTCATACATATCTCAATGTGCAGTGTTAGAAACACATCGTTACCGTCTTTTAGGAAAGTATGGTAAAATGCATACATACTGGACCCAGAAAGGTAGCTGACTGTTAGCTACAGGCAAGTGAAGAAGAATAAGGGGTGAAAGAATGTTTAAATTCAACGAGGAAAAAGGTCAATTAAAATGCTCGTTTTGCGGAAAAACGCAAGATCAAGTGCGTAAACTGGTCGCAGGACCTGGCGTATATATATGTGATGAATGTATCGAGCTTTGCACGGAAATAGTTGAAGAAGAGCTCGGCACTGAGGAAGAAGTTGAATTCAAGGATGTTCCGAAGCCTCATGAAATTCGGGAGATTCTTGATGAATATGTCATCGGACAAGACAATGCGAAAAAATCCTTAGCTGTAGCGGTGTATAACCACTACAAACGGATCAATTCCAACAGCAAGATTGATGATGTTGAACTTTCGAAAAGTAATATTTCTATGATTGGACCAACAGGAAGCGGTAAAACATTACTTGCTCAAACACTTGCACGTATTTTAAATGTTCCATTTGCGATCGCAGATGCTACATCATTAACTGAAGCAGGTTATGTTGGTGAAGACGTAGAGAATATTTTACTAAAGCTGATCCAGGCAGCGGATTATGATGTAGAAAAAGCGGAAAAAGGCATTATCTACATCGATGAGATCGATAAAGTAGCAAGAAAATCAGAAAACCCTTCTATCACTCGCGATGTATCTGGGGAAGGCGTCCAGCAAGCCCTTTTGAAAATTCTTGAAGGAACAGTCGCTAGTGTACCGCCTCAAGGTGGACGTAAGCACCCGCATCAAGAATTCATTCAAATTGATACGACGAATATCCTCTTCATTTGTGGAGGAGCCTTTGACGGGATTGAGCAAATCATCAAACGCCGCTTAGGTCAAAAAGTAATTGGATTCGGTGCGGAAAATAAAGTCGAAGATCTTGAAAAAGAAGTCCTTCTATCAAAAGTACTGCCAGAAGACTTGCTTCGCTTCGGTTTAATTCCAGAATTCATCGGCCGCTTGCCGGTTATTGCAAGCCTAGAGCCGTTAGATGAAAAAGCACTTGTAGAAATCTTGACGAAGCCTAAAAATGCGCTTGTTAAGCAATATACAAAAATGCTTGAGCTTGACGATGTAGAGCTTGAATTTGAAGAAGATGCTCTTAGCGAAATTGCGAAAAAAGCAATTGAGCGTAAAACAGGGGCTCGTGGTCTTCGCTCGATCATTGAAGGCATCATGCTTGATGTCATGTTTGACCTTCCATCTCGTGATGATATTGAAAAATGTGTTATCACTGGTGCAACGGTTGCTGATGGTGAGCCGCCGCGTCTTGTGTTAAAGGATGGCACAGTCGTTAATAAAGATACAAAAACATCTGCATAAGAGAAGTCTCACTCCTGAATCATTTTGATTCAGGAGTTTTTTATTTATCGTGGAAGATGTGTTTATTCCGTCCAGCTCTAGGAAATACTAGCAGACAGAAACCAATACATACGATAGATGAAGGAGGGAGCACCGATTGAGCTGGACAGGAATCGTATTATTTATACAGCTGTTCTTTGGTATCGTCATCGGGCTGTACTTTTGGAACTTACTGCGAAATCAGCGCACACAAAAGGTGACGATAGACAAAGAATCAAAAAAAGAAATGGAAGCACTCAGAAAGATGCGGTCAATCAAGCTGAGTGAGCCTTTATCAGAGAGAGTCCGGCCAAAGGGGTTTCAAGATATTGTAGGGCAGGAAGACGGCATTCGTGCTCTAAAAGCAGCGCTGTGCGGACCGAATCCTCAGCATGTCATTGTGTACGGACCCCCGGGTGTTGGTAAAACAGCCGCTGCCCGTCTTGTCATGGAAGAAGCGAAACGTCATGCTGATTCACCGTTTAAGAAAGATGCGGTATTTGTAGAGCTCGATGCCACAACCGCAAGATTCGATGAACGAGGTATCGCAGACCCACTCATTGGTTCCGTGCATGACCCGATTTACCAAGGGGCAGGAGCGATGGGACAGGCCGGCATACCGCAGCCAAAACAAGGAGCCGTTACGCATGCTCATGGCGGGGTTCTGTTTATTGATGAAATTGGCGAACTGCATCCGATCCAAATGAACAAAATGCTGAAAGTCCTTGAAGATCGGAAAGTATTTTTAGACAGTGCTTACTACAGTGAGGAAAACACTCAAATTCCTAATCACATTCATGATATTTTTCAAAATGGGCTTCCGGCTGATTTTCGATTGATTGGTGCTACGACAAGAACACCTGAAGAAATTCCACCAGCGATTCGATCGAGGTGTTTAGAAATTTTCTTTAAGGACCTTGACCAGCATGAACTGAAAATTGTCGCTGCTAAAGCTGTCCAAAAAATTCAAAAGGAATTAAGTGATGAAGGGCTAAACCTGTTAACCTCATATGTGAAAAATGGCCGTGAAGCAGTCAATATGGTGCAGATCGCCGCTGGAATGGCTGTCACAGAAAACCGAAAAGACATCACGATCGCCGATGTCGAGTGGGTCATTCATTCGAGCCAGTTGACACCAAGATATGAACAAAAAGTACCGGAAAAGCCAAAAGTCGGTGTAGTGAATGGTCTGGCTGTTTACGGACCAAACAGCGGGGCCTTGCTTGAGATTGAAGTGAATATATGTAAGGCGCTTGAAAAAGGCAGTATCAATATTACAGGCATTGCAGAAGAAGAAAGCATTGGCAGTCAGTCTAAATCCATTAGACGAAAAAGTATGGCCAAAGGGTCTGTTGAAAATGTATTAACAGTGCTGAGAAACTTAGGGATACGGACAAATGAATATGACATCCATATTAATTTCCCAGGCGGTGCCCCTATTGATGGACCGTCTGCTGGGATTGCCATGGCGGCGGCTATATTCTCTGCCATTCATCAAATCCCGATTGATCATCTGACAGCGATGACAGGTGAAATCGGATTGCAGGGTCAGGTGAAGCCGATCGGCGGTGTGATACCGAAGATTAAGGCGGCGAAGCAGGCTGGTGCCACAACCGTAATTATTCCTTATGACAACCAGCAGTCGATCTTAAAAGAGATTGAAGGCGTCACCATTGTGCCTGTGAAGCACTTCCAAGAAGTGCTGGATCAGTGTTTGGTCAACCCGCCAGACGAGAAGAAAGATGGACTAGAAGAGGAAATGAAAAGAAAATCTGTTTAATCCCCATCACATATGGGGATTTTTTAGTGAAATAGACCTTTTTTTCTTTTTCAAGATAAAAAGAAAGGGTATACTACGGTAAGATCATCATTTCTCAAGTCTTTTACATTGTACAAGACTGAAACAGGTATATTATAATGATTCATACTAGTGACGGAGGTGTCAATCAACATGGCAGATGAAATCAAAAAGAATGTTCCGCTCCTTCCATTGCGAGGCTTGCTTGTTTATCCAACAATGGTCTTGCATTTGGACGTTGGACGCGAGAAGTCTGTTCAAGCATTAGAACAGGCGATGATGAACGATCATATGATTTTTCTAGCAACACAGCGGGAAATTTCAATAGATGAACCAGGTGAAGAGGAAATTTTCAAAGTCGGCACCTACACAAAAATCAAACAAATGCTAAAGCTGCCGAATGGAACGATTCGTGTACTCGTTGAAGGCTTAAATCGAGCGCAGATCGAATCATACGTGGAGCTTGAGGACTATACGTCCGTCGATATTAAAGAATTGGCAGAAGAAGAATTAAAGGACGCAGAAGCAGAAGCACTCATGCGCACTTTGTTAGATCACTTTGATCAGTACATAAAAATTTCAAAGAAAATCTCAGCTGAAACATATGCAACGGTGACGGATATTGAGGAACCGGGGAGAATGGCAGATATCGTCGCATCTCACCTGCCGCTCAAATTAAAGGACAAGCAAGAAGTGCTAGAAACAGTGGATGTCAAAAAACGTCTGAATCGTGTCATCAGCTTAATTCACAATGAAAAAGAAGTGCTGGAAATTGAAAAGAAAATTGGACAGCGCGTCAAACGTTCAATGGAACGAACGCAAAAAGAATATTATTTGCGTGAACAAATGAAAGCCATTCAAAAGGAGCTTGGAGACAAGGAAGGGAAAACAGGCGAAGTCAGTTCATTAATGTCTAAAATCGAAGAGTCCAGCATGCCGGATTCTGTTCGTGAAACGGCGCTAAAAGAATTGAACCGTTATGAAAAAATTCCTTCAAGCTCTGCGGAGAGCTCTGTCATTCGAAATTATATTGATTGGCTGATCAATCTTCCATGGGGCATCTATACAGAAGATCGTCTAGATTTAAAGCTTGCAAGTGAAATTTTAGATGATGAGCATCATGGGCTGGAAAAAGTCAAAGAACGTGTGCTTGAATACCTTGCTGTACAGAAGCTGACCAATTCATTAAAAGGACCGATTCTTTGCTTAGCAGGACCTCCTGGGGTAGGGAAAACGTCACTTGCCAAATCGATTGCTAAATCACTTGACCGAAAGTTTATCCGTATCTCTCTTGGCGGTGTGCGTGATGAATCTGAGATTCGTGGACATAGAAGAACGTATGTAGGAGCGATGCCAGGCCGTATCATTCGTGGGATGAGTAAGGCAGGCACAATGAATCCGGTGTTTCTTTTAGATGAAATCGATAAGATGTCCTCTGATTTTAGAGGTGATCCGTCTTCTGCGATGCTTGAAGTGCTGGACCCTGAGCAAAATCACAACTTTAGCGATCACTATATTGAAGAGACATTTGATTTATCTCAGGTGTTATTTATTGCGACTGCCAACAATTTAGCAACCATTCCAGGTCCACTTCGTGATAGAATGGAGATTATCACGATTGCAGGGTATACAGAGGTTGAAAAAGCAGAGATTGTGAAAGATCATCTTCTGCCGAAGCAGCTAAAGGAGCACGGATTAAAGAAAGGGAACTTGCAGCTTCGTGAAGCCGCGATTTATGATACGATCCGCTATTACACAAGAGAAGCGGGTGTTCGTGGATTAGAGCGTCAGCTTGCGGCGATATGCCGTAAAGCAGCAAGAGCAATTGTGGCTGAAGACCGCAAACGCATCACAGTGACGGAAAAGAACTTATCTGAATTTCTCGGAAAAAGACTTTACCGTTATGGTCAGGCTGAAACGACAGACCAAGTGGGGGTTGTCACAGGACTTGCGTATACGACTGTTGGCGGAGACACCTTATCAATTGAGGTATCACTCTCGCCTGGTAAAGGCAAGCTCTTGTTAACAGGTAAGCTTGGTGATGTCATGAGAGAATCTGCACAGGCGGCATTCAGTTATATTCGTTCCAAAGCAGATGAACTGAACATTGATCCTAATTTTAATGAAAAGCACGATATTCATATCCATGTTCCAGAGGGTGCGGTTCCAAAGGACGGGCCATCAGCTGGTATCACCATTGCGACGGCTCTTGTATCAGCACTCACAGGACGTCCTGTGTCAAAAGAGGTTGGTATGACAGGAGAGATAACGTTAAGAGGAAGAGTGCTTCCGATTGGCGGACTAAAAGAAAAAGCATTAGGCGCACATCGTGCAGGATTGAAAACCATTATTCTTCCAAAGGACAATGAGAAGGATATTGATGATATTCCTGAAAGTGTGAGAGAAGGATTAACCTTTATTCCGGTCTCACATTTAGATGAGGTGCTTGAGAAAGCGTTGGTAGGAGAGGGAAGATGAAAGTAACAAAATCAGATATCGTCATTAGTGCGGTAAAACCAGAGCAGTATCCGAGCGGCGGACTGCCTGAAATCGCGCTTGCTGGACGATCAAATGTTGGGAAGTCCTCGTTCATCAACTCATTAATTAATCGTAAAAATTTAGCGCGTACGTCTTCTAAACCAGGTAAGACCCAGACGCTTAATTTCTACATTATTAATGATATGCTCCATTTTGTGGACGTTCCGGGCTACGGCTTTGCCAAAGTATCAAAAACAGAGCGCGAGGCCTGGGGTAGAATGATCGAAACGTATATTACAATGCGTGAAGAATTAAAAGCAGTCGTCCAAATTGTGGATCTGCGCCATAAACCATCAGTAGATGATGTGAACATGTATGAATTCCTTAAATATTACGGAGTTCCCGTGATCGTCATTGCAACAAAAGCGGATAAAATTCCAAAAGGCAAATGGGAAAAACATGCGAAAGTCGTCAAACAGACGCTCGACATTGACCCATCAGATGAACTCATCTTATTCTCTTCTGAAACAAAAAAGGGGAAAGATGAAGCCTGGAATGCGATCCTTGCGAAAGTAAACGGCTAAAAAAGGCATCTGCCATGAGCAGATGCCTTTTTTATCTTTGTCTTCTTTTAGCGTGATATGAAAACCCTTGAAGTCTAGAAAGGACGAGTACTGGAGCGAATTTGCTATTCGTGAGCACCAGCACGCAGGACTGACACAGAATGCGAGGGTTTGTCTTCACGCTGAAGGCATCTGTCATGAGCAGATGCCTTTTTTATTGTATAAGTTATTTCCTTTTTAAAAATAATAAGAGGAGACTGACAGCAATCAGTACATAGGGCCAGTACAATTCAAAACCGGAAGTAGGGATCGAAAGGGAACTTAGCTGTTTTGTAATTTGCTGAAAGAAATAAAGGAACAGACCGAGTGCGATCAGTACAACACTTTCAATACGATATTCTTTTTTCTGAGATGATTTCACAAAGAGGGCAAGTCCTACGATGAACACAATCATCGTAAATGTGTCTGGCCAGTGGTCCCATTTTGGCTGAAGAATAAAGTGTAGCGAAAGGCCTGTCATGAGCATACCGATAAACACATGAGCGCTTTCTTGCTCCTTTTTTCCTTGATATAAAAAAGCGAGACCAAAAAGCAGTACAAGTGTATACCATTTCTCTTGATCCTTCCAAATGTCAAATTGACCTCCTGAGAGAATGGCATATAGCGCTACAGCCAGTAAAGTAAGCGGCAGCAAAATGGATTTCTTCTTCAAAGATGTCACCTTCTTTTAAGCAGATCATTTGTCCGCACGCGCCAAATCTGGTAAATTGCTTGAAGTGATGATATGGCATAATTGATGTCGAACATTTTTCTACTATATCACAACATTTTTGAAATCTGTTCACAATTTTTATCCAGTTAAAAATGAATATATGTTATAATCATTATAAATAATAAATTCTATATTGTAATTATTATAAATTAGACAGGGCGTTGGGGGTGCAAGCTGAAGTTATGCATATTCTTGTTGTGGGTTTAGATTATAAAACAGCCCCTGTTGAGATACGGGAACAGCTGAGCTTTGAACCGAGTGAGCTCGGAACAGCGATGTCCAAGCTTAAAGAAGAAAAAAGCATTCTAGAGAATATCGTCATCTCAACATGTAATCGAACAGAGATCTACGCAGTAGTAGATCAGCTTCATACTGGACGGTTTTATATAAAAAGATTTTTAGCCGATTGGTTCGGTTTAGAAAAGGAAGATGTCTCTCCGTATTTGAAGTTCTATGAAAACGATGGAGCGGTTGAGCATTTATTCCGTGTGGCCTGTGGACTTGATTCCATGGTGATTGGCGAAACGCAAATACTCGGTCAGGTGCGTTCCAGCTTTAAAGTAGCTCAAGAGGAGAAGACCATTGGTACCGTTTTCAATTATTTGTTTAAACAGGCGGTAACCGTTGCAAAACGCTCTCATGCGGAAACAGATATTGCATCTAATGCTGTGTCTGTCAGCTATGCAGCTGTTGAGCTTGCTAAAAAAATATTTGGACGTCTTTCTGATAAGCATGTCCTGATTCTTGGTGCGGGCAAAATGGGCGAATTGGCGGCTCAAAACCTTCAAGGTCAAGGAATTGGCCAAGTAACGGTCATCAATCGAACGTTTGAGAAGGCAAAGGAATTGGCCGGTCGTTTTTCAGGAGAGCCTAAGAGCTTAAACCAATTAGAAAAAACATTATCCGAAGCGGACATTTTAATCAGCTCAACGGGTGCGAAACAATTTGTCATTACAAAAGAAATGGTCGAAAGTGCGAATAAAAAGCGGAAGGGCAGACCTCTATTTATGGTGGATATTGCTGTACCCCGTGATTTAGATCCAGCCATTTCTGAAGTAGAAGGTGCTTTTTTGTATGACATTGATGACCTTGAAGGTATCGTGGCTGCCAACTTAAAAGAGCGCCGTGCAGTGGCTGAGCAGGTTGAGCTTCTGATTGAAGCAGAAATTGTGGAATTTAAGCAATGGCTGAATACGTTAGGTGTTGTACCGGTCATTTCTGCACTTAGAGAAAAGGCACTCACAATTCAAGCTGATACGATGCAGAGTATTGAGCGGAAGCTTCCAAATCTCACAAACCGTGAAATGAAGCTGTTAAATAAACATACGAAAAGCATCATCAACCAAATGCTGAAAGATCCTATCTTAAAGGCAAAAGAAATTGCCGCTGAGCCGAATGCAGAGGAAAAGCTTTTACTCTTTAAAGAAATCTTTGATTTACAGGTTGAAGATGAAGAGCAAAAGGTCGAGCCAATGCAGGTGGAGCAAGGATCATTTCAGCTGTTCAAACCAAATATGGCACAAGGCTTTGCTACAGTTGCCAGTGAGTGATTAAGCGATGATGGAATCCATTGTAGCGAGACTCAATGAAGCGACGATCTTAATCTATGCACTAAGTGTCTTGTTCTATTTCATAGATTTTCTTCAACACAACCGGAAGGCTGGAAAAATGGCTTTCTGGTTGCTTTCTATTGTCTGGCTGCTGCAAACAGTCTACATGTTCTATATTATGATGGAAACAGACCGATTCCCTGTGTTGAATGTAGCAGAGGGGTTATATTTTTATACGTGGGTGCTTGTGACACTTTCTCTTGTGCTCACAAAGGTATTGCGCGTTGAATTTATTGTCTTTTTTACAAATGTGATCGGTTTTTCCATGATGGCGATTCACACCTTTACACCATCTGACCTCCATTCAGCAGAACTAACGGGGAAGCTGACGAGTGAACTGCTCGTGATTCATATTACGATGGCGATTTTATCCTACGGTGCCTTTTCTCTTTCATTTGCGTTTTCACTGCTTTATCTCTTTCAATATCGTTTACTGAAAAAGAAAAAATGGGGAAAATGGCTTCTGAGAATCGAAGACTTATCAAAGCTCGATCATATGGCGTACGTATTAAACATTATTGGTGTGCCAATGCTCTTGCTTAGTTTAATTCTTGGCATCATTTGGGCATATATTTCGTATGATACGTTGTACTGGACAGATGCAAAGGTGCTTGGTTCGTTTATTATGCTGTTTTTATATGGCTTTTACTTATATATCAGATTGGTGAGAAAAATGCAGGGCAAAATCGTGGCATTTTG
This sequence comes from Bacillus sp. BD48, assembly GCF_046566805.1. NCBI lineage: Bacteria > Bacillati > Bacillota > Bacilli > Caryophanales > Bacillaceae > Bacillus > Bacillus sp. BD48. The sequence goes on along the minus strand of NZ_JANGFM010000005.1, from coordinate 116,910 downwards.
GAATGTCGCTTCATTTCTTGTGCTGATGATTAATTATTTTCTGCTTGGTAGCTTATCAACCTTTCATTGGTTTCAATAATGATGAGTCTTAAAGGCATTGTCGGGAGGAAGAAGTATTGCGTACAATTAAAGTAGGTTCTAGACGAAGTAAGCTGGCAATTACACAAACAAAATGGGTCATTCAAAAGCTGTCTGAACTAAACCCTTCTTACTCTTTTGAAATAAAAGAAATTGTAACAAAGGGTGATCAAATTTTAGATGTGACCTTGTCTAAGGTTGGCGGAAAAGGACTGTTTGTTAAAGAGATCGAGCAGGCGATGCTGAATCATGACATCGATATGGCGGTGCACAGCATGAAGGATATGCCGGCTGCTCTTCCGGAAGGCTTAGTCATTGGCTGTATTCCTGAGCGTGAAGATGTGCGGGATGCACTTATTTCGAAGGATCATCTGAGTCTTAGCGAACTGCCTAAGGGCGCAATTGTGGGAACGAGCAGCTTACGGCGTAGTGCCCAGCTTCTTCAGGAGAGACCAGATCTTGAGATTAAATGGATCCGGGGAAACATTGATACAAGATTGGAAAAGCTGAAAAATGAAGAGTATGATGCCATTATTCTAGCGGCTGCCGGTCTGTCCAGAATGGGATGGAGCAAAGAGGTCGTATCAGAATTTTTATCTCCTGAAACTTGCCTTCCTGCCGTTGGACAAGGCGCGCTATCGATTGAGTGCCGCGGGGATGATGAAGAGCTGCTTAAGCTTCTCGCTCAATTTACGAATGAATATACGAAGAAAACGGTCCTCGCAGAAAGAGCGTTCCTCAAACAAATGGATGGAAGCTGTCAGGTGCCGATCGCTGGCTATGCAACGATGAATGAGCATCATGAAATTGAACTAACAGGTCTTGTTGCATCTGCTGATGGGCATACGATTATTCGAGAAACCGTCACAGGCACTGACCCTGAGGCAATTGGAACAGCGTGTGCGAAGCAGATGGCCGATAAGGGAGCAAAGGATTTGATCGACAAGGTGAAAAAGGATCTGTCTCAATGAGCATAGGCAAATCGCTTCACGGACAGACGGTGCTTGTCACTCGAAATGAACGTCAAGCGGGCGTGTTTCAGCAAAAGATTGAAGCGCTGAACGGCCATGCGGTTTTAACCTCTCTTATTCGGTTTGAGCCTACGCTCACAAAAGAAAAAGCACAGGCCTTTTTAAAGGACTTAGAAAATAGCCACTGGCTTGTTTTCACGAGTGTGAATGGTGCGTCTTTTTATCTGAATTACATAAAAGACCATCATTTACATAAGAGCTTAACTCATTTGAAAGTGGCTGCTGTAGGAGAGAAAACCTCTGCCTATCTTGAGCAGCACGGCTTAAAGGTGGATGTGGTGCCAGAACGATTTATAGCGGAAGAGCTGGCAGATGCATTACTTGACCATGTACGCCCAGGAGAGCGTGTGTTTGTAGCAAAAGGGCATCTGTCACGAGATGTGGTGAAAGAGACCCTTGTTCCGCTCGGCATAGAGGTAAAAGAATGGATTTTATATGAAACAGTCAAGGATGAGGAAGGAATTGCTGCTCTTCAATCGGCAATGACGAAGCAATCATTTGATTTTATTACATTCACAAGCTCATCCACTGTTCATTCTTTTATGCATGTGATGGAAGCAGATGCAGCGATGCTGGCTGCATCTGACACCTGTTTTGTGACGATCGGTCCTCTGACAAAAGAGGCACTGCTTCAATACGGGATTTCTTCTGAAACCCCAGATACTTATACGATAGACGGAATGCTTGATTTAATGTGCCGTTTATCTGAAAGGAAGTTGAACCATTGATGAAATTTAATAGACACCGCAGATTGCGGACAAGCGCAGGAATGAGAGAATTAGTCAGAGAAACCTTTTTAAGACCATCTGATTTCATTTACCCGATCTTTTTTGTAGAGGGAGAAAATGTCCGAAAAGAAGTCTCTTCAATGCCAGGTGTATATCACATTTCTGTAGACCTTGTGAAAGAAGAAGTCCAAGAGCTTGTGGATCTTGGCATCAAATCGATCATTGTATTTGGTGTGCCAGATCATAAAGATCATGTAGGCAGTGAGGCGTATCACGATCATGGCATTGTTCAAAGAGCAACGCTTGAAATCAAAAAGCATTTCCCAGAGCTCGTGGTCATTGCAGACACTTGCTTATGCCAATATACAGATCACGGACATTGCGGAATCGTTGAAGATGGAGAAATTTTAAATGATGAATCTCTTCAGCTACTAGCGAAAACTGCTGTCAGCCAAGCGCGTGCAGGTGCAGATATCATCGCGCCTTCAAATATGATGGACGGATTTGTTGTTGCCATTCGTGAGGCACTTGATGAAGCAGGCTTTATTCATGTACCTGTCATGTCATATGCGGTGAAATATGCAAGTGCTTTTTACGGTCCGTTCCGTGATGCGGCACATAGTACACCGCAATTTGGAGATCGTAAAACATATCAAATGGACCCTGCAAACCGTTTAGAGGCACTAAGAGAAGCGCAATCTGATGTAGAAGAGGGAGCTGACTTCTTAATTGTCAAACCATCTCTTTCATACTTAGACATTATGCGTGATGTTAAAAATGAATTTACACTCCCTGTTGTTGCTTACAATGTGAGCGGAGAGTATGCAATGGTGAAAGCCGCTGCTCAAAATGGCTGGATTTCTGAAAAAGAGCTTGTTCTTGAAATGCTGACAAGCATGAAACGTGCAGGAGCAGAACTCATCATTACGTATCATGCAAAAGATGCAGCAAAATGGCTCTCAGAATAAAGAACGGATAGACAGGAGGACGTTGAAATGGGACGTAGCTATGAAAAATCAAAGCAAGCATTTGAAGAAGCACAACATTTAATGCCTGGTGGTGTCAACAGCCCTGTGCGTGCATTTAAATCAGTCAACACAGACCCGATTTTTATGGCACGAGGCAAAGGCGCCAAGATCTATGATATTGATGGAAATGAATACATCGATTATGTTTTATCATGGGGACCGCTTATTTTAGGACATACGAATGACCGTGTCGTTGAAAGCATTCAGCGAGTAGCAGAGTATGGGACAAGCTTCGGTGCTTCCACGTTAGTTGAAAATGAATTAGCTAAACTTGTATCTGAACGGGTTCCTTCCATTGAAGTCATTCGTATGGTCAGCTCTGGTACAGAGGCGACGATGAGTGCACTTCGTCTAGCTCGTGGTTTTACAGGCAGAAATAAAATTGTGAAATTTGAAGGCTGCTATCATGGCCACGGTGATTCTTTGCTCATCAAAGCGGGTTCTGGAGTGGCGACGCTTGGACTGCCAGATAGTCCTGGTGTTCCTGAAGGGACTGCAAGCAATACAATCACAGTGCCGTACAATGATTTAGAAAGCATTCAAGTTGCTTTTCAAGAATTTGGAGACGATATCGCGGGTGTCATTGTAGAGCCGGTTGCAGGAAATATGGGGGTTGTCCCTCCACAAGAAGGTTTCTTGCAAGGACTGAGAGATATCACGGAGCAATACGGATCATTGCTTATCTTTGATGAGGTTATGACAGGCTTCCGTGTGGATTATCACTGCGCGCAAGGCTATTTTGGCATCACACCTGATCTGACGTGCCTTGGTAAAGTCATTGGAGGCGGTCTTCCGGTCGGTGCTTATGGTGGAAGAGCGGATATTATGAGACAAATTGCGCCAAGTGGTCCAATTTATCAAGCGGGAACGTTATCTGGTAACCCTCTTGCGATGACAGCAGGCTTAGAAACCCTAAAACAGCTGACACCTGAGTCTTATGAAGAGTTTAAACGGAAAGGTGACCGTTTAGAAGAAGGCATTTCGAAAGCAGCGAAAGCATACGGAATTCCATTAACGTTTAACCGTGCGGGCTCCATGATCGGATTTTTCTTTACAAATGAAGAAGTGATCAATTATGACAAAGCGAAAACTGCTGATCTTGCTTTATTCGCTGAATTTTACAAGGAAATGGCCGATCACGGCATCTTCCTTCCGCCTTCTCAATTTGAAGGACTGTTCCTGTCAACAGCTCATACAGATGAAGACATTGAATATACGATTGAGACAGTGGAAAAAGTTTTTCAAAAACTACGTCGATAAAACAAAAGCCGATATGGAGACATATCGGCTTTTTTGCATTGGAGAAAACCAATCATATTTTCACTTCCTCCCACATACAACTGTATTGACATCTAATTTTATTTTTTAAGGATTAGATGAAAGGAGGACACCGACTTGTCTCAAAACAATCGATTACAGTTTTCGGTAGAAGAATCCATTTATTTCAAAAGCGGACAGGAAGTCAGTGAGCTGCTGTCAATTTCTCTCGACCCTGACATTCTCGTTCAAGAAGTGAATGATTATGTTTCTATTAGAGGTTCACTCGAGCTAACAGGAGAATACAACATAAATCAAGAGGAGCTATTGGGTGAATTGAGTTCCTTTCCAACATACAGGGAAGCAGATGAGGTAAAGGTCAGAGAAGACGGAACGGCGGAGCTTCTGCATCAATTTCCAGTCGATATCACCATTCCGAAGAACAAAATTAGTCATTTAAATGATGTGTTTGTGTTTATTGATGCGTTTGATTACCAGCTGACAGAGAATCGTTTGCTCACCATTCAGGCTGATTTGGCCATTGAGGGCTTGTTAGACGAGGAAATGCCTCAAGCGCCTGTAGAGGAGCCATATGAATTTGTCCATCGTCCTGAAGAGGATGATGGCGATATGACCTATGATTATCAGTTGCAGCCGGAACAAGAAGAACATGAAGAACTGCAAGGCGAAGAGCGTGAGGATGATGAGAAGCAGCCTGTATTCCAACAAGACACGCGCGCCGAGCAAGAGGAACAGGAAGAAGAAATTGAGATAGAGCTGGTGAGGGAAGTAGAGGAAGCGCCCGAAGAAACGGAAGAATTAGAAGAACATGAAGAGCCGGAACAGCCGAATAACCAAGAAAAAGCGGTGGCGTCTGGCTATCGATCCATTCCTGAAGCTCAGGTGCAGGAACCGCCATTTTTTGAACCGCCAAAGCTTTTAGAAGAAGAGGAGCGGGAAGATCCGTTCTTTGAAGTGGAAGTGAGAAAGGATCCGGAAGCTGCTGAAGAGCAGGAAGAAACGGTACAGTCGTATCCGGCTTTTGAATCACCTGCTTTTCAAGTGGAGCCTGAGCAAGAAGCGCACGATGACGAATATCAGCTCGGGCGGTTATATGAACGGGAAGCACCTAAAATATATGAGTCAGCTCAAGAAGAGGAGCTTGAAGAAGACGTGAGAGAAACGTCTGGCAGTGAGAATTCTCTTTATTTAACAAAGCTGTTCGCTAAGCAGGAGGAGGAAGATTTTTCCCGCATGAAAATATGTATAGTTCAGCAGGAAGATACGGTCGATCGTATTTGTGAGAGATATCAGTTGAATGTGCAGCAGCTTCTTCGCACGAACTCATTATCGATTGATGCGGAGCTTGAGGAAGGGCAGATTCTTTATATTCCTGAATATCAAAAAAGCAATGCATAGCAAACGATGACTGACCGAGAAAATGTGGTGAGTGAACGTGGATGAAATCCAATCTGTCTTATACGAATACGGGCTTGAGGCTGAATATATTGAACCTGTCAGTCCTGCTGTCATCAAGGTCTATACAAAGCAGGGTGTATTTGCCTTAAAAAGAGTAAAAGCCAGCCGGCATATGCAATTTACAGAACAAATGCTTGAACTGGAATCAAAGGGCTATCGCTCCTTTGTGCCGATTTATCGGACGAAGAGCGGTTCCTTTTTCTCAAGTCATCGGGAAAGCCAGTATGCATACTATCTTATGCCGTGGCTGACGAATGAAAAGAGAGAAGAGCAGGACGATAAGCACGAATATTTATTTCAAGAGATTGCGAGACTTCATAAGCGGACTGAAGTCATGATGGATATCACAGAGCAAGAGATAGAAGCGCATTACACCCAAATCAAGACCAAATGGGAAACAGAGAAAGACATGTATGAACGATTCATAGAGCGGGCAGAACAAACGTGGTATATGTCGCCATTTGAGCTGGCCGCTGCTATGTATTTTTCAGAGGCGATGTCTGCCAGTGAATTTGCGCTTGAACGTTTAGAAGATTGGTATGAAGAAATGAAAGACAAAGAGACAACGCGTGTTGTGCTAAATCATGGGCAGCTATCGATCCATCACTTTTTGTATAATGATGTAGGGACAGGACATTTCACTAATTTCGAGCGGTCTAAAAAAGCCGCCCCCATTTATGATCTTCTGACCTTTTACTTTCGGACTTTCAAAACCTATCCCACGTCTTGTCCTGAATGCACTTCCTTGTTTTATACGTATCAAAAAGGAAATCCTCTGCGGGAGGAAGAACTGCATTTGTTCTTAAGCTACCTTGCTTATCCGCAAGGTCTGTTTGATACAGTAAAAGCCTATGAAGCAGGCGGGCAGGATGAAATGGAAAGCTGCCAGCAGCTGTTAAGAGCGTATTGGCAGATGAAAAATTCAGAGCCGACCGTCATGAAGATTCACGAGATTGAGCAGGCTAGACGGCTTGAAGAAGAACAAAGTGCCTCGTCATCGGCGGAATGACGAGGTTATGCTTCGTTGGCATTATATGGGCAGGTACATAAGCATGAGTTTTTAAAACCAATCAAGATGAAAGGCACAGGCGAGAAAAATAAGAATACCTAGAATGAGGACGTCAAATGTCGTAGGGAAAATGATCGTACGAAATCCTTGAAATATAGCAATCGGGAGAACGACTTGGGAAGCAACTGCCCGAATTTGTCTCAGCCAGGGGGGAAGTGTGTAAGGATTGATCTTCTTCAAATCAAACGCCCTCCTTCTTCATTTTGTTATTATCATATGGGCAAAAGGGCGAAGGGTGCCTGCCCATTTTGTATAAAGAAGAAGAAAAGCGGAAAAGATGATTGACGAAAACAAAAGGCATTTAGTAATATTAATAAAAGATGAGTATGTGCTGATGAACGTGATATATCGTAAGCGTGGATCAGGAAGAGTACGAGCAAGACCCTAAAGAGAGGGAAGCCAAGAGCTGAAAGGTTTCCTAGGATGTACTTGTTTGGAAGGTCGCCTGTGAGCTTAATTTCTTGAATGAACAAGTAGAGAAATTCGGGAGAACCCCGTTATCCTTTAGAGTGTATGGGACACGTGTATGTGTCTCGTGAAAAAAGGTGGTACCGCGAAAAAGCTTTTTCGTCCTTTTATAAGGATGGAAAGGCTTTTTTTTATGTTTCATCAGCCGAAAAAATGTGGAGGTTACACAAATGGGAACAAATAATCAAGAAATGCCAACAAAGTACGATCCAAATGCGATTGAAAAAGACCGCTATACGTACTGGCTTAAAGGGAAATTCTTCGAAGCACAAAATGACAAAACGAAAGATCCATATACAGTCGTCATTCCTCCACCAAACGTGACAGGAAAACTGCACCTTGGGCACGCATGGGATTCTACACTTCAAGACATCGTGACACGTATGAAACGGATGCAGGGCTATGACGTTCTTTGGCTTCCAGGTATGGACCATGCCGGTATTGCGACTCAAGCAAAAGTCGAGGCAAAGCTTCGCGAAGAAGGCGTAAGCCGGTATGACCTTGGCCGGGAGAAATTTGTAGAAGAAACGTGGAAGTGGAAAGAAGAATATGCAGATTTTATTCGCAGCCAGTGGGCAAAAATGGGCCTTGGTCTCGATTACTCCCGTGAGCGTTTTACTTTAGATGAAGGTCTGAATAAAGCTGTTCGCCAAGTGTTTGTTCAATTGTATGAAAAAGGGCTTATTTATCGCGGAGAGTACATCATTAACTGGGATCCAGCAACGAAAACGGCACTTTCTGATATTGAAGTGATTTATAAGGATGTTCAAGGTGCGTTTTATCACTTGAGATATCCGCTTTCAGATGGAACAGGTTCAATTGAAATTGCGACAACAAGACCTGAAACTATGCTGGGGGATACAGCCGTAGCCGTACACCCTGATGACGAACGCTATCAGCATTTGATTGGAAAAACAGTGGTTTTACCAATTACAGGCCGTGAAATCCCAATCGTCGGTGATGACTATGTCGATATGGAGTTTGGTTCAGGTGCTGTGAAAATTACACCTGCTCATGACCCGAATGACTTTGAGCTTGGAAACCGCCATGGGTTAGAGCGTATTCTTGTCATGAATGAAGACGGCACAATGAATGCGAATGCCCTGCAATACAAAGGAATGGACCGCTTCGAATGCCGCAAACAGCTTGTGAAGGATTTACAAGAGGAAGGCATTTTGTTCAAAATTGAGGACCACATGCATTCAGTTGGTCATAGTGAACGAAGTGGAGCTGTTGTTGAACCGTATTTATCGACACAATGGTTTGTGAAAATGCAGCCGCTGGCAGACGAAGCCATTCATCTGCAAAAAGGAGACGACCAAGTTCAATTTGTTCCAGACCGATTTGAGAAGACATATTTACATTGGATGGAAAATATCCGTGACTGGTGTATTTCTCGTCAGCTATGGTGGGGACACCGCATTCCGGCTTGGTATCATAAAGAAACAAAAGAAGTATACGTTGGACTTGAAGCACCAGAAGATATTGAGAACTGGGAACAGGATAACGATGTGCTTGATACATGGTTTAGTTCAGCGCTTTGGCCGTTTTCTACAATGGGCTGGCCGGATGCAGACAGTGAAGACTTCAAGCGCTACTATCCAACCAATCTGCTTGTAACAGGCTATGACATCATTTTCTTCTGGGTGTCCCGCATGATCTTCCAAGGTCTTGAATTCACAGGAGAAAAACCGTTCAAAGATGTCCTCATTCATGGGCTCATCCGCGACGAACAAGGACGTAAAATGAGTAAGTCGCTTGGCAATGGAATTGATCCAATGGAGGTCATCGACAAATACGGTGCGGATTCATTAAGATATTTCTTAGCAACAGGAAGCTCACCAGGTCAGGATCTTCGTTTTAGCTTTGAAAAGGTTGAATCTACTTGGAACTTTGCGAACAAAATTTGGAACGCATCCCGTTTTGCTTTAATGAATATGGATGGTTTAACGTATGATGAGCTTGATTTATCAGGAGAAAAATCAGTTGCTGATCAATGGATTTTAACACGCTTAAATGAAACAATTGAAAGTGTCACACAGCTTGCTGACAAGTATGAATTCGGTGAAGTGGGCAGACATTTATACAACTTCATTTGGGATGATTTCTGTGATTGGTACATTGAAATGGCGAAACTTCCGCTTTATGGTGAAGACGAAGCGGCGAAGAAAACGACTCGTTCGATCCTTGCGTATGTATTAGATCAAACGATGAGACTTCTACATCCGTTTATGCCGTTCTTAACAGAAGAAATTTGGCAGCATCTACCGCATGAAGGTGAGTCCATTACTGTAGCGGCATGGCCTGAAGTGAAGCCGGAGCTTTCCAACGAACAAGCTTCTGCTGATATGAAGCTGCTTGTTGAACTCATTCGTTCTGTTCGTAACATTCGTAGTGAAGTGAACACGCCAATGAGCAAACAAGTTGAGCTTTACATTAAAGCATCTACGTCTGATGTTCAGGAACGTTTAGAGAAAAATCGTTCATATATTGAGCGCTTCACGAACCCAAGTGTTCTTGAAATTGGCACAGATGTCCCAGCTAGTGATAAAGCGATGACGGCTGTTATTTCTGGAGCAGAACTCATTTTGCCGCTTGAAGGCTTAATCAACTTAGATGAAGAAATTGCTCGTCTGCAAAAAGAGCTTGATAAGCTGACAAAAGAAGTGGAACGAGTACAGAAAAAGCTTGGCAATGAAGGCTTTATGAAAAAAGCGCCTGAAAGTGTCGTAGAAGAAGAGCGTGCGAAAGAACGTGATTATGTCGCAAAACGCGAAGCTGTTCAAAAGCGTATTGAAGAGCTGAAAGCATAAGGTTAAAAAGACGGCTCCTAATGAAATGGAGTCGTCTTTTTTGAAAATTTCGTATGAAATGAGAGATGACATTGTTTACAACCTATCATGAAGCGATTGAGTGGATTCACAGCAGACTGGCCTTTGGCGTAAAACCGGGTCTTGAACGAATGAAATGGCTGATGAACAGACTAGGAAATCCGGAACAAAGCATAAAAGCAGTACATGTTGCAGGTACAAATGGTAAAGGATCAACCATTGCGTTTACACGTTCTGTTTTACAGGCAGCCGGCTATTCAGTTGGAACTTTTACCTCCCCATTTATACTAACGTTCAATGAAAGAATCAGCGTGAACGGAGTGCCTATAGAGGATGAAGAATGGCTGAGTTTGGTGAATAAAATCAAGCCTCTTGTTGATGAATTAGATCAAACAGAGCTTGGTGCAGCAACAGAATTTGAAATCATTACAGCATGTGCATTTGCTTATTTTGCTCATGTGCACCAAGTAGACTTTGTCCTTTTGGAAACAGGGCTTGGCGGAAGGCTTGATTCTACAAATATTGCTCTGCCTATCTTAACAGCGATTACGTCGATTGGTCATGATCATATGGCCATTTTAGGTGACACACTTGAACAAATTGCAGCTGAAAAAGCGGGCATTATCAAAGAGGGTATTCCAATGATCACGGCAGTTCACCAGCCTGAAGCTCTTGCTGTCATTCAAAACACAGCCAAAGAAAAGAATACCAAATGTATTTCATTACATGATACTTGTAGTTTTGATGAGCAGCAGCCGACAGAAACAGGGGAACGTTTCACATTACGCACATCAAGAGGGCAGTATCCGCAGCTTGAAACAGGATTAATTGGAACGCATCAAAGGCAAAATGCTTCTCTTGCTGTTTTACTCATTGAATGGCTGGAGCAGGAAGGCTATATTAGCGTGACAGAAGAGCAAATATATGAGGGCATTCGGCAGGCAGTTTGGGCTGGGAGATTTGAAAAGGTTAAAGATCAGCCTTCAGTGTATTTAGACGGCGCTCATAATGAAGAAGGGATCGACCGTTTAATTGAAACCGTACAAGCTCATTTTTCTAGTAAACAGGTGCATGTATGTTTTAGTGCTTTAAAAGACAAGCCGTACAAGCAAATGATTCAAAAGCTTGAAGCCGTTAGTTCTTCTATCCATTTTGTTTCATTTGATTTTCCAAGAGCCGAATCAGCTGAAAATCTTTATGTATGCAGTCAGTTAGACGCAAAGTCGTATGATGATGACCCTCGTACAGTGCTTGAGTTCATTCAGAAAAAAAGTGATGATCCTTCAGCGGTGATTCTTGTGACAGGCTCTCTTTATTTTATTTCAGATATACGAAATCGTATTTTAAGGTAATCAAAAGACGCAATTGCTTTTATGCAATGTGCGTCTTTTTCTTTGGAAATGTAAATGAGCCGGTTTACTAGATACTCAAGTTGAAGCGCTGATGACGGGAAGGAATTCTACATGGAGTAAACATATTTAATTCGATGCCCGCCCCTTCTTATTCCCTCAATGATGGTTTATGAGATATTTTTAATCAAATTTCAATTCAAGTAATGACTGCTGCTTTTTTGGGATGGATTATTTTGGGTTTAATATAACTATATAGTAAAATAGATGAAAAGGTGTATCGCGTAGTATTAATTTATAAATTAACAGATTGTAATTTAATTTTTAAAACCCTTTCCCTCAATTTTCATCTGAAAGGAGGAATAACTTGTTTATTATTAGTGGAGTACTTCTTTCTTTTATGTTATTAATAGTTGTTTTAATAGTTGTAATCCTTTTTAAACGAATTATTTTAGGGAAAAGCATAGGTGTTTACTATACTCCCTTTGACAATATTACTGGAAACACCAGTATTGAATTTCATGAAGAGCAAAATGAAGAAGAAAATGAAGACGATCAAGGTAATGATAAGGATGAAAATAATGGGGAAATATTCTAGCCGCTATTAAATAATTAATTATTTAATAGTGATGGAAGTGTAGTTGAGATAATATATGGTGTTAATTTTAGTGCTCATCTTACAAAACGGGCGTAAAAATAATTGCAAGATTAAGTATATGAAGATTTTATATAGGACGGGTAAGCTTCGATCTTGTGCTCTTTCTTGTTAGGATATCTGCTTTATTATCTTGTCATATTTGATCAAAAATTTGTGAATTTGAAGGGAAAGGGTTTAGGTATTTGTACACTTTTTCTCAGATGTTCGAAATCGTATTTTAAGGTAATCAAAAGACGCAATTTCTTCTATGTAATGTGCGTCTTTTTTCTTTTGAAATGTAAAAGAGGGGGGAGAATCACATTTTCATTAGGTGTTCAAGGTGAATCGCTATGGTACAATCCGGGATATTCTATTTCCGGAAGGGGTTACTGAATATGATTGGCATTTTTGTGTTTCTTGCAGGCATCACCATGGGGTCGTTCTTTCATTTAGTTGGTGAAAGGCTGCCACTGAAGCGGTCTATTCTTTTTCCTCGTTCTCACTGCACAGCCTGTAAACAGCCGCTTTCCTTGCGCGAGATGATCCCGCTAGTTTCGTATGCATTATTGAGGGGGACTTGTAAACATTGCGGCACTCGGCTGTCTTTACTATATCCAATGGTTGAGCTGCTGTCAGGCAGTCTTTTTTTGCTCATATATAGAATCGCTGGTGTTTCGTTTGAAGGTCTTTTCCTTGTGATTCTTTGTAGTTTATTTGTGATTGCTGTCGTGAGCGATCTCCTTTATATGAGGGTGCCAAACGAGCTGTTTCTCTTCTTTTTCCCTCTTTTCGTCATATACCGCACGCTTGAACCTCTACTTATTTGGTGGGAAGGAGCGGCTTCGCTTCTTTTTTGCTTTCTCTTGTTTTATAGTTTAGATCGGTTCAAGCCAAATAGCATGGGCGGAGCTGATATGAAGCTGTTCGGAGTGCTTGCATTCTGCTTAGGATTCAAGCCATTCCTTCTCATTCTTTTCCTCTCGTGTATCGCTGGAATCGTCTATGCGAAGGTTTTTTCGTTTCGATTAGATGAGCCATTTCCTTTTGTTCCTGCGATCTCCTTTTCTTTTTGGCTGTATCTCTATGGAGCTCATATCATGTTCCCGTTCGCCGGGTCGATCGGTTGAAAAAATTGGCGAACACTTTTTTTCCCTGCCGACAAAAGTCTTGTTCTTTTTTTTTTTCGCTATGTTAAAGTGTGAAACAGAAAGAAGGACGGGTTACATTCGCGCTGATTCATTGGACAAAAAGGTCTTTCTTAAAAACAATGTCAGAAAGCGGGGAATGACAGTGAAAAAAAGGCAGGCAAAAAAACAAGGGTTAAAAGTCAATATTAATGGCAAAGAAGAAATGCTTCATGAAGATGACCACCAGCCGCCAAAAACAAAACAGCAAGAGGATGATCAAGTGACGTTTTCGAATTGGGAGGAAAAAAGGCAGTCAGAACAGGAGACAGCTGCTTCCGAGGAAGAACCGGCTAAACCGAAAGAAGAAGATTTCCAGTGGGATGACGCAGCTGATCATATTTATCATTCTGACCCAAAGGTCGTGACACCATATCAAAAGAAAAAAGGCTCCTTTGATCAGAAGTTCGGTAAAAACCGCGGCCCGTTTAAGAGAGTGATGACAACGATTGTGTTTGCAGTGGTTCTTGGGACAGGCCTTGGTGTGTTTGCACTTAGCTTAAGCCAAGATGGTACTCAGAATCCATCAGGGGGAGATATCAGCGTTTCAGCGTCCGGAAATCAATCATCGATGAAAGCGGGCGGGGATGCGCCGCCAGCAGATACTGCTGATGAATCAAAAGAGAATAAAGATGAAAAAAGCGCCTCTGGCAGTTTTTCAACATATGTCGTACAGGCTGGAAAGTTTTCCTCTGAAAAAGGAGCAGATGAATTAGTTGGCAGTTTAAAAGAAGCAGGATATGCGGGGAAAAAGGTCTCAATGGATGATGGCTATTATGTCATTGCTGGGCTTGCGACAGAACAGGGCATGACAAGTGCTGTTGGGAAGAAGCTGATTGATCAGCACTTTGAAGCGTGGGGAGGCAAGGAGCTCTCATTTCAAGTACCGGAGGAGCTGACTAGTTTAATAGAAAAGGCATCTGTTTTATCCTCTAAGGTCATTGCAGGGGATGATGTGGATCAAAAGGACGTTACGCAGCTGATCTCTGAGCTTGAAAGTGCCAAAACAATGGACGCACCAGCTAAAAGCAGTTTGCTGAAAGCGGTGCAGCTGTTAAATGAACCTACTGCTGAAAACGGGTGGAAATCTCAGCAGGCACTGCTTGATCAATTAAATACGTAAAATCATATTTTAAGAAACCAAACTAGTCAAAAAATGACTAGTTTTTTTCTTTTGCATCCAACATAATGATGAAGGAACATGAAAAATGAATTTTCGTAAATTGTCGGTAAGATGTACATTTGATAGGATGAATGGGTATCTTACTTCTTAGGCTAAACCCTGAAAGGATGAACAAACATGAACCAATTGATTCTTGCATCTCAATCCCCTAGAAGAAAAGAATTGCTTGATCTAGCAGGGTTTTCTTATGACATTCAAGCAAGTCAATTAAAAGAAGAAATAAATCGAAACTTTTCTCCTGCAGAGAACGTCCAATGGTTGGCAGAACAAAAAGCAAGTGATATTCAAACATTATATCCCGAAGCTGTGATTATTGGTGCAGATACGATTGTTGCAATTGACGGCAAATGTCTTGGGAAACCTAAAGACAAGGAAGAAGCGGCCTCAATGCTTCAATTATTGTCAGGAAAGACACATCAAGTCTTGACGGGTGTCACGATTCAGTCAGAGAATAGAAAAGAAACATTTTATGAACAGACAGAAGTGACATTTTGGACACTTACGCAAAATGAAATAGACCGCTATATCGAAACGGGAGAACCGCTCGATAAAGCGGGGAGCTATGGCATTCAAGGAAAAGGCGCACTGTTTGTTCAAAAAATAGATGGTGATTATTTTTCCGTTGTAGGTCTCCCTATTGCCAAAACAGTTAGAGTGCTCGAAACATTTGGAATCACCCCTTTTTGATGACAGGAAGGAATCTAAAAGGAGTGGGCATCATGAACGATTTCCCTATGTTGCTAAAGCATTTTCCTCAAGATGAAAAGCCGAGAGAACGATTTATGAAATATGGTCCCGGCAGTATGTCAAACCATGAACTTGTTGCGATTCTTTTAAGGACAGGCACAAAAAAGGAATCAGTTCTCCAAATTTCCGCAAGACTTCTGCAAACATTTGGCGGTCTTCGCTCTGTAAGAGAAGCCTCAATTGAAGAAATGTCGAAGATTCGAGGAGTTGGAAAGGCGAAGGCGATCGCTCTTTTAGCTGCTTTAGAACTCGGCACTAGATTACACCATCAAACGACGGACAACCGCTATGTGATCCGCACACCAGAGGATGGGGCAAACTATGTGATGGAAGATATGAGGTTTTTACAACAGGAGAATTTCGTATGTCTATACCTCAATACAAAGAATCAGGTTCTTCATAAACATACTGTGTTTATTGGAAGTCTGAACTCATCCATCGTTCACCCGCGTGAAATTTTCAAAGAGGCCTTTAAACGGTCCGCTGCTTCATTTATATGTGTGCACAACCATCCATCTGGAGACCCGACGCCGAGCAGGGAAGATATTGAAGTCACTCAGCGGCTTTTTGAATGTGGAAAGCTGATTGGAATACAGCTGCTTGATCATCTTGTCATAGGTGATCAAAAATTTGTGAGTTTGAAGGAAAAAGGGTATTTGTAACACTTTTTTTTTCAATGTTTTACGATATAATAGAGTTTATGAGTTTTTCCCTAAGGGAATTTTGGTTTAAGAAAGGAAGATACATACATATGTTTGGAATTGGTACAAAAGACCTTGGAATAGATCTTGGAACAGCGAATACGCTTGTTTTTATTAAAGGAAAAGGCATTGTTGTGAGAGAACCTTCGGTCGTAGCCTTGGAAACTGATACGAAGTCTATAGTGGCAGTCGGAAATGATGCTAGAAACATGATTGGCCGTACACCTGGTAATGTTGTTGCATTACGCCCAATGAAAGACGGAGTCATTGCAGATTACGAGACGACAGCAACAATGATGAAATATTACATTAATCAAGCATTAAAAGGCAAAGGGCTTTTTGCTCGTAAACCTTACGTCATGGTATGTGTACCATCTGGTATTACAGCTGTAGAAGAGCGTGCAGTCATTGATGCAACAAGACAAGCTGGTGCACGTGACGCATACCCGATTGAAGAACCATTTGCTGCGGCAATCGGTGCTAACCTGCCTGTATGGGAGCCAACAGGAAGTATGGTTGTGGACATTGGCGGCGGTACAACAGAGGTAGCGATTATTTCTCTTGGCGGCATTGTGACATCACAATCAATCCGCGTGGCAGGAGATGAAATGGATGATGCGATCAGCAGCTACATCCGTAAAACGTATAACCTAATGATCGGTGATCGTACGTCAGAAGCGATTAAAATGGAAATCGGTTCTGCGCAGCCTGATGTACATGCTGAGATGGATATTCGCGGACGAGACCTTTTAACAGGTCTGCCAAAAACAATCTCTATTACGGCAGAAGAGATTGCAAAAGCGCTTCGCGATACGGTGGAAACAATTGTTGATGCAGTGAAAATGACTCTTGAAAAAACCCCGCCTGAGCTGGCAGCAGATATTATGGACCGCGGAATTGTTTTAACAGGAGGCGGTGCATTGCTTCGTAATCTTGACAAAGTCATTAGTGATGAAACGAAAATGCCAGTTATAATTGCAGAAGACCCGCTTGATTGTGTGGCAATCGGAACAGGGAAAGCACTAGAACATATTCATTTGTTCAAAGGAAAATCAAAAGATAATCGATAATCGGGCGTAATTAAAGAGGTGTAAGACATGCCGCAGTTTTTTATGAATAAAAGATTAATGTTGCTCCTTGTCTGTGTCATCGTACTGGTGGCCATGATTGGTTTTTCAGTGAAAAGCGGCAGAGGTGCTTCATGGCCGGAAAAATTAGTGGGGGATACGACAGGCTTTTTTCAAGGTGTCTTTCATAAACCATCACAATTTATTGCCGGTATTTATGGGAACGTACAAGATTTAAAGAACACATATGATGAAAACGAGCGTCTTCGAAAAAAACTTGATGGACAAACCCAATATGAGGCGAAACTTCAAGAACTAGAAGATGAGAACAAAAAGCTTCGCAAACAGCTCGGCTATGTGAACTCTATTCGTGACTACACGCCAATTCTATCAACTGTTATCGCAAGAAACCCATCTCTTTGGGATAGCTTTGTGATGATTGATAAAGGGAAAAAACAAGGCGTTGAAAAAGATATGGCGGTCACAAATGAGAGTGGTGCGTTAATTGGGAAGATTGAAAGTGATAAGCTCAACAATTTTACTTCGACTGTAAGGTTGCTAAGCTCTACTGACCAAAATAATAGAATTTCAACGAAAATTTTTGCGAAAAAGGGCAAAGAAGAACTCAATGGAATCATTAACGGTTATGACAGCAAGAAAAAAATGCTGACTATGAATATTCTGAAATCCGATGCAGATGGGGATGTCAAAAAAGGAGATCTTGTTGAAACATCTGGAGCAGGGGGCGTATTCCCGCAAGGTTTGACGATTGGTAAGGTGAGTGAAATTGAGCCAGACCATTACGGCCTGACAAAGATCATTTACGTAGAACCAGCGGCTGAACTCAACAATTTAGACCGCGTGATTGTGGTGAATCGCAGTACAAGTACGGCAGATGCATCTGAATTGACGAAGGAGGAAGGCTCGTGAAACGTGTCCTTCTTGCTTTCGTCATGTTGTTTATCTTCGTATTTGACAGCATTTTTGTTGATTTAGTGAAGCTCCCATTTGTTTCAGAGAATCAAATTTTAGCTCCTCATTTCATTTTACTCGCACTTGTATTTATGACTGCTTTTGTGAATCAAAAATATGGTGTGATTTACGGATTTATCTTTGGACTTTTATATGATATTTCATATACAGGCATACTTGGTGTTCATATGTTTGGCTTTGGGGCGCTTTGCTATTTGCTAGCAAAAGCTTTTAAAGTTTTGCAAACGAATATGTTAGTTGTCGTCTTTCTGTCGATTATTGCTGTTTCCGTGATGGAGTTTTATGTATACGGCGTTCAAGCGACAATTCAACCAGGGATTATGCCGTTTAATACGTATGTCATCGAACGCTTTATTCCAACGATTCTTTTAAATACTGCTGCGTCTCTCATACTTGTTGTGCCGCTAAGGCTCTTTTTCACCTATGTGAAGCAAGAACTGATCGACGAATAAAAGCAGGAGTTTGTCCAATTACGGCGAAATGAGTATGTTGTTGAGGTGAGCATCTTGAAAACTCAAAAACAGCAATATGTGACGATAAAAGGTACAAAAAACGGATTAACTTTACAGTTAAATGATGACTGTTCGTTTGATGACCTTCTTTCTGGCTTGCGAGAGGTTCTATTACTTGAGCAATATACAGATGGAAGAGAAGGACATAAGGTCAATGTGCATATTAAGCTTGGTTTTCGTTATTTAACAGAGGATCAGGAGACACGTTTGACCGAAGCGGTGTCTGAAAATGAACATCTCGTTATCCACTCAATTGAAAGTGACGTCATGTCAACTGAAGAGGCGAGACGATTAAAAGCAGAGGCTGAAATTACTTCTGTAGCAAAAATTGTACGCTCTGGACAGGTGCTGTATGTCGAAGGAGATCTTTTATTAATAGGAGATGTCAATCCTGGCGGAACGATTCGCGCAGGGGGAAATATTTTTGTGCTTGGCGCATTAAAAGGTGTGGCGCATGCTGGATGTAATGGCAACAAACAGGCTGTAATTGCGGCATCACATATGATTCCAACACAGCTTCGCATCGCACAAGTTATTAACCGTGCACCAGATCAAAAAGAAGATGGAAATGAAATGGAATGTGCTTATTTAGATATAGATGGCAATATGATCATTGAACGCCTGCAGCAATTGGCTCATATAAGACCTAATCTGACAAGGCTTGAGGGAGGAATGTGAAATTGGGCGAGGCTATTGTGATTACCTCAGGAAAAGGCGGCGTTGGCAAAACAACAACATCTGCAAACTTAGGCACAGCACTAGCAATTCAAGGGAAAAAGGTGTGTCTAGTTGATACCGACATCGGCCTTCGGAATCTGGATGTCGTGATGGGGCTGGAAAACCGCATTATTTATGATCTAGTTGATGTAGTAGAAGGAAGATGCAAAATTCACCAAGCGCTTGTAAAAGATAAGCGTTTCGAGGATCTTTTGTATCTTTTACCTGCTGCTCAAACAAGCGATAAAACGGCTGTAGAGCCGGAACAGATCAAAGAATTAATTCAATCATTGAAACAAGACTTTGATTATGTTGTTATTGACTGCCCTGCTGGAATTGAGCAAGGCTTTAAAAATGCTGTATCCGGTGCAGACAAGGCCATTGTCGTGACGACACCTGAAATCTCAGCTGTGAGAGATGCGGACCGAATCATTGGTTTGTTAGAACAAGAAGATATCGAACCCCCTCGTTTGATTGTCAACCGTATTCGTACACACATGGCGAAAAATGGCGATTCAATGGATGTGGATGAAGTTGTACATCACCTATCAATTGATCTACTTGGCATCGTAGCAGATGATGATGATGTGATTAAGGCTTCAAACAATGGTGAACCAATTGTCATGGATGCTAAAAATAAAGTATCGATTGCATATCGCAATATTGCCCGCCGGGTACTAGGGGAATCAGTACCGCTTCAATCTTTTGAAGAAGAAAACAAGGGAATGTTTGCAAAGCTGAAAGCATTTTTTGGTGTAAGAGCATAATCACTTAACTGTGATAGAAAA
Organism: Bacillus sp. BD48; assembly: GCF_046566805.1. Classification (NCBI taxonomy): domain Bacteria; kingdom Bacillati; phylum Bacillota; class Bacilli; order Caryophanales; family Bacillaceae; genus Bacillus; species Bacillus sp. BD48. Next base: position 97,063 of record NZ_JANGFM010000005.1, on the reverse strand, counting down.
CCTTTGCAGTCTAGGAAAAGCGCTGCCTTTGCGAAGCGAATTCGATATTCGTGAGCACCGGAGCGCAGACCTGACACCGAATGCGAGGGTTTGTCTACCCGCTGAGACCGATTCGATGAGAATCGGTCTTTTTGTTGCATATCAGATGAGGTTGTCACATAAAATGTACAAACTGTTTGTATGTAAAGGGTGATCTCATGAAAAGAGTGGACGAGTACCGAAAGAAAATCGCGCAGCGCCGCAAAACAAAGCAGCCAGCTGCTCCCCCTAAGAAGACGGCTTTCAAGAAAAAAGAAGATATCCCGCCATGGGTTATGCTGACAGAGGAAGAAAAGCATTCTGGCTCGACCTCCTACGAACCGGCGGCTCACCAGCCAAAGAAATACCGTCATCCCTTATTTAACCCGAATACCTTTGTGCTTAAATGCTTATTATCAGCGTCCCTTGTGTTGATTGCAGCCATTTCATTTAAAGGTCAGGCAGGTCCGTTTCAGCAGCTGAAGCCAATGATTACTCAGACCTTTGAGCAAGATTTTCAATTTGCTGCTGCCAACCGCTGGTTTGAAAAAACAGTTGGGCATCCGCTGGCCTTTTTAACCGAGAAAAAAGATGGCCAAAAGGACGTGCAAGCAAATCAAGAACTGGCTGTTCCTGCCTCTGGTAAAGTGCAGGAATCCTTTACGCAAAATGGAGCAGGGGTCAAAGTCGAGACATCAGCTGAAGCGATTGATAGTATGAAGGAAGGCTACGTGGTCGAGGTGAAAAAGAAAAGCGATACAGGGCTTACCGTGGTGGTGCAGCATGCAGATAACAGCTATAGCTGGTACGGTCAATTAAAGAAAGCCGATGTGGCCTTATACGATTTTGTCGATAAGGGTGAAAAAATTGGCCAGATTTCGCTTGATGATCAAGGAAAGGGCACGTATTACTTTGCCATTAAGCAAAATGAACAATTTATCGATCCTATTCAGGTGATGACCTTTGAATAGATGGCTGCTTATGCTGACGAAAATTCACATCCATCCGCTGCTGTGGATTGTGATGGCGTTTGCGATTCTGTCAGGTCAAATCAAGCCGCTGCTTTGTCTGCTCGTTATTGTCTGTGTTCATGAACTTGGACATGCAGCGGCTGCCTGCTATTATCATTGGCGCATTCGGCGGATTTTTTTACTGCCATTTGGCGGGACGGTGGAAGTAGAGGAACATGGGAACCGTCCGTTAAAAGAAGAGCTGGCGGTCATTTTGTGCGGGCCGCTTCAGCATGTACCGCTCCAGCTCATGGCATGGCTTTTCATGGAGGCTTCTCTTATCTCGCACGACGTCTTTACGATGTTTACCTTTTATAATATGGCGATTTTTCTTGTGAATCTTTTGCCCGTTTGGCCGCTTGATGGCGGAAAATTAGTCTTTTTGCTCTTATCTGTTTTTTACCCTTTCCAACGTGCACATGCTCTCGCAATAAAAGGCTCACTTGTCTTTTTCGGCCTATTGACAGGAGGGTTACTTTTGTTTGCACCGCTGCAATTCAATGGCTGGGTGCTGCTCACTTTTTTAGCTTATTCACTCGTGATGGAGCACAGACAGCGGCATTACGTCAGGGTTCGCTTTTTACTAGAACGGTATTACGGTAAAAAAGAGCAAAAGGTAGAAAAACTGATTCCGCTGAGAGCAAGTGCAGAGGAAAAAGTATACGAAGTGATAGCACGATTTCAAAGGGGCTGCAAACATCCGATTATTATTGAAAGAGATGGCGTGAAGATGAGCCAGCTTGATGAAAATGAACTGCTTCATGCGTATTTTTCAGATCGCAGAACCACCTCCTCAATGGAAGAGCTTCTTTTACCGTACTAATGGTGAAAATACATTGACATTCTGCGTCTAGTTTGATATATTTTTTAATGTTATGGATATGTAGCACCCGTGCTACAACCGCGCGAAGCAGGTGTAAAGAGCCTATGGCCCCCTGTATTCGGCGAGTCTGAGTTTATTAGGAGGTGCAGAGATGTACGCAATTATCGAAACTGGTGGTAAACAAGTAAAAGTTGAAGAAGGTCAAACTGTTTATGTTGAAAAACTAGCTGCTGAAGCAGGTGAAACAGTAACTTTCGAAAACGTATTGTTTGTCGGCGGAGACACTGTCAAAGTGGGTAACCCTTCAGTTGCTGGAGCAACAGTAACGGCTAAAGTTGAAAAACAAGGTCGCGGTAAGAAAATTACTGTGTTCAAGTACAAACCGAAGAAAAACAACCACAAGAAACAAGGTCATCGTCAACCTTACACTAAAGTTGTTATCGAAAAAATCAACGCTTAAGGCGTGTGAGTGATATGATCAAAGCAACCATTACTCGGTCTTCAGCAGATGAAAGCATTACGTCTTTTCAGATGACTGGACATGCCGAGTTTGCTGAAAAAGGTCAGGATCTCGTTTGTGCAGGTGTATCTGCTGTTGTTTTCGGCTCAGTCAATTCAATTATTGCACTGACAGGATTGGACCCACTGCTCGATATTGGTGAAGAAGGCGGCTATTTCTCTTTTGAACTGCCAGCTGATACAGATCCAGTATCCTTTGAAAAAGCCCAGCTGCTTTTAGAAGGCATGGTCGTTTCCTTAGAGACAATTGAACGAGATTATCACGATTATGTGAGAATATCAACAAAAAAATAGGAGGTGAACTTCATGCTTAGATTAGATCTTCAATTTTTCGCATCTAAAAAAGGGGTAGGTTCTACAAAGAACGGACGTGACTCTGAGTCTAAACGTTTAGGCGCTAAACGTGCTGATGGTCAATTCGTAACTGGTGGTTCTATCCTTTATCGTCAACGTGGAACGAAAATCTATCCAGGTGAAAACGTTGGACGCGGAGGCGACGACACTCTTTTCGCTAAAATCGACGGAACAGTTAAATTCGAACGTTTCGGTCGTGACCGTAAAAAAGTGAGCGTATATCCTGCGGCACAATAATTGCTAAAAACTCCGGTCATTGACTGGAGTTTTTTTCACTTTTACAAGCAGTACCCGAAGATGATAAAAGAAGATGCACTCCATAAATATCAAAGAACGTTTGCTGACTTTGCCTCATTTTCTCCTATACGATCAGAAAAAACAACCTTTCCTCACATAACTAGTGTTTTTCTATGCTGTCTTCTCTGTTATAATTCAGGGAGACATATTGATGATAAGACTCCTAAAAGAGAGACCAAACGATTGGGAGTGCGATAATGGAAGAGATACCAAGTAAAGAAAATGAAAAATTAACTCACGTTGCATTAACAAATGAATTGATTGATCTGCTCAGTCGTTCAAGACACGACTGGATGAATAAATTACAGCTGATCAAAGGCAACTTGACATTAGAAAAATATGACCGCGTGTTTGAAATTATAGAAGAAATGGTCATTGAAGCACAGCATGAATCCAAACTCTCAAATTTAAAAATTCCCCAATTGGCCTATTCCTTTCTAACATTTAATTGGGAGTCGCATTTTATCACCTTAGAATATGAAGTGCTTGGTGAAACCCGAGACTTATCAGCATATGAATCGCAGCTGCTAACGGTATCACAGGAGTTGTTTTCGATATTCGATCAATCAGTTTGTCAAAAAACTGAAAATCATTTAACGGTCACTTTCCAAACAGATCATGAAGAAAATGATGTGATCTTATATTTTGATTTCAAAGGAAAATTAACAAGTTTGGATGCGTTAAATGCGTTTCATGACGCAAACTATCCATGTATGAGTATAACGCAATTTCATGTGACGCCTCATGAGTCCATGATTGAGCTTTGTTTGAGGCAAGAACGAGATATGTGATGCAGAGAAACGGAGGAAGTTATGTTTGTAGATCAGGTTAAAGTGTATGTTAAAGGCGGTGACGGCGGAAACGGTATGGTGGCGTTCCGTCGTGAAAAATATGTACCAAAGGGCGGCCCAGCAGGCGGCGACGGCGGAAATGGTGCAGATGTTGTATTTGAAGTAGACGAAGGACTTAGAACGTTAATGGACTTTCGTTATAAGCGTCATTTCAAGGCTGACCGCGGTGAGCACGGAATGAGTAAAAACCAGCATGGCCGAAATGCGGAAGAAATGATTGTCAAAGTTCCGCCGGGTACGGTTGTAACAGATGCAGAGACGGAACAAGTACTAGCTGACTTGACAGAGCATGGGCAGCGGGCTGTGATTGCCAAAGGCGGACGTGGCGGACGTGGAAATTCACGCTTCGCAACACCAGCAAACCCTGCACCACAGCTGTCTGAAAACGGTGAGCCAGGTAAAGAACGTGACGTCATCTTAGAATTAAAAGTACTTGCAGATGTTGGACTTGTTGGTTTCCCAAGTGTCGGGAAGTCAACGCTGCTTTCGATTGTCTCTTCTGCGAAACCAAAAATTGCGGATTATCATTTTACAACGCTTGTGCCGAACCTCGGAGTTGTTGAAACAGACGATAACCGAAGCTTTGTTATGGCGGATCTGCCAGGACTGATCGAAGGAGCGCACGAAGGCGTTGGCTTAGGTCATCAATTTTTACGTCATATTGAGCGTACACGTGTCATTGTCCATGTCATTGATATGTCTGGACTTGAAGGGCGTGACCCATACGAAGACTACGTGACGATTAATGAAGAGCTTGAGCAATACAATATGAGATTGACAGAGCGTCCGCAAATCATTGTTGCGAACAAAATGGACATGCCAGATGCAGCTGACAATCTAGCGGCATTTAAAGAAAAATTAACGGATGACTATAAAGTGTTCCCGATTAGTGCGATCACAAGAGAAGGACTTCGTGAGCTCTTATTTGAAATTGCCAATCAGCTTGAAACAACACCGGAATTCCCGCTCTATAATGAAGAGGAGCTGTCGGATAACCGCGTGATGTACAGATTTGATGAGGGCGATGCACCATTTGAGATCTCAAGAGATCCTGATGGTACGTTTGTGTTAACGGGTAAAGCACTTGAGCGACTCTTTAAGATGACAGATTTTTCAAGAGATGAATCCGTTAAACGATTCTCTAGACAGCTGCGCGGAATGGGTGTCGATGATGCCTTGCGTGAGCGCGGTGCAAAAGATGGCGACATCATTCGTCTGCTTGAATTTGAATTCGAATTTATTGATTGATCAAAAGGAGGGTCCAGTTATGGGCTCTCCCGTTTTTAAAAGGGGAGAAAACAGGTGAAAGAAGAAACGTTCTATTTAGTAAGAGAGGATGTACTTCCAGATGCGATGCGAAAAACGCTTGAGGTCAAAAAGCTTCTTGATCGCAAAAAAGCGGATTCAGTTGCTGATGCTGTTCAAAAAGCGGATTTAAGCCGCAGTGCTTTTTATAAATACCGAGATGCTGTTTTTCCTTTTTATACGATGGTGAAAGAGCAGATCATCACATTGTTTTTCCACCTTGAGGATCGGTCTGGGGCTTTGTCAAGACTGCTTCAAATCGTGGCTGACTCTGGCTGTAATGTGTTATCCATTCACCAAACGATTCCGCTGCAAGGAAGAGCGAATGTCACCTTATCAATTAGTACAGCTGGAATGGCAGATGATATCAATACCGTCATGAATCAATTAAGAAAGCTTGAATTTGTCGAAAAAGTCGAAATTCTAGGTTCTGGGGCGTAAAAGGAGAGATCATAGCAGATGAAGCAATTAACTGTAGGTTATTTTGGACCAGAGGCAACATTTACTCATTTGGCCGTATGCTCTTGTTTTCCAAAAGATGCGGTGCAGCGTGCCTATGCAACAATTCCGCAATGTATGGATGCTGTGTCAAAGGGCGAAGTCGATTTGGCAGTCGTTCCACTTGAAAATGCACTCGAAGGATCTGTGAACTTAACGATTGATTATTTAATTCATGAAGAAGCGCTGTCCATTGTGGGGGAAATGACAGCACCAATTCGGCAGCATTTGCTTGTCCACCCATCAAGAGCGGACAGCTGGGAGACGTTAGATGTCATTCAGTCGCATCCTCACGCGATTGCTCAGTGTCATCAATTTCTGAAAAAGCAGTACCCTCATATTCCTCATCGGCCAGTGGAATCAACAGGCTATGCAGCAAAATATATCAGTGAGCATCCAGATGAAGCTGTTGGGGCTATTGCCAATGAAATTGCCGCAAAAACGTATGGATTGACGATTGCGAAAAAAGACATTCATGATTATCCGCACAACCATACACGTTTTGTGATTTTACATAAAGATCCTAATGCATCGTTCCCAATGAATTCTGGTTTCTCATCAAAACCAAAAACGACTATTGTGGTCAGTCTGCCAAAGGATGACCAATCAGGCGCATTGCACCGTGTGCTGTCTGCTTTTTCTTGGCGGAATCTCAACTTGTCAAAAATTGAATCTCGTCCGACAAAAACAGGTCTTGGACATTATTTATTTATTATTGATATTGAAAAAGAAATGGATGATGTTCTAGTCCCTGGTGCGATTCAAGAATTAGAAGCGATTGGCTGTGAGGTCAAGCTGCTCGGCAGCTATCAAACCTATGAATTAACGAATGAAAAATAGTGTCCCATGAGGACACTATTTTTTTAGTCTTTTATTAAAAACCCAGCATCATCCAGCGCTTGAATGGCTTGGTCAAGCTGCTTTTGGCTGTAAGAAGTGAGAGTATGCAGGTGCACGCCGTCTGTTAGTTCTGACAAATAGGACGCGCCGGTGTTAGAAATATGATGCACAAAATCAGCGACTTGTTTCCGTGTGCTGACGCGAATAGAGGCCGTCAGTTCACCATAAACAGGGTGCTCAATGATCACATCTTTCACCGTCACTCCAAAGTCTACAATCAAGGTCAGTTCCTCTTCTGTACGAGCAGGATCATGCTTGCAGGCGATGATTTGTTCAATTTCTTTTTCTGGCGCATGCTGCGCTGCCATATACACATAGCCTTGGCTTGTGGCAATAATGGGTTCGTTTTTTGCTTTTAATAATGAGATATCTTGTACAATGACTTGTCGAGAGACAGCCGCTTTTTTTGCTAAAAAGCTTCCGGTAAGCGGTGTGTCTGTTTCTTTCAGCCACTCTAAAATGGCGGTTCTTCTTTCTTCGCCAATGAGTTTCCTCTCTTGCTCCACGTCCTAAGCTCCCTTCTTCTCCTTTTGCAAATGCTCAAATGTATGCAAAAGCTGATCGATGTCCTCTTTTGATGACTGCCATCCAAATGATAGTCGAATAAATTGAAGGGCATCACGATCTGATACACGTAATGCCTTCACAGCAGGGGAAGGATGATGATAACCAGAAGCACACGCGCTTCCAGTTGATAGACAAATCCCATGCCGATTACATGCTAACATTACATATTGTCCTTCAAACCCTTCAAAAAAACAACCAATAATATGAGGCAGCGTGCGGCGGTTGTCATTGTCCTCAAGTGTACGAACAGGCAGCTGTCTTATTTTTAACTGCTGAAGAAAATAATCACGCAGCTGCTCATCTAATTTATGCTGTTCATCCAGCCTAAGCATCGTTTGTTCACTTGCGGCAGCAAAAGCACCGATACACGGAACGTTCACTGTCCCTGGACGTAAGCCATTTTCCTGAACTGCCCCTCTATATAAAGGTTTCCAAGGAACATGTGCGCCCATATAAACGGCACCAGCGCCTTTAGGAGCATACACTTTATGACTTGAGATGGACACGGCATCGACTCCAAGGTCTTTGATGGACACACGAATCTTTCCAAATGTTTGCACAGCATCAGTATGAAATAGAATGTTCCTTTCTTTTAAAAGAGGCGCTAATTCAGCAAGCGGTTGGATAATCCCTGTTTCTGAATTAGCGTGCTGAATAGATACTAGCCCTGTTTCAGGCAATAATGCTTCTTTGAGAATGTCCTCTGTAACGATTCCATCCTGATTCGGTTCAATGATCGTGACTTTTACGCCAAGACGCTCTAAGCTGCTAACTGCATGATGAACAGAAGGGTGCTCAACTGAAGTTGTGATGACATGCTGTTGATGCGCTGGCAGTCCATTGATGATCGATTGAATCGCAAGGAGATTGGATTCAGTTCCACCGCTTGTAAAGTAGACTCCATCTGGTTCACCCTCGATCATGGCAGCGAGTGATTGTCTGCTGTAAGACAATATGTCATTTGCTTTTCCCCCAGCATCATGAAGACTGCTTGCATTTCCGTAGAAATTTTTACTGAGTTGCTCAAAAACATGCAGTGCTTCCTCTGAAACAGGTGTAGAAGCTGCGTAATCTAAATAAACCAACCTATCCATCTCCCGTGTGAAAATTTTTTCTTGTATTTATTTTAGTGTTGTGTAATGATATGTGTCAAGACAGGTGTAAATGACAGGAGGGGCGATGGTGTCATCAATCAAAAAAGTTATTGTGGTGGGATCAGGCATTGCAGCGCTTTCCTTTGCAAAAACCATTTCGAAAAACTGCCAGGTCATCATGATGACAAAAAAACAATTTTCATCTAGTAATTCCATGCTGGCACAAGGTGGAATCGCTGCTGCCTTTTCAGCACATGATTCAGCTGAGCAGCATGTGCAAGATACACTAGCTGCCGGCTGTGATCACAATGATGAAAGAACCGTACAAGAAATCGTGAAACTTGGAAAGCACCTTGTGGAGCAGCTCGTAGCAGAAGGCTGTCCATTTGATCAAGATGAGATGGGAGAGCCGCAATTAGGCAAAGAGGGGGCACACACCACTCATCGCATCTTGCACGCGGGAGGAGATCAAACAGGGAAAACCCTTGTACAGTATCTAAAAAGTCAGCTCGGATCACATATTCATTTATACGAATATCATCATGTCATTGATCTATTGGTTCATGAAGGGACATGTACGGGTGTTGTATGGAAAGACGAGAAAGGACACGTACATACGATGACCGCAGATGCCGTTGTTTTATCAACTGGCGGCTGCGGCTCCCTATATGAGACAAACACAAATGATCCTTCTGTAACAGGAGACGGGCTGATGATGGCCTATCGAGCCGGTGCGCAATTAGTGGATCTCGAATTTGTTCAATTCCATCCTACTCTTTTAACAATCGCTGGAAAAGCAGTTGGTCTCATTTCAGAGGCAGTACGAGGAGAGGGAGCTTATTTAGAAGATGAAACAGGCAGGCGGATCATGAAAGGTATTCACCCACAAACTGATTTAGCACCTAGAGATGTGGTCGCTAGAGCAATTTTTCATGAGCAGCAATTAGGTCATCAATTGTATCTTAACATCCATGATATTCCGCATTTTTCAACTCGTTTTCCAGCAATAGATGCAATGTGTCAGCGTGCAGGCGTCGATATGGCAAGCGGCAGGCTGCCAATTTCCCCCGGTATGCACTTTTTAATGGGCGGAATCAGCGTCAATGAATATGGAGAAACCACTGTTCCAGCGCTATTTGCCATTGGAGAAGCGGCCTGTACTGGCTTACACGGTGCGAATCGATTGGCGAGTAATTCTCTTCTGGAAGGTCTCGTGTTAGGCAGCAAAGCGGCACAAAAAATTGAACAGCTCCCTAAACAGAAAGAAATAAGTCCACCTTTTTCTATTCGAGAAATATGGCGAGTCCCAATGATTTCAAAGGCTGTGCTGAGACAATGGATGGCTACATATGCGGCCATTGTGAGAGATGAAAAAGGTTTGCAGACTTTGCTTCATTCGTTGCAACATATCACTTTTCAGCAAATTAATGTGAAGGATATCACAAATGAACAGATCGAATTAAGCAATCAATGGGCATTAGCGATTTGCCTTGCTCAATCTGCATTACTTCGTACAGAAAGCAGAGGCGGCCATTATCGAATGGATTATCCAGAGCGAAGTGATGCGTTGTGGCAGGGTAGGCAGATTGTTCATGAAAAAGGTCACATTCATATCATGAAAAATGAAAGGATCGGTGCCAAATGGAACGTTTACAGTTAAAACAAATGCTCACTCATTTTTTCACAGAAGATATTGGCTTTGGAGATGTATCAGCTGATGCCATCTTTGGAGACAAGAAAGGAACAGCTCTTATCATTGCGAAACAATCTGGTGTATTGGCAGGATCACAATTAATTGATATAGGGTACCGACTGTTGAATGAACAAATTCAAACTGAGCTGTTTTTTCAAGAAGGTGATTGGATTCATTCAGGCGCTTTACTGGCGAAAATAAAGGGCCCAGTCAACGACCTATTAAAGGGAGAAAGGGTCATTTTAAATCTATTGCAGCGAATGACAGGTATCGCCACCTTAACACATGAGGCGGTGCAGCGATTAGGCGACCCGTCAATTACGATTTGTGATACGAGAAAAACGACACCCGGCTTGCGTATGTTAGAGAAATACGCAGTAAAGACAGGCGGTGGAAAGAATCATCGCTTTGGCTTATCAGATGGGGTGATGATTAAAGATAATCATATTGCCGCATGCGGCTCTATCCGTGAAGCTGTAGAGAAAGCAAGAGCATATGCCGGTCATATGGTGAAAATTGAAGTGGAAATTGAATCAGAAACGCAGCTAATGGAAGCCATTGAAGCAAAAGCGGATGTCATCATGTTTGATAACTGCTCTCCGGACGAGGTAAAACGTTTTAAACAAATGACGCCAGAGTCCATTCTGACAGAGGCTTCAGGGGGAATCACGTTAGAGACATTGCCAAGCTACAGGGGGACAGGAGTCGATCTTATTTCACTTGGTTTTCTGACTCATTCTGCTCCAGCGTTTGATTTTAGTATGAATATGGAATTCAGTCATAAAGGGGGAACGACTCATGTCCATGCTTAATGTATTAGCCAATCAACATGCAGTCATGATGCCAGATGAATATAAACACCGCTCTGAAGATGAGATGAAGCAGCGAGTGTTAGAAATTAAGCGGGCTTTTGGCTCAAAGCTTTTTATACCGGGCCACCATTATCAAAAGGATGAGGTTATCGAATTTGCAGATGCAACAGGAGATTCATTGCAGCTGGCGCAAATAGCGGCTGACAATCACGAGGCTGAATACATTGTGTTCTGCGGTGTTCACTTTATGGCAGAAACGGCAGATATGCTGTCAAACAAGAATCAAAGCGTCGTATTGCCAGATATGAGGGCAGGCTGTTCAATGGCAGATATGGCAAACATGAAACAAACAGACAGAGCATGGGAGCAGCTCACTGATCTGTTTGGGGATACAATACTTCCGCTTACGTATGTCAATTCAACAGCAGATATTAAAGCATTTGTCGGCAAGCATGGCGGGGCAACTGTTACTTCATCAAACGCTAAAAAAGTACTCGAGTGGGCACTGACACAAAAAGAGCGGATTTTGTTTCTCCCTGATCAGCACCTAGGGCGTAATACGGCTTTTGATTTAGGTATTCCGCTAGAAGAAATGGCTGTGTGGGATCAGATAGAAGAAAAGCTCATCACCGATCAGCCGCTTTCCCGTATTAAGATGATTTTATGGAAAGGCCATTGCTCCGTACACGAGAAGTTTACCGTTCGGAATATAGAAGAAATGAGAAAAAAAGACCGTGACATTCAAATTCTTGTTCATCCTGAATGCACGCATGAGGTCGTAAGGGCTTCTGACCTAGCAGGTTCAACGAAATTTATTATTGATACGATCAAACAGGCACCAGCAGGAAGCAAATGGGCAATTGGAACAGAGATGAATTTAGTCAAACGGATCATAGCGCAGCACCCAGATAAACAAATTGAATCCCTCAACCCAGATATGTGTCCATGCTTGACTATGAACCGGATTGATCTGCCTCATTTGCTATGGTCGCTTGAAAGCATTGAGAAGGGTCAGCCGGCCGGGTTGATACAGGTCGATGAAGACATCACAAAAGACGCATTGCTTGCACTCAAGAAAATGCTCGCCATTAAATAATGAATCAGCCCCTCCTATCAGAAAACAAGTTTTTATCATATCGGCTTGTAAATAGGCATAAATTTATGTTGAAACATATTGTACTTCTGACATAACCGTTACGTTCACGTTTTGCATAGGAGGGGAAAACGTTGAAAATTCATATTGTGCAAAAAGGAGACTCCCTTTGGAAAATTTCAAAGAAATACGGAGTCGACTTTCAAGAATTGAAAAAACTAAATTCACAGCTCAGTAATCCTGATTTGATCATGCCGGGTATGAAGATTAAAATTCCATCTAGTGGTGTTCCTGTTAAAACAGATCATCACAAAGCAAAAGAAATGCCAAAAACGAAAGAACATCCGTATGTGAAAGAAAAGCCAAAAGATGTCGTGCAAGTGCAAGATACGAAACCGAAGGAAAAGCCAAATGAACCGGTACCTTATGTACCGCCAGTGCCAAAGATTGAGCAGCCAGTTTTTCCGCAAGTCGATGTGAACTATTATCAGACCAATCTCTACCAGCCATTCACGCCTCCTCCCAAAAAAGATCATCATGAGAAAAAAGATCACGTTCATGACAAAAAGGATCACAAGGATCATTTTCATCATGAAAATAAAGACCATAAAGATAACAAAGATCATTTTCATCATGAAAATAAGGAACATAAAGACCACAAGGACCATTTTCATCACGAAAATAAAGGTCATCTAAAAGAAGAAGTGGCAAAGGGGTATGATCCGTTTATTCATATTCCGCATCAAAAAGAGGAGGGAAAAGATATGGAGCATAGCAATTACCCAAACCTTCCTAATTTCCCGCAAATGCCAAATGTGGGAGGGGCAGCGGTTGGAGGAATAGCTGAAAATAAGGAGCATCATCACCAGCACCATCATCATGAACCATATGATCCTTATTATGGTTATGGTCATTACATGCCAGCAATGTATCCATATCCGCAGCAAATGGTGCCGGCATCGCCAATCTTACCGGGATCAGGCCTATGTTATCCTATCCAGCCGTATTATCACCATCACATGATGCCATATCCATATCCGGCTCATTCGTATTATCCTGCGTATCAAGCGCCAGCTTACTACGGGGAAAATCTTGAGCATCATGCAAACGACGGACATCACTGGCATCACCATATGCATTCAAACGCCAACGCAAATGCCAACGCAAATCAAGGCTTTTATCCAAACGTTTCAAATGCAGCATATGGCAAGGAAGACTGCGGATGTGATGATGGCATGAAGCATCATCAGCCTTGGCCAGGGCATTATCCAAATCCTGTTCCTTATGGCCAAATGGGGGCTTATCCAGCTCAGCCTTATATGCAGCCATATCCAGGTCAATCCGTTTTTGCAAGGCCGGAGGAAGAAGAAGAGGATTAATGACAGAAGGAACGATCTCAATCGTTCCTTTCAGCGTGTAGACAAACCCTCGCATTCGGTGTCAGGTCTGCGCTCCGGTGCTCACGAATGTCAAATTCGCTCCGTTCCGGTGCTCGCCCTTCCTAGACTGCAAAGGTTTTCTATTACGCTGAAAAGAAGACAAAGGGCTAAAATCAAGAACATTTTAGCCCTTTGTCACCAATCAGAAGGAACGATCTCAATCGTTCCTTTTTTTGTTTATAACTGACAGCTTGATTTTCCTCCTAACTGTACATGCTAAAACAGAGCCTGTTTCGCGCTCATGAGATTGAATTTGTACAGGGGGTTTTTCGTTTGCAAAAATGGCAAAAAACAATCGCATTAGTGCTTCTTCCTATTGGTTTAACGGCATGTGGTGCAAATCATAACGCAGGTGTCGATACACGTCATAATCAATCAGGTCAGCCGGTTGGTTATCATTCGAATCAACGAGCGGCAGACAACAACCAGGATCATCAAGGACCAGTTTCTGAACTCATGGAGGGAATGAACGGTAGAAATACAACGAATGTTGATTACCGTACACGTCCTGAAGCTGATGATCGAATGCCTCTCACAGGTGGAGATGGACGCTACAGTCATGGAGATATGAACTATCATAACCAAATGTCGTTCTCAGGCTACGATAAACAAGAGAACATCCAGCGTTCAAGAAAAATTGCCAACCGCGTCAATAAAATGAATCACGTGGCAGACTCTCAAGTCATGGTGACGGATGAGAATGTGTATATTGCCATTAAATCAGATGGCCGCCTGACGTCAGAAGGCGTATCACAAGTAGAAGAAGCAGCGACTCGTTATGCGGATGGAAGAGCAGTCCAAGTCATAAAAGATGAAGGTGCATTCACACGTTTCAGAGATATGAGAAGAACGCAATTTGAAACAGGCCAAACTGGCATGACCCGGTAGTTTGACATCAAAAAGGCTAAAGTTCATCACGAACTTTAGCCTTTTCTTAAAAAAAAACCTTGATGCCTATATAAAATTCGTAAAAGAAATAACAGCCAAACCCTAGTAATAAAATACCAGCAATAATGGATGTCCACTTGATCATCGTTCGATTCATCACTTTTCTTGTTAAGGATACAAGTGTGAGAAGACCGATGTCATGAAGGAGAATCCCTGCCAAGATACCGCCGGCAGCCAGCATAAATTCAGATGAATCTGTTTTTGTATAAGCATCCGCAAGTACAGCACCAAAAACAGAAACCCAGAACACAAGATTTCCAGGGGATACCGCCACGAGCAAGCCGTTTCGATATGTTTTTGCGAATGATTTATTGACCTTTTCTCCTGCTAAATGGATATCTTGATCCGCATTTTTAATGGAATCGTATGCAAGAATCATTAAAAATACAGCTCCGATCAGCCAGAGAGGGATTTGAACAAACGGCAAAGATAAAAATTGAGCAAATCCAGCATATAAAGCCAAGATGAGTAATAAGTCTATGGTCATACCACCTGCTCCGACAGTTAAGCCATGAAAGAATCCATTTTTCAGTCCCTGTTTTGTCATTTCAACCGTGATTGCTCCAACAGGCAGAGCAATTGAGAATCCTACGACGATAAATGTGAGAAATGTTTGCAATCGACTAGAACTTCCTTTGAATAGATTGTATAAAAATTCTCCGTTTAGATTAATTATACATAATAGGAGAAAAGGATCAACGATTATTTTAGATTTAATTGAAATGAGAGAGACAGATCATGTATAGAAGTCTGTATATCAACATGATCTATGAAGCTTGTAGGGGAAAGGAACTATTTTCCTGAATTCTCTTTTTTTCATGATGTCTCTATGCTACACTGATGTGGAAATCAATAAAAGTGACTAGGGGTGCCCGTAAATGGGCTGAGAGAGTAGCGTAAGCTTCTTAACCCTTTGGACCTGATCTGGCTCGTACCAGCGTGGGGAAGTTGAAGATGATGCATGGATCATATCAATGATATGCATGTTTATTTCTGACGACGAAACCAGGTTCTTTCAATAGAGCCTGGTTTTTTTGCTGGTGCTGATTCCATCCTGTCCGGTGACAAGAAGAAAAGGAGAGAACAGCAAATGAAAGAAAAGAAAAGTGTCCCATCCAACCAATCATTATTATCCAGCTTTGACGGCAGCCATAAGGTGTATGAGAAAGGATCAAGACCCGATATTTTAGTGCCAAAAAGAGAGATTGCGCTCTCACATACTGTGACAGAGGCGGGCGACATAAAAAATGTACCAGTCCGTGTATACGATACGAGTGGACCGTACACTGATGAGAACGTTCATATTGACGTCACAAAAGGATTAAAGCGTCTTAGGGCAGCATGGATTGAAGAAAGAGGAGATACAGAAAGCTATGAAGGGCGTCATGTAAAACCGGAAGATAACGGATATCGTTCAAGGGAGAAGGAGTCCTTCCATTCTATCCAGACTGATTTTCATCATATACCGCTCCGTGCGAAACAAGGAGCGCGCGTGACGCAAATGCATTATGCCAAAAAAGGCATCATTACGCCTGAAATGGAGTTTATCGCAATAAGAGAAGAGCTAAGCCCTGAGTTCGTTAGAGAGGAAGTAGCGAGCGGAAGAGCCGTCATTCCTTCGAATATTAACCATCCAGAAAGTGAACCAATGATTATCGGAAGGAATTTTCATGTCAAAATCAATGCGAATATTGGCAATTCAGCTGTTACGTCATCCATTGATGAAGAGGTAGAAAAGATGACGTGGGCGATCAGATGGGGGGCAGACACAATGATGGACCTGTCTACTGGAAAGGACATTCATACAACGAGAGAATGGATCATTCGAAATTGCCCAGTCCCAGTAGGAACCGTTCCTATCTATCAGGCCCTTGAAAAAGTGAATGGAATAGCAGAAGATTTGACGTGGGAAGTGTATAGGGACACATTAATTGAACAAGCAGAGCAAGGTGTAGACTATTTCACGATTCATGCGGGCGTGCTATTAAGATATATTCCGCTGACAGTTGATCGGGTGACAGGAATTGTTTCAAGAGGCGGTGCGATTATGGCAAGATGGTGTCTTGCTCATCATCAAGAGAATTTCCTTTACACACACTTTGAAGACATTTGTGAAATTATGAAAACGTATGATATCGCCTTTTCTCTTGGAGATGGACTTAGACCAGGCTCGATTGCTGATGCCAATGATGAGGCGCAGTTTGCAGAGCTGGAAACGTTAGGTGAGTTAACAGAAATCGCTTGGAAACATGATGTGCAGGTAATGATTGAAGGGCCTGGTCATGTCCCAATGGATAAAATCAAAGAGAATGTGGACAAGCAAATGGATATTTGCAAGGAAGCACCATTTTATACGTTAGGGCCACTTACAACAGATATCGCGCCGGGGTATGATCACATTACATCCGCCATCGGCGCTGCCATGATCGGCTGGTACGGAACAGCCATGCTGTGCTATGTAACGCCAAAAGAGCATTTAGGTCTGCCGAACAAAGAAGATGTGAGAGAAGGCGTGATCGCCTATAAAATTGCCGCACATGCTGCTGATCTAGCAAAAGGACACCCTGCTGCTCAAAGGCGTGATGATGCATTATCAAAAGCGAGATTTGAATTTAGGTGGCGGGACCAATTCAACCTGTCACTTGATCCAGAAAGAGCCTTGGCGTTCCATGATGAAACATTGCCTGCTGAAGGTGCTAAGACTGCTCACTTTTGCTCGATGTGCGGACCGAAGTTTTGCAGTATGAAAATTTCCCATGATATCCGCAATCAATCTGAAGAAGTGAAAAGAGAGATGGAAAAGAAGGCGAAGGAGTTTGTCAGTCAGGGAAGTCAAATTTATCAGCCCTAAAAAAGAACCTCGCACGCATGCTGTGCGGGGTTTTATCAAACGGCTGAGAAGGCTTTTCTTAAAAGGTGAAAAAATGCCTTTGCTGCATATGCCATCATGTCCACACTCGGAATGAGAGCATCCGCTAAATGAAAAAAGACTGTTTGTTTTTCTGGAGATGTTCGTTTCTTTTTCTGCTTCATCAAGGGAAGCCTCCTTTTTAATCAATATACTTCTTTGCAGATCTGAGAGATAGATATGTTGTTTGAATTTAAACAAAATTTAAACTTCTTGGGTTTGGATGGAAACAAGGAGGGGAAACGAGTTGAATAGAGAATGAATGAAAAGAGCTGATCTATTTGACCAGCGAACAAGAAGAGTGGAAGGTGATCTTATGATGAAAGTATTTAAGGTAACATTTCATATGAACAATGGGGAAGTGCTTGATTTCGAGCTAAAACGTCCAGCTACCTATGATGTGTATAAAAAAATTGAAGAAGCCAATCATTGGTTTAAGCTGAATAATGAAATCATTAACCTATTAAACGTCAATAGTATCCATGTAGAAACAGAATAACGCAGAAAGCCGCTCATAGAGAGCGGCTTTCATTATGCAGAAAAATCATTTCGATTATTAAGCTGCCCACGGGACAGCCAGTTCTTTTTATACAAATAAGCAATCACTTCAAGCCACAGACGCGGTGCTTTTTTAGGGAAAAAAGGTTTTTGGTAATAGGCATAAGCGGCTTTTAAATCATCCCATTGATGACATGCTTTCGTTTGCGTGAATCTGGCAACGTCAATGACCCTGATCCGTCCTTCTTTTGTTAAGATCAGATTGCGCAGATGGATATCAGAAGGATTCAATCCTTTCTCACGCGCTTCCTCCAGCGCATCATCGACTTGTTCAATCATTTGTTTTTTAATTGGAATTCCTTTTGTAAGGCATTCATAGAATGTGTAGCCTTTAATATATTCCATTAAAATATACTGATCCCCAGACTCATAAATCTCAGGGTAGTAAGACGATCCAGAAAGTTTTTCGTAAATGGCAGCCTCTTTGCGGGCAATATGCTGATAAGAAGGGAAAAAGACTTTTAGTGCCATTTTCTTGCCGTCTTTTTTGTATAAAAACACATAGGCACTTCTTCCTTTGCCGCACAGCTCAAGCTCTGCCGGTTTATAGGCAAGTTTATGAAAACGTTTATCTTCATGATACTGAATCGATTCGGCTAATCTTTTGACATCTGACATTGACTTCACCTTCTTTGGTTTCAGTTTATGCGGCTGAAAAACGAATGATGAAAAAACCGTGTCATTCGATAAAGCAATGGATTGTATAAAACATAACATTTACGAATGAAGGATACAACGAAAGACTCTTACCATACATTTGAATGATCGATTTGGTTAATGTTTAGAAAAATGGGTCAAACTACATATGTCATGCATCGATCTCATGTTCTAAAGAGGTGTAAATAGTGAAAGTGAAGATGAAATGTTTCGTTACAGGACTTATCATGACAAGTGTGCTTTTTTTCGCTGCGGATATGGAAGGAAAAGAACACTTGCAAAAGCAGTCAAACTCTATCACTGTCCAGCTTGAAAAAGTCTATCTAGATGGTGATGTGAGTATTGAAAGACACCGGGCATCATTAGAAGACAAAGATACATTCTGGGCGCAGTATAAAGGCTGGACACTGGTAGAACAAAAAGAGGATTTTGCCCTTTTTAGAAAGCAAATTGATGATATCTCTCCATTAAGTAAAGCAAATGGATATATCGGATTATCAGAGGACGGTGTGATTTCTACGTTTCATGGAAGGCCTGACGGCTGGGCGGAGCCTATTCATCTCTTTTTTCAAATTGATACGTCCCGTTTAGAAAGTCATGTGGAGAAGCAGCTTGAGCAAGGTATTCCTTTTCGAACAAAGGATGAATTTGAGCATGTGCTTGAAGTCATGAAGCCTTACCGAAATGAAATATCGTTTTAAAGCGTGTAACAGCTTGCTGGTGTGAAGGCCGCAAGCTGTTTTTCGTGGTTTCATCATAAAATTGTGCTGAGCGAACGTATGTTAACTTTTATTGCGGTTTTCTCTTCGATTTATGTTACAATGAAGAACAGTCAAAGAGGTGAAAACGGTGATAGAGTTTGTAAAAGGGACCATTGATTATGTGTGCCCGCAATATGTTGTCATTGAAAACGGCGGAGTGGGATATCAAGTCTATACCCCAAACCCGTTTATCTATCGAGTAAATAAACAAGAAACGATTTATACGTATCATTACATAAAGGAAGACGCATTTTCGTTATACGGTTTTCAAACACGAGAAGAAAAAGCGCTGTTCACAAAACTGTTAAATGTCACAGGAATTGGGCCAAAGGGTGCACTCGCCATTCTTGCTTCCGGTGATCCTGGCGCTGTCATTTCAGCAATAGAACGTGAAGATGAAGCGTTCCTGATCAAATTCCCTGGTGTGGGCAAAAAAACAGCACGTCAAATCATTCTGGATCTAAAAGGCAAACTTGCAGATGTAGTGCCAGAAATGATTGGCAACTTATTTAATCACGAGGACCACATTCAGGTCGAAACGCAGCAAACTGCACTAGATGAAGCGCTTGAAGCCTTAAGTGTCCTTGGATACGGTGATCGTGAAATCAAAAAGGTTCTTCCATTATTAAAAGAAGAAAAGAATCTCACAACCGATCAATATGTAAAAAAAGCTTTACAAAAAATGTTGAAATAGGGTGATGTCTCATGGATGAACGGCTCGTCTCAACTGAAGCAGACAACCATGAATCAGCCATTGAGCAAAGTCTGCGGCCACAGACACTTAGCCAATATATCGGTCAGCAAAAAGTAAAGGATAACCTCAGCGTATTTATTGAAGCTGCCCGTATGAGGCAGGAAACGCTTGATCATGTCCTTTTATATGGACCTCCTGGACTTGGGAAAACAACGCTTGCGTCGATCATTGCCAATGAAATGAATGTTCAGCTGCGTACAACGTCAGGACCAGCAATTGAGCGTCCTGGTGATTTGGCGGCCATCTTAACATCTCTTGAGCCAGGTGATGTATTGTTTATTGATGAAATTCACCGCTTGCAGCGCTCAATTGAAGAAGTGCTGTACCCAGCAATGGAGGATTTTTGTTTAGATATTGTCATTGGAAAAGGAGATACAGCACGCTCTGTACGGCTTGATTTACCGCCATTTACGCTTGTAGGTGCAACGACCCGTGTCGGGCTGTTAACAGCGCCGCTTCGTGACAGGTTTGGGGTACATGCAAGATTGGAATACTATGAGCAAAGAGATTTGGCTCACATTGTGGCAAGAACAGCCGAGCTGTTTGAGATTGGGATCGATATTCGCTCTGCCGAAGAGATTGCGAGACGTTCCCGTGGAACACCGAGGGTTGCCAATCGTTTGCTCAGAAGAGTAAGAGATTTTGCGCAGGTGCTTGGGAATCATGCCATTACGCAGGATATTGCGGAAGATGCCCTAGAGCGTCTTCAAGTCGACAGACTTGGCCTTGATCATATAGATCATAAGCTGCTTTTAAGTATGATCGAAAAATTTAGAGGTGGTCCTGTTGGGCTTGATACAATCTCAGCGACAATTGGAGAAGAATCACATACGATTGAAGATGTGTACGAACCGTACTTATTGCAAATTGGTTTCCTGCAAAGAACACCAAGAGGGCGGGTCGTCACAAGAGAAGCGTATGAACATTTTCAAATGGAGGTTCCGATTCGTGACTGAATTCCCTAAAATATTAATGATTTTAGGTGGTGTCCTTTTTGCCGCAGGATTAGTATTTCAATTGGTTGGTAAGCTTCCAGGTGATATTTTTGTGAAAAAAGGAAATGTAACGTTCTTTTTTCCTGTCATTACATGCATTGTCATTAGCATCGTACTAACCATATTACTTAATATCTTTGGACGGATGAAATAACGTTAACTAGTTAACTACAGAATAGGTGAAGGAAATGAAGCTAGAACTATTTGATTTTGATTTACCAGAAAGATTGATTGCACAAGTGCCGCTTGAACAACGAGATGCATCAAGACTGATGGTCTTAAACAAACAAACGGGTGCGATGACACATGATACATTCTCACAAATCATCGATTACTTTCAAACGGGTGATTGTCTCGTTCTAAACAATACGCGCGTTCTGCCTGCACGTCTGTTTGGTATGAAAGAGGATACAGGTGCCAAAGTTGAGCTGCTTCTATTGAAACAAGAAGAAGGAGATAACTGGGAAACACTTGTCAAACCAGCCAAACGGGTGAAAAAAGGGACGGTTATCACTTTTGGTGATGGACGGCTCAAAGCGGTATGTACAGAGGAAATGGAACATGGCGGAAGAAAAGTCGAGTTTCAATATACAGGCATTTTTTATGAAGTGCTTGAATCCCTTGGTGAAATGCCGCTGCCTCCATATATTAAAGAGCAGCTTGACGATCGTGAACGCTATCAAACCGTTTATTCAAAAGAGGTCGGCTCCGCTGCTGCGCCGACTGCCGGTCTCCACTTTACAACCGAGCTGCTGGATGCGCTGAAAGCGAAAGGTGTACACATTGCTTTCATTACGCTGCACGTTGGGCTTGGCACGTTTCGTCCGGTGAGTGCAGAACGTATTGAAGAACACGAAATGCACGCAGAGTTTTATGAAATGAATGAAGAAACAGCTGATGAGCTTAATCGCGTTCGCATGGAAGGCGGGCGGATTATTTCAGTCGGCACAACGTCAACAAGAACGCTTGAAACCATTGCAAGTGCACATGATGGTGAGTTCAAAGCCTCAAGCGGCTGGACGTCGATCTTTATTTACCCTGGCTACACATTCAAGGCAATTGATGGCATGATCACGAATTTCCATCTGCCAAAATCCTCGTTAATTATGCTTGTCAGTGCATTAGCTGGACGAGAGCACGTACTAAAAGCGTACAATGAGGCTGTTAAAGAGGGATACCGATTCTTCAGCTTTGGCGATGCCATGCTGATTCAATAACATCATACAACAAAGACAGGAGGGCTCATTTTTGTCGCAATTACCGATACGTTATGAGTTCATTAAATCATGCAAACAAACAGGTGCACGTCTTGGCCGCGTTCATACACCGCACGGCTCCTTTGAAACACCTGTATTTATGCCAGTAGGTACACTGGCTACAGTCAAAACAATGGCGCCTGAAGAATTAAAGGCAATGGATGCAGGCATCATCTTAAGCAATACGTACCACCTATGGCTTCGTCCAGGTCACGATATTGTAAAAGAAGCAGGCGGTCTGCACAAATTTATGAACTGGGATCGAGCGATTTTAACAGATTCAGGCGGATTCCAAGTTTTTTCATTGAGTGAATTTAGAAAAATTGAAGAAGAAGGCGTTCACTTCCGTAATCACTTAAATGGAGATAAGCTGTTCCTATCTCCTGAAAAAGCCATGGACATCCAAAATGCACTTGGCTCTGATATTATGATGGCATTTGATGAATGCCCGCCGTATCCTGCAGAGTACGATTATATGAAACGTTCTGTGGAGCGGACAAGCAGATGGGCAGAGCGCTGTCTAACAGCGCACCAGCGTCCTGAAGATCAAGGACTGTTTGGGATTGTCCAAGGCGGAGAATACGAAGAGCTTCGAAAACAAAGTGCAAAAGACCTTGTTTCACTTGATTTCCCAGGCTACGCCATCGGAGGCTTATCTGTAGGGGAACCAAAAGATGTGATGAATCGTGTACTAGAGTTCACAACACCATTTTTACCGGCAGACAAGCCAAGATATCTAATGGGTGTCGGCTCGCCAGATTCCTTAATTGACGGCGCCATTCGCGGAGTAGATATGTTTGATTGCGTACTGCCAACGCGAATTGCAAGAAACGGCACCT
This sequence comes from Bacillus sp. BD48, assembly GCF_046566805.1. Classification (NCBI taxonomy): domain Bacteria; kingdom Bacillati; phylum Bacillota; class Bacilli; order Caryophanales; family Bacillaceae; genus Bacillus; species Bacillus sp. BD48. Next base: position 74,114 of record NZ_JANGFM010000005.1, on the reverse strand, counting down.
TGATGACAAGTGAAGGCCGTCTTGTTGTGAAAAATGCAAAATATGAGCGTGACTTTAGACCAATCGATGAAAACTGTGACTGCTATACATGTAAAAACTACACACGCGCCTATATTAGACATCTCATCCGAACAAATGAAACGTTCGGAATTCGATTAACAACTTATCATAATCTTCATTTTCTGTTAAAATTAATGGAGCAAGTGAGAGAAGCTATCCGTGAGGATCGTTTAGGTGATTTTAAAGAAGAGTTTTTTGAGCGTTATGGCTTTAACAAACCGAATGCGAAAAACTTTTAACGCATAAACGAAAGGCTTTACAATGCTTTAGAAAGGGGTGAAATAGAATGGATGGTGGTATGGGTTCAATCATTATGATTGTTGTCATGTTTGCTGTGCTTTACTTCTTGTTAATCCGTCCACAGCAAAAGCAACAGAAAGCTGTGCGTCAGATGCAGCAATCTTTATCAAAAGGCGATAAAATCGTCACAATCGGTGGATTACACGGTGAAATCGACTACATTGATGAATCAAAAGTGGTCATCAAAACAAGCGAAAACAACCGTTTAACTTTCGATCGTCGTGCTATTAGAGAATTAGCTGACAAAGGCTAATCCTCCGATACATAGCCATAAAAAAAGAGCGATATCATTCGCTCTTTTTTTATTTGCCTCTAAGATTGACGCCAATCATTCCTCCCAGCATACAAATGCCTAAAAATGCCCCATGATAGATGAGCTGCTCTGGTGAGAACGTTTTTCCAAACCCCAAATATTGAAATAGAAATACAGTGAGGGAAAAGATCAACGACGTGATCGCACCAATTAGCCAGCCGCGCTCCTTAGCTTTCCCGCCAGAAATGATGCCTCCTAATAAAAGGGCAGCAAAGGACAAAATCAGAATCATCCATTTAAATGATGATTCCTGCATACTTGTGAATGTAAGCATGAGCGCCACAAGTAAACTTGTGACAACCATCACGACAAAAATGGCAATTAAGCCGGATAAAATGCCTTTTCCAATTTGTTTCGTTTCCTGCATGTAGATTCGTCTCCTCTCCAATTGAACGAAGCTTGTCTTTTACTAAAATGTATTCACAGTGAAGAAAAAATAGACATGTTTCAGACGTTTCTTTTCTACATAAATAAAGTGTTTTGACACAAGCTATGTTGGAGAAGGAGGGTTTACATCACATGCAGGACATCTTGATCATTTCCATGAGAACCATCATTTTATATTTTCTTATCTGGTTTATTTTTCGCTTAATGGGCAAAAGGGAAATTGGCGAGCTGAGTATTTTAGATTTAGTCATTTTTATGATGATTGCTGAAATTGCAGTTCTCGCCATAGAAGAAGTAGAGGATCACATGTTACATACGGTATGGCCAATCCTGCTGTTAACCTTCATTCAAATCACACTTGCCTACCTCTCATTGAAATTCCAAGGTGTCCGGCGCTTTCTTGACGGCAAACCGGCCCTGCTCATCATCAATGGGAAAATAGACGAGGGTGCAATGAGAAAACAGCGATACAATTTTGATGACTTGCTCATTCAATTAAGAGAAAATAACATCGACAGCATTCAGGATGTCTCTTACGCCATTTTAGAGCCGTCTGGAAAGCTCGCCGTTGTCGAAAAAGAAAACAAGCGCAAACATGCAGCGCTTGAGCTTCCACTTATTGCGGACGGTGTCGTGCAGATTGACCACCTTAAGCAAATCAATCAAAATGAACAGTGGCTGAAAGATGAGCTTTCTAAACGAGGCTATCATGATATCGATCAAATCTCTTACTGCAGCTTTAATCAAAAAACGTTTTATATTGATTTGAAAGATGAAGTGATTAAAAAGAGATGAGCTAAAACAGCTTCCCAATGAACGGGATGCGGCGCAGCTCTTCTCGTTTTACTAGGCCAAGGCAGATTAGTAGAATGACATACAGCGTGCACGTAACAAAGATGAGTGTCACAAGTTCAAGAGGAGCAGAAAAGAGTCCGTTTACTTGAGACTTCAGCCAAAGGCTGACAGCTCCCGTACCGATAATCACAAGGACGCATATCCCATATTCCTTTAAAGGTAAATGAATAGGCAGCACTTTTCCAACAGTTGCCGCATGGAGCAGCGTGACAAGGATGATGCCGATTAATATCGCAAGTGCTGCGCCCATAATGCCAAAGCCAGGCTGGGAAGCAAGGACAAAAATCATCCCTGTTTTGACAATTGCACCTATCAGGCTGTTGGTCATCGCCGCACCAGCTAAATTAAGTGCTTGAAGCACGGCTTGAAGGGGTCCTTGAAAATAATATAGAAGGAAAAATGGCGCCATGAATTTCACATAAATGGCCGCGTGCGATGAACCATACATAAAGAGCGTTAAATCTTCTGCGTAAACGAAAAGAATAATACATGAAATGCCTCCGCTGAGTAAACAAAGGCGCATCGCCTGCTTCAGACGGTATTCGACCGTTTTACGTTTGTTCTGCTCCATTCCTTCGCTGATCGCCGGAACTAACGCAGTGGAGAGTGAATACGTAATAAAACTAGGCAGTGTCAAAAGGGTCAGGGCAAGACCAGTCAACTCCCCGTACTGCCTTGTCGCCTCTACAGCCGCATAACCAGCAATGGCAAGACTTTGCGCGACAACAATCGGCTCTAAAAACCACGAAATATTTCCGATAAAACGGCTGCCTGTTGTTGGCAGAGCAATGCTCATCAGCTGCTTAAATGTGTCCTTCCCGTCATGAATCGCCTTAAAAAATCGTTTTCGAATACGAATGGTTTTTTTATAGCGGAAGGCGATCAGTAAGTAAGCAAGTGAAATCATCTCTCCAATCACAGATGAAATCATCGCACCTGCTGCCGCAAATTCAATCCCATAAGGAAGGAAAGCCGTTGTACATACCGCCACTAGTGAAATTCTTGCGACCTGTTCCAGAACTTGAGACATCGCAAGCGGGCTCATTTGCTGTCTGCCCTGGAAATAGCCTCTTAACACACTGGAAATGGCGATGACTGGTACGACGGGTGTAATGGCAAGCAGTGGATAGACCGTTCTAGGATCAGTCAGCATATTTTCTGCCATGATGGGCGCAAACCATAAAAAAAGCGGCGTGAATATCAGGCTGAGTGTTCCTGTTATCGCAAGGGACATGACCAGAATACGTTTTGTTTTCTGTTTGTCACCCCGGGCTTCTGCTTCAGCAACAAGCTTACTAATAGCGACAGGCAGTCCGAATTGTGTAAGCGTTACGGCGAGAAAAAAGGTAGGTGCAGCCATCATATAAAGCCCGACCCCTTCTTCGCCAATGAATCTCGCAATGACAATTCGATTGACAAAACCCAATATTCTCGTGATAAAACCTGCTAAAATTAAAATGATGGTCCCCTTTAAAAACGTTTGCTTCGTCAAATCACAGATCACCTGCCTTCTCAAACGACATAGAATCATATACAATAAGATATGCGTGTATATCGTCCAAGCATGACAAGTCTCTCGATAAAAAACTGAAAAGGGGGAGCTACGCAATGACACAACACCCAGCTGCAATATACAAAGACCATTTAAAGCCTTTTCTGTTCAGTAAGCTTGAAGAATTCATCGTTTTGGGCTATAAAGATGTAGATTTAGAGGAATTATGGTCATACTTAGAGAATAAGAAGTGGAAGAAAAAACAAGAGTATCCGATTCATGAAATGGTTGCAGATATTTTATCTGTGAAAATAGGCGAATTTATGAACTATGCAACCGTTCAGTCGTTTAAAACGTCTGCTTTTTTGGACAGTGAAGATGGCAAGAATATGCTTGATGAACTGTTAAAATAAGCCATCTTAATGGATTCAGGTGTTTAAGGAGGAAATACATAATGAAAAAAGGGCGCATTCTTGCGTTTTTCTTAGTGGTTCTGTTAATCGGAACTGGCGTGGGCTTACTGACAAAGCCTGTTGCGAAAGATATGACGCTAGGGCTGGATTTACAGGGTGGATTTGAAGTCCTGTATGATGTACATCCAGTGAAAAAAGAGGACAAGATCACAAATAGTGTTCTCGTTAGTACAGTGGAAGCTCTTAACCGAAGAGCAAACGTGCTAGGGGTAAGTGAGCCGAATATCTCGATTGAAGGCAATAATCGTATCCGTGTGCAGCTTGCGGGGGTAAAAGATCAAAACAGAGCTAGGGAAATCCTTTCCACTGAAGCACAGCTATCCTTTAGAGATACGAATGATAAAGAACTCCTTAACGGGGCTGACCTAGTCGAAAACAGTGCAAAACAAACATTCAGTCAAACGAATGAGCCAATTGTGACGGTTAAACTAAAGGATGCGAAAAAATTTGGTGACGTCACAAGAAAAGTAGCGGCGATGGCGCCGAATAACCAGCTTGTCATTTGGCTTGATTATCACAAAGGAGATTCCTTCAAAAAAGAAGTCTCAAAATCAAATCACAAGTATGTATCTGCACCAAATGTGAATCAAGAGATTAACAGCAGTGACGTACAAATTGAAGGAAAGTTTACTGTCCAAGAGGCAAAAGACCTTGCAAGTATTTTAAATGCCGGGGCATTGCCAGTGAAATTAACAGAAAAATATTCCACATCTGTGAGTGCACAGTTTGGTGAACAAGCACTGAACGAAACAGTGTTCGCAGGAATTGTAGGAATCGCATTTATCTTCTTATTCATGCTGCTTTATTACCGATTACCTGGTCTTATAGCTGTCATCACACTCTCAGCTTATATCTACATTACGCTGCAAGTGTTTGACTGGATGGGCGCGGTCATGACACTGCCTGGAATTGCCGCACTTATTCTAGGGGTAGGGATGGCTGTTGATGCCAACATTATTACTTATGAGCGGATCAAAGAAGAGCTGAAGCTCGGCAAATCTGTCCGTTCTGCTTTCAGATCAGGGAACCGCAGATCATTTGCGACCATCTTTGATGCAAACTTAACAAGTATTATTGCCGGCGGAGTGCTGTTCTTCTTCGGAACAAGCTCTGTAAAAGGATTTGCAACGATGCTCATCCTCTCAATTTTAACAAGCTTTATCACAGCTGTTTTCCTATCAAGATTCCTTCTTGGACTGCTTGTAGAAAGCCGCGCGCTCGACCGCAAAAAAGGCTGGTTTGGTGTCCGCAAAAAAGACATCATGAATATCCACGAAACAACAGAAAATACCGAACCGAAAACGCCATTTGATAAATGGGATTTCGTCAGCAAACGTAAAGGCTTTATGATTTTCTCAATAGCTGTTACCATTGCGGGAATCATCGTCCTTTCGATCTTCAAACTCAATGCTGGTATTGACTTTGCTAGTGGAACGAGAATTGATGTTCAAAGCGATCACAAGCTGACAACTGCACAAGTAGAGCAAGACTTTAAAAAGCTTGGTCTTGAAGCAGACAGTGTTGTGCTGTCGGGGCAACAAGAAAATCAGGCAGCTATTCGATTTGTCGGGGTGCCGAACAAAGAAAAAATCGCTGAAGTGAAGGATTACTTCAATGATAAATACGGCACTGAGCCGAACGTAAGTACAGTATCACCGACTGTCGGAAAAGAACTTGCCCGTAATGCGCTATATGCCGTCATCATTGCTTCCATCGGGATCATTTTATATGTATCCGTCCGTTTTGAGTATAAGATGGCGATTGCGGCGATTGTCTCACTGCTATACGATGCATTCTTTATTGTCGCCTTCTTTAGTATTACGCGCTTAGAGGTGGATGTCACCTTCATTGCCGCGATCCTCACGGTCATTGGGTACTCGATCAACGACACGATCGTTACCTTCGACAGGGTTCGTGAGCAAATGAAGAAACGCAAACCGAAAACCATTGAAGATCTATCGTATATTGTGAACTTAAGCTTACAGCAAACCTTTACGCGATCTGTCAACACGGTGCTGACTGTACTTGTCGTTGTTGTCGCACTGCTTATCTTCGGATCAGCGTCGATTACAAACTTCTCCATCGCCTTACTTGTCGGCTTATTAACAGGGGTCTACTCATCCCTTTATATCGCGGCACAAATTTGGCTGATGTGGAAAGGCCGTGAGCTGAAAAAACCAGCTAAGATCGATACAGATCAAGATATTTAATCTAGAAAGACTGCCTTCTTGGCAGTCTTTTTCTATCGGTTTTTCTGAAAATAAGAAGATTTGAAAAAACATTTCGGGTTTCATTGATCTTGAAATGGTCTTTTGCTATAATGACATACGTTTAGATCAGTATAGAAAGCAAGTGTCTGTTTAAGGCATTTGGCTTTATTCATTGGAGGGGCTGTTATGAAGGTTCGGGAAACTGAACTGCCAGGTATCGGTCATAAAGCCGAAATGATCACAAGAAACAATGAGAAGCTTGCCATCATTACACATGATGACGGCAGAAGAGAAATGTATCATTTTCAGGAGGACGACCACGAAGAAACGATTTCTGGCATCCTGCTAAACGATGAAGAAGCAAGACAAATCGCGGCTATTTTAGGCGGCATGGTCTATAAGCCGAAAGCGCTTGAAACCGTAGAGGTAGCGATTGATGAACTGGTGATTGAATGGTTTAAAATCGAAAAGAATGCACCAGCTGTTCAAAGAAGCATCGGTGACCTCAATGTTCGCCAAAACTATCAAGTAACAGTCATCGCTATTGTGAGAAAATCACATGAGAAAATTTTAAATCCAGGACCAGATACCATCATCGAAGAAGGGGATACCCTTGTCATTTCTGGAGAAAGAAAAGAATTAAAGAACCTGATTAAAGAAAAACTCAGCAGCTGATGATGCCCATGCTGATAGGTTTTCTTCCACTGCTTTCTTTCTGTGTTTAAAAAAGGCAGTGAAAAGGGAAGAATAAAAGAAAAAGCTTGGGGGATATGTAGATGAACAAACAACAATGGACCATCATACTCGCATTTATTTTCGTATTAATTGTCTCAGTATTTGCCGTGATTAATGTACGGCCTGTTGAGGTAGATTACTTATTTGGAACGGCTGAATGGCCGCTGATCCTTGTCATTATTGGTTCTGTTTTAATGGGCGGACTGATTGTGGCATTTGCAGGGATCTTCCAAATTGTGAAACTGAAACGTGAACTAAAAGCTTTAAAAGCTGAGCGTGCAGCTGCTGCACCTGCTGCTTCGACGAAAAAGGCAGACAAAGATCTTCAAAAGAAAACGCATGTCACGCCTTTAAAAGAACAGCCAGCAACATTTGACCGGAAGGAAAAATAATCTTCCAGCACAATTTCATAAAATAAAAATTGAAACCCCTCAGGCCACTCTAGTATAATAGTGTGGTTGAGGGGTGAATTTATGTTATTATCCAAAATGCGCTGGGAATATGAACATCCAAGCGAAGAAAAAGTGAAATCACTCTCTGAAAATCTGAATATTTCAGCGCTGACTGCATCGCTTCTCGTAAAAAGAGGATTTGAAGAAGTAGAAGAGGCGAGGTCTTTTTTATTTGATCAAAAAGCCGAATTTCATGATCCATTTCTATTAAAAGGAATGAAAGAAGCAGTAGAGCGCATCAACAAAGCGATCGAAGAGCAGGAATCGATTGTGATCTTCGGAGACTATGATGCAGATGGTGTGACAAGTACGTCTGTACTTTTACATACATTAAAAGAGCGGTCTGCGATAGTAGACTTTTATATTCCAGATCGATTTAAAGAAGGCTATGGGCCTAATGAACAGGCATTTCGATATATCAAGGAGCAAGGAGCATCGCTTGTCATCACGGTCGATACAGGCATTGCAGCTGTAAATGAAGCACGTATTGCAAAAGAAATAGGATTAGACCTGATCATTACAGATCACCATGAACCAAGTGAGGAGCTGCCTGAGGCACTTGCCATTGTCCATCCTAAGCAGCCGGGCTGTGAGTATCCTTTTAAAGAACTTGCTGGTGTAGGTGTCGCGTTTAAAGTGGCGCATGCACTGCTTGGGAAGCTGCCAGTTCAGCTGTTAGATCTTGCAGCAATCGGGACAATTGCGGACCTTGTACCGCTTCATGATGAGAATAGGTGGCTCGCCAAAAAAGGCCTTGTGCAGCTTCGACAGTCGAATAGACCGGGGCTGAAAGCGTTATTGAAGGAAGCGGGAGCCACTCTAGAAGAAGCGAGCGAGGAAACGATCGGCTTTCAAATTGCGCCAAGGCTGAATGCTGTAGGGCGAATTGAACAGGCTGATCCTGCCGTTCATCTTCTTATGACTGAGGATAAGGATGAAGCAGAAGAGCTCGCTCGTTTTGTACAGGAACTGAATAAAGAACGTCAAAAGATTGTCAGTACGATCACAGAAGAAGCCATTCAAATGGTGGAAGAGACGCCTGATGACCAGTCTGCGATCGTTGTAGCGAAAGCTGGCTGGAATCCGGGCGTTGTCGGAATTGTTGCCTCTAAATTGACGGATACTTTTTCTCGTCCGGCGATTGTGCTTGGAATAGACGAAGAGACGCAAATGGCAAAAGGATCAGCCCGGAGTATTCCTGGCTTCGATCTATTTTTCCATCTAAGCAAATGCCGCGACATCCTGCCGCATTTCGGCGGGCACCCGATGGCAGCAGGGATGACACTTCGAGCGGATGATGTCGCTTTACTAAGGGAAAGATTAAATCAATATGCAAATGAAACATTGACGGAAGAAGATTTTATTCCAATTCAGCGGGTCGATGCCGTGTGCAAGGTAGACGAATTGACGGTTGAAGCGATTGAAGAAGCGGGGATGCTGTCACCATTCGGTATGTCAAACCCAAAACCGTTCATTATGATTGAAGATGCGAAGCTTGAAGATATCCGAACGATTGGGGCAAATCACAACCATATTAAAATGTCTCTGAAAGACGAAGACAAGCTGCTTGACTGTGTCGGTTTTCACCAAGGGAAATTAAAAGAAGAAATTGTTCCAGGAAGCCGCATTTCCGTGATTGGAGAAATGTCCGTCAATGAATGGAATAACCGGAAGAAGCCCCAGCTGATGCTAAAAGATGCACGAGTTGATGAATGGCAGCTGTTTGATCTGCGCGGAAAAAAGGATTGGGAGAAGAAAGTTTCGACGCTTGATTCAGAAAAATCTTTGGTTGTCTGTTTTGATGAAGCAACAAAACAGGACGTCGATATCCCCATTCATCATGTTCATGCAGAAAATGTATCAACGTTTGATGTACAGGGCAAATATGTGGTCTTTGCGGATGTTCCCGCAGATGAGCAATTGCTGAAGCAGCTTTTAGAAAATCAAAAGCCTGCCAGAATTTATACGGTTTTTCAAAGAAAAGAAGATCATTTTATGTCCTCTTTCCCGAGCCGTGACCAATTCAAATGGTTTTATGGGTTCTTGTTTAAACGGGGAAGTTTTCCTATCAAAGAACAAGGAATGGACCTTGCCAAACATAGAGGCTGGACAAAAGATACAATCATTTTTATGACAAAGGTGTTTTTTGAACTCGGTTTTGTTAAAATAGAGAATGGTGTGCTGTCAATAGTACTTGATGCCCCTAAAAAAGATTTAACGGCATCAGCATCCTATACAGCAAAACAACGATTGATGGAACTCGATCAAACACTAACATATTCCTCAGCTAAAGAGCTGAAGGAATGGCTGAATAGCATGATGAGCGAAGTCTCACCTGTGCTTTGACGTACGAGGAGGAAAAGGAAAAGATGGATTTAAAACAATATGTGACAGTTGTACCTGACTACCCAAAGGAAGGTGTACAATTTAAAGATATTACAACGTTAATGGATAAAGGCGAAGTGTACCGTTATGCAACGGATCAAATCGTTGATTACGCGAAGGAAAGAGACATTGATCTCATTGTTGGACCTGAAGCGCGTGGATTCATTATTGGCTGCCCTGTAGCATACGCACTTGGTGTAGGTTTTGCACCGGTTCGTAAAGAAGGAAAGCTTCCTCGTGAAGTCGTTAAAGTCGATTACGGCTTGGAATATGGTAAAGATGTATTAACGATTCATAAAGATGCGATTCGTCCTGGTCAGCGTGTCCTGATTACAGATGACTTACTTGCGACTGGTGGAACAATTGAAGCGTCCATTAAGCTTGTAGAGGAATTAGGCGGCGTTGTGGCAGGGATTGCATTTTTGATTGAACTGACGTATCTGGACGGCAGAAAGAAGCTTGACGGCTACGACATCATGACGTTAATGCAATACTAATGGAGTTTTTCGTAAAAAGCACTCAGTAAGAAGGGTGCTTTTTTCCTATCAAAAATCTTTTAGCGGACTTCTTCTCTTTACATCTATCGAATTTTTCTTGATAATAAACTACAATACAGTTTTCATTTAAAAAGGTGATTCCATGGCGAACGAACAAGTTTTAACGGCGCAGCAGGTCATTGACAAGGCAAGAGAATACCTGTCCGCTGAACATATTCAATTTATAGAGCGAGCATATGAATATGCTGAAAATGCACACAAGGAGCAATACCGGAAATCTGGTGAGCCCTATATTATCCATCCAATTCAAGTGGCGGGCATTCTTGTTGATCTTGAAATGGACCCATCAACCATTGCAGGCGGTTTCCTGCACGATGTAGTTGAGGATACAGATGTGACATTACAGGATTTAAAAGAGCATTTTAACGAGGAAGTAGCAATGCTTGTTGATGGTGTCACAAAGCTCGGGAAGATTAAATATAAATCACAAGAAGAACAGCAGGCCGAAAACCATCGAAAAATGTTTGTTGCAATGGCGCAGGATATCCGCGTGATCTTGATTAAGCTGGCAGACCGTCTTCATAATATGAGAACGCTCAAACATCTTCCGCAGGAAAAGCAGCGGAGAATTTCAAATGAAACACTTGAAATCTTTGCACCGCTTGCGCACAGATTAGGGATTTCAAAGATTAAGTGGGAGCTTGAAGATACAGCACTCCGCTATTTAAATCCGCAGCAATATTACCGGATTGTGAATCTGATGAAGCGCAAACGAGCGGAACGTGAGGAATACTTGGACGAGGTCGTCAATGAAGTGAAAGACCGCGTGTCTGAGGTAAACATCAAGGCCGAATTTTCCGGCAGACCAAAACATATTTATAGTATTTATCGCAAAATGGTCTTGCAAAATAAGCAGTTTAATGAAATTTATGATCTGCTTGCCGTTCGTATTTTGGTCGACAGCATTAAAGACTGTTATGCTGTGCTCGGGATTATCCATACGTGCTGGAAGCCGATGCCAGGCAGGTTTAAGGATTATATTGCGATGCCAAAGCCGAACATGTACCAGTCTCTTCATACAACGGTGATTGGACCAAAAGGCGATCCGCTTGAAGTTCAGATCCGTACAGTGGAAATGCATGAAATTGCAGAATACGGAATTGCGGCACACTGGGCATACAAAGAAGGCAAAGAGTCAGCAGAATCAACAGAAGAAGCAGTCTTCCAAAAGAAGCTCTCTTGGTTTAGAGAAATTCTTGAGTTCCAAAATGAATCCACAGATGCAGAAGAATTTATGGAGTCGTTAAAGATCGATCTCTTCTCTGATATGGTGTTTGTGTTTACACCAAAAGGAGACGTCATTGAACTGCCGTCGGGCTCAGTTCCGATTGATTTCTCTTACCGGATTCACTCGGAAATTGGGAATAAAACGATCGGTGCCAAGGTCAATGGCAAGATGGTCACACTCGATCACAAACTAAAAACAGGTGACATTATTGAAATTCTGACATCAAAGCACAGCTACGGGCCAAGTCAGGATTGGGTCAAGCTTGCCCAAACCTCCCAAGCGAAGCACAAGATCAGACAGTTTTTCAAAAAACAGCGCCGTGAAGAAAATGTCGAAAAAGGCCGAGAGCTCGTGGAAAAAGAAATCAAAAACCTTGAGTTTGACGTCAAAGACATTCTGACAGCAGAAAACCTGCAAAAAGTGGCTGACAAATTTAACTTTTCAAACGAAGAGGACATGTATGCAGCAGTTGGATATAACGGCATTACTGCACTACAGGTCGCCAATCGTTTAACGGAAAAAGAAAGAAAACAAAGAGATCAAGAAGAGCAAGAGAAAACTGTTCAAGAAGTGACGGTGGAACCGAAGACGTATCACGGGAAAAAACGGGAAGCTGGCGTAAGGGTCAAAGGAATTGATAACCTGCTTGTCCGCTTATCTAAGTGCTGTAATCCTGTTCCTGGCGATAGCATTGTCGGTTTTATTACGAAGGGCCGAGGCGTATCTGTTCACCGCGACGACTGTCCGAACGTGAAGACAGGAGAAGCGCAGGAGCGGTTAATTCCGGTCGAGTGGGAGCATGAGCAGCCTGCTCAAAACCGTAAAGAATACAATGTGGAAATTGAAATATTAGGATATGATAGACGCGGATTACTTAACGAGGTGCTTCAAGCAGTCAACGAAACCAAAACGAACATCTCCTCTGTTTCTGGGAAGTCTGATCGTAACAAAGTGGCGACGATCCATATGGCGATCTTTATCCAAAATATTAATCATTTGCACAAAGTGGTCGAACGCATTAAACAAATCAAAGACATTTACTCTGTTCGCCGATTCATGAATTAGAAAGGAAGTATATCGTCTATGAGGCTTGTTGTGCAGCGTGTGACAAATGCATCTGTGAAGGTAGAAGAAGAGGTCACAGGTGCCATCAACGAAGGATATATGGTGCTTGTTGGTGTCACACACGAAGATACTGAAGAAGATGTGCTTTATTTAGCTGAGAAGCTTGCACATTTACGTATTTTTGAAGATGAAAATGGGAAAATGAATCGTTCCTTATTGGACATAAAAGGGAGCGTTCTGTCTGTATCACAATTTACCCTTTATGGTGACACGAGAAAGGGCAGACGGCCGAATTTTATGAAAGCCGCCAAGCCGGATGCAGCCAACTCGCTTTATGAATGTTTCAATAAAACCCTTAGAGAAAAAGGCATTCATGTAGAAACTGGCCGTTTTGGCGCGATGATGGACGTGTCATTGACCAATTCAGGACCAGTCACGATCTTGATGGACAGCAAAGAATAGATTCTCTTTAGACTGTAGATGAACTCATGCGGGAGTTTGTTTAGAGTCTTTTTCTTTTGCAGATAAACAAAAAAGAGGCGCAGTGGCCTCTTTCTTTTTAACGGAAATATTGTTTTAATCCTTCAGTCATTCCTTCTGTGACTCGTTCTTGGTAAGAGGCGCTATAAATGATCGCTTCCTCCTGAGGATTGCTTAAGTACCCGAGTTCATATAAAAGGGAAGGGCGTTTGTTTTCTCTTAAAACAAAGTAATCTCCGAATTTGACACCCTTATCAGGGATTTGAGAGCGTTTGGCGACTTCGGAATGAACGCTTGACGCTAATTGCTGATCTTTTGCTGCTTGATAATAATACGCAGTACTTCCTCTAACACTTTGATCCATAAAACTATCATAATGAAGACTAATAAATGCATCTGCATTTCGGTAATGAGATGTTGCCACCCTTGATTGAAGGCTGATAAAGGTATCATCACTTCTTGTTAAATAAACATTTGCACCAGAAGCCCTTAATTTGCCTGCCAGTAAATTGGCGGTTTTGATGGTGATGTTCTTTTCAAAAGCACCGTCTGCGCCAATTGTGCCGCTGTCTTTTCCGCCATGACCAGGATCAAGAACAATCGTTTTTCCTTTTAAAGAACCAGTTCCAGACGATGAATCCTGCTGAGGTCTTGGCGCTTCGCTGCTATTTTTCTTTGTTTGAACGACCCAGCTCGCCACATAGCCAGTCCCGCCGTTTGATAGTGTCACCTCGTACCAGTCGCCTTGCGTCCGAACGATTTGATAGGCAGCTCCTTTGGTTGCTCTTTCTGCAATCCCAGCAGAGGTAGAAGCGCTTTTTCGAATGTTGGTGCCGTCATAGACAATGTACGCTTTTTGCTCAGAAGCCGAAGAGGATGAACTCTTTTCAGGTGCAGAGCCTGCTCCTTTGTCTGTGACAATGTAATAGCTTGCAACCCAGCCTTTTACGCCTTTCCCCTCAATTTCATACCAGCCGTTCTGCTCTCGCAAAATGGTGATCTGTGTGTTGCGGGCAAGTGAAGCGACGACTTGTGCATTTGGTGCAGCCGATTGCCTTACATTCAAGCTCGATACGCCAACTGTGCCTGTCTGGTTAGAGCGAGAGGACTCGCCGGAGCTTGATTGAGAAGTTTTCTGCCCCCCTGAAACATAATCAGAGTGAACCCAGCCTTCTGCTTGTTTATACGAAATTTTCGTCCATTCGCCGCTTGTCTCGAGTTTTTTAGCGGAAGCGCCTTGCGGGAAAGTACCAATCACTTGATAGGAAGTCCCAGGGCCTGTCCGGATGCGAAGGTCGGAAGCTGTCGATGTAATTGTACTGCCTCCAGCCGTGCTTTGGCCTTGCGCCTTTGGTTTCGCGGATTTTTGAGCGCTGGATGATGTGGTGATCAGCCATGAGACGACCCAGCCTTTTTGTCCGTTTGATAATTGGATCTGCACCCATTCTCCTTGTTCAGTGAGAATGGGATAACTTTCGCCGCGTTTTACAACAGCTGCGATTCCATAGCTTAAACCAGGGCCCGTCCTCACATTGATTTCATCAGTTGCGACCACAGCTTGATCTGTTTGTGCTGTAGCATGTGTCATAGGCAAAGAACTCGCGATGAGAACAAAACAAGTAAGCAGCATCATCATTTGATTGTGTTTTTTCAGATTCAAAACGGTGTTTTCCCCTCCCTTGTAAAACCGATGAATGTTAATTCGTTATGTAGTGGATGAATTCCTTGCAGTTTCCCTAATAAAAATGAATCAATCTGTTTATACTAAATAAAAATGTGATAAAAGGATGTACAAACATGAGATTAAGCAGAAAATTAGGACGAGTGCAATATAATGGACATCGTGATATTGACCGCTGGCAGCACGACGAAATGGATCAGCCAGGCTTCCTTGAAGAAACCGCATCTGAATACGGATGTACGTCAAAAGAAGAGCTGGAAAAGAAAAAGAGGCACGGCAAGGGTTGACAGAGTGGCAGCACCGACCTTATTATAATATAAATCAACACACTTGAAAATTTAAAATGTGGAACTGATGATAGAGAATAGTAGGGTAAATTGCGTGAGCAGAGAGGAATCGCCTTAGGCTGAAAGCGAATCCGCATGGCATTTATCACGAAAGAACACTCTGTAGGTTTCCTGCTGAACGCTCTAAAAATGAGTCAATAGGCGGAGAACGTGAATCTGCGTTAAGGATTTGAGCGGGAACATGCTTGATCATGTTCCAACTAGGGTGGCACCACGGGTATAACTCTCGTCCCTACTATACACATAGTAGAGGCGGGGGTTTTTTATATGTCCACATAAAAAATGAATGATGGTCGTAGGAGGACGAAAAATGAGTTTTAATATTCCAAGAGGCACACAGGATATTTTACCTGGAGAGTCAGAACGCTGGCAGTATGTTGAACAAATTGCGAGAGATACATGTGCAGCCTTTCAATACAAAGAAATCCGCACACCGATTTTTGAGCATACAGAGCTGTTTGCACGGGGAGTAGGCGAATCAACTGATATCGTTCAAAAAGAGATGTACACATTTGAAGATAAAAAAGGACGCAGCATCACTCTTCGTCCAGAGGGAACAGCTTCAACCGTCCGTTCTTATGTTGAAAATAAATTGTTTGCACAGCCGGCTCAACCAACAAAGCTGTATTACATCGGACCAATGTTCCGCTATGAACGTCCGCAAACAGGAAGATATCGTCAATTTTATCAATTTGGGATTGAAGCGATTGGTTCCAAAGATCCTGCCATTGATGCAGAGGTCATTTCGCTTGCGATGAGTGTGTATGAGAAAGCAGGTCTTTCTAACTTAAAACTCGTCATTAACAGCCTTGGTGACAAAGAGAGCCGTGCAGACTACCGCAAAGCACTGGTCGAGCACTTTGAGCCAAGAATTGATGAATTCTGTCATGACTGTCAAACGCGTCTACATCAAAATCCGCTGCGCATTCTTGATTGTAAAAAGGATCGTGATCACGAACTGATGGCAACAGCTCCATCCATTCAAGATTTCTTAAATGAAGAGTCGCGGACTTATTTTGAAAAGGTCAAACAATACTTATCAGATATAGGCATTGAGTATGTCGTCGATCCAAATTTAGTACGCGGTCTTGATTACTACAATCACACAGCATTTGAGATCATGAGTAATGCAGAAGGCTTTGGTGCGATCACAACATTAGCCGGCGGCGGCCGTTATGATGGGCTCGTTGAAGGAATTGGCGGTCCTGAATCACCAGGGATCGGATTTGCGATGAGTATCGAGCGTTTCTTATCTGCGATCGATGCTGAAGGAATTGAGCTTCCTCTGCAAGATGGTATTGATCTATACATTGCTGCACTTGGAGATGAAGCGAAGGATTATTCTGTTTCATTATTAAACCGTCTGAGAAAAGAAGGTATCTCAAGTGAAATGGACTATACAGGGAAGAAACTAAAAGGACAATTTAAAGCGGCTGATCGATTAAAAGCCAAATTTATTGCAGTTCTTGGTGAAGATGAGCTTGCGCAGCAAATTGTGAATGTGAAAGATACGACAACGGGTGAACAAATTGAAGTGAAGCTTGATGAGCTGATTCAAATGTTGAAGGCCCACCAGAAAGCGTAAAGAAGGAGTGGAATGTTTGTGTTTGGTAGAACTTTTTATTGTGGAGAAGTAACAGAAGACCAAATCGGTCAGTCAGTTGTATTAAAAGGATGGGTTCAAAAAAGGCGTGACCTAGGCGGATTAATCTTTATTGATCTTCGCGATCGTACAGGGATTGTACAAGTTGTCTTCAATCCAGACCTATCAAAAGAGGCGCTTGAGACAGCAGAATCAATTCGTAATGAATATGTCCTTGATATTAAAGGAACGGTTGTTGCAAGAGAAGAAGCAACGATCAACCCAAATTTAAAAACGGGCAAAATTGAAATTCAAGTCGAAACGGTCACCGTTTTAAATGAAGCAAAGACTCCTCCATTTGTGATTTCAGACCAAGCAGACGAGGTATCAGAAGATGTGCGTTTAAAATATCGTTATCTAGATCTTCGCCGCCCTGCAATGTTTGAAACAATGAAAATGCGACATGAAGTCACAAAAGCATTCCGCCATTTCTTAGACGACAACGGCTTTCTAGACATTGAAACACCAATTTTAACGAAAAGTACGCCAGAAGGTGCGCGTGACTATCTTGTTCCAAGCCGTGTACACGAGGGAGAATTTTATGCACTGCCTCAGTCTCCGCAATTATTTAAACAATTGCTGATGGTTTCTGGAATGGACCGTTATTATCAAATTGCCCGCTGTTTTAGAGATGAAGACTTGCGTGCTGACCGTCAGCCGGAATTTACACAAGTCGATATTGAAATGTCCTTTATGAGTCAAGAGGACATCATGACGCTTGCTGAAGAGATGATGGCGAAGGTGATGAAAGATGTTAAAGGTGTAGACCTTACATTACCATTACCTCGTATGACATACGATGAAGCGATGAATTCTTATGGATCTGATAAGCCAGATACACGCTTTGAGATGAAGCTAGTGAACATTTCAGACACGGTAAAAGACTCAGATTTCAAAGTATTTAGCGGAGCTGTGAAAAATGGTGGAGCTGTGAAAGCCATCAATGTAAAAGGGGCTGCAGCGAACTACTCAAGAAAAGACATTGATGCACTTGGTGCATTTGCAGCGAACTACGGTGCAAAAGGTCTAGCTTGGCTAAAAGCAGAAGGGACTGAATTAAAAGGTCCGATCGCTAAATTCTTTGATGAAGCAAAGCAAGCTGAATTAAAAGAACAGCTGCAAGTGGAAGAAGGCGACCTTTTACTCTTTGTTGCAGATAAGACGTCTGTTGTCCATGATGCGCTTGGTGCACTTCGCTTAAAACTTGGTAAAGAGCTTGGACTGATCGATGAGTCTGTATTCAATTTCTTATGGGTTGTCGATTGGCCGCTGCTTGAAAAAGATGAAGAAGAAGGCCGCTTCTATGCTGCTCATCATCCATTCACAATGCCAGTTCGCGAGGATCTTGAATTAATTGAAACAAGCCCGGAAGACATGAAGGCACAGGCTTACGATCTTGTGCTGAATGGCTACGAGCTTGGCGGAGGTTCTATTCGTATTTTCGAAAAGGATATTCAAGAAAAAATGTTTGGTTTACTTGGTTTTTCAAAAGAAGAGGCTTACGAACAATTTGGCTTCCTGCTGGATGCTTTTGAGCATGGTGTTCCTCCGCATGGCGGAATCGCGCTGGGGCTTGACCGTTTAGTGATGCTGCTTGCAGGCCGCTCTAACTTAAGAGATACGATTGCATTCCCGAAAACGGCAAGTGCGAGCTGCGTTCTCACAGATGCCCCTGGCCATGTGAGCGAGGCGCAGCTTGATGAGCTGAGTTTAGCGATTAAAACAAAAGTAAAACAGTAAAATAGGCGCATGTTTATAGGTATGTAAACGCTTGAAAAAGAAATATGCCTATGATATGCTTTCATCAATCAATAAATAAAGTCCTGATACGTACGGTGGTTACCTAGTTTTGACCGAACATTTTTTTATACGGGAGCTTGCCTTTCCTTTCTGCATAAATGCCTCTTTAGAGGACTTATAAAGTCAGGAAGAAAGCACCCACCTGCATGGTGCGGGGTTCAAAACGAAGGAAATGCTGGCGGCGTCATCGGGACTTTTTTGTGTTTTTTTCTTTTAGAGAAGGATGACGGAGAAGTCTGAATATGATATGATTCTTTCGATTCATTTTAAATAAAGGTGGAGTGAGGCACTTGTTACATCAGTTTTCAAGAAACGAGCTTGCCATTGGCAAGGAAGGCTTAAATATACTAAAAAACAGTACAGTTGCAGTGCTTGGTGTGGGCGGCGTTGGTTCATTCGCAGTAGAGGCACTCGCTCGTTCAGGCGTTGGCCGTATTGTTCTTGTTGATAAAGATGATATTGATATTACAAATGTGAACCGGCAGCTTCCAGCATTGCTATCAACAGTTGGCCAGCCAAAGGTTGACTTAATGCAGGCGAGAATCGCTGATATTAATCCAGAATGTGAAGTTGTCGCGCTGAAGATGTTTTATACAGAGGAAACATACGAGCAATTTTTTGAGTATCCGCTTGATTATGTCATTGATGCCTCAGATACCATTCACTATAAAATTCATTTAATGAAAGAGTGTCTGAAACGAGGTGTGAATATCATTTCAAGTATGGGAGCTGCGAACAAAACAGATCCGACACGCTTCAAAATTGATGATATTTCAAAAACGCATACCGATCCTATTGCAAAAGTTGTGAGAACACGTCTGCGTAAGGAAGGGATTCGTAAAGGAATTGAAGTCATTTTCTCTGATGAAAGTCCGATTGTTATTCGTGAAGATGTCAGAAAAGAAGTTGGAAATGATGAAGCGAAGATTCGCAAGGCACAAATGCCGCCATCATCCAATGCATTCGTTCCGTCTGTTGCCGGACTGATCATGGGTGGTCATGTCATTATGAAGCTTTTAAAAGATATTCCGATTACACGTGTGAAGGATAAATAAACAGCCCGCCTGCTAATATGCAGGGGGCTTTTTTTATTTTTGGCGTTTTAAATTCTCATAGACCTGTTTCAATGCACCTTCAAATTTCCCGGTTTGCTTCGGTACATAGTATTGCTTGTTTTTCAGCGGATCAGGTAAATATTGCTGCTTCACCCAGCCGTTTTCGTAATCATGTGGGTAGAGGTAATCGACACCTCTTCCGAGTGCTGTGGCGCCTTTGTAGTGAGCATCCTTTAAATGAACTGGAATTTCACCGATTTTCCCTGTCCGAATGTCACCAAGTGCCGCATCAATCGCCTTATATGCTGAATTGGACTTAGGGGAAAGACACAGCTCAATCACTGCGTTCGCCAGCGGAATTCGTGCTTCCGGGAAACCGACTCTTTCTGCTGTTTGTACAGCGCTTAACACGCGGGGGCCTGCCTGCGGACTGGCTAAGCCAATGTCCTCGTAAGCCATCACGAGTAATCTTCTTGAAATGCTTTCAAGGTCTCCAGCTTCGATCAGTCTGGCAAGGTAATGCAGCGCCGCATCTGTATCAGATCCTCTAATGGATTTTTGAAAAGCCGAGAGGACATCATAATGAGCATCACCATTCTTGTCATGTGAGAAGCTCTTTTTTTGTAAGCATTCTTCTGCTGCGGCAAGAGTGATTTGGATATGCCCAGTCTCATCAGCTTTTGTCGATAAGACAGCGAGTTCTAGTGCATTTAAAGCAGAACGCACGTCTCCTCCGCATCCATTGGCAAAGTGATTCATCGCTTCATCGTCCACTGTCACCTCATAACCGCCAAGACCGCGATGCTCATCCTGTAAGGCTCTTGTTAACGCAGCTTTGATTTGCTCTGTTTCAAGCGGCTTCAGCTCGAATATTTGTGTCCGGCTTCGGATGGCAGGATTAATCGCATGATAGGGATTAGCCGTCATTGCCCCAATTAAAATGATCATGCCATTTTCTAAATAAGGAAGAAGAAAATCCTGTTTTCCTTTATCAAGCCGGTGGACTTCGTCTAAAATAAGGATCACCTGGCCGCTCATTTTTGCTTCAGCGGCGACAGCTTCCATATCCTTTTTGTTATGAATGACCGCATTCAACGTACGAAAAGCAATGCTTGTACTGCCAGCGATCGCGGTCGCAATCGATGTTTTGCCGATACCCGGCGGTCCGTATAAAATCATCGAGGATAAATGTTTTGC
Source organism: Bacillus sp. BD48 (assembly GCF_046566805.1). Lineage (NCBI taxonomy): Bacteria > Bacillati > Bacillota > Bacilli > Caryophanales > Bacillaceae > Bacillus > Bacillus sp. BD48. Next base: position 53,400 of record NZ_JANGFM010000005.1, on the reverse strand, counting down.
CTCGACCATTCGTCTAATAATTTGACCTTCTCCAACAAGATGCTCCTGCCCAATAATGTCTTCAATATGACTCGGGCGCATCCGGTACGCTAAAGGTTTCATAATTATCTCTCCTATAGCAATGTCTTGTTTGTATAGAGTACCGAAATTTCTTCAAATAGAAAAGGGATGCGTCCTCCTATTATGCTCAGTACCCGTAAATGAAAGTTGGCTGAAAGTATGATATAATTGCTTTTGGTCTATATATCAGCGTATATGAAATCAGAAAAATAATTGATGACATAGAATAGAAAACGCAGAGGTGTTTAACTTGAAAATATCAACTAAAGGCAGATATGGTCTGACGATCATGATCGAATTAGCCAAAAAACATGGCGAAGGCCCTACATCATTAAAATCAATCGCTCAAAACAATGATTTGTCTGAGCATTATTTAGAGCAGCTTGTATCACCACTCCGCAATGCCCGTCTTGTAAAAAGTATCCGCGGTGCGTATGGCGGCTATGTTCTTGCACATGAACCAAACGAGATCACAGCAGGTGATATTATTCGTGTATTAGAAGGACCAATTAGTCCTGTTGAAGTCATCGAAAACGAAGAACCAGCAAAGCGTGAACTGTGGATTCGTATTCGTGATGCAGTAAAAGACGTACTAGACAATACAACTCTTGAAGACTTGGCAAGCTACACAGATGACGGGGATCAAGACTCGTATATGTTCTATATTTAGATCAGAGGTGTACCGGAAATGGAACGAATCTATTTAGATCATGCGGCCACAACGCCGATGGATCAGCGTATTGTGGACAAGATGATGCCGTACTTTACAGAGATATTTGGCAATCCCTCTAGTATTCATTCATATGGGCGCGAGGCAAGAAAGTGGCTCGATGAAGCAAGAGAAGTCATTGCAGGAGAATTACACTGTAAACCGCAGGAGATCATCCTCACAAGCGGTGGAACCGAGGCGGACAACCTGGCGATCACAGGTGTTGCCATGGCAAGACAGCATGAAGGAAAACATATCATCACAGTAAAAACTGAGCATCATGCGGTGCTGCATACATGTGAACGCCTAGAGAAGCTAGGATTTGAAGTGACATATTTAGATGTGGATGAAACTGGATTGATTCATCTCGAGCAATTAAAACAAGCATTGAGAGATGATACGATTCTTGTAACCATCATGTACGGCAATAATGAAACAGGTGTGATTCAGCCAATCAAAGCCATTGGCGAACTTTTACGTGATCACACTGCTCATTTTCATACAGACGCAGTGCAGGCGTTTGGAACAATGCCAATTGATGCAGCAGACCTTCATATTGATCTTTTATCTGCTTCTGGCCATAAGCTGAATGGCCCGATGGGAACTGGCTTTTTATATGTAAACGAAGGCGTGAAACTTTCTCCGCAAATATTCGGAGGGGAACAAGAAAGAAAGCGCCGTGCTGGCACTGAAAATGTGGCAGGAATTGTTGGGCTTGCAGAAGCTGTTCAATTAACGAAGCAAAATAGAAGAGAAAAAGCGATGCATTATGGTAAGCTCAAAGAAACTATGCTGCAAGTATTCGAAGAGGAATCACTCAATTTCTCTATCAATGGACATCCGAAAGAGACATTGCCACACATATTAAATGTTCATTTCCCGGGCGTCTCCATTGAATCGCTACTTGTGAATTTAGATATGGAAGGGATTGCTGTTTCAAGCGGATCGGCATGTACGGCTGGATCTGTCCTTCCTTCGCACGTGTTAAGCGCCATGTATGGCGAAGAAGCAAAAGAGCTGACGTCCTCAGTCAGAATAAGCTTCGGTCTTGGGAATGAAGAGGATCATGTGAAGCAGGCGGCACGTAAGATAGCGGCTGTTGTCAAACGCCTAGCCAAATAAATGCTTCCTTTTGTTCGTGTGTGAAAAATGAAACAGCGAAGCACCTAAAGAACGAAACGCGCATGTTGTTTCATTGAAATTGGAGTTGATGTAGATGACAAAAAGACCAGAAGATACAAGAGTTGTGGTCGGTATGTCCGGAGGAGTCGATTCATCAGTTGCCGCTCTTATGCTAAAGGAGCAAGGCTATGATGTCATCGGCATATTTATGAAAAACTGGGATGACACTGATGAAAATGGTGTTTGCACAGCAACGGAAGACTATGAGGATGTCATCCGCGTATGTAACCAAATTGGAATCCCTTATTATGCAGTGAATTTCGAGAAGCAATATTGGGACAAAGTGTTCCAATATTTCCTTGATGAATATAAAGCGGGCAGAACGCCAAACCCAGATGTCATGTGTAACAAAGAAATTAAGTTCAAGGCATTCCTTGAGCATGCACTTTCACTTGGTGCGGATTATTTGGCAACAGGCCACTATGCCCGTGTTGATCGAACAGGCGATGAAGTCAAAATGCTGCGAGGTCTTGATGCAAACAAAGACCAAACGTATTTCTTAAATCAGCTGACTCAGGAACAACTTGATAAAGTCATGTTCCCAATCGGTGATCTAGAGAAAAAAAGGGTTCGTGAATTGGCGAAAGAAGCAGAGCTCGCAACAGCAACGAAAAAAGATTCAACAGGTATTTGCTTTATTGGGGAAAGGAACTTTAAAACGTTCCTCAGTCAATATTTGCCTGCACAGCCTGGTGTGATGCAGACAATGGACGGAGAAGTAAAAGGGGAGCACGATGGACTAATGTATTACACGATTGGTCAGCGCCAAGGACTTGGCATTGGCGGCAGCGGTGATCCTTGGTTTGTCGTTGGGAAAGACTTGAAGAAAAATATCTTGTTTGTTGAACAAGGCTTCCACAATCCACTTTTATACTCTGAAAGTATTTCTGCCGTTAATATCAGCTGGACTCGTCCTCATATTGTCGGGGAAAACGGTGAATTAACTTGCACAGCAAAATTCAGATATCGTCAAGAAGATCACCATGTAAAGGTCAAAATGACAGGTGAGCAAGAAGCAATGGTGATCTTTGATGAACCTGTTCGTGCTGTTACTCCGGGACAAGCGGTTGTTTTTTATGACGGCGACGAATGTCTTGGCGGCGGTACAATTGACGATGTCTTCAAGGATGGTCAAAAGCTGTCGTATGTGTAACATGTTTTCAAAACCTCAACGTCGCTGTTGAGGTTTTTTAATGAAAGGATGAGAGAGCGAATGAATTATAACGAAATCGGCATAGAAGCCTTGAATCAAGGGAATATCGAAAAAGCAGCTGAAGCTTTTACAAAAGCGATCGAAGAAAGCCCGAAGGACCCGGTTCCATATATTAACTTTGCGAACTTACTTTCAAGTATCAATGAATTTGAACGTGCTTTAAATTTCTTTCAAAAAGCAATTGAGCTTGATCATACTGCAGCTGCAGCCTATTATGGAGCAGGAAATGTGTATACATTAAAAGAAGACTTTATGAAAGCGAAAGACTACTTTGAACAAGCACTAAAAGCGGGCATGGAAAATAGTGATTTGTTTTATATGCTCGGGCAGACGCTTATTAAATTAGAGCAGCCAAAGCTTGCGATGCCGTACCTTCAGCGAGCCGTTGAACTAAACGAAGAAGATAATGAAGCAAGATTTCAATTTGGCATGTGCTTAGCCAATGAACACATGCTGGAAGAAGCGGTGACAACTTTTACCGAAGTCATCACGCGTGATCCGCAGCATGCAGATGCCTTTTATAATTTAGGGGTTGCGTATGCGTATTTAGAGAAAAAAGACGAAGCACTTGAGATGTTAGGAAAAGCGATTGATGTGCAGCCTGACCATATGCTGGCACTACATGCGCAAAAGCTGATTCAAGAGGCAGAATAGATGGAAGGAGGGAAGACCTGTGCAGGAACATCCAGATCAAATGAAGCTTGAGGACGAACCGTTTTTAAAGGGGACCATTCAAGCCGTTATTTTCCATAATGAAAGTAATTTATACTCGGTGTTAAAGGTGAAAGTCATTGAAACATCGGAAAACTTAGAGGAAAAAACAGCATCTGTCACAGGCTACTTCCCAGCACTTCATGAGGAGGAAACCTACACCTTCTTTGGCAAAGTCACAAGCCATCCGAAATTTGGTGAACAGTTTCAGGCCACTCATTTTCAAAAGGAAGTACCGACAACGAAGCAAGGAATCATACATTATCTCTCAAGTGATTTATTTGAGGGAATAGGGAAAAAGACGGCTGAAGAAATTGTGGGGCAGCTTGGCAATCAGACGCTTCATAAAATAATGCGTGACCCAGCTGTTTTGTACGATGTACCGCGCTTATCAAAAAAGAAGGCGGATAAGCTGGCCGCAGCGCTTCAGGAGCATCAAGGATTGGAACAAATCATGATCAGCCTGAATCAATATGGCTTTGGTCCACAGCTCAGCATGAAGATTTACCAAGTGTACGAAAGTGAAACGCTGCAGAAGATCGAGGAAAATCCCTATCAGCTCGTTAAGGATGTCGAGGGGATCGGATTTATTAAGGCCGATGAGCTTGGCGCTAGAACAGGCATCTCAGGAAATGACCCAGAACGGATTCGTGCCGCCTTGCTATATACAGTGGAGACAGCCAGTCTTCAGGACGGTCATACGTACATACAAACGAAAGATTTGATCGTTGAAACCCGCAAGCTGCTCAACCAAACAGGCAATGATTACAAAGTGACTGAAATGGATGTCGCCAATCAGATCATTGCACTTGGCGAAGGAAAAGAAATGATCATTGAAGATGACCGCTGCTATCATCCATCCTTATTTTATGCGGAGCAAAGTGTTGCCAAACGCATTCAAAAAATCGTCTCCCAAACAGAATATGCAGATCAATTTCCTGAATCAGAATTTCTGCTTGCACTTGGTGAGCTGGAGGAGCGGTTAGGCGTCCAGTATGCACCGACACAAAAGGAAGCGATTCAAAAGGCACTCATGTCCCCGATGCTGCTTTTAACAGGCGGGCCTGGAACAGGGAAGACAACGGTCATTAAAGGGATTGTCGAGCTTTACAGTGATCTTCACGGTGTATCTCTTGATCCAAGTGATTATAAAAAAGATGAATCCTTTCCATTTGTGCTTGCGGCACCAACTGGACGGGCGGCTAAACGAATGACAGAATCAACAGGGCTTCCAGCTGTCACCATTCACCGGCTGCTAGGCTGGAACGGTTCGGAAGGCTTCTCTCATGATGAGGAACAGCCGATTGAAGGAAAGCTTGTCATCATTGATGAATCAAGTATGCTGGATATTTGGCTGGCGAATCATTTGTTTAAAGCGATTCCTGATCATATCCAAGTGATTATGGTAGGAGATGAACATCAGCTGCCATCTGTCGGACCAGGCCAAGTTTTACGGGATTTGCTTGCCTCAAAAGCTGTGCCGGCTGTTACCCTGACTGATATTTACCGGCAGGCAGACGGCTCAACCATTGTTGAACTTGCACATGATATGAAAAATGGTGTGCTGCCAAAGGATATTACTGCACGCTCAAAGGATCGGTCGTTCATTCAGTGTTCAGCTGATCAAATGAAAGAAGTCATTGAGAAAGTCGTCAGCAATGCTGCTCAAAAAGGGTTTTCGGCAAAGGACATTCAAGTGCTGGCACCGATGTATAAAGGAAAAGCAGGCATCAATGAGCTCAATAAAATGCTGCAGCACATTTTGAATCCTAAAAAACCAAAAGGCAGAGAAATCCCGTTTGGTGATGTGGTGTATCGGACAGGTGATAAGGTGCTTCAGCTTGTGAATCAGCCGGAGAACAACATTTTTAACGGCGATATCGGTGAAATTGTCTCGATTTTTTATGCAAAAGAAAATACTGAAAAAGAAGACATGGCTGTGATCTCCTTTGATGGAAATGAAATCACCTTTACAAAAAAGGATTTTCATCAATTTACACATGCCTATTGCTGCTCCATTCACAAATCACAAGGCAGTGAATTCCCAATTGTTGTGCTGCCAGTTGTGAGAAGCTATTACCGAATGCTTCGGCGGAATCTGCTATACACAGCCATTACACGAAGTAAAAAGTTTTTAATTTTGTGCGGCGAGGAATCAGCGCTGGAGTGGGGCGTGAAAAACAATGAGGATTCCCTCAGACAAACGTCCTTAACGATGCGACTCGTGCAAACCGAACAAATCATGGATGCTGAACTTGAAGCGCTCCAAAAAGAGCTTCCGTTTAGCGTACATGACGCAAATATTGGCATGGAGGGAATCACTCCGTTTGATTTTATGCATGAGTAGAAGGTTCAGATTGTTGACAAAGGGCTAAAATGATTTTTATTTTAGCCCTTTGTCTTCTTTTCAGCGTGAAAAGAGTTTCTCCCATTCTGTTCATGGAAGCCATTTCTTCGTATGAGTCATGAAGTAAACGCACACGATAAGACTGTTCCGCAAAAGGTGGTTGAGCACATTTTGAGAACATGCCGAGAACTTGAAGGAATGATGATCTATACAGATGAGCTGTCTCATTCGCTTGGTTCCATAAAAGATATTTGCTTTTTAGCCGAAGGCAGCTGCGGAGGATATGTGTTAGAGGGGAAAAAGAAAGACAGTGCACTCATTCCATTCTCTGCTTTTGATCAGCTGACAGACAAAGGTTTATATGTGAGCTGCCAGGAGGGAATAGGCATGGATTCCTCTGCTCCATCCTTGTTATTTTCGAAGTTAAAAAAGAAAATGATGCAGTCGCCTGATGGTGAAAATTTAGGCATTTTGGAAGATGTATACTTTTGCTCAAATTCGGGCACAATCGTAGCATATGAACTCTCGGACGGCTTCTTTACAGAGCTATCAGGGATTCGGAAACAGCTGCAGGCTGCCGGAACCTTGATGAACGTTCAAAAGGAAGCACTGGTTCTAAACCGAACGTAAAGAGGTGCTGATTATGCTCATTTGCCCAAATTGCAAATGTAAAGACATCGGAAAAATTGGGGTCAATCAATATTATTGCTGGGGCTGTTTTATTGAATTGACACTGTCAAAAGGCAAAATATCTACACACCAAGTGGAGGAAGACGGGACACTAAGCAGCTTAGATGATCTGTTTAGTGACGATGAACGTTCAATTCAACTATAAGTGTTAAGGGGGAATTTCGAATGGGCAAAATGACTTCTTCACTATTAACGCTTGGTGCAGGTGCACTCGCATATCACTTTGCAAGCCGATATGATATGCCATCAAAGCGGGATATGAAAAAGCTAAGAAAACGTGTTATGAGAATGATGTAAACAAAAAGGGCTAAAATATCTTCATTTTAGCCCTTTGTTTTTTCAGCGTGATCGCAAACCGGTCTATACGCTTAGGCATCCGCCGTGAGTGGATGTCCTTTTTTATGTCTGCCTGTATTCTAATCGTCTTGCAAGAATGGATAAGCTGAAATTGACGACAAAATACATCATAGCTGCCAATAGGAAAATCGGCAGTAAATAGGATTGGCTTTGACCGTTTAATATTTGTGCGTGATGTAATAATTCTGGAAGCGCAATGACGACGGCAAGCGACGTATCTTTTAAAAGGGATATGAATTGACTGACAATTGGCGGCACCATTCGGCGCAGGGCCTGTGGCATAATAATCATTTTTAATGTTTGAATATAGGTTAAACCAGAAGACCTGGCTGCTTCGATCTGACCCTTATCAATTGATTTAAGGCCGCTCCGAATAATTTCTGACAGCATCGCAGATTCAAACACGGTTAAAGCCGCAATAGCAGAGGCTGTGATGCTCAGCTTGATGCCGATTTCAGGCAATGCAAAATACGTGAAAAAGATGATCAGTAAAAGCGGCAGGTTCCGAATGGTTTCTACAACAACCGCAAGCACCTTTGATAAAACCGGAATTTGAGCGAACCGCAATGTGCCAACGATTAATCCAATGATAAAGCTCAAAATGATGGAGATAAAAGCCACTTTTAAGGTGACAGCAAATCCTTCAAGTAAAAAGGCGAGATGATCAGGCTGGTAGGCACCTATAAAATCCATGATGTTTCCTCCTTTCTAGTGGCTTCTTGCTAATCTTCTTTCTAAATAACCAACACCTAGACTGAGCGGAATGGTTAAGAGCAGATAGAACATCGCAACAAAGATGTAGACATCAAACGTCACAAATGTTCTAGATGCAATAAGGTCTCCTTGATACATAAGATCAAACCCTGCAATGACACCTAAAATAGAGGAGTTTTTGACAAGGTTAATAAATTGATTCCCAAGAGGGGGAATGACGATTTTAATCGCCTGCGGCAAAATGATATACCGCATTGTCCCGCCATATGACAGACCTGAGGCGCGGGCTGCTTCCATTTGTCCAAGCGGCACAGCTTGTATCCCTGCACGAATGGCTTCAGCAATAAAGGCAGACGTATAAATGGCAAGAGCGATTGTACCAGCAGTAAAGCCATCTGCTACAATACCTAGCACAGGTAAACCAAAGAAGAAAACAAAAGTGATCAATAATAACGGAATATTCCGAATAAATTCTACGTAAGCCGTCCCTAACCAGTTGAGCGGCCTGAGTGGCGCAATTCTCATAATGGCAATGAGTGTACCGATCAAAAAGCTTCCAATCAGAGCAATGACACTTGCACCAATGGTATATTTAAAGCCTTCTACATAAAGATGAAAGTTTTCAGTGAGAATGGAAAACCGCAGCAATCAGTTCACTTCCTTCCTGATCAACAGGGGAGCCATGGAGCGGCTCACCTGAGGCATCGATCTTAACGAATCAAACGTTATTCTTTGATCCATTTTTTAAGAATCTTGTCATACTCTCCATTGTCTTTTAACGTTTTTAAGGCTTTATTAATCGCATCTGTTAATTCTTGATCCCCTTTTTTCACAGCAATGCCATAAGGCTCATCTGTAAAGGTGCCGCCGACCACTTCATAATTTGAATCCTCATCTGCCATACCAAATAAGATCGCATTATCAGTTGTCAGCACTTGCCCTTGATTTGATTTTAATGCTGTAAATGCCTCCTGATAGTTCTCAAATTCTAATACGGATACTTCAGGTGCTTTCTCGCGGATATTTTGAGAAGAAGTAGATCCTTTTACGGCCAGCACTTTCGTTCCTTTTTTAAGATCATCAATGGATTTGATGTCGCTTCCTTTTTTCACAAGCAGTGATTGTCCTGCTTCAAAGTATACATCTGAGAAATTGACCTCTTTTTTACGCTCTTCTGTAATTGTCATAGTCGCAACAATCGCATGAATATCTCCTTTTTGAAGCAAAGGAATTCTCGTTTTAGATGTGACTTCTTTGAATTCTGCTTTTCCTTCAGCGCCGAGTATTTCCTTTGCGATGGCTTTTGCAATGTCAATATCAAATCCTTCAATATCGCCGCTACTCGGATTTTTTAGACCGAATAGGCGTGTGTCATTTTTTACACCGAAAATGATTTTTTTGTCTTTCTTAATGGCTGCTAATGAGCTTCCTTGTTTTGCATCAGTTGAGCCTTTTTCAGTAGATCCACAAGCAGCCAAAGCGGCGATGCAGCAAGTCATAAAGAGCAGCAGTCCAAAGCGTTTTATTTTTTTCATTCAACCATTCCCCCTAGTGATTTAAAATACGGCTTAAAAATAATTGGGCACGTTTCTCTTGCGGTTTTTCATAAAAAGCAGCCGGTGTTGATTCTTCAAGAATTCTGCCTTCATCAATAAAAACAATGCGGTCGGCTACTTCGCGGGCAAAGCCCATCTCATGCGTGACGACAACCATGGTCATGCCTTCACGGGCCAGCTGCTTCATCACATCTAATACCTCGCCGATCATCTCTGGATCAAGTGCAGATGTCGGTTCGTCGAAAAGCATGACCTCTGGCTTCATCGCAAGTCCTCTTGCAATGGCAACGCGCTGCTGCTGTCCGCCCGAGAGTCTTGAAGGATAGGTGTCTGCTTTTTCAGGAATGCCGACTTTATTTAAATAAAATTCAGCTGTTTCCTTTGCTTCTTCCTTGCTCACTTTTTTGACCTTCATCGGCGCAAGCATAATGTTTTCAAGCACCGTCTTATGCGGATAGAGGTGAAAATGCTGAAAGACCATGCCGATATTTTGCCTGACAAGATTGATGTTGGTCTTCGGATGCTGAACAGACACTTGGTTGACGAGAACTTTTCCCTCATCAATGCTTTCAAGACGATTGATACATCTGAGCATCGTGCTTTTTCCAGATCCTGAAGGACCGATGATCACAACAACCTCACCTTTTTGAATATGTAGGTTAATGTCCTTAAGTACATGGAACTGGCCATAATGCTTGTTGACTTCTTCGAATGTGATCATGAAGAACCTCCTCTTGTGTTTCATTGGCTAAAGCTAAAGTGGATTCTAGCACAACTTGTGTAAAAAGAAGTAAAAGATGGAATATTTTCTGACGAGATTTCACAGCAAACAGTGACTTTGGATAGAGCTGTATGTTTCATGTGTATTCATTTTTAACAAAGTTAGGACAAATTTTATTTACGTGGATAATTGCAGAAGATGGTTAAACAATAAGAAAAGAGGTGAAAAAGGTGAAGAAACGTCCGATCCAATTTCTGATATATGCTGCAGGGGTCTTGCTTGTCCTTGCATCCTTGCTCATTTTACTGCAGCTCGACGAGTTATGGATGCCTATTTTTTTATTGTTGAAGGCTGTTCTGATTCCGCTTCTCATTGCCATTTTTATTTCTTATCTGCTTTATCCTATTGTGGAAAGACTGCATGCAAGAGGGCTGCCGAGAACTGTCAGCCTCCTATTGATCTATGTCCTGTTTTTTGGCGGGATTGGTTTTGCGGTTTATAAAGGAGCACCTGTTATGATCGCGCAGTTAAATGAGCTTTCAGAACAAATTCCTGTCCTTGCTGAAACGTATAATGGCGCTTTATCACATATTCATCGTCATACGAGCCACTGGCCTGACGGACTTCACGACCGCTTGGATCGCTTCATTGTTCAATCGGAGACATATGCAGCCAACGGCGCTGAGCGGATGATTCTTAGCTGTAAAGTTTTACTTGATTACGCATTAGTCGCAGCACTCATTCCTTTTCTTGTTTTTTATATGGTAAAAGACATGAACATGATGAAGCGGGCGGCATGGTATTTAACGCCGCCATCATTTAGGAAGAGGGGGCATGCTTTTGTCAAAGCAGTGGATGAATCGCTTGGTGATTATATTCGAGGGCAGCTGCTTGTCTGTTCTTTAATAGGGGGGGCAGCAGCCATTGTGCTCTGGCTTTTTCATATCCCATACCCGCTCGTCCTTGGCATGTTGATAGGAGCAACGAACGTGATTCCGTATTTTGGACCGATTATTGGAGCAGTTCCTGCCGTCTTTATTGCGTTTACCATTTCGGTGAAATCTGTCATCATTGTGCTGATCACAGTAGCGGTGCTGCAATTTTTAGAGAGTAATGTCCTCAGTCCAATCATTGTAGGGCGAAGCCTTCATATGCATCCTGTCGTCATTATGCTTGTCTTGCTTGCTGGTGGAGAGTTATTTGGTTTAATAGGTATGATTTTAGCCGTACCAACTGCTGCTATTATTAGAGTGGTCATTGTGCAATATATCCTGATGAGACGAAGCGTTCATTGACAAGACGAGCCGAGTTGTCTATAATAATTTCGATTCATACATATTGAAATTCAATGACGGACCCGAGTACGTTAAAAAGCTGTTGCAGAGAGAGGCTTTATTTGCTGAGAAAAGCCTTATCAGACCTTTAACGGAAGCTAGTCCCGAGTGCAGATAAACACTGCCGCTCTCTTCCGGCGTTATCGGATGTGAAGGTGATAGACGAATTTGTCTATAATCAGGGTGGTACCGCGAGAACATCTCGTCCCTGTGTAAGTCGTTTTGTGCTTGCATAGGGCGGGATGTTTTTGCGTTTGTGTGGAGATTGATGAATGAAAAGGGAGGATTTTTGAATGAAAACTTTAACTTCAGCTCAAGTACGTCAAATGTTTTTAGACTTTTTTAAAGAAAAAGGACATGCTGTAGAACCGAGTGCGTCACTTGTACCGCATGACGATCCGACACTTTTATGGATCAACAGTGGTGTGGCAACATTAAAAAAATACTTTGATGGCCGCGTCGTACCTGACAATCCGCGTATTTGCAACGCGCAAAAATCAATTCGGACGAATGATATTGAAAATGTAGGGAAGACAGCACGCCATCACACGTTCTTTGAAATGCTTGGCAACTTCTCTATTGGTGACTATTTTAAAGAAGAGGCTATTGAATGGGCATGGGAATTCCTCACAAGTGACGAATGGATCGGCTTTGATCCGAATTTGTTATCTGTGACAGTCCACCCAGAGGACGAAGAAGCGTATATTCTTTGGAGAGATAAAATTGGTGTGCCTGAAGAACGTATTATTCGTCTTGAAGGAAACTTCTGGGATATTGGCGAGGGCCCAAGCGGACCGAATACAGAAATTTTCTATGACCGAGGCGAATCATACGGTCACGACTTGAACGATCCAGAGTTATATCCAGGCGGGGAAAACGAGCGTTATCTAGAAGTATGGAATCTTGTGTTCTCTGAATTCAACCATAATCCAGATGGGTCATACACACCACTTCCGAAGAAAAACATTGATACAGGGATGGGTCTTGAACGAATGGTATCTGTCATTCAAAACGTGCCGACAAACTTCGATACAGATCTATTCATGCCAATTATTCGTGCAGTCGAAACCATTTCTGGAGAAAGCTATGGTTTGGCAAAGGATAAAGATACAGCATTTAAAGTCATTGCTGACCACATCCGGACAGTTGCTTTTGCTGTAAGTGACGGAGCGCTTCCTTCCAATGAAGGCCGCGGATATGTATTAAGACGTTTGCTGCGCCGTGCTGTGCGTTATGCAAAAACGATTCATATCCACCGTCCATTTATGTATGATCTAGTGCCAGTTGTTGCTGAGATCATGAAGGATTTCTACCCAGATGTACAAGCAAAAGAAGAATTTATTGCGAAAGTCATTAAAAACGAAGAAGAACGTTTCCATGAAACACTGAACGAAGGGTTAGCGATTTTGTCAGAAGTGATCAAAAAAGAAAGAGACAAAGGCAGCTCACAAATTTCAGGTGAAGATGTATTTAAACTGTATGACACGTATGGATTCCCTGTCGAGCTGACAGAAGAATACGCAGAAGATGAGAACATGACAGTTGATCGAGAAGGCTTCCAAGCGGAAATGGAGAAGCAGCGTGAACGGGCAAGAAATGCGAGACAAGATGTCGGCAGTATGCAGGTTCAAGGCGGCGCATTGGGCGATATTAAAGTGGAAAGTACCTTTGTTGGCTACGAAAATTTAACTGCGGATTCTCGCATTATCGAATTGCTTCAAAATGGTGAAATTGTCTCGGAAGCACATGAAGGAGACACGGTGCAAATCTTGTTAGATGAAACACCTTTCTATGCGGAAAGCGGCGGACAAGTAGCTGATAAAGGGACACTAAAAAGTGCAGAAGCCATCATTGAGATCAAAGATGTGAAAAAAGCGCCAAATGGTCAGCATGTCCATGAAGGAATCGTTGTAAGCGGTACGGCTCAAAAAGGTCTCGAGGTCACTGCTGAAGTGGAATCAGCTCTTCGAAAAGGCATTGTGAAAAACCATACAGCGACACACCTTCTGCATCAAGCGCTAAAAGATGTATTAGGCAGCCATGTGAACCAAGCAGGTTCATTGGTGAATGAAAATAGACTTCGTTTTGATTTCTCTCACTTTGGACAAGTGACGAAAGAAGAATTGTCTCAAATTGAAAAAATCGTGAACGAAAAGATTTGGGAAGGCATCTCTGTTGCCATCGATCTGAAACCAATTGCTGAAGCAAAAGAAATGGGTGCAATGGCGCTCTTTGGTGAGAAGTATGGCGATATTGTCCGTGTTGTCCAAGTGGGCGATTACAGCATCGAGCTATGCGGCGGCTGTCACGTGCAAAACACTGCGGAAATCGGTTTGTTTAAAATTGCGTCTGAGTCGGGTATTGGTGCTGGAACACGTCGTATTGAAGCTGTGACTGGAAAAGGTGCTTATGAAGAATTAAATGACCAGCTGGCGATTTTAGAGCAGGCAGCAAGCGAGCTGAAGTCAAATACGAAGGACGTGCCAAAACGGATTGCTTCATTACAGGCAGATTTAAAAGAGGTTCAAAGAGAAAACGAATCTCTCCTTGCGAAATTAAGCCAAGCAGAAGCAGGCTCTATTTTAGAGAAAGTGACAGAAGTTGGCGGAGTGAAAGTGTTAACTGAAAAAGTAAACGCTAAAGACATGAACCATTTAAGAACAATGGTTGATGACTTGAAAGCTAAATTAGGATCAGCTGTCATCGTCCTGGGAGCCGTTCAAAACGGAAAAGTAAACATTTCAGCAGGAGTGACAAAAGACGTGATCGAAAAAGGTCTGCATGCAGGGAAGCTTGTGAAGCAGGCAGCTGAAATCTGCGGCGGAGGCGGAGGCGGACGTCCAGATATGGCACAAGCAGGCGGAAAACAACCAGAAAAGCTTGAAGAAGCACTGGCAACTGTCGAAGAATCTGTCAAATCCGTTTTATAATCAGGCGATGTAGTGTAGAATAATGGTATTAGATGAGCGGTTAGAAAAAAGCTTGCTAGTAGAATGTTGGAAGAGAGGTGCAAGAAGCAGTGAGTTCATTTGATAAGACAATGAAGTTTAACTTCTCTGATGATTCAGCTGAAACCAATGTGAATGAAGTGCTCATTACAGTTCATGACGCACTACAAGAAAAAGGGTACAACCCGATCAATCAAATTGTCGGATACTTGCTGTCAGGCGACCCTGCTTATATTCCAAGACATCAGGATGCACGCAACCTAATTCGTAAACTAGAACGAGACGAATTAATTGAGGAATTGGTTAAATCGTACTTAGAGACACATAAAGAGGCGTAAAACATGAGAATTTTAGGCTTAGATTTAGGCACGAAAACCCTTGGTGTTGCGATCAGTGATGAAATGGGATGGACAGCGCAAGGGATTGAAACAATTAAAATTGATGAAGCAGGCGGTGACTTTGGTCTTAGCCGCCTGTCTGAGATCATAGCTGAATACGGAGCAGATAAAATTGTACTTGGCTTTCCAAAGAATATGAACGGCACGGTCGGTCCAAGAGGCGAAGCCAGCCAATCATTTGCGAAAGTGCTAGAAAACACGTACAATGTTCCTGTTGTGCTTTGGGATGAGCGTCTGTCAACAATGGCAGCTGAAAAAATGCTCATCTCTGCAGATGTGAGCAGACAAAAGCGTAAAAAAGTCATTGATAAAATGGCGGCTGTCATGATCCTGCAAGGATATTTAGACAGCTTAAATTAAAATGAGGTGAATCAAATGGAACACGGAGAAAAGCAAATTACAATCGTTGATGATAATGGAAATGAACAGCTTTGCGAAGTACTATTTACTTTTGAAAGCGACCATTTCAACAAATCATATGTTCTTTACTACCCAATTTCTGAGCAAGACAATGAGGAAATTGAAATTCATGCGTCAAGCTTCACACCGAACGAAGACGGTGAAGATGGCGAGCTAGAGCCGATTGAAACGGATGAAGAGTGGGACATGATTGAAGAAACGTTAAATACGTTCTTAGATCAAGAAGACGAAGAATAGAACGAATAAAAGGCCTGTGAACAGATCTTCTTGATCTTTCTTCACAGGTCTTTTTTTACGGCTATTATGTTAACTTTATTTCATTTTATGTTGACATAATGAACTGCACCTTTTACTCTGTTTTTAACAATAAATTGAGTGAGGGGTATGTATGTTGAAAATTCAAGATATGATGCAAATAGCGTTAATGACAGCAGTCATCGGGATGTTGGGATTGATCCCGCCGATTTTACTTACATTTACACCTGTACCGATTACATTGCAAACCGCAGGTCTTTTGCTTGCTGGAGGGCTGTTAAAGCCAAAACAAGCACTGATCAGTTTATGTCTTTTTCTTTTGGTTGTGGCAGCAGGCGCACCTCTTTTATCAGGTGGGAGAGGCGGAATTGGAGTCTTTTTTGGGCCAAGTGGTGGCTTTCTACTTGCTTATCCAGTTGCTGCCTTCATGATCAGCCTATGGGTGAACCGGCTGAAAAAAGTAACCGCACTGCGTCTTTTTGTGATCTATGCGATTTGCAGTATTGGGATTTTATATTTATGCGGCATTCCTTTTCAAGCCATGATGATGCATATTAAGGTCTCGCAGGCAGCATTTTTTAGTTTGATTTATCTTCCAGGTGATTTCATCAAAGCTGGCATGTGTGCTGTCTTTACGGTCAAAATTATTCAGGCCATGTCATATCGAAAAAGGGATCTGCACAAAGGGAGGCGTGCAGTTTGATCAGAATAACGGAAAGCTATGCAGTACATGCAGAAATGAAACCAGATCAGATTGCCATCATAGATGAGCAAGAAAGCATTACATATCAAGATTGGTATGAACGTGTACAGAGATCGGCACAGTGGTTACAAGGAACGGCTCATCAGCAAAAAAGAATCGCTTTTTTATTATCAAATGGCGCTTCTTTCTTGCAAATATTTGCGGGCGCTGCTTGTGCTGGGTGGACAGCCGTTCCGCTTGATCCGAGATGGAGTCATGAGGAATGTGTAGAAAAGCTCTTGTTAAGTGAGGCAGACCTGGCCATTATAGAGGATCGATATATGAAAAGATTTGAACAGGGCAGTGTGGACATGCCGCTTCTTTCTTTATCTGAATGGAAGGAAACAATGAACCTTTTCACAGACAGTCCATGCAGCAAATGTGATACCGAGAAGGACCCTGTCTTTTATATGGGATTTACGTCAGGATCAACGGGCTCACCGAAAGCCTTTATTAGGCGCCAGCAGTCATGGATCGAGAGCTTTCGAACGACCGCCGCTTCATTTGAAATCACTCATCAAGATCATGTTCTCATATTAGGTACACTTTTATCCTCACACTTTTTATATGGTGCCATCAGTACATTAAACTTTGGCGGCACAGTGACGCTTTTAGAAAAATTTGTGCCAGGAAAAGCAAAGAAAGCCTTAGAGACAGGTGATATCACCGTTATGTATACTGTCCCAGCAATGACAGAAACATTACTGAAAATCGATGCTTTTGGAGGAGACAATCCGCTTCTTGTCATGTCATCGGGAGCAGATTGGAGCATCTCTTCAAAAGAACAGCTTGTCATCAACTATCCACATGTCACTTTTTTTGATTTTTATGGCACATCAGAGTTAAGTTTTGTCTCTTATTTGTCTTCAAATGATTTTCTGCAAAAACCTTCTTCTGTTGGACGGCCTTTCTCCTCCATTCAAGTAGAAGTAAGGCGGCCCGATCAATCTGTTTGTCAGCCAAATGAAACAGGGAGAATTTATGTAAAGAGCCCAATGACTTTTTCAGGCTACTTACATGAGGAGAAACCGCCGCAGGAGTGGCTGACAGTTTACGACATGGGATGGCTGGATGAAGACGGTTATCTGTATATGAGCGGCCGTGAGAATGGCATGATTGTTTATGGGGGGCTGAATATTTATCCTGAGGAAATTGAGCGCGTGCTAAATGAACAGCAAGAGGTAAAGCGGTCGGTTGTGGTTGGCGTTCCTGACCCATATTGGGGTGAAATTCCTGTTGCCATACTGGAGCAAGTGCCGCAAATAAAAGCGGTTCGACAAGCTGTCAAAGAAAAGCTTGCAGCCTACAAGGTACCAAAAAAATGGCTTGTGATTGATCAAATGATTGCAACATCCGGCGGAAAAATAGCCCGCGCGAGCATGAAAAGGTGGGCGGAGGAGCAATTGTCATGCAAGCAGTGATCGTACAAGCAAAACGAACACCCTTCGGTGACAAAAATGGGATGCTGAAAAATTATCGCCCAGAGCAATTAGCCGCTCCCCTTATTTGGCATTTGTCTCAGAAGAGGACGCCAGTTGACGTCATATTAGGCAATGTCGTCGGAGGCGGTGGAAATATGGCCCGTCTGTCTTCAATAGAAGCAGGTCTTCCTTTACACGTTCCCGGTATGACGATTGACAGGCAGTGTGCCTCTGGTCTTGAAGCGATCAGAACAGCTTGCATCATGGTTCAATCGGGGGAGGGCTCAATGTATATTGCTGGCGGGACAGAGAGCATTTCCAGATCACCAATGAAAGAAAGAGCCCGCTTTTCACCGGAGTGGATAGGAGATCCGCATATGGGAGAAGCAGCTGAGCTGACCGCGTCAACATTTTCTGTCACAAGAAAAGAACAAGATGACTATGCCCTTTTAAGCTGGGAAAGAAGTTTAGCGGCATTCAAACATGGTACATATTCAGAAGAAATCGTTTCGATTGATGGTATGAACATAGATGAAGCGGCTGCTAAAATAAGACCGATGACAAAGCTGATCAAGCGGGCAAAGCCTGTATTTTTACCGGGAAAAGGAACTGTGACCGCCGCCAATAGCTGTAAGGAAGCAGACGGAGCCGCCGCCGTCGCTGTGATGGAAAGAGCGTTAGCGGAAGCGAGTGGTTGTAAGGCGATGTTACGGTATGCCGGAAGTGCTGTGACGGCGATACATCCTCATTTTCCAGCTGCTTCACCAATTGATGCGATCAAGAAACTTTTACATCAAGAGAACATCAAGGCAGAAGAAGTGGCGTTATTTGAAATCAATGAAGCGTTTGCGCTGAAAGCAGCACTTATTGCCCGGACGCTAGGTATACCATATGAGCGGATCAATAGAAGAGGCGGTGCACTTTGCCTTGGGCATCCTTACAGCGCGTCAGGAGCTGCTATGATGGTGAGATTATTTTATGAAGCGCGTGCCTTACCGAATGGAAGCTATGTCATGGCTGCTATTGGAAGTGGTGGCGGTATTGGTTTAGCCGTGTTATGTCAAGTTCTGTCATGAGCTGCATAAGCAAGTAATTGCCGAACTCCGTCGAATCATGTACTATAAAAGCTAGATGTGAGGAGGGCCATGCATGTTTTCAGAACAAAAGAAACGACCATTCTTCAAAAGAAAAATGGGGATCGTCCTGTTATCTGTCCTTGCTGTCATCATCATTGCAGCATTATCAGGCTTTTTATATGTTAAATCAGCACTCGGACCGGTCGATCAAAAAAGTAAACAAACCATAAATATTCATATTCCAAATGGGACATCTGTCCGCGAAATTGCAGGCATTTTAAAAGATAATGGGCTCATTTCGAATGACACGATTTTCACTTATTATGCAAAATACAAAAAAGCGTCCGGCTTTAAAGCAGGATATTTTCATTTAAAACAAACAATGGACGCAGACACACTGATTAAAAAGCTGACATCTGGCGGGACAGATTACGCCTTTCAGCTAGTGATTCCAGAGGGAAGACAGCTGTCTGATATTGCAGCCATTATCGCAAATCAGACGAATTTTTCAGCGAAGGAAGTTGAAGCGAAGCTGGATGATCCTGCTTTCATTCAAACATTAATGAAAAAGTATCCGAAAACCGTGACATCACAGGTGGATGGAAAACAGGTGAAACATCCGTTGGAGGGTTATTTATTCCCTGCTACGTATCCATTTTATCGTGAGGATGAATCTCTTGAAACGATCATTGAAACGATGATTAAACAAACAGATCAATACGTGAAAACGTATGAAAAAGACATGAAAAAGAGAAACATGTCCATACATGATGTGTTAACGATGGCATCACTGATTGAAATGGAAGCAACAGAAAAGACAGATCGGGCAAAAATCTCAAGTGTATTTTATAACCGGTTGAAAAAGGACATGCCGCTTCAAACTGACCCAACCGTTCTTTATGCACTAGGTGAGCATAAATCCCGCGTTTATTACAAAGACCTAAAAGTGAAATCTCCATATAACACGTATAACAACAAAGGGCTGCCGCCTGGACCTATTGCAAATGCTGGTGAATCCTCCTGGAAAGCCGCTCTGCATCCAGAGAAAACGGATTACGTTTACTTCCTTGCGAAGAAAAATGGAGAAGTCGTATTTACGAAAACGTTAAATGAGCATAATAAAGCAAAAGCGAAATACATCACAGGCAGCAATTAATGGACAAGTGAATCGAAAAAGACTGTAGACAATATGAGATTGCCTGCAGTTTTTTTCGTTGGAATATCCATTTTATAGGTTCGCAATTACCACTTCTTTGTGGTAAAATATATCGGGTTGTTTTTACTTAGATGAACGAAAGATTGACGAGAAAGAGAGCTGCAATAGGCAGGACTCTTCTTTTTCAGGTCATGAAGGAGCTAGACGGATAATGACTATCGAAGATGATCGAATAAATGATTATATTGAACATTTAATTCACCCAAGTCCTGATGCAATCGCTCAATTAGAGATATATGCAAAAGAGCATCATGTGCCGATTATGGAAAAGGTGAGCATCGAGCTTTTATTGCAGCTGCTTTCGATGAAAAAGCCGAAGAAAATTCTTGAGGTCGGGACAGCGATTGGCTATTCCGCCATTCGAATGGCAACAGCTCTGCCAGATGCTGAGATTTATACGATTGAGCGCAATGCAAAGCGCTATGAAGAAGCGACGCGGAACATTGAGGAATTAAAGTTAAAAGAAAGAATACACGTGTTTTTTGGTGATGCGATGGAATCGGCTAAAACGGTCCAAACGATGGCGCCCTATGACGTGATTTTTATTGATGCTGCAAAAGGGCAGTACAAGCGTTTTTTTGAGCTGTTTGAACCGATGCTCGCTCATGACGGAATGATCATTACAGACAATGTATTATTCAAAGGCTTAGTGGCGACAAATTATGAAGAAGAAATTGAAGATAAACGAAAAAAACAATTAATTGGAAAAATTGATCGATACAATCAATGGCTTATGTCAAACCCGGATTTCCAAACGTGCATTATTCCCGTTGGAGACGGGATCGCCATTAGTACAAAAAGAGGTGACCAATCATGAAGAAACCAGAATTGCTTGTGACGCCAAGCAGCGTGTCAGATGTACTGCCATTAATTGAGGCAGGAGCTGATGCATTCTTAATAGGCGAACAAACATACGGTATTCGTCTTGCAGGTGAGTTTTCAAGAGAAGATGTGAAACAAACGGTAGAGCTTGCACATGCCCATCACAAAAAAGTGTATGTTGCGATGAATGCGATTTTTCATAATGACCGCGTGCAGCTGCTTGGAGATTATTTGACCTTTCTCGATTCATTAAGCGTGGACGGCGTCGTCTTTGGAGACCCAGCCGTGATCATGGCGGCAAAGGAAACAGGGGTGAACCTGAACCTTCACTGGAGTACAGAAACGACTGGGACCAACTATTACACTTGTAACTACTGGGGCAGAAAAGGCGCATCGCGTGCTGTTCTTGCAAAAGAGCTGAATATGGACAGTGTGATCGACATCAAAGAAAATGCTGAGGTGGAAATTGAAATTCAAGTCCATGGCATGACATGTATGTTTCAGTCGAAACGTACGCTCATCGGCAACTACTTTGAATACCAGGGCAAACAAATGGACGTCGAAGGCAGAAATATGGAGGAAGGGCTATTCCTGCATGACCAAGAGCGTCAAAACAAATACCCTATTTTCGAGGATGCAAACGGGACACATATTATGAGTCCAAATGATGTATGTATGATTGACGAATTAGAAGAGTTTGTTGACGCAGGCATTGACTCATTTAAAATTGACGGAATTTTAAAGTCACTTTCTTATATGACAGAGGTGACATCACTTTATAGAAAAGCAATTGATTTACTAACGACTGACAAAGACGCGTATGAAGATCAGAAAGAAGACTGGGTGAAGCGGATTGAAGAGATTCAGCCAGTGAATCGTTCGATTGATACGGGATTCTTCTTTAAAGAAACGGTTTATTAATATAAGAGGAGGCAGAGGAAATGGCATTATTGAAAGATGGTATTTCTGAAATGATTGATGGGAAACGTGTCATTACAAAAAAACCAGAACTGCTTGCACCCGCAGGAAACTTGGAAAAGCTGAAAATTGCTGTACATTACGGAGCTGACGCTGTCTTTATTGGCGGGAAAGAATTTGGACTTCGCTCAAATGCAGATAACTTTTCAATTGAAGAAATGGCAGAAGGCGTCGCATTTGCAAATAAATATGGCGCACGTATTTATGTGACAACGAATATCTTTGCCCACAATGAAAACATGGACGGGCTGGAGGAATATCTTCAAGGGATTGAAGGCGCTGGAGTTGCAGGCATTATCGTAGCTGATCCACTGATCATTGAAACGTGTAAACGTGTTGCACCGAAACTTGAAGTCCATTTAAGCACACAGCAATCTCTTTCAAATTGGAAAGCTGTTCAATTTTGGAAGGAAGAAGGGCTTGAGCGTGTGGTGCTTGCACGTGAAACAAGTGCGCTAGAAATTAGAGAAATGAAAGAAAAAGTCGATATTGAAATCGAAACATTCATTCACGGTGCGATGTGTATCGCATACTCTGGCCGCTGCGTGCTCAGTAACCATATGACGGCAAGAGATTCTAACCGCGGAGGCTGCTGCCAGTCCTGCCGCTGGGATTATGATCTTTATAAACTAGAAGGTTCTGAGGAAGCGCCATTATTTGGCGAGGAAGATGCGCCATTTGCGATGAGTCCAAAAGATTTGAAGCTTGTTGAATCCATTCCTCAAATGATCGAAATGGGAATTGACAGCTTAAAAATCGAAGGACGGATGAAATCCATTCATTATGTTGCCACTGTTGTGAGTGTGTATCGTAAAGTCATTGATGCGTATTGTGCTGATCCAGACAATTTTGTCATTCAGCAGGAATGGTTAGATGAATTAGATAAATGCGCAAACCGTGACACAGCGCCAGCCTTTTTCGAAGGCGTACCAGGAACGGATGAACAAATGTTTGGCATTCATGGAAAGAAAACGACATTTGATTTTGCAGGTCTTGTTCTTCATTATGATGAGAAAGAACAAATCGTGACATTGCAGCAGCGTAACTTCTTTAAGCAAGGTGACGAAGTCGAATTCTTCGGACCAGAAATTGAGAATTTCACATGCAAAATTGAAACGATTTGGGATGAAAAAGGAAATGAACTAGATGCCGCTCGTCATCCGCTGCAAATCGTCAAATTCAAGCTTGATCAAAAAGTATACCCTAGCAACATGATGAGAAAGGGGAAATAACAGCCACATGAGGAGTAAACCAGTTGTCATTGGTATTGCTGGCGGCTCAGGTTCAGGTAAAACGAGCGTCACCAATTCAATCTATGAAAAATTTAAAGGACATTCCATCCTCATGCTTCAGCAAGATTTATATTACAAAAATCAAAGTCATATGCCATTTGAAGAGCGCCTGCTCACGAACTATGATCATCCGCTTGCATTCGACAATGACCTGATGTTTGAGCATTTGGAACAGCTCTTAAGGTACGAATCCATTGAAAAACCAATATATGATTTTAAACTAAATACACGTTCAGAAGAGACGGTTCATGTTGAGCCGAAGGATGTCATTATCGTAGAAGGTATCTTTGCGCTCGAAGATGAACGTTTGAGAGACTTAATGGATATTAAACTGTATGTCGATACAGATGCAGACCTTCGCATCATCCGCCGCATTTTACGCGATACGAAGGAAAGAGGCCGGTCGATCGATTCTGTAATTGAACAATATGTATCTGTTGTCAGGCCGATGCATAATCAATTCATTGAACCGACAAAGCGATACGCCGATATCATCATCCCAGAAGGCGGTCAAAACCATGTGGCGATAGATCTCATGGTCACAAAAATTCAAACCATTCTTCAAAACCGAGCAGAGTAATGGTGGAGAAGAAAAAGACCTTTACAGTGTAAAGGTCTTTTCAGCATCATCTTACCAAACTCTCACATAAACTTGTCCTAAGACAGACGTTCCTTTATAAAGAGTGATAGTGGCATCGCCACGTGAATGAGCGGTTACTACTCCAAAAGAGTTAACAGTAGCAACACTCTGGTTATCTGTCCAATAACGAGTTGCTGCAGCATTATAGACTGAGCACTGCTCGCCAACTCTCATAGGTAAATCGTAATTTTGAATCGAAATTACATCTAATGTTTTCAATCCCGAAGAGCAGCTATTGACTGTGAAATCCGCTGTTTCTTTGGCTGAAGCCATGCCCATTAGTGAAAAAGATAAGGTAGAGATGGATAGAACAGAAACAATTGTTTTCTTCATGTTCATTCAAAACACTCCCTAGCATGTATTTGGTCTTGCATTGATAGAATTCAACAAAAACCAAATATTTCCTTGTTAATATTTGTTAATAATATGTGAACATTTATTAAAGCATCATTCTCAGAAAGAATTTTGAGGGTTTGATATGATAGTAAAACAATGAAGAAAAGAAGAGATGGAGAAATCACTACCACATAGCGAAAGAATCAAGTTAAAAAAGTATATTAAAAAAACGACAAACAAATCATCACAAATTTTCAAACAATTCTTGATCAAAAAGCAATTTTGTAATAATATAGCATAGACATATCGTACACTGACCATATTATGTATTGGAAGATGGAGAATGGATAAGCTATTCTTCTACATATGATCGAAATGGCCGAACGAGGTACAGGAGTTTCCTGTGCCTTTCCACAGTTTGTGCGATTTTAGACCGCTGCGAGTGGTCCTGTCTAATAAAAGGCATAATAGTTGCATCTAAAAGGGACGCCATGTAAGATGGACTTTTACGAATATGGGACAGAAGGAATGAGGGCCTGAACATGTCCTCATTCTTGTATATTTCAGTCGTCACTCACATGCAGAAAGTTTGTATGATGAGGATTAATAGAAGGAGTGAATGATTCATGGCACAAGAAAAAGTATTTCCAATGACAGAAGAAGGAAAACGTAAATTAGAAGAAGAGCTTGAACATTTGAAAACGGTTAAACGTAAAGAGGTTGTAGAGCGTATTAAAATCGCTAGAAGCTTTGGAGACCTCTCTGAGAACTCGGAATATGATTCTGCTAAAGAAGAGCAGGCGTTTGTAGAAGGCCGTATTACAACGCTTGATAATATGATTCGTAATGCCAAAATTATCGAAGATGAAGGAAATTCAAACGTGGTCTCACTTGGTAAAACAGTGACATTCGTTGAATTACCAGACGGTGAAGAAGAGTCTTACACTATTGTTGGAAGTGCAGAAGCTGATCCGTTCGAAGGCAAGATTTCAAACGATTCACCTATTGCAAAAAGCCTTTTAGGTAAACAAGTAGACGACAAAGTAACCGTTCAAACACCTGGCGGAGAAATGTTCGTCCAAATTGTAAAAATTTCATAATCACGTTTATCAGGTAAACACCTCGTCCACAATAGGGACGAGGTGTTTTTATGCGCAAAAAAAGAAGAATTCAATGGACAGGTGCAATTATTTTTATACTATTGCTCGGTCTTCTGTTTAGACTGGCAGAAATTCAGCTGTTCTTCACAGAATCTTTTTCAAAGCTTGATATCAATTTAATACAAGAAAGTGTCAAACAGCGAACAGAAGAAGTCGTTATTTCAGACGGGCGCGGTGAGTTTTTAGATCGAAACGGCCAAGCGCTACTTACAAAAGAACAGCCCGCGGTTATCTTATTTCCTTTCCTGCAATATGATCTTCCGCACCTACAGCAAACCGCCTCTATTCTTGAGATGGAAGAAGATGAACTCAAAAAACAGCTGACAGAAACAAAAAAACCTCTCATTTTAAAAGATGACATCACGAAAAAAAAGCTGAAAGACATCAATGATATGAAATATTCAGGTGTGTACGGCGTATATATGAAAGAGAAGGACAAAAAAAGACTTGCCCTCCACACATTAGGCTTCACAAGTGAGAATCCAGAACTACTCAGAAAGCGTTATCCTGACAAAAAAGAGCTTTCTATTCGTACTGAAATCGGCACATTTGGGCTGGAAAGCACCTTTGACGAATTTCTATTACCCGAGCAAGACACAAAATTGTTATATCATGTGGACGGAAGGGGAAACCCTTTGTTCGGTATGGACGTCAAATATACAGCAGAAGCTCATTCCTTTTACCCACTTCAGGTACAGACAACAATAGATGAAGACATGCAGGCTGAAATGGAGAAGGTGCTCAAAGAACAAGGCGTTGAAAAAGGCGGTGCTGTTCTGCTCGACATTGAAAGCAGCAGTGTGCTGGCGATGGCGAGTACCCCAAATGTCACAAGTAAAAACCGGCATGAGGCAAGAAATTACATGCTGACAGCCATTGCACCAGGCTCTGTCTTTAAAACGGCAGTGCTTGCCGCAGCAATCGAAAAAAACCTTGACCAGCCACAAACCATGTATGACTGTCGAAAGAATTTATATGGAGAGCCTGAAGGAAAACAGAAAGTGATGAATCTGACTGACAGTTTCTCGCAGAGCTGCAATTATACCTTTGCGACACTTGCTGAAAGGCTCATTCAAACAGATGATCAAATCATCGAAAAGACGGCTTCAAAGCTTGGACTCATAGATCGAGCTGGCTGGGAAGGGGATGTCTATCATAAGCAGCACTTCAAACAGTTTGATCGTGAAGAAACAGGCAGTGTGTGGGGAGATAAAAGAGACAAGCATGTCAAAAAAGCCATTGCACAAACCGCAATAGGACAAAAAAATGTCAAAACAACTCCTCTGCAAATCGCGAATATGATGGCTACGATCGCAAGAGGAGGAGAACGAAAAGAAGTGAAAATCGCAGAAAAAGTGCTGTATCAAAACGGAACAACGATGCTGTCCTTTCAAAACAAACGACCTGAAGCGGGCAGCATCGACCGCTATACAGCTCAAAAGCTGCAAAAATACTTAAGACAGGTGGTGACCTCTGACAAGGGAACCGGAAGAAGGTTTCAAGATTTGCCATACGATGTAGCGGGAAAATCAGGTACTGCCCAAACCGGCAGTCAAGACAAAAAGGGGAATCCGCTTTATCATAAGTGGTTTGCTGGATACTTTCCGGTAGAAAAACCAAAATACGCCCTTGTCGTTGTTCACCTTGACGAGACAAGTGGCCGGGCTAAGACAAATGATGCGTTTTATGATATTGTAAAAAAGGTCAATGAAATTGAAATGAAACAGACATAGAACATCCCTTCATGACATGTTAGAATAGTAACGACTTAGGGAACAGAGGCAAAGGAGTGCAGAGATTTTGAGTAGAAATTCTCGATTTGAACATCGTGATAAGCGCAGAAAGGCAAATATGGTGCTTAACATATTAATTGGTATCGTTGTGGTGCTTATTTTGGTTGTCGCATCGAGTTTGTTAATTTTTAATAAGCCGAAAGATCCAGATGTAGCGGATGCGCCATCAAAAACGGCACCTGCAACAAGTGAAAATAAACAAAACTCAAAAGAAGATGTGAAAGATCCAAAGAAAGACACATCCAATGATTCAGATGCAAAAAAAGATGATTCAACTGATCAAGACGACGAAACGAAGAAGACAGATGATGAAGAGAAACCTAATAAAGATGCGTTAAAAGACGCCAAAGAAACAGATGGCGGCAAAACGAGTGACGTAGACAAAACATACGAAAATGATGACTGGGAGCCTGTAGGAACAGAGCAATCCGGTTCACATACAGCAACCTATGATTCGAGCTCAAAAGACTGGAAAGAAATGATCAAAGCCATGTCTTATGCGACAGGAATTTCAGAAGATCAAATGACTGTTCTTTGGTTAGGAAATAACGGAGGTCCTCAAGATGCAAAAGGAACCATTCGTGATAAATCAACAGGTGAACGCTACCGCGTGGAAATTACGTGGGTAGATGAAAAAGGCTGGAAACCTGTGAAGGTTGAAAAATTAAGATAAACATGAAAAAAAGATAGCAGATATGCTATCTTTCAGATTGAAGACAAAGGGCTAAAATGATCTTTATTTTAGCCCTTTTGTCTTCTTTTCAGCCGTATAGAAAACCTTTGCAGACCTGACACCGAATGCGAGGGTTTGTCTACACGCTGAGATAGCAGATATGCTATCTTTTTTGTTTAGACATTTGCTTTAAAATGAACAACTGCTGTATACAAAATCCGCTCATCGATCACAGTCGTTTGATGACTGACAGAATGAACGGTCAGCAGGATCGCCTGATTATGCTCAATTTGTTTTTGGATCTTTTGTTCAAGTTCTTTTAAAGACGATGCTTCAAAAAATTCAATTTTGTCCTTTAAAAAATCCAGCTGAAAATCCATTTGATTCACCTCTCTATACTCTTCATTCATCTTAATCTCTCTCCCTCAGAAGGGCAAATATTTTTCTGCCTCTCCCAGTATTTTTTAGTAGGAAAGAAACAGAAGTTGTGGTAGGATAGGAACTGTTCGACGGAATAAAACATACTATACGCATAGGAATAAATAGATAAAGTGGAGGGAAAGAAAATGGGACGTGAGTTTCTTTCTTTATTTGATCATTGGGCTGACTCTTATGACGACACGGTAAGTGGTCATGATGAGCAGTATAAAGAAGTGTTTCGCCGGTATCCGGCCATTTTAAAAGAGATTGCCCGCCGTTCAGGCCAATATATTCTTGAGTTTGGAAGCGGTACGGGGAATCTAACAGCGCTACTGCTTGCAGCTGATAAAAACGTGTTTGGTGTTGAACCATCAGATGCCATGAAGAAAGCGGCTCTTCAAAAAGGAGTACCAGATGTATTTCATGATGGGGATTTTTTATCATTTCCAGTACCGCCTTTTGAGCCAGATACGATCGTCAGCTCATATGCTTTCCACCATTTAACGGACGAAGAAAAAAAACAAGCCATTCACACCTATAGCAACATCCTTCACTCAGATGGTAAAATAGTCTTTGCTGATACAATGTTTCAAAATCAAGCAGCACATCAAGCTGAGATCAACAAAGCGAGAGCCGCAGGGTTCGATCAGCTTGCAGAGGATTTAGAAACGGAATATTATCCATCCATTGATGTGCTAAAGCAAATCTTTGAAGAAGAAGGTTTTAGCACGTCCTTTCATCAAATGAATGATTTTGTTTGGATCGTAGAAGCGAAGAAAAGGGAATGAAAGGATGTTTTTGATTTGAAAATCGCAGTCATAGGTGCAATGGAAGAAGAAGTGACGATTTTAAGAGATCAACTAAAAAATGCTACACAAGAAAACATCGCTGGGTGTGAATTTACAACAGGTGTTTATGAAGATAAAGAAGTGATTTTATTAAAATCGGGGATTGGAAAAGTAAATGCAGCGGTCAGCACAACATTACTGCTTGACCGCTTTCAGCCAGATTATGTGATCAATACAGGATCTGCTGGCGGTTTCCATCACTCATTAAATGTAGGTGATATTGTCATCTCTACTGATGTGAGACATCATGATGTAGATGTGACCATCTTTGATTACGAATATGGACAAGTGCCGGGACTTCCAGCTGCTTTCATTGCAGATGAAAAGCTTGTGAAGCTGGCAGAGGAATCTGCTTTAGAGATCGATCATATTCAAGTCGCAAAAGGAACGATTGCAACAGGGGATTCATTTATGAATGATCCGGATCGTGTAGCGTTTGTAAGAGAGAAGTTTCCAGAGCTATATGCAGTGGAAATGGAAGCTGCAGCCGTTGCACAAGTCTGCCAGCTCTTTGGCACGCCATTTGTTGTCGTTCGTGCGCTATCAGATATTGCAGGGAAAGAATCCAATATCTCCTTTGATCAATTCCTTGAGCAAGCAGCGATTCACTCAACCGACCTTGTCTTGCGTATGATAAAGCAAACACAATAAAAGAAGGGGTTTCCCCCTTCTTTTCCATGCAAAGGAAGGGAATCATATGGCTGTCATAAAGGATATTACAGAATTAATTGGCCGCACACCGCTTTTAAAGCTGTCAGGGATTGGCATCCCAGAAGGCGTTGAGGTGTATGCAAAGCTTGAGATGATGAATCCAGGTGGAAGTATTAAGGATCGATTAGGTGATATGCTCATTAGAGAAGCATTGGCATCTGGCAAACTGCGAAAAGGCGGAACCATTATTGAAGCGACTGCTGGAAACACAGGCATTGGGCTTGCCTTAAGTGCAAGGAAGCATCAATTGCAGACCATTTTTTGTGTACCAGAACATTTTAGTCAAGAAAAACAACAGGTGATGAAGGCGCTCGGTGCTGAGATTATTCATACGCCGAGAAAAGAAGGCATGAAGGGTGCGATTGATCGAGCCCTTGAACTAGAGGCAAGCCTCGACAATGCCTATTGTGTTTTACAATTCAAAAACCAAGTAAATCCATTGACTTACTACAGAACGCTCGGTCCGGAGTTATGGTCTGACTTAAAAGGGAATATCGATGTATTCGTGGCGGGAGCGGGATCTGGAGGGACTTTTCAAGGTTGTGCTGCCTATTTAAAAGAGCAGCATCAGGCGATAAAAACAGTGGTTGTGGAGCCTGAAGGTTCAATTTTAAATGGTGGAGACCCGGGCTCGCATAGAACGGAAGGAATTGGCCTTGAATTTATCCCAGATTATATGGAACAGTCTTTATTCGATGAGATTTACACTGTCAGTGATGATGATGCGTTTCGAATGGTGAAAGAAGCAGCTGAAAAAGAAGGTGTTCTCATCGGCAGCTCTTCTGGTGCCGCTTTATTTGCCGCTTTAGAGGAAGCAAAGAAAGCAGCCCCTGGGACAGTCATTGTCACCATTTTTCCTGACAGCAGTGAGCGATATTTAAGTAAAGGAATTTATGAGGGAGGAAAATAGCATGAAACCAAAAACAATGATGATTCACAGCGGAACAACGGGTGATGAAAGAACAGGTGCCGTGTCTGTTCCGATTTACCAAGTGAGTACTTATAAACAGCCGAAAGCAGGCGAACATACGGGGTATGAATACTCCAGAACAGCAAATCCAACAAGAACAGCACTGGAAACAGTCATTCGTGATCTTGAAGGAGGAGCAAGCGGCTACGCATTTGGTTCAGGGATGGCAGCCATTACGGCTGTGATGATGCTGTTTAACAGCGGAGATCATATTGTCCTGACAGATGACGTGTACGGAGGAACTTACCGCGTCATCACAAAGGTGCTAAACCGCATTGGCATTCATGCAACCTTTGTTGACACAAGTGATCCTGAAGCAGTGAAAAAAGCCATTTTACCTGAAACAAAAGCCGTCTACATTGAATCACCAACCAATCCTTTACTCAAAATGACGAATTTAAAAGCCATTGGCGAATTGACAAAGGACGCCAACATTTTGATGATTGTCGATAATACATTTTTCACACCGTATTTCCAAAAGCCGATTGAATATGGCGCGGACATTGTCTTGCACAGTGCGACTAAATATTTAGGCGGCCATAGTGATGTTGTAGGCGGGCTTGTCGTCACAGCGACGAAAGAACTTGGAGAAGAACTCCATTTTGTTCAAAACTCAACAGGCGGAATTCTTGGACCTCAGGATTCATGGCTTCTCATGAGAGGGATCAAAACGCTTGGACTAAGAATGGAAGCACATCAACAAAATGCACAGAAAATCGCTGAGTTTTTAGATCAACATTCAGCCGTCACACGTGTTTATTATCCAGGTCTCGGTACTCACCCTGGCCATGAACTTGCGAAAACACAAGCGTCAGGCTTCGGCGGCATGATCTCTTTTGATATTGGAAAAGAAGAACATGTCGATGTATTTTTAAGCCAGCTGAAGCTGTTTACAATCGCAGAAAGCCTTGGAGCGGTTGAAAGCTTAATTTCTGTCCCTGCCCGAATGACCCATGCGTCCATTCCAAAAGACCGCCGGGAGGAGCTCGGCATTACAGATGGTTTAATTCGTATTTCGGCCGGAATTGAAGATATCGATGATTTACTGAATGATCTGAAGCAAGGACTAAGCGCGCTGGCGAATGGATAGATTTACATGCTCCTCGCTTTCTCTCACTATGTTAAGCTATGAATAGACATTGATAACTGGAAGGTGAAACAAGTGAAGAAAAAGTGGAGTGATTTAGTGACAGATTACAAGCAGTACGCTTTTATTTTGCTTGCTGTCAGCACCTTTTTATATATTGGTACAATCTTACCGAATCAGCACATCGAAGCATCTCCAAAAATGCTGATGATGGGAATAGATTGTATTTTCTTATTAGCAGCGTTTGTTTGTGTTAAACGCGCGATTTTCTTTCAAAAGAAACTGCAAGAATTAGATGAAGATTAATTCGAAAGTCTCCTCATGTGCCCTGAGGAGGCTTTTTTCATTGTATTGGACAATCGGACAAGAATAACTGTAGAAATTTAGTCAAAAACACAAAAATCATCTATATTACTAAAAACAGGTTTACAAAATGGTGCTTGCTGGATATACTTACAAAGTAATTAAAAAAACGTAAAGGAGGCTGAAGAATATGTTATTCGTATCTACTTGTGATCAATTCAACCAACAATTTCATCATGTCATCAGCCTGTGGAAGAGTTCGTGTCCTTCCTTTGCCTTATACGGTGCACGCTTCAAAACTGTTTAAGTAAACGAGGATTTCACACGTATCATCCATTGCAGGTTGGAAGACACTGTCTTTTGATCTGCATTTTTGTGTGCCCGCAGGTCAACTGATAAAGAAGATCTGCGGGCTTTTTCGCGTGCTGCGAACTGAAGGGAGGTGAGCGTATATGACAATCCATTTATTTTTTATTACTTTGACGATCAAGCGTAAATACAAGGACATTGAGACCGTTCTTTACGAACAAGAAGTCGAAACAATTTATGAAGAAATGAAACAGAAACAACTAAAGTATATGAACTAAAACAAGAAATGAAAAATGTGAAAAGGAGGAGATTGACATGTTTATGATGCTTGCAATGCTTGATTGTTATACGAGGGAGAAGGACCAGGTTTAGACACGCTCCACATTGATCACCTGCACATATGATAACCGTAAAAGGAGATTGTGAGGTGATCAATGAATGTCGATGTCACCATATATGAGGTTTCCGTCTGTAGGGCACGGGTATGCATCAATTCCGCATTCCTTAAAGCACGGGTACGGCAATCCATACCGAATGCAAAGAGAGCAAGAGGAAATGCTCAGACGTTATATGTATCAGTACCGGACTTATTGGTATTAAAGAAAAGGAGCAGGAAACGTCATGGTTTCCTGCTCCTTTTACGTTAGCAAATCCAGCTTGCACCAATGATGATCAACAAAATGAACAGTACAACAAGCAATGCGAATCCGCCTGCAAAACCGCCACCGTAGCCACCGCAGTAGCCTCCAGAATAACCGCCAAAGCCCATAATCTAGCACCACCTTTATCTAATCAAGATACATTTATAAATTATGCAGCTCATGCAGAAAACGAAATCAATCTGAGCACAAATAATGAAAACGCCTATTCAGCTTAAAAAAATTTCACTTTCTGCGAAACATTTTCTGAAAAGGAGCGTCTTATAAAGGACAAATAAATTAGGACTAGGTCTTAATTTTTGTTAGGTGAGAGCCGATATGAAAAGTAAGAAAATTTGTAAATAGTTTATTTACTGGTGAAAAGCAGGTGTTAACATTGATTCAAAGCTGGATTGGAAAACAGATGAGGGAACCAAAAGGCTTGTTCTCAAAATGGGTTGCCCGCTATATGGAAAAAAATCATCATAATATCAATGAATGGACGCTTCAACTCTTAAATATACAAGAAAATGACCGAATTTTAGAAATTGGGACTGGGAGAGGCATCACCTTATCAAAGGTAGCAGAAAAACTTGACCGCGGAAAAGTATATGGGGTAGATGCTTCTCGTCATATGATTAAATATGCAAAACGAAAACATAAGAAGCTAACGGAACAGGACAAAGCCGTTATTACGCTTGGTAAGGCTGAGCAATTACCTTTTGATGACAGATCATTCAATAAATTATTTACGGTGCAAACGATCTATTACTTGAAGGATATTGAGCAAGTCATGAAGGAAGTGTACCGTGTTCTTCAAGTGGATGGAGAAGTATTTTTATCCTTCCAAAAGCAGGAGCTGATAAAGGAACAAAAACGGTCAACATCTTTTTCATCGTACAGTGAACAAGAGATCAGCCGCCTATTTTCAGCGTATCACTTTAGAGAAGTCTCGGTTTATCACTATGATACATACATCTGTATCAAAGCCTTAAAATGATGAAAATATTTCCCAGGTAATGAACAAGCAATCAAAAAAGAGGCTCTTCGTCAGAGGAGCCTCTTTGCCTGCATTCGAATGTAAAAATATAAAAAGACTCTTCATCAGAAGAGCCTTTTGTATGTGATGTAGGCGCCAGCCAGGTGTGTAAGGAATGATAGTATATATAAGGAATTTGTTTGTCGATTAAGGATACCTGTCTGGCTTATTTCTTATATCGACACCATTCTGCAAAAGTTTAGCTTTTTTTTCAATATTTTCTTTTTTATTTCACTGGAAGACACATTTTTCTTTCTCACGTAGACATGTACCTCCTTCTTTTTCACATAATGTGCTGTTTGAAGAAGGAAATTGCTTAAGAAATAGAGAAAATTGTAGAGACTTCATTTTTAAACAAAAGGGAGGAATGAAATCATGTCGGGAAACAAAGGTGTCGTTTATAAAGGAGCAGGAAAAGTAGCAGTTGAGGATATTGGATACCCTGATTTGGTCTTAAAAGACGGCCCGGGTGTACCTAAAGCCAATGTGGGGCGCAAATGTGAGCATGGCGTCATTTTAAAAGTAGTGACGACGAATATTTGCGGAAGTGATCAGCACATGGTGAGAGGGCGTACGACTGCACCTGAAGGGCTTGTCCTTGGTCATGAAATTACAGGTGAAGTCGTTGAAGTTGGACGAGATGTAGAGTTTATTCAAAAAGGGGACCTCGTGTCCGTTCCGTTTAATATTGCATGCGGACGCTGCGTCATGTGTAAAGAACAAAAAACCCATGTGTGCTTAAATGTAAACCCGGACCGTCCAGGCTCTGCCTATGGATATGTAGATATGGGCGGATGGGTTGGCGGCCAATCAGAGTACGTCATGGTGCCATATGCAGATTTTCAGCTGCTCAAATTTCCGGACAAAGATCAGGCGATGGAAAAAATACTTGATCTCACGATGCTTTCCGATATTTTCCCGACAGGTTTTCATGGTGCTTATTCGGCTGGCGTAAAACCGGGCTCTACCGTCTATATTGCAGGTGCTGGGCCAGTAGGTCTTGCAGCAGCACATTCGGCTCAGCTTCTTGGCGCATCTGCTGTGATAGTTGGAGATCTGAATGAGCAAAGACTGGAGCAGGCAAGAAGCTTTGGTTGCGAGACGATCAATTTACGAAAACACGATCGAATCGGCGAACAAATCACACATATTTTAGGGGAGCCAGAAGTTGATTGTGCCGTCGATTGTGTCGGCTTTGAAGCTTCGGGTCATGGGGATCAGGGAGAAGCACCTGCGACTGTTTTAAATACGATTATGGATATTACCAAAGTTGGCGGCAAGCTTGGAATTCCAGGGCTTTACGTCACAGAAGATCCAGGAGCAGTGGATGCCGATGCAAAAGTCGGTTCTCTGAAAGTACGAATTGGACTTGGCTGGGCGAAGGCTCATACCTTTGTGACAGGCCAAACCCCTGTTATGCAATATCATCGCAGTCTAATGAAATCCATTTTAAGCGGAAGAGCACAGATTGCCAAAGCCGTCAATGCAACCGTCATCGACCTTGATCAAGCCCCTAAAGGATATAGTGACTTTGATTCGGGTGTGGCGAAGAAATTTGTGATTGACCCGCACGGAATGCTTTCTCGATAAATTTTTAACATGAAAGGAGCCGCTCAATAAAATGGGACGGCTCTTTATTGTGGAAAATCCAGTCTATTTCAAAGGGGAGGAATCAGATGAATTCAGATCAGGCCAAAAGAAGAGTGGTAGAACAATTTGGGAGAAATGCAGAAAAGTATGTGACAAGTCAAACTCATGCAAAGGGAGCAGACCTGGATCTAATTGTTGAATGGACAGCTCCAAAAGAAAGCTGGATCGTACTCGATATAGCAACAGGCGGGGGGCATACCGCAAAAGCACTAGCCCCATATGTGAATCAAGTGTTTGCGACGGATTTAACGAAAGAGATGCTTTCTAATACATCACTTCATTTAAAAACGTATCCACAAATTTTTTATGTAGTAGCGGATGCGGAAAACCTTCCTTTTTTAGATGGCACATTTGATATGGTCACATGCCGAATTGCAGCACACCATTTCCCGCACCCTGAACAGTTTGCCAAAGAGGCATCTCGCGTATTAAAGTCAAATGGTCTGTTTTTCTTTATTGATAATGTTTCGCCAAATGATGAAGAGCTTGCACTATTTATCAATCAGCTGGAACGATTGAGAGACCCAAGTCATGTCTCCTGTTTATCTACAGAACAATGGCGGGAATTGTTTTTAAAAGAGGGAATAAAAGAAGTAAGATCAATGGAACAAAAAAAACGTTATCCTTTTCAAGAATGGGTCAAGCGAACAACGAAAACTTTAAAGGAAGAAGAGAACGTTACAAAATACATGATAGATGCTAACGAGAAAATAAAGCAATATTATAGATTGAAAATGACAGAGGATAAAATAGAATCAATAGAGGTGGATGACTGGATCGCACTTTTCAGGAAAGAATAAAAATGTCGATTCAACTTTGCTGGACAAAACAGACTCGAACATTTGTGAAGGGTGACCCCTGTGCTGTAATATGACTGAAGTTTGTATTTGATCCGCATAAATTGATTTCAAAAAGTTGATTAAAAAACTTACAAGAATACCTTGTAAGTTTTTTGTATTTTTAAAATTTAAAAAAGCCTGTACTATTCTCCTGCATTCCGTAACATGTTAAAATGAACAGATTGGAAATATTCATCTTTAGTAGAATTTTTTTACTATATATTATGATTTGATTGGATGATATTTATTATAAGGGATTTTATGTGAGAGAACGATAGACAGAATAGAGGAGAGAGATAGGTTGCTAAAAGTACATGACATTAAGAAAAATTATGAGGATCAACAGGTATTAAAAGGGGTAACCTTTCACTTAAAAAAAGGAGAATCGTTTGGTCTATTGGGACCGAATGGCGCTGGGAAATCCACATTAATTGGCATCTTGACAGGGCTTATCCGCGCAACAAGCGGTACTGTAACGATTGAAGGTTTAGATTTAAACAAAGAAACAAAAAAAGCACAGCAAATGATTGGTATTGTTCCGCAAGAGATCGCTTTATATTTACATTTGACAGCGAAAGAAAATTTAATATT
Organism: Bacillus sp. BD48; assembly: GCF_046566805.1. Lineage (NCBI taxonomy): Bacteria > Bacillati > Bacillota > Bacilli > Caryophanales > Bacillaceae > Bacillus > Bacillus sp. BD48. Next base: position 16,231 of record NZ_JANGFM010000005.1, on the reverse strand, counting down.
TTGGGGGAGAATGTACGGACTCAAAGGAAAGGAGTTAAAAAGCAGAGTACAAGAAACACTTCAGTTAATTGGTCTTGAAGATAGAGCAAATGACAAAGTGAAAGTATTCTCTGGAGGAATGAAAAGAAGAGTGAATATCGGATGCTCGATTTTGCATCAACCGAAACTATTAATCATGGATGAACCGACTGTAGGCATAGATCCACAATCAAGAAATCACATACTAGAAACAGTAAAAAAGTTAAATAGTGAAGGGATGACAATTATATATACTAGTCATTACATGGAAGAAGTCGAATATTTATGTGAAAGAATGGCCATTTTGGACCACGGATCGATCATTGCCATGGGGAATCAACATGAATTAAGTGAGCTTGTTGGCAATCAACGAGAAATTATTTTTACTATTAAACGTGAACATGGACAGAGCGAAATAGATCGTGTGTGCCAATACATAAATGATGAAGATCCGTTAAAGGAAATCGTGATTCATGGAAATCAAATTAAAATATTTGATCAACATCCTCAGCAGCTATTAAGTCGTCTCATTCAAGGTGTAACTGCATTAAATGTTCAAATTATTTCAGCAGAAATCGTAGAACCAAACTTAGAAAATGTTTTTTTATATTTAACTAGTAAAAAATTGAGGGATTAGGCTGTTTGGAGGTAAACATATGAGCATTTGGGTTGTACTGAAAGATCTATTATTGTTTTTTAGGGATAAGAAAAGCTTTTTTACACTTTTTTTTATGCCTATCATATTAATTGCTATTTTAGGTGCAGCATTTGGAGATAACATGAAGAAAGATAGTGAAATCAGGATCAATTCATTTCGAGTAGGAATAACAGATCAAGACAAGTCCGCTACAAGTAAAATGTTTCTTTCAACATTGTCTAAGAGTGAACTTAGTGACATATTTGATGTGAAGGTCACCTCGAAAAATCAGCTAGAGAAAGATTTAAATAGTAGAGACATTACAATGGGTATAATCATCAAGCCGGATTTTGAAAAAAGCCTATTGAATCATGATCATGTGCAATTGAATATTTTGAAAGGACCTAATTCAACCTTACAGGAAATGGTTCTAGAAAATGTGATTCTGCAATTCTATCAAAATTATCATATGAATCGTATTCTGGTGCCGTTGAATCAAGGTAAAGAAGTGGAGATCGTGTCTGATCAACTGAATAAAGAACTGGTGAACGAGAGAAATATTCATCTCAACAGCCAGCCGATTACATCCTTCCAATACTACGCAGGCGGGATGGGGGTGCTTTTTTTATTAATGACTGTTGTTTTTCTAGTAGGAAGTATGATAGAGGAAAAAGAGGACGATGTTTATAAAAGGCTGATTGTATCAAAATTAAGCAATACGAATTACATCGTTGGGAAGTTATTGGGTATTGTTTTGATGAGTATGTTTCAACTTTCGGTCATTATTTTATTTACTAGTTTAGTCTTTAAGGTGAACTGGGGAGAGCCTTTTACTGTTGTTATGATCGGATGTAGTTTTATATTAAATGCTGCGGGTTTCGGGGTGCTGATTGGTTCTTTTATCAATAAAGAAAAAACGTTTAACAGTGTGGGTATTTTAGGAACTCAAGTGTTAGCTGCTTTAGGCGGGAGTATGGTGCCCTTATACTTATTCCCACAATGGGTGATTGATATCAGCTATTTTTTACCTAATTCTCTTGCACTTCAAATGTTTTTGAAAAGTATGGCTGGTGCTGATTTTAGTGAAATTCAAAGCGGATTATTACTTAGCTGTGGGATGGGACTAGCTTTCTTCATCATTGCTTTATTAAGAATGTCTTTTGAAAGGAAGCATCGTTATGCATAAAATATTAGCCATTATAACGTTAAAGTTAAAAGAAACATTAAAGTCCCCATTGACCCTCATTTTTTTATTTGTGATGCCAATCGTATTTAGTTTTATCTTTGGTAGTACCGCATCTGATACAAAGAAACCGACAGTTGCTTTTATTCTAGAGCCGAGTCAAGGTAAACTGGATCAAGAAATTTTTCAAATTCTCGAAAAAAACACCAAATTTCTCTGGGTAAAGGCAACTGAAAGCGACGCAAAAGATTTAGTATCTGAAGAAAAGGTAGTTGCGTCTGTGAAAGTCGCAAACCAATTAAAGTCCCATCTAAAAGAAAATAAAGAGATTTTTGATGTGACAGTTTATAAGAAAACTGAGGAATATGCAGTCTTATCTCCCTATTTAAAAGAGACAGCAGCCATCATTTATCAAATCAATCAGGGTGTGAAAGAGCAGAAAAGTGTTTCTCTCACCAATGCATTGAACAAGTTAAATGGATCTGGCACCATTTCATTGATTGAAAAAAATCAAGATGGTCAAGCAAGCCAGCAGCCAAATTTGATACCACTTGGCTTTACCATTATGTTTATGATGTTTGCGATTTCAAGCTCTGTGTCATCTATTCATTTGGAGTATAAAGATTATACATGGCAAAGATTGCTTTCGAGCCCAATTCATAAAATATATGTGCTGCTGGGCTATTTAATGGCTTATTTCCTTCTTGGATGGATACAACTGGGTGTTCTTTTGACCGTTTTATCTGTGTTCTTTCATGTGTATTTAGGCAATCTGTTTCTTATTTTAGTGTTCGGATCATTTGTTATAGGGCTTGTTGTGAGTTTGGGTTTTATGATTGCCACCTTATCTCATACAAAAAAGCAGGCTGAAGTATTTAGTGCAATTGTCATTGTAGGATCGTGCATGCTGGGTGGTATTTATTGGCCTTTAGATATCGTTCCAGACATGATGAAGAAGATCTCTTTGGCTATACCACAAACGTGGATGATGTCTGGTTTTGGTGAGATCATGAGCGGTACTGTCAACCAATCAATCTTATTATTAGACATAACAGTTTTAGCTGCTTTTACGATTGTTTTTATGGTGATTGGTTTGAAAAATATCAGATCCTATTAATCACTTTTCTTCGTTTCATTTTAGTTTTTAAAAACCCTCTATGGCTCTCAATTGCGATAGAGGGTTTTTTATTCATGCGTACTCCTCAAAATGGTATGATAGACGACAACATCTCATGGAGAAAGGATTGGATGAATGATGAATTTTCAACATAAAACCGTCATCATCACAGGCGCAGCCAATGGAATTGGTGAAGCGATCGCCTGCGGCTATGCAAAAGAAGGGGCGCGGGTGGTGCTTGCGGATATAGATGAAGAAAAGGGAAAGCGTTTGGAGGGGCAGTTGAGAAAAGAGTCCTATGAAGTTTATTTCATCAAAACGGATGTGAAACAGGAGAAGGATATTCAGCGCTTAATGTCGTTTGCGGCGGAGCGCTGCAAAACGATTGATATTCTCATCAACAATGCCGGCGTCATGTGCACAGCATCGCCTTATGAATTAACGGTTGATGAGTGGGATCATGTGCTGCATACAAATGTAAGAGGGACTTTTTTATGCGCTAGAGAAGCAGCACGTTATATCAAAAAGAATCCAAAAGGCGGTTCCATTGTGAACCTTTCATCTACCCGTGCGACCATGTCAGAGCCTCATACGGAAGCATATGCTGCATCAAAAGGCGGGATTTCCGCGCTTACTCATGCCTTGGCGGTTTCTTTTAGTCAGGATCATATTACGGTGAATAGCATTTCCCCTGGATGGATTGAAACGAAGGATGAGAAAAGTCTTCGAGAAATTGACCATCAGCAGCATCCTTCCAATCGAGTCGGCACGCCAAAGGATATTGTGAAAGCCTGTTTTTATTTAACTGATGAAGACAATCAATTTGTGACCGGCACAGATTTGGTCGTTGATGGCGGCATGACTAGAAAAATGATTTATGCGGATTAACATGAAAAAAACATTGACGCTATGATCGAGGCGCAGTACAATATGTAACAATTCAGCTGAAGATCGTGATGAAAAAAGACACAGCGCAAATAGAGAAGAGTACATCATAGCTGCCCCACACAGAGAACTCCGTGAAGCTGAGAAGGAGCTGGGAAGTATGATGGAACCAAGCCTCTTAGCTCTGCACCGGATTCCGTCGGATGGTGGTGCAGCGAACTTCTCCCGTTACAGAGAAGGGTGTATGATACCCGCTAAGGTTCATCTGGCAACAGATGAATGAACTGAGGTGGCAACGCGGAGTAAATCCCGTCCTCAAGACAGAAATGTCTTGGGGGCGGGATTTTTTTATGACAAATAGGGGGGATCATGATGAAAAAACAATGGTGGGATATGAGTATTTTACTTGGAGCCATCGGGATTGCAAACATAGGAGAATGGATTTATATGATTGCCCTCCATCTGCTTATTTTTCAAGAAACGGGCTCTGTCCTTGCTGTAACAGCAGTTTATTTGCTAAGACCTGCGGCTGCTCTTTTGACCAATAGCTGGTCTGGCAGTTTGATTGACAGGCTAAATCAGCGGAATGTGATGATCAGTTTAGATATTACCCGTGCTCTGCTTATTGCATGCATCCCCTTTGCCTTATTTTCAGGACATCTGCTCATTCTGTATGTCATGGTGTTTTTCATACAGATGGCACAAGCGATGTTTCATCCAGCGTCGATGGTGTATATGACAGGACTCATCTCGGCCGATAACCGAAAACGGTTTAATGCCATTCGCTCTTTATTACAATCCGGTGGATTTTTACTTGGACCCGCAGCAGCAGGTCTGCTTTTTCTCATCGGGACGCCTGTTCTTTCAATTTATGTAAATGCGTTCTGCCTTTTGATATCTGCTCTGTTAACGATGTGTTTACCGAATTTGCTCAAAACAGATGCTGGCCAAAAGGGATTTTCCCTTTCAATGTTAAAAGAGGATGCAAAGCTTGTTTTGCGATTTAGTCTGACGTCACGCCAGATCATGGCGGTATATTTATTATTTAGTGCGGCGATATCGGTCCTTCCTACGGCCATAGACTCACTTGAAACAGCCTTTGCAAAAGAAGTACTGATGCTGACTGATACACAATACGGCCTTCTTGTCAGTATAGCTGGAGCAGGTATCATCGCAGGTGCAAGTCTTAATTCGGTCATTGTCGAGAGGCTGTCAGTTTCGCTGATGCTTGGGATCGGCAGTTTGTTTGTGGCGTTTGGCTATCTCTTTTATGCGTTTTCCAGCACACTAGTTGCAGCCGCCGTGGGATTTTTTGTTTTAGCCTTCTTTTTAGCTTTTGCGAATACAGGCTTTATGACGTTCTATCAAACAAATATCCCGGTAGAGGTGATGGGGAGGGTAGCCAGCTTTTATGCTTTGGTTGAAGCCATTCTAACGATGACCATGACAGGAATATTCGGCGGACTCGCTCATATTTTATCGATTAGAATCTCCGTCATCATTGGGTGTATATGTATGCTTCTGATCTGTCTATTGCTATGTTTTGTCATCTTTCGTCCATTGACTGTCAAAAAAATAGTGCATCCTACTTAGAAAATTAAAAAAATTATGTTATCATTATTTAAGTAAGTTAATTAAATTGATGAGAAAAGGAGTCTTACAAATGAAAGCACTACGCTGGCACGATCAAAAGGACATTCGACTAGAGGAAATTGATGAACCAACAGTTGCTCCAGGAAAAGTGAAACTTAAAGTAAAATGGTGCGGCATTTGTGGTAGTGATTTACATGAATATTTGGGCGGACCGATCTTCATTCCTGTGAATGAACCTCATCCACTTACAAAAGAAAAAGCACCTATTACGCTGGGACACGAGTTCTCTGGCGAGGTTGTTGAAGTAGGAGAAGGTGTGAGCAATTACAAAGTAGGCGATCGAGTGGTTGTTGAACCTATTTTTGCAACTCACGGGCATCAAGGTGCTTATAACTTAGATGAAAACATGGGCTTTTTAGGACTTGCCGGAGGCGGCGGTGGCTTCTCTGAATATGTATCAGTCGATGAAGAATTACTTCATTTATTACCAGACGAAATCTCATATGAGCAAGGCGCGCTTGTCGAGCCTTCTGCAGTTGCTTTATATGCGGTTCGTTCTAGTAAAGTACAAGCTGGGGATACAGCAGCTGTGTTTGGCTGCGGACCAATTGGTTTACTTGTCATTGAAGCATTAAAAGCAGCTGGTGCTACTGATATTTATGCAGTTGAATTATCAAAAGAACGCCAAGAAAAAGCAAAAGAGCTTGGAGCGATCATTGTTGATCCTTCTCAGTATGAAGATGTTGTTCAAGAAATTGCTAGCCGTACAAACGGTGGCGTCGATGTATCTTTTGAAGTGACAGGTGTACCTGTTGTATTGAAGCAAGCAATCCAATCAACTAGAATTTCAGGTGAAACAGTCATTGTGAGTATTTGGGAAAAAGGCGCAGAAATTATGCCGAATGATATCGTCATCAAAGAGCGTACAGTAAAAGGAATTATCGGCTACAGAGACGTATTCCCATCTGTATTAAACTTAATGAGAAAAGGCTATTTCTCTGCAGACACACTCGTCACGAAAAAAATCAAGCTGGACGATGTGATCGAGGATGGATTCCATGCATTAATCAATGAAAAAGATCAAGTGAAAATTTTAGTCAGTGCTGAATAAGTAGGATAGTAGAGGGAATGGCATATGCCATTCTCTTTTTTATGTGATCAGATTAAGAGAGCTGTGGTTGAATAGTGATAATTGAAAAGATGTTTTAATAGAGCGAGAAGAGGATGTCGTCGTATTCGGCTCAGCACCAAAAGAACTGATAACACATCAAAAAAGGGTGAATAAAAAAGTCGATCAGGTTTTTGTACCTGATCGACTTTTTAACGTCCGAGAGTTCTTCCGTATACGCTGACACGTTTCTCTAATAATGCAAAAGCTAATTCAAAGAAAATGCTCAGCAACCAGTAGATCAAAGCAGAGACGAGATAAGTTTCTAAAAACTGATAGCCGTCATTTGCAATGATCCGGGAAATACCCATGATTTCAAGTACCCCAATTGTAAATGAAAGAGAAGTGGCTTTTAAAAGCTGGACGAGCTGATTGCCTAGGTTTGGTAAAGCTACAACAAATGCCTGCGGCAAAATAATGCGCAGCATCGCCTGCCTTGTGGTCATACCTACAATTTTTGCCGCTTCAAGCTGCCCTTTGTCTACTGCGAGAAGTGCACTCCGGACTACCTCTGTTAAATGGGCGGCTGAATGCAGGCTGAAGGTAATGAGGGCAACAGCTAATGGGGAGACCATATCCGGATGAAAGGACAGTCCGAATGTGCCGCTCATACTAGTTAGAACAAAAGGAAGCCCATAAAAGAAAGCGAACAGTTGAACAATAAGAGGCGTTCCTCTAAAAAAGGAGACGTAGAGCGTGACGAGCTGCCTGAGTACAGGGATGCGAAAGAGACGAATGAAAGCAAAAACAGATCCGATCACAAGACTCACAGCCATGGAAACAAGTGCAATTAATAAAGTAAAAGGAACGCCTTTTAGAATATGTGGTATTTGGTCAATTGCAAATGGAATATCAATGGTTTGCATCAAATCGCCTCCTTAACGTGACAGACTGGTACGGCCTTTTACAAATTTCTTTTCAAGCAGCATGGTGACTAATTCAATGCTCATACAAATGAGCCAGTACACAATTGCAATAATGACATACACTTCAAACATGCCGATTCCGTAGTTATTCCCTAAGATAATCTTCACCTGTCCCATAATATCGATGAGCCCAATCGTAAAGGCAATCGCTGTGTCTTTTACGAGATCTATGGTGTAATTTCCGAGGTTTGGCAGGGCAATGAGAAAGGCCTGCGGGATAATGATCCTGATCAATGCCTGGGTATCTGTCATCCCAACAATGTAGGCGGCTTCCAGCTGATCCTTTCCAACAGACGAATACGCACTGCGAAAAACTTCAGATAAATAAGCGCCAGTATGTAAAGAGAACGTCATCATCACAAATAGCACACGGTCCCAATGATTGATTTGAATCCCTGCCACAAGTAAAAGCTGGGGCAGGCCAAAATAAATCAAGAACAACTGAACAATTAATGGCGTACTTCGTGTAAAAGATAAATAAATAACAGCCAATTGCTTCAGCACTGGGATTTGTTTAATACGAATGCATGCAAATAAGAGCCCTATTATGATGGCGAAAAACAATGACACTGCAATAATGAGAAAAGTGAGTGGCAGGCGTTCAAGCACCTGTAAAAAGATTTGCAGCCAATCTCCAGCTGTAAACGTCATGATGCTTCCTTCCTTTCTTCATATTGATAGCCTTGCTCTGAGATGTAGTCAATATCTTGAAAGAAATCAACCCCAAACCACTTTTTCGCAAGCTTAGGCAGTGTTCCATCATCAATCATCTCTTGTGTGACCCGGTCCAAATCTGCTGCAAGCTGCTTCTCGCTTGGCTGTAAGACAAGATAGATTGGCTCCTTTGACACAATGCCGCCCACTTTGACCTTTAGGTTCAGATGCTTTTGAATGGTATCGAAGGTCGAAATATTCATAAAAGCCGCATCAGACCGTCCGCTTTCAACGCGCTTTAAGTTGAGTTCGTTTGAAGGGCTTTCAATCGTTGTCAGCGGAATATCTGGATCATGTTCTTCATTATATTGATTTAATATGGAACGCAATCCGCCGCTGGGACTGACAGGAGCTAGCTTTTTAGATGTCATATCGTCAAGTGATTGAATATCCTGGTTTGATTCATTCACAATTAAACCTGTCATCGAATAGCCGTACGGAACTTTAGGATAAAGAAACCGCTTTTCGCGTTCAGGATTACTGAAAAACCAATTAGCTGCCATTTCAAACTTCCCTGCGCCTACACCAATTAAATTGGATTCTTCCTCGCCAAAGATGTAATCAAAATGTATGTGCGGAAGTCTTTTTTCCACTTCATTTAAATAATCAATATTATAGCCAATCGGTTCGTTTCGGTCATTTGTGGCTAAAAAGGGTGGATTGACCTCTGCACTCAGTGCGACTTTCACAATTTGTTTTCCATCCTCTGTTGTTGTTTTCACACTGCTGCAGCCAATCAGAGAGAGGAGAAACAGAAGGACACCAGCTGTCATGAATGCTGTCTTTTGTTTCATATGTCTTCCTCCGATCCTTGCCACATTCCGCGATGAATCCTAGATAAAAATTGTTTTGTTCGTTCATGCTGAGGCTTCATCAGGACGTCTTCTGGGGAGCCTTTTTCAACGATTTCCCCATCTGCCATAAAGATCACCGTATCTGCAACATCCTTTGCAAACGAAATTTCATGCGTCACAATAACCATTGTCATCCCTTGGCGCGCAATATCTTTGATCATTTCAAGGATTTCTCCGACCATCTCTGGGTCCAGTGCGGACGTTGGTTCATCAAACAAAAGCACCGCAGGATTCATCGCAAGAGCGCGGGCAATTCCAATCCGCTGCTGTTGACCGCCAGATAATTCACTCGGAAATGCATCCTTTTTGTGTAGCAGTCCAATCCGCGCTAAAAATTGCTCTCCAACCTTTTCAGCTTCTTTTTTAGACATATTTTGGGACACAATCAATCCCTCTGTAATATTTTCAAGTGCGCGTTTATTTTGAAACAAGTGATAATGCTGAAATACCATGGAAGATTGCTGCCTTAGTTTTAAAAGATCTTTTTTATGATATCGTTCAAATTGAATCGTGGCTTCTCCTACAGTCAGCTCTCCTTTGTCTGGAATGTCGAGGCTGTTTAAACTGCGAAGAAGTGTTGTTTTTCCTGATCCACTCGGTCCAATAATTGCGACCACTTCACCTTCTTGTACGGTGAAATCAATGCCTTTTAACACATGGGTCTGCCCATAAGATTTATGTAGATTAGTAGCTGAGATCATAAAAGCATCACGTTCCTTTGACAGATGTACTTAATATTGATAAAATTTAACACATTAAATCCTATAAGTAAAGTGTGTTTTATTCATTCCGATTGGAAAAATAAGATATCATAGATTGTGAGAAATAGAGGAGTTGGATACGTTTTGTCTAAAGCATTATTTGTCGATACCGATTTTCAAAAAACATGGCTCAATCAGCTGGAATCTCTTCGTGAAACGATTGAACAAAACGCAAAAAAACATGATGAAGGCGCTTATTTTCCTAAAAAGAATATCGAATCATTAGTAAACATGGGATATACAACACTCTCTCTTCCCACTGAATATGGAGGCGGAGGTCAATCTGTAACGGATATGGTTCTATTTCAAGAAACGCTTGGAAGTATGGACGGAGCGACTGCCTTATCGATCGGCTGGCATCAAGGGGTTGTAGGTGAAATTTATGAAAAGAAACTATGGAATGAGAAGCAGCTGCAATTCTTTGCGGAAGAAGTGAAGAAGGGCGCCCTTGTCAACCGTGCTGTGAGTGAGGCGCAGACAGGCAGCCCAACAAGAGGCGGCAAGCCTGGAACAACAGCGATTAAATCAGGTGATCGCTGGGTGATCAATGGACGTAAAATTTTCACAACAATGTCACCAGCTCTCACATACTTTTTAGTCGGCGTATGGATCGAAGAAAAAGAGGCGATGGGATTCTTCTTAATTCACCGTGACACAGAAGGTGTTTCTATAGAAGAAACATGGGATGTTGTCGGCATGAGAGGAACAGAAAGCCATGATTTAATCTTAGATCAGGTTGAGGTCTCAGATGACATGCTTGTTGAAGTGCAAAAAGGACCTCGGGGTGGTACGTTAAACCCTTGGATTGCCCATATTCCTTCCTGCTATTTAGGAATTGCTCAAGCGGCAAGAGATTATGCAGTTCAGTATGCCATCACCCATTCACCGAACAGTATCAGCGGAACGATTAGTGATCTGCCAAATGTCCAAACACTGATTGGCGAAATTGATTTACTACTAAAGCAAGCACGCCACGTCATCTATTCAACGACAACATTGTATGAACAGCCAGAGAAAAGAGAGCTGTTAATCAATGAATTCGGTGCTGTGAAGCATACAGTCGTTAATCATAGTCTGCAAGTGGTCGATAAAGCCATGCGTTTAGTCGGTGCAAAAAGCTTAAGCCTCGGCTGTCCGCTTCAGCGTTACTATCGAGATATCCGGGCTGGACTCCATAACCCGCCAATGGATGATATGACGATTTCAAAAATTGCGAAGCAGGCCATTGAAGAGAAAAAAGAAAGCTAATATGACCAGAAAGCCGGATGAAACCGGCTTTTTTTTATTTGACAGAAAAGAGGACAAGCGTCCCTTATGTCTCATCACTCAGGCGTGCTACAATCGATACAAATCATAGGAAAAGGAGCGGTTTTTTTGAAGAAAAAGCATATGAAATGGCTGTTTTCCGCCATCATGCTGATGGCACTTTGTATCGGCCAGCCTTTATCAAGTGAGGGAACATCTCCAGCGTGGTCAGTAGATGAATTCATGAAAGACCGGGAAGGCACATTTGTCATCCAAGAAGTAAAAGAAAAATCGCCATGGGTGTATAACAAAAAAAGAGCGAACGAGCGCTTTGCCCCACAATCGACATTTAAAGTGGCCAATGCCCTCATCGGACTCCAAACAGGCGTAGTGAGTGATGAATATGACATCAAATATTGGGACGGAGTAAAAAGAGAAATTGATAACTGGAATAAGGATCATACACTGGGCTCTGGCATGAGAGATTCAGTCGTCTGGTACTATCAAGCCATGGCACGTGACATCGGGGAAGAACGCATGAATCATTGGGTGAAAGCCATTCATTATGGGAACGAAGACATATCTGGCGGAATCGATCAATTTTGGTTAAGTAGTACGTTACGAATTACTCCAGTAGAACAAGTCCATTTCCTCAAACAGCTATATGAAGAAAGTCTCCCATTTGACCTATCTGTCATGAGAACGGTCAAACGAATGATGATCCAAAAAGAAGAGACACACGCCACCCTATACGGAAAAACAGGCTCCGGCTCAGGCATCGGCTGGTACGTAGGCTTCATCAAACATGAAAACAAAACCTACATCTTCGCCACAAATATCGAAGGCACCGGAATCGAGGCAAAAGAAATTACTTATCGTATTTTGAAAAAATATCATTTGATTGAAGCATCCGTTTAGGGTGCTTTTTTTATATGAAAAGGGGATATATTGATAAGTTGATGATATATGGATTAGTTTTAGAAAAGGAATGGAAATCACATGAATATGGCAGAAAGGGGGCTTTTGCTTGAACCAGTATGAGCACTTATTTGTTCGTTCAGAAAAAGAATTCAGATTCTATCAAAATATAGTGGATCATGTATTTGATCAAAATAAAAGGCTGCCACAACAAGTCTTCCGTAAGAATTTTGATTGTTTTTTGTTTCAAGAGTTTGATTGGGCAATAAGTGATGATATTTTACCAACCATAAAAGAGTTATTAAATGTAACACAAGATAGAGAATTTTTGACCGCTGTCCTTAAGCCAGATCCAGTTGATTACTTTTTGAAGGAGTTTGGTTATTACAATTGGCTGAAAACGAGTGTGAACATTTCAGATGAGGACTATATAAATGCACTATGGACGCACCCAAAAGGTTCCATAGCGGATAATATAATTACGAACTCAAACATAGTGATCTGGTTATCCCGTTCTTTGCAGTGGGCGATTTGGGCAGATAGAGATTTGGAAATTTGTATAATAGGTATGGTATCAAAAAAAGATTGTCCCCTAAATATTTTATTAGAAGAAGGATGGAAACCACTGGATCATCCTGTTTTAGCAAATTGGTTAGAACTGTTATTGAAGGATCAAAAAACATTCAATGAATATTTCACTCAATTGCTATCAAATTATTCGTAATGTTACATGAGGTTTGAAGTGGAGAGTATCAATGACTTGATAAAATAGTCAAAGAAATGATCATCAGTCATACAAAGATATGAGAGGAGCATAAAGTGAAAAATTTATTTATATCCGATCCAAAAGAACTTGAACAGGTTCAATCGTTTATCCATTCGCTCGTTCACAGTACAAAAACATTCCCTGATCAAGTGTTTAAAACAAAAAAACCTCATTATTTATTTGAAGAATTTCATTGGTTGTTATCAGATGATAGCTGGGAGATGTTAAAAGGGTTAGCTATGAAACACAGAGATGAATACATACTAATGGCTGCTTTAGATGATTCGAGATGTATGAATGATTTCTATCGGGAATTTGGTTATTATCCTTGGGTGAAAATTCCTTTAAATATAACACCAAGTGATTACCTTGATATCTTAACGGATTATCCGATAGATAGCGTAAATGATAGTTTAATGAATATTGCTTCACGTGTGATATGGATTTCCCCTTCTGCGAAATGGATCATTTATGGCGAAAGGGGTTATGAGATTGGAGTACTAGCGATTCATCAATTAGAACAGATGAAAAGCCAAACGTTAAAAACGTGGAGAACTTTAAATGAGGTTGTATTAGATTGGATTTCTGTTGTATTTCCAAATCAGAAACTTCCAGAAGATTTTAGAAATGAATTCATTCAAAATTACACAAATATTGAATAATAAGGACTATATTCTTCCTAAATTTTAACCTGCTTAAAAGCATTGAGAGAAAGGTGTTGTGGATCCATGAACACCAGCCAAGATAAACAAGAGTTAATCAATGATTTGAAGCAGCGCTATCAATATTGTTTTCATTCCGCTTATCCAGAAGATATCGTATCTTTTGAGGAGGAAACTGGCATTTGGTCCGATGATTTTTATGAATTTTTCACACTTGTAACAGGAAGCTTAAGTTATGTGATCGATAACAAACGAATACCGAAAAAACAGTTAAACGTGCTGCGTCAGTCATTTGAAGAGCATTACCCTCAAATTAAAGCGTTTCAACACATCCTTGAATCATATCCTTTATTACATTCCTATATCCAGTACCATGAGGAAACAAGAAAACGAATCATTGCATTTATACAATAACCTCTTGGAGGATAGACTATGACATGGTTTTTAGATGAAAAATCCAGAAGCTAATTCCTGATTTCGATGTCAACCCTCTAGAGCAAATCAATGAATTTCACCACTTTAAGGGGTATAATGAATCTTACGACTTGATCAATTGTATCGCTCTGCTCATTCCATATGAATCGAATGAATCGTGCTAGTATATCTATATATCTGCTACTCGTGCTCCCTCATCCCAACACAGAAAGGTGCAATGACATTGAATCGAATCATGAAATGGCTCTTATTTGCGGCGGTCATCGCTGGTTTATTGGTATGCGCATTCTTTGTGTTCCGTTTCAACCAGCCTAAGCCGACAACAAACATCCATTACGCAGACACACAAAACAAACAGCAAACACTCGATATGTACATGCCAAAGGGCAAAGATGAAGACAAAAAGAAGAAGCATCCAGTCATGATCTATCTCCATGGCGGAGGCTGGACAGGCGGCGATAAGAATAGAGTCGCTTCAAAGGCTGATTATTTTACAGGTCAAGGGTATGTGTTTGTTTCAATGAATTACAGGCTTCACCCTAATGCCAACTATGAGCAGATGGCAGATGATACGGCAAACGCCATTAAATGGGTCAAGGATCATGCGGATGAATATCAAATCGATTCATCAAAAATCAATGTCATGGGTCACTCAGCGGGCGGTCATTTGACGGCATTGGTTGCAACGGATTCGACCTACTTAAAACGTGTGGGGCTGTCGCCAAAATCGATCAATTCCATTGTTGTTCTAGACGGACCGTTAAACCTCAATCAATTTATACAAGCCATCCCATCGTACAAAAAAGTCTTTGGCAAACAAGAGAAGAACTGGACAAAGGCATCACCTGTCACTTATATGAATCAAGCGAATGTACCGCCTGTCTATTTGGTCACAGGCTGGGAAAATCCTGAGGTGTACCGATTTGCAGAAAAACTGAACCATGATAAAGGCTCTCGGTTTGTTTTTCGGGTTCATACGCTAAGCCACAGTGACTTGAACAAATGGTTTGGATCAGACAGAGCGCCAAAAGAAGCACAAAAAATGACAGAGGCAGTAATGACATTTTTAGATCGATCCAATCACTCACGATAGAAATGTTAAGCAGTATTATTTCTTATTTAAAAAGCTAGAGAGTACAGCAACTTGTGAATCAAAGTGAAATTTATTATTCTTGTAATTTTATAATAGTTAAAACAGCTGACTTTAATAGTAGGCTGTTTTTTTATTAATTATAAGTAAGTATACTATTCAGATTTATTTGATAAATCAATCATTCATTTACTTTTGTTGGTATTTTATATACATATTATTCGGGTGTTTTAGTGAAAAGATAGTATTAAATGATCATTTTTAGGTAAAAACATCTTTTTTTTCCAAATTAGTTATGATAAGTGTTAAAATGTTTAGTGAGCCATTAGTTTAATTTTGAATATATATAGAGCATTATTCCCTATAGTCTTTGGGAGAAAAGAGTTTATATTATCTCGAAACAAAGAAAATTAACACTATATTTTTTTATAAAACTGCGAGGAGAATATAAATGAACTATAAAAGAAATAAAAATTTTAATAACTATTTTAATGCATCAAATCAAAAAAATAATGAATATGGAGAATTTATATTTCATTTTGATAAAGATCTGATCAATAAATTTAACTCTTTATCAAAAAAATTAAATGTTGAATATAAAGTTTTATTTCACACTGTCTGGTTTATATTGTTAAGTAAACTGTTAGGAAAAGATGAGATAAATGTTAGCTCTATTGATGTTTCTACACCTGTTGGAAATAATTATAGTAGCACAGATATAAATTTAAAATGCGATAAAGTTCAAACCTTTTCAGACTTATTATTAAATGTAGATTGCGATAAACAATCAGGGGTAGGATTCACTAGTAATAGTAACAGGCATTTGATCTTTTTTTGTAGGGAAGGGGATTATTCACCACAAGAAATAGAAGGCTTTCTTAATAATGAATTAATTTGCTCCGTTATTGACCTATTTACAGTAAAGCTTACTTACAATGTTGAAGTATATAATAATTTCTATGTTTCTAATCTATTAAATCATTTGATTAATATTATTGATCAACTTTCTATTGATCCCAATATACCTCTGAGAGAAGTTGAAATTATATTAGAGTTGGAGAAAAATAATATATTGAAGAAATTCAACGGGACTAAAGTAATGTTTTCGCAAGATGAAACGCTTCATTTTCAGTTTGAAGAACAAGTTAAGAAATCTCCTGAAACAAAAGCTGTTGTATTTGAAGAAAATGAATTAACTTATCAAGAGTTAAACGAGAGAGCGAATCAACTAGCCTATAAGTTGAGAGAAAAAGGAGTAA
>NZ_JANGFM010000004.1:0-411598 GCF_046566805.1 Bacillus sp. BD48 | reverse complement strand
ACCCGTCCGCCGCTAACATCCGGGAGCAAGCTCCCTTCTGTCCGCTCGACTTGCATGTATTAGGCACGCCGCCAGCGTTCGTCCTGAGCCAGGATCAAACTCTCCGAAAAAGTACAAAACCGAAGTTTTGCTTTTCGCCAGTTTGACTGACTACCTATGAAGTATCATAGGATTTTTTTATAAAAACTCGAATTAACAGGTACGTTTTGTCTTGTTTAGTTTTCAAAGATCATGTTCAAAATGGAGCGGGTGATGAGAATCGAACTCACGACATCAGCTTGGAAGGCTGAGGTTTTACCACTAAACTACACCCGCGTGGTTTGTATTGGCGCGCCCGAGAGGAGTCGAACCCCTAACCTTTTGATCCGTAGTCAAACGCTCTATCCAATTGAGCTACGGGCGCTTAATCAGGCGACTTAATTATCTTAACATATCGTTTTTTTTAAGTCAACATCTTTTTAAAATTTGTTTGTCGCATGCGTGTGAACGTTTGTGTTTCAAATACGTCATCAGCGACGAATAAAAATATACCATGGATTACATAAAAGGGTCAATACATTTTTCTAAAAAAGTTTCATGTTTTTTAAAAATGATTTTTTCTTAGATAAATAGACATGTAATAGCCCTATTTTCTTCTCTTTCTTCATAATTCCAATGATTCTTAAATAAAATCTTTCTAAATACAAAGGAGGACAAAACATGGCCACATAGAATTTTTATTTATTGGAAAATTCTTAATATTTTTCCAAGCATTTAAAGGAGGTAGGAGATGATGAAAAAGTTCGTCGCTTTTCAAATCATGATCGCTTTGGTGATAGGAGCTCTTATCGGCCATTTCTTCCCTGACTTCGGAATGGCACTGCGGCCAATTGGAGATGGATTCATCAGGCTGATTAAAATGATCGTTGTTCCAATCGTTTTCTCAACCATTGTTATTGGTGCAGCCGGCAGCGGCGGCATGAAGAAAATGGGCAGCCTTGGATTAAAGACGATCATTTGGTTTGAGGTCATCACAACCATCGTTCTTGGGATCGGTCTATTATTGGCAAATGGACTAAAGCCTGGCGTTGGCCTCGATTTCTCTAAATTAGCTAAGAAAGATATTGGGGAGTTAGATGGTTATACGGAGAAAGTCGTTGACTTTAAACAAATGGTATTAGATATCATTCCAACCAATATCGTCGATGTTATGGCTCAGAATGATTTACTTGCTGTCATTTTCTTCGCCATCTTATTTGGTGTAGCGGCAAGCGGCATCGGTAAAGCTTCTGCTCCTGTTCTCACCTTCTTTGAATCAGTGGCACAAATCATGTTTAAGCTCACACAGATGGTGATGGTGACAGCACCTATTGGGGTTCTTGCATTAATGGCTGCTTCTGTCGGCCAATATGGCATTGTTTTATTAATCCCAATGATGAAGCTTGTCGGCACTGTATTTTTAGGATTATTCATTATTCTCTTTGCTTTATTCCCTCTGGTCGCACTGATCTTCCGTTTTAACTACTTCGAAGTATTAAAAATGATTTGGGATTTGTTCCTTGTTGCCTTCTCTACTACGAGCACTGAAACTGTCCTTCCTCAACTGATGTCACGAATGGAGAAATACGGGTGCCCAAAAAGAATCGTTTCCTTCGTGATTCCATCTGGTCTTTCTCTCAATTGTGATGGATCAAGTTTATATTTATCGGTTTCCTGCGTATTCCTTGCACAAGCGTTTGGTGTCGACATGAGTCTGTCACAGCAGCTGTTGATGATGCTTGTTCTTGTGTTAACGAGTAAAGGGATTGCAGCTGTGCCATCCGGTTCACTCGTTGTTCTTTTGGCAACCGCTCATGCAGTAGGTCTTCCAGCAGAAGGCGTCGCCATCATAGCCGGTGTTGACCGAATTATGGATATGGCACGAACAGGCGTGAATGTTCCAGGGCATGCCGTTGCATGTATTGTCGTATCTAAATGGGAAAAAGTATTCCGTGAGTCAGCATGGGAAGTTCCTAAAGCAGGTGAAGAAACAAAAGGGATGTAATGTTATATGAAGGAAAGGGGTCACCCTTTCCTTTTTTATGCTAAAAATGTTTGCTTAAGTACGGCTTTTCCTTGAGGCTGCAGCTGTACTTCTGCATATGCCCCATTAATCAGCGTCATTTGCGGCGGGACATGCCCACAATCTATATCGTAAAAAATAGGGATTTGTAGTTCCTTTTGTAATTCTTCATATACATCCTGATACTGATACCCTTCAACAGGCACATCTACTGCACTTCTCCCAAACATCATACCTGAACAGTGATCAAACCACCCTGCTAGTTTTAATTGAACAAGTGATCTCTTCACGCTTGCAGCATTTAATTCGCAGTTTTCGAAATACCAGAGAATTGGTTCATTGTTTATGAATGTTTTCTGAAAAGTTTTGACGTCCCCATAAGGTGTCCCTGCTAAATGACGTATGACATCAATGCAGCCACCTAGCAGTCTTCCCTTTACCATCTTTTCTTGTTGATCAATCGTATGCCATGCAGTAGATTCTGTTAAATGAAAGACATGTTTAATCGGATCGTCACGCTTCCATTCCTTTTGATACATAGATGAAGAAAACTGGCTTATGGCCATTTCCCCTTTTGTTGAAAGCACCTCTTCCCACATGACAGTCGTTTGATCAAGCTCTTCTCCCTGAAGATCTACTAAGTTCGGCCCATGTGCAGTGGCAATGCCTGTTTTTAATGTCAACGCCAGCAGGAGTGCACTCGTATCTGAGTAACCAAGAATCCACTTTTTCTTCATCGATGAGAAGTCGAGGTGCTCTAACACTTCCATAAGCAGCTGTCCTCCCCATGGCGGGATGATGTGGTCAATATCATCACATGTCATCATGTACTGAAGTTCGTTTGCTCGTTTTATCGCAGGGGCAGATTTTGCCTTTTCCTGCTTCCAGACCGTCTCACCACATATGACATCATAGCCTCTATTTTTCATTCGTTCACATGAAAGCTGAAACATGTCATGTAAAGATGGCTGTACACCTGAGGAAGGTGCTGTGACGCCAATTGTTTGTCCTTTTTGCAAATGCGGAAATTGTATCATTGTGCTTCCCTCCAACCTCTATCTCTCTTAACCTATCCATTTTAAAGAAAATGCCCCTTTTATAAGGGACATCTCTTCTTATTCCTTTTGACGCAGTACAGTATAGACTCCTGCAAAGATACATAGAATCCCAATGAATGAGCGTATCCCCATCTCTTCACCTAAAAGCAGCCAGCCAAGAGCTGTCCCTACGATCGGTTGAAAGAAGAAGAACAGACCGCCGCTCGAGGCATCCATCAATTGAAGCCCTCTATTCCACAAAAAGAATGCTAAAGCTGTTGAGATGATGCCTAGATAGAGAATGCCACCCCAAATTTCTGGTCTTGCCATCTGCTCCACATCTAGATGAGGTAAACGAAATAGAACAGGTGGTGTTAAGACAATGAATGCAATGATGATCGCATATGTGGTCGTCACGACTTGAGGGTACTTTCCTGGAACCCGTTTCAGCAAAACAGACATGAGCGCCCATGTAAAAGCAGCGATGACGAGTGAGAGACCGCCAATAAATTCATCTGTTTGCACTGCGACTGGTCCAATCATGAGCCATACACCTGCTGTAGCAAGCAGGATGGATGCGCACTTTCGAACAGTCATGACTTCTTTTAATAGAAAGAACGCAAACAGCACCATAAAGGCAGGGGTCGCAGAAGTGATCACAGCCCCCATTTGTGCCGACGTATACATGGTGCCGATTTCTTGGGTCACAATTGATAGGAAATTTCCGATCAATCCGATCATGACAACAAGCGGGATATCTTTTTTATCTAATCGAAAGGAATAGCCCAAGCGCCAAATGGTGCACACCAGCACGATTCCTGCTATAGCATATCTCATCCATACAAGCTCAAGCGGCGGAACCACCGCTACTGTTACTTTGACAACAACGTACATGCCGCCCCAAATACTTGCAGCGATTGCTAAGTAAAGGGCGCCTATATATTTTTCATTCATCATTTTCCCTCCGTTATTGGATATTTTGAGTACCATATCCACAAACGGAGATCACTCTCCGTTATGGACGGAGAGCATTTGGAACATCATGTTCAAACAAAGGTTTCCACAGCATTTGTCGTCACTCCAATTATTTTTATTTTCTGATACTTTATAACAAATTCTGGTTGACTTCAATCCTTTTTACACCTTTTTTCTTCATATAATAGAAGATAACCGGCTATTGACATGCTGAATTCGTTTTCATATAGTAAGTAAAACTATAGGTGGCCACGCACAAAAGGAGTAGAGGACGTTGGATATTGAAGCTAGGAAACACATTCCCCGCACGGAACACGAACCGTTTCTCGAGGGAATAAAAGATTGTGTGCCAACCCTGCTCGGTTATATGAGTATTGGGTTTGCCTTCGGAATTGTTGGAATTAGCGCACAGTTAAGTATATGGGACATTGCGCTTTTATCGATTTTTATTTACGCAGGTGCTTCACAGTTTATTATCTGTGCACTGCTTGTTACGGGTAGTCCCCTTTCTGCTATTATTTTCACCACATTTATTGTGAATCTGCGTCATTTATTGCTCAGCCTGACGCTTGCTCCTCATTTTACACGCTACTCTGTGAAACAAAATATTGGGTTCGGTCTTTTGCTGACTGATGAATCCTTTGGTGTAGCGATGAATAAATTAGCGCAGCAAGGAAAGCTGAATAACAGGTGGATGCACGGGCTGAACATAACGGCGTATTTATGCTGGATTGCGGCCTGCATACTTGGCGGCATTTTTGGACACTGGATTTCAAATCCTGAAGCGCTTGGTCTTGATTTTGCTTTATCAGCGATGTTTGCTGCACTGCTAGTCCTTTCGTTACAGACAGTACCCAAAAATAAGTTAACTCATCGCCTATCGCTTGTTTTGTATATGGTCGTTGCCATGTTTGTTCTGCTTCATTTTGTTCCATCACATGTGGCTGTTCTCTTAGCAACTGTGCTTGTCGCAACCATTGGGGTGGTGACAGATAAATGATCAGCAGCTTTATGCTATGGCTCATTGTTGGTTGTATGATCGTCACCATCATTCCAAGGGTCGTACCCTTTATTTTTGTAAGAAGTATTCAGCTGCCTGAAGTGGTGCTGAAATGGTTATCGTTTATTCCTATTTGTATCTTTACAGCTTTGATTGCAGAGCATCTCTTCATCCATACAACAACAGGCACAGGCGTCACTATCCATTGGATGTACCTTGCTGTCTTGACTCCTACTGTACTCATTGCTGTTTGGACCAAAAGCTTGTCACTTACTGTTCTTGTCGGCGTCATGCTGATGGGGACTGCCAGATGGTTTTTCTAAAAGAAAAAGCTTAACCACATGCGGTTAAGCTTTTTTTCATTTTACAATTCCGTATACAAATCCATCATAACCTTTTTCACCAACAGTTTGAATCGCTGTTGCCTCTATTCTAGGCTCTTGTTTGAGTAAATCGAAAAATTCACGAGTTCCTTGTACTCGTTCATCCTCATCAGAGTCATGAAGGACGGCTCCATTTCTGACAACGTTGTCTGCAATAATGACTGTTCCCTTTTTCGAGAAATCTAATGCCCACTTTAGATAATTCGGGTTGTTCGGTTTATCTGCATCAATGAAAATCAAATCGAATGGAAGTTCAGCCTTCTCTTTTAACTGAGATAGCGTATCTAATGCCTTTCCTTCCAAAATGCTCACCCGTTCTGATAAGCCAGCTCTGCTGATGTTTTGCTGTGCGATCTGTACATGATGGCTGACAGCCTCTAGTGTGATGAGTTCTCCATCCTCTTCGAGAGCACGCGCCAGCCAAATGGTACTGTAACCACCGAGTGTCCCGATTTCTAAAATGCGCTTTGCATTCTTCGTTTTTGCTAATAAATAAAGCATTTTCCCTTGGGCTGGCGACACATCAATTTCTGGTAGATCCGCTTGCTTATTATGAGTAAGAGCTTGCTCCAATACATCATCTTTAGGGATCAACTTGTCTGTGATATACTCGTCAACTTTTCTCCACACTTGCTCCATTTCATCCATCTCCCTTGATTATGTCTTCTCTCTCAAGTCTACATGATGATCGTGAGAGCGTATAATCAATTCTTTTCACACATCTATTCATTTTTTTGATGAAAGACATGTGATGATGAATACATGAAGCAACCTACTAGTTTCGGTTCTACTGGTTCAGCTTATTTTTGACATCCCCTTTTTTGTCTTGAAGTTTTCCTTTTGCTTGATCCTTTTTCCCTTCTTCTTTCAGGTTTTGATGATCTGTTGCTTCACCAAGCTTTTCTTTGACTTGACCTTTGACTTGATTTGTTTTTCCTTTTGCTTTATCCATATGTCCTTTTTCTTCACTCATTTGTTCCACCTCCACGTTTGATACTATTCATTTAGCCTTTTTGAAAGATACAAAACATCTGAGTGTGCGCTCCAAGAAACTACAGCAACATAAAA
The DNA here is from genome assembly GCF_046566805.1 of Bacillus sp. BD48. NCBI lineage: Bacteria > Bacillati > Bacillota > Bacilli > Caryophanales > Bacillaceae > Bacillus > Bacillus sp. BD48. The sequence goes on along the minus strand of NZ_JANGFM010000004.1, from coordinate 405,094 downwards.
ATCCAGCCAAGGTCGGCTGGATTAAAAAATAATGATCTATAAGATAGACTTAAAAGCTTTAACCTGTTTTACTCTGATCGTACTCGACCAGATCACCTAGAATTTCGTCAATTTGATTCATCATCTCAGTTTCAATTTTCACCTCAGATGCTAAAGCATTCTCCCTCACCTGTTCTGGACTAGAAGCACCGATAATTGCTGCAGAAACGTTCTGATTTTGCAGTACCCATGCTATCGCAAGCTGAGCGAGAGTAAGATCAACCTCTTGTGCGACGGGCTTAAGCTTTTGGATCGCCTCTAAGGTGTTATTATTCATCCAGCGTTGAGCAAGGTTTTTAAAAAAAGGTTTTCCAGCAGTTGAGTTAGCACGCGAATTAGTCGGAAGTGATTTTCCTGGGAGATACTTTCCAGTGAGGATTCCCTGGGCCAAAGGCGACCATACTACCTGGCCAAGTCCTTCACGCTGGCAGGTCGGTATTACATCACTTTCAATGATTCTCCATAACATGGAGTATTGAGGTTGGCTGGCGATTAGGGGGACATTTAGCTCTCGTGCAAGCGCTGCCCCTCGAGTAATTTGTTCTGCTGTCCACTCACTTACACCAATATAGTTCACTTTACCCTGTCTTACTAGATCTGCGAAAGCTAACATCGTTTCTTCCAGAGGTGTAGTTGGATCAAACCTGTGTGCATAGTAAATATCAATATAATCCGTTTGTAAACGCCGCAAAGAGGCATGACAATTTTCCAAAATATGCTTGCGTGATAATCCTCTATCGTTTTTCCCAGTACCGGTTGGATGACATACTTTTGTACATAGTTCAATGCTCTCCCGCCGAATCCCTTTTAAAGACCTGCCTAGTATCTCTTCAGCCTTGGTGTCTGAATAAACATCGGCAGTATCAAACGTCGTAATACCCACATCAAGAGCAGCTTTCACACAATCATGGGCAGTTTCCTCATTTATCTTACCACCATGATTAATCCAATTTCCGTATGCGAGTTTACTAATTGTTAATCCACTATTTCCAAGTTTACTATACTCCATAACAATGTCCTCCTTTGAAAGAATACTTTCATTATAAAAAGAGGGTATTAATATGTATAATATATATATTCAGATAATTATATATATATTTTATATAATTAAAATATTTCCATTAAAAAAGCGCAAAACTGTTTGATAACAATCCTTTGAAATCATTTTACACAATAAGCAAGTATGAAATAGGGGGGCTTAAAAATGGATCTGAGACAAATACGTTATTTTATAATGGTTGCTGAAGAACTAAATTTTAGCCGGGCAGCTGAACGTCTTAAAATGGCACAGCCTCCATTAAGTCAAGAAATCCGAAAATTAGAAGAAGAGTTAGGTGTTACGCTTTTTCATAGAACGAGAAGACAGGTTGAACTTTCAGATGCGGGGAGAGTATTTTTAGAAGAAGCCCGCCGTACGCTCCTTCAAGTAAATAGAACGATTAACGCAACACAACTTGCAGATGACGGAAGAATAGGTCATTTAACGATCGGTTTCGTTGATTCTACTGATATTGTGATTGATATTATTAAAAGGTTTCGAGAAAGTTTCCCTAATATCCATCTTGTCTTATGTGAAATGGCTACAGAACAGCAGTTAAAGGCACTATATAAGAAAGAAATTCAAATTGGATTTATTCGTTCTAACCAAAATAATAAGATACTTACCTCAGAAATTTGTTGTGAGGAATCATTAAGCTTGGTTTTGCCAGAAAATCATCCTTTAGCTTCATTTTCCAAAGTTCCAATTCATTTATTAGCCAATGAACCATTTATCATGTTTCCACGTCATCTAGGTGCAGCATTTTATGATTTAATTATCAGCTACTTTTGGGAAAATAGCATAAGTTTAAACGTAGTTCAGGAAGCTATTCAAATGCATACGATTGTGAATTTAGTTGCTGCAGGAATGGGAATCTCTGTCGTCCCATCCTCAGTAGAAAGCGTAAAACGCTCAGGGGTTGTTTATAGAAAAATCCAAGAAACTACGCCAAAAGTAAATTTATATGTTTCATGGAGACAAGATGAAACGTCAACCGTCGCTGAGCACTTTTTAACAGTTGTGAGAGAAGCTTATTTAAGTTCTCAGTCTAAATCATGAGAATCCAGCCAAAGCCAGCTGGATTAAAAAATTATGATCTATAAGACAGGCTTTAAAACTTTCACCTGCTATGTACACGTTTCAGGTATGATAGACATAACGAGAAGAAGGGTTGGTGCTCTATGATTATCACTGAAAACATATTCACCGTTCGTGACTTGACCTATCGTATTCGGTCTGCTGCAATTGGCGATGCCAAGCAGTTATCAGCGCTCAGACTGAAAATTGATGGTGAAACAGAATATTTAGACCGTGAACCAGGCGAAGCCTTTCTTCATGAAAAAGATTTTGAGGTGTTGATTCAAGAGGATACCAAACAAAGCAGGCATTTATTTTTGGTCGCTGATATTGAAGGAGAACTTGTTGGTTTCTCCAGATGTGAAGGACATTCACTCAAACGCTCTGCTCACAAAGTGACTTTTGGCGTCGCCATTCAAAAAGATGCTTGGGGCTATCGCATTGGCAAAGAGCTATTAGCCGCTTCTATTGACTGGGCTGATCAGCAAGGCATCCAGAAGATGTCACTTCAAGTGCTGGAAACCAACCAAAAAGCCATTCGGTTATATGAGAACCACGGCTTTCTGATTGAAGGTGTATTAAAAAACGATAAACGGCTGAGTGACGGATTATATTATGATACTGTTGTGATGGGCAGACAGCGGCCAAGCTTCTGACTATTTACATCACATAGCTCCATACCATTGAAATCGCACTGTATATCAGGAGCAGTCCCATCACATACTGGAACGGTTTTTCGTAAGCAGTCAAAAAACGCTTATACAAAGAACCAAATAAGCTCCAGCTGAATGTACCGAGAAAGCCAATGAGTGCGAGAATCAGCGTCCATATGACATACTGCATATTAGATTGTCCATATGGCAAAACAAATGTTGAAATCACAGTCAATCCATACAAGATCGCTTTTGGGTTGATAAATTGCAGCATCATACCAGGGATAAAATGATTGTAGCGATCAAGTGTTTCGTCATCTCCGCCTTTACTTTTCATGATTTTGACCGCTAAATAAATCATGTATGCAGCTCCGATGAACGCCATGACCCAGCCTATTTTCGGCATCACTTGATAAAGAATGATATTAAAGAAGCAGCTCAAACACAAAATAACGAGAAATCCGATCCCCACACCTAAACAAAATCGAAATGTTTGCTTGACCCCATATTTATTCGTAAAGACCATGGCCATGATGTTGTTTGGCCCTGGGGTAAAGCTGCTAACAAAAGCATAGATCAACATAGATACAATCAAGATGAAACCTCCTTTATACGTTATATAGACTTTAATTACTTCATTACGTATGATGCGTTTTATTGTACCGTTTGATCTTTATAAAGTAAATAGAGAAAGGAGTTTTTTCATGGAAGACGTACAATCGATTATTTCGAAAAATGTGAGGCTTCTTAGAGATCAAAAAAAATTGAGCCTAGAAAAGATGGCCGAATTAACTGGTGTCAGCAAGACCATGATTGGACAAATTGAAAGAGGAGAATCAACCCCTACCATCACGACTTTGTGGAAAATAGCCAACGGATTAAAAGTATCTTTTAGTGAGCTCATTCACGCACCGCAGCCTGAAATCAAGGTAGTACGCAAGGAAGATGCACAGGTTTTAACTGAGGACGACGGCCGATATCGTGTGTACACGACTTTTCCTTTTGATGACCGGGGGAAATTTGAAATGTACCGAGTGGAAATTGATCGAGGCGGGTCGCTGCGTGCGAATGAACACATTGGAGGAACAGAGGAGTTGATCACTGTTTTTGAGGGAGTCCTTGATTTAACCATTGGTGATGAACAATACACCTTAAAAGCTGGAGACTCTATTCGTTTTAAAGCGGACCGGTCGCACACGTATCAACAAACCGGGGAACAAATGGTCCGAATGCAAATGATTCTTTATTATCCTCATGAAAAAAGCTGACAGGCTTGTCCACCTGTCAGCTTTGCGTTTTATTTAATTAAATCCTGGATCGCGTACCACTGTTCCAGTAAATGTGACTCTATATTTTCCTAATCCTAATTCTTCAATAGAGGTTTGTTTTAAAATCCCGACCCAGCCATCCTCTGCATATACAATACTTTCTGGGATGTTTGATGTCGTATATGTTCTTGTTACTGAAACAGTTCGACTGGCCTGAGCCGTTATTTCACTGTTTGTTTGCTCCTTTGCTTCCACTGGAGCAGTTGTGACTCCAGCACCCGTTAAGACAATTGCTCCAACCAAAACAGAAGACATGACCTTTTTCATAAAAAAATCCCTCCCTTTTTTTGTTGAACGTATAAACTATACCATAATTTAGAACTTTTGTAAGTTATTTTTTCATTTTTTAGAAAATTATGATATCATTGTCTTATGCTGGATAGTGAGTGTTACATACTTCTATGATTTTATCCTCATCTCAATCTAGTGAAACAATTGTGAACGGAGGTGATTTCATGAAAAAATGGCTCATCTGTTTTCAACTTGTTTTCCTCTTCACTTTGACAATCACACCATTTGCTTCTGCTGCTTCATGTCCTACAGTGAAACCATGTGTCATTGATCCTTAAGCATAAGAAAAGGCCGATCAAGCCTATTCACTTGATCGGCCTTTTTATTTATTTTTGCTCTGCTTCCCAGCGGGCAACCTCTTCTCTTACTTTAGGAGCCACTTCTTTACCAAATAGCTCAATGGCTTTTAGCACTTGATCATGCGGCATTGAACCAACCGGTACATGAAGCATAAAACGTGTGATGCCGACATTTTTTCTAAGGTGGATGACTTTCTCTGCCACGGTATCTGAATCTCCTACATACAGCGCGCCTTCTAAAGTTCTCGCTGCGTCAAACGTAGAACGAGTATAAGGTCCCCAGCCTCTCTCTCTCGCTAATGTGTTCATCACATGCTGTGTCGATGGGAAGAATTGATCTGCTGCCAAGTCTGTTTCTGCCGCAACAAATCCATGCGAATGTGATGCTACAGTTAATTTCTCAGGATCATGTCCAGCGTGCACTGCCGCTTGCTTGTACAGCTGAACGAGAGGTGCGAACTGTCTAGGACTTCCGCCAATGATTGCGAGTACAAGCGGTAACCCTAGTAATCCAGCACGTACGACCGATTCACGGTTTCCTCCACTGCCGATCCAGATTGGAAGCGGATCTTGAACAGGTCTTGGGTACACCCCAACATCCTGAATGGACGGGCGATGCTTTCCGCTCCATGTTACACGCTCTGACTGCTGTAATTTGAGCAGCAAATCAAGCTTTTCTTCAAATAATTCTTCATAGTCATCCAGGTCATAGCCAAAGAGCGGGAATGATTCAATAAATGAACCACGGCCTGCCATAATTTCTGCACGTCCGTTTGATAGTCCATCAAGCGTTGCAAAATCCTGAAATACACGAACAGGATCTGCTGATGAAAGGACCGTCACTGCACTTGTCAGACGAATATTTTTTGTTTGTGTTGCTGCAGCCGCTAAGACGACAGCTGGATTCGATGCGGCGAAATCCTCACGATGATGCTCACCTACGCCAAATACATCGAGACCGACTTGATCTGCTAAAATAATTTCTTCTACTACTTCTCGAATACGCTGTGCGTGACTGACTGTTTTTCCTGTTTGAAAATCAGGTGTTGTTTCGACAAATGTACTAATTCCTAGTTCCATGATTGGAACCCCCTATCTTATAAATATGTCACAAATTCAGAAACTGGCTTTCTATAGCCTCTCGCTTGTCTGCTCTCTACTTTTTCTTTTCCAAGTGTAATCATTAACACAGGAACCAAATCTGATTGAATGTTTAATACCTTTTTCATTGCTTCGGGATCAAAACCGATCATCGGGCAAGTATCCCAGCCTTTATTTTTAGCCGCAAGCATCAACAGCATGGCAGATAAGGAAGCATTGCGAATCGCTTCTTCCTTCTGGAAATCTGCTCCTCTCTGCTCATAAAAGCTCACGGTCTCTCTGACCATTTCTTCATATTGCTGCGCATTGATAATGCCTAGCATTTTCAGGCCTTCGTATATGTTCCCTGCGTGCTCATAAGCATTTGGATCTCCGAGTACGATGATCGCTGCTGAAGCAGAGTGCACTTTATATTGTCCAAATGCCGCTTCTCTTACTTGTTCTTTCAGCTCTTCTGTTTGGACGACAACATATTGTGTGTGCTGTAAGTTAAAAGCAGATGGTGCCAGCTTGACCTCTTCAAATATGCTGTTAAGCTCTTCTCTCGAAATCGAGATATTTGGCAAAAAATTTGATGCGGATCGTCTTTCACGTACCAATGTATCAAAGCTGAGTGTCATCTTGTTTCCCCTTTTCGCGAAGTTGTTTTGCACCTAAACCGATTTTTTTTAGTAATTCAATCAGCTGTTCTTTTTCTTCTTTTTCAATAAAGGATAGATTTTGCGAAATGACATCTGTGTGTTTAGGGAAAATGTCGTCAAACAATTGCTTCCCTTTTTCCGTAAGCCGTACATGGAATACCCGCTTATCTGAAGGCGCACATTGCCTTTTCACCAGTTCTTGTTTTTCTAGTTTGTTCACGACATATGTCATGCTTCCACTTGGGATTGACAGGATGTCGCTAATTTTTTGAACAGGCTGAGGCCCTTTACTGTAGAGCAATTCAAGGATTTGAAAGTTTTCAAATCCGATATCATAACGTTCAATGTCTTTTTGGATATTTGTAAAAAGGGCTTGATAGGCTTTCATCCACACGCGGAATAGCCTTAAATCTAATTCATGATCATGCTGCACCATGGCAACTACTCCTTTTTCAAGAAATCCTAAAACTAGGATAAATTTATCCTAACACTAGGATATTTTCTTGTCAACGAGTTTATTTCATAAAAAAAAAGACCACCTTGGTTCAGTGATCCTCTTCTTTTAAGATAAAATGTACTTCCTGTAACGAAAACCTAAATTCAAGATCCGCCGGTTAAAACAGAGTAATTCCTCTTCCAATCATGACAGGTACGATTTGAAAAAAAGCTCCTCGACCAATCTTGCTTGTATGAAAGATTGAAGCAGTCCCCCGCCGCCGACATTCTTTCATTTTTTTACAAATGATAAGATATTTTCGGGATGATATGCGTTCCTTCGCTAAATATCCATCGATACTCATCGCCCCACATACCTTTTTTCCTTTTTACGATTCCTGTTCCACCTTGACGAGAAGTTCGTATAATTTATGCGCGAGCTTGCCAGCCTCAATGGTCATTTCTTCATGAATCCATTCCTCGAGTACACCCACGACACCAGACACGACAAAAGAGGCCTCGATTTGTTCATTTTCTGTAATCGGCCGCTGATCAAGCTGCCACTCTTTCATGATTTTTTCTTTGAAAAATGCTTTGAATTGATTGGTTGTTGGGCCATTTGGTTTTACAAATAACGTCAACATATATTGATTCTCTTTCAAGTACTCAGTCGTTTTATTTAAAAAGGAAAGCATATCAAGAGGGTCCTGACTTGGAAAGGTTTCATCATATAACCCCCCAAGCTGATCGAATAGTTCTTTCTCAAGCTGTTCATATAAATCAAACACATCTTGATAGTGCAAATAAAAGGTTCCCCTGCCTAAATCCGCTTTCCTTGATAGCTCTGATACCGTAATCTGCTGCACTTCCTTATCCTTTAGCAGCGCAAGAAAGCTTTCCCGAATGGCTCTTTTTGTTTTGATTGTTCTTCTGTCCTTCATGAAATTCCCTCCTTTTCTGAACAATTCGGCGCTTAATGTCTATTTATGAACAGGATCTCATCCATTGCCGATGTTCGGTTGGTTTACTCCTTATTATAATCAACACATGTTCAATAATCTATATATGTTCAATAAAGGGGGACCATCATATGTTTCATTTCAGACTTGCTAGAGAGGATGAACTGCCTCAAGTGGCAGAGTTGTTAGATGATTCGTTTCAGGACTATTCATTTTTTGACTTATTATGTGAAAAGGTCTCAAGACGTTCTGCTTTCGCTCGTCAGCTGCATTTGATCAATACAAAGGTGTACTTTCAGCATCAAATCTGTTTGGTCGGGGTTGAGAACGAAAAAATTGTGACTGCTGCCCTTTTAAAGCATCCGCGTCTTCCTGAACCAGGCGTCATGGATTATGTGTTATCAGGTGGGTTAAAGCTGCTCTTCACTGGCGGTATATCAGCGATTCAGCATGTGTTCCGTGTTTTAAAGGAGGCGAAAAAAGCGTGTTCTTCCTTAAAGCAGCCTTACTGGTATTTAGAAGCACTTGTCGTGGCAAAAGACCAGCAAGGAAAAAAACTTGGAAGCCGCATGTTAAAACAATGTCTTTTTCCCTTTATCGCCCGGCAAGGCGGCGGACTGTTCACGCTGATTACACACAACGAAGCCAATCGTCATTTCTACCGAAAAAATGGGTGGGTGGAGTTTGATGAAAGGGAATTGCGCGGAAAGGAAATGTCCTTAGCAAGCTGGAGCTATAAAACCGTGATTAAATAAGGTATCCTCTTCAGGTGATGATATAATAGAGTCAGTTCAATCAATGATCATACTTGGAGGAGAGACTGATGATACGACGACTTGATCATATCGTGTTGACTGTACAACATATGGAGGACACCATTCGCTTTTATACAAACGTATTAGGGATGAAGGAAGAAACTTTTGGTGAAGGCCGTAAAGCGCTTCGTTTTGGTTTACAGAAAATCAACCTTCATGAAGCTGGTCATGAATTTGAGCCAAAAGCGGCTCATCCTCTTCCTGGATCTCATGATTTGTGCTTTATCACCGATTTAGACATGGACAGTTTGCTGCTGCACCTCCGGAAGCAAGTGGTTCCCATTGAAGAGGGACCGGTCAGACGCACCGGTACATTAGGTCCAATTGAATCTGTTTATATCCGTGATCCTGATCTGAATTTAATTGAAATCTCTCGATATATAGAGGAGGGTGATCCGTCATGACTCGTATATTTTTGAGACCGATTGAAGAGCAAGATTATCCTGGTATTCAAAGAGGGTGCCAGCATGCAGAAACACTTTATATGACTGGCACACGCAAAACGTTTACACTAGAAGAAATTCGCTCCGCCTACACCCGCTTTCTGCAAGATGACAGCAGACGAGATTTCGCCATTTGTCTGCTAGACACGAAAGAGATGATTGGGGATGCGGCGATTGTGGACATTGATCCAATCAATCATACGGCAAGCTTCCGCATTGCGCTTCACGGGCCGGAGCATTTTCAAAAAGGCTATGGCACTGAAGCGGTTCGGATGGTTCAAGCATTTGCCTTTGACACATTAGAACTCAACCGCCTTGAGCTTGAAGTCTTTTCCCACAATCCAAGGGCCTTTCGAAGCTATGAGAAAGCCGGGTTTCAATATGAAGGAAAAAGACGCCAAGCGCTCTATTTCAACGGTACATACTCAGATGTCATCATCATGGGCATCCTTCGTGAAGAATATAACCACATGATGAATACAGATGCTCCTGCTTAAGAAGGGTCATCTTTTTTAAAAAATTGAATCCCAATGACGATGATTAAACAAATGATGGAAGAGAGAACGATAGAGACACTTGATAGACTAAGCGCCATGCCTTCCCATCTGCCAATAAAGAAACTGACAATCAATAAAACCAAACCAAATAACATCAAGCATATAGGAACAATGAACCCCGTATGGCGCTGCCGGCGTCTTTTCCCCGCCCACCATGAGAGACAAAGGACAACGATTGTAAAAAAGGCGGTTTGCAGCCAGAACATGTATGTCAACTCCTATTCTCTTTTTTGATCCCATAACAATGGAGGTACTTCAAATGAACATCAGACTCATTGAGCAAAAAGACAACCCGTACATCGCAGCGATTATCCGCCAGTCACTAGAATCAGCGAATCTGGCAATTGAAGGAACAGCATACACTGATCCCCACCTTGACCAGCTTTTCGAATACTATCAATCATTGACTCATGCAGCCTATTGGATTGCTGAAGAGCAGGGTGGCATTGTGGGCGGTGTAGGGATTGCTCCTTTTACAAATGGAGTATGTGAATTACAAAAGCTCTATTTAAGTCCAAAAGCACAAGGAAAAGGTGCGGGCAAAAAACTGATGGATACGGCGCTGGAATATGCCTCTACATACTACGAAGCGTGTTATTTAGAGACCCGCCGGGAATTAACAGCGGCTACAGGCCTTTATCAGCGATATGGATTTTCTCTTCTTTCAAAACCGCTTGAAGGCTCTGAGCATTCTGCAATGGATGCTTGGTATCTCAAAACCTTCTCATCTTGAACCATAAAACAATCGATAGGTTTTGATCCTCTGAAAGCCTAACTTCTCTGCTAGGTTGATTGAAGCTAGGTGATGGACATCGCAATCCCAATGCGGTGTCCTCTTTTTTTCAAGACAGATGCTGATCATATGCTGAGCTGCCAGCAGTGCCAAACCTTTTCCTCGATAAGTCTCATCTGTCCAAATATCAATCTCCGCACGATCTTCACTTAAAAAAATGGAGACACATTCACTCACCACGTTCTCTCCATCAAAAATGGCAATTCCGATTCCCTTTGATAGAAAGCGATCTGCTCCTCCCCAATAGGCTTCGTAATAGCTAGGAGAAAAAGCACTGCTTGCAATCATCACCTGCTCATTTGTCCGCTCTACTCTATAGCCTTGATGAGGCTGAGTGACATGAGAATGTGCCTGTGGATAAACGTACGCATGTCTTTCCATCTCATTCAGATGTAACCCAAGGCATTTTTTCATCAACGCATCTGTTAATGGATTCGCTGAAAATATGGTAAATCGGCCGTTTTGTCTTTTCTGCCTTTCGTACACATCCACAATGAAGGCTGAGCAGCGTAACAGCTCCACTTCACTTCTTCCTGCAACATAATAAATGCCGCATGAAGTTTCGAGAAAATAAACAAGCGGATACTCTGCATGATCTACATAAAGATTTCCTTGGATAAAACCATCCATGACCGCATCTACAAACACTGGATATGCCGGGTCAATCTGACGAATTCCTTCTTTCATTAATAGTGCCTTTTGCTGCCTCAATAGATGCACGATGCTCCCTCCTATCCTTCCATTATAAAGAAAAAACGGCTGACACATGGAGAATTCTTTGCAAAAAAGGGATTTTGCATTAAAGGCGCCATTTTAAAAAAGAGACCTCATGTAAAAGGTCTCTTACTTCTGCATGATCTTATTCTGCTGATGCTTCTTCTGTCACCTTACCCTTCCAAATCAGAGTTAAGCCTAATCCAAGAAATAAGACAACACCTGCGAATAAAAATGGAAAATGAATATTTTGATCGAATAAAATACCGCCTAGTGCCGGCCCGAAAATCGTACCTAGGCTTGTGTAGGTGGAGTTCATCCCTGCAACAAATCCTTGCTGGTTGCCAGCAATTTTTGATAAAAAGGTCGTTAATGCTGGGCGCAATAAATCAAACGCAAGGAAAATGACACATGTGACAATCAGGACAACCAAAAAGCCTGACACAACGGTTGAAACGAAAGCAAGGACAGCCCCGATAATCAGACATAGCTGAATCACTCTTTTTTCTCCTATGGCATTTACCAGTTTACCAAACACAAGTACTTGGATGATAACCGCCACAATCGAGCTGACGGTAATGATCACGGCAATATCTTTTGGACCAAATCCAAACTTATGATTTGTAAACAAGCTAAAGACTGTTTCATATGCAGATAGTCCAAATGCGAGGACAAACACAATGATAAAGGCGATGAGGTAGCTTGGATGAATTGATTTTTTCAAATCTTTAAAGAAGGTCGATTCCTTCACTTGATCCATCTGCTTCGCTCGCTCTTCTTTTGTTAATGGCTCCTTTAGCAAAAACATAGACGAAATGACGGCTATAAAGGCAATCCCTGCTGCAAAGAAGAATGGTAGGCGTACGCCGTATTCTGCAATAAATCCGCCAATCCCAGGACCAATAATAAAGCCGGTACTAATGGCCGCTGACACATATCCCATTGCTTTTGATCTTTCTTGAACGGTCGTGATATCTGCGACATAAGCAGTGACAGCCGGCATAATAAATGCCGCACTAATACCTCCAAGCAGCCTTGCAAAATACAGCACATACACATGTGTCCCAAGACCAAAGACTAGTTCTGATAACGCGAATAGAAACAGCCCAGACACAATCATAATCTTTCTTCCGTAGCGGTCTACCCATCTACCTGCAATAGGTGATGCGATGAGCTGAGCAACGGCAAACGCCGCCACAAGGTATCCCATTGTACTCCCTGTTAGATGCATGACATTCATGAATAGCGGCATGACAGGAATAATGAGACCGATGCCTAAAAACGCAATAAATATATTACTTAATAAAATAACGAGTACTGCTTTTTGCTCACGAATCGGTTTTTGCATGATGTTTGTTTCCCCTTTACTGACTCACTTGTTACTCATGATGGTTGATTCCGTGAATAAACAATGAGATCGCCTCTTTTTGTAACTCTTTCTTCTGCTCGATGGTGTCATTTTTATATAACACGTCTAATCCATAAAAAACGGAAAGTAGTATTTTCACTTTTGACTCCACATGCTGGATCGACCAGCTGCCATCCTTGTTTCCTTCAAGTAAGATATCTCTCATCACATCATCAAAATCGACATCAATCTTGTTCAGCCGTTCCATGACTTCGTCTGATGTAAAGGCACTGGCACAAAATTCCTCACTCGCTCTCATTAATGGGTAGTTAATACCCATTTGACTGAGCATCTCTGCAAATGCAGCGAGCTTATCGACAGCCCGGTGCTGTGTTTTCTTCTCCTCATGCCACGTTTCCATCATCAAACGATGATCCTCTTCCATAATATGAAGAAACAAAAACTCTTTTCCTTTGAAATGATGATAGAGATTGCCTTTACTAACCTCAGCAGCCTCTAAAATATCGCGCACGGATGTTTCTGAATATCCTTTTTTCGCAAATAAATCACGAGAAGCGGTAACGATTTTTTGCTTCGTCTTCTCACTCTTTCCAGCCCCGCTTTGTGTACTTGTCATGTGTCACAATCCCTTTCTACCCTGCATTTCTTCATGCAGACTAAATAAAACCGACCAGTTGGTTTATTTTTTAATTATAAATGGATTTTCCTTATAATACAATGAAAAAGTCATCGACTTCATAAGGAGTGATTCATGTGAAAACAAACAAAACAGTCATTTGCGCTATCACCAAAAAGGACTTATATGTATTTTTCTTCTGCGACCTTTTCATGGCTACTTTGGTGTACTACGTGTTCAAATTCAAACCAACCACATTTTATGAATGTGCAGGGGTCATGGGAAGTATACTATGTCCCTTTTTGATGAAAAAGTGGATATACCGGTGATTTCCCTTTTAAGTGTAATCCGTCATTCATTTAACTTTTCTTTATATTTAACTTCACTTAAATATAAAGATTGCCTATAATAAAAGAGAGGTGATGTCATTGGATGAGGAAATCATTCATTACGGTAAAAAGATCATTGAATACTCGAATGCATTAGGCTCAATTTATGTAGAAGAGTATCAACGATTTTTAAAACATGAGTATGCAGATTTATCAGCCAAACAAGAGCTGACACTTGAGCTGCTGCGCACGAAAACGAGAACAATCAATGAATTAGCTGATTACTTTTCGATTTCTGCCAGCGCAGCTAGCCAGCTTGTATCAAAGCTTGAGAAGCTCGGCTATGTCAAACGAGAAATTAATCCACATAACCGAAGAGAAATCATTGTTGATTTTGCTCAAAAGGGCCATGACTATCACAAGAATACGGAAGACATTCAATTGCACCTTATTCAAAAATACTATGCCAAGCTTCCAAAAGAAGATTTAAAAACATTACTATCTCTATACGAAAAAATCTATCAGATTGCGAAAGAAGCGCCTTAATACGGTGTTTCTCTCATCAACATTTAAGCTAGTTAAACTATTAAGGGGATGAAAATATGAAAAGCGTTCATTTACAAGATGGCCGTCACATCGGTTTGACTCAATACGGTGATCCTGAAGGGTTTCCAGTATTCTTTTTTCATGGGACACCTGGATCAAGAGTGATGTTTTTAGATGATGATCCAATCTCTCAAGAGCTCGGCATTCGTCTCATCTGTTTGGATCGACCTGGATTTGGTTTATCTACCCCTCTCCCTGACCGTACAATTTTAGACTGGGCAAAAGACGTGCTGGAAGTGGCAGATGATCTTGGCATTCAACATTTTTCAGTGATGGGTGTATCTGGAGGCGGCGCATTCGCTGCTGGCTGTGCCTATCAATTGCCGGATCGCGTCCTTTCAGCTGCACTGATCTCAAGTACAACCCCTTTTCGGGACGGAAAACCGCCTAAAAGTATGCTGAAAGAAAACAAATTGGCTTTTTTCCTTAGTAAGAAGTTTCCTTGGCTATTGAAAGCAAGCTATCGTTCCCAGAAGAAAATGATTGAGAACAAACCAGAGAAATTTAAGAAGCTGGCCAAAAACGAAAACAAGCATTTACATCCATGGGATCGGCAATTCCTTCAAACCGATGAGCAGTTAGAAATGATGATGACACATTTACACGAAGCGACTCGTCAATCGGTGGATGAATGTATTCGTGAACCTATTTTACTCTCGAAGCCATGGGCATTCGAAATGAAAGATATTCAAATCCCTGTTGATGTATGGCATGGGAAAGAGGATACGATGGCTCCATTTGTAGAAATAGAAAAAATAGCTCAGGCGATTTCAAACGTCAAAACCTATTATATAAATCAAGCGGGGCACTTTCTTACAGATGTAGACGATATTTGGCGAGATATTTTACTCTCTTTAAAGGAACGTGCTGAACGTCAGGAACATGCATAAAAAAAGACCCGATATTACTCGGGTCTTTTTCTTCATTAATATTGTTCATAATACCTCTGCACTTTAACTGGATCTTTTGTCTTCGTTAGTGCCAGCATGAGCAGAATGCGTGCTTTTTGCGGGTTTAATGAATCAGACGACACAAAGTGATGTTCATCATCCGTTTTTTCGTGGGTGACAATTCCATTACCCGTACGGCTTGATCTCACGAGAACCACATCTTTTTTCACAGCATCTGTTGCCCCTTTGATGGCTTCTGTAGACATCGTTCCATTTCCTGCTGCGGCTACGACAATCCCTTTCGCTCCTGCTTTTACTGCGGCATCATACATATATTTTTGATCATTTTGATAGCCGTATAAAATATCGACTTGCGGTAATTCTTTTATCTTTGATACATCAAATTCACTTTCAGTCGTATGTTTTCTTGTCGGTTCGTTATAAAAGGACACCACTTCACCAGTAACTTCCCCGATGTATCCTTGCTCAAGTGACTTAAAGGAATCGGTTGTGGTCGTGTTTGTTTTCGTAATAAAACGAGCCGAAGCAATTCGATCATTTAATGTGACCATGACCCCTTTGCCCTTTGCTTCTTTTGTGGATGCAATTTTCACAGCATGATACAAGTTAAGCGGGCCATCTGCACTGATAGCCGACGCTGGTCTCATTGAGCCAACGACCACAACAGGCTTATCACTTTTGACAACCAGATGTAAAAAGTAAGCTGTTTCTTCAAGTGTATCTGTTCCATGCGTGATGACAATGCCATCCACTTGATCATCTTTTAATAGCTCATTCACTCGTTTGGCTAATTTTAAAAGAAGAGCGTCATCAACATTTTCACTTCCAACATTCGCTACCTGCTCACCTGTAACATTTGCAATATCCTTCAGCTGTGGAACTGAAGCAATGACTTTATCAATGCCAAGTGAACCAGATTTATAGCCCGTCGTATCTGTATCACTGTCTGAACTGCCAGCAATCGTCCCGCCTGTGGCTAATACCTTAATATTTGATAAGGACTTATTCCCTGTTTCAACCGCATTGTTTTTCTCTTTTGTTTCATTGGATACGTTTTCTTTTTCGCTTTGAGTATTTTCTTGAGTGCCTGTGTTCGCACAGGCTGCTGTCACTAGTAATAAAACAGAAAGAAGGACAGCACCTAACCATTTTGTCATGTTCATTGGATCATCTCTTTTCCTCATTTGATGGATTTCATGGCTAAATCTCTTCCTATAGGATTTACTTTATACCATACCTTCATTCATCGGCATGAGGCTAAAGATATATAACCAATTAAAGGTAAAAAGGGCATTATATTAAAGATTTATTCAATTCTTTATACCTAAATTCGATTTAATTCAATTGAATGTTGAAAGAAAATTAGATAAAGCGTGTCTATCTTTTTTTCATCAAATAATCGGTATCCTTTTGAGCGATCTTCGCAGGACGTACAAGATCCTGTTCTATATAGTGACGAAAAGTATATTTTGTGATGCTTAATAGCCTTCACTTGGTACATATCTCCTACGCTTGACCACACAGTCAATCATGCCAAAAAAAAAATCACTGAGGAAATCTACCTCAGTGATGGGAATCGTTATTTCATACTTGTACCAGCGTGTGAAAAGATCGGTTCTTTCAATTCAAATTCGAATGTCTTTCCGTCCACAATACCGACTGTTTTTTCACTGTCATAAAGCTCAAGCAGACAAGCTGCCATTTCTTTTGATGTATGATATTTCTTGAAATTGCCTTCATATTCAAATTCGTCTACATCCAATGAACGCTTTGCAAATTCTGATTCTGTCGCGGAAGGTGCTAATATTTTCGCCTGTAATTTGGCTCCTTTTCCTTTCAACTCTAGTGCCAGTCCTTCTGTAAAGGCACTCACGTAAAACTTCGTGGCTGAATAGGTGACGGCATTGCCGACGACTGTATAGCCGGCTCGTGAAGAAATGTTAATCAGCTGCGCTCCCTCTACTTGCTCATAATCACGAACAAATAAGGTGGATAGAATCGTTAATGCTTCGATATTCAGATGAAGCATACTTCCAATTTTACTTAAATCTTGTTCTCCTATAGAGCCAAAGTGACCAAACCCTGCATTATTTATGAACGTATCCAGCTCATAATCTGACAATGACTCATAAAACGAATACACTTGCTCTATGTTTGTTAAATCGACTGATTGTATGTCTACTTTGATATCGGGATATTGATCATGAATCTTCTTTTTCAATTCTTGGAGTTTATCGAGCCGGCGTGCAGCTAATATAAGATTTTCCCCTCGTGCTGCAAAGGCGAGAGCCGCCTCATATCCAATACCTGAGCTTGCTCCTGTAATGACTGTATAACCCATTTCATATCCCCCTATTCGTGTCTTCTTACTGGTTAAATTATAACGACAGCATTTCGCTCAAGTCAATTTTGAAGAGAGTCGAAGGGCAGCATGTCTAACTTAGGACAGCTCCTCAGTCATTTCCTTTTGAATCATTTTGGAGGATATCATGTTGAGATTTTTTTGTTAATTTTTGAAAAACCAATTGGTAGGAATGTTCGATTAACTCCTCTACAAATGAGGATGGAATGTCTGCATCAAGGTAAATGGAATTCCAATGAGTCTTATTCATATAGTAGCCAGGGATAATTCCTTCATGCATCTCTCTTAGTTCTTCAGCACGTTGAGGGTCACATTTTAATGTGATGACAGGCTTTCGATTCGCATCTCCGCCCATCATAGCAAACATCTTTCCGCCAATATGATAACGATCTGCCTGCCATTCTGGCTGATAATCATGGGTGACTCCTTTTAAAGAAAGACAAAATGCCTGTAATTTCTCTTTTTCCATTAGATTCGCTCCTTTTTTTAAGTCGTCTATTCTTTCTATTATATCGACTATACAGACAGATAACTGATCTTTTTCATTCATTTCACAACAATAAAGCACAGGCCCGCTGTCTCCTGTGCTTTTGTATCTTTCTTCTTTTCTTATTGAAACGCCTTTTTCAATTGATCACTCATTAGATGCCAAGCTTCTTCAGCTATGGCTAAATCTCCGGCGTGCGTGAAGCCGTGTGGAACTCCTTTAAATTGTTTGTACGTGACGTCTACCCCAGCTTCTTTTAACTTGGCAGCATATTGCTCGGCTTCTTCAGCTAGCGAATCCCTCTCTGCTGTGATGACGAGAGCTGGAGGCATTTGAGCCAAGGATGAACGATCTGCAAAAACCGGAGAAACGAGCGGATTGTGCGGATCTTGGCCTTGCAGATAGAAGGAATTAAAGAGTCTCGCCAATTCAACTGGGATCGCTTCTTCAAACGCTGGCTTTTCTGCTGGATCAGTGGCTAGATCAAGCGGCGGATAATCAAGCACTTGATAGACAATTGGGATTGTATTTCCTTTTTGAATATTCAATAGACATGCAGCCGTTGCCAAGTTTCCTCCTGCGCTATGTCCACCAATGGCTAATGCATTCCGATCGATTTGAAGCTCGTCAGGATGTTCATACAGCCACTTCAGGACATCATAGCATTCATGAAGAGCGGCTGGGAATGGGTGCTCTGGGGCAAGCTGATACTCGACATTGACGACAATACATTGCGCCCTGTCTGCAATAACTGGACACCATGGATTATCCATTTCAGCACTGCCCATGATAAATCCGCCGCCATGTAAATTCACAAAAACTGGAAGAATCTGTTTTGATGTGTTCACCGGCTTAAATACCCACACCTTTGTTTCACCAGCACTTGTTGGAATATCATATTCCATTTTGTTCACTTCAGGAGGATTTACTGGCTTTAGTTCCGATTGACTCGCTAATGAACCTTCAGATGGCTGGCGTAATGAAGCAGCGATTTTGATTTGTTCTTCTAAGTTCATGATCTCAGACTCCTATCTTATTCATTTCTTAGTTACTCATTCGTTTCCTTTTCCTCTTTTCCTCCTACTAAATCAACAGCAACTTATATTGGTTCACTTTTTACCTATCTCCCCTTTTTCCCTCTCTTTGAAACAAGCATTGAGCAAATAAAAAAGCACTGCGGCGCTATGTCCTCAGTGCTTTTGATTTCTCTTATGATACTTGCTGTTCTACCTTCACTCGTTTAATGAAGAAAGCAATAATTAAACCAACGATGGTCATGATCACTGCAAAGATAAATGCGTGCTGGACGCCATTTGTGAAGGCGAGCAGCTGATTCACCGGATTTGCGGGATCAGCCACATTTTCCATAAAGCTGCGGGCGCCTGAAGAAAGGATCGAAATACCGACCGCAGTACCAATGGCTCCTGACACCTGCTGTAATGTATTCATAATCGCTGTACCATGCGGATATAGCTCTGGCGGCAGCTGATTTAATCCATTTGTTTGTGCAGGCATCATGATCATCGCGATTCCGATCATTAATGTAATATGAAGGGTGACAATGAATCCAATCGACGTATTCACACTTAGATTCGTAAAGCCAAACATCGTCGCTGCGACAATGACAAGACCTGGAATCACAAGCCATTTTGGACCAAACTTATCAAACAGACCACCCATGATTGGAGATAGGAGTCCGTTGATAATTCCACCTGGCAATAGCATTAAACCTGCTGTAAATGTAGAAAGTGCCAAGGATGTTTGCAGATACAATGGCAAAATCATCATAGCAGACAGCATCACCATCATACACACTAAAATCAGAAGTAACCCAATGACAAACATCGGATATTTAAACGGGCTTAAGTTCAGCATTGGTTCTTTCATGTTCAACTGTCTTAAGGAGAACACGAGAATCCCTAAGACACCAACTACAATTGCAACAATAACATGCATACTGCTCCAGCCGCCGCCTTCACCGGCACTGCTAAAGCCATACACAATTCCGCCGAAACCAATAGTTGAAAGCACAATCGATAAGATGTCGATTTTCGGTCTTGTTGGTTCCGTAATATTTTGCATAAAGATATAACCAAATACGAGTGCAGCCATTAATAAAGGAAGTGAAATCCAGAAAATCCAATGCCACGTCAACGATTTCAGAATAAGACCAGAGACAGTTGGACCGACTGCTGGTGCAAACATAATCACAAGACCAATAATTCCCATTGATCTGCCTCGTTTATGAGGCGGGATGATGACCAAAATCGTATTAAACATCAATGGCAGAAGCAATGCTGTGCCGACTGCCTGCACGACACGTGCTACCATTAAAATACTAAAGACCGGCGCAACTGCCGCAATAAATGTTCCGATGATCGAAAAGACAAGCGATGTAATGAAAAGCTGCCTTGTCGTAAACCATTGAAGAATGAGTCCTGAAATCGGTACGAGAATACCAAGTGTTAATAAATATCCTGTTGTCAGCCACTGAGCAGTCGTCGCTTCAATTCCAAAGTCTAACGTTAAACTTCTCAGCGCCATGTTTAATGCCGTTTCACTGAACAGGCCAATAAATCCAGCCGTGATAAAAGAAATAATAATGGGCAGCGTTCGAATGTCAGAAGCTGCTGCTTGCTGTTTGTTCATATTAAGTTGGCTCCTTTTCTTTTTCAATTTAGATGAACCTTAGGAAGTCAGGGTGGTCAGAAATGAGCCACTTTAAATGTCTATTGAAAGACGGATAAAATCTGTTTTTCTGCAGCAAATTGAGCTATTCTTTCGATTGAATAGCCAGATTCATGTATATAAAACATGAGCTCAGGCGTCATTGGAGAGGACATACATAACGTTGTCAATTCTATATCCTGTATGTTCGCTTCTCCCTTTTCTCTCGCTTCCTCAAGCAAATCACGAATGATTTTTCTAAGTGATTGACTGTAATGACTCTCATACACTTTACTTGTCTGCTCTAAATTCCCAGAGATTGTGAGCATCCGAATCCAGTCTAGATGGTGACCGACGATCAAATGAATTTCTTCGAGAACATAGCGCAAACGTTCACGAACCGGCTGATCACTTATTTTGCTCAAGTAAAGATGCAAAGCTGGGATCAGCTGTTCAAATCTCTCCCCAAGGATAGAAAGGCACAAATCACTTTTATTGGCGTAGCGGCGGTAAAGAGTGCCCTGCCCAACACCAGCTGTTTTCGCAATTTTATGCATACTGACATTTTCTACACCAAATTCTTGAAACAAGGAGAATGCGATCTCTTCAATTTCCTCCCCAATATCCTTTTCCACCTTGCTCACCTTCTTTACCTTCATCCACATGACACTCATCTCTATGTGTTAAATCAAAACACTTCATGTTTTTCTTAGGACAATTGTCCCGATATTATCTTACGGACAACTGTCCGCAATGTCAATCATTATTTTTTACTTATGATCCTTCTTTCAATTCTATTAAATAATACACACTGTTTATCATTATTTAGACCGATTTTCCCTTTTAAAAGAATCATGTATGATCAATAAAGAAAGCGCTTCCACAAAAGGAGAGGAGAATGCGAATATGTACCGTATGAAACGAATGTTGATACTGCTTGTCACTGGATTAGTCTTGAGTTTGTCCACATTTACTGCGGGTGCCTCGGCACAAACGGGTGGATCGTTTTATGAACCTTTTAACAACTATAATACGGGGTTATGGCAAAAAGCCGATGGATACTCGAATGGAAACATGTTTAACTGTACGTGGCGTGCAAATAACGTGTCTATGACATCATCAGGTGAAATGCGTTTATCACTCACAAGTCCCTCCTATAACAAGTTTGACTGCGGGGAAAACCGCTCCGTTCAAACGTATGGCTATGGGCTATATGAAGTCAACATGAAGCCAGCCAAAAATGTGGGGATCGTCTCTTCTTTCTTCACTTATACGGGACCGACTGATGGTACGCCTTGGGATGAGATTGATATTGAATTTCTAGGAAAAGATACGACAAAGGTTCAGTTTAACTACTATACGAATGGTGTAGGAAATCATGAGAAGATCGTCGACCTTGGATTTGATGCAGCGAACTCTTATCACACGTATGCATTCGACTGGCAGCCGAACTCTATCACATGGTATGTTGATGGACAATTAAAGCATACTGCCACTACTCAAATTCCTCAAACACCAGGGAAAATTATGATGAACCTATGGAATGGTGCAGGTGTCGATGAATGGCTCGGTTCTTACAACGGGGTTACACCACTTTACGCCCATTACAACTGGGTGCGTTACACAAAAAGATAACTCTATCAAAAAAACCTGTGACTTGTCACAGGTTTTTCTTCATTTAATTAGAATGAGTTTTCAGCTGATGAGCGAGTTTTTTCTCATGATTGTGGATAATATCTTCATAACTTTCTATTTTGAAATCCAATCGTTTAATGGTCTCTTCGATTTCCTTTTGTTTTTCGACGAGTCTTTCTCGTTCATTGACCAAAATGTTTTTTCTCGAAGATAAAGTATAATCATCATCTTCAAAAAATAAGGCTGTATATTCTCTAAGTGCATCAATCGAGAGCCCTGCATTTCTCATACACTTGATAAATTCAATCCATTGAAGATCATCCTCTGTATAATCACGAATCCCATGATCGTCACGTTTAATTTGCCTAATCAAACCAATATTTTCGTAATATCTAAGTGTCGCAGTGGATAAATCGAGCTGTTTTGCTGCTTGTGCTATTTTCATTGTGCCCTCCTTCTTTCTCTTACCTTCCGATCTCCCTTTCCTCATCATCTCCATTTTGAAAAAGAAAGCAAGATGCTTTTGGCTCAATTCTTGATTCAGGAATGTTGTAAAAGCCTAAATTCGTTATCACAGAAGGTTTTCTGTTGACTTATAGTTCACTTTAAGAAGTACAGTATAGAGGAAAGAATCGAATCTTATATTTGAAAGGATGATCAAGAATGTGTCAGACGCACCAATCAAATGTTTTAAGTGTTTCACACGCAAAAGCGAATTTTGAACGGACGACCATTGAACGTAGAGCGCTTCGTCCACATGATATTTTAATTGATATTCAATTTAGCGGGATCTGTCATTCAGATATCCACAGCGCTTTTGATGAATGGGGCGGCGGCATTTTCCCGATGGTTCCAGGTCACGAGATCACTGGGGTCGTTGCAGCTGTAGGGGATGATGTGACGAAGTTTCAGATCGGAGACCGTGTAGGCGTTGGCTGCTTTGTGGATTCCTGCGGCACCTGTGAGTATTGTCAAAATGGAGACGAGCAGTATTGCACAAAAGGGGTCGTCCAAACGTATAACAGCCGTGACTATGACGGGGAACCGACATATGGCGGCTACAGTCAAAAAATTGTCGTGACTGAACGATTTGTCGTCAGCATTCCTGATCAACTGCCCCTTGATGCCGCAAGTCCTCTTCTCTGTGCTGGCATAACAACTTATTCACCATTAAAGCACTGGAAGGCAGGTCCTGGCAAAAAGGTTGCGATTGTCGGAATGGGCGGGCTCGGCCATGTCGCCATTCAATTCGCGAGTGCTCTAGGCGCTGATGTGACGGTATTGAGCCGCTCCTTGAATAAAAAAGAAGAGGCACTGTCATTTGGCGCAAAAGACTATTTTGCTACAAGTGATCCTGATACGTTTCAGACACTAGCCGGTCAGTACGACCTCATTCTCAATACGGTCTCTGCCAACATTAACGTGGATGCTTATTTGTCCTTACTCCGAGTAGATGGAACCTTAGTGAACGTCGGTGCACCGCCTAAGCCGGATCAATTCCACGTCTTTTCATTAATTTCTGGCCGCCGCAGCATAGCTGGTTCACTCGTTGGCGGCATCCAAGAAACACAAGAAATGCTCGATTTCGCAGCTGCTCATAACATTGCACCACAAATTGAAGTGATCAATGCGAATCAAGTTGATGAAGCGTATGAACGGGTGTTGAAAAGTGATGTGCGTTACCGGTTTGTGATTGATATTTCGACGTTATGATCGGATTCCATTTTGAAAGACTAGCTCAATGGCTAGTCTTTTTATATTTCAGCTATTTAACACGATGTCCTCTTAAACAGCTGTTTACGTTTGAATGACTGGATGACGGATATAAAAGGTGGAGTCCGAGCTGTTATTGTGGATATCCTGTTTTTCTTATAGCGAGGAGGATATGATCAAATGAAAAAAATCACATCCAAAATTCCCACAAAATAACCTCTCTTTTTTAGAACAAAATTTGTTGACAACAAATAAATAAACATGTTATTATTAAAAATTTGATTATTTAACCCCTAAGTGTGGTACCCTTAAAGTAGATACATTATATGGAGGTGGATGATATGTTTCAAATTGGTGATAACATTGTTTATCCAATGCACGGAGCAGGTATAATTGAAGCCATAGAGGAAAAAGAATTCTCTGATGAAAAGCAACAGTATTATGTGATTAAAATGTCAATCAGTCATATGAAAGTAATGATTCCAACACGGAAAATGTCAGGTTCACGTATTAGACCTGTTACAGATATACTGGCTTTAAAGAATGTAATGCACATTTTCCAGCATGGCAAATCAGATCAATTACTGACATGGAAAGAACGGCATACAATTAACACAAACAAAATAAAAACGGGTAACATCCAAGAAGGTGCTGAAGTTGTGCGTGATCTGATGCGTATGAAGAAAGAGAAAGCACTCAATGCAAGTGAAAAGAAAATGCTAGATGATGCCCATGAATTTTTGCTAAGTGAATTAGAAGTCATCAAAGGGATTACAGAAAAACAAATCAAAAGTTTCTGTTAAGAACCTCTTCCACGCTCACCATTTTTGAATACATGTTCTCTACGAACATGTCCACCCTTCAATTTATTAAAGAAAAAAAGAATTTATTTAGGCAAATTCCGCATATTGTAAATCCAATATGCTATACTGTTGATAAACCTTTGAAGCATGAATTTTTTTACGATTACCTTGTAACACCTCCCTACTTGTACGCTGAGTAGGGTTTTTTATTGAAGAAATAAGTGAAAGCATAAAAAAACAGGCTCTCTACAGAGAACCTGTTTTAAAAGGATGAAGATTAAGCAGTTTTTTGAACGTTAGCAGCTTGAGCTCCACGAGAACCTTGCTCTACGTCAAATGTTACTTTTTGACCTTCGTCTAAAGATTTGAATCCGTCACCTTGGATAGCTGAGAAATGTACGAATACATCGTCGCCTTCTTCACGTTCGATAAATCCAAAACCTTTTTCTGCGTTAAACCATTTTACTGTACCTTGTTCCATGTTTGTTGCCTCCTCGTGCGTATACCACACAATGTATTATACTATCCTTGCCCAAAGTATCCTCAAGACGAAAAGTCTTTCTTCATGCTATCCTTTACGCCGAACAAAAATAATTATTCTTATTGTAACATGAATCGGAAATAATTGCAATTTAGGATTTAAAAGAACACCACACATGATATCGTGACACTAATTAGGCAGGAGGAGCTTAATGATGGAAAGATTTTGGTTAAAAGAAGAAACTCTCCTTTTTAGTGATTCCCCTTGTGCATAAAATCAGTTATTTTGAACACCAAAAGAGAGAACCTTCTCTAAATTCTCTCTAAAATTGACTTAACAAAATCAGTTTTTCCCTCTGCATATTTGTGTTTGTCATTTTTGTTTATACTTGATAGGTTAAGTTTAAGCTGCTCGTATTCACTTCTTGCTAGTTCGTTACTTCTCAGGTAATTCCTAAAATTTATTTGTTCGAGTAGATATCTATTGCCCGTTTGATACATATGGATTTGGTGTGTACGTGGTTCTCCTTTGATGAAATAGTGTCTTTCAGGCAACACATTGGTCCCTTTATATGAATAACCAAGCCCTTGCAAAGCTGTTACGCACTGTTCTCCGTCAAGAAAATGATTGATTTCAATCGCAATATCAATAATGGGTTTCGCACTCAAACCAATTACTGCTGTACTTCCAATATGGTGGACATTCACTATATACTTTCCGATAACTTCTATTATTCGTTTCTTTTCACTTTCATATTCTTTGACCCATTCAACAGACCAAGGAACTAAAAAAACTTCCCCTCTTGGTAAACCAAGCATTTACTCAACCCCACTTTATAATTTTGTTGTTTGGAAATTTTCATTATACGTCACATTCGTAGAGAACATCTTACTAATAGTTGTGTAGCATTTCATCGGATTTACAATATAACCTTCTAAACAGTATTAGTATGATTGGAATGCATTATATAATAATATTATTCTCAAACAAAAAGTCCACTCACTTAAGATGAGTGGACTTTCATTTAGATAAAACTTACTTAACATTTTCAGACTCAAGTCTGTTTAACCAGTTATGGACTAATGAGTTAAATACATCGGGTTGTTCGATTTGCAGGTTGTGGCCAGCCATATCAAGCACCGCAAAAGTGGCTCTTGGATAATCTTCGATGAGCCGCCACGCATCGTGATATCCGACTACATTGTCTTGACGCCCTGTGATAATGAGCGTGGGGTACTGAAATTCAGATGAAATGTCAAAGGTATAGCCATACCCATTTTGATGAATGTTGTTGATGAATTCATGATTTGTTTGTTTAGAAGGAAGGTAAATTTCATCTCGAAACCTCTCCCATTCCGTCTTTCCTTGCACAACGGCCATGGAGCAAAATTCATCCGTCTCCTCTGGAGAGAGTTGTGATATCAATCTGCTGTCACTTTTTAGAACGGTCTTCTCTGGCACGACTCTTTTATCGAATACAGGTATAGTCATTGGGGCCACGAGCAGTAATCCACGAACGGTTTCCCGGCGTGAATGAACAATACCTCTAGCTATGTACCCTCCATACGAATAACCACAAACAATAAACTGTTCATCAGGGATAATCTCGTCCAAAAGACGCAATACCGCTTCTAACATATCATCAGAATTCTGAATAGACGGTTGCGGCTCGGAACGTCCCATCCCCGGTAAGTCTATGTATATTCTTTTCCAACCGCTTTGTTTTTCAAATACCGGTTCCAATGCATGTAACATCACTTGATGGTCAAGTGTCCAACCATGCAATATAACGATTGGAAATCCTTCTCCAATAACTTTATGGTAAATTGACATGTATTTATTTCCCCTTTCCTATATTTCAATATTTTATCATAATTTTAGAAAAATTCTTTTTTCATTGAACTTGTTATCATCGTAAACTGTCATATATAACTGTTCAAACTAATTAGAAAGCACAAAAAAACCAAAGGTCTACCACCTTTGGTTTCTTAGATGCGGCCGAGAGGACTTGAACCTCCACGGGTTATTCACCCACTAGGCCCTCAACCTAGCGCGTCTGCCATTCCGCCACGACCGCGTGTATGATGTGCTCATATATTCATAAGTGCACTGTTTGAAAAAACAATGCGGGTGAAGGGACTTGAACCCCCACGTCATAAAGACACTAGATCCTAAGTCTAGCGCGTCTGCCAATTCCGCCACACCCGCGTGACAATGGTGAGCCATGAAGGACTCGAACCTTCGACCCTCTGATTAAAAGTCAGATGCTCTACCAACTGAGCTAATGGCTCATCTGCTATGCAGAAAAACATATATAAAAAATGGCTGGGCTAGCTGGATTCGAACCAACGCATGACGGAGTCAAAGTCCGTTGCCTTACCGCTTGGCTATAGCCCAACGAATCAAAAAACAAAACATGACCCGTACGGGATTCGAACCCGTGTTACCGCCGTGAAAGGGCGGTGTCTTAACCGCTTGACCAACGGGCCATACAATAATGGCGGAGAAGGAGGGATTTGAACCCTCGCGCCGCTTACACGACCTACACCCTTAGCAGGGGCGCCTCTTCAGCCACTTGAGTACTTCTCCATTATGGCTCCGCAGGTAGGACTCGAACCTACGACCGATCGGTTAACAGCCGATAGCTCTACCACTGAGCTACTGCGGAATAATAAGACATGTTTCATTATATCTATGCCAGAAAAATGTGTCAAGAATTTTTAAGTGTTTCATTCCTGCCTCATTAGCGACGGCTTTTATAATTTAACATATACTAATATAACAGTCAAGCCTTTCTTCCTTCCTTTTTGTTTTCTGTTAAACATGATAGAAAGGCCCCGACCTCTAACTGAAAGACCAAGGCCTCCTTGCAGCTGCGCTCCCTATGAGTTCATGACAGCTTATACTTCCGCATCCACTTGTAAAAGGTGCTTCTTGGCACCCCTGCTGACCTCGCTGCTTCTGACACATGACCTTTTGTTTTGTGCAGTGCTTCTATCACTGTTTGCTTTTGAATGCGTTCCCTAAACGTGAGCTCTTTTGGAATCTCGTTACATTCTGCTGGAGGCAGCTTCTGCTTTTTCTGATCCATCGTCTCTAATACCGCAGCGTATTGCGATTCACCAATCCATCCTCCTTTAGGAAACAGTACCCTTATATGTTCAAACAGATTAAAAAGTTCTCGTATGTTTCCTGGCCAATGGTACGCTTCTAGCTTACGAAAAAATGATTCAGGAAATGTTGCATTCCAATGGTGTTTCTTTTGGTAATAACGATATAAATCAACAATGTCTTCTTTTCTTTCTCTAAGGGGCGGGATGTTGATTGGATAGACATGAAGACGATAATACAAATCTTCTCGTATTTTCCCTTCCCTCAGCAGTTCGTTCATATTCCGGTGTGTCGCTGTAATGATTCTCATATCCAAGGGGATTTCGTTTGTCCCGCCTAGCGGTACGACTTTCCTTTCTTCAATGACCCTAAGAAGCGCCACTTGCATCGCATAAGGGATCTCGCCAATTTCGTCTAAAAAGAGCGTTCCTTTTTGCGCCTGTTCAAATTTCCCCTTTGCTCCATAACGTTTTGCCCCTGTAAAAGCTCCTTCAGCATAACCAAATAGTTCGCTTTCTAACAGGCTTTCAGGTATGGCTCCACAATTAACGGCAATAAACGGTCCATTATGTCTTTCACTAGCTAAGTGAATCGCTCGAGCGGCCAGTTCTTTCCCTGTACCTGTTTCTCCCCAAATATAGACATTTGCATCTGTTTGTGCCGCTCGTTTTATTTTGCTGAGCGTCTGTTGAAATACCGTACTTGTTCCAGATTCCCCGGGAAATTGAGCAAAAGAAACGGTTATATTGCTCTTCGCTGCTTCTTCAAGCGAAAAAGACATGCCAAGCAGCTTTCCGTCCTGCTCTGACTGAATGATCTGCTTGTCCCGTGTAACAAATGTATCACCCGTGAGCCGCTCAACATCCATTCCATACCAGTCTGAAAACCGGTCTCTAATCGGCCTGCTTGCCAAAACAATCTGCTTTTTCTCATTACAGACAACATACGGCTCGTCCGCTTCTACCTGCTGGAGACAATGACTGATCAGCTCCATCTCTTTCCTTTTTTGCTGGACCTGAATTTCTCTCTCTATGGCATATGCAACTGTTGAAGCCATTCCAAGCATAAAAGGATGACTTTGATCCGCCATACAGGAGATATCAATGACTCCTATGATCGTGCCGTCTGCATCACGAATAGGGGCCGCTGAACAACTCCAATGGTGGGAAGCGACTGAAAAATGCTCCGTTCCGTTGATCGCTACAGCTTCCCCAATGACCAGTGCCGTTCCAATAGCGTTCGTCCCCACATCGGCTTCGGTCCAGCGCGCGCCCTCCATAAAATTTATTTTTTTCGCTTCTACCAGCGTCCTTTGGCTTCCTGACAGACTTAGCACATAACCATCTGCATCGATGAGTAATGCCATCATCTCAGATTCTTTTAATTGCTGACTGATTTTATTTAAGTAAGGAAGAGCGGCATTTAGAAATAGTGAGTATTTCTTTTTTTGAACACTGAATAATTCCTTTTCTAACAACGACTGTCCTTTATCTAAATACGGATTCACATTTGCCTGTTTACATCTGTGCCATGACTCCATCACTCTCTTATCCAGACGAGACCTATCAAGCAAACCTTCACGAACAAAACGTTTCCAAGTATTTAAATAGCAAGGCGTCGGATTCATTCCATCCTCTCCTCTGGGGGCTTTTTATCCATTATAGATAATTATAAAAGCGCTTTCAATTATTGGCTGACCCAGGAAGACATTCGGATAGAAAGTTTCTCTATCAGCAGTGCACTGCTCGTCCATTTGTTTGCAGCAAGGCTTCGTGTATCGCCTCAGAGAGTGTCGGATGTGCCGCAATAAATTGCTCTAATGTATCAGCTGTCAACTCTGTATGCATCATCACCGCCGCTTGTCCAATCAGTTCTGTTGCATTCGGCCCAATGATGGATACACCTAAAATTTCTTGATATTGCGGTTCGACAATGACCTTCACTTGACCAGCTGGCTGATTTAAAATTAATGCTTTTCCATTTGCAGAGAATGCGAATTTCCCTATTCGAATCTCCCCATATTGTTTTCTAGCACTCTCTTCATTTAAACCAACACTAGCGATTTCTGGAGAAGTGTAGATGCACCTTGGAATCACGTGTTCATTGACCTTTACATCTTCACCTGATGCATGTGATGCCGCAATCGTTCCTTCATGAAAAGCAGCATGAGCAAGCTGAACGCCACCTGTCACATCGCCGCACGCATAGATATGCGAGAGGTTGGTTTGCATATGCTCATTGACGCAGATGCCGTTTCTATCAAATTCAATGCCGATCTGCTCAAGATTCAGCTCTCCCAGCCTCGGTTTTCTGCCAATGGCGACTAAACAATGATCAGACTGGATTTCACAAAGCTCCCCATGATCCTCCTTCTCAACCACCACTTTTCTTGAGCTTGCATCAAGCTGTTTGACTGCTGCTGATGTCAAAATTTCTACACCTGCTTTTTGAAGCTGATCGTGAAGACAGTTAGCTGTATCGTGATCTTCTTCAGGTAAAATGTGTGCTGCCTGTTCAACCATGACAACCTTTGATCCCATTCTGCTAAAGATGCTTGCAAACTCACAGCCGATCACCCCTCCCCCAATGATACAAAGCGAATCTGGTATTGAAGGGAGCGTCATGGCATCCTTACTATCAATGATCCACTCTCTATCAAATGGGGCGAAAGGTAAAGCAGCAGGTTCTGATCCTGTAGCAATAATGATTTGTTTAGCTTGAATGATTTCAGATTTCCCTTCACTTTCTATCAATAGATCATGAGCTGAAAGAAATGACGCCTTCCCATTTAACACGCTGATTTTGTTTTTATTCATCAAATAACGAACGCCATCAGTCAGCTGCTTGACGACTGACCGTTTCCGCTTTTGTACGGCCTCCCAATGAATGATAGGCTCCTTTTCTGAAAGCTCAATTCCAAAATGTCCAGCTGATTTCACATGCTCGTACATATCGGCGCTTTGCAAAAGTGCTTTCGTTGGAATACAGCCTTCATTCAGGCAAGTACCTCCTAACAGGCCTTGGTCGATTAATACAACCTCTCTGCCAAAACGGGCGGCTGTTATTGCCGCCACATATCCTGCTGGCCCGCCTCCTATAATGACAAGCGTCATTCATTTCACCTTCTTCCTATAAAAGAATGGATACTGGATTTTCTAAATACGTTTTAACAGTTGATAAAAATTGTGATGCCGGCGCTCCGTCCAGCACGCGGTGGTCAAATGTCAGACTGAGTGGCAGGATCGTCCCTTTACATAATTCATTTTCATGATAAACAGGCATGTGATCCGCTTTGCCAACGCCAAGAATGCCTGCTTCTGGCGGATTCAAAATCGGGGTGAAATGTTCCACACCATAGGCGCCTAGATTAGTGATTGTAAAGGTAGAGCCTTCAATTTCATCGTGGAGAAGTCTGCCTTCACGTGCTTTTTTCCCATACGATTTGATGCTCTTCGCCAGCTCAATAAGTGAAAGTTTTTCCGCATGCCGAATAACAGGCACTGCCAGCCCGTGATCTAAAGCAGCAGCGATTCCAAGATGAACATACTCAAAAGTTTCGACTCTATCATTCTGATATTGACTGTTCATTGCAGGATGCTCTAGCAGCGAAAGAATCACTGCTTTGGCTACAAAATCGGTCATAGTTAATTTCAAATCATGTTGTGCTCCAGCTGTTTCGTTCAACTCAGACTGTAATGCTGTCAGCTTTGTCACATCCGCTTTCATCGTTATTGTTAATTGTGCACTTGTTTGCAGGCTTTCCATCATTCGCGAGGCAATGGTTTTCCGCATCATACTGACTGGCTGATGCTTTGGTTCATTTTGTTGTGTTTCTTTTTCATCAGGAAGTGCCCGAAGCACATCCGCTTTCGTGATTCTCCCATCTGGTCCTGTTCCCACGAGTGTATGAATATCTAGATTAGCGCTTTGAGCAATCTTACGTGCAACAGGGGAGATTTTCGTTCTCTCTTTCTTTTGTTTTGGCTGCATGTCTTTTTCTTTCTTTTCCTCGACCTGTTCATTTCCTTCACCGATATAGCAGATGACCGTGCCAGGCGGTACACCTTCTCCCTCAGACACTTTTATATCCAATATGGTTCCTTCAGCAGGTGATTCGATCTCCATTTCAATTTTTTCAGAGTTGATGCTTGCAATGCTTTCCCCTTTATTCACGGTCTCTCCGATCTCTTTATTCCAGACAGATACCGTTCCTTCTTTCATCGACATGCCCAATTTCGGCATCACAACCTCGACAGCCATCTCCCTCTCTCCTTTCTTTAGTTCAAGATCTTGTCATGACTCTTTCCAACCATCTCTAAGACGGTGTTCACAACCTTATCAGGTGTCGGCAAATATATGTCTTCAAGCGGTGGTGAAAACGGAACCGGTGTATGAGGAGCCGTCACTTTTTTGATTGGAGCGTCGAGTAAATCGAATCCTTTATCCGCAACCAGAGAAGAAATATCTGCGGCAATTCCGCACCTTGGATTTGCTTCATCCACAATGACAAGCCGATTTGTTTTTTCTACTGAAGTCAGAATGGCCTCTTCATCGAGCGGCGACAAGCTCCTTGGATCAATCACCTCCGCTTCGATTCCACGTGCAGCTAATTGCTCTGCCGCTTCGAGTGCTGTATGAACTTGTTTGCCTACCGCAAAAATGGTCACATCTGATCCTTCTCTTTTCACATCTGCTTTGCCAAGCGGCAGCGTGTAGTATCGCTCTGGAACATCTCCTGTGATATTGTAAAGCGTTTTGTCTTCAAAAAAGATGACAGGGTCCTGATCTTCAATGGCTGCCAGCAGCAATCCTTTGGCATCGTATGGTGAAGAAGGCACTACCACTTTCAATCCAGGGATGCTTGTAAATAGCGCATACAAGCTTTGTGAATGCTGAGCAGCTGCTCTAAAACCCGCTCCATGTGTCGTTCTAATCGTGATCGGCACCTCTGCTTTTCCGCCAAACATATATCGGAATTTTGCTCCTTGATTCAGCACTTGGTCCAGACAGGTGCCGATAAAATCATTAAACATGAGTTCTGCAATTGGCCTTAGCCCTGTGGAAGCAGCTGCCATGGCCGCACCTACATAGCCAGCTTCACTAATCGGTGTGTCAAGGACTCGCTCACGTCCAAACTCCTGAACGATTCCTTTCGTTACACCAAGCACACCGCCCCATGCTTCATCATCTTGTAAGTGATCTACATGAGCGCCTCCAGCAACATCTTCCCCCATTAAAATGACATTCTCGTCTCTTCTCATGGCTAGCTTAATCGCTTCATTCAATGCACTAGACATGCTGATTTCTCTTGTCATTTTCCTCTCCTCCTTCTGATTTATTGATACGAAACATATACGTCGGTCAATAATTCGGTCTGATCTGGATATTCACTTTCTTCACTGAATTGAACAGCCTCATCTATCGCTTCTGTTACAGCCGCTTCAATATTTGATAGCTCTCCATTCGTCAGCAGCTGCTGCTTGATTAATTCATTTTTAAAAAGAGCGATCGCATCTCTCTCTTCTTGGTGTTCTGTTTTTTCTTGATTGGTTTTATAACGCTGGGCGTCTCCTTCGAAATGGCCGTAATTCCGATATGTCATGCATTCAATCAATGTCGGACCTTCTCCATTTTTTGCTCGTTCAATTGCTTGTTCTGCGGCTTGATAAACGGCCATCACATCTTTTCCATCTACCTGAATCCCAGGAATGTCATAACCGGCGGCTCGATCTACGATTGATTTGCAGCTTGAAGCATAGGAAAATGGTGTCGCCTCCCCGTATCCATTGTTTTCTGCGATGAAAATGACAGGCAGTTTCCAGATGGCTGCTAGATTGATTCCTTCGTGGAAAGTCCCTTGATTGTTTGCACCATCTCCAAAAAAGCAAACGCTTACATTTTCTGTCTTTTTATATTTGGCTGTGAGGGCTGCCCCGCACGCAAGAGGAAAGCCGCCTCCAACAATTCCGTTGGCACCGAGCATTCCTTTATCAAAATCTGCAATGTGCATGGATCCGCCTTTGCCTTTACACAGACCTGTGGCTTTCCCATAGATTTCTGCCATCATTCCTTTTAGGTCACAGCCTTTCGCTATACAATGACCGTGGCCCCGGTGGGTACTTGTGATACTGTCTTTTTCATTCAGATGAGCACAGACTCCTACGGCAACAGCTTCTTCGCCAGCATAAAGATGGACAAACCCCGGCAAAATTCCTTTTGTAAAAAGCGTGTGTACTCGATCTTCAAATTGGCGGATTTCCTGCATTTTTTGATACATCCATACGGCTTTTTCTTTAGTCAATGCCATTTTCATTTGGTAAAACCTCCTATCTTTTTTGCTTGCACTTCTATACAAGCAAAAATCGTGCCAACATGACGACGCATGAACACTTAGGCTTTGACCAAATCAAACTGATAAAAAAAGAGACAAAATGAGACATGCGTCTCTTTTTGTCTCAATATGTCCACACATCTATCGGAACAAAAAAAGCATTCCCTTAGAGGAATGCTTTTCACAATGAATCGGTTGTACGCTGCCACTTTAATTTCCCTTTGCAGGCGCCGCATACATAACGAGAGGTATCAAACCGTCTTTTCCTTATAAAAGACCGGCCGCATCCTGTGCAGACATATTCATGGCGTTTCTCCGCACGCCGCTTATTTCGTACAGTCTTTAGCGGTGTA
Organism: Bacillus sp. BD48; assembly: GCF_046566805.1. Classification (NCBI taxonomy): domain Bacteria; kingdom Bacillati; phylum Bacillota; class Bacilli; order Caryophanales; family Bacillaceae; genus Bacillus; species Bacillus sp. BD48. The sequence goes on along the minus strand of NZ_JANGFM010000004.1, from coordinate 370,136 downwards.
CAAAAACGCGGGGCTCCTACTTGTTTTAATAACTCTTTAAAATCACGGTCGCGATGCTGGTAGCCCTTTCCCTCAAGGTGCAGATGATAATGACACAGCTCATGCTTGATGATCCCGATTAATTCTTCTCGTCCATGCTCCTCTAGATATCGGCGGTTCAGTTCAATATTGTGTGTCCCAAGTAAATATCGCCCGCCTGTCGTTTTTAGCCGGTCATTAAAAACAGCCTGATGGCTGAATGTCTTGCCAAAGAACTGCTGGGAAATGTGCTCTGTTAACTGCTGTAATTCTCTCTCGTTCAATCAAGATCGTTCCTTTCTATAAAAACCTCGAACGGGACAATTTCCCCTAAGCATACATTGAAGGTACATCCACTGTTTCGATCAAAGGAGGAATGGGCGATGCCCAATTGGCTGAAAAATCAGATGCAGAAGGCATTTTATGAGAAAAATCATTATCAAATCAAGTTGCTGAATCAATGCTGGTACTTTTATAGAAAAAAACATTCAGTCACATCAAGGCACACCCCATCCTAAGGTGCGCCTCGTTTTTTTGTTTACTCTGGTTTGAGCATGGAGAGGGCAACGCGGCCTTTTGCCTGGTCAACAGAATCCACCCATACGGTCACAATGTCACCAACTGATACAACGTCAAGCGGATGCTTCACAAAACGATTGCTTAGTTTGGAAATATGCACAAGCCCATCCTGCTTTACACCAATATCAACAAATGCGCCAAAGTCTACAACGTTTCTTACTGTTCCTTGCAGCTCCATTCCTTGCTTCAAGTCCTCCAATTTCAACACATCTGTTTTGAGCAGCGGCTTTGGCACTTCATCCCGCGGATCACGCTCAGGTCTAGTCAGCTGATCGATGATATCTTGAAGTGTAATTGTCCCAATGTCCAGCTGCTGGGCTGCTTCGTCCAGTTTAACTTCAGCAATTTTCTCTTTTAACTGCTCTGTGCCAAGATCGTCTGGCGTCATGTTGATCATGCGTAAAAACTGTTTTGTTTCTTTATAGCTCTCTGGGTGAATGCCTGTACGATCAAGTGGATCTTGTCCATCTGTAATACGCAGGAAACCGATACACTGCTCATATGTCTTAGCACCAAGTCTTGGAATATCCTTCAGCTCTTTTCTGCTTGTGAATCTCCCAATCTCTTCGCGCCGCTTGATGATATTCCCAGCGACGGCTTTTGAAAGGCCTGATACGTATTGCAGCAGCGCCTGTGAGGCTGTATTGACGTTCACACCGACTTGGTTGACGACTGTCTCAACAACGAAGGTTAACGAGCTGTTTAATTGCTTTTGACTCACGTCATGCTGGTATTGACCCACACCGACAGACTTCGGATCAATTTTCACGAGCTCTGCTAAAGGATCTTGTAATCTTCTAGCGATTGAAATGGCGCTTCTTTCTTCGACTTGCAGATCTGGAAACTCTTCTCTTGCCAGCGCTGATGCGGAGTAAACACTTGCTCCTGCTTCATTCACGATCAAATAGGACACCGGCTGATCCAGCTCTTGAATCAAGTCTGCAATGAATTGTTCTGTCTCTCTTGAGGCTGTTCCGTTTCCAATCGCAATGACCTCAATGTTTGATGATTGAATGATCTCTTTGACTTTTTGTTTCGCTTCCGCTTTTTTCTGCACAGGCGGGTGCGGGTAAATGACGCCAATATGATGGACTTTGCCCGTATCATCCACGACGGCTAATTTACAGCCTGTCCGAAATGCAGGGTCGACTCCAAGTACACGCTTCCCTTTCATCGGCGGCTGAAGCAGCAGTTTTCTTAAGTTTTCAGCAAAAATATGAATCGCTTGTGCCTCTGCTTTTTCTGTGAGCTCTTTTCGTATTTCGCGTTCAATTGAAGGCTGAATAAGACGTTTATATGCATCATCGATTGCCGCTTCAATAAACGGTCTCGCCGTTGTTTGTTTGCCTTTTAGAACTTGTTTGTCGAGATAGAAGCGAATATTTTCAGCGGGTGGTTCGATGGCAGCCTTTAAAATGCCTTCTTTCTCCCCGCGGTTGACCGCTAGTACACGGTGCGGAACAATCTTTTTGATTGGCTCTTGATAATCGTAATACATTTCATAGACGTTTTTCTCATCGCTTTCGACGTCTTTTCCTGATGTGACCAGACTGCCCTTTTGGTACGTTTCACTGCGAATCCATTTTCGCATATCAGGATCATCTGCCAGCTGTTCAGCAATGATGTGCTGCGCACCCTCAAGTGCTTCTTCTACATTTGTCACTTCTTTTTCTTCGCTAATAAAAGCAGCTGCTTTCTTCTCGATCTGATCGCTTGGCAGCGTAAGTAAATATTCCGCCAGCGGCTCCAGCCCTTTTGCTTTGGCTACATTCGCCTTTGTTTTGCGCTTTTGTTTGAATGGCCGGTATAAATCTTCGACCTCTTGCAGTTTATGAGCTTGTTCAATTTTCTGTTTTAATTCATCAGTCAGTTTGTCTTGTTCAGCAATTAAGCGAATGACTTCTTCTTTTCGGTTCGTGACATTTTGGATATATGTATAGCGCTCTGAAATGGTTTGAATTTGCACCTCATCCAGTGAGCCTGTCTGCTCTTTCCGATAACGGGCAATAAACGGGACGGTGTTGCCATCCTCTAAAAGCTTGATCACACTTTCAATTTGTTTCGTTGAAAGCTTTAATTCTGCTGCAATTTGTTTCAATAAAAAGTCAGATGTCTTCATACTTTGCATCCTCTCACTGTGTCTTCTCTTTTAGTGTATCAAAAAAACCGGGAAAACAGAAAAAAGGTCAGCTATTTTACGTGAGCTGACCAAGTACATAGGTGAGATCGTCCTTTTTGTCTTGTGTGTATGTTTCAAGCTGTTTGGCTATGTCTTCAACTGAATGTCCATGCTTTAAACACATGCGCATGTTTGGCACATTCAGTCCGTCTGAATACATAATGAATATCGATCCTTTTTCGTAGGAATAGGTGTATGTTTTATATTTTCTAGGTTTCCCTGATAAATATCCTGATGTCGGAAGTGGATAAATATAATCGCCAGAAGGTGCATTCAAGATAAACCGAATATTACCAACCGAACAATAGGTAAATTGCTGCTGGGAAAAATTCACCTTTAATATGGCCACGGTGGCCCCGCGTTTATTTTTCATGGCCTGATTGCATCTGTCGATGAGGGTCGTCACATCCTCATGTCCATATTCTTCGACAATTTCGCTGACTAAAGAAGATGATTCATTGGCGTACTGGCCGCTGCCCAATCCGTCTGCTACAGCACAAATTAGTTCTTCATCATCTGCTTTAATAAAAAAACTGTCCCCGCAGCATGGTTTTCCTTCTTTATTCGATTGATAGATAATGGCGTTTACATGCTCATGCTGTTCAATCTGCTTCATTACCCTAGCTCCATAGACGCATCTTCTGATAATGCATCTCGCAGTTTTTTCACTGCCTTCCGCTGCAGTCTCGATACATGCATTTGGGATATACCAAGTAAATCGCCTGTTTCTTTCTGACTTTTATTTTGCAAGTAAGTCAGATTGATAATCTCTTTTTCTCTATCCGACAGCACATGAAGCACACTCTCAAGCATCATTTTTTGGTTCACACGTTCGTAGCCCTCTTCCTGTGAGCCGACAACGTCTAAAATCGTCACAGTACTTCCTTCAGAATCAGCCTCTACGCCTTGGTCAACAGACAGTGCTTGATAGCTTTTGCCCATCTCCATGGTTTCAAGTACTTCTTCTTCTGTTACATCTAGGTATTCTGCAATTTCTTGGACTTTAGGTGATTTCTGTGTCTCTGTTGTCAAATGATCGACTGCCATTTTGATTCTCGGTCCAAGCTCTTTGATCCGCCTTGGTACATGGACACTCCATGTCTTATCTCGTAAAAAGCGTTTGATTTCCCCGATGATGGTTGGAATAGCAAAGGCTTCAAATGATTTACCGACGAGCGGGTCGTATCGTTTAATGGCGCCAAGTAAACCAATCATTCCAACTTGTCTGAGGTCTTCATGAAAGCTTTTTCCTTTAGAATATTTTTTCGCCAGCATATCAACCAAGTTCGTATAGCATTCGACCAGCGTGAGCTGCGCCTGCTCATCATGATTGGATTGATAGCTTTGGATGAGGCGGTCTACTTCATCTTTAGTTAGTTTCATAGTTTTGGATGGTTGTGTCATGGTCAACTCGCTCCCTGTTTAAAAACTTTGTCATCGCCACGGTAACTCCGGAGTTTGCTTGCACCTCGACTTCATCCATCAATGTTTGCATTAAGTATAAACCAAGACCTCCTTCTGCCAATTGTTCTACCGTATGAGCAGATGTGTACGGTCCCAGGTCTTCCTGTTTTTGCTTAAAGTCAAAGCTGCCACCTTTGTCAGCAACAATGATTTCTAGACGATCCTCGTAGACAAGAAAGCGGACAGCTACCTCTCCATCTTCGCCGTCTTCACCTTTGTAGGCATGCTGAACTGCATTTGTACAGGCCTCACTGACGGCAATTTTTAAGTCCTCAATCTCTTCATAGACATAGCCCATCCGGCTCGCTACGCCTGAAAGAGTCAAACGAATGATGCCTACATATTCTGGTTTCGCCGGTATTTTCATCTCGATTAGATCTACTGATTCGTTCATTGTACCCCACCCTCTGACTTTGCAGAAATGTCAATGATGTCCTTTAATCCAGTGATTTCAAACAACCTTACAAGCCGTTCTGACAAGTTCTCAAGCTTTAATGTTCCACCTGCTTTTTGAGCCGCTTTAAACAGCCCAACGAATACACCTAAACCTGTGCTATCCATATACGTAACATCCTTTAGACAGATTTCAAGATGCTCTCCCGCCTCTGCTTTAGGCATGAGCGTTTCTCTTAGCTGAGGAGCGGAGTATACATCGATTTCCCCGCTGACACTGATTTTCGTTTTTTGATCTATTTGATGCTCTTTTACAGACATATTCATTATGCATTCACCTCGAAATTCTTGTTTCCTAAAGTTTTATATACCCGCATATTCACTTTCTAAACCTTTCTTTTGAGGACAAGTAAAGTAAAGTCATCGTGAAGCTGAAAATCCTGCAGCTTGAGTAAGCTGGCGTAGATGGCATCCACCATTTCCTGAGCTGAGTAGGATAGGTGCTCTGAAATGAGTGCTTTAATGTCCTCCCGCTCTAAGAAACCGTCTTCTGACTTGGATTCTGTGACCCCATCAGAGAATAGGATGACCATGTCTCCTGCTTCCAAATGCTTCTCGTACTGTCTATAGTCAAAGTCTGGTGCAATCCCAAGGACTAGCCCTTTCGCGTCTAAATCGTAAAATGAATTCTCTTTTTTGCAATAGAAAAAGCCCGGCTCATGACCAGCCGATGCATATTTAAACTCATGCGTTTCTTTATTATAGCTGCCATAGAACATCGTGATAAACATGCTAGGGTCTACGTTTTGCTCAACAACACGATTCAAGGTTTTCAGCACCTTTGTTGGGCCGCTTCCTGACTCAGGTAAGGAATCCATCGCATATTTAATCATCGACATACAGAGCGCAGCCGGAATTCCTTTTCCAATGACATCTGCGATCGCGATATTGATTGTATCGTGATCCGTCACAAAATGGTAATAATCTCCACTCATCTGTTTTGCCGGTACACTAATCGCCCCAATATCAAAGGTATCTCCTTCTGGAATTTTCGTTTCCAGAAGGGTTTGCTGAACATTTGCAGCAATTTCGATTTCAGATTTTATTTCTTGCTGAATGCCTCTGAGTGTTAAATGTTCCTGGTAGGCAAGTCCGTACCCAATCATGACTTCAATTAAGAAGTCTAGTGAATGAAAAACATCTTCCGGCAAATCAGGGTAAAGCTCCTGAATCACTTTTCGGTGAACACTCACTATTTCTTCAGGAGGTATTTGATGCTCAATGGTTTTTCGGCTAAATTTTTGAGCTTGATAAAGCGATGTTTCAGTTAAATCACTGATATAACGACTGAGCAGCTGATGGTACCGCTGCTCCATTACCTCCTTAAAATCCATGGTTTCCCTCCTAGCGAAGCCACTTAACAGCTTGTATCTCCGTTCCTTGTTCTGGTGCAGAATCTAATTTAAATTCATCCATCAGTCTTCTGACGCCCGGAAGACCTGCTCCGAGTCCGCCTGATGTTGAAAATCCGTCTTCCATTACTTTACGAATATCCATGATACCCGGCCCCTCATCGGCTGCGATCACTTTGAGTCCACGCTTTCCGCGCTCCATCACTTCTTCTATACAAATCTGACCTTTACCAGCGTATAAATAGATGTTTCGAGCTAATTCTGAAATGGCCGTCGTAATTCTTGCTTGGTCAACTGTTCCAAATCCAAGTTCTTTTGCAACATTGCGCCCCAATTGTCTTGCTGCGACTATGTCCCATTCCGTCAATATTCTTACACAGGATTGGTCTTTCATATCTATTCCCCCAATTCCCGCTTCAGTGTCTCAAGCCCTTGTTCAAGATCTAGTGCTGTCTGAATTTCTTCAAGCGATATACCAAGTTCAATCAGCGTCACAGCGACTGCCGGCTGTATTCCTGTTAATACAACTTTTGCCCCCATGAGCTTGGACATGGTGATCACATCACCTAAAACCTTTGCGATAAAGGAATCAATCATATCGACGGATGTGAGGTCAATGACAACACCGTTTGCTCCTGTTTCATGAATTTTATTCAGCAAGTCTTCTTGAAAGTGGAGAGCTGTTTGATCATCAAGCTCCCACTGTATCGAAATCAGAAGACAATTATATAGTTTTAAGATTGGAATCTTCGGGTGATTTCTCACTGGGTTATCCCTCCAATGAAACAATTTTTCGATTTGTCATTTCCAAAGCAGTTTGAATTCCTTTTTGAAGGGTATTCTTTGTTGTAACTTGAGATAAATCAATTCCAAGGTTCACAATGGTTTGGGCTATTTCTGGGCGAATGCCGACAAGCAAACACTTCGCACCTACTAATCTCACAGCCTCTGATGCTTGAATGATATGATGCGCTACCATTGTGTCAACGACAGGTACACCCGTAATATCAATCAAGACGACCTGTGAGCGATGTTTGACGACACCATTGAGCAGGTTCTCCATAATTTTTTTCGCACGTTCTGTATCAATTGTTCCAACAAGCGGCATGACGGTGATGTGCTCAAATACTGGGATCAGCGGGGCAGAAAGTTCCTGCAGCGCGATTTTTTGAAGGTTGACTGTTCTCTCCCATGAGATGGAATACTGGTTTAAGATCTCGTTATGAATAGGTGTGATGAATTGATCGATTTGCCAGATGAGATCATGACTTTCTTCTGTTGTATCTTTGTCGTCGTTCATTTTTTGATATAAATGTGTACGGATTTCTGTTAGACCATTTGCCAGTAACTTAAGTGATATACCCATTTGAACAATTTTTAAAGCAAAAGTTTGCACTTTTTCTTCAAAATCTTCAGCATACCCTTCTGAAAGAGATGTAATAATTAATTGAACATATTCCGAACAAATGGTTTCATACATGTTGTCGTTCAGCATCATGTCCTTTTCTTTGTCTCCGAGTCGTTTTAAAATGTCCGTCCACTCTTTTTGTAATTCCTCTTGATGCTCTCTTGCGAAAGCTAACACGATTTGATTCGACATGTTTTACCCCCTACGTACATAAACAGCACTTCTTTTAGTCTTTCTTCATTATAACGTTAAAAAAAATTGAACACAAAAAAAAGTTGCTCCCAAGAGAGCAACCAAATATCACCATATTAAAAATCAATAAGAGCCAAACTAACTTGTAAGGCTTCATCAACCTTCTCCATCATCTCATCATCAAGATGTGTGATTTTGTCTGTCAATCTTTGTTTATCGATTGTACGAATCTGCTCCAAAAGAATGACAGAATCTCGTTCAAAGCCGTAGCGCTTTGCATCAATTTCGACGTGAGTCGGTAATTTCGCTTTTTGTATTTGGGCTGTTATGGCTGCAACGATAGCAGTCGGGCTGAAGCGATTTCCAATGTCATTTTGAATCACCAATACTGGGCGAACCCCGCCCTGCTCGGAGCCAACAACAGGAGATAAATCAGCAAAGTAAACATCACCGCGTTTAACAATCAAATGTTTAACCCCCGCTGACTAATCGCTCAACTGTATTCTCAGCCTCAAACTCTGCGTATTGTGCCTCTGAAGAGATATTCAGATTAATTTTCGCCATCTCCATGTAGCCGCGTCTCATCGATTCACGATTTTGTCGAATATTACGTTCACGAATATACGTTTTTGTCGCTCGGTAGATCAATTCATTTCTTGTTACCTTATCCTGCTCTGCTACTCGTTCGATCTCAGACATTAAAGCCTCCGGCAGTCGAATCTTCATTTCGTTTGTTGCGCTGGATTCAGACAAAAAACATACACCTCCACAAAACTTACGGATACCGTATCGATCCATTCCAAGACTAATCATACCATTATTCAATGCGCAAGCAAAGCTGTTTTTTCATGATTCCTTATTAGAACATGAAACGGCTCGCCACCCGTAAATCAAGATGATAATGGAGTTCCTCTTTCACATTATACGCTTTTTTCCGAAAATCATACGGTATTTCCAAAATCTCTAAAAAAGGGAGAATGTTTACCCCTTCTTTGTAGAATAAAAAGGAACGATGTCAGTTTGACGATCGTTCCTGTGAAAGCTGTTTAGAAAAAGCTTGGCCCGCCTTGAAGCAGCGGATTCCGCACATGCACCCTTTTGCCGTCCTCTATATATACTCTTGGGACGCGGTAGCCAATGGAACAAGTGACTTCATAGTTAATGGTTTCTAGCCTTTTTGCAATTTCATCGACTGATACCATTTCTTCACCTTGTCCACCAATCAAAACGACTGGCTCCCCTGCTGGAAAATTCTCTTTCAGTTCAACCATGAATTGATCCATACATACCCTTCCGGCAATCTTCCGGCGCTTTCCGCCAACAAGTACTTCCGTGCCTGTCAGCTTCCGGATCCACCCGTCTGCATAGCCGACTGGTACCGTACCGATCCACGTATCTTGATTGGCGGTATACGTCGCCCCATAGCTCACACTCTCACCCTTTTGAATGAGCTTCACATGAGCGAGCTTTGTATGAAGAGACATGGCTTCTTCCAGCTTGAAAGGGAGTTCATCTTTGATTTCCTCTGACGGTGACAGCCCGTACATACTGATGCCGAAGCGAACCATATTAAACAACACTTCTTTGAACCGTAAACCTGCTGCACTATTGGCACAATGAACGAGCAGTTCGTCCGTATGAAGCGGCTGAAGCAGAGTTTGAAAGGTGTCGACTTGCCGCTCAAAATAGTTCTCATCCTTTTCATCTGCTGTCGCAAAGTGAGTAAATACACCTTCCAGCTGTAAATAAGAATGCTCGCTGACAAGCTTCTTTACTTCATTCACTTCCTCTAACGTTTTCACACCTAAACGGTTCATTCCGCTGTCTATTTTCAAATGAAAACGAAGGGGTTGTCCCATCTGCCCTTTCACCATACGAACGACTTCCCTCAGCCAGCTGGTGGAGTAAGCGGTCATGACCACATTGTATCGAACGGCGGTTTTGACATACTCCGGCGGCACAGCGCCGAGTACAAGAATCGGTGCTTTAATGCCTTGATTTCTTAAAGAAATGGCCTCATCTAAAAAGGCTACAGCTAACAAGTCTGCACCTGCTTTGAGGGCAGCTCTTGCCACTTCTATATCTCCATGTCCATATGCATTGGCTTTCACAACAGCCATCAGTTGAACATTTTGACCGATATGATCTTTCATATGTGAAACATTATGCTTGATTGCAGTTAAATTAATTTCTGCCCATGTGTCTCTATAAAAGGCATTTGTGTCCATCAGTCACACTTCCCTATTGAATGATTCAATCCCCTCATATGATACTAAAAATCAAGAATAATGTGAAACAAATCAAAGAAAATCAGCCCTTGCACAGGGCTGATGCTTCATTTTCAAGGCTTTCGCCTGAAATAATCATTTATTTAGCTGACTGGCCTTCTACACTGTTTGCAACCATCAACAGCTCTTCCTTCGATAGATCACTTGAGGAAATTAAATAGTCAACTCCGTCAGATGTCCATGAGAGGGATTGATCTGTCAGAACCCCTACTGTCATACCAAGATCGACCGGCTCGCCATTCATCGTGACAGGCGTAGATGCTTCAGCTACTCTCGCTTTTTCCTGAATGAGTGTGAAGGATTTCTTGCCGCCGTACGTAATCACATAACGCTTCCCAGCATCTGTCGTCATTTCTTTCTCTTCCATCTTCTTCACGCCTTCTGGCATATCAACTGGTGTTTTCACCGCAAAGCTGTCAGATGGGTCTGCACTTGTGGCAACATCCATTTGAGAGAGGGTCATGTTTTTCTTCTCGTCAAATGCATCTTTGTCAAAGGATTTATTGAATTCAAAGTGAGAGAATTCCACTTTCACCATTGGCTTTTTGTCGCTATCCTGCACTTTCACACTGGCAGGCGCCATTGTTTTCTTATGAAAGGTAATCTCTTGGGTAGGCAGCATTTGGTTATGCTGATAATTGGTCTTCGTTTCGAACACATACTTTGATTCTTTCGCTTTGAACTGAGCTGCACTGTCATTTTTAATGTCCTTCACGAGTGATTCGAATAAATAAACCTGACTGCTATTATTCGGCCAATCACTATGGAAACGGAAGCTCTTGTTCAATGAAGGTGTCAGCACAAATACACCATTGCCATTTCTTAAAATGACTTGACTCTGATCCTTTTTCGGATTTTCTAAATAGACACGGTAAAGCTCCGGCTTCTTGTACCAAATTTCTACCTGGTACTCCTGCGGGTCATTTCCTGTCTCAATGGTCATTTTTGCTTTGGCTTTGTATGATGTCATTTCCTCTGCCTTTTTGTTTAAATCTCCAACGATATCCTTCTGAGATTTTTGACCGCATGCGGAGAGAATCAGTACAAAAAGGATTCCCGTTACAAGCAAAACAAAGCTTTTTCTCACCCTTTTCAACCCCTTCGTTAATTGTGTTAAAAGGAAGAAACCGCTTGTTTGACTTTAACAGTACGCCTCAAGAGTTAACTGCGTACCGCGAACCATCAAAGCCTGTTAGCAACTCGCCCTTCCTTATCGCACTACCCAATATATGAAGGGGGGACAAACAATATGCAGACTAGCTTGACAACCTTTCAATTAAAACTTGTGCCGCAGCATATTCCTTTGTATGGGTAATCGACACATGAACCTGATCTCCCTCCGCTTTCTCGCTTTTGATGAAGGGTTTTCCATGATCGTCTTTTTGAATGTCTATGTCATGAAAGCTTAAATGCTGACCGATTCCCGTTCCGTATGCTTTAGCGAAGGCTTCCTTTGCCGCAAAGCGCCCTGCCAAAAATTCCAGCTGTCTTTTTTCACTGAGTGTACGAAAGACGTCCTGTTCACGTAAAGTCAAAATTCGTTCCGGTAAACGGGGCTGTCTGCTGAGCACTCGCGAGAGCCGGTCGATCTCTACAATATCAATGCCTATTCCTATGATCATGAGGTACCTCCTATGATACTCGTACTAATTTGAGTGTTCGCTTCATAAACGTGTTACTATAAACTTACCATTATCTAGTCAAAAGGGGTTTGTTATGTTTATTCGAACGGAGAGCTTTCAACAATTTATTAGATCGTATCCAATCGTAACAGCGATCCTTGCTTTACAAATCGGCCTGTGGCTTATATTTGCGATTCCTATCCCAATTATACAGCTTGGACAGGATCATCTCGTCGGTTTCAATTATGGTGTAGCAGCTGGGGAATGGTGGCGGCTCATCACACCTATTTTTCTACACGGAAGTCTCACACATATTTTATTCAATTCCATGTCCCTTTTCTTGTTCGCCCCAGCGCTTGAACATTTGCTTGGGAAGGTTCGATTTCTGATCATTTATCTTGGTGCAGGGTTCATTGGCAATCTCGGAACCTATTGGGTTGAGCCTTTAGAGTATGTACACGTTGGCGCCTCTGGTGCGATCTTTGGTTTGTTTGGGGTTTATTTATACCTTGTCCTATTTAAACCGCACATGATGGACCGCGGCAATTCACAAGTGATTTTAACGATTCTTGCTGTTTCTGTCATCATGACGTTCGTCAATTCGAACATCAATATCATGGCTCACTTATTTGGATTGATCGGCGGTATGATTCTAGCACCTATTACGCTGTTCTTCCATTCGAAAAAAAGACGATATTAATCTCATAAAAAATGTCGATCACTCCTTAAGCGGGAGCTGATCGACATTTTTCGTTTAAGACGATTCATTTTTTTCATACGAATACCAATCAAATACACGTGCAGCATCTTCTTCCTCAAGGTGATGTACACCAAAGGAATCAAGCAGCGCAGAGGATTTCACAAAGGTGTGAATACTTGCGACCCGGCCTTTCTTTTGGAAAAAAGATTGCGTCATCGTATAGTTTTGCATTCGTTTTCTCAAGACAATGCCTGTGGTCTTGCCAATGCTTCTTGATGTCATTTGAATCAATGAACCTTTGATTGTATATCCTGATTGTTTATAAGCTAAATAGCCAAAGAATAGAGCAAGCGGTAACGGAATGAGTCCCAAATACCCCCATGGCGGAAAGCGTACCGACAGGATAACACCTACAAGTAACGGCACAAAGCCATATGAGATCAAGTAGCGTTTGAGTGAACGCTTCGGTACCTTTTTCAGCTCGCTTTCTGGTGCTGCATGATAATGATCGGTGAATTGGGAGAGCAGTTCATTGATCTTTTTCTTCCGAATGAGCGGAAATAAGACTGAAGAGGTTTCTTTCTCTGTAATCGAACCTCCTGCACTAACCAGCATCACCGTCGCAAAGCCAAAAGGCTCACGGATAATATTTTCTTTGATTTTCACTGCTTGAATTCTCGCAAGTGGAATGGTCATTTGATGTCTCTCGATGAGCCCTCTTGTAATGATGATGTCATTCCCTTTTCGCTTTGCAGCAAAATTCGCATACTGAAGTGCTGTTACCCCGACACTCAGGATCCACGCAATCAATACGGCAAGAAATATCAAAATCGCATAGATTTCAACGCTCGCATGGCTTAAAAAAGAGAACTGCTTGAAGAACCCATCCAAAGGAAGAATTTCATCTATTTGCGTGTAGATGGCGAGACACCCGGATATAATGACTCCGATACCGCTGGAAGTGGTCGCAGCCAAAAGCAGTTCTGGCACACCCATACGATAGGAGACATTGATTTCTTCCTGCACAGGTTTTTGGGCAGTCAAATCGCCATGCAGATGTCCTGCTTCATCCGTCATTTCATCTTCCTGCAAGCTTTTCTTCCGATTGAAAATCGACTGTTTTAATTGTTCCGCTTCTGCTTTTGTAATCGCGGTCAGGCTCACTTCTGGACCATCCGTTCCGCCTGCCGTTTCGATTTGGACCCGCACTAAACCGAAAATCCGCTGGAAAATACCTTCACTTGTATTGACCGTTTGAATTCGTTCTAACGAGATATATTTTTTCTTTTTCGTGATCACACCCGATTCCACACGAAATTCATCGTCTTCCATCCGGTAGGTGAATCGTCTCCATTCTAAAATGGTAAAAACAGCTTTCCATAAAAGAAGGACACCGAGAATGATAAATGCATAAAAGCGAATGCTCGAATTCGAGTTCACAAAAATCAGCACGAAAAAAGGGATAATGAAGTTTTTGATCATGGATACAGCATCTGATATAAAATCAATGAACATCGAGATGGGATGTACACGTTTTGGTTCAGACATCATCTTCCGTCACCCTTGCTAAACGAGATATGTAATCACGAAGCTCATCTGCCTCTTCTAATTCTAGCGCCGGTATATCATGAACTGTGGCAGCAGTTGAAATTTGAACAGATGCCAAACGGTAGCGCCTTAAAAGCGGCCCTTGAGATGTATCAACATGCTGAACACGCACCATCGGCACAATCACACGTGTGACGCGAATGAGTCCATGCTGTATTTCAATTTCATTTTCGAAGACTTCGTAGCGCCAGATGTGATGGCGGATTTTTGGTATGAGCCAAATGCCAAAAATGACCTGCAAAACCCATAAACCAGAAAGAATCGCTCCAATCCAATATGGCCATTGAAAATAGTAGCTAGCAACAAATACCCCAATGATGATGAGTAAGAAAATCAATGAGATAATTCCATTTTGAAGACGCCATACCTTTAGACCATTTAAACTAATTTGACGTTGCGGCTGTTTTCTCACATTCTTCCCCCATTCTCTTACTTTTCTATCAATATATTACGAAACAAAGCCTAAAAAGTTTCAATATTAGCCTGTTAAAAAAAGCGAACCCTGCAAAGGATTCGCTTTAGAATTAGTTGTTATAAGATTTCTTTTGACGACGATCGTTAGAAGAACGATTGCGGTCATTTGAAGAACGCTTTTTATCACCGTAAGATGAACGGCTTTTCCCGCGATAGCCGCCTCCGCCGCCACCGTCTCTACGTTTAGAAGAGCTGCGGTTGTTACGATTGCGTTTTGAAATCATTGGTGCTTCATCTGTCAAACGAACAGGCGTTGCATCTGGCTCTTTTGTCATCATTTTGATGGCAGCCGCAACCACTGTCACAGAATCATGATCTTCTAGCAATTCAGCAGCAGCTGTCATGTAGAAGTTTAAGTTGTTTTCACTGATGATCGTGCGTAGACGGTCAACTGTTACTTGCTGTTGTCCTTCAATCGCCTCATCTAGTGTAGGTTCTTTCATACGATCCATTTTACGTTTAGTCGTTTGCTCAATCGCACGAAGCATATCTTTTTCACGTGGTGTGATGAATGTCATCGCCATACCTGTACGTCCAGCACGTCCTGTACGTCCAATACGGTGAACGTAGCTTTCTGGATCTTGCGGCACGTCAAAGTTATACACGTGTGTTACGCCTGAGATATCAAGTCCACGTGCTGCAACGTCTGTTGCTACAAGCACATCGATTGAACCTTCTTTGAATTTACGAAGCGCAACCATACGTTTTGCTTGAGTCAGGTCACCATGAATTCCTTCAGCTGTATAACCTCTAAGGTTAAGTGCTTCAGTCAATTCGTCAACACGGCGTTTCGTACGGCCGAAGACAATTGAAAGCTCAGGTGATTGAATGTCAAGAAGACGAGTCAACGTATCAAACTTCTTACGCTCGTGGATATCCAAGTAAAACTGTTGGATGTTAGAGACTGTCATTTCTTTCGCTTTTACTTTTACGTGTTCTGGGTTTGTCATGAAACGCTCTGCAATGCGCTTAATTGGTGCAGGCATTGTCGCAGAGAATAAAAGTGTTTGGTGTTCACTTGGTACATTTGAAAGGATTGCTTCAATGTCTTCGATGAAACCCATGTTTAGCATTTCGTCTGCTTCATCTAGCACAACTGTTTCAACGTTTTGAAGACGCATTGTACGACGGTTAATGTGATCGAGTAAACGTCCTGGAGTCCCTACGATGATATGAGGATTTTTCTTGAGCGAACGGATTTGACGGCCGATATCTTGTCCACCGTAAATCGGAAGTACGCGTGCACGCTTGTCTTGGCCGATTTTATATAGCTCTTCAGATACTTGAATGGCTAATTCTCTTGTTGGCGCAATGATAATCGCTTGGATATTTGGAGACGCTGGATCGATTTTTTCTACAAGAGGAATACCAAATGCTGCAGTTTTTCCTGTTCCTGTTTGTGCTTGTCCGATGACATCTTTATTTTGAAGACCGAGAGGAATCGTTTCTGCTTGAATCGGTGTTGCTTCTTCGAATCCCATGCGGTTAATAGCCTTCATGAGACTTTCGCTTAATTGAAAATCTTGAAACGTTATAGTCAATTTATTCAAACTCCTTCTAATTGCTGTTTCAGTAATCTCGTGAATGATCATTAAAAACTGCCCTTTTCTGAAAGGACAGGTCCATTATATACAAAGCCCGAATTACCCTACCTTATATCTTACCATTACACTATTTGTTTTTCAACAAGACAGAAATGGATATATCTACTGCTCTACAATGACAGATTCACCTTCACTTTGATCTCCGTCCATCCATTTCCACTTTTCAAACAGTTGAATTTTTCCGTTATCCAGCTGCTTAGGAGTGGACTCGCAAGCCCCGCTTCTCATGCTGCCGTCCTTGCTTACATGGTGGTATCTAAAATGAAGTGTTCCATCCTCATTCACAGTTCCTACAAGTACGCCAGATACAATACTGCCGCCTTGATATGTGCCCGTTAATATATTTCCGTCCTGACGATATTGAAATATGGTTCCTGCTGATACTTCTCCGTTACTCGAATTAGACTGCGGGATAAAGGTTTTTCCGTCATATTGAAACAACCGAATCAACCACCTTTTCTTTCCTATTGTACCATAGGCCTGTCACACATTCGACAAAAATGATGCAAATTTTAACAAGTGGGATTCAATTTATATTAGTTTAGCCACATTTTAGCTTTTCTATATATTAAATTGCTTTTTTTAGAAAATGTTCTACTTTCTCAAACAATTGCTGGGCACATGGCTCATGACAAACATGATGTTTACAATCGGGCAAATAAAACATTTCTTTCTGCCGAGATGGGACTTTATGATAAATAAATTCTGCACTAGAAGCAGGCACAATCCCATCGCTTTCACCTTGAACAATTAACACAGGCAGATGAAGCTTCTCAAGCGAATTCTTCGTCTGCTTTACCAGCTTCATAAATTCTATCGCAGCTGACAGCGGTGTGCTTGTGAGCTTATGACGATATCGATCATACAAAGGGTTTGTATCAATTAACCCAGACAGGGATTCCTTCACCATCTGCCTTGTGTCTTGCATCATTTGTTTTGGGTTCACATATTTGGCCGCAGCACTTAAAAGAACGAGACGAGCAACTGGGTACTTTGCTGCTAAGTAAGAAGCAATCATTCCACCCATTGAAAAGCCGACCAAATACACGGTGTCACAAGTTCGATAAAGGGATAGAAGTTCGAGTTCAGCTGTCGCTATCCATTCTTGATAAAGAATGCCTTTTAACTGAAGCTCATCCCCATGCCCCGGAAGCGTGACAGACTGCACATTCCAATCTGCCGCCTGTTTTAAATACTGTGCCAGCGGTTCTACTTCATAAGGGGCACCAGTAAAACCGTGGATACATAAACAGCCAATCATTCTGTCACCTTCTCACTTTTATAGTGCAGTAATGACTTCTTCCAATCTCATTCCGCGTGAGGCTTTGACAAGCACAACATCGTCAGGCCCTGCCACTTCAGCTAGCTTTTTCTTTAGATCCTCTTTGTCCATAAAGGAGAACACGTGCTCAGCCCCGAATGATTTTTTCGCTCCTTCAGCAATGAATGCACCTAGACGGCCATACGTCATGACATGATCAATAAATTCTGGCTTGATGTAACGGCCTAATTCATAATGATACGTTTCTTCTTCGCTGCCCATTTCGAGCATGTCTCCAAGTACAAGAATGCGATTGGCGAAGCCGTCCATATCCCCCACAAGATCAATGGCTGCTTTCATAGAAGTAGGACTTGCATTATATGCATCATTGATGACAGTGATTCCTTTGTCTGTTTTAATCAGCTCAAGACGCATTCCCGTCAACTTCGTTTGCATCAGTCCTTGGGCAATTTGTCTTTCATTCAGCCCAAAATGCTGGCCTATAGCAATAGCAGCAAGTGCATTCTTCACATTATGTTTCCCTAATACAGGAATGAGAAAACCCTGGGCATACCCTTCGACTTGAAATTCTGTTCCCTCTGCAAGCTGGTTGATGTGCGTTACCTTGATATCACAGTCTTCTGCTTCTCCAAAGGTTTTTGCACGCTGAGAGAGTGAACTTGCTCTTTCGCGAAGCAAGGGCTCATCACCTAAGTAATAAAAAATGCCATCTTCTTTTAACCCTTTTGCGATCTCACATTTTGCATCAGCAATGGCTTCTCTTGATCCTAAATCTTGCATATGAGATTCCCCGATATTTGTGATGACTGCTGCATCCGGCTCAGCGAGATTTGATAAAAATTCGATTTCGCCTTTTGCACTCATGCCCATCTCCAAAACCGCAATATCTGTTCCTTCCGGCATTGCAAGAATGGTGAGCGGAAGACCGATATGATTATTAAAGTTACCGTCTGTTTTATGGACTTGATACGCTGTTTGCAGGACGGAATGAATCATGTCTTTCGTTGTGGTTTTCCCATTACTTCCTGTAATACCGACAACACGAGGTTTTTCTTCTTTTAAGTATGATTTCGCCAGCTGTTGAAGCGCAGCTAGTGTATCCTCTACAAGAATTACCGGAACGCCTTCTGGAGGATTGGCTTCTTTTTGATTCCAAAGAACAGCTGATGCTCCAAGCTCCACTGCTTTCGAAGCAAATGTGTGACCGTTAAAATGTTCTCCAATAAGCGGGATAAACAGGGCGCCATCTGATACTTTTCGTGTATCTGTTGTCACTCCGTGAATCTGCTCTTCGCCAAAAGCTTGATTAGATAGGGTTCCACCAGCCATTTGGGCGATTTGTTTCACTGTACGTTTGATCATGATTTTTCGCCTCTCTTTCTCATTTCACGTTTGAAGGAAAAGAGACACTACCTAAGGATAGTGTCTGCTTGCTGCTCACATTAAAAAGTTGTTTTAATGGTTTGTTTTTCTTGATGGCGTTCAATTGCAAGTGACACCAGCTTTTCAATCAACTCTGGATACTCAACACCAGTGTGCTTCCAAAGCAATGGGAACATACTAAAAGGTGTGAATCCAGGCATTGTATTCACTTCATTGATCAACACTTCACCTTTTTCTGTAAGGAAAAAGTCTGCACGTACGAGGCCAGATCCATCGAGGGCTTTAAATGCCTTAATCGCCATGTCATGAATCGTCTTATATTCATCCTCTGAGACACTCGCAGGAATGATCAAATCTGTATCGCCATCTTCATATTTTGCTTTGTAATCATAAAAATCTGTTTTAGGTGCAATCTCACCAACGACAGAGCATTTCGGCTCATCATTGCCTAATACACCAATCTCAATTTCTCTTCCAACGACGCCTTCTTCGACGACCACACGACGATCATATTGGAAAGCGAGGTCAAATGCAGTCTGCAATTCTTCTTTGCTGCGGCATTTGCTAATTCCAACACTTGATCCCATGTTGGCAGGTTTCACAAAGCATGGATAGCCAAGTACTTGTTCCACCTGTTCTAAGCTGTCTTGTGTCGCTTTCTCATAGTCTTTTTTATTGAAAGAAAGGTGCTTTGCTTGCGCAAGTCCTGCTTGTGCAAAAACATCTTTCATCATGACTTTATCCATACCCGCAGCAGACGCGAGAACGCCGTTGCCGACATACGGAATATTTAACAGTTCAAGTAATCCTTGCATTGTGCCATCTTCTCCATTTGGTCCATGCAGCAATGGGAAGACAACATCAATTTTCTCATCAGCCGATGCAGGCTGTGGAAACATGCTTTCATTTAAAGAAGTTGGTAAAAACGTCTTTGCGTTCTGTTCAAATTGAAGCATTTTGACGTTTGATACTGGTTCAGTGAGTTTTTCTCCTCTTAACCATTCACCCTCTTCTGTAATATAAATTGGATGTATATCGAACTTCTCAGTGTTAAGTGCTTTTGTAACTGCAAGGGCTGTTTGCAGTGATACATTATGTTCGGCTGACTTTCCGCCGTAAATCAATCCTAAACTTATTTTCAATGGATACTCCCCCCACTAAAATTCATCTTTACTATCTTATCACTTTCAAGCAAAAATGCTCTAATTAATTTTTGTTGTTACGTAATTGAAATGATTTGTGAAAGTTGTAAGCGCCTCCCGAGCATTTGTATGTCATTCGCCTTTCATTTATATTAAAATGACATTGAAAAGGAGTTGTGACAAATTGAAAAAAATCACAAGTACTGAACAATTCAATGAAATCATTCAATCAGACAAAGAAGTCATCGTTAAATTCTTTGCAACATGGTGTCCTGACTGCACAAGAATGGACATGTTCATTCCAGACATCCTAGAAGCTTATGCTCACCATGAATGGTTTGAAATAAATAAAGATGATTTCCCTGAATTAGCTGAAACGTATCAGGTAATGGGTATACCAAGCCTGTTAATTTTCAAAAATGGTGAAAAAACAGGTCATTTACACAGTGCAAACGCAAAATCACCTGAAGAAGTGACAGATTTTCTTCAAGAACACGTTTCTTAATGGATGAAACGAAGGACATCAGCAAAGACTTGCTGATGTCTTTTTTCTTTTCAAATCTCTTCATAAGACGAGTTGCGCAGCCAAAACGTTTCAAATAGATGTTTCACTTCCGACAAGTAATGACAACATTATTTCCTGGGAAAGAATGCAGCGTCGATCCAGCTTGGAATATGTCGGTTACGTGAATTTTCTGAATTGAATCTTTACTTCTGACATTTGTCTTTGTATAATGGAGTTTCTAATTGAAAATGATTATCAATTTCATCTATGTGGAATCCTATAGACGTCCATTCTAATAAAGGAGCGATAAGTCACATGTCTAAGAAGAAAATCAAAACCTATCAACAATTGATTGAAGAGAACAAAAAGGCCATCATGCGCGATCCTCAAATGATGGAAAGTATATACGAAACCATCGACAAAAAACACCAGAAGCAGCTTGCAGCTGCTGGGCGTGAATCATAAGCACAAGAAGAGCAGTCATCGCTGGCTGCTCTTTTGTCTGCTTCAACAAAATGAAAAAAGCCGATAAAATCTGTTATTCGATTTTATCGGCTTTTGTTTTAATGTGATTTCGCTACACGGTCCTGCTTCATTCCTAAATAAATGAGCATATATGTGAGATAACCCATTGTCATCGTTAAACCACCGAAGAAAAATTGAGAAAAGACTGGTTCCTCAAATGTCGTGACGGCAGCAAGAACGATCCAGCTCGCATATAAATAGACCATGAACCATTTCATGTTTCTTTTAAGTGTATACAGAAAGAAAAGACCCGCTAACGAAAAGATCCCCAGCGCTAGTCTGAAATAAACAAGATGATCAAACTGGAAGGCAAAAGACACAAACGAAAACGACAGCAGCAACAAAATTGGTAAAGCCGTAATGAAATTTTTCACGATAGTGCCACCTCCATGACTCCTTCTTATTATAAGACAAAATCAGCCGGTTATCGTGAAATACAGACTGGTTTTCACAAAGATGTCACGAATTTTTCTTGTTATTTGACACAATTTTTACACATTTACATCACGTTTCCAGAAAAGAATCCAAGCCGATCCAACGAAGAAAACAAAATGCGCCCCCACTATAAATAGAGAAAACAAAAGGCTCATCCCATCAAAAGGAGGCGGTCCTTGAAAGCTGTACTGAGTAAAGTCCGTATTCGCAAAAAGGAGAATTTTCCCCCACTGATTTTCTAAGAGAGACATGATCGGCACAAGTGATTTCGCCGCATATAAAACAAAAAATGAGGTCACAAGCGCAACAAGACTGTTTCTAAACAAACTGGAACACATAAAAGCAAAGCTTGCCATCATGACCACTTCGACCCACTGAGATCCAATGACGGCAAACGTATGCTGAAATAATTGCCCCGTTCTTTCATCAAAATCAGTACCGAAGAAAATAAGACCAAATAGAAAAGCCAAAACATAATAAAAAACAAACAAATAAATGACTGTCAGCAAAAGCGTGATATATTTTGACAGAAAAATGTGGAGTCTTGTTTTTGGCCGAATCAATAAAAACTTGATCGTCCTTTTCTGAAACTCTGTGGAGATCAAGGTCGCGCCAATAACGACAGCAAGCACCTGTAAAATAAACACGACGTTCGTGGAATAAGCAAAATAGTTTGCGACTGTGTCTTGTCCACCAAAGCTTGATATGACTCGTTTCAACGTTAGAGCCATTGCCAGTTGAAATACAACGATCAATAAAAGGGCAATGAATGTGATCTTTTTCCTCATGATTTTCTTATGCTCATTCTTGATGAGGTTAAGCATCTGTCGTCCCGCCTTCCGTCCATTTCATAAACGCCTCTTCAATTGACTGCTTTTGAGGCATCATTTCAAGTACATCAAACCCTGCCAGCACAAGCTGTTTGTTCAGCTCTGGCACACGTTCTTTGTTCAGTTGAAGCAATACACGCTCTCCAATTCGTTTATATGTATACTCGTTTTCGTCAAGCCATGAAACCGCCTTTTCTACTGGCTGAATATTCATCAGCACCTGCTCTTTCCCCTCCATATCCCGGAGATGAGTACTAGCTTTGATCTGTCCCTTTTGAATGATGATCATGCGGTCACATAGCTCCTCTACCTCATGCAATAAATGCGTCGCAAATAACACGGAGGTTCCTTCTTCTTTTACGAGCATTTGCAAGTGCTCCCGGAATTCCTTCATTCCTGCAGGGTCCAGTCCATTTGTCGGTTCGTCTAAAATGAGCAGGTTCGGCCGATGCAAAATAGCTTGTGCAATCCCAAGCCTTTGTTTCATCCCTAGTGAATACGTCTTGACCTTCTGATGAATGGCATCCTCCAGACGAACTCTTTCCACCACTTCCTGAATGCGTTCCTCCGTCACGCCATCGTGCATCGCTGCATACATTTCAAGGTTTTCAAAGCCTGTTAAATACGAATAAAATTCTGGGTTTTCTATGATCGCACCAACTGATGACATCGCTTGGAGAAAATCCTCATCTTGTGAATATCCATTGATCATGATTCGGCCATTATTTTTTTTCATCAAGCCAACGATCAATCGAATCAAGGTTGTTTTTCCAGATCCATTGGGACCAAGTAATCCGACAATTTCTCCTCGCCCAATGTCTATAGAAATATCCTGCAAGATCATTTTCCGGCCAATTTGTTTATCGACTTTCTCTACTTTTAAAACAGCAGACTGCAAAGTGGTTCCTCCTTCTGATGTAAAGCCTATGGCGGCAGTTACGACCGCTCATCCTGTAAAAAGTATATCACGCGAGACAAATCAATCCATGAAAAAAAGGGCTGATCCAGTCAGCCCTTCTTGCTTATTACAGTGATAAGTTAGGTGTCGGCGCTTCTTTTTCGTGCTTCTTTTCGGTTTCAGAAACAATCACCGCACATGCTGCGTCACCTGTAATATTAACTACGGTTCTTGCCATATCTAATAAGCGGTCTATGCCAAGGATCAGCGCTATTCCTTCAACAGGAAGATTCACGGAATTTAACACCATGGCCAGCATGATGAGCCCTACCCCTGGGACACCTGCTGTGCCGATACTTGCTAATACAGCCGTTAAGACAACAGTCAGCATTTGAACAAGGGTTAATTCAACTCCATACACTTGTGCGATAAAAATAGTCGCAACCCCTTGCATGATCGCTGTACCATCCATATTAATGGTCGCACCAAGCGGCTGTACAAAGCTTGAAATAGGCTCTGGCACCTTCAAGCGCTTTTGAGCTGTTTCCATTGATACCGGCAGCACAGCGTTACTGCTTGATGTACTAAACGCCACAACCATCGCTGGTGAAAATCCTTTAAAGAATGCCATTGGATTTCGTTTAGCTAAAATGGCAACGGTTGATCCATAGGTCAGGAAGAAATGCAGGATCAGCGCAATTAAAACGACTGAGAAGTAAAGTCCCATCGCCTTCATGGCATCCAGCCCCTGACTGCCGATCGCTGTTGCGATCAAACCGAATGTCCCGTACGGTGCGAATTTCATCACAACACCGACAAGATACATCATTAATTCATTTCCTTGTTCAAACAGCCTCAGCAAACCTTCTGTTTTTTTACCGAGCAATGCAATACCGAGACCTAAAAATACACAGAAAACGATAATTTGAAGCATGTTTCCTTCAACTAACGATTGGACTGGATTGGTTGGAATAATGTTGAGTAGTGTGTCTGCCATTGATGGAGCTTCTTCTGCGGAATAATCAGCCGATTTTGTATCAAAATTGCCGAACGCGCCCGGCTTAATGAGTAAGGCCAATGAGATGCCAATGATGATGGCAAAAGTCGTAGTGAGCAGGAAATAAGTAATGGTTTTTGCGCCGATTCTGCCTAGCTTTTTTGGATCACCAAGGCCTGCAACACCAAGCGTGATCGAAAAAAATACAATGGGCACAACCAGCATTTTAATCAGATTTAAGAAGATTTGACCTAGAGGTGTAAATAAATAAGGGTCTAACACTTTGAATACATTTGGAGCAAATAGGTTGAGCAGCAATCCTGTGATGGCACCTACAAACAAGGCAATAATAATTTTCGTCGCTAGCTTCAATAAAATCTCCCCTTCCTCGTCAAAAAGCCCACGAGAGAGTCTTCTCGTGGGCCTGCGTGTCCATACATGTACCACTGTCTACTCTCTTCACGCCGATGAGGTTAGCTGACGGGTTAGGACGAAGAGATGTCCTTTTTTCTCAGATAAGAAAAATTCACCCCAAAAACATGGGTCCCCCATTCCTTTAGAAGGATTAAGCGTGTGGTAATATGATATTTTCATACCATTTATACCTTATTTTTAGAAAATTGTAAACAGGTTCATATGAACTTTTTAATTACTTTCTTCCCTATTTGTGACCTCAAGAATATCTAAAATAAACACAAAGATTGGGATACCGATAATAAGTCCCCAAATGCCAATATAGTGTTCAGAGAAGATCAGCACAATAAACGTGAAGAAAATAGGGAGTTCTGTTTTAGCTGACATGAGCTTCGGATTTAAGAAGTATGCTTCAATGGCATGGATAATCACGATCACTAGCACAATATACAGGACATACATCCCGCCTCCGAGTGTATACGCAATGATGCTGAGTGGAATAAGAGAGATCACTACACCAGCTACTGGGATTAAGCCTAGCAAAAAGACCATGACCGCTAATCCAAATAACTGCGGGAAACCCATAATGCCTAGCGCAATTGTCGTTAGCACACAGTTAACGGTTGCAATAATAAACTGTGCTTCGAGTACTTTTCCAAACGTTCGGGAAAATTTACGTCCAAAGAAGGCAATTTCATGATAGAACACGGAGATTTTACTCGTTTTGAACTTGTTCATGAATTGAATGAGGCGTTCCTTTTCGAACAGGAAGAACATGCTTAATATTAAGGACATAATGACCTGGATACTGAATGTGCTGAAATCGGTTATGTATGTATAGAGGAAATTAAACCCTTTCTCAAAGAAAGCTGATATTTTGAAATCTCCGAATACGTTCGTGATGACGTCAAAGAAGGGTAAATCTTGTGGATGATCTGCAATTTTCTTTCCTAAATGAAATAGCTGCTCTACCTGTTTGGCAATGATTGGCACAAAAACGAATCCGCCAAATGTCAATCCACCAGCCAGAAGAATATACAAAATGGTAATGACCGATTTCTGTCCTATTTTCAGGAAGCGATTTAAAAAGCCCCTAATGACCCCTTCTAACCGATTCATCAAAAAGGTGAAAATGAAGGTCAAAAGAATTAAATTCATCATTCCTCTTAATAGATATAATGCTGTGGCTAATACTACAAATACTGAAAACCGCTTAACACCGGGTTTTTCGAACAATTTTAAAAATGCCGCCATTACGTTACACACCTGCCAGGACTAAAGTCTATTTTTCATTGTATCTGATATACATTATATCGGATCTTTCTGTAAATTATATAATAAAAGGTCTTTGAGGTCTTACGATTCGTATTAATTTTATTGGTTTTTCTTTTTTACACAAAAAAAACCGAACCCATGTAGAACATAAGGTTTCGGTTTTTGGTTGTTTTTATACTAAACAGCCTGCTTCATATTCCGCATTTCCTGAAGTGCTGTTTTACTCTTCGCCTCGTCAAATTCACCTTCACTCTTCGCGACAACAATTGTTGCGATTCCATTTCCAATGAGGTTTGTAATTGCTCTTCCTTCACTCATGAATCGGTCAACCCCAAGCAGCAGTGCAAGACCCTCTAACGGAATGACCTGAAGTGCCGCAAGAGTAGATGCAAGCACGATAAATCCGCTTCCTGTCACCCCAGCTGCTCCCTTTGATGTAAGCATCAGAACCAGGATAATGGTGATTTGCTGACCGATCGACAAGTCTACACCAAACACTTGCGCCAAGAAGACGACGGCCATCGATAAATAGATTGAGGTTCCGTCTAGGTTAAAGGAATAACCTGTTGGAATGACAAGACCAACAACAGACTTAGAGCACCCGTAGCGTTCCATTTTATCCATCATTCTTGGCAGCACGGATTCTGAAGAGCTTGTGCCAAGAACAATCAAAATTTCATCTTTGATAAATCGCAGATAACCGAACAAACTGAAGCCATACATTTTACAAATGATGTTCAGTACAACAAAGATGAACAGGAACATCGTCATATAAACGGAGAGCATCAAACTTGCCAGCGGTTTAATCGATGCCAGCCCAAAGTGTCCGATTGTATAAGCCATTGCCCCAAACGCACCGAGCGGCGCAGCACGCATGATATATCCAATGATTTTAAAGAAAACGAGTGACAGCTTATCGAGCCATTCAATGATTCCTTTCCCCTTCTCGCCAAGTGCAGCAAGCGCAACACCGAATAAAATAGAGAAGAATAAGACCTGTAAAATATCACCCTTTGCGAAAGCATCAACCATGTTAGATGGCACGATGTGAGTGACAAATTCCATCCAGTCGATACCCTGTCCCCCATTTTGTGTATACTGTGAGACATCCCCTTTTTCAAGCTTGCTATAGTCAAGACCTGCACCTGGCTTCATGATATTCACAACGAAAAGACCGATGACCAGAGCAAGTGTCGTGACAACTTCAAAATAAATAAATGCTTTTCCCCCAACTTTTCCAACCTTTTTCATATCACCCATCTTGGCAATACCAAGAACAATGGTTAAGAAAATAATTGGTGCAATGACCATTTTAACGGCATTGATAAAGGTATCACCAAGCGGCTTCATTTCTTTTCCGACGTTTGGCCAAACCATCCCGACAATGATCCCGATGATGACAGCTGCAATCACCTGAAATGTCAGGTTCTTCAAAAGCCTTTTCATAAAAAATCAACTCCCTCACCCTTTGATGTAAACGCTTAACTATTATCTGTAGATAAATGATAGCGATTTCACCAAAGGCTGTGAAGCTTATGGACATATCGTACATTTTGGTCTTTTTGGTCTCTTAGTCAGAATGTACGATATATTTATTCACAGGCCGTCCTACCCCTCCATATTGCATATCTAATTTCAGCTCGCCTTCTTTTACGAGGAAGTCTAAATACCGGCGTGCCGTGACGCGGGCTATGCCAAGTGCATTGGCAACTTCCTCTGCAGACTGCGCGCCTTCCTGCAAGCCCATATACGCTTTAATTTCGTTCATTGTATGCACATTCAACCCTTTAGGAAGCCAAGTATCTTCCTGCTTAACAGCAGGCTTTCGTATGATATCATCCAGCATCTCCTGAGAAAATTCTGCTGCTGTTCGAATTTTCGATTTAAACGCCTTATAGCTTTCAAGTGATTCTTTCATTCGTTCAAATTTGAATGGTTTAATAATATAATCCCGCGCACCATTTTGAAGCATGATGCCGATGGTCTCTTTGTCCTTCGCTGCTGAAATGACAATCACATCCACTTGCATCTTTTGTTTTCTGATGTCTTGCAGCGTTTTGACGCCATCCTTTTTTGGCATATACACATCAAGTACCACGAGGTCTGGACGAATCTCTTTGATCAGCTGAATGCCCTGCTCGCCGTTCCCAGCGACTGCTGCAACTTGAAAGCCGGGAACACTCTTAATGAACTCTTTATTCACTTCTTGCACCATCGGGTCATCTTCAATTAATAGCACCTTAATCTGAGTCATCTGTCTCTCTCCTCTATTGTCATTGGGAATTCGATTGAGAAGGTGGTACCAATGCCGATGCTTGATGTGACTTCTACATTTCCCATCCCTTTGTCGATAATCGTTTTTACAATATACAGGCCATAGCCGGTTCCGCCCTCTTTGCCGTGGGTGAAGCCTTTATCGAAAATATAAGGAATCAGTTCCTCTTCGATCCCGGAGCCATTGTCTTCAATTAAAATCGCGAGGACATCCTCCGTTTGATCGATACTAATGGAAATGACTTTTGTGTCTCTTTCTACAGTATCATACGAGGCAAAGGCGTTCTCAATGAGATTTCCGAGCAGTTTCGTCATATCATGCTGATCAAGCCGTTCAGGGAAATTACGGAGACAGCTATGTTCATCTACTTCGACCTTGATGCCAAGCTCCTTGCCCCTTCTGATTTTGCTCATCAATAATCCTGCGACAGCATCATGCTGAATAACGCGGTGAAGAAAGTCCGTCACATGTTCCTGCTCCTCTGTCGTTTGAAAGGCTAGATTAAGTGCCTGATCAGTTTTACCAAGCTGAATCAGCCCGGCAATCGTATGAAGCTTATTCATATGCTCATGGTTTTGCACCCGCAAACCGTCCACAAAATTCTTAACCCCTGTTAGCTCCTCCGCCAATTTTGCCGCTTCCGTCCGGTCCTGAAAAATGGCGACCGCTCCGATGATCTTCTTTTTCATCACAATTGGAATCCGGCTGCTCATGATCCGCTTTCCGCTCATATGGATTTCTTCATTGTAGACGGGTTCTGCGCGATCAATGATCTCAGGAAGTCTTGTGTCAGACAGCACATCCCAAATATTCCGGCCCACGACATCTCCCGTCACGCCAAATATCTGCTTCGCCTTCTCATTAAAAATGGTAATCATGTGCTGATTATCAATGGCGATGACCCCTTCATTAATAGAGTGAAAGGTTGCAGTGCGTTCCTCTAGCATTCGCACAATCTCATGCGGCTCCAGCTTAAACATTTGCTGTTTAATATGACGAGCAAGCAAAAATGAACCCACAAGCCCAAAGCTGAGCGTCAAGAGGAGGATCATAAGGATATCGCGCTTCATTTCTCCTAATATATCTGCCATACTTGGCAGGGTTCTTCCTACAAGCACAACCCCAGTTTGATTAAATTGATCATCCTTCACTGGATAAAAAGCTCTGATGGCTGTTCCAAGCTCTCCCTCTGCTTCTGAGAAATAAATATGCTCTGCAAAAGCCGGCTCTTCATCTGTTCCTTCTGAGCGCTGGCCAATTCTCGTTTTCACCGGATGCGTTAATCTCACATGATCCATATCCATCACGACAATATAGTCAGCGTCTTGAATAATCCGAATCTCTTCGATCGCATGCTGTAATCGATCACGTTCCTTTGTCTGATCAGCTAACGCCTGCTTCACCTCGTTCATTTCGGCCACGGTTCTCGCCGTGTTCATGAGTCTTTTTCGAAGCTCCCGTTCCTCTGTTTGCTGAATTCCCCCAACAAGGACAATTCCTCCGATTAAAAGGGCGAAAATGACAACGAAATATGTGAGGATGGTAAGCTTCCATCTAATAGATAATTGTTGTAATTTCAATCGATTTCTCATCATTTTTTCACCTGTATCTTTACGAATTCTTCCTCTGTCAAGTATGCTTGACATAAGGGGGATCTGACGCATGAAGAATTTACTCGCTTATACACTTTTGCTCATGATTGGTTTTGTAACCGCTTTATACTTTGGTTTTTATCATATGATGCCAAAATCAGCGACAACCTTTGATGATGAACAGACAGGACTGAAGGACCAGCTTGTGTTCAAATTCAGCCATGTCGTGGCAGACAATACACCTAAAGGACTTGCCGCAAAGAAATTTGCTGAGCTCGTGCACGAAAAATCCGATGGAAAGATCAGCATTCAAATTTTCTCCAACGGAAGCCTTTATTCTGATATTGAAGAAATTAATGCACTCAAAGAGAATCAAGTTCAATTTATCGCTCCGTCTACCTCGAAGCTCGGCATGCTGTCTCCTGAGTGGCTGGCACTTGATCTTCCCTTTGCTTTTTCAAATTACAATGCAGTTCAAGAAGGCCTGCACGGTGCAATTGGACAAAGGTTGTTTGGCACGCTGCAAAAAGATGGATTAAAGGGAATGGCTTATTGGACAAATGGCTTTAAGCAAATTACCTCTAATAAAGGGCCCATCAAACAGCCGGCTGATTTAAAAAACCAGTCTCTCCGCATTATGCAAAGCGACATGATTGAAAAACAATTCAAACTTCTTGGCGCAAAGCCCTATCAGGAATCATTTAATTCAACGTTTCAGCTATTAGAAACAAAAAAAGTAGACGGTGAAGAAAATACCATTTCAAATATTTATTCAAAAAAATTCTATCATATACAAGACTATATGACGATCAGCAATCACGGGTATTTAGGCTATGTGGTCTTAACAGATCAATCCTTCTTTGACCGCCAGACACCCGAAACGAAACGAATTTTACTTGAAGCCATGGAAGAAACGACGGCTTGGAATGAAAAGCATGCAGAACAGATGAACAAAGATCAGCTGGAGGACATTAAACGTGAATCGCCGATTGCCATTCATGAATTGACGCCAGCTGAAAGACAAAAATGGATGCAAGCCCTTGATCCTTTGTATGATGAAGCCGAAAAAACGATTGGCTCCACCCTAATCAAACAGATTCGCGAACTGCGTGCACGTTATGAACACTCACCTATTCATGCTTTTCAGGAAGAGGATGAATGAACGCAAATAAAAAATCCCTTCGATGAGGGATTTTTTTATGCGCCGGACTCACTCTGTTCTTGCTGCGTGAGCTCTTCTAATCTTGTTAAAATTCTTCGCTTTCGATATTGCATCATGCCTGTTTCGGCAATCCCTTTTAATTGGGAGCGGTTCGAAACTGCACCAAACAAAATCCCAGCTATGGGAACAAGCTGAAACAGTTTCTTCCAGCCAAACGAATCCCGGTAATTATAGACGACCTCACGCCACCCTTGGATTTGAGAAATCATGTTTTCATGCTTCCCTTCGGATGCATGATAGCTTTTCAGCTCTTTTAGAATCGATTTCTTTCCAACGACATCCGCAGAGTTCAGCTGCAAGCATTTAATGATGAAGATCCGCTCCTCTTTGTTTTTAGGATCATAGCCATAGGTGACGGCAATATCCTGTAATGTTTTCAGGGAGAGACCCAGGACCGCAGGAATATCAGCAGCTAGTGTAAACATTCCGCCGACACCAGTTGTCGCCCCTTGCACCGTCGCGAGATTCGTTCTGTTTTTTCCCATTTGTTCACTAATGGCATCCATTATGTCGATTGGGGCCTTTCCAATATCCTCTATACGCTGGATGGATTCGCCCTCACACTTCTTTTGAAATTGATGAATGATGCCTTTTTCCGATGTCAAATAGGCACCGCCAGATTGAATGTAATGACCCATTTCATCTAGCAGCACACCGATTTTTTTCTGAATAAAAGCAGGCGTCAGCTTGTCCAGCATTTGAAATGGAAGGCGGCTGAATTTCTCCCAAAACCATACCTTTTGCTGGTCTTTCTCCCACTTTTCAATCTCCTTTAATTGTGCTTTTAGCCACTCTTTTTCCTCCATGTCATATGCCTCCTAGATGCCGCTGAAGTATTTGTCTGTTATTATACACAATCCTTGTCCATCATACGTATAGAACATTGAAGTGGTTCCGAAAGGTTTTAATCTTTTTCAAAACGGTTATTGCTTAATAAACAAACAAAAGAGGAGTGATCAACATGTTAGGATTTCTAATTTCATTAGTTGTGGCGATTGTCATCGGTCTCATTGGTAGTGCACTCGCTGGGGGCAGTGTACCAGGAGGATGGATCGGTTCAATGATTGCCGGGTTTGTAGGCGCTTGGATTGGTCATGGATTACTTGGAACGTGGGGTCCTAGTCTGGCAGGCTTTGCGATCATTCCAGCGATCTTAGGAGCAGCAATCTTTGTCATTATCTTAAGCCTGATCTTCCGCAGTGTGGGATCAAGGGTATCTTAAAAAACAAATACCAGAGGAAGCAGTAGGGACACCGTCTAAGAGGCGGTGTTTTTTATGTTGCGCGTTGACAAGGTATCTATTTTTTTCACTTACATATGATAAACAAACCTATTAGTTCAGATAGTTGACTTTTCATGAAGATGGGCATATGATGATTAAAAATTGCATCAAGGAAACTTTTTGTGCCCAAGCAAAACTTTGTAGAATCTAGGTGATGACATATGACAAACAAATACATCGATGCACAGGCACATATGTCAGCGGCAGCTGAGCGTGCACTTGAAGGAAAGGTCAAAGGATTTAGAAGGCTTCTTCCTTTTCTAGGCCCTGCTTTTATCGCTGCCATTGCATATATTGATCCGGGAAATTTTGCCACCAACATTGCAGCTGGCTCCAAATATGGATATCTCCTCTTATGGGTCATTCTCATATCAAATCTCATGGCTTTGCTCATCCAATCCTTGTCGGCAAAGCTTGGAATAGCGACAGGTAAAAACTTACCTGAAATCGCACGTGAAGAGTTTCCAAAACCCGTCTCCATCGGTTTATGGATTCAGGGCGAACTCGTCATTATTGCCACAGATTTAGCCGAGTTTATCGGGGCTGCACTTGGTTTATACTTGCTTTTTCGGATCCCGCTGCTTGAAGCATCCATTATTGCAGCCATCGGATCATTTGCGATTTTAGAATTGCAAAGACGGGGATATCGCGCATTAGAAGCCGGCATCACCGGCATGCTGTTCGTTGTCGTGATCGCTTTCGCTGTGCAAACCTTTGTCGCCAAGCCTGATATGGCAAGTGTCGCAGGCGGGCTTTTCATTCCAAAATTTGATGGCGCAGATAGTGTACTGCTTGCAGCTGGAATTTTAGGTGCCACTGTGATGCCGCACGCGATCTATTTACATTCAGCTTTAACCCAAAGGAGAGTCGTCGGCAGAACGGAAAAGGAGAAAAAACAGATTTTCCGCTTTGAGTTTTTAGATATCCTTATTGCGATGCTAGTCGCTGGAGCCATCAATGCCAGTATGTTGATTGTGGCAGCCGCTTTATTTTATAAAAATGGTCTTTTTGTTGAAGATCTGGATGTTGCGTTCCAGCATTTTAACACACTCGCGGGTCCTGTATCAGCTATCTTATTTGGTGTAGGCCTGCTTGTAGCCGGACTATCAAGCTCTTCTGTCGGTACATTGTCAGGCGATATCATTATGCAGGGTTTTATTCAATACCGGATTCCGCTGTATGTCCGCCGGCTGATTACGATGATTCCCCCTATTGTGATCATTGCATCTGGGGTGAATCCGACATCCGCACTTGTGATGAGTCAGGTGGTCTTATCCTTTGGTATTGCCTTTGCTTTAATTCCGCTCATTTTATTTACAAGTAAAAAACGAATTATGGGCGAATTGACGAATGCCCGCTGGGTAACAGGAATATCTTGGGTGATAGCAGCTCTTGTTGTCGCACTCAATCTCTTTTTAATTGTAGATACGTTTATGTAAAAGACAGTAGTGATGCTGTCTTTTTCTTTTCATATGGTTATGGTAAAATTCCCCTGAGAGGATGTGGGCACATGTTTTTTTATCAGGATCAAGAGATAGCCATGCGGCTGCTTGAGCCAAGAGACGCAAGAAGTCTATATTTGCTCATCCAGCGGTCAAGAAAGCATTTACGTGAATGGATGCTTTGGGTGGATTCAACGAAAACAGAGGAAGACAGCATGGCGTTCATTCAAGGCGCAATGCAGCAAGCCTTGCAGAACAACGGTTTTCAAGCGGGCATCTGGTCACATGGAGAGCTTGTCGGGATCATCGGCACCCACCAAATTCATTGGATCGACAGGACTGTTTCAATTGGCTATTGGCTCGGAGAAGGCTATCAAGGAAAAGGCATCATGACAAAAGCGTGCAAAGCAGTCATTCGTTATTTATTTGAAGAATGTCGACTGCACCGCATTGAAATCAGGGCTGCTGTCGATAACCAAAAGAGCAGACGCATCGCAGAGCGATTATCCTTTTCGCTTGAGGGCATTTTGAGACAATGTGAATGGCTGGGAGACCGCTTTACGGATCATTGTGTATACGCCCTTTTGCAGCCTGAATATATGGAAGAAAAAACGCATTCTATGAATCAGCCTACTTAATTGTGTCGATTGCATGAATTATTTTACAAAGTGAAGCTTTGTAGTATCCGTTGCGATCAGCATCTGATAAAATAGAAGGAAAAATCGAGGTATGAAGTATGTCTCTTATTATTTTATTTTACTTATGGATTGTCCCATTATTATTTGGTATTTTCTTCTCATTCTTAACAAAGAAAGCCACCTACAAACGCCGCTTTGTCCCATCATATAGTATGGCAGGATTCAGCATCGTTTTTCTCATTCTGGCACTTGTCTTTTCAGCCAGCCATTTTCTATTCATTTGCGGTATGTTCCTATTTGCCACAACTCTTGTCGGCACAGGCATCCCTTTATTTTTAGCCTTTACAAAAACACCATCATAAACAAAAACCACCTTTTCGCAATGGAAAGGTGGTTTCTTTTTTATTGATTTGGCATTCTGTAAGTCACAGTGGTATTTTGATTGGCTTCAATTGTTTTCACAATGTCTTGAAGGATCTCTGATGCTCGATCATTTGAATCATACTTGCCGAGCGTCTTCACCCAAGTATCGCTTCCTGCGATCATCCCTTCAATCTTTTTGCCGGCTACTGTGATTTCGTGGACATGAACGAAACTTTGCTGGTTTTGTGTGAAAATCCATAGCATGGTTTTTTCTCCTTTTTTGTGGTGATTTGTTAGCTTTCAGGTGGTTAATGATATAAGATTTTTAAGATACATTTATACTCAACAACGTATCGAAATTCTCTTACTTATTAAGATTATGAATCAAATATTTCTCAATCTTTATATCGTTACCATAAACTTCAAAATAAGAAAAATCAAATGCTCTAATTTCAATTTCAGCTAAAGGGTGTTGGATTCCCTCATCTTCTTCCGTTTCTGGCATAGAATTCAAATCCCATTCAACCTGTAAACCTTTTTGAAACCCTATAAAGACACCTGATTCAAATTGAACAACTTGTCTTACACTATCTATTAATCTATCTGTTGACATTACACTCAAATCTTGACTTGGAAATAGCTCAAAAAGAGAAGAATGAGTTGAACCAAAAACATCAAATACATACCATTGATAATCCTGTTTAAATTCCTTTATACACAATAGTATCTTAGCAAGCTGATCGCCTAAGCAAGATAACTCATCATTAAAGTATTCCATGCCTCTTATTTTTAATAGAAACTCTGATTCTTTTACACCCATTCAAATCTCCTCCAAATTATTCTTTAAAACTCCATGATCCATCCTTAAAGACCGCAGGATGAGAGTGGGGATTGGTGTGATCACCTCTACCATGATTCGTCCAATCTGTTCTTTGTATCGGCTTACCATCTTTTCCCCATTCAAGGGTTTGAATGTACCCTCCTTTACGCCCTTTCCTATAACCAATTTGCGTATGAGGAAACTGTGAATCTGGTTTATGGACTGTTCCATTGACTAGCTTCCCATTCTCATATTTTGGCAGACTCGCATTTTTACCATTGATATCCTTTGGTATATATTGGGGTTTTTTGATTGAATCTACATTACTTTTAACTCCTTTTACCCCAAACGGCAAAAGCATCCCCAACGCCGAGTTCATACTCGCTTCCTGCTGTTCTTTCGAAATCTTGTTTCCAAACATGTCTCGGCCTGTGATCGCTTCGCTGAAGCCGTTGGTGGCGGCGAGACCATATAAGCCTTTTTGAGATGTTCTTAAGGCGTCAAAAGACTTTTGTGATGTCTTGTAAATGTCGACTGCTCTGACTGCGGCTGATGTGGCTTGGGTCGTTTTATAGACAGCTTTTCCGCCTTTGAAAATGCGCCCTGCCCAGCCGACGATTGGGATGTAACCTGCTGCTGCCATACCGCCTGCCGCGACTCGCTGGCCTGCGGTGAGTTCCTCGCCTGTAATTGGATCGACGCCTGTAGCAGCACGTTTGGCATCGTTCACTCCAGTCAGTTCATTCACGATGTTTCCACCATAATCGAGCGCTTTTTCATACCAAGAACGGTTGGCGAGGGCTTCTTGTTCTTTTGCGATCTCGCGGGCTTCTTCTTGTTCTTTTTTGATTTTGAGATATTCAGCAGTTTGCTTCTCAATATCGCTTTTCGCCTTGTAGATTTCGCTATTTTGATACGCTTTCTTATCAAAATTCATAGGCGAAATCGCTTTTCCGTCATTTGTCGCATTCATCATTTCAGCGTACAATGCCATTGTAGCTTGCTGCTCCGTCTCTGACAAAGCATATTCATCTTTTAAATTTTGATCAAGCTCTATTAAGTCTTTTACTGTCTTTTTTCGTTCATCTTCCGCATCTTCTATTTTTTCATCAAAGGTTTGACTATCAAATACCTCTAGAGAAATAAGGTCATCGATGTCTTGAAAAATGGATTTGAGTGCCTTTTTTTGATCCTTCACAATGCTTTTGGCATTCTTGATGCCCATATGTACTGCGTTCTCTAAAAAGTGTTCTTCTACAAATGTATCTCCGCCAAAGCTCGTATCATCCAGTGTCCCAGAAACACCTTCATGAAAGGCTTTTTGCTTATCAATGAAGCTGATAAACATGTGTACATTTCCGGCAAGCTCTTTATAAAAGCTTTTAATGTTATCTGCACCTTTTCCAGTGAAGTCATCACCGAGATTGGCCACACCTTGTAATGCCTTTTTTAAATTTACCATTTGTTCGCGGAGTTCCTGATAGTGTTTTGCCCTTGTGTCCATGGCACTGGTTAGTGCTTTTGAATCAAGTATCTTGCCCAGCAGAAGTCACTCCCTCCATTATTGATCATAAAGTCTATTTTACCTTTCTCATCGAATTGGAAAAATAGGCTTTAAGTTACAAAAATAAACTCCAGATGTTTTTAGAGGAAATAAAACAAGTGATAATTGAAATGTTTTTTCCTTTCATCAAAAAAAGTCAGTCCTCTTTTGAGAGAACCGACTACATTTTGTTTAGAAAAAGCGTTTTAAACTTTTCTTGAGTGGAGGGATATCCAACTCGCCTTTTTCAAAGAATTTTTTCAGTAAGTACTTACTAAAACCGGCTGCTTGTGTGTACGTAATTTTCCCAGGTAACGGCGGTTCATTGGTGACAGCAACATCAATAATGACGGGTTTATCAGATTGAAGGGCTGCACTAAAAGCTGGAGCTAGTTCTTCATGTGATGACACGGAGATTCCTTTGCCGCCGCATGCTTCCGCAAACTTAGCAAAATCAATATCTTCAAGCTCTATACCATAATTGATGTTTCCTTTTACCTGTTGTTCATATTCAATCATTCCAAGGTTGTTGTTGTTTAAGATCACAACAACGATCGGCAGTTTATATTTTACCGCTGTCACAAAGTCTTGCATGACCATTGTGAAGCCACCATCACCACAGACAGCAATTGCTTGACGATTCGGTTCATTTAACTTTGCAGAGATCGCTCCAGGCAACCCACAGCCCATTGTGGCAAGCCAGCTGGAGATGATGAAATCCTGCTGTTTCATTTCGAAATGGCGTGCCATCCATACGGTCACATTCCCTACATCAACAGAAAGAATGGCGTCGTCTTCGACTGCTTCTTCTAATCTAGCAATGACTTGCTGAGGTTTAAGCGGTGATGTGGCAACGGATTTTTCCTTATCCATTTCTTCTCGCCATTTCATCATATGCTCAGTACAAGCTTCAAGGAAACCACGCTGCTCTTTATATTCAATGTAAGAGGTCAGTTCATGCAAACCACTCTTGCTGTCACTCACGATTCCCACGTCTACCGGGTATCTTTTACCGATTTGATCTGGTTTAATATCCAGTTGAATGGCAGGTGTATCCTCTGGTAAGTAGTCTCTATATGGAAAGGAGGTTCCAAGCATAATTAAGAGATCACACTCTTCCATCGCTTCATATGCTGGCTTCGTTCCAATTTGACCTAGGTTTCCTAAAAAGTATGGATGCCTGTCTGGCACAACCCCTTTTGCAGGAAGTGTGATGACAATAGGTGCAGCAGCCTTTTCTGCAAACGACAGAAGCTCTTCTTTAGCATTTCTTAATCCTTTACCTGCTAAGATGACTGGCTTCTTCGCATTGTTAATCAGCTGTGCTGCTTTTAACAGTTGATCTTTCTTTGGCCGTACTTCTCCCTCAACATAAAGAGGAGATGTATAAACAGGCTTACGCTTAATTTTTTGAGAAAATAAGTCATCCGATACGGTGAGAACTGCCACACCTTTGTGGGTATAAGCTGCTTTAATGGCTTGATTCAATAAATCAGGCAGAGCTTCTGCTGTTTGTACCTGCTGATTAAAGACAGCGACGTCGTCAAACATCCGCTCTAATTTGATTTCTTGAAAGGCGTCTCTCCCTACTTCAGTCGACGCAACCTGCCCTGCAATTGCTAATACGGGTGCCCCATCTGCTTTTGCATCGTATAGTCCATTTAATAAGTGGACAGCACCCGGTCCAGCGATGGATAAGCAGACACCGAGCTTACCTGTTAGTTTGGCATCAGCCGCCGCTGAAAGTGCCGCCACTTCTTCATGTCTCGTTTGTATAAATTGTATTTGGCTTGATTCATGCCTAAGCTCTTCAATCAATTCGTTTATGCTGTCGCCGGGCATTCCATAAATATGTTTTACGCCCCACTCTTCCAGTAGCGCTGTTACTTCTTTTCCTGCGGTTCTTTGCGGCATGTGAGAAAACTCCTTTTTTCTTACTCCATACCACCGCACCCTTTTGATCAAACGTTTCAACTTGCTGCTACTTTTTAAAATGATATGGAAGAGTGGCGACCACTATATCTCGCTTCCATAATAGACGGAATCTTAATAAAAAGGCAGATTGGTTATGCAAGATCGTATGCCATCTTTTTTTCGGGATGAATTGAGGTACGAGCACCATCACTTTATATTGATGCGCATTTGCTTTTGCCTCAACGGTTTCAAGAAATTTATCAAGCGGGTGTATGAGGCTTCTATAGGACGAATGAAGCAACACAAGTCGTACACCGCTATTAAGTTTTTCCCAATCCTCTTCAATTTTCTTATCCTTTTCTTTATCAAAGGATACATGAACCGCTATGACTTGATCTGACAAAGACTTTGCATATTGAATAGATTGTTCGACAACACGCGTCACACCCGCTATTGGCACGATGACCACATTTCCTTTAATCTCAACAGGCTCTGTTTCATTCATTAAACGCAGTTGTTCTCCAACAGACAGATAATGTTTTTTAATGGAATGAAAGATCAATAGCACAATAGGCATGAAAACAAATACTGGCCATACAAGATGGAACTTGGTCAAAATGAGAATCATGAGAACCGTGAACGAAATTAGCGCTCCGACAATATTGATAGGCATTTTCGTTTTCCAGCCCTGCGGTTTTTCACGAATCCATTTCACACACATGCCGGTCTGTGACAAGGTAAATGGAATAAATACACCGACAGCATATAGCGGGATGAGGTGTTCCGTTTTCCCATCAAACAACCAAATGAGCAGCATGGAAGCTACACCTAAAAAGATAATGCCATTAGAATAACCGAGTCGATCCCCTCTTACTGTAAACATGCGCGGCATATATTTATCCTTTGCTAAGTTGACCGCCAATAAAGGAAAGGCGGAAAAGCCGGTGTTTGCCGCTAATATCAAGATTAAAGCTGTGACAGCTTGAATGACATAATAGAAAAATGTACGTCCAAATGTATCTGATGCAATTTGTGATACAACCGTTTCTTCTGGCTTTGGTGAGATGCCAAAACCAAACGCAAGCAATGTCACGCCAACAAATAATACGGCTAGTAATCCACCCATCATCAATAATGTTCTCGCTGCATTTTGCGCAGCTGGTTTTTTAAAGGATGGAATGGTATTTGAAATGGCTTCTACCCCAGTCAGTGCAGAACAGCCAGACGAAAATGCTTTTAATAAAAGAAACAATGTAATGCCAGGTACATGCGTGCCTATCGCTGTATGCTCAGGTGCTGGAGGAACGCCTCCTGTTAATAATTTAAAACCGCCGACTCCAATTAATATAAGGAGTGATATGACAAACAAGTATACGGGATAAGCCAAAATAGATGCCGATTCTGTCAAACCACGAAGGTTAAGCACCATGATCAAAATGACCAATACAATTGAAATCAGCACATGATATGGATATAGTGCCGGAAAAGCCGATGTGATGGCATCGGTACCCGCTGATATGCTCACTGCTACAGTCAAAATATAATCTACAAGCAATGATCCGCCTGCGATCAGTCCTGGTTTTTCACCTAAGTTTCTGCTAGAGACGATATAGGCTCCGCCGCCTTCTGGATAAGCATAAATAATCTGGCGGTAAGATAGAATTAACGCCATTAAAAGAATTAATACACAACCTGCAATCGGGAGTGAGTACCAAAATGCTGCTGCACTAACGACTGAAAGAACAATCAAGATTTGTTCTGTACCGTATGCAACGGATGACAATGCGTCTGATGACAATAATGCCAACGCTTTGATTTTTGATAGTTTTTGTTCTCCTGCTGCCTGTGATTTTAATGGTTTCCCAATTAAAATACGCTTCATCAAACTGTACATGTGATGCCCGCTCCTTTAGTGTCAAACGAATTATGTTACAAAAGATGGATCGCCAAAAAGACACAGAGGCAATAGAATGCCCCTGCGTCTATTATTTAGATCACAGGTTGGTCTTTGCTCTCTTTAACGCTTACGAGGTTAGCTGACGGATTCGGGCGCATGAGACTTTGCCCTACCTAAAAAGGATTCACCCCATGTAGTGCTTTACACTACTAATGGTTCCCCCGCTCATCGAAATGATTCAGCGATTGGTCTTTTATAAAAGAGATCATACTCCCGTTTGACACCAAAGTAAAGACATTTTTTCAAGGTCTTTTGATCGTTTATCAATCAGTCTTTTTGCGGTTTTTTCGTACGAAATAAATAATCATCACGACCACAAAAATAATCAGCACAGCGATACATGCAAAGTAAATCCAAGTATCTCCGATGCCTTGCTTTTCACCTTTTTTGAGATCATTTGTTGTGCTGCTGACCGTTAGATGATTAGAGAACATGTCTTTGTTTTTGCTCTCGATTGCAACTGTTGCCGTTTCCGTATTTGTTTGCAGGAAATGAATCACTTCATGTGAAAGATCAGCATCAGCTGCATTCATTCCTGAAAAGACGGTCATTGTTTGTTCTTTATTCCATACAGATGGCTGCGTCCATACAATACGAGCAGTCGTTTCGTTGATCATGCCAAAGGAGGATACATCATACTGATCCTTTTTCGCAGGAACGATGAGATCGTCTGCCTTTTCTTTTAAAAGAGAGAACGTATGAATGCCCCCGATGAAAATAAGAGAGTGATTTTCCAATTGATCATTTGTCACTTTTGATGCTTTGATCAACTGATATTGAGTAGCTTCCGGCTGACTAAATGATTCTGTCAGCATCGCCATTTGATTGATCGTTTCTTGCTTGATTTGGTCTGGCATGATGATCATTGTTTTTGATGTAAAAGGAAGCGGCCATACGGCTAAATCCGGTGTATCACTAGTCGTCCCTTCTGGTATTTGAAGAGAGCTGTTCTTATCAATGTAAATCCAGTCTTCTTCATCCGTATGTCTGCAGGCTTCCATGTTTTTAAAGCCTGTAGTGACAAATTGCAAATCAATATATTCGTTCTTTTGGAGTACTTGTGAATCTACTGGAATTGACACATGATAGAATCCATTCTCATCTTTGTTTCCTAGTTTTGTTAGCGGTACGTCGTGCGGTTCGTTATTGATCATGACTGTTAAGCGTTCCGCTTTGTTCGCTGTATCAGATTTTTTAAATGATAGATTTAGTTTTGCTCCTGATTTTTGATTAGCGATCAATGCCTTCGGATAATAGTAATGATCAGATGCCGTCTTTTTGGTTCCAACCGTGACATCATCACTACCAAAATCTTTTAAACGAATTTGATGAGATGGTTTTGATGCTTTAGCAGTAACCTTTTGAAGGAGTAAATCTGTCCCAGTGAGCTGACCTGTCAGTTCTGGTTGAGTCAGGACATTGATTTTTTCAGCAATTGTTTTTGGCTGTTCAGCAGTGACAAATAAAATGGGCTGTTCTTTTTTCTTTCCTGTCAAGGTTCTCACCGCTAATGTGAGTTGATTGTTTGCTGTTTTCATCTTCGCAGCTTTCTCGATCGATTTCACTCGACCATCCCAGTTTCCTTTTGCTCCTACAGCAATGGTTGGATGAGCGATTTGCTTGAGGTCCTTTTCTTGGACGATTTTGAGGTCTGCTTGGCGGTCTTTGTTTTTCAACGTCCGGTATACTTTCATAGCCGCTTCTAATTCAGCTGCTTCCGGTGAATTTGGAATTACAATATCTGTTTGTTCTTTCTGATCACCTGTTTGAATGAAAGGCGAAGGGAAGCTGTCTAACGTCACGTCTTTTGTTTGAGTTCCTTTGAAAGCCAGCTCACTTTCAGGATATACTTTCAGCCAATTGGCAGGTGTCTCTTGGTTGATACACACACCTTCTTTTAACACGCCATAAAATGCGAGCTGAACCCTATGAGATCCTTTTTTCAATTGCGCTTTGTTCAATTTGATTTGAATTGATTTCTTTTGGTTTTTCCCTGATACGGGAATGGTCTTTTCAATCTCTCCATCAATCATGACTGTGAACGAAGATGGCGAAATGAGTAATGGTGAAGCCTCTATATTCAATGTAAGGGTGCTAGACTCTACTTTTTCTTTTTCTATTTGATAGGAAAATTCAGTGCGGTCTTCTTGTCCATACAAGGTCACTACATCTTCTGATAAATGCTGCGTTTCTGTTTGACTTCCTTTAGAAGAGCGAATCCAGTCATCTTTCACTTGTACTCGATTTGATTGCGCCATTGCTTGACCCGCCATGAAAAAAGGCTGAATGGCAAGGGATATCATCAATATAAAAATCATCCATTTTACCGATTTCAATTTGTCACCCGCTTTTCTTTTGTTGTTGATCGTAGCGTTCGGTTTTGTACCATTTCACTTCTTGTTTGAATAAACGGCTCTTTGCCTCTACACATAAGGAGTACACGACTAGCGCAATCCATACTTGAGAATAAGTGAAGTACATGAGTGCCACAATGAGTATATTTTGTTTGGTGAGCTCTGTTTTCTCAATGCTTAATGTAATCATCACTTCTGTTAGAAAGAGGAAGAAGGCCAATCCCCACAGGATCAGTGCAACAGCCCCTACAGATAAGTGAAGGTCAACAAATAGGTTCACGATAAAGATGCCATTTGAGAGCAGGACACCGAAGAAAAATAAGAAATACGTAAAGAAGAAATAAAACAAATCAAAAATCATTCGTTTTCGTTTCAGCTTCATAAACTGCTTTAAAAATTTGAGGACAACATATTGATTGCCTCGAGCCCAGCGCGTTCTTTGCCGCCACCAGACCTTCCACGTCTCAGGCTCTTGTTCCCATGTGATCGCAGCCGGGAAAAATCGAATGACATAGCCAAGGTTATAGACACGGATCGTTAATTCGGTGTCCTCAGCCAACGCGTGAACATCCCAGCCGCCAAGCTCTTCTAAAATGTGACGGCGGATGGCGAAGTTGGTGCCCGGTATTGTCGCAATGCCAAACCA
Source organism: Bacillus sp. BD48 (assembly GCF_046566805.1). Lineage (NCBI taxonomy): Bacteria > Bacillati > Bacillota > Bacilli > Caryophanales > Bacillaceae > Bacillus > Bacillus sp. BD48. Next base: position 326,461 of record NZ_JANGFM010000004.1, on the reverse strand, counting down.
CTTCCATCTTCCGCCCTGCGCCATCCATTGGAAGCAGATGGTCTCAATATTAATAAATTTGGTCAGCAGATTTTTGGCTGCATTGATGACCCTGAATTTCCCAACAACAGCGCCTGCCTTCGGGTCATTCAATAAACCAAGAACCAAATGATAGACGGCCTTTTGTTCAGGCATGTTATCTGCATCGTATACGCAGATGACTTCTCCTGTTGAAGCCTTTAAGCCTTCGTTCAGTGCAGTGGATTTTCCCTTTCCTGCAAATGGCGGCTTCGTTTCAATCATATGGACATGATCATATTGTTCACTGAATGATTGCACGATGTCCCCTGTGCCATCGGAGGAATTGTCATTAATCACAATGATTTCAAGGAGATGCTTAGGATAGGATAGCTGGACCATTGCTTTTAGCGTTTGCCGGATGACAACTTCTTCATTATGAGCAGGAATCAGAATGCTGACGGTCGGCAGTTCCTTCCCTTGTTTCGTCCATTCAGGCAGCACTTTTTCGTAGGTCAGGTAGTGCTGAAAGCCGCCCTGCATGAGAAACATATGGTATAGGAGCATGATCCAAATCAGTATTAATGAAAGATAAAATAAGATATCAGCCACCTAATTTTCTCTCCTTAAAAATTCGTTTTTTCATTGTCAGTCTTAAATACAATGTGTAAAAGGCAAATGCCGCAATAAACAGCATTACCACGACTGTTAGAATTCGCAGCATATTTTCCATACCGCTTCGTTTGACTGTTGTGGTTTCCGCTCTATTGAATTGTTCTACTTGAATATGTCCATTCCCTAATGTTTTGATCTGTACATGTGATGTTTGGACTGTTTGTTTTGTTCTCTTTAAATCCAGCCATTCACTAGAAGGAATTGCATCCATCATCGTCATCAGATTCTGCAGTCCAGCTATTCCCGATTCCACATCATAGGAAAGCCCGATTGCGGCTGATTGAAGATGCTGGATGGATTGAATTTTCTGTTCTGTTAAAACATTTGAACCTTCTTCGTCAGATGCTGCCTCCACTGGTTGCTGAGGATATAAGGTCATGCCATGAAGCATGGCGGGTTTCGTCACGAGTGGCGGAGCACCGGCCGTTTTCCAAGTATGGTCCGACAGCTGTACCTGTCCAAACAGACTGGACACATGCCTTGATATCACTTCATAACCTTGTTGAGATATGGCATCATGCGGCACCTCGAATGCCAGTGGATATAGACCTTGCTGCGCAAGAAGCTCAATGCCTTTTGTCAGTTTTTCTTCTGTATAGATGATTTCTTGCTGTTGATTCGATCTCGTATATGCATGGAAATCTTTTTCATTTGAAAAATGGCTTTCACTTTGCTTCTTCTCGGCTTTTTTCGGGTCATTTGACGTAATGGATTGATCATTCTTTGCATCCCAGAACTCAAAGTCCTTACCAGAATCCTCCGTTCGATACGTACGGCTAAATCCATGAAGAATGATGCTGGCTCCATCGCTTTGCAATTGTTTTAACACTTTTACAAGCTTCGGGCGGTCACTCAGTGTCACTTCATCACCTGTTGTTCGATCCACCCAAACAGGGGTTACCGCTATCAGAAACGGAACATGCCGAGTAGACGCGTATTGGCCAAGCTCAAGCAGCTTCTTCTCGGCAGTGACAGGACTGATGTTCCCAAGCTTTAAATACTTTGTGGTCAGCTGATCAGAAGTAGGCAGGTGTTTTTCTAGCACTTCTGCAAGAAGCTCGTTGTGCTGCACAACATCTAAGATTCCGATATAGGCCGCACCTTCTTTCGTTTGAACCACAAATGGAAGATCAGCATCATGCTTCTTCAAGAGAAATTCACTTTGTAAGTCTGCCCCTTGAACCGTTAACGCACTGATCTTTTTCTCTAGCTGACGGTAAGCTTGATCATCTGTATATTTGATTTGACTCGTGTGATCTTGTTTCTGAAAAGTAAGCGCGGAAAATGGGCGAAGCTGGTCCGCATTGTATCCAATGGCTATTATTTTCTGTGCTTCGTTTATCACACGAATTGTCTGTTTTGGTAAGGTTCTCTTTATTTCCCCTAGGTAGATGACTTGCTGAAATTCACTGATCCTCTTTTCAGCCAAATGTTCATCAGATACAATCGTCGTCTGTTTAGAAAAATGTCCGGCGAGTAGATCCAGCATATGCACAGCTGGAGTCGCTTCCCCCGATTCTGTCGAATAAACGATGAGGGTATTTGGCTTGTCAAGAGCGTCGGCTGGAGCCATGTATTGAAACGAAAGAATTAAAAAAAGAGCGATCATCAAACAGCATTTCATTAAAGAATTAAAGTTCATTCATCATCATCTCTTTTTCTAGTTCTTCTAAAAATTGCTCTGGCGTACGATAATCCGAACTGCTTGTTAAATGACAGACATGAAATGTCAAGGTGACTTCACGACCGTTTAACAGCACATGCTTTTGCAATTTATCCTTTAGCTTCTCAAGGACGACAGAGACATTCTCTTCTGGTGTGTGAGTAAGCAGCAGGCCTATTCGTTCTTCAGTTATTCGAAATTTCTTATCGGTTTCTCTGACACTTTCGCGGATCTTGATACTTAATTGCTGAAATAGGTGTTTCATTTCTTTTTCTCCATATAACGATTTGAATTCCGCTGCATAATGGATGTGAAGAAGAATAAAAACGAATGGCTGTTTGTAGCGCTCTGCCCGTTTCATTTCCTCGGACAGTTCCAGCCTCATCCGCTCTGCATTGTCAAACCCTGTTGTCGAGTCAATCGCCACAAATTGTTTCATAGCCTGCTTTTGTTGTTCAATGGTGTGACGCATCGTCTTAATCCGCTCATGCAAGCTTCCTGCTGAAATCGCGAAAAAGAGAAGGGCTGCGCCCCAAATCACCACATCTTGCAATGTTTGATTGGAAAAGAAGGGGGTTGTGTGGCCAAGCTCTGTAAAGAACATAGCGCTTCCTATAAAGAACAACATCAGCAAGGTAAAAATTAATGCTGGTAAGATGCCAAATAAAATCCCGCATCCTAACACGGCAAAAGTCAGTGTGATCATCATAAAGCTCTCCGCATCCTGTACGCTGAGGTAGCCCATAAACAAAATAAGACCTGCAAACGTGAGGAGCAGAGAATAGTACAAACGATACGTATTACTGAATAACCGATTCATTAAAAAGCTCCCTTTCTGCAATTAGAGGCAATAAATTATCAAATGAATGTGTGTCTTTTTCGTTCATGTATCCTCCGTAATAATCTGTGAGAGGATCTTGAATTTGTAATTCTTTCATGCGGTCATACACATCTTTTGCGAATTCCGGTTCGTTTCGTTTAAGAGCATACAAGATGACCAGTGCATATACAGAAGGCGATTCATATGTCACTGCTGGCTGCAATGTGCTCAGTTTATATCTACCGTACAATTTTCCTTCTTTTGTAAAAGTCGTTTTAAGCCATTTCATGATTGCGGACGTATTCACTTTTGCACGATCGGCATGTTGAGCCGTATAGAGTTGATCAATCATATTGATTTCTCGATCAAATGAATAGGCTTTTTTCTTTATGTCATAGGATTTAGGAAAGAATCCTTTTTTTCTCGGTGCTTGTTTTAGAATGGACAACTGGTTACTCGTCATTTGTTTCGTGAATATTTTGAGGGATTCCAATTCTTTGATTGCTTTTGGGTCTATATATGAGAGTGTGATTGTGTGTGAAGTTCGATTTGTTGATGCATCATAATAATCGGACAAGATGCCTCTATACATATTCTTGTCTTTTAACGCTTGTGCGATTTCTTTTGCTGTGGTTTGATATGCTGAATTCTTCCATAAACGATCTGCCTTTTGAAGTGCCGCCACTACCCGTAAATCATCAACTAAGGCATTGGCCTTACTTTTTTGATCAGATTCGATTTGCCAGCTGAGAAGATGATGGTCTAGTAAAAATTGATCTTGCAGGACACCAAATTGTTGGTCAAACGAATTTTGATCTTTTTTTCGAACAAGATAATCCATCCAAAGTCCAAGTGATTCAGATAAGTAGATGTGCTGCTCTGCAAATGAGGTGCGAATCATGCCTTGATCTGTCATTAAGTAGTGAGTGATAAAATATTCTCCAGGCAATACAGGCTGTGGTGATGCTGGATAAGTTGATTCCTTCTGCTGTTTCCAGGTACATCCGCCTAGTAGAATGACAATGAGTAAAACAATAGCCATGCGATGTATGGGTGTATCCATTCGTGTCCCCTTTCAACTCCCGTTCTCTTAGCATCCAACGATTTATTATAGAGTGTTTCTGTTTAAATTTAAATAAATATTTTATACCAAATTACGAGTCTTTTCGCATAGGCATTCCCATTTTCAGAAAAACAATATGCCGATATACTTGATTACATTGGAAAACCCATGCGTTTCCGCATGGGTTTTTATACTACTATTGATCTAATTTCAATTTTTTTAATTGCTCAGCCAGTGCGTTATTGATTGGTTCTTCCACTTTCTTTTGTTTCTTCATATATTTAGACACATCGTGCTTACTGGCTTTCTTTTGATTGGATTGTGATTTGCGTTTTTCGAAAACAGATAGTTTTTCTCTATGGCCGCACACACAAGCAAAGATTTTGCCATCGCCTTCTCCGCGCAGCTCGAGCTTTTTATGACAGTTCGGGCAGCGTGCGTTTGTTTTCTTCGCCACATTTTTACGGTGGCCGCATTCTCGGTCTTGGCACACGAGCATGGTGCCATGTTTCCCGTTCACTTTCAGCATCAGTTTTCCGCAGTCCGGACAATGGGTGCCAGTGACATTGTCATGCTTAAAGGTTTGGTTCGTCTGTTTGATTTCAGATACGGCTTGTTTTGCATAGGACTTCATTTCACTCATGAATTGAGCAGCCTTTAGCTGTCCTTTTGCGATTTTAGAAAGCTTTTGTTCCCATTCCGCTGTTAACGCAGGAGACTTTAAGTCTTCAGGCACTAAGGAGAGCAGCTGCTTCCCTTTCGATGTGATGAAAATGTCTTTGCCCTTTTTCTCGATTAAGAAGCTGTTAAACAGCTTTTCAATGATATCAGCTCTTGTGGCCACTGTCCCTAGTCCGCCTGTTTCACCAAGGGTTTTCACTAAGTCCTTTTCCTGATTTTGCATGAATGCCGCTGGGTTCTCCATAGCAGATAGCAGGGTTGCTTCATTAAAACGAGCAAGAGGTTTCGTTTCTCCCTTTGTTTCTTTCAGCTGGCGTACTTCAAGTGATTGCCCTTCGGAAAGTACCGGCAGATGCTGATCTGCTTCGGCTGATTCCTCGTCTTCATAGGATTGATCATACACGGCTTTCCAGCCCGCTGATTGTACGGTTTTTCCTTTTGCTGTGAATGTTTCACTGCCTATTTTAGCGATTACCATTGTTTCCTCATATTCAAAAGGGTTCATAAGTACAGCAAGGAATCGTTTGGCAATCAGATCATATAATTTACGCTCTTTATCACTTAATGCACCTGGATACAGCTCTTCCTCGGTCGGAATGATCGCATGGTGATCAGACACTTTTGCATCGTTAACGAAGCCTTTGTGCGCTTTCACGCCTGATTGTAAAATGCGGTTCACATGCTGTGCGTACGGTCTCACGTTCATTCCTTTCAAACGATCTTTTAATGTAGGAACGATATCCGCCGAAATAAATCGTGAATCTGTACGCGGATATGTCACAAGCTTATGCTGCTCATACAACCGTTGAAGCGTAGATAATGTTTCTTTTGCTGAGAAGCCATAGCGTTTATGCGCATCACGCTGTAATTCAGTCAGGTCGTACAGCCCTGGAGCAAAAGCTTTTTTCGCTGTTTTTTTCAATGCATCGATCACTGCTGGTTTTCCTTTGCAGCCTGCTAAGCGCTCTTTTATGACATTCTCTTGGAATGTGCGGTTTTGCTTTGTTTTGGCATCCTGCCAGGTCAAGGTAAGTCCATCTACTTGTGCAGTCAATCCATAGAACGGCTTCGGCTGGAATTGCTGAATGTCTTCTTCTCGTTTTGCGATCATGGCAATCGTTGGTGTCTGTACCCGTCCGCAGGAAAGCTGTGCATTGAACTTGGTCGTCAGCGCTCTTGTTGCGTTGATCCCTACAATCCAGTCTGCCTCTGCACGTGCAACTGCCGAGCGATACAGGTTATCATATTCTCTGCCGTCTTTTAATCGCTTGAAGCCTTCTTGAATGGCTTTGTCTGTAACAGATGAGATCCATAGTCGTTTTAGCGGCTTTTTCACATGCGCTTTTTCAAGAATCCATCTTGCGACAAGCTCCCCTTCACGTCCAGCATCTGTTGCGATGACAATGTCTTTTACATCTTTTCTTGCAAGCTGCGCTTTCACTGCTTGAAATTGTTTACCTGTCTTTTTCATGACGACAAGCTTGAGCGGCTCTGGAATGATCGGTAAATCCTCTAAACGCCAGGATTGAAATTCTTTTCCGTAGCCTTCTGGATCAGCCAGTGTGACCAAATGGCCAAGCGCCCACGTGACAATGTATTGATCTCCTTCTAAAAAACCATTTCCTTTTTTATGACACTTCAGCACACGCGCTAAGTCACGTCCTACTGAAGGTTTCTCTGCTAATACAACTGTTTTTGACACTAAATTTCACATCTCTTTCTTCTATCCATCCTTTTATTATAGCAGACGTGGAGATGTGGTTCTAATGACGGATTATTTCTTCAAGCGCTTGATGATTTCGTTTGTGATTTCTTGTGTTTGATAAGCCCCGCCGATGTCTGCCGTTAAAAAGCCGTCTGCTGTGACTGACTCGATGATTTCGAGCAGGTGTGTACCGAGTTCTTCCTCTCCGAAATGATCAAGCATGAGTTTAGCGGTCCAAATTTGACCGATTGGGTTGGCGATTCCTTTTCCTGCAATGTCTGGGGCTGATCCATGTACAGGCTCAAACATGGATGGATATTTGCCATTTACATTGATGTTGGCAGCAGGCGCCACGCCAATACTTCCCATAATGGCCGCCCCAAGATCAGTTAAAATATCGCCAAATAAATTACTGGCAACAATCACATCGAATTTCTCAGGTCTTGTCACAAAGAAGGCTGAAAGCGCATCAATGTGCTGCGAGTCTGCTGTCACCTCTGGATAATCCTTTGCTACGTCTTGAAACACTTCATCCCAAAATGGCATTGTATGAACGATTCCATTCGATTTGGTTGCACTTGTCACATGCTTTCTTCTCTTTTCAGCTAATTGAAAGGCAAAACGCATGGCTCGTTCTGTCCCTTTTCTTGAGAAAACAGCATTTTGAATGGCAAGCTGATCTTCCCCTTGATAGATGCGGCCTCCGATTTCACTATATTCACCTTCACCGTTTTCTCTTACAACAAGAAGATCGAAATCCTTTGGCTGAGCAAGCGGGGAGCGAATGCCGCTCAGCTGTTTTGCAGGTCTAACGTTGATCACCTGCTCAAATTCACGTCTAATTTTAATAAGCAATCCCCAAAGTGATACATGATCCGGCACTAAATTGGCATCTCCGACTGCTCCTAAGAAAATGCTGTCAAAGGCTTTTAGCTGTTCCAATCCATCCTTTGGCATCATTTCGCCATGCTCTAAATAATACTCACAGCTCCACGGAAAGTCCTGAAAGGTGAAAGACAGACCGCCATGCACATCTGATACCGCTTTCAAAACTCGAATAGCTTCAGGCACAACTTCCTTTCCAACCCCATCACCTGGTATCGCTGCAATTGAAACATGCTTCATTGGTTTTTCCCCCTTTGTTATCGGTCGACCGTCGACCATTTAATTCGAGTTTACTAGAGAGTGTCTGTTCTTACAATGGACAAAAGACGCTTTTTTGATCAAAGCGCCTTTTTATCCTGCATCAGTATCAGGGGCTTCTGTTTCTTTCTTCCCGCACTTTTTTTATCTGAAAGCAGCAAACCTCCTAAGGTCAGTGCTGTTCCAAGCCCAGACATGAAGGTCAAGCTCTCGTGAAGAACGATCATTGAAATGATCATCGTGATAATGGGCACTCCATAAATATACACACTTGATTTCACCACACCGATCGTCTTCACGGAAAAGCTCCATGTCAGAAAACAAATAGCAGATGCAAAGACGCCTAAAAACAGCAAGTGGAAGGCAAACGATGGATTCGCCAACCGCTCCCAGTCTAAACGAACCTTAAAATGCCAGATCAGTGGAATCATCCATAACAGCCCGTAAAAGAAGACACGTCTTGTCACCTGAATAATATGGTAGCCATATTGATTGATCATTTTCGATAAAATGGAATAAAATGCCCAGACGATGGTAGCCATAAATGCTAAAGCATCACCGAGCGGATTCAATTGGAACGTCGTCATCCCATTAAAACTAATCAGTACAATTCCCATCATCGCGATGAAAAAGCCTATGAAAAATCGGCTGTGCAGCGGCTCATCTTTTAATAAAAAATAAGACAATAGAAAAGAGAAGAATGGGACAACGGAGCTGATGACACCTGCATTCGAAGCGAACGTATAGGTAAGTGCAACATTTTCTAAAAAATAGTATAAGACCACACCGCATAACCCTGCGAGCGCAAACATCCCTTCATGCTTTCTACGCTGCACCTTCATGGTGACTGGATAAATGATCATCAGGGCAAGGTACCCAAAGAAAAAACGAAAAAATAAAATCTCTGTTGGAGAAAAAGCCGTTAATAATATTTTGGTAGAGATAAAGGTAGATCCCCATAAAAAAATGGTGAACATGGCTGCTAGATGACCAAGAAGCTGTTTATTTTTCATTTTGCTGTTACCTGCTTTTCAAAAATTTGCTGATACTGTCCTGGCGTAAGCCCAATAAATTCCGAAAAGAAATGAGTCAAATGACTTTGATCAGAAAATCCAGCAGCAGCAGCTACATCTATTGGCTTCATTCCTTGGGCGAGAAGCTCCTTCGCATAGTTCACCCTGATTGTCTGTAAATAACGATACGGCGTGATGCCTCTGAACTTTGTAAAAGCACGTAGCAATGAATATTTGTTCATGGACACAAGCTCACCTAAGTCATCTAACGATATATTTTCCGTGAGATGTGTTTCAATGTATTGCTGTACGTCTTGGACTTTTTGTTCATTGGCATTGGCTGCTGATGCTTTTTCCTCTGGTGTATCAGAATAGGTTTCGATCAACTGCTTCATCAAAAAGTAAAAGGCTTCCTGTTTATTCATAGCAGGAGCTTCTTCTGTGATCATTTGATGAAGATCATATAATTGCTTTGCTAGTTCACTTTGTGAAACCACAGGGGCTTTAAAATGCGGCTTGTGCTGAAAGGCCTTCTCCAGCAACTCTGGTTCAATATTTAAGCTGCGATAATCTAGCGGCATGTGATCAAATTGTTCACATGCGTGGTTATCGTACGGATTGAAAAGAAGGATATCTCCTTTTTCAATGATGTATTCTTGATTTTGGCAGAACATACGTCTTTGACCGCCTTCAATAAATCCAATCACATAGTATGTATGAAAATGTTTTGGGAACTTTTTGATGATGGCATGAAAGCGATACGCCTCTATTTGCAAGTCTTGATCAAAATGTACAGTTCGTTCCTCTTGTGTGTTCATGTCGATCCCTCTTTTCACTGAACTGATCATAAGTGTAGCACACCCTTTTTCTCTTGGATTGTACGATATTGACTTTTCGATGCAGGCTTGCCTAGAGGGAAAAACTTGGATAACATGAGACAAAAGATGATGTACAAAAGAGGGAATGATGGGATGAATTCATTCGAGATGGAAAGACCAACACCGTATCACATGCAATTTTATGAACAGCTGAAGCAAATGATTTTTGATGGCCAGTTTCAGCCAGGAGAGCGCATCAATGAAACACAGCTTGCCAAGCAATTTGGCGTAAGCCGATCACCGGTAAGAGAGGCGATGAGGCTGTTAGAAAAAGACGAGCTCTTAATCGCGGATCATCGATCAGGCTACTCCGTCTATACGTTAACAGAAAAAGATGTCGAGGAGCTTTATCAAATTCGGGTGGCTTTAGAAACACTTGCTGTTGAGCTTGCCTGTAAGGAAGCCGTGCAAAGAGAAATGGATGAAATTGAGCAGGTTCTCACGCAGGCGGACGAAGCGATCAAGCAGCAGCTGCCCTCTAAAGAGATCGTCCAGTTACATGAAGCCTTTCACCAAAAAATCATTTTGGCGAGTCACAATGACCGCTTATCCAAACAATTGAATCACGTGAATGCACTCATTCACTATTGCCGCATCTTCCATTTTAGCGGCGGGGCTCGTGCTGAAACCATTCAAAGAGAGCATGGAGCCATCTATTCTGAAATAAAAAAGCGCCGCTCCACAGAAGCCGTTCAAGCAATGACGGAGCATTTATTTCATGATGTGATGCACTTAAAGCAAGTACTCTCTGAAACAAACAAGGAGTAAAGGACTTTTCCCATTTTTTAAGCATTCCATGAACATATTTTGAATTTTTCGTAGATTTCAGCATGTCCAGATGATCTTTCGTTTATATTAGAAGATGAGAAACTAGCTTTTATACAGGAGGATTTGTATATGCATACAAGTATTAGCCGTCTTCGACAGGCGGGTTTTATTGAGGGTATGTCTCTTTTAACCCTTCTTTTAATTGCCATGCCTCTAAAATATTTTGCGGATATTCCGATGGCAGTCACTATTGTAGGCTCTCTTCATGGCGCATTGTTTGTCATCTATATGCTCGTTTTGGCATATGTGACTTTTAAAGTTCGCTGGCATTTGAAATGGTCCATCGCTGGTTTTTTTGCGGCTTTCATTCCTTTCGGTAACTTCGCCTACGATAAGGTGCTCCGCCAATATGATACAAAAGCATAATCAAAAAGGGCTAAAACGAATTTCGTTTTAGCCCTTTTTTTCCACGCTGGGAACGCTTTTTTAAATCGATGCATATTTCACAATGGCTGCTTGACGCGTCATGTCGTGATACGCCACCCATAATTCATCACCAGGCAAGACGCTAGTGATTGGATCGATTGGCTGTTTCACTTCATACATGATGCCATCTCTCTCAACCTGAATGATCGCTAACGGCTGGTTGCCGATGACACCAGCAAATTCGACATTGGTCACTTTTGCACTTCCTTGTTTCTCTTGCATAAGACCCATTTCTCTATCCAGCTCTTCTTTCTTTGTCTGGATCGTGATTTGAGTGCCGGCTGCGACCTGCATATGATCAGGGATGAATTGGCTGACCGTTTTTGTGATAGACTCATCTCCGTTTGAAACCGACACATCCAGCTGAATAGGCTTTTGTTCATGGATGGCCATTGGATATTGCTTCACACGCTGGATCGTTCCTGTTAACGTCACATCTTTCCCCGATCGATTCCGCACTTCATGACCATAGGCGGCCATTTTGAGCTGGCCGTTGATGTCAACGAGATCGGCTTTTTCTCCTGTTCTAAATTCAAAACCAGCGGCTTGAATCATCGGAATGATATACGTTTTCTGATCTAATTCAAATGTGAGTGATAAGACGGTGCCTCGTCCTACAGTTCCATATGATTCTATTTTTCTTAAAACAGCGCCTTTGATGAATTTTGGCCCGCTTGGCTGCGAGAAGTCACCTTCTTTTAAGAGCATTGCTTTTTTCTTCTTCGGATCATAGAGGATGGCGATACGCTGACCCGGCTGTGGTATCTGGGTATAGGATACAACCGTTTTAACCGCTTTCTCGATGTTTTCCCCATCATATTGAAATTGAAGCTGCATTTTGACGACTGGCTGTTCGTTGATGTAGGTGCCCGTTTCTTTAACAGACAAAATATTGGCTTCTAATGTGACACTGTCCTTTATCTTGTTTCTCCTCACCAGCCTCAAAATCGGCGGCAGGAAGATCGCTAGCACAAATAATAATAGCGGGATCAAGATCCATATCGCCCAGTTGAGAATGAGCGGTCCGCCCTTCAAGACATATTGCGTAAAGGTGTCAACAGACGTTTGGTGGGCTGGACTGGCGTTTTCAATTGAGATGACCTTTTGCAACGGAAATTCCTTTAGCTCTTTACTCTTCGTCTCAAATGCCCCCGTTAATTGATTTTCGAATGAATAATAGAGCCAATCACTTTTCACATTTTTATTGAAAGAGAGCCCTTCTCTTTGTAAAGATTCATATGAAAACGACTGCAAAAGCTTGCTGGCAGACGTCGCCTTATTTGTGCGATGGTTATAAATATAACCTGTCAGTTTGCCTTTTGCTTCGTCCTTTGCTGTAGAGCCTGCCAGAAGAACTTCTTCTTCATTAAGCTGGTAAATAAAGGTTTGGTAAATCGGCTTTGGTGTTGGAACGACTTCCCCAAGCCTTCCCTCTGCATTCACTTTCCTTGCTCTTTTTGGATAGTTAGATTCGACAGCGACTGCAAAGTTTTGTGATGTTCCGATTGTTTTCTCAAGCTGCTGCTCCACTTTATCTTCAATGAGACTGAACGGTTCAGCGTTTTTGGAGACATAGACCCCAAGCTGATGCTTCTCGTTTGAGATTCCGCTGACATACGCCTTCTGATCATTTTTCAAGGCTATTTCAAATATAGGAATAGGGGTCTGTCCTCTAAAGGAATTCATGACGACATCGATAGAAACGGGTCTTGCTGGCAGCTTTAGCTCGTTCAGATTGTGCACATGAAACTGACCATTCTTTAGCTCACCAATGACTGCAGCGGCACCGTCCATTTCTCCTGTAAATACGAGCCGTCCATTCCATTGGTATGTATTCGTTTTTAAAAATGAGGGAATCTGCAAATTATTTTGAACGAGCTCTTTCTTTTCTCCGCTTGGTGTTATCTTCTCGATCAACAGCTGCCCGTCTTTATTTTTTAAAGCCAGTAAGAGATTGTTTCCTTGAATGGATGGCAGCATTTCATTAAATGTATCACTTTCTGTGGTCCATTCACTGATTCTTTTTCCTGATTGAGGATCATACATTGCAAAATGGAGCTGCTGGTCTTTTGATACAGCACTCACCACTCGTTTTCCTTCATCAAATGTAAACATTCCTTTGACGTCATACTCTGTTACTTTCCCTGCGGACAAATCATCTTGATAATGGTTCCACACCAAGACACTGAGAATGATTGCTGGAATAAAGAAGACAATATATCTGAGGAAGATGACTGGTATTCTTTTCACTTGATCGCTTCCTTTCATGAGGTTCCTTTCACTTATACGTCAGTACAGAGAAAATGTTTCATGCTAGAAGAATACCATCAAAGCCTCTAAAATCCATATTTTACAAACTTTGTTGTTTACGATAAAATCCAATCAGATTCAAAAAAGGAGTTATCTCATTGGATAAGCTATCATCAATCATTCTAGCAGCTTGGCTGCGTGTCCCTCGCTGGTTCAAGCAATGGGTACTCGTATCCATTTCCATTTTCTTTTTTTATATGTGTTTTGTAAAGGGGCTGACTAGCTGGCACACCTTGCCGCCTGTCACTTTGCTCTCATGTGTGATAGGTTCCTTCATCATTTGGCTGATGTGGCTTAAGGGACAAAAAAATAAGTAAAAAGGGGAAAATGATGAAAAAATCGATTCTATATTTTGCGATCTCTTTTGTTCTTCAATTCATTTGGTTTGGTCTTGTGCACCCAAATAGAGGCGTGACACTGCTGGACATGTTCATGTTTTCTATTTTGTTGGCGGTCATGTTCTTTTTTATTGAGCGGATTTGGCACTATCAGAAGAAAGGACAAAGTAAATGATCATGAAACTTGCCTTATTCTCTCTGATGATCTTTCTCGGGCTCATCGGTTTCGGGGTTCTATTGTTTGACCCAATGAAAAAGGCTGCCAAATAGATGGCAGCCTTTTCCTTATTCTTTTCATGCAAATAAATAATCAATGTTTAATCTCCGTTACGGAGTGTATGAATTAAGATTCGTTCATATCAGTGTGTCATATGTGTTCCGAGTGAACCTACGTTTGAAAGTAAACGCCATGGAAGTTCTGGATAACAAGACAACGAAAGCCCTACCTCTCATTCGTCCTTACGGCTCCGAAGCCGTGCCAGTGTGAATTGTAAATCAAAACGTCTTTTTTCCATTCTTCCGCTCTTATAGGGGGGCGGTGGCAGAAGGAAAAGAATAAGTTTGTTCGCTTTGACAGCGTCTCGTTCTTATCAAGTAGAAGCTCTATTGCTTCTCATTATGTCATAGAAAAAAGAAAGTTTACTTTCTTTATTTATTTGCTTATTTCAACACTTAATATCAAACTATAACACATTCCCCCTGCATACGCAAGTGTTAAAGTGATAATTCTGCTGGTGTACGGCTTCCTTCATTCATATAACGAATGGAGGTTGGGTCAATCTTCAGAATCACTAAATTCGGGTCATCTTTTCCTTTAAACCATTTCTCCATCTCATCAGACCAAAGACGGTCGATCAGTTCCGAATCAACGGTTAATGTTGCGGTGCCTGCAATTTCTGCATACGTATCACCGAATCCTTCGCCTGAATATCCAATGAGAATATGAACATTCGGGTTTTTTTCAATTTCTTCTGCTTTATGTGTTTCTTTACTCGTTGGTGTATATAACGTCAGACCTTCATGGAAAAAAGTCATATAGCGGGTATGCGGCTTATCCTGTTCAACAGTCGCGAGTGTTCCGACCTTTTGTTCATCTAACAGGTTTAATACCTTTTGTTTTAATTCTTCTTGAGACATATCGTTTCACTCCTTCAAAATTTCATCCGTATTCTTAGGTTTCCACGACAGACCATTCATTAAACAAAGAAATGTGTTTTTCATAAAAAGAGACCTTCTGGCTGATGCTATAGGAAACAGGTTCAATGAAGGGAGAAGTTGAACATGCATCATGAAACGATGTTCCATTTGAGTTCACTTGTCATTGCGGCAGTTGTTGTGGGCATTATCGTATGGTCTTTCATATCTGTGCAGAAGAATCGCAAGAAATACTAAAAACACCGCCCAATCAAAGCTGGGCGGTGCCGCGGTAGATCATGTATTCATAAAGGAACCGCCATTGACATGAAGTGTCTGTCCTGTCATATAAGACGATTCGTCAGAAGCCAGCAGTACAAAGCAGCCGACATGCTCGACAGGCTGTCCTGGTCTTCCCATCGGGGTTTCTGCCCCGAAGCTTTCCACACTGTCTTCATCAAATGTAGATGGAATGAGCGGCGTCCAAATTGGACCTGGCGCTACACCGTTCACACGAATCCCATCTTTCACAAGCGATTGTGCCATAGAACGCGTAAAGCCGTTGATGGCTCCTTTTGTTGCCGTATAATCAATCAACACTGGGTTACCCCGATATGGGTTAATGGATGTTGTATTAATGATTGAACTTCCCGGTTTTAAATACTCGAGTGCCTTTTTCGTAAAATAGAAATAGGAATAGAAGTTGGTTCTAAAGGTTTGGTGAAGCTGTTCACTAGAAATATCTTGAATACGTTCTTGCGGATGCTGTTCAGCCGCATTATTCACTAAAATGTCTAATTGACCAAAGGCTTCAACTGTTTTTTCTACTGCTTTCTCGCAGAAGGCTTCGTCACCGACATCTCCTGCAATCGTTAAGCATTTAACGCCTTCCTGTTCTACACGTTTTTGCGTATCCTCTGCATCCTCATGTTCATTTAAATACACAATGGCGACATGTGCACCTTCTTTTGCATAGGCAACAGATACTGCCCGTCCAATTCCACTATCTCCGCCTGTAATCAGTGCCACTTTTCCTTTTAGTTTGCCAGAACCTTGATATGATTCATCCTCAAAGATCGGCGCTGGATTCATTTCTCTTTCACTTCCTGGCTGCTGATCCTGCGTTTGGCGCGGAATGCCATTTGTTAAATAATCACGTAAATCCATGTGTAAGCTCCTCCTTGATTTGTTGATGTACCCTTTCATTACCACCTCATTTTTTCACTCAAACATCATGAAGCTGTACAGATGTGTTCCCGAAAATCAGCATGTTTGAAGAGGAGAAAAATCGGTTACATGATCATCAAAAAGGAGCGTTCTCATATGCTGTCTACTATTTCGAAAACCTTTAGCAGACCAAAAGGCTGGCTCGGAAGCATCGCTGGATTCATTATGGCAAATGAAAACAAAGCATTGAATCAGTGGGCCATCCGCCACTTAGATTTGACAGATGGTGAAAACATTTTGGAAATTGGCTATGGACCCGGCTACAGTATCAAACATATGCTCAAGCATTATCAAGGCCTTCACATTGATGGGCTGGATGCTTCTTCCACCATGCAGGAGCAAGCACAGTCCCGCGTCAGCAAACGAGCAAAAGACAAACAGGTCCGGCTGTATGTCGGAAAAATTGAGAAAACACGCCTTCCCGGAGAGCAGTATGACAAAGTGCTGTCTGTTAACAATTTTACGATTTGGGATGATCCAAAGACGGGCTTACTCAATCTTTATCACACCTTGAAACCAGGCGGGACTCTCGTTATTGTGATGCAGCCAAGAGAAAAAGGAGCTGACGCCAAGCGGACAAAAGAGATGGGTGAAAGCATATTAAATGACTTGCAGTTTGCAGGGTTTGACGAATTCTCTATTGAGTATGAAGAAATTCGCCCTACCCTTGCTGTCTGTGTCACGGCAAAAAAGCCGAGAAGCGAATAAGCTCTCGGCCTTTTTCTTACCACTTTGCCTCTTTGACAAATTGATAGAAAAGCTGATGTAATTTCTGTTCAATGTCTTCCTTTGTTCCTTGTCCATAAAGCGCCATGCTTTCTTCACTTTCAATGATGGATGAACTGATCAGACTAAACATTTCTGACCCTTCCTTGCCAAGCTCTTGCGGCGCCAGCATCATGAGCATTCGTGACATCTGCTGCTGCCCGCCATCCATGCTTTTAACCTCGTATGCCTGATCAAGATCATAAATATGAAAGATCGGTTCCTTGATGAATGCATGCTTTAAATGATAAAGAGCAAATTCGGTACCAGGTATGCCTAAGCCGCCTTGCTGTTCACGTTCCAGAAGGCCGCTCGCCACATCATCCGCATGTATGATAAACCCTTCCTCTTCAAGCTGACGAAGCAGCTGCCTAATGGTTTCATCATGCTGCGGCATCGTCTCTCTTTTTTCGATGGTAAAATGAGACAGGATGCTGCGAATCACAAACATATAATTCGTCACCTGCTCTGCAACCGCCATCATATCAACGGTTTCTTGCACCAATTCTTCGGGAGTTTCTTTTGTTCTTTTTTTCTCGATGATATAGGGAATCTTCCGTTTAATATGAGCCTTCACACGCATGGCATCATCCTCGTTTAAAAGCGGGCTGACCATGATGTAATCGATATGCTCATATGGGATCGGAACAGTTGAGACAATCATGTCATAGCTCGATGCATCGATTTCCTTTAGCTCCATCAAGGAGGATAGATCGAACTTGGCGATCTCCGGCAATTCTTTTTTCAACCGAGAGGCGAGCATTTTCGAGGAACCAATCCCGCTCGAGCAAACAACCAGCGCATGAATTTTTGTTTCTTCTTTTTTGATTTCAAGCACTGAGCCAAAGTGAAGCACAATAAAGGCAATTTCATCCTCTGGAAATTCAATCTCTGGAAAGAAACGCTCGACTCCTTCTTCAATCGCCATAAACAGCAAAAAGTAGTCTTTTTTAATTTGTTGTGTGAGCGGATTATAGATTCTCATTTTTTCCTTTAGACGGTTCATGGCAGGCTCAAGATGAGACACGAGCCCCTCATACAATGAATCATTTTCATTGAGATGATAGCCGGTTTTATTTGAAATAAAATCAATGAGCTTTTTCGTTCTCAGCGCTATATCCAGCTCAATTTCATCAATACGGTATTCTGCCCCAAAGCTGCGATTTGCACTGCGAAGATGGATGGTCATATATCCGACCTCCGCTTCAGGGATCTCCACATTAAACATGCGTTCAAGCGCTCTTGCCATTCGAAGTGATGATTCAAATTCCTTCGTCCGCTTTAATTCCAGCAGCTCTTCCTCTTCCATTCGAATGGTTTCCCCAAGCTGAATACGTTCGATAGCATAGGTTAAGTGAACAACAAGTGCAATATAGGCACTATCCGATAAGGAGAGTGACAGTCGATCTTTCAAATGAAAGAGCAGCCTTTCTACCTTAAGCAGCTGTCCTCTGCTGACAACACCAAACACCTTTTCCGTCGCTTTCGTTCGATGTTTGATATTCATTTCAATCGTTTCTAAAAATAATTGAATGTCGAGCCGGTCAACAATGAGATTGCCGACAATTTTCCGTTTTGCTTCCTCAGGCCCTTTTAATTCAATGCCGTACCCGCGCTTACGGATAAGCTGCAAACCATATGGAGCAATCCACTCCGTCAGTTCATCTAAATCATAGCTGATCGTCGCATTCGTTACCTGCAAGTCAGCTGCGAGTGTGTATAATTTCACCGGTTCCTTCGCTTCAAGCAGCGCACATAGGATTAAGAGTTTTCGTTCATCTGAACTATATTCGATTTGATCCTCATTTGACATATGAGCAAGAAGCCGCTGTTTATCCTCCTGTTCGCCGACTGCCTTCAAACCTTTCCCCGGCTGTTTATCTAATGAAAGATGATAATCTTTTAATATTGGTTTAATGGATTTTAGTTCTCTATGGATCGTTCTAGTACTCACCTGAACAGAATCGGCTATCTCACGAATGGTGACATAACGATTTTGCTGAATGATGTATTTAATGACTTTCTGTTCTCGTGCCGTTATGTACATGAAATGCCTCCTTCTGCATAAATAGGTCTATTGTCACACCTTAATATAAAACGCTTTCAACAAGCGATGCAATCTTTAGTTGATCTGACTTTGGCACAGCGGCTATGACAAAATTAAAAACAAGGATTTCATCAGACGCTTCTCCAAAATGACGGTCCATAATCCTTTTGATGAAATTGAACCTTTTGTTCTTGAAAAGGCAGTGAACCCCCGGCTTTTAAAGAATAAGTCGGATTGTATACTGGAGAGCCAAAGCAATAATCGATTGTGCCTTCTTCCGGACGGAACATGACGGTTCGCATCGTTCCAAACAGCTCCTCATAATTGTGCACAGCCAGACCATCAGGATATTCTGTCTGGAACAGTTTCACAAGAGAATCACTTGATCGTTGTTCTTTTAACGCTTCCATTAACATATCGTATCTGACAACAGAATGATGTTTGGTCATCCCTTTTGCTGTTTGATCCGCTACCGGATGATTCGTTGCGGCAATATAACCTGTCTCCGGTTTTCTCACCATTTTTTGACCATCAATGATTTCAATCACAGCCGCCTCTCCTTTTCGATCGGCAAGCATGATATGAACATTTGAGGCAACGGGCATTTCCTGGATAGAGCGAATGGCTTCCTCGACCGTTTGACAGGATTCCAGAACAGAGCGAATCACATGATACACCTGCAAACCAGCCACTGCTGGGGGCTTTAAACCGGGTTCATTGCCAACCGGCGGACCGCAAGCAGAGAAAGTCACAGCAAGACCATACTCATTCATCCCATCAGATCTGCCAAACAAGAGCAGCGACGAGCCTGTATGATATGCCGAGCCTTTCACATGTGTCGTAACAAGACGCATATCATCAAAAATCGGGGAGAAATCATAGTTGCGCAGCATGACCGTTTGTTGACCGGCTGCCATATTCCCCTGTCTTACGCAGTGGGAACAGCCTGGCTGAAGATGCGATGAATAGAAAAAGGTCAAATAACGCTCATCTAATTGCAGTTCGTCACAAAACCCAGCAATCTCTTCATCTAACTGAGGAAGATAAGGGCGCATCAGCTGCTTCGTTTCCTTCACAGCCTCCTTTCTTGCCGGCTCTGTCCGAATATATTGTGCCTGTAGCAGCGGGTTCTTCTTAAGCCAGACAGCCTGCTGTTTTCCCACTTCATAAGCTGTTCCAGTCATCTCTTGAAAATATGCACTGATCTCCTCCATGCCTGCACACCTCTTTCGCCTTCGTTTCTTTTATCATATCGAAACCTTCATTTATTGAAAAGGATGAAAAAAACTGCAATCCCACCGGATTACAGCTGTTTACAGTATGCCTTAAACAATGCTTCTGCCATCGCTTCATACCCCTTAGGATTCGGATGAAATTGATCAATCGATAAGTAGGCTCTTTCATGCCCTTCAAACGCTCGGTACACATCCACAACTTCTACATGCGGATTCGCAGCAAGCAAACGAAGTTGTTGATTATATTGCTGAAGCCACCGCCCGGCTATTGGTATTTGCGGAAATGGATTATATAAATTCATGAAATATACGTAGTAAGGCTGATGCTGTCCTTTTTTGATCTGAGCAATCTCTTGAATCATTTTGCTAAAATTCGCCTGGCAATGCATGACCGCTTGCAGCAGTTTCTTTTCATCTTCACCTTCTTCATACTGCTGAACAGCTTGAACAAGGTCATTCCCACAGCCTGTGATGGTGATGATATCAGCTGCCGCAATCGAACGTCTCACCTCTGACCGTTTGAAGAGCTGTAAAATCTGCTCGGTCGTTAACCCTGATTTTGCAAATACGGACAGCTCAACTGGTGCATGCGTCTTTTTTTCAAGCATCCACCAAAACCGTTGAACAAATCCTCCGCCAAATAAACGTGCCCCCACCCCAACTGTTAAGGAATCTCCAATCGCAACATAGGATCGTCCCACTCTTATCCCTCACTCTCTCCTGCCTTCTCTTATATATACGAATTCGGAGAACAGATGCTTGTAGCAGATGACTTAGGGGCATCCATCTTTTTTTGAGATGCAGCGCCTTTACAAACTCTTTACTTGCGATATCGAACGATTTTTTGTTCAATAAGAGTAAGCTTTTTGCGCTGAAAACTGCGTGTTTACGCGTTCCAGAAAAATTTACAAACTTTTTATCTTGATTTCGAGACTTTATACCTTGACTTCAAACTACATTGTGATTACAATGAAAATATCAGTTTTCATGTAACTGTGCTTGTTACATCTTTTTCATAGCATTCCAATATGATTAAAGATGCCACATATTCAGTGTATCATTGGGATACACTAAAAAAATCACTGAAACAGAAAGGATTGAATGAACATGGCAAAAGTTTTATACATCACTGCACATCCGCATGATGAAACAGTTTCTTACAGTATGGCTACTGCTAAGGCATTTATCGAATCTTATAAGGAAGCAAACCCAAGTGACGAGGTTGTACATATCGATTTGTACAAAGAAAACATCCCTCACATTGATGCAGATGTATTCGCTGGCTGGGGCAAACTTCAATCTGGTGCTGGCTTCGATACACTTTCAGCTGAAGAGCAAGCGAAAGTTGCTCGCCTTAACGAATTAAGTGATCAATTCGTTTCTGCTGACAAATACGTATTTGTTTCACCACTTTGGAACTTCTCATTCCCACCAGTTCTTAAAGCATACATCGACTCTGTTGCTGTAGCTGGTAAAACATTCAAATACACTGAGCAAGGTCCTGTTGGATTACTAACAGACAAAAAAGCTCTTCATATCCAAGCACGTGGCGGATACTACACTGAAGGTCCTGCTGCTGAACTTGAAGCAGGTCACCGTTACCTTGGTACAATCGCTAACTTCTTCGGAATTCCTTCTTTCGAAGGTCTTATCGTTGAAGGTCACAATGCTGAGCCTGCGAAAGCAGAGCAAATTAAAGCAGATGCAATCGAACGTGCGAAAGCTTTAGGAAAAACTTTCTAATAACTGCACGCAAAAAGCCAATGATCTTTACGGTCATTGGCTTTTTATTTGTTCAGATGAAAAGCCTAATTCTCTCGAAATATCACTGGCGGCTTTTTTCACCTGTTTAATTAAGTAAGGCAGGCGCTCTTTTTGATAGCCAGCTTCAAATCCCGCAATGCTAATACCTGCTGCGACTTCCCCGAGATGATTGAAAATTGGGGCTCCAATCGCAGCTGTATAGTTTTCAAGCTCAGAATAGCTTAGCGTATATCCCCGCGCATTTGATTCTTCCAGCATGTTTCTTAGAACCTCTTTATCTGTGATGGTCCCAATTCCGATCTTTCCCAGCTCAATTGAATCAATATAGGCAAGTCTCTCGCTCTTTGGCAAAAAGGAGAGAATACTTCTCGCACAGGCACCCGCATATAGGGGAGACCGTCTGCCAACGGCGGTGTAGAGACGAACAGGCTGCGTACCTTCAATCTTTTCCACGTAAATGGCTTCGTCGCCCTCACGAACAATGAGTTGTACAGCTTCTCCTACTTCATCCCGTAAGCTTTCCATAAATGGTCTTGCAATCCTTCGAATATCAAGGCGGTCCGCCACAAGCTGACCGTATTCAAGAAACATTAAGCCTAATCGATAAACCCCTGTTTCTTGCTTTTCTAACAGCCCCATATCAGCTAAAGAGCTCGCCATGCGATGGACAGATGTTTTCGGCATCCCGGAAAGCTCGATCATTTCATTTAATGTTAATTGATCGTGAGCGATAAACAGCCGCAAAATCTCCATTGATTTCACAACCGTTTTATTTGTGTTTTGCATCTTCTTCACCTTTTCTAGACGAGAATGCTTCCAGCTTAATTCTTGCGGCCAGCTCCCTCAGTTCTGCTTCTTGCTTAAATAACGCCTGCTCTGCCTCCCGATGATCTATTTGTTCAAAATACAGCTTTGCCCCAGGCATCGCCTGTGCAATAAGCGGCAAATCTACAGTAGCTACTTCTCCAATACGCGGGTATCCGCCTGTCGTTTGCCGATCTGCCAGCAGAATAATCGGCTGGCCATCGGGAGGAATTTGAATAGATCCAAAGGCAACCGCTTCTGAGATCAATTCCAGCTTTTCTTTTAAATGAACCGGCTCCCCCTTCAGCCGGCAGCCCATGCGATCTGATTGGGGTGTGACCTGATAAGGCTGCTCAAAAAAAGCAATTTGAGATGTTTCTTGAAAAAAAGAAAGATGCCTGCCTGCCAGCACACGAATCACTGGTGATTTCCGCAGCGGTAAAAAATGAGCATGACTCACTGTCCAATCGGGTGCGCCGTATCCCGCCTGATTCACTTTATTTTTTAGCCTTGCAAACAAATGATTTGCTACGATAGACGGCTCTCCAATGGACAGAACGTCACCTTTTTCAAGCGGTCGTCCTTTCAGTCCACCGATTCCCGCTCTGACATAAGTGCTTTTGCTCTGCATGACTGGTTCCACATCAAATCCACCTGCGACAGCAAGATAAACGCGGCAGCCTCTCTTACAAAGACCAAAGGTGATCGTGCTTCCTGATCGAACATAGAGCGGCTTCCATAAAGGTGCCTGCTCTCCGTCAATATCAATCTCTACATCAGCACCAGTGACGGCAATGAGCTGATCCTTCTCACATGTGAGCACAGGCCCCGGCCCCATCAACGTCACTTCCAGCACGGCTTCGTTTTCTTGGTTGCCGGTGAGAATGTTGGCGATTCTAAGTGAGAGCGGGTCCATGCCGCCGCTCGTTAAGACACCATACTTTTGATAGCCTTGCCGCCCTTTATCTTGAATGGTTGTGTACATCCCTGGCTTGATGACATGAATACTCAACGTTCTGCCTCCTTCATGCTGAAAAATTCCTTTTCAGACATTTGGACAAATCTGACCTCGTCCCCTGCTTTCAATAGACTCGGAATTTCCTCGTCTGGGCGAAAAAGCGGCAGCGGGGTTTGTCCAATGAGCTGCCAGCCCCCGGGTGTGGAAATTGGATAAACGCCTGTCTGCTTTCCCGCAATACCAACAGAGCCTTTTGGAATGGACATTCTTGGTGTTTCTCTGCGTGGTGCTGCGATCTTTTCAGACAGCCCGCCTAAAAACGGAAACCCTGGGGCAAATCCAATCATATAGACAAGATACGTCCCGGCAGTGTGAATACGCACGACTTCCTCTGGCGTTAAACCATTGATACTGGCAACCTCTTCTAAATCAGGGCC
Organism: Bacillus sp. BD48; assembly: GCF_046566805.1. Classification (NCBI taxonomy): domain Bacteria; kingdom Bacillati; phylum Bacillota; class Bacilli; order Caryophanales; family Bacillaceae; genus Bacillus; species Bacillus sp. BD48. Next base: position 302,550 of record NZ_JANGFM010000004.1, on the reverse strand, counting down.
CAGCGCTCCCCCGTAACAGACTGGAATGTCAACGATGCGGCGCTTTACCTGAACTCCCTCTTGCCATTTGTCTTCAAGAAGTTGTTCAATATAGCCTTTGACCCATTCATACGGAGACAGGTCATGTTGTTGAAGCTGCGCCGATTGATGAACGGTATAAGGCTCGTAAAAAACAGTCACGTTTGTAAAGGCTTGAACGGCTTCTACATACCCTTCAAATGGGTGCTGTTCAATACATGCAAACAGCCGCTCAACACGTTCATGAATCTCCTCACATATGTCAGCTCCAGCTTGGATGACGATCGCTGCATCTCCTAGCGGGTGGAAGGTGATGGATTCTTTTATCGTTGAAAAAGCCACTTGAGGACACCTCTCTTTCTACAGTACACCTAGCTTTTGATCTCTTCGATCTGTGATGAACATATGACCGGGTGCATGAGTGATCGCAATATCGGGTTTTGTATGCATGACAATGGCTTGCGGCGTCACACCACATGCCCAAAACACCGGGACTTCTCCTTCTTTGATCACAGATGGTTCTCCAAAGTCAGGCTGATCTACATCGGAAATGCCAATCACCGCTGGGTCCCCTATATGGATCGGGCCGCCATGGACTGATGGAAATCGAGATGTCACTTGAACACTTCTTGTGACTTGATGCGCCGGAATGGGTCTCATGCTGACCACCATCGGACCATGAAAGACTCCTGCTTTTTCACAAGCTATATTCGTTTGATACATGGGTACGTTATGACCGTCTTCGATATGGCGGACAGGAATGTCATTCAGCATAAGCGCGTGCTCAAACGTAAAACTGCATCCAATGAGAAAGCCAACCATATCATCCTCCCAATAAGCAGAGATATCTGTGACCTCTTCTTCAAGAATCCCTTTTCGGTAAATACGGTACTTAGGAAAGTCCGTACGAATATCTGCTTGAGGCGCCGACCGTCTTGGCACTGGATCACCTGGGTCCAGTACATCAAGCAATGGACATGCAGCCGGATTCCGCTGACAAAATAAAAGAAAATCAAAGGCCAGTTCCTTTTTAACAATCATTAAATTGGCTTGAGCAAACCCCTCTGCAAAGCCAGCTGTTGGGCCTGTGATCTTTTTTTCGCGAATCAATTCTCTTATCTGTGATGGCTCATATGTTTGATAGACATTCATCTGAATCAACTCCATAGTTTCGGGATTTCATTGATAATGGTATAGCCGCCCATCATCGTCATGATGACCACAACAAATGCACCTGACACTGTCAAAAAGAATGGGTGGCGGTAATCGCCGACAATGTCTTTCTTATAGGCCGCAACGAGTAATGTCCCAAGGGCGAGCGGCAAAATCAATGCATTGATCGCTCCAACTAATATCAATATGTTCACTGGTCTTCCGATCGTAATAAAACAAAGGGTCGAGAGGGCAATAAAGCCGATGATGATACCACGCTGGTTTTGCTCAATTTTTGGCGAGAAGGTTTTAAAGAAGGAAACAGATGTGTATGCTGCTCCAATGACGGATGTAATTGCCGCAGCCCACATTATAATCCCGAACATTTTATATCCGATATTTCCTGAAGCTAATTGAAAAACAGAGGCAGGCGGGTTGGATGGATCAATCTGCAAGCCTTTTGAGACAACTCCTAATGCGGCAAGAAAGAGTGCTACACGCATAACAGATGTAATTAAGACACCGAAAATAGAGCTTTTCGTCACTTGCGGCAGTGCTTCCTTCCCCTTAATACCTGCATCCAGCAAGCGATGCCCGCCAGCAAAGACGATATAGCCGCCTACTGTTCCGCCCACAAGTGTCACAATGGATAAAATATCGATTGTCTCAGGGACAAATGTTCTCACAGCTGCTTCTCCAACTGGCGGCGCTGTTGAAATCGCCACATACAGCATCAGGCCAATCATCACAAAGCCTGCTGCTTGTGTGAAACGGTCCATCGCTTTCCCAGCCTCTTTGATCACAAAGATGAGAATGGCAATCACAGCGCTGATCCCTGCGCCAATTCGCGGATCGACGCCGAAGATCACCTGAAAACCGAGACCAGCCCCAGCGATATTTCCGATGTTAAAGGCAAGTCCTCCAATGACAATCAAAAAGGCCAGCACATACCCGAGACCCGGGAGCACCATATTTGCTATATCCTGACCTCGTTTTTCTGAGACGGCAATGATGCGCCATACATTTGTTTGTGCAAAAATATCTAATAAAATTGAGATCAAAATGACAAATCCGAAGCTAGCCGCAAGCTGCTGTGTGAAGACGGTTGTTTGTGTTAAAAATCCCGGTCCGATCGCAGACGTCGCCATTAAAAAGGCAGCGCCCATCAGCATAGACCGATTCCCCTTTGGTGCCTTCATATGTTTGACTTTCTCTGTTTTCATGCTGTTTCCCCCTTTGATGACGTTTTTTATTGAAAGGCCTTGAGCTGAATACCGGCTTCTTTTAGCTTCGCTGTAATGGTTTTCGCAAATTGAAGCGCATGGCTGCCGTCTCCGTGAATGCAGACCGTATCTGCTTTGAGCTTGATATCTTCTCCTTGAACTGTACGAACCTTGCCTTCTCTCACCATACGAACAACCTGCTGGACGGCCCGTTCATCCTCTTCAATGAGTGCATGTGGTTCGCGGCGGGATGTCAGCGTCCCGTCTGTTTGATACGTCCGATCAGAAAAAACTTCATGTGCCACTTGCAGACCTATTCGTTCACCTGCTAACGCAAGTTCACTGCCTGACAGACCAAATAACACAAGGTTTGGGTCCACATCATACACAGCCTTCGCAATTGATTCAGATAATTCAGTATTTTTAGCCGCCATGTTGTAGAGGGCGCCGTGTGGTTTGACATGCTGCATCGTGCCGCCCTCTGCCTTGAGAAAGGCTGATAGAGCGCCAATTTGATAGATGACAAGATCATAGGCTTCCTCTGCGGAGATAGCCATTGGACGTCTGCCAAAGCCGGCCAAATCTTGCAAACCCGGATGTGCACCAATTTTGACCCCTTTACCGAGTGCCATTCTGACCGTCTTTCTCATAACCGTTGGATCTCCTGCATGAAAACCGCAAGCAATGTTGGCTGAAGTAACATATTCTAAGATTTGTTCGTCTGCACCGATTGTGTATTGACCAAAGCTTTCTCCCAAATCACAGTTGATATCCACTTGATACATAGAACCCCTCCTTGTTGTTCCGAAATACGGAATGTAAAGTCCGAATATTCGAATTTATATTAATTATACCAACTTTGGATAGACTGCACATGAAATTGGAAGAAAACATAACAATAGAACTACGAGAAAACAAAAAAAGCGAGAGGCAAAGTCCTCTCACTTTTTCTTGTAATGAAGTGCACCCTATTTAGACAGCACCCAATGTTGGATGGCTTTTGCAACGCCATGTTCTGTGTTAGGAGCCGTAATCCAATCAGCTGCCTCTTTCACCACTTCCTGGGCATTTCCCATCGCAATGCCTAATCCGGCTTCTTGAATCATGGCCATATCATTGAGGCTGTCGCCAAGTGACATGACGTTGTCCATCGTACAGCCAATGCGTTCTGCTACTTTTGCAAGAGCTGCCGCTTTGTTAATGCCGGCTGCATTAACTTCGATATTCGTTGGACTTGAGTTTGTGATCTCTAGATGCTTATTTGTTTTCAATGTATTGAGTACTTCCTCACGAACATCATCATCATGAATATCAAAGCCAAATTTCAGCCATTCATGGTCATGAATTCGTTCTGGGAATTCACCTCTCCACACCTTATCCACAGTCGAAGCCCAGTAATCGGTTTCGTACCTATTTTTTAAATCCCACATCATTTGGACGTGATCAGGATGCAGCAGATCTCTTTCGATCAGCTGGAAGTTTGAATCCCAGATCTCACTTCCGTTTGCTGTCACGAGGTAAGACGATAACTTGAGCGGCTCAACCAGCTCTCGGCATGTCATCAGTGTCCGCCCTGTGCTAATGACCACATGGACCCCTTTTGCTTCAGCTTCTTTAATGGCTTGTTTATTTTCCTCTGGAATGATGTGCTCACTGTTTAACAGCGTGCCATCCATATCAATGGCAATCAATCGGATGTCTTTCTTATGAGCTTGTGTTGACAAATTGAGTACCCCACTTTGTATCGATTTTTGAAACTATCTTTATTTTAATATAAAGATGAAGCTGGCACAAAGGGACGAGTTTGATCCCATAGAAAAAAGACCTTGTGATAGGTCTTTTCACATGTGCTTAGCGTTCACACGCAATGCCGTCTTTGTCGCGGTCAAGCCGCATATTTTTTTGATAGAGTGCTTTTGATACATATGGCTTGTACTTTGTTTTTCCGCCTTTGTTTTTCGTGTTTTTGCTTTTTGCTACGCCGCCTTTATATACCTTGTTCAGCGCTTTGCAGTTTTTATAAGACTTGACCGTTTTTGCATCTGCTGTGTGGGTGCCGACTTGCGTAAAGCTTAGTAAAAGACCTAAAGACAGGACAGCCACCATGATTTTTTTCAACATATAATATCCCCCTATTTTTTCTATTTTTACATTTTTATCATATGTCACCACTTTTTGTTTTTCAAGACGATCGATCTAATTTTTTTGATTTTTTTGGAATGAAATACACCTTATATCCTATATGGTACAATGAGTGGGAAACCTTTCCGTTTTTGACACGTATATGAAGAGAGGAGTTTTTCACATGAAAATGAAATATACCATTTTATATGTAAACGATGTGGAGGCGAGTATTCATTTCTATCAACAAGTACTCGGTTTCCCAATAAAATTGAGGGTTGAATCCTATGTTGAGTTTGATACTGGAGACGTGACATTATCGATTAATTCACGCCAAGATGTCAAAGAAGCACTCGGATTGCCTGTCCCTGAAGCAAATCAAGCGTCTCAAACGTTTGAGATTGGCTTTGTTGTGGATGATGTGGATCAAACGATTGCATCAATGAAAGAAAAAGGGGTACCGATCATCAAAGAACCTGCAAAAAAACCATGGGGTCAAACGGTCGCTTATGTGTCTGATCCTGATGGTCATTTCATTGAAATATGTGATGCGGTCTCCTAATTGTCTTTGAAGGGAGTAAACCAGAATGAGAAAAAAACATGCCTTTTTCGCTGGTGTTTGCTCAATGATTGTGATTTGCAGTGCCGCTATGATGTTGCAGCACCTTGAATGGATTGGGTTTGTCAGCGGCGGAATCTCTATTATTGGGGTCGTGATGTCTGGGGTGCTAATGGGTGCTTGGACAAGTGGAGAAGAGACACGAGCAGCCTATCTTTCTGAAACAAAGGAACACCGCATGTGGCGCCTTGATACGGCTTTTCTTGTGATGATTTTTGCACTTCCGCACATGGCTGCTTCGGTCTTTTATGTTTTGATGTAAACACTTGTTAAAAGGAGTTAGCAATATGGCTGTTTTTATTCTATTCATTGTATTTGGCTTTCCTATTGTCTCTGTGCTGATTGGCATTTTGGGTACGCTCTTTTTGAAGAATGTTTGGATGCCCACTTTGATTGTGCTGTTAGCGAGCATGATCTTCATGTTCACCTCTATTGGCGGGAATGTATCCTTTCTCATTTGGGTTATTGTCTATACCGTTTTTACGTTCCTTGCTGGATGGATCACAAAGCGGCTCAGCGTGTAGACAAATCCCCGCACTCGGTGTCAGGTCTGCGTGCCGGTGCTCGTCCTTCCTAGAATTCAAAGGTTTTCTATCACGCTGAAAAAAAGAAGACAAAGGGCTAAAATCAAGATCATTTTAGCCCTTTGTCCACAATTTGAAAGAACAGCATCGCTGTTCTTTTTTTTAATCATATATCCGCACACCATAATTCAATTTCAATTTTCAGCTCCGGCCATCCTAAAGCTGATACATAAGCAACCGTCATTGATGGGTAAGCTGTTTTGAAGATCGTATCCCACTGAGGATATAGATGGTCCCAGTCGATTTCTTCTGTTGCCCATATATTGACCTTGATCACATGTTCTTCATTCAATCCTTCTGATTCAAGGATTTTTTTGATGTTTTCAAACGTATTCGTTACTTGGTCGTTTAAGCTTGATGGGATCTGCCCATCTATATCTGTCCCTACCTGACCCGATGTAACAAATAATCCCGCACCCTTTGGCACCCTTGTGATATGACTGTAGTTACCAACAGGTTTTGGCATACTTTCTGGGTTTTTTCTCGTGATTTTTTCCATGTTATGTCCCTCACTCACGTTTATTTTTCTGCTAGTTTCTTCGTTTTGTAGACAGACTTCACCAATTTCTATCTATCCTAAAAGAAAACAGCAGTGGAGTATCCATAGCCACAAGGTAAGAACATCAATATCTTCTTTTTCATGACCGGAACACTCCTTTTGATTGCGTGAGCAAGGTTTTGATTAACTTCATCGTACCTGACAAGTGATACATAGTCAAAATGATTTATAGACGATAACGCGCAATGTCCTGATTCAATCGCATGCTAAGCTCATTGAGTCTTTCTGCTGCTTTTGCCACATTAGAGATGGCTGTCACTTGTTCGTCGGTGGATGCAGTGATTTCTTCGATCGCCGCCGCATTTTCTTGAGAAACATGTGCTGCGCCGTGCATGGCTTTTGTGATAAGGTCGTTTTGTTCCAGCAGTGTATTCAGCTCTTTTGCCATCGCGTTTGTTTCAACGATGGTTTGTGAAATCAATGTAGAAATGGCATTGAATTCATGTTCTGTAGCATGCACCGCTTCATCCAGCTCGGCAAAACGATCCATTGTATTAGACATGATACCAGCTGTTGTTGTCGTTTCTTCTTTAATGCCTTGGATCATTTGCTGAATTTGAACAGCTGATTGCTTTGTCTGTTCAGCTAAATTCCGCACTTCACTCGCCACAACTGAGAAGCCTTTGCCGTGCTCTCCTGCACGTGCTGCCTCAATACTTGCATTCAGTGCCAGTAAATTCGTCTCATTTGAAATGCTCTCAATCGTATCTGTGATTTGAGAAATATCCTGTACTTTTGTACTTAACTGCTCGATTCCTGCTCTAATGCCTTGAGACGCCTGAATCGATTGTTCATTCGATTGTTTTAATTGCTGTACGATTTGCTGGCCCTGCTGTGATGATTGACTCGATTGGTCGGAAATCCGTTTAATTTGATCACTCTGTTCTTTGACATTCTCAATAGATTGATTAAACTGAGTCATTTGTTGATTGGCTACTTCAAGATCAGATGCTTGATGAAGTGTTCCAGTCGAAATGTCTCCAATGGCTCGTCCAATTTCTTCACTGCTGGCTGAGGTTTCTTCAGATATCGCCGATAAATCTGTCGCTGATTCAACAAGATGACTGCTCGTTTCCTGTAAACCGCTCACCAGTGTTCTGAGCTCTCCTGACATATGGTTAAAGCCTTTTGCCAGCTGTCCGATTTCATCCGTTGTTTCCTTTAAATTCGTGCGTTCAATATTCCCCGCCGCAATTTCCTTTGAAGCAGCAGTGACTTGCTTGAGCAGTCTGACTTTTCCTCGAGCAGCTAAATAAAAGACGCCTAGACTCAGAAGGGCGACACCCGCTGTAATGAGAATAATATAGAGCTTCATCTGCTCTAATTCTTTATAAAATTCGTCCTGGAAGACAGCAATACCTACACTCCAATTCCACGGCGTAAACTGGCTCATATAGGCGAGCTTTTCTTTTTCTTCGCCGGTTGCATCGTCCTTATCCATATAGGTCACATAGTGTGCATCCTCACCTTTTGCATTAGCGCCAGCGACCATTTTTTGACGATTGGTCGTGTTATCTGGAATAATACCGATGTCGTTGACAGGATGAACCTGGGTTGAATAGTCAGTGCCATAAGCGATCAGATAGCCTTTATTTTTATAGATAAAATCTGATTTTTGAGATTGGTATCCCTTCCCGTTGTCATTTTTGGGTCCGCTCAAGTAAAGCCGGGCTTGTTCTTGCGCCTGCTCAAGCGTCAGTTCTTTTTTCTCCACACGGTCATTCAACTGTTCAAGTGTGGCCATCGCTCCGCTGACGATGTGCTTTAAATCTGCTTTCCCTGCATCAATTAAGACATGTTTCGCTAACAAATAACCCGTTGTTCCAACTAGTCCGCCCGTTAAAATCGTGATCACGATAATGGCAGACATTAATTGAAAAAAGACACTTCTTGACGCAAACGCTTTCTTTTTCATGTACAAATTCCCCCTTACTTTATATATCGTCAAGCAGGGAAAAGTATTAAAAAAGTCATAGAAAAAATCCCTTTCGCACGATGGAAAGGGATTTTTCTCATTATTGAGCTGTTTCTTTCAGAATGGCTTGATAAAGATCGTCTGTTGGCGAGAGTCCACATACCTCTTCCAGCACACCTTCAATGCCTTTTTCTTTTCTTAATGCCTGCAAACGAACAGCTTCTTCGTCTCCAGTAAAGTCGTAAGCCAAAGCTGCCACAATGCCTTTAATTAAATACTTTGGCTGTTTGATCTTTTTCGCTGGACCGATTAAACGGTCATCTGCTCCAAGCTTTCTAAGCGGGGAACGTGCGACGCGCGTGACTTCATCAGAGATAAAGGCATTTTCAAATCGTTTGATGATTTTTTGAATATACGCATCATGTTCTTCTTTTTGAAAGCCATATGTGTCGATTAAATAACTGCCCGTTTCGTGAAGTGCACCTTCGACCACTTGACGAATCTCTGGTGTATCGACAGCATCTTTAATCGTTTGAACGCCTTTCTCATACCCAACATAAGCAGCTAGTGCATGTCCTGTGTTGACAGTAAAGAGCTTACGCTCAATATAAGGCGTTAAATCTTGTACAAATGTCGCTCCATCGATCTGAGGAACGTCTCCAATAAAGCCTGTCTCATCAATGACCCACTCGAAAAATGGCTCGACTGATACTTTCAAAATGTCCTCATGGTGCTGAATGGGGACAATGCGGTCAACCGCAGCGTTTGGAAAACCAACTGTGTGTGACAGCGCTTCTTGTTCATCAGCTGTTAGATGAGAGAAAACAGCTTCCTTTAAATGAGAGCTGCCGCCAATCATATTTTCACACGCCACAATGTTGATGATATGATCAGGCTTTTTCTGTTTTAAACCTTCAGCAATCGATGAAGCAATGATGTTCAAAACAGCTGGTCCAACAGCTGTTGTAATGAGGTCAGCTGTTGCTACTGCCTCAGTTAATGCAGCTGGATCTTTTGCGGAATTGATGGCGGACACAGAACCGACTACTTCTTGCTGCTGCCCTGGAGCTGCGAGTTCCACTGTGTATTCTCCTTTTTCATTCAGCTCGTTGATAACCGCTTCATTTACATCGGTAAAAACGAGCTCAAAGCCTGATGCTTTTAACAAAGATCCGATAAACCCTCTGCCAATATTGCCTGCTCCAAAATGAAGTGCCTTCATGTTAGTTCACCTCGTTAAAGATGGCGATCAGTTCATCCTGATCCTTTGCATGAATGATTCGTTCTACGTTTTCTTCCTCTGAACAGACAATCGCAATCTGAGAAAGAATATCGAGATGCTCATTGTTTTTACCAGCGATGCCAAATACGACTTTGGCAATATTTCCATCGCCATATTCAACGCCATCTGGAATTTGGATAATGGAAATTCCTGAATGAAGGACAGCCGCTTTCGCATCCTCTGTTCCATGAGGAATAGCAATTCCGTTGCCCATAAATGTAGAAGAAATATTTTCTCTTTCAAACATTTTGTCCACATAATCACTTGTGACATAACCGTTTGCCACTAAGACTTCGCCTGCTTTTTTAATGGCTTCTTCTTTAGAGCCTGCTTGTTCGTTTAGAAAAATATTGTCTTTTGAAAGTACTTGTTTCATGAAAGATCACACACCTTTTTTAGAATAGAAAATCAGAAAACAACCAAAACGGGGAGTTCAATTAGGAAAAATTGGACTCAACCCGTTTCGTCATGTTATTTTTTCAATTTCTCAATCAGCTCATCGTATTTCGGGCTGTTTAAGAAATTATCAACTGAGATATGCACAGCTCCTGGCAGTTTTGCCTTGGCTCTATCTGTTAAATCTTTATGAGTAAAGACCACATCGGCATCATCTGGGATGTTGCTGATGGATGTATTTGTCACATCAATATCAAGCTCTGCCTTTTTGACTTTATTCTTTAAAACGGACGCACCCATCGCACTTGAGCCCATTCCTGCATCACAGGCAAAGATGATTTTGTTCACGTCATCTGGATTGATTTCATCTGGAGATGCTGCTTGCTCGCTTGCTTCAGCACCTTCCTTTTGTGCTGTAAGAGCAGCTGCTGCTGCACTTTTCTTGCCTTTCATGTCTTGCATTTTCTCTGTTGCTGCTGTTAAGTCTTCGTCCACTGCTTTAGACGCTTTCAAAATGACAGAAGCGACAAGGAACGATACGACCGCTGCCACGACAACACCTGCTAGTACGGCAAGGTGGCCGCCTTTTGGTGACATGAGCATAAGAGCGATAATGCTTCCTGGTGACGGCACAGCCTTTAAGCCTGCATTTAGCAGTGTAAAGGTCAGAACGCCGCTTGCTCCCCCAGCAATAACCGCTAAAATGAGCTTTGGCTTCATTAAGATGTATGGGAAGTAAATCTCATGGATTCCCCCTAAGAATTGAATGACAATCGCACCCGGTGCAGACTGCTTTGCAGTCCCTCTTCCAAAGAACATGTAGGCTAGAAGAACACCTAGACCTGGTCCTGGGTTTGTTTCAAGCAAGAACAGAACGGACTGGCCTGTCTTCGCCGCTTGCTCCACCCCTAATGGACCTAAAATCCCTTGGTTAATTGCATTGTTTAAGAACAATACTTTCGCTGGTTCAATGAAGATACTTGCCAGCGGAAGTAAATGTGCATTCACAATGATATCTACACCTGCCGCAAGGGCTTTATTCAGACCTAGTACGACTGGGCCGATTGCGTAGAAAGCAATGGCGACTAAAATGGCACCTAGAATACCTGCACTAAAATTATTAATCAGCATTTCAAAACCTGATTTGATTCGGTCTTTAAACAGCTGATCGATTTTCTTAATGAGATAACCGCCAAGCGGTCCCATGATCATCGCACCTAAAAACATCGGGATGTCCGAACCGACAATAACCCCAATCGTAGCTGTTGCACCGAGTACCCCGCCTCGATGGTCATATACGAGCTTCCCGCCTGTGTAACCGATTAAGAGCGGCAGCAAGTAGTTGATCATTGGGCCAACTAGTGTATTTAATTGTTCATTTGGAAAATAACCACTTGGAATGAACAATGCGGTGATGAGTCCCCAAGCGATAAACGCTCCAATATTCGGCATGATCATACCGCTTAAATAGCTTCCGAAGCGCTGTACTTTTACGCGAAATCCGCTTTTTTCCTGCATCTATGAAAACTCCTTTCTTCTCTCCCTTTATTTAGGGCTTTATAGGTCAAAAGATATAAGAACAAGATTCAGTGAAGCCCTTATGCCTATCGTAAAACGCTTTCACTTTCTCTTCAATTGAAACTAAATGTCACTTTGTCACTTAGTGTGTGACAAAATTGAAATATGACATGAACTCTCTGTCAGATCCCAACATATAATGGGTGAAAAGCTTGATCTGTCGTTGTTTTTACGCAAAATTCATGGGAATTTCACAACTTTCAAATGGTCTCTTCTTGTTTCCTCTTCTTAAATCGAATAGGCTTATAATTGATCAAATCTATTCAATCAAGAAATGTCTGCGCAGACATGACACAGAAAAAGTGAACCATCTTGCTGTTTGTTTCGTTTACCTTTTAGAGAGGGCGGTACAATAGGAGGAGCGGTTTTTTTCTGTGACTCACAGTTTACTGCCGCTTTCTTTCTGATACATGAGACATTTTCAAAGGTAGAAAGGCGGTTATTCACCTTGTTTAAAAATAGTAAGTGGCTTCTGCTTCTCATGGTCATGTTCACTTTTTTCATTCCAAAGGAAGCATTTGCTCACGCATACGTCGTGAGCTCGAACCCAGCGGCAAATGAAGAGCTGGATCAGCAGCCCCCTTCAGTTTCGATCACATTTAGTGAAGGGATTGAAAGCGGATTTCATGCCATTAAGGTGCTAAATGCAAAAGGTGATCGTGTGGATAAAGGAGATACGGTCATTAAAGATCAAAAGATCATGGAAGCAGCTTTAAAAAAGAATTTACCAAAAGGAATTTACACCATTCAGTGGAATGCGGTATCAGCGGACGGACACTCTGTCTCTGGCATGATTCCGTTTAGTATTGGAAAAGCGGATGGCGGTTTTGACCAATTAGAACAAGGTCAAACGGATGAATCCATTGATGTGGCCTCAACTATTGATAAAGCCTTTCTTTATACGTCATTCAGCTTATTCCTTGGGACCATTTTGTTTGGACTGCTTTGGTTTAGGGCAGCGATTTCACCTGTATTGGCGAAACGAATGAAGCGGCTTTTGACCGTGTCATTGATCATGATGGGCGGAGCACTTGTGTTCCAGCTGCCGATTCAAACAAAATCAGCGGCAGACGTGTCCTTTTGGGGGGCATTTCAGCCTTCGCTTTTACAAGAAACGATTGCGTCCACTTCTGGCGGCAGTCTGTGGATGATGCTTATGGCGTCATTTGTTCTTCTCACCATCTGGACGATTGTGGCGGTGAGAAAAGGGGACTTCTCTTCTTTTCGGGTTTGGCTGTTTCCACTGCTCCTATTCACAGTGCTCCTTTGGGTGAAAGCACAAATCGGACATCCAGCCGCAACAGACAATAAAATACTCACAACATCACTTGATTTCATCCATCTCGTCTCTGCTTCGATTTGGGTCGGTGGTTTAACAGCCATTGTCCTTCTATTGATGAAGAAACTGCCAAATGAAGATCAGCCGCTCATTCGGAGTACGCTGGCAGCATTTCATCCTTGGGCACTGCTCTCTGTTGGGCTCATTGTGTTTTCAGGATTTGTGAATGCCATCTTTATTTTGCAATCGTTTGACGCTCTTTTCCAATCAGCATACGGACGCACCTTTTTAATCAAACTTGGTTTATTTATCATCATGGGCCTCCTTGGGCTTATGCATTACTTGATGCTGAGATGGGAAAAGAAGCAGAAACGCAGCATTTCCTTACGAGCTGAATGGATGATCGGGATCGCCATTTTGTTATTAACGGCTGTCTTCACCAATATTCCGAGCCCTCCTCCGCCTGCACCTGAGCCCTTCTTTGGCGCAAATCAGGTCGAGCATCGTGACATTGTGTCCTTGAGCATTACCCCGAATGCCCCGGGCAAAAACTCGTTCGAAGTGGCATTTACAAAGAAGAATGGAGAAACGATCACTGATATTCAATCTGTGACAGCCAAGATCCATAAGGTGGCTTTATTCGGTGATGAGACACCAAGTGAATTCCAGCTGAAACGATTAAAAAATGGTCATTTCTCTGCTGAAAATCTCTTATTAAATGAAAAAGGCACATGGAAAATTGAAATCCATGCGTTAACTGGTTCTTTTAAGAATATCGATACTACATTTATTAGAAGAAATTAAAAGGAGTTCATGACAAATGAAAAAATACGTTAAAGCTTTATTACCAATGCTTCTCGCTTCATTTTTATTGGCGATTCCTGTGAGTGCGCACGTGACAGTCAAGCCTGATACATCTGCGACAAATGCTTGGGAAACCTATACATTAAAGGTTCCTTCTGAGAGTGACAGCCCGACGACAAAGGTTGTCTTGACAATACCTAAAGGCGTAGAATTCCAGCAATATGAGCCAGTACCTGGCTGGAAAACGTCTACTGAAGAGAAAGATGGCAAGGTGACAAGAGTGACTTGGGAAGCAACAGGTAAAGGTGTGCTTGCTGGACAATTCCAGCAATTCGTTTTTGTAGCGAAAAACCCTGAGAAAGCAGGTGAAGCTGCATGGGATGCGTATCAATATTATCAGGATGGAACGGTCGTTGAATGGACTGGCGATAAAGATGCTGATAAACCTCATTCCATCACAAACATTGTGGCATCTAATACCGTAACGGATTCACATGGCCAGGAAAAACCAAAAGAAGAAAAGGCCTCTGAAACAGCCTCTGCTTCTTCCTCACCACTTGTCCTTGGTCTGTCCATTGCTGCTCTAGTCGTGGCACTGATTGCACTTGGACTTGCTTTTAGAAAGAAATAAAGGCTGTATGAGCGATCGTTTTCTCAGAAACGATCGCTTTTTCTTCCTTTACACATATCGGAACAAATGCGAGAGATCAATTATTTTCCATTTTCCCAACTTGTTATTGCCAATATAGGATTGAATAGGATAAAGCCGCATGCCATAATGGGACACATGACCACCTAGGAGGCTATGAGATGAACCATGTAATCATTTTTGCTCATCCCCAGCAAAGCTTAAATCAAACCTTATTAGATCTTGTTGTGAGCACTCTTTTGAACAATGGTCATAAAGTGACTGTTCGTGATGTCTATGCTCTAGGTTTTTCACCAGAGCTCACCATTGCAGAAAAGGCTGCCATCAAATGCGGTGATGTCCCGATCGCCATTCAAAGAGAGCAGAAGCTGATACAGCAGGCGGATGTGCTGACGTTTATTTTTCCAATATGGTGGACAGGCTTGCCGGCTATGCTAAAGGGTTATGTAGAGCGCGTCTTTTCTGAGGGTTTTGCTTATCAGATCAATGAGGTTGGAGAGATTGAAAATCTGCTTCGGCACAAACAAGGTGTTATCATCAACACGCACGATGCCCCGAGGACTTTTCTGGATTCCAATAAGATTTTCACCTCCTCCCATCACATGACAACGGATACTGAAGTCTTCAATTTTATTGGCATTCAGCCTGTTGAACGGCTTTTGTTCAGCAGCATGGAGCAGGCATCTACAGATTACATACACGAAATTCTGAAAGAAACGAAAGAAACGGTGGATCAGCTTTTCCCGCCGGCTGTTTAATAAAAAAAGACTGCCGAGATTCCTCGGACAGTCTTTTTCACGTTTATTCGTCTAACCCAATCGATACATATTTTGTTTCTAAATAAGGTTCGATCCCTTCGATGCCGCCTTCTCGGCCAATCCCGCTCTCTTTCATACCGCCAAAAGGTGCTTGGACAGCCGATGGACCGCCATCATTCCAGCCAATAATCCCATAATCGAGATTTTCTGAAATGTAGAGTCCGTTTCGATAATTTTCTGTAAAGAAATAAGCTGCAAGGCCAAAAGGTGTATCGTTGGCTAATTCAATTGCCTCGTCTAACGTTTTGAATGTCGTAATCGGTGCCACTGGACCAAAGGTCTCTTCATGCATGATGTTCATCGAAAGGTCCACATGTGTAAGAACCGTTGGCTGGACAAAATAATACGACTTGTCATCGTCGAAATGCGTATCGCCGCCGACAAGAACTTTCGCCCCTTTATCCACTGCATCTTGAATTTGGCCGACAATTTTATCAAAGCCGCGCTTGTTAATAATCGGACCGATGGATGTGCCTTCTTCAAAGCCATTTCCCACTTTCAGCTTTTCTACTTCTTTGCTGAAGCTTTGAGCAAATGCTTCATGAATGTCTTCATGCACAATTAAGCGGTTGGCACAGACACAGGTTTGCCCGGCGTTCCGAAACTTAGATGCCACTGCTTGTTTGACAGCTAATTCAAGATTTGCATCCTTGTCTACGATGAGCGGGGCATGACCGCCAAGCTCCATTGATACGTGTTTGACTGTGCTGGCACTGTTTTTGATCAAATGCTTTCCGACGGGCGTTGAGCCTGTAAACGTGATTTTACGAATCAATGGACTATCTGTGAAGATTTCACCCACTTCTTTTCCATCTCCCACAACCCATTGCAGTGCATCCTCTGGAATGCCAGCTTCATGACCTAATTTTACTAGTTCAATGGCTGTCAGCGGTGTGTCTTCAGCAGGTTTTACAATAAACGTACAGCCTGCTGCAAGCGCTGGAGCTGCCTTTCTCGTAATCATCGCCGCAGGGAAATTCCACGGAGTAATGGCAGCAACAGGACCAACTGGCTGTTTTGTGACGAAAAGGCGTTTGTTTGTCGTATGTGACGGGATGGTTCTGCCGTAGATTCGCTTTGCTTCCTCTGCGTACCATTCAATATAACCAGCCGCATAGACGATTTCCCCTAATGCTTCTTGGTACGGCTTTCCGTTTTCTTCTGTAATGATTTTCGCAAGCCTTTCTTTATGCTCAATCATCAGATCAAACCACTTGCGAATGATATTGGCACGTTCATGCGCTGACGTTTTCGCCCATGATTTAAATGCTTTGTGTGAGCGGGAAATTGCGTCTTCGATTTGTTCTTTTGTATGCTGAGCAACTGAAGCAATTTCTTCTCCTGTTGCAGGATTATACACTTTGAGTTCGTTTGTCATGCTCTACCGTCTCCTTCGTTCTTGGATTCATTACATATAGTATATACCCAATGAGTACCCAACTTAAAAGCAATATCCATTCAGCTGGCCACGATAAGGACGCCGGCATTCCTGGAAAGTAAAATGAAAGGAAAAGAAGACTCAGTCCGATGGCTAAAACACCTGTGGTCCGCCAATATTTAATGCTGTATGGACGTTCCAGCTCAGGTTCTGTTTTGCGAAGTCTCATAAAAGCAATGGATACTATTAAGTACCCGACGATGATTCCTACACCGCCCGCATTGACAATCCATACGAGGGCAGGGCGCCCTAATAATGGAGCGAAAAAAGCCAAAGCACCAAGAAATAAAATGGCATTTGTCGGTGTTTTATACTTTGGATGAATATACGCAAACCATTTAGAAATCATACCTCTTTCCGCCATAGCATATAGAATACGGCTTGCACCGATAATAAAAGCATTCCAGCTCGTCACAATTCCTGCTACCCCTCCAATGACAAGCACTGTTCCAAACGCTTGATGACCGAGAAGCTGTACCATCGCATCTGCTGTCGCTAATGAAGAGGCTTCAAGCTGTCCTTTTGACATTCCAGCAGCTACCCCAAAGACAATAAGTAGATAAAAAATGACCGCGCTCACGATGGAGATAATCAAGATTCTCCCAATGATTTTTTTTGGTGCGTTAATCTCCGCCGCTACTTGTGGAATGACATCAAACCCAACGAATAAAAAGGGAATCATGACTAACACCGCCATAAGACCGCCAACACCGCCTTGAAACATAGGCTCTAGGTTTGCAAAATCTCCATTAAATGTTGCGCCGCCTAAAAGAAGAAAACCTGTCAGAATAATCGCCACTGTGAACACGGATTGAAAAATGGCAGCAGGCTTCGCCCCAATGTAATTCAGCGCTGTTAAAAACAATGCACCGCCAGATCCAATCAATACCCACGTGAAATAAACGTCCCATCCCCCTATATTCCATAAGAAGCCAACATGCTGTGTTGGAATCACATAATCAATGACGGTCGGCAAGGCGACAGCTTCAAACGTAATCACGGACACATAACCAAACAATACGCCCCATGCTGAGACGAACGCTGCTTTCATCCCAAAAGCCCGCTGGACAAAGACGAGCCCTCCGCCTGTCTCTGGAATCGCAGACGAAAGCTCAGCATACGTAAGTCCAATAAAGATGACGAGAATACCGCCTATAACGAAAGCAATCACACTGCCTAAAAATCCAGCTGTTAAAATCCAATCTCCCGAAAGTACAACCCAGCCCCAGCCAAGCATTGCACCAATGGACAAAAACAGTACGTCAGACTGCGACATGGTTTTTGCCATTTGTTGTTTTTGCATACAACCATCCCCCTTTGTTGTTTAGCGTGCTTTGAAGGCGTCCTCGATGATCCCTAGTCCTTCGTGAAGCAGCTCATCTGTGATGACAAGTGGTGTTAAGAAGCGAATGATATTCCCATTAATCCCTGCCGTTAATAAGAGCAGCCCGTGCTCATTTGCATATGCTGCAATAGCTGCGGCTCTTTTCTTATCTGGTGTACGCGTTGTTTGATCTTCCACAATTTCAATTGCCGCCATTGCCCCTAACCGGCGGACTTCCCCAATGAATGGATACGCTGTTCTCCATTCATTTGCTTTGTCCTCAATGACTTGTCCAATGTGTTCAGATCGTTGATTCAATTGTTCTGTTTCAATGATATCAAGAACAGCCAGTGCTGCTACACAGCCTAACGGACTTCCTGCATATGTTCCCCCAAGCTCCCCTGGATCTGCCGCATCAAGCAGTTCTTTTCTGCCAACGACACCGCTCAGCGGCAGGCCAGCTGCAAGAGATTTTGACACAGTGATTAAGTCCGGCACCACATCAAAGTGCTCAATCGCAAAGTATTTCCCTGTTCTTGCAAAACCGGTTTGGATTTCATCTGCAACAAAGACAATCCCGTGCTGCTGACAGAATGAAGCGACATGCTGAACGAAACGCTTCGATGGCACAATGAATCCGCCCTCCCCTTGGACTGGTTCCATGACCACACAAGCAACGGTTACTGGTGCAACGGCTGCGACGAAAAATTGATTGAATTGATCAATGATGTACTCGTCGTACGCTGCATCGCTTAATCCTTCTGGCTTTTGATAGTAATACGGGTATGGTGCTTGGTACACCTCTGACGCAAATGGTCCGAAGCCAAATTTATATGGCTTGACCTTGCTCGTCATGCTCATTGTCATATTCGTTCTGCCGTGAAAACCTCTTGTGAACGACACAACGGCCTGTCTTTTCGTATATTTACGTGCAATTTTCACTGCATTTTCAACCGCTTCTGCACCTGAATTAAGAAAAATGGCTTTCTTGTCATGGTCCCCTGGTGTGAGATGGCACAGCTTCTCTGCCAATTCGATATACGATTCGTACATCATCACGTTGAATCCTGGGTGAATCAGGCTCTCTGCCTGTGCTTTGACCGCTTCAACAACCTTTGGATGTGAATGTCCTACGTTTAATGTGCCAATGGCGCCTGCAAAATCGATAAATCGGTTCCCATCGATATCGAACAGCTCGGCTCCCTTCCCCTTCGCTGCAAGATGACGGTTGCCATTACTGACGCCTCTTGCGACGTATTGATCTCTTTTTCCCTGCCATTCTTCGGTTGAAAAACGGTTTGTTGTCGTTTGACTCATTGTCATCCATCCCCTTTATATCCTTTTTTATTATTCTGAATATTTTTTGGTATGATAGAAAGTACCAATATCATTTTTTTCATGGTACCAGAGAGGATGGAATGGTGAGATGCTGACAATTCAACTAGATCAAACAGGGCAAAACGGATATATTTATCATCAAATTTATACGAAAATTAAAGGGGAAATCTTAAACCGCAACCTTCAGCCGCACGATCAATTACCGTCCAAACGAGAGTTAGCTGATGCATTAAACGTCAGCGTTAATTCAGTGAATGGCGCCTATCAGCAGCTGCTTGCCGAGGGGTATTTATATTCGGTTGAACGCAAAGGGTTTTTCGTGGAATCACTAGAGACGTTTCATGAGTCAGGTCAGCTGAAACCCTCTTCTCTTCCTGAAGATTTAAAGGAGGAGCCGATTGCACGAGACGACTGGTATTCCTTTTCACATATCTCCGTCGATACAGCGAACTTTCCATTTAAAAGCTGGCTGAAAAGTGAACAAAAGGCGATCCACCTCCATCAAGAAGCCTTCGGTGAGCTTCCGCATCCACAAGGTGTGTATGAGCTGAGGGAAACGATCGCCCGGCTGATCGGACTTGCACGAGGAGTCAAATGCTATCCGGAACAGCTCATTTTAAGTGCAGGCACACAGTCACTGATCCATTCGTTATCAAGCATTCTTCCGGCCGATCAAGTATATGGATTAGAAAACCCCGGTTACCGCCGGCTCTATCAAATGCTGAAAAACAATCATCACCAAATTGAAACGATTGGCATTGACCAAAAAGGGGTGCGAATGAGCGACATTCATAAAAAACAGCCGAATGTGTTGATCATTACCCCTTCACATCAATTTCCAACAGGGGTGATTATGCCGATTTCCCGGCGCATTCAGCTGTTAAACTGGGCAGCCGATCAGCCAGATCGTTATATCATTGAGGATGATTATGACAGTGAATTTAAATATGGTACAGACAGCATTCCGGCGCTGCAAAGTCTGGATCGATATGACAAAGTCATTTATATGGGCACCTTCTCAAAATCATTGCTGCCTGGCTTACGGCTAAGTTATATGGTGCTGCCTCAGCATTTATTGAGACGCTATAAAGAAGAACAGCATTTTTTCATTCAAACAGCCAATCTTTTTACACAATACACCCTTCTTCATTTTATAAAAGATGGGGCATATCAACGGCATATTAAAAGAATGAATGGTTTATATGAGGAAAAACGGAAGCAGCTCATTGGAGAGCTCAATACGGTTTTTGCTGACAATGTGCGGATTATTGGAGAAAATGCTGGGCTTCATTTTATCGCAGAGTTCCGCTCAAATCGGTCTCAGCATGAGATTTTACAGCGAGCGAAAGAAAGAAAGCTGAAAATGTACGGAATGGATCGTTTTACCCTTGATGAGCAAGTACCCGGTCACAAAGAAGGCTTTGTCCCGCTTGTCCTTGGCTTCTCGCATATGCAGCCAGAGGATATTGAGCCAGCGGTGAAACGGCTGTATGACGCCATTTTTGGGAAATAAAACAGCCAGCTGCTCTTTACAGAAACAGCTGGCTTACCACCGCTCTTTATCTACGGCTAAAATGGATGACACGAGTCCAGGAAAAGCGGCCTCGATGTCTTCTTTTCTTAGAGAGTAATAACGGTGCTTTCCGTCAATTCTCACTTTCACAACGCCTGCCTCCCTCAGCACTTTGAAGTGATGGGAAAGCGTGGATTTGGCGATATTCATCTCATACGTGCCGCATGTCCTCTCCCCCGCCTCTGCTAAGCAGCGAACAATTTCTAACCGGATTGGATCAGCCAATGCGTGCAGCACAGAAATCAGTCTCATATCTTCTTGGTTTGGATGGTTTGGATTCGTCATACGATAAATGTATCGTATTTTGTGCCAACATACAATCTCATTCATCTGGAGCTGACTAGTCAAGTAACGATATGACTTCACAAACGTCCATTATGAATGAGACTGCCTTGAAGGGAAGGAACCCATTTTGACACGTAACATATGGATTAGTTTAATGATGATGATGCTCACGATCTCCTTATGCGCCTGCCAGTCCGTTCAATCTTTTCAGTCAAAACCACCTAGTGCGGAAGAGTTATTAGCTCACGAGCCCCATGCCGATATCTTTCAATGGAAAGGAACTGTCTATCAAAATAACTTGGATATGGACGATCAACAAACCGTCACCAAACATCAGCAAGTAGGTGTTGTAAAAAGAACATCTACTAAAGATTTTCAGCATGGAACAGCTTCTAGGTTGCAAAAAGGGACCGCTATTTACTCTGTGAAGGAGAGAGAAGACATGTTGGTCGTCGAACTTCACGGCAAAACAAAAATATATGTCGCACATGCGGAAGGATAAAATACCTGTCATGCAGACGGGTATTTTTTTAAGTTCATTTTCTTGTCATGGGTCATTGGTTTTGTTATCATAGCAAAAGTGACCACTCGGTTTCCATTGTGACCATATGGTTTTGCCGATTCGGAAAGGACTTATGAAGATGAACGAAAAGCAAGAAGAGATTTTGCGGGTTTCAAAGAAATTATTTTCTCAAAAAGGCTATATGAGTGTCTCGATGCAGTCAATTGCCGATGCCTGTAAAATATCAAAAGCGTCTATTTATAAACTGTTTGATTCAAAGGAAGCTCTTCTATTAGAACTGATTAAATACAATCAGTGCAAAATGAGAGAGATTTCTCAGATCATTCATTCAGAAACGACGCTGTCCAAAAAGGAAAAATTCACAAAGAAGATCAAGCTTGAGCTTGAAGAGTTTAAGGAGAATCATAAATTTTTGAACATGCTGTCCTTTGAAGCTTTTTCACAGCATTCGCCTATTGTCATTAAACACTTGCGCGAGACACGCTCCATTATCATGCAGCGGCACAGAGACATTATTTTGAGCACATATGGTGAATCTGTCGCTCCTTATGTTTGGGATCTTGTGATTGTTCTCAATGGATTAATGAGAGAATTCATCTTAATGCTGGCGATTGAGCACAAGAACATCAAATTAGAAAATGCTGCCGAGATGATCATCGGTGTGATGGACCGTGTATCGAAAAAGCCTTGCTCGATTGAGCCTGTGTTAACAGATCAGCTGATGGACTCTTATTTGTTTTCCTCACAGGACGAATATGATGAGGAAAAACTTGTCATCTCGTACTTAACGAAGATCAAACAGGAGCTTCAAGCACTGTCAAATGGAGAAGAAAAGGACGATCTCCTCTCTGCGTATGAGCTGCTCAATCAAGAATTATCAAAGGATGAACCGAGAACCTTTTTAGTCAGCTCTCTGCTCGATTATTTAGGTAAAAACAGCGTTTTATCACAAAACGTGTCACAGCTAAAAAACATCATTTTATAGATAAAGAAGGGATAACATGAACCAATCAACAACATCTTACAATCGATCTGTGATTGTTGGGATTTTCCTCGTTGGGGCATTCGTCGCGATATTAAACCAAACGCTTCTTATTCCAGCGATCCCACATATCATGGGGGACTTCAATATTGAGGTCAGCAAAGGACAATGGCTTACAACAGCCTTTATGCTGACAAACGGGATTCTCATCCCGATTACAGCTTTCTTAATTGAGAAATTTTCGAGCCGTTCTTTAGTTTTAACGGCACTTAGCATCTTTACAGCCGGTACAATTCTTGCTTCATTTGCTACGAATTTCCCGGTGTTACTTGCAGCGCGTATCGTACAGGCAGCCGGTGCAGGGATTTTAATGCCGCTGATGCAAACGATCTTTTTAACCATTTTCCCAAAAGAAAAACGCGGGCAGGCAATGGGCATGGTCGGACTTGTCATTTCGTTCGCACCAGCACTTGGACCAACACTTGGCGGCTGGATTGTCGATTCCTTCAGCTGGAAGGCCCTGTTTTATATTGTTATGCCAATCGGTATCATTGATCTCATTCTTGCTTTCTTCTTAATGAAAAATGTGACGCAGCAAAGAGAGACACGTATTGATGTGTTATCTGTCATCTTGTCGTCCTTCGGTTTCGGCGGGCTGCTTTACGGATTTTCTAGTGTCGGCACGTATGGATGGACGAGTGCAACTGTTCTCATTTCGCTGATTGTCGGCGCCGTGAGCTTGTTTTTCTTTATCCTGCGCCAGTCGAACTTAACAAGACCGATGCTTGAGTTTGGCGTATTTAAATTTGCGATCTTTAGCTTAACAACTTTCCTCGGGATGCTTGTCTTTGCTTTATTGATTGGGACAGAGACGATTCTGCCGCTTTATACGCAGAATGTCAGAGGGCTGTCTGCACTTGATACAGGGCTTATCTTATTGCCGGGTGCTCTCTTTATGGGACTCCTGTCACCAATTATTGGACGGATTTTTGATAAAGTCGGCGGAAGAGGGCTGGCATTAGGCGGATTTACGATCCTCACCGTTACCACCCTGCCATTTATGCTGCTCACCCTTGATTCATCGATCGCTCTCATTACGGTCGCCTATACGCTTCGCTTAATCGGGGTTGGGATGATCATGATGCCGCTGACAACGGCAGGTATTAACGCATTACCGCCTCATTTGATCCCGCATGGGACAGCGATGAATAACACGATGAGACAAGTAGGCGGTTCCATTGGAACGGCTGTGCTTGTTTCCATCATGAGCAGCTCTGCTGCAAATGCAGAATTAGCCAATCCATTAAAATCAGCCGTTCATGGAATGAATACATCATTTTTCATTTCTGGTCTGATTGCAGTCATTGGACTCATCCTCTCCTTTTTCTTAAAGGCAAAACGTGATAACAAAGTGATGAAGCAGGAGATATCTTCCTCCTCGTCTTCTTCATAAGAAAAAGAGCTCGGCATATGGCCGGCTCTTTTTTCATATACTCACACAATACCGTCCTCTCTATAAATACATTTGTATTTCTAGTGAAGAAAAACCTTGATAAATTAAAGAAAAGAGTTGATAATAGGAACTATTCAATTTGTGAGAAAATTTTTACTATAGGAGATGTATGCATTGAAGGTCGTTAAATTTGGTGGCAGTTCACTTGCCTCTGGCAAGCAGCTGCAAAAGGTATTTGACATTGTAACAGCAGATCCAGCTCGAAAAGCAGTCGTTGTTTCCGCACCAGGAAAACGGCATTCAACGGATACGAAGGTCACCGATCTATTAATTAGCTGCGGTGAACAATATTTACGTTTAGGTGAAGCACATGATTTAAAGGAAGCAGTTATCGAGCGGTATGCCTCAATAGCAGATGAACTCGGATTAGGTCATGACATTATCGATACCATCAGGCAAGATCTAGAGGCACTATTACAGGCTGATTCATCACGCCCTGAGTGCTATCTTGATGCCATTAAAGCAAGCGGTGAAGACAATAACGCTAAGCTCATTGCCGCCTATTTCCGCCACCAAGGTGTTGAAGCTCATTATGTGAATCCAAAGGAAGCTGGTTTGTTTGTGAGCGATGAGCCTGGCCAAGCGCAAGTCCTGCCGGAGTCATATGATCATTTGTACAAATTAAGAGAGCGCTCTGGCATTATTATATTCCCCGGCTTTTTTGGCTTTAGTCTAGCAGGAGACATCGTCACCTTTTCGCGAAGCGGCTCCGATATTACCGGCTCCATTTTGGCGAACGGCCTGAAAGCAGATATGTATGAAAACTTTACAGATGTGGATGCTGTCTATGCAGTCAATCCAACGATCGTTCATGAACCGAAAGAGATTACTGAGCTGACGTACCGGGAAATGCGCGAACTGTCTTATGCTGGTTTTTCTGTGTTCCATGATGAAGCACTTATTCCAGCCTTCCGTGCAGGCATTCCGGTTCAGATTAAAAACACCAATAACCCGTCGGCAAAAGGTACAAAAATCGTGAATCAGCGGGATCATACAAATGGACCTGTTGTTGGAATTGCCTCAGACAATGGATTTTGCAGCATTTACATTAGCAAATATTTGATGAACAGAGAAGTCGGTTTTGGACGTAAGGTGCTGCAAACACTAGAGGAATATGGGCTTACGTATGAGCACGTACCTTCTGGCATTGATGATATGAACATTATTTTACGGCAGGATCAGCTGGAGGAGCAGCAAATTGAAGAGGAGCTGCTAGACCGCTTGAAGCTCGTGCTTGATGCAGATGAGGTCGTTTTAGAGCGAAACCTCTCGCTTATTATGGTTGTAGGAGAAGCGATGCGTCATAATGTTGGCACAACAGCAAGAGCTGCAAAGGCGCTCTCAAAAGCGAAGGTCAATATTGAAATGATCAATCAAGGCTCTTCAGAGGTCAGCATGATGTTTGGCGTCAAAGCAGCGCAAGAAAAAGAAGCTGTTCAAGCCTTGTATGAGGAATTTTTCTCTATGTCTACTGTCCCTGTCTCTCTTTAATCAGCAGGCTGCCAGATCTTTGGATCGGCAGTCTTTTTTCATCTCGACGGTCAGAGTGTTTTTGCGCATTAAAGTGTATCTATTTCTTGTTTGATTTTGTATGATAGAGACACATCAACTACACGTTCCGGCCTATGTTCGGAGCTACAAGGAGTCCTAAAACAATGCCTCGTCAACAACTATTAAAACAGTTTCGCAATTTTCATGATGCTTCTACTAGTATTTTAAACATGATGAGTCAATTCATTGATGTGAATACACTGTTTATTGCTAAAAATGATCAAAACACCAATCAGATTGTAAAGGTGCTAAATCATGACGAGCAGCTTCTTGAAGAAGGAGAAGAACTTCCTTACGAAAAAACATTTTGCAAGCTGGCGGTCGATCATCAGGATACACTTGTCATCCCTGACATTTCGAGGGATGATCGATCTAAATACTTAGAGGTCACGAAACATCTTCAAAGCGGCTCGTTTATTGGGGTTCCCATTGATTTCACTGATGGGACGAACTACGGGACGATTTGCGGACTTGATTTGAGACCGAAGCAATTTACAGAAGAGCATGTGTATATGTTTGAAACGATGGCTTCTTTATTAAGCTACGTTCTCGAACTAGACCGTGCTAACCGGCAAATTCAGCAATTGTCTGTACCGATCGTACCAGTGGTTGACGGTGTCGCCGTTCTTCCTCTGCTTGGTGATATCGAAGAGACACGTGCTCAGCATATTTTGGAAACCATTTTACAGGAAAGCTACAGGCTGTCACTCTCTCATTTGGTCATTGATGTATCGGGAACAAAAAGCCTGAATGAACAAAGCATTCAATATTTGGTCAGCTATGCACAAACGCTGAGACTTTTAGGAATTTCAGCAGTTTTAACCGGCATTAAGCAAGACCTTGCTTTAAGTGCGATTCAATCCAATATATCGTTTAAAGACATCACCATTCGCAAAGATTTACCGCAGGCACTTGCTCATATTGGATTGACGTTTACCAAGAATGAATAAGTGGTGATTCACCAAAAAGGGCTAAAATGAACTTCATTTTAGCCCTTTTCTTCTGGAAACGGCAGTCGTATGGTAAATGTCGTTCCATTGTTTTTTTCACTTTTCATATCAATATGCCCTTCATGCAGGTCCACA
This sequence comes from Bacillus sp. BD48, assembly GCF_046566805.1. NCBI lineage: Bacteria > Bacillati > Bacillota > Bacilli > Caryophanales > Bacillaceae > Bacillus > Bacillus sp. BD48. The sequence continues at coordinate 275,941 of NZ_JANGFM010000004.1, read as the reverse complement.
AGCTGCTTCACGATGGACAAGCCCAATCCGTATTCTCCATACGGTGTATTCGTTCTTGAGAGATCCGCTTTATAAAAACGTTCCCATATGTGTTTGACTTCGTCTGGCGCAATGCCAATGCCTGTGTCTTCCACTTCGATGATCGTCTCTTGATTTTCTTGTTTTCCTCTTAAGTAAATACGGCCGTCTTCTGTGAATTGAATCGCGTTCTTTGTAATATTGACAAGTATTTGAATAAGCCTGTCATAATCTGCATAAACCTTTAGCTTGGGATCAACGTCCACGATCAGCTGATTGTTTTTCTCTTCGGCGATTCGGCTCAGCTGCTCTTTCATCACTTCAAATGTGTCAATAAGTGGATAGTGAAATTTCTGAAGGGTAATTTGATTCGATCTAATTTTCTCATAATCCATATTTTCATTGACGAGGCGCAGCATACGTTTTGTCTCATCAGTGATTAAGGCATAGCATTTCTCTTTCTCTTCTGCTGACACATCCGCAGTGTTCAGCCATTCCACCAGTCCTCGAATGGTGGTCAGCGGTGTTTTCAATTCGTGAGACACATCTGCGATGAATTGGCGTCTTCGCTTTTCGAGCCGGTCAATTTCCTCTCTTGATTGCTGAAGACGCTTGGCCATCATATTAAAATCCTCACCAAGTGTGCCAATTTCGTCAAGGTGTTTGTTTTCAAGCTTGATGTTGTAATCACCTTGCGCAATCTTTTCAGTCGCCTCTCTCAACTTTTTGATGCGGTTCACATGAAATTTAGACAGGAACAGGCTGAGAATAAAGGTGATCGTCAGCGCCACAAATACGATGATATACAGATAACGATTCATTTGGGCGATGAGCTGTTCAGCGCCTTGAATCGGGGCAATAAGAACGACTCCGCCCTTTAGCTTTCCATCCTCCATGACAGGGAGCGCCACAAGTGATGCCTCTTGATCAAGGCGGCGTGAATCACTTCGCTTGACAATGATTTGCTCTCCTTTCGAGAGTTTGGCCCATAAATCCTTTGTCAATAATGCTTCATGCGGCGGCATCTCTTGCTGCTGAGACAGAATATCTCCTTTTTCATCAAACACGAAAAAACGAATTTGCCTCGTCGAAAGAATATCTTCAAATGGACGCAGACGAAAGGTCATCTCGCTTTTAGGGAGACGTTTATAATCTTGCAAGATTTCATTCCCATAGGAGCTCATTTCATTCACTCTGTTTTGATAGGCAATATCTTTCACAAAATGAGATAAAAGGGTGCTGATAATGACAATGGCGATGAGCAATAACCCAAGGTGACTGATCAGCAGCTGATAAAAATATTTAATCTTCATCGAACTTATACCCTACGCCCCATACTGTATACAAAAAGGGCTTAGGCCCGTCCCCAATTTTTTGGCGCAGCCGTTTAATATGAACATCTACCGTTCGTTCATCCCCATAAAATTGGTATCCCCAAATTTGCTCAAGCAATTGTTCTCGTGAAAATACTTGCCGAGGATGCTGAATAAAAAAGCACAGCAGATCGTATTCTTTCGGTGTGAGGTTCTCTATTCGCTTTCCATCCAGGAAAACTTCCCTCGTTTTCTTATCCAACTGAAAATGTGCTGTCTCCAGCCGTTCGCCCTCATTCATCTTTTCTTGAGTAGTTGTATGAGCAAAGCGTCGTTTCACCGCTTTAATTCTTGCCATCAAGGTTAGTGGACTAAAGGGCTTGGTCACATAATCATCTGCCCCAAGATCAAAACCAAGTACCTGATCAGACTCGGTTTCCTTGGCTGTCAGCATGATAATCGGAATGTCACTGATCTGGCGCACTTTTTGACAAATGGTCAGACCATCCATCGAAGGAAGCATGACATCTAAAATGAGTAGATCCCAATCCTCCTCTTGCTTAAAGCGATTCAATCCTTCTAATCCATCATGAACGAATTCCGCTTGAAATCCCTCTCGTTGAAAAAACATATCCGTCATTGTACAAACGCTCTGATTATCTTCAATCATTAATATTTTCATGATCAGCCTCCGCTGCTACCATTGTTTTTCTTTATGTAGCTTTATTTTACATGTTCCCTTTCAAATCTCAATTGGATTCCACTGTTTTTATGAACTTATCATCGATTGGTCATCTTTTATTCATACTTTTTGAAAGAACTAATACTGCGGTGAATCACATGAGGTTTTTTTATGATGGAATTGCAGAAGATGGTCAAGATATTAGTTGAAGATATTCAACATGACTTTACAAAATATCAAGACGAGGACAGCGTCATTTATGGTTCTTTAACTCATGAGGAAGTCTCATATATTTAGAGAAAGAACTTCATGACAGTTATATGATAGATCTATTTAAAAGAGCTCATCTCTATCGATGAGCTTTTTATCGTGCCAGCAACTTCAAATAAGCAGCGTTGTTTCCCTCTTCAACCACCTGTAAAATCTGCTGTGCCTGTGATGCGCTTGTGACACTGCTTAACTTTTGTATGATGTCTTCTTTCGATAACGCGTGTCCTGGTGCTCCCTGAGGAATATCAACACGTTTGCTGATGGTCGTGCCGTCAGATAAGGTGAGCTTCACAATCGTAAAGCGTCCTTTTGGAACAGCATCGGGATGAGGTTCTATCGTTTGATCATATCCTCTGCTCACCCGCTTCATCCATGTTCGCATGTCTGATGGAATGGTTTTTTTCGTAAAGGCATCCAGCGTTAGCGTCTGTCCAAACACCGCCAGTGCGATGACGTATTCGACACTGAATCGTCCTTCTTCTCCAGTCAAAGGTGTCTGCTCAATAAGCGCTGCATCTCCGCCTGGCGGGAATATAACATCGACCTGTCTCACCTGCTCCGGCAAGAAAGCCCGCTCTTTCATTAAGGATTGGATCGCATCTGCTGCATGGTGGGCAGCTGAGCAGAATGGATATACTTTGAACCACAGCCCCGGTGAAACGATACGCCATGAAGAACCATAGCCCTCTAGTAAACGACTTTTCGCAAGTTCCATATCTCCATAGAGTGAAAAGAAACCAAGTGCGCCATCAAGAACCGAGTCATTCCCTCCAAAACCTGAACAAGCTAAATCCATAGACCAAACGGCTGTTTTAGCAGCTAAGCCGGCTTGTAATGGTTTCATATCAGAACCAAACTGCTTTCGCATTCCGGCTGATTGCGCTCCGGCAAAGCCAATTGCTTTCGTCAGTTCTTCCTGCGAGACTTGTTTCAAATAACCAATCGCGCATACTGCCGCAATGGCTCCGAGTGTTCCTGTATTATGCCAGCCCCGCTCATAATGCGCCTTGCCGATGGATTCGCCAAGTCTTGCCATCACTTCAACACCAGTGATATAGGCAGCTAAAAACCGCTCGCCATACCCTTTGCCGTCTGTCAGCTGTGATAGCAGCGCCGGAATGATGACCGCACTTGGATGTCCTCTCACATCTGAGTGCACATCATCATAATCAAGGGCATGGATGAGGTAGCCGTTCAGCATCGCTGCGGATTGGCGGCTCACCTTCTTTCCTTGTCCAATGACAGGAATCTGAGCGGTTCCTCCTTCCTGTTCAACAAGCTGCATCAGCTTCTGAATTCCTTCATCCTCTTTCGCAGCAAGCGCTGATGCCGCAGCGTCTAACAGACCATTTCTCGCCATTTGAATGGCCCGTTCATCTTGCAGCGGATCAGCAGAAAGCACTGCTTCTGCCAGTTGTTTTGTTAATTCCATGATCGAGACTCCAATGCCTGAACGGCAAGCTCAGCAAAGAAGGCAGCGGAAACTGGAAGTGCGTCTTCATTTAATGTAAACGCAGGGTGATGCCACTCCTTCGTACCACTAGTCCCCATCCATACAAAAAAGCCTGGAATGCGTTCTTGATACAGGGCAAAATCTTCTCCTCCCGGTGACTGCTCTGCCTGCACGACATGTAAGTCAAGCGAGTCCGCCGTTTCTTCTACCACCTTTGTCAGACGCTCATCATTCATGACAGAAGGCAAATAAGGATGCCATTTCACTTCTGCCTCTGCTCCAAAACCTTCTGCAATCCCGCTGACGATTTGTTTCATAAGCTCTGGAATCATCGCTCTTACTTCAGGCTCAAACGTCCGAACGGTTCCTTCCATCTCGACACGGTCGGGAATCACATTCCATGATGTGCCGCCTTGAATGCGTGTGATGCTGACAACCGCATGATGCAAGGAGCTGATGCGTCGGCTGACGATTTGCTGAAGGGCGCTTGTAATCTGCCCGCTGATGGCAATGGGATCTACCGTGTGATTTGGAATACCCGCATGACCACCCGTTCCTTTAATATCGATTTCAAACCGGTCCACACTCGCCATCAATGCTTTTTCTCTAATGCCAATCGTGCCGACTGGCAGGTCAGGTTTGTTGTGCATACCGAAAATCGCATCGACTCCATCTAAAACGCCTGCCTCTATGACGTGTTTCGCCCCTTGAGCAACTTCCTCAGCCGGCTGGAACAAAATACGAACCGTTCCTTTGATCTCGTGTTTCCGCTCTTTTAATAAAAGAGCCGCACCAAAAATAGAAGCTGTATGGAAATCATGACCGCATGCATGCATTTTACCCGGTACCTTTGAAGAAAATGGTTCGCCTGATGCTTCTTCAATCGGAAGTGCATCAATATCGGCTCTCAGAGCAATCGTCGGTCCCTCTTGTTCTCCCTTGATTTCACAGACAACACCTGTTTGAAGTGCCGGGATATCAAGCACAGTAATCCCTTCTTCTTCTAACCAGCGGCGCAGTTTCTTTGTCGTTTCATATTCTTCAAACGCCAGCTCTGGATGCTCATGAAGCGCTCGGCGAATATGAATCAAACGTTTGTTTAAATCTTCATTTCCTATTGATTTCACTAGACACTCACCCCTCTAAAGAATAAAAAGCAGCTTATGCTTCTTCAGCCGCTGCTTCTTTTTGGATAAATCGTTTCGTCCGTTCATTCTTTGTTTCATCAAATAACTCAGTTGGCGTCCCCTGCTCGATAATATGACCATCCGCCATGAAAATCACATGGTCTGCCACTTCTCTTGCAAACGCCATTTCATGTGTGACAATGATCATCGTTGTTTCTTGAATCGCAATGGATTTAATGACTTGAAGCACACCTGAAACAAGCTCTGGATCAAGCGCTGACGTTGGTTCATCCAGCAAAATCGCATGTGGATCAACTGCTAACGCACGGGCAATCCCAATCCGCTGCTGCTGTCCGCCAGATAACGTGACTGGATAGCTGTCAGCCTTTTGCTCTAACCCTACCTGCTTCAGCAGTTTCATACCGATTTCATTCGCCTGCTGCTTCGTCATTTTTTTCGTTACAAGCAATGATTCTGTAATGTTTTGCAGTGCTGTCTTGTTTTTAAACAAATTATAGTTTTGAAACACCATGGCCGTTTGTTGACGCAGGTGATAGGCTTCTTTACGTGAATATTTGGACGCATCGAGCTTCGCATCGCCAATTTCAATCGTACCTTCATCAGGTGTTTCTAATAAATTTAAGCAGCGCAGCAAGGTGGATTTACCGGAGCCAGAAGGTCCGATAATGGCCACAACCTGCCCTTTTTTCACGTCTAGATTAATTCCGTCTAAGACGACAAGATCGCCGAATGATTTCTTCAAATTGGTGAGCTTGATCATGTCCACACCTCCTTAATTCCGGTAAGGTTTGCTGATTTTTCGTTCAAATAGGTCTTGCAGGAAGCTATAAATGATCGTCATCACCCAATACACGATCCCTACGGCTAAATAGGTTTCAAAGTATTTATAGTTCGCCGATGCAATCATCTTCCCTTGTGCAAACATTTCTGCCACACCAATCGTAAAGGCAAGAGATGTTTCTTTTAAAAGACCGATAAAGGTATTCCCCGTCGCTGGAATTGCATTTCTGATGGCCTGCGGGAAAATAATTCTAACGTAAGACTGCCATCTTGTCATACCGACAGATAAGCACGCCTCCAGCTGCCCTTCATCCACTGAGTTCAGAGCCGCTCTGAAAATTTCTGCTAAGTATGCTGAGTTTTTAATACTTAATCCGATAATGACCGCTGTTAAAGCATCCATTGAGGTCATCGCAGGGAATAGCTGCGGGAGACCAAAATAAATGAGAAAGAGCTGAACCAAGGTTGGAACCGCTCTGAAGAAAGAAATATACAGCTTGGCAAATTGGTATAAAACAGGTATCCGGTTTTTCGTAATGAGAGCGAATACCACACCAATGATAATGGCAAATACCATGGAGACAATCGCCATGAAGATCGTTATCGGCAAGTATTGAAGCAATGTCGGAAAAACCGTCACCATATACTGCCAATCAATTTTGTTCATGTCTGCTCTTCACCGCCGCTGTCGTTATTTTTTAATTGGCACTGTGACATCGTCTTTGAAATATTTCTCAGACAATTTCTTAAGTGTCCCGTCTTCTCTTAATTCTTTGATGGCTTTGTTAAATTCTTCTCTTAGTTTGTCATGCTTTTTATCTTTAGCAAATGGGTAGCCTACTTCTTCATACACAATTGGGTTGCCTACGATTTTCAGCGGCAGACCTGTTTTTTCAATTTGAGCAAGTAATACACTGCGTCCGTTGACATAAGCATCTACACGCCCATTTGCCACTTCATTTAATACGCCGTCTTGCGTTTCATATGTTTTAATCTTGATTTTCTTGTCTGGGTCTTTGCTCTCTAAGTTTTTAGCATGGTTAGAGCCAAGAACCGCCGCCACTGTTTTTCCTTTTAAATCGTCAAGACCTTTGATGTCGTTGTTGTCTTTTTTCACGATGATTTGTGTTCCTGCGTAAGCGTACGTATCTGTAAAGTTAAACGTTTGTTTACGCTCGTCTGTGACTGCGACTTGGTTTGACACGGTATCGAGCTTACCAGATGTCAGCTGTCCCATCAGTCCGCTGAATTCACTCAGCTGCCAGTCTAGTTTGTAGCCAAGCTTTTTCGCAATGGCTTCTGTTACTTCAACATCGAATCCTACAAGCTTGCCATTGTCTTTATAAGCAAACGGATAGCTTTGTCCTGTAGCGCCTACTTTTAACACTTTTTCGTCTTTGCCTTCACTCTGATTACCCCCGCCGCACGCTGCTAAAACTGCCAGCATTGCTGCAAATAGAACGATTAGCCACTTTTTGTTTTTCATGTTTGTAAACCCTTCTTCCTCTTATGGTTGTATGATATCTGATCTTAATTGTTTTTTGAAATAAACCGTGATATGACCTTTGCCTAAATCTTTTTCTCCTGCTCTGACATAGCCTTTACGCTCATACATCTCTATCAGCCATGGATGCTTATCAGCTGTACCGAGCGACACGTACGGCACCTTCAGTGTATCCCTTAGCACTTCGGTTTCAACCCATTCCAGCAAGGCAGAACCTGTGCCTTTTTTGGCAGCTGGTTCTGATGCAAACCACCAGATGTGAGGGACGCCGAACGGTCCTGGCTGCTCTCCCCAAGGCATACGGAGTGATAAAGTGGATAGAAGCTCTCCGTTTTCTTCCATCACATAGCAAAGATTCTTTTGTACATTTTTCTGAACGAGAGCGAAATCAGCATGTGCTGCTTGGAACTGGATTCCAAGCTCACGAATTGGCTCATAGGCTCTTGTAGTCAGTTCAAGCAGCGCCTCTATATCTGCCTCTGTTGCCAGACGAAACGTGTATCCCAACGTTATTCACCTCACCCTTATGTCGTGTAGCGATTTTTTGGCTCTGTTAATCCGAGATTTTCTCGTAAGGTTTGTCCTGTGTAATCGGTTTTGAATAAGCCGCGTTCCTGAAGAATTGGGACGACGCGGTCTACGAACACATCCAGCCCTTCTGGCAAGAGCGGCGGCATGACATTAAAGCCGTCTGCTGCTTCTTCATGAAGCCATGTTTCCATCACATCTGCCAGCTGCTGCGGTGTTCCAATAAAAATATTATGACCGCGTGAGCCGGCAACCGATTGATAAAGCTGGCGAATGGTCAGGTTATCCTTTCTCGCCATATTCATCACGAGATCAAAACGGCTTTTCACCGCATTTGACGTGCTCGGATCAATCTCTGGAAGCGGTCCGTCTAAAGGATACTGAGACAGATCAATTCCGCCTAAGTAATTTTGCAGAATGCTCAGTCCAATCTCAGGAACAATCAGCTCCTGTAATTCTTCATATTTCGCTTGGGCTTCTTCCTCTGTATCAGCAATGATCGGGAAGATACCCGGCATGATACTGACGTCCTCTCTAGCACGGCCAGCAGCCTCTACTTTCCCCTTCAAGCTTTGATAAAATTCCTTCGCTTTATCGAGATCGTTTTGTGCAGTGAAAATGAGCTCTGCTGTTTTTGCTGCAAGCTTTTGGCCATCTTCGGAAGATCCCGCTTGAATGATCACTGGCTGCCCTTGCGGCGTGCGTGATACGTTGAGAGGACCCCTTACTGAGAAGAACTCACCTTTGTGCTGGAGCTCATGAAGCTTATTAGATTTGAAGAATTCTCCCGTTTCCTTGTTTCTGACAAGAGCGTCTTCCTCCCAAGAATCCCAGAGACCTTTGACGACCTCGACGAACTCTTCTGCCCGCTCATATCGTTTATGGTGTGCTAAATGCTCTTCTCCGCTAAAATTTTTCGCTGTTTCTTCAATAGAAGATGTGACCACATTCCATGCCGCTCTTCCGCCTGATAAATGATCAAGGGAGGCAAACTGCCTTGCAATATGGAAAGGCTCACTGTATGTAGTGGATGCTGTTGCTGCTAAACCAATGGTTGAAGTAGACTCAGCAATGGATGAAAGCAGGGTCAGCGGTTCAAATCTCGTTAATACGTTCGGATGAGAGGTTTGATTAATGGATAAACTGTCGGCTAAAAAGAGTAAATCCAGCTTTCCTTCCTCTGCCTTTTTCGCTAATTGTTTAAAATAATCTAGATTCATGGCTGCGTCTGGTACTGCATTTGGATGTCTCCAAGAGGCAACATGATGTCCAGTTCCTGCGATGAATACGCCTAGCTTGAGCTTCCTTTTCGGCTGTGACACTTGTTCTTCATCCTTTCTATATCCTAAATGTATCAAACTGAAGTCCTTAGATACATTTTTCTGATTGAATTAATCGGTTTTATTAATAAAAAAAGGGCAAATGTTGCGAAAAAATGAAAAATAATTATTACTATATGCCCTTTTTACAGGATTGTCAACCGCCTTCTGAACCCCCAAAATAAGGGATTTCAAACGCTCATGACGGTGTATCTATCTCTATATTTCCGATGAGCCGGTCTGTTGTATGTGTCACCAATTGACTTCGTTCCAGCATGTTGTGAGCGATCACAGAATGAGTGGAATTTGCGGTGCGGACGGCAATTGCTTTTTGAGGAGATAGATTGATGATGTTATTGCGCAGCACACGGGCTGAGGCGGCCTGGTCAATAAAAATCGCCGTCGGCTGTCCAATCGATCGATTTAAATAGAAACGATTATCTCCAATTTGTGGTGAACCATTTTTAATATACATCACCACATATAAGGATGTTTCTTCAAAGGAATTATCTTTAATCTCTAATGCCCCCGTCGTACTGCTGTATACAGCGTAGTTTTGATAGTCCTTAAAGCGATTCTGCCAGATGAAAGCCTTTGCATTTCCGGTGATACTAATGGTATACGAGGATACAAGCTCTGGATGTCCTTCTTGAATAAAGTGATTGCCGTTGATCCCGGCTTCCCCTTCCTGCACCCAGATTCCTCTGCTGAATTCTTTGAATTGATTGTGCTGGATCAGAATATTCGTTCCTCTCACCATGGCCGCATCGATAACTGAGTAGACCGTATTGTTTGAAAAGACGACACTATCCGATTGATAGATACGCAGCGAGGCGCTTCTTTTTCCGGTATTCGTTCCTGATTCAATATGGTTTCCTTCTATTAGAATACGATTCGCCATATAAACGGACACAGCCGCATCTTCAAAAAGACTAATCTTATTGCCTGTAATGTGAACGCTGTCTCCCCTCACATCAATTCCTTTTTCAAACCCCTCAATCATATTGCCAATAATCATCACATTGTTTTCCGTTTGACCAAGTGAGACGCCTAAGCTCGTAATCCCTGCTTTTGTAACACCTCCTCCTACTGCACGAATCAAATTGTTGGCAATGATCGTTTCGGTGGAAAAGCCATAGGAAATACTGCTATCTGTATGATTTCCTTCAATGATCACACCATAGCCGTTAAAGTTATAGATGGAGCTTGCAGCACCTCCTCTGACGATGTTATTACGAATCTGAATATTCAGTGGCTCCTCCATATTAACGGCATTTTCTCCATAGCCTTCAATATCAATGCCCATTCTTGGCTCGACCCCATTTACTCCTGCTCTTTCCAAGAGACAGTCCTCGACAATAACCCCATCACAGCCTGTAATCGAAATATTGTTGCGTCTCGAATCTGTGATGGTGCAGCCAGAAATATGAATAGATGCAGCAGGTGAGTAGGGTTCACCCTCTGTCAATAAACCATGGGGACTGACAATGATGCCGTCTCCCGTACAATTTTTTATTTGGACATGATTCACCTCCACATGTGAGGCACCTTCAATACATATCCCAAAGCCCCATTCATGGGTTCTTCGTTCAGTGGGGAGCGGCTTGTATACATGCTCATGACGATCCCCTTCAATACGCCCGCCTCGGATGGTCACATGCTGAACCTTTCCTATATAAAAGGCTGCATACCCCCATGAATCATTTGGTTTTACCTTTATCACAGCGTCTGACGCCATCTCAATGAATATATGACTTGGCACCCGTATACCCGCACCTCGAAAAGGAAAAAATGAATCACCTCTGTATACCGCATCTATGAAATACGTGCCGCTCGGCAGCCAGACATGGGAATACCCTTGTGCTTTTGTCCATTCTAAACATTCATTAAGCTTAGCTGTACAATCCGTTTTCCCGTCAGCAATTACGCCAAAATCTAGTACATTGACAACAGGTTTTTTTAGATCAGCTTCATTCAATTCCCCCAACCTAAATCACTCCTTTTTACACATGTCCTCTCGTCATCCTATGCATGTGTCAAAGGTTTGCTTGTACATTGCTTCAAATTTTAAATAAATTCTTTTGGAATAACTTTCCGATAATTTTCACTTCAATGAATTTTTCATTTTTTTGAGTCTTTACGCCTATTGAACTAACATTTTCCTGTTTTAGAATAGTTTTATATTGACACAAGAACTATACAAGAATATCATTTTTCTCATATCTCTTTATTTAAGAAAGGATCTATGCCATGTCTACAATTGACCACGATAAAATTGTTAAAAGTGTTCCTCAAAAAGGGTTTTTTGGACATCCAAAAGGACTTTACACACTGTTTTTCACTGAATTTTGGGAGCGTTTCTCCTATTATGGCATGCGTGCACTGCTTATTTATTATATGTACACAGAGGTGACAAAAGGCGGTCTAGGCTTTGACCAGACGACAGCCAATTCGATCATGTCTGTCTACGGTGCACTTGTCTATATGTCAGGAGTTATTGGCGGATGGCTCGCCGACCGGGTATTTGGATCATCCAGTACGGTTTTTTATGGCGGAGTTTTCATTATGCTTGGCCACGTGATTTTGGCTTTGCCAAGCGGAGCAACAGCGCTCTTTATTAGTATGGGACTGATTATTATCGGGACAGGTCTTCTCAAGCCAAACGTTTCAAACATTGTTGGCGACCTGTATACAAAAACAGACCCGCGCAGGGACTCTGGCTTTAGTATTTTCTACATGGGAATCAACATGGGCGGCTTTATCTCCCCATTAATTGTCGGAACACTCGGTCAAAAAGTGAATTTCCACCTCGGGTTCTCAATCGCTGCCGTTGGAATGCTTGTTGGACTCATTACATTTGTCATTACAAAAAAACCGAACCTTGGTCTTGCCGGTACTTATGTGACAAATCCGTTATCAGCTGCCGAACGTAAGAACTTCAAAATTTACGGATCATTGGTTGTGATTTTGCTCGCGGTTTTTGCTGTCATTGGCATTCAAACAGGCGCACTCACAATTAATCTATTCACTTGGTTTGTCAGTGCCCTTGGTGTACTCATTCCGATTGTTTATTTCATTATCATGTATTTCAGTAAAAAGACGAGCGCAGTGGAGCAATCCAGGGTCCTCGCTTATATTCCATTGTTCCTTGCTGCCGTGATGTTCTGGGCGATTCAAGAACAGGGCTCAAACATTTTAGCGACATATGCAGATCAACGAACAAACTTGAATTTCCTTGGGATGACATTAGCCTCTTCGTGGTTCCAATCATTGAACCCAATCTTTATTGTGCTGCTGTCTCCAGTGTTTGCTTGGTTATGGGTCAGACTTGGGAAGAAACAGCCGTCTACCCCGATTAAGTTCTCACTCGGTCTTTTGTTTGCAGGGTTATCCTTCATCATCATGATCATTCCTGCATACATGTCTGGTCCGAATACACTTGTGAGCCCATTATGGCTCGTTCTGAGCTTCTTCCTCGTCGTGATCGGAGAGCTCTGCTTATCACCGGTTGGACTTTCTGCGACAACAAAGCTGGCACCTGCTGCCTTCTCAGCGCAAACGATGAGCCTTTGGTTCCTTTCAAATGCGATGGCACAGGCAATCAATGCGCAAGTAGTCAAACTGTTTGATAAAGTGCCAGAAACCGTTTATTTCGGTATCATCGGATTCCTGGCCATCGTTTTATGCGGTGTGATGCTATTACTTACACCAGTGATTAAGAAAGCGATGAAAGGCGTTCATTAATAAAAAACTGGACATGAGTACATCATGTCCAGTTTTTCACTTTATTTATCATCAAAACTTCATTATGTAATATGATCGACCAATCACCAGTATAAGTAAATCAATCTCTTAATATTATTAGAAAAAGCTCGTGAAAAAAAGCTGTTCTCAATAGGAGAAAACTCTTTTTCATGAGCTTTATATTCAGAAAGAAAATTTATATCTTACTGTATTATTCATTCGTTTTTATTGGTACTGTCTCATTTATTTCAATGTTAAAATAATTCACGGCATTGTTATAACAAATATCTTTGACTATTTTCCCTATAAATTCGTAATCCCTTGGAAGCTCACCATTTTCTATCCAAGTCCCAAATAAATGACATAAAATTCTTCTGAAATATTCATGGCGAGGGAACGATAAAAAGCTTCTTGAGTCTGTAAGCATGCCTACGAAAGTGCTAAGCAAACCTATATTAGATAATGTTTTCATTTGATCTAGCATGCCGTCTTTTTGATCATTAAACCACCACCCGGATCCAAATTGAATTTTTGCTCTGGCATCAGAAGACTGAAAATTCCCTATAGTAGAGGCCACAATCGCATTATGAACGGGATTTAAATTATAGATAATTGTTTTAGGTAAAAGATTGTCTTTGTCTAATTCATTCAAAAAACCATTTAAATGTCTTGCTAGGTGGAAGTCAGACATAGAGTCGTATCCACTATCTTTTCCCGTTAACTTGAACATTCTTGTGTTATTATTCCTTAAAGCACCTATGTGTAATTGCATAGTCCAATGAAGAGAATGATATTTTTTACTCAGGTGAATAAGAGTGTTTGTTTTAAATTTATTGATATCCTCTAGGGATAGTGTTTTTCCTTGCAGAGCACGTACAAATATAGAAGACACTTCTTGTTCAGTAGCTGGTGAAAATGGAAATATTTCAAAACCATGATCAGACATTCTGCATCCATTCGCGTGAAAATAATCAATTCGTGAATGTAATGAAGCGATAAAGTTTTCATATGTTAAAACAACGCCGTTGATTGAATCACCTAATTGTTCTATATAATTCACAAAATTTGATTGTTCAATATTTAAAGCATGATCCGGTCTAAATGTAGGTAGGACCCTAGTTGTAATTCCTACATCTTTACGTATGATTTGATGATTTTCTAAAGTATCGATTGGATCATCAGTCGTACATACAACTTTTACATTAAATTTTTCTAAAATTCCATTGGTGGACATGTTACTTTCATTTAATCTCTCATTACAGATATCCCAAACTTTATGTGCATTTTTTTCTGAGAACAACTCATTGATATTGAAATAACGACTTAATTCTAAATGTGACCAATGATATAGAGGGTTTCCTATTGTATATGGAACAGTTTGGGCCCAAGCTAAGAATTTTTCCTTGTCACTTGCATTCCCCGTGATAAATCTTTCTTCTACGCCTAACCATCGCATCGCCCTCCATTTATAGTGATCTCCATTAAGCCAAATATCAGTCATATTTTCATATTTTTTGTTAGTAGCAATTTCAGCAGCCATTAAATGCGTATGAAAATCATAGATTGGCATATTTTTCGCGTAATCATGATAAAGAACTTTTGAACTTTCGTGATTAAGCATCATATCTTCGCTTAGGAATGTAGACAATATCGTCACCTCTATACATTTTATCGTTTCTTTATCCTTCATACTTGTTTAGAAAATCTCAATGAAATGAAATAAGGTGTTATTAACAAAAATAACACCTCACTTTTTTAGATCTTACTTAATTCCAACTCCGTATTTACGTAGATTGCGTCTCGTTGTGCAATTAAGCATAGTTCTGCGGCTTTAAAAGTATGTTCTTGAGTCATAGCATTTTCAGTATCGTTTAAACAATCTAAAATAAGTTCACCAAAGTAAGGGAATCCTACTTCTCCATTTAGAGAAAAATGTTGCTCTGTATGTTGATTTACTAAGTATAAATGGTCTCCTATTTTATCTCTTGCTATGTCTACGTATTTGCGAATTTCAATATACCCATCTGTTCCGAGAATGAATGTGCGCCCATCCCCCCAAGTGCTAAGGCCATCAGGAGTCAGCCAGTCTACTCTAAAGTAGTTTGTAGCCCCATTATCAGCAATCAACGTAGCATCACCAAAGTCTTCTAATTCTGGATATTGATGATGTTTATAATTGCCCACTTTACTATGTACAACTTTTGCATCTTTTGCGCCAGAATAGAAAAGGAATTGTTCAATTTGGTGACTTCCAATATCACATAGAATACCTCCATAATATTCCTTTTCAAAAAACCAGCTTGGTCTGCTTTCTACATTACTACGATGTGGGCCAGTTCCAAGAACTTGTACCACTTTGCCAATTGCTCCTTGTTCAATCAATTGACCAGCAAATACGGCACTCTCCACGTGCAAACGTTCACTATAATAAACAGCCCATTTAAGTCCCGTTTCAGCTGTTTTTTTACGAGCAAGCTCCAATTGTTCTAACGTTGTAAAAGGGGATTTATCCGTAAAGTAATGCTTACCATGATCTAAAACACGCAGCCCTAAATCACAGCGTTTAGATGTAATGGCTGCGCCTGCCACGAGCCTTACATCTGGGTCTTCGAGAATTTCTTTCTCACTTTTGGCTACCTGTACCGCCGGATATGCTTTACAAAATTCTTGTACTTTTTTCTGATCATGATCATAAACCCATTTTAATGTAGCCCCAGCCTCAGTTAATCCATTGCACATTGCATAGATGTGTCCATGATCAAGACCTATAGCTGCCATTACGAATTGTCCTTCTGTAACGACAGGGGCACTTTTTCCCTTAGGAGCATAATTCATTCCATCACTTTTCTGCATGATTGTTCCTCCTCGAGCTAGCTTCCAGTTTATTTTTAATATTTATCACTTAATAACGTTAGATTCATATTTTCTCGTAATTACCTCCAACGGTTATAGTATCGTCTGAAAAATTTTCTACACTGCTTTGTTTTTCATAAAAATGCTTCACGTTCGCGAGCATTCCTTCACGTGTATAAAAAGGATCGTCTGCTAAAAGAGGAAGCTTCACATGAACACCAAGGTTTGCAGATTTATAGATGGCTGTAATAAGCTCTAGTGTTTTCCTTCCTTCTGTTCCATCAATTAGAAGCTTCTGGTTACCCTTGATAGCCATTAAAAAATTATTTATTTGTCCTTTATGCCCTTCAAATAGTAATTCCGGATATTGATTAAAAGCTTCCTGAATACGATTTTCTAAATCCTCATCATTTTTCTCTTGAGGAAACCCATTTTCTTTAGCTATTTGAGCATTTACTTTCCATGGGACAGATACTCTAGCTTTTTCACCTTGAAAAATCAATTGTTGTTCTTCTCCATGATGAACCACAGAACTGGTTACTTGTGCTAAGCTGCCATTTCCATAACGAAGTACAGCAATAGAAAGGTCTTCAACCTCTGCATTATCATGCAAGGTATTACTAGTTGCTGCAAAAATGTCAGTCGGCAATCCTAACATCCATTGCAACATATCAATATGATGGACAGCATGATTAAGTGTACAACCTCCACCTTCTTTTTCCCATGTACCGCGCCACCATAAATCATAATAACTATGACCACGCCACCAAAAAGAATCAACTTGAGTATGAGCGATTTTTCCAATTAGGTTTTGATCAAGGACATGTTTTAATCTCATAATGGGAGTCATAAACCTGTTTTGAGCAACAACGGATAAAAGCTTCTGGCTTTCAATAGCTGCTTTTATCATTTCGTCACATTCTTTTAGAGAAGAAGCCATCGGTTTTTCTACTAAGACATGTTTGCCTGCTTTAAGAAAATCGATGGCAATGGTTGCGTGCATATAAGGAGGTGTACAAATGGAAACGGCATCAATAGTAGGATCATTCAATAACTCTTGGTAGTTAGCGACAACTCGTGCTTCTAGGTTATATTTTGTTGCTGCAGACATTGCTTTTTCAGGATAAATATCAGCTAAAGCTACAATTTTACTCATTTCAGGCATTGCAAGATAAGCCTCGATATGGGCAGTTGCAATAGATCCCGTTCCTATTATTGCGATGTTGGACATATACATCTTTCCCTTCTGTAAGAAGATAAATGTTCACTTCTAATAACGAGATAGCGCTTTCAAAAAACTTAATGATTCACCTAACTGATAGATTAGAGTACCGTGAGTTTTATGAATATTCTAGTTATACTAGTATGGTAGCTCAAAAACATTATAACTCAATCTTTTTGAATTTTGTATATTTTTTTGAATTTTCTTTTAAATATCCCACACTTTTATGATTGATAATGTCTAACATAGTTGGAATCATCAAATGCTCACAGTACAAATATTCAGAAAAATCAAATCAATGTCTACCATTCTCATGAACTTGTATGGTAGTATGTTAGAGAAAGGAGATTAGAATAATGAATATTGATTTTAAAAACCAAAACCTCTCTACGAGGGAACAAGTTTACAATATGCTAAAAGATCAAATATTAAGCCTGAAGCTTCCACCTGGGACAAATATTTCTGAAAAAGAAATATCAGTTCAATTTAATGTGAGTCGAACTCCTGTAAGAGAAAGCTTTTTAAAATTATCTCAAGAAGGATTATTAAGTATCTATCCTCAACGAGGTACTTTTGTTTCTTTAATTGATTTGAACCTTGTGGAGGAAGCACGGTTTATGCGAGAACATCTCGAGAAGGCAGTGATTAGACTAGCCTGTCAGGAATTTTCTGAAGAGTTGATGAATGATTTAGATATGAATTTAAGTATGCAAAAAATTTGCGTTAAGAAAAAAGACTATAAAAAAATGTTTGAATTAGATGAGGAGTTTCATAGAACTATTTTCAAACAGTGTAAAAAAGAAAAAACATGGTTAGTTATTCAACAGATGAATGTACACTTTAATAGGAGTCGCATGTTAAGGCTAGTAACAGATTATAATTGGGATCATATTCTTTCTCAACATGTGAATATCTTCAAAGCTATACAAGATCAAGATGCTGATAAAGCTGAAAAAATCATGGAAGAACATTTGAAAATTGCACTTGTTGATAAAGAATTATTGAAGAAAGAATATCCAAATTATTTCAAATAAAATTAGGGGTGATAATAGATGAGGATGACATTCAGATGGTTTGGAGAAGGAAACGACACGATCACACTGGAACAAATAAAGCAGATTCCAGGAGTGGAAGGAATTGTTTGGGCACTGCATGATGTGCCCGTAGGAGAAGAGTGGCCAATAGAAAGAATGTTAGAAATGAAAAAATTAGCTGATAAACATAACCTTCATATTGAAGTAGTTGAAAGCGTGAATGTTCATGAAGACATTAAGCTCGGACTTCCAACTAGAGATCGATACATAGAAAATTATAAGAAAACAATTCAGAAGCTAGCAAAGGTGGGTGTTAAAGTCATATGTTATAACTTTATGCCTGTCTTTGATTGGATCCGTACAGACTTAAATAAAACACTTTCTGATGGATCTACAGCTCTATTTTATGAACATAGTCGAATTAAAGATATTGATCCGAAAGAATTAGTAAATAAAATTAGTGAGAACTCCAGTTTAACCATGCCAGGTTGGGAACCAGAGAGGTTAAATCACCTTCACCAACTGTTTGAAGCCTACAGAAATATAACAGAAGATGATTTATGGGCCAACTTGAAATATTTTTTAGATCAAATTATTCCAATTGCAGAACTTCATGATATTAAGATGGCTATTCATCCTGACGATCCACCTTGGCCTGTCTTTGGTCTACCGCGAATAGTAACTAACCAAAAAAACATCAGAAAAATTTTACAACTAAATAGCAGCCCATATCATTGTATAACGCTCTGTACAGGATCTTTAGGAGCAAACTTAGAGAATGATTTAGTTTCTATGATTCACGAATTTATTGATAGAATACCATTTACTCATATAAGAAATGTACGCGTATATGATAACGGGGACTTTGTTGAAACATCGCATCGATCAAAAGATGGATCAGTAGACGTTTCAGCCATTATCCATGCTTATTATGAAAGCGGATTCAAAGGTTATTGTAGACCCGATCATGGAAGACACATTTGGGATGAACAATGCAGGCCTGGATATGGTCTTTATGATAGAGCACTTGGAATTATGTATTTGTGGGGAGCTTGGGATGCTTTAAAAAATAAACAGTCTGTACGAAAAGAAGCAAAGGAGGAAGCTACATGGTAAACATACAAGAAAATAAAAATTTAGCTGGTAAAGTAGCTGTCATAACAGGAGGAAGTGGCGTACTTTGCAGCGCCATGGCAAAGGAACTTGCTAGACATGGCGTGTCTGTGGCTATTTTAAATAGAACAGTCGAAAAGGGCGAAAAGGTAGCCGAAGAAATTAACCTTATGGGTGGGAAAGCGATTGCGATTAAATGTGATGTGATGAATAAAGATAGTGTGGAACAAGCCGAGAAGATTGTATCAGAGGAATTAGGCATGTGTACAATATTGATAAATGGAGCTGGTGGTAACCACTCAAGTGCAAATACAACCAACGAAATATTTCAAACAGAAGACCTTACTAATCCTAAGTTAAATACTTTTTTTCATTTAAGTACAGATAGTGTGCAAAATGTATTTGATTTAAATTTTATGGGGACTTTCATTCCTACACAAATTTTCACTAAACATATGGTTCATCAAAAGGGAGCAGTTGTCATCAACATGTCATCTATGAGTGCCCCTTCTCCAATGACCAAAGTACCTGCTTATAGCGCCGCAAAAGCTGCAATTGAAAATTTCACCAAATGGTTAGCTGTTCATATGGCCGAGGCAGGAATTAGAGTAAATGCTATTGCACCGGGCTTCTTTTTAACCTCACAAAATAAAAACCTTCTCCTAAATGAAGAAGGAGATTATACAGAAAGGTCTCATAAGATTATTTCGAACACACCAATGAGAAGGTTTGGTACGCCAGAAGATCTTCTTGGTACCCTATTATGGCTTGTTGATGATCATATGTCAGCATTTGTTACCGGCGTGACAATTCCTGTTGATGGAGGTTTTATGGCGTATTCAGGTGTTTAATATTTTTATTTTTTTCCTTGTCATACATCTTTATTTTATATGTTTTTTTAAATTTATAAGTAGGCTTGGAAAGGAGAAATAAGAATGCAGACTGAGAACAGGAAACTAACACTCAAAAATTATATTGGTTATGGAACAATGGATTTATTTGGAGGGGGAGCATTCGCTATAATAGGCGCATGGATGTTATATTTTTTCATTACATACTGTGGTCTTACCCCTGTTGAAGCAGGATCTATTATTGCAATTGCACGTATTATTGATGCGATAGCAAGCCCAATTATGGGCCATATCACGGACAATTTTGGTCGTACAAAACTTGGGAAAAAATTTGGAAGACGCAGATTCTTTTTGCTAGTTGGAAGCCCTTTAATGGTTATTTATTCTCTTCTTTGGATTTCTGATATGAATTACTGGTACTATTTAACGGTTTATATTTTGTTAGAATTCCTTGCAGCAATGGTATTAATTCCATTTGAAACACTTGGAGCTGAAATGACGAATGATTTTAATGCACGGACCAAGCTCTCAACAATAAGATTAATCTATTCAGGACTAGGAACATTTTTAGCTACCTTTATTCCAGGCAGATTATTCGAAATATTCGGAAAAGATTCACCTCAAGTTTTTCTTTACAATGGGATTATCTTCACCTTTATTTTTATGGCGGCATTATTAATTACACATAGAACAACATGGGAACGTAAAATAGAAGAAGACATGATAGAACCTGATGGTGTAGAAAAAGTACCTGCTATAGAATCCATAAAAAAAGTCATCATTGACTTAACATCTACTTTTAGAATAAGAAGTTTCCGTCAGCACCTCACGATGTATATTTGTTCGTTTACGGCCATGGATATTTTAAACGCTGTCTTTGTCTACTTTGTTGTGTTTTCTTTAAATAAAGATGCAGTGCTCGCAGCCGATTTATTATCTATTGGTTCATTACTTCAAATGTTATGTACAATATTGTTTGGTTGGCTCGTGATTAAAATAGGTCCTGCGCCATCTTTGAGAATATCTTATATTGCTATTATTACATGTATAAGTGGTTATATATTTTTATACTTCACACAACCAACTTATATGATTATAGCGCTGTATGCTTTCTCTGTTATCTTAGGAATCGGAAAGAGTGGATTATATTATATACCATGGAATATTTACACTTTCATTCCTGATGTAGATGAAATGGTCACTCGTAAAAGAAGAGAAGGAATATTTGCAGGTATTATGACTTTTACACGCAAGAGTACTACAGCTTTAGCCACATTCTTGGTAGGAGTTATTTTACAGGAAAGTGGATTTGTTGCAAGCGCGACGACGCAGTCTACGACAGCAATAAATGGGATTGTAGGTATTCTGTTTTTCGGAACTGTAGGGCTAGTCGGTATTAGTTTAGTTATTTCATTTAAATTTAAATTATCTAAGAAAACCCATTCCATTATGATTAATGAAATTAATAGGTTAAAGAATAATGGTTCAATGGAACAGGCTGATGATGAAACAAGAAGTGTTTTGAAAGCGCTAACAGGATGGGATTACGAGAAGCTTTGGGGTAATAATAACGTAGGATATCAGAATAAACTCCAACATTTTGAACAACAAGATTTGAAACAGCAGGATATGAACTAACTTTTGTTGTTAGTTGAGAACTACAGCACAGTTAAATAGTACTTCTATTGATATGAGAAGTTCCAGAATCACTTCAAGAAAAAAACACCTTCAGATTTATATCTGAGGTGTTTTAAAATATCTTATATTTAGTGTTTTTTGATTTTAAAACCGAATCTCGTCATCTCCATGGATTTGCAGCTTCAGTGGCTCACTTTGTGCCTGATGCTTTTTCACATAGCGGTGATAGACAATATACCCAATGATCATGAGCGGTACACCGACATATAGCCCGATGCGCTGCTCTTGATCAAAGGCAAGGCTGACCAATACGATGGTATTCAGTGTAATTGCAATGATCGGCAGCACTGGATAAAGAGGCGTTTTAAATTTTAAGTTTTCCAGCTTTCCGCCTGCTTTCAAATATTTTCTACGGAAAAGCAGCTGTGATAATGTAATCGTGATCCAGCCTGTCTGGGCACTCATACCGGCAATGGACACGATCCAGGCAAATACCGTTTTCTCTGCAAAGAACCCGGATAACAGCGAAATCCCTGTAAACAGGAAGGTGAGCAGTAAGGCATTCATCGGAATACCGCGCTGATTGACTCGTCTGAACGCCTTCCCTGCCATTCCTTCCTTTGATAAGGAATACAGCATTCTCGTCGATGCATACAAGCCAGAGTTCGCAACAGATAATAAAGCAATGATAATGACAAAGTTCATGATGTCTGCCGCAAAAGGAATGCCCGTTCTCTCAAACACAGTAACAAATGGGCTTTGCAGCACACTGGCTTCCTTCCAAGGCACCATACCGGCTAAGACAAAAATAGATAAGACGAAAAAGACAAGTGTACGCCATACGGTCTGATGGATCGAACGGGGAACGGTTTTCTCAGGGTTTTCACTTTCTCCTGCCGCAATCCCGATCAGTTCTGTTCCTTGAAACGAAAAATTCACCGTGATCATCGTGACCACAACGGCAAGCAGGCCATTTGGAAACAGCCCATCATTCACAAAATGACTGAAGTAAGGCGCGGGTTCACCGCTCGTTGTATCAATAAACCCAAACATCGCCGCTCCGCCTACGCCAATAAAGAGTAAAATCGCAATAATCTTAATGGTAGAAAAGAAAAACTCCGACTCCCCGAACGCTTTCGCTGACCGGGCATTTAATAAGAAAAGACAGAGTCCGAATATGAGACACCAAATCCATACATCCACCTGCGGGAGCCAGCGCCTCATCAGCTGTCCTGCTGATAAGAACTCTAGGGCGACCGTTGCCGCCCAGCCGAGCCAATAAATCCAGCCAACAGCAAAACCAGCTGCCGGGCTGACAAATTTCGTCGCATACGTATGAAACGACCCCGACACAGGAAGTGCAACAGACAGCTCCCCAAGACACAGCATGGTTAAATACATGATCAATCCGCCCACAATATATGAAAGAACGGCTCCGACCGGCCCTGCTTGTCCAATCGTATAGCCCGTTCCTAAGAAAAAGCCTGTCCCAATGACACCGCCAAGTGAAATCATAAATAAATGGCGGGAGGTCATCGCCCTTTTCAATTGTTCAGGCTGATTTTGTCCAACATCCACAATGATGCCCTCCTTCTTCTAAGATGCTCTGTTATCAAAACATGTCTCCATGTGATTCATTCCATTTTCAAAACAACCTACTAATTATACATCTTTTATAATAAATATGCTTCCTTCTATGGTCACTGTCTCAAAGTCTTTATTTTAGTAATGTTCGCACAAATAAGATGAATGACTTTTTAGGTTTGAAAGAAATGGGTTGCGGGCATAAAGTTGGTGAGATTCGCTCAAGCTAGTTTCAAATGCTTTACTTTTAGGTTGCTTCTCTGTAAGATCATATGTTGTAAATACCAACAAGAAAAGTGGGGAATAAAATGAAAAAAATGTTCTTTGCCATTATGTTAGGCGTTTGTGTTGCATTGATCACGGCATGTGGATCTGGTGCAAGCGACAACGCGAATAAACAATCTGGGTCTAAGGAATCAGGCGACCTTTGGAAATCCATTCAGGATAAAGGTGTTCTGACGATCGGAACAGAGGGTACTTATGCTCCTTTCACATTCCATGACAAAAAGACAGATAAATTAACTGGCTACGATGTAGAAGTCATCACAGAAGTAGCAAAACGTCTTGACCTAAAACCTGAATTCAAAGAAACACAATGGGACAGCATGTTTGCTGGACTGAATGCAAAACGTTTTGACGTGGTAGCGAACCAAGTTGGTAAAACTGGACGTGAAAATCAATATGATTTCTCTGATAAATACACAACGTCTCAAGCGATTGTTGTGACAAAGTCAGATAACAACGACATCAAGAAACTATCTGATGTCAAAGGTAAAAAAGCAGCACAATCATTAACAAGTAACTACAATAAACTAGCAACAGATGCTGGCGCTAAGATTGAAGGCGTTGAAGGTCTTGCACAATCCATTCAATTGATTCAGCAAGGACGTGCTGATCTAACGTTCAATGACAAATTGGCTGTATTGAATTACTTGAAAACAAGCGGTAACAAAAACCTAAAAGTTGCATTTGAAACAGGAGATCCACAAGAAACTTATTTTGCCTTCAGAAAAGGCAGCGGCGAAGTCGTTGACAAAGTGAATGGCGCACTAAAAGAAATGAAGAAAGACGGTACACTCGCTAAGATTTCTAAGAAATGGTTTGGTGAAGATGTTACAAAATAATATCCTAGGAGTCGTCATTCCTTGGGATCTTCTTCAGCAATCTTTTTGGCCAATGGTGATGCAGGGGATTTATTATACAATTCCCCTCGCCATCATTGCCTTTATTATTGGTATTTTTATCGCGCTTGTGACAGCTCTTGCTAGAATGTCTAAAATGAAAGCCCTCAGATGGATCTTCTCCATCTATGTGTCGGCCGTTCGCGGAACGCCGCTTTTTGTGCAATTGTTTATTATTTTCTATTTCTTTCCGACATTTAATATCACACTGGATCCATATCCAAGTGCCATTATTGCTTTTTCATTAAACGTAGGTGCGTATGCGTCGGAAATTATCCGTGCATCTGTCCTGTCTGTTCCAAAAGGACAATGGGAAGCTGGTTATTCAATCGGAATGACGCATCGCAAAACACTCGTCCGCGTGATTTTACCGCAGGCTGTGCGTGTATCGATTCCACCGCTCTCTAATTCATTCATTAGTTTGGTGAAGGATACATCCCTTGCCTCCCAAATTCTCGTGGCAGAGATGTTCCGTAAATCACAGGAAATTGCTGCGGCGAACTTGGATCAAATCTTGTTTATTTATATGGAAGCAGCCCTCATCTATTGGGTATTCTGCTTCATTCTATCGCTCGTTCAGCACCAAATTGAAAAACGACTTGATCGATATGTCGCAAGGTAAGGAGGGAACGACATGCTAACAGTCAAAGGCTTAAAGAAATCCTTTGGGGAAAATGAGATTTTAAAGTCGATTGATTTTTCGATTAACAAAGGCCAGGTTGTGGCCATTCTTGGTCCATCTGGTTCAGGAAAAACAACGATGCTTCGCTGTTTAAATGCACTTGAAATACCAAATGGCGGCTCCTTTACCTTCGATGATTTCTCGATTGATTTTTCGAAAAAAAATAAATCAGCTGATCTGCTGAAGCTTCGCCGGAAATCAGGAATGGTGTTTCAAGATTATCACCTGTTTCCTCACCGCACAGTGCTTGAAAATGTGATGGAAGGTCCTGTTCAGGTGCAGCGCCGTCCAAAGGAAACGGTTCGAAAAGAAGCCATTCAGCTCTTGCAAAAGGTCGGTCTTGAAGATAAAAAAGACCTGTATCCATTCCAGCTGTCAGGCGGTCAAAAGCAGCGTGTCGGGATTGCCCGTGCACTTGCCATTCAGCCAGAGCTTATGCTTTTTGATGAACCTACCTCTGCGCTTGACCCTGAGCTTGTCGGGGAAGTCTTAAAAGTCATGAAGGATCTAGCGAAGGAAGGCTGGACCATGGCAGTTGTCACACATGAAATCAAGTTTGCCCAAGAAGTAGCAGACGAAGTGATTTTTATTGATGGCGGCGTCATCGTCGAACAAGGTCCTCCAGAAGAAATCTTCAAACGACCAAAGGAAGAACGAACAAAACAATTCTTAAACCGGATTTTGAATCCAGTATGATGAAAAAAGGCTGTTCTCACGTGGTGAGGACAGCCTTTTTTTATATCTCTTTTTGAAGGCGAAGCGCCAGTAAATCTTGCAGGAGCAGTCTCGCTCCCTCTGGACTGATAACCACCCCGCCGGATAGCACTTTATTGGAACACGTCACTTGTCCTGTTACAATACAAGGTTTGTCCTGCCAATACGGCTTCATCACAATTTGGTCTTCTTCTCGATAAATCTCCATAAAATCTTGCGGATGAATGTTCAACCGTTTTCTCATCTCTGTCGGAAGAACAATTCTTCCAAATTTATCTATATATTTAACATAATCGTTATTTAACAAATTGCCCCCTCCTGCATCTCTAGATATGATATAGACGATTCCCTCTTTATAAAGGGATTAAGCGATCAAATCGGTTAATCTGCAGGCTGCTCCAGTGACTAAATACGCTTCCCATATATGATATATCTGTTTGGTGCAGGACCAATGAAAGAAAAAGGATAACATGTTGTCAGGACAAGTTCTTCCTTTTCCTGTTGTAGTGTAATAATACTTTGATCATCTTTTTTCACAATCTTTGTTTTCTCAATTTCATAGACAAAACGTCCATATGAAAGCTCAATAATGAGTTGATCTCCCTTCACAAGTTCTCCTGTTCGCCTAAACACCGTATCACGATGCCCTGATAAAACGATTTGTCCCTGTTGATTCGGAAAATAACTCTCATGAAAGTGACCAACACCTTTTGCTAAATCATCTGCTTCTGTTCCTTCTACAATCGGTAACTCAGCTCTTAGTTTTGGGATGTGCAAGATCCCAATCGTTTCACCAGCCTGCGGCGCAAAAGGGGAATCCTTTTGCCCCTTTTGCTGGATAGCTGCTTGTGCAGACTGAAATGACTGTTCTACTTCTTTTTGTCCATCAACGATATTTAAATACCCTACAATTGCGAGACAAAGACCTGCTGTGATCAATATCGCTGAGATGAATTTTTGAAACATGACTGTTTATCCGTTTCTTTTTCTTCTATTCCAGATGATAAGAGCTGCACCTATTAGTACGAGGGCAAATCCTGCTAGTAAAAGGTTGTACATTGCTGTTGCAGTGTTCGGAAGATGATGTCCAGGTGTATCCGTTTCTGAATGAGAAGGCTGTTCTGGATTCCCTGGCACCTCTGGCACATGCGGCGGTTCTACCGTTGTTGAATTTTCAGGTTTATCTGGTTCATCAACATTTTCACCCTTCACAACTGCGATATTTTGAATGGTTTTACCTTCAGATCCTTTAGCAACCTTCGCTTCAAAAGTAATCGTATGCCAGTCCGTATCTTTGATATCACCAAATTGACCGGTCACTGTGCCTTTTGTGTAGTCTCCGTTGTCATCATCTTTTGCATCTGTCACAGCTTGATCATCTACTTTTAATGATCCTTCAACGTATTCAAGACCTTCTGGCAATTGATCTGCGATGACTAGACCTTTGATGACACTGTCTTCTACACTATTTTTTGTTTTGATGGTGTAAAGGAGAGTGTCGCCTGCCTGTACTTGTTTTTCATTTGTATTGCCTTCTGCTTTTTGAGCAATCTCAGATGTTTTTTCTGATTCAAGCTTTGGATCTCTTGGATCAATGTTTGTTTCGGTTGTTGGTTCATCTGGCGGTGTGTTTTCGCCTGTTACTTTCGCTGTGTTTTGAATGCTTTTACCTGATTGGCCTTTAGCGACCTTCGCTTCAAACGTCACGGTATGCCAGTCCGTATCTTTAATATCACCAAATTGACCGGTCACTGTGCCTTTTGTGTAATCTCCATTGTCGTCATCTTTTGCATCTGTGACGGTTTGTCCATCTACTTTAAGTGAACCTTCGACATATTGAAGACCTTCTGGCAGCTTATCTGTGATCACTAGATCTTTGATGACACTGTCTTCTACACTATTTTTTGTTTTGATGGTGTAAAGAAGGGTGTCGCCTGCCTGTACTTGTTTTTCATCTGTATTGCCTTCTGCTTTTTGAGCAATCTCAGATGTTTTTTCTGATTCAAGCTTTGGATCTCTTGGATCAATGTTTGTTTCGGTTGTTGGTTCATCTGGCGGTGTGTTTTCGCCTGTTACTTTCGCTGTGTTTTGAATGCTTTTACCTGATTGGCCTTTAGCGACCTTCGCTTCAAACGTCACCGTATGCCAGTTCGTATCTTTAATATCGCCAAATTGACCGGTGACTGTGCCTTTTGTGTAGTCTCCGTTGTCATCATCTTTTGCATCTGTGACGGTTTGTCCATCTACTTTTAGTGAACCTTCGACATATTGAAGACCTTCTGGCAGTTCATCGGAAATCACAAGATTGTTGACGATGCTGTCTTCTTCAAGATTCTTTGTTTTGATCGTATAAAGAAGGGTATCGCCTACTTGTGGTGTCTTTTTATCCTTGTTGCCTTCTGCCTTTTTCTGAATACTCGCAGCCTTTTCTGATGCTAGTTTTGGTTCACGAGGATAAATTTCTGTTTTTGTTGTTGGATCATCTGGCGGCGTGTTTTCGCCAGTTACTTCGGCTGTGTTTTGAATGTCTTGACCAGCCTGTCCCTTTTCAACTGTCACTTCAAACGTCACGGTATGCCAATCCGTGTCCTTCACATCACCAAAAGAACCTGTAACTTTTCCATCTGTGTAGTCTCCACTATCGTCGTCTTTCACATCTGTGACAGATTCTCCATCAACCTGAAGAGATCCAGTGACATACTTCAGCCCTTTTGGTAATTGATCTGAGATCACAAGATTTTTAACAAGACTGTCTTCTACCGTGTTCTTTGTTTTAATTGTATAAAGAAGGGTATCGCCTACTTCTGGATGTTTCTCATCTTTGTTACCTTCTGCTTTTTTCTGCAAGACCGCTGATTTTTCTGATTCAAGCTTTGGATCACGCGGATAGATTTCTGTATTTGTTGTCGGCTTATCTGGCGGTGTGTTTTCACCTGTGACACTCGCGGTATTTTGAATGTCTTTACCAGATTGTCCTTTTTCAACCGTGACTTCAAACGTCACTGTATACCAATCTGTATCCTTAATGTCGCCAAATTGTCCTGAGATGGTTCCGTTTGTAAAGTCTCCGTTATCGTCATCCTTTGCGTCTGTGACTGCATCTCCATTCACCTGAAGTGAATTCGGTACATACGCCAATCCTTCCGGCAGTTCATCTGAGATCACTAAGTTTTCAACGAGACTGTCTTCTATCGTATTCTTTGTTTTAATTGTATAAAGAAGGGTGTCACCGACCTCTGGATGCTGCTCATCTGTGTTCCCTTCTGCTTTTTTCTGTAAGACCGCTGATTTTTCTGAAGTCAGTTTCGGGTCACGCGGATAGATTTCTACATTCGTTGTCGGCTCGTCTGGCGGTGTGTTGCCGCTTGTAACATTGGCTGTATTTTGAATATCTTTGCCTGACTGACCTTTTTCAACTGTGACTTCAAACGTCACGGTATGCCATTTCGCATCTTTCACTTCACCGATCGTTCCGGTGACAGTTCCATCTGTCATATCACCGTTATCATCATCTTTTGCATCTGTGACTGGATTTCCATCTACCTGAAGTGAATTTGGTACATATGATAACCCTTGAGGTAACTTATCAGAAATCACAAGATCTTCAATGACGCTGTCTTCAATCGCATTACGGGCTTGAATGGTATACAGTAATGTGTCGCCTACTTCTGGATGCTTCTCATCTGTATTCCCTTCTGCTTTTTTCTGCAAGACCGCTGATTTTTTTGATTCAAGTTTTGGATCACGCGGGTAAATTTCTATGTTTGTTGTTGGTTCATCCGGCGGTGTGTTTTCCCCTTTGACATTCGCGGTATTTTGAATATCTTTGCCTGCCTGACCTTTGCCTACCGTCGCTTCAAATGTCACTGTGTGCCAATCGGTATCTTTTACGTCACCTATATGACCTGAAACAGTGCCGTTTGTATAATCACCTTTGTCTTGATCTTTTGCATCTGTTACGCTCGTTCCATCCACCTTAAGAGACCCTGAAACATACGTTAAGCTGCTTGGCAGTTTATCTGATACGATCAGATTTTTGACAATACCATATTGCACGGTATTTTTTGCTTTAATTGTATAAAGTAACGTGTCGCCTACTTCTGGATGCTTCTCATCTGTGTTGCCCTCTGCTTTTTTCTGTAAGACAACTGATTTTTCTGATTCAAGCTCTGGAGGATATGGATCAAATTCTGGCTTAACCCGCGAAGCTAAATCGTAAGATAATGAATCACCTACAGTGCCCATATATGTTGTACTTAATGTTTTCGCATCAAGTGTAAAAAGAGTGGAATGGCCAATAGAGTCATTTAATCCTGACTGTAATAGCATTTGTCCATTGGGCAAAAAGCTAATCCCCCGAACGCCTCCGTCAATCGTTTTACCATCTGCATTTTTAATCGGAATGACACGAATGACTTCTGCTGTATCAGGGTTCATTTGCGCAATGGCCCCACTGCCATTTGATGCGAACCAAAGATAGCCGTCCTTATCAACGACAAGATCTCCGCCAACGCCAGACCCGATGTCATATCCGACAATTTTTTTAGACGATTTTTGACCCGTAGCTAAATCGTATGTTCCAAGGAAATATTCTCCATTCGAAGAGTAAGAATGTATATATTTCCCATTATGGACAACGGCATTAGACGCACCTCCAGCTAAAACGCCTACACGCTCAGCTTGTCCTGTCGTCGCATTTATTTTATAAAGAACAGGCTCCCCATTTGCTGTCGTAGTTGCATACACCAAATTTTCTTGATCATTTACAGCCACACCGTTCACTGAAGTCGAATTGATTCCTTTCACCTGAACACTAGCCTTTACGCTAGTTGGGTTATTCCCATCGAGCTGATAAAGAATTAACGGGTTACTTCCAATGATATAGGAATCTGTGTTGTTGACTGCCACTGTTCCTGCGGCCTTAGTGATAGATGGAGAGACCGTTAATAGATTTCCAACGATCAGCACCAATATAAGAAATAATTGACTCGTTCTTTTTAATAAGTTCATTCTTTGACCTCCCCTTTTTCTCGCTTCATATTGTAATGGTATGTACCAGTTCACCTCCCACACTTTGGTAAAGAATATCAGTAACATTTCAAATGCCTCAACATGACTAAATGACTATTTTCGACAAAAATAGTCATTTAGTAACATACACTTCTCGATGTTTGATTCACCTATGTTTTTTCCAATAAAATGACCTTTTTTATCGTATACCTCCGCATTTTCCTTTTCTTCCAAACAGGTCTAATGACATGATTTATATACAATCTCTTCTATTTAAAGATAATTATTCTTTAATTGGTTGCAGATTATTTTTTTGGGAAAATATATTGAATTATTTTCTTTTTCTTTTAAAATGCGGAAATTAATGGCTTCTTTTGCTAAAAAAAACAATCCGAAAGTCTTGCTGCTTGTTTTGATGCTTTGACCCTTACAATTCGACAAAATTCTTTTTTGAGTAAGCGATTACAATTGAGCAAAGCCATTTAAAGGGGCGTGCGAGTATGTTACGATGGAAATCGAGTGTTTAAGAAAGAAGGGAAAGCTTTTGAAGCGGGAACATCTTTTACGTTGGTTTTTTTACTTTACTGGATTGATCGTACTTGCTTTTGGACTATCGCTGACAGTGAAAGGAAAGATCCTTGGCATTGGTCCTTGGGACGCATTTCATTATGGACTGTTTCAGCATTTTGGTTTAACCATTGGACAATGGTCGATCATTATTGGTGCACTGATTGTGACACTGACTTCTGTCTTCACGAAATCATTTCCAAAGATCGGCGCCCTGCTCAATATGGTGCTGATTGGCGTGTTTATTGATTTCTTTAATGCGGTATTACCTGCGCCACATGGATATTTACCGGCTTTATATGTATTTATTACAGGTGTTGTTGTCTCTGGGTATGGTGTTGGCATTTATGTCTCAGCCAATCTTGGCGCTGGGCCAAGGGATTCATTAATGCTGCTCATCTCAGCGAAAACAGGGCTGAACGTTCAGTGGGTTCGAAATGGTATTGAGTTAACTGTGCTTTTGTTTGCATGGATGCTCGGCGGACCGATCGGTATTGGAACGATTTTGACTGCTATCTTCACAGGTCTTGTCCTGCGTTTCTCCTTACCGCAATCAACACGGCTCCTACAGCTGCTCATTACAAAAACAGCAGAGAAACCTGTTCAAACCCTTACAAGATGAAAGCAAGCCATTCTATGATAAGAATGGCTTTTCTTGTGTTAAAATTATTTAACGGAATATTCAGATATAGGAGATGAGACCTCATGCAGCTTTTCCACTATCATTACTGGACACCATTTGTTGAAGAGACAGAACAAACATATCGTTCGCTAGGCTTTGAGGTTAAAGGCCGTTTCACAAAGGATGGCTCCTATCATCCCCCGCTGACATGGGATGATTTTAGAGAAGAGCAGCCGACCTTTCGAATCATCGAAATGAGAAAAGGACAGATCAATATCACATTTGGCTATAGTAAAAAAGTCCTTTTTGATCACATCGGCTTTCTTGTCTCAGACAAAGAATATGATCAGCTGCTTAAACAAGCTAAAGAACTAAACTGGCCAATCCAAGCTGGGGAACGGAGAACGTTTCTTTCGACACCTCTTCGTTTAAGGCTTGAGTTACAGCGCCGTACAGATGTCATTGAAAATGGAAACGATGCGCTGCATGCGATGACAATTGCTGTTCCTGATTTGTCAAAGACACCTAAAGTTGATCAGCTGCTATCACCTTTGAATCAGCCCATTCGCTGGCAAAAAGGAGAACGGCTTTCCCTGCTTGACGTGCTCATGACGGATGATGATGGAGTTGATACAATTGATCCGAATGGTGTTCACATCGTGAATCGTACGTAAAAGTAGCGGGGCTCGCTGCCTTTTTACGTTAATGGACCCTTTTGCACGCCGCTCTCCAATGGTACAATCAATGTAAAAAATTAGAGGTTCGTTATGAAGATATTTGCTATCCAATTACAACACTTAGATGAAATCAATGCACGACAACAAATAGAACGTCTGAAACCCTTTGTGTCATCTGAAAAGCGTGCTGCGGCTGAACGCTTTCGTTTTTTGATCGATGCAAGAAGAACCTTGTTAGGTGAAGTGCTGGTTCGTCAAACGATCCATGATATGTACGAGCTGCCTATGGATCAGATCGTTTTTGAAACAGAGGGCAATGGCAAACCTGTTGTCCGGCAGCTTCCTTCTTTTCATTTTAATCTTTCTCACTCTGGCGATTGGGTCGTTTGCGCAGTAGATGATGCACCTGTGGGCATTGATATTGAGGAAATCAAGCCTATTGATCTGGAGATTGCCAAACGATTTTTTTCAGCGGATGAGTATCAGGATTTACTCTCAAAACCGGCAGAACGGCAGGAAGCCTATTTCTTTCATCTATGGTCAATGAAGGAGGCCTTTATCAAGCTGACTGGAAAAGGATTATCCTATGGGCTGTCGTCCTTTACAGCCCGTCTGTCAGAGGATGGACAGGCTGCGTTGACATTACCTGATCATGAAGCGCCTTGCTTTGTTCAAACATACTCACTTGACCCTGCCTACCAAATGGCGGTATGCACACGAAAACCTGCTGCGGCTGAAAGCGTTGAGAGACTCGCTTGCAGCGATGTACTGTCCCGCCTTTAATAACGCGTGCTTTGCTGAAATACCGTCTTTAATAGATCGACTCCGCGTGTAATCTGCTCTTCTTTCACCTGCCAGATGTTCAGCTGAAGAATGGGCTCCTTTTGATAGGCCGACAGGTAATAACGGTCAATTGGCTGAATGGAAACAGATGCCTTTTTCAGCTGCTGAATAAGCTGGTTCATGGGAATCGACCGGTCGACACGCAAATGTGTATGGGTAGCCGGCTCCTGTTCTCCCAGCAGATAAGCGCTCTGATCATTTTTTAATCTTGCTACGAGCTGCTTGGCGCGGTTTCGATAGGTCGCCTGCATCCTGTCTCTATGCCGCTCAAACATCCCGCTTTTTAAATATATTTCTAAGGCTGCCTGGGACAGCATGGAGCTGTCGATATCAATCAGTCGTTTGTGTTCGCTAAAAGGTCGAATCAGTTCTTCAGGTAAGACGACCGCTCCTGTTCGAAGCCCCGGAAAAATGATTTTAGAAAAGCTTTTCAAATAAATGACCTTTCCTGCCTGATCGTACGAGTAGATCGGGTCTCTTTTTGTGTCGAATTCTAAATCTGCTATATAATCATCCTCAACAATGTAGACATCATATTTCTCAGCAAGGGCTGCAATCGCTCTTTTTTCTCGTTTTGATAAACTCGTTCCAAGCGGGTTTTGAAATCTTGGCATCGTATAGAAAAAACGAATCTCCTCTTCTCGAAAGATACGCTCTAATTCCTGAAGATCCAGCCCTTTTTCCGTCCGCTGAATTCCGCGCACAGGCAATTGATTTTTCTCTAAATATTGGAGATATAAGTGATAACCCGGCTGTTCGACTAGTATGGTTTGTTTTCCATTCGGAAAAGGGATGGTGCTTAAAATGGATAAAGCGAGCTGAATACCAGAGGTCATGACGATCTGTTCTGGATGAGCAAACACTTGATAATCCATTAATCGCTTTGAAATGACTGGCAGCAGTGATGGTAAGCCGTTGGTTGTGCCGTAAATAAATAAGTCATTTTGATACAAATCGATCGCTTGGTTGATGCAGTGCTGGAAATCGACATATGGAAACACGACGGGATCAGGTGCAGATGAAGCAAAATCAATCCATGTGCCGTCCTGCTTGCCTGCTGGCTGCTTCGTTTTCACGACATAGTAGCCGCTTCTTTCTACAGAATACAGCAGATGTCCACGCTCCAATGTATCCAGCGCCTTGATGACAGTGCTTTTACTCACTGCATATTGAGCCGCTAAGTGGCGAATGGATGGAATTTTCATCCCAGCACTGTACTCACCAGACTCCATTTTTTCTTTTAAGCTCAAGACAAGCTGATCATATTTCCTCACACCTTTTCCTCCTTGTACCGGTACAGATATCATGTTCTCTTATTGTACACGTTAAGTGATCCGATTACGATAGAAGAACAGAACCGGTCAATTCATTTGAAGCATGCATGCTCATGTAAGGAGTCACGTTATGAATATGTCAAAACAAAAAGCGTATGCTTCCGCAATCGCATACGCCTCTATCATTGGCTTTTCCTTTTTGTTTGTCAAAATAGCATTAGAATCAGCAAACCCAATAGATTTATTGGCACACCGCTTTACCATTTCTTTTGCAGCCGCTCTATTGCTGTATCCGTTTCTACGAAAAAAGTATCGAATATCCATTCAATGGCGTGATCTCATTTATATCGTTCCGTTTTCCTTGCTTTATCCTGTTTTGTTCTTTGCTTTTCAAGTATGGGGATTGATGTATACATCTTCTTCAGAGGCTGGCATCATTCAAGCGACGATTCCCATTCTGACGATGCTGCTGGCAGCCTGGTTTTTAAAGGAACGTGCGACATGGATACAAGTGCTGTTTACCTTTCTTTCTGTGTGCGGCGTGATGCTTCTCTTTGTCATGAAGGGAATTGATGTCAAGCATTCTCACTTCATCGGTTATGTGCTGATTTTACTTTCAGCCTTGTCATCCAGTGCATATAGTGTGTTTGCTAGAGTGATTACAAAACGATTCCACGTGATCGAACTCACCTTTGTGATGACCTTCTTTGGCTTTGTCTTTTTCAATGCCGCCGCGCTTATCCGGCATTCGATCAATGGGTCATTGCCGGAGTTTTTCAGTCCATTTACACAAGTATCCTTTGTATGGTCGATGCTCTTTTTAGGCATTGTTTCATCGCTTCTCACGGCGTATTTATCAAATTATGCACTCTCTCAGCTTGAAGCGGCGAAGGTCAGCATCTTTAACAATTTATCCGCGTTTATCACGGTCGCCGCCGGGGTTCTCATTTTACACGAAACGATTGATTGGTACCATCTCATCGGAGGAGTGCTGGTCATTGGTGGAGTCATTGGCGGGAATGTGGTGAAGAAACAGCATTCATAAGAAAAAGCGGCCTCATTAAAGAGGGCCGCTTTCTTTTTAATGTCTGATCAGTTGCTTGGCTGCAAGCTCAATCACATGTCTCATCTCTTCTGCAAATTGCTCAAGGTGTGTGTTGATGTACATGTGGCCTCCATCGAAATTGGTGCGTTCGATGGTTTTAGCCCATTTTTGCCAGCCGCTTGCATCCTGCATGCATTTCTCATCTTGCTTCCCATTGAATAAATAAACAGGTGTGTCGATGATCGATTGATCTGTGTGCTGGAAGGTTTCCAGTGCCCGGTAGTCTGCACGCAAGGACGGCGTAAAGTAATCCATCATTGGCTTGTTCTCTAATAATTCCTTAGGAATCCCGCCCATTTCGGCAATATGCTGTACAAATGCTTCATTGGATAAATGGGTCAGCATCTGGCGTTTTGTTTGTGGAGGCTGAATGGCTGAGATCACCACTGCTGCGGGATAAATTCCTTCCTTTTCTAGCAGCTGGGTTAGTCTGTATACCACAAGTCCTCCCATTGAATGTCCGAACAGAATAAATGGGCGGTTCAATTTGTCCGTGAGTCCTTCTTTATACAGCTCTGCCAGCCGGTCAATGTTTGATTCAAGCGGCATGAGATTGGTGCCGTGCCCTGGGGGCTCTGCTGCTGTGACTTCGGCCATGTCTTTTAGCTGTTCAAAGAGCGGACGGTATGAGGCGGAATATCCGCCGGCAAAAGGAAAACAAATAAGCTGAATGAGATCTGATTTTTTTTCAAAGGTTTTCAATAACTGATTCATACGTCTTTACCCCTTTATAATCGTTTGAAGAATCCGTGCCAGTTCATCTGCCTGCGGTCTTTTCATCATGGTGACATGGTCGCCTTTGATGTGGTAATACGAGCACGACTCTTTCGTATAAGCCTCCCAGTCTGCGAACTTCTTCTGGAAATCGCTTGCGTGATCACTGCTTTGGACAATATAAAATGGCACAGGGAATGGTTCTTTTTCTAATTCAATGGCTTGTGACATGATCGTATTATGCGTTTGCATTTGCAAATATTTATCTAAATATTGATCATTCATGAATTGATGAACAACTTCATCCTTTTCTGCCTCTTTGAGTATTTTCTGCTTCACTTCTTGGAAGCTCAATCCTTGTAAAGCTTCTGGCTGAATGCCGACCAGATTCCCCATTCCAAGGACAAGTGCGAGCATTTTCACTTCTTCTTCGTTCATATCGGCATGAAGTGCCTGATCTGCCTCATCTCTTAGCACTGGCACTGTATCTAAAATGATGAGTCCTTTCGGTGCTTTTCCTGCATGGCAGAGCCGCTGATTCATTCCGTAGGCAAGATGCCCGCCCATTGAATGCCCTGCGAGATAGTCAATCCCCGGACGGTAGAACGTCTCAATAGCTTCAATAAAA
Organism: Bacillus sp. BD48; assembly: GCF_046566805.1. NCBI lineage: Bacteria > Bacillati > Bacillota > Bacilli > Caryophanales > Bacillaceae > Bacillus > Bacillus sp. BD48. The sequence continues at coordinate 238,870 of NZ_JANGFM010000004.1, read as the reverse complement.
AGGGTCACAAGCTCCGTGTAATGGAGGAATTGTGGCTCTTCATCCTCATATAGGCCAGGAGACTGCAAAGCGTACACAGCGCCTTGATGTGTCATAAGCTTAGCAACATCAATATAGCCCATCACCGTCCCACCAGCAGGCGGCGCAAAGAATATTCTCGGTTCAGCTGGATCGCCTTTTTTCAGCTCGATCACGTAGTCCTTTGGAGACCTTTCGACGTTCTCAGCGGCTTCTGGCACTGCGTCCAAATGTGCGGCTAACTGTGCAGGCGCCGGGTGCATAAAAATCCATTTTGGATCAACACGAACACCTTTTTCTTTTAATTTGGCCACAGCCTGAATACTCATGATGGAATCGCCGCCCAGATCAAAGAAGGAGTCATGCATACCTACTTGTTTCACACCAAGCACTTCCTTGAAAGCTGCGACAATCCGCTCTTCCGTTTCGGTGACCGGTTTGTCGTCATCATGTGAAAGGGAAATTGTTTCTGTTGGCTCTGGCAGTGCTTTTTGATCAACTTTCCCGTTCGTCGTCACCGGCATTTCATCCAGTACGACAAAGTAACTTGGAATCATATAGCCTGGCAGGCTTTCCTGCAAAAAGGCTTTCCAGCCCGGAACAGGATTTTCTCCATCTATCACAAGGTAGGCCGCCAGCCGTTTTGAGCTGCCATACGTTTTGGCGATGACTGTACATTCTTTGACTTGCGGATGCTTGAGCAGGGCTGTCTCAATTTCTCCGCATTCAATTCGGTAGCCTCTAATTTTCACCAGGTGATCTTTTCGGCCAAGATATTCAATGGTGCCATCTGACCGCCATGTACCAAGGTCACCTGAACGATACAGCTTGTCTCCCTTTAGTTCAGGAAAAGGATTGTCAATAAACCGCTCCTTTGTCCGCTCTGGATCATGAAGGTAGCCTTTAGCAAGGCCAGTTCCGCCGATATAAATTTCTCCTTTGACGCCTGCTGGTACTGGATTGAGCGCATCATCCAGTATGACGACAGTTGAGTTGGACACCGGTACACCAATTGGAACTGATTTTGCGCCTGCTGGCACATGTGTGACTTGATGTGTTGTGGCTAAGGTCGTGTTTTCTGTTGGACCGTAAGCATTGACGAGCACACCTTCCATATGCGGCAATGCTTTTCGTGCATGCTCACTAGACATGGCTTCCCCGCCAACGAGTAATGTGCGGTAGCCTGCCACACTTTTTGGATCGTGCTCCACCAGTCGATTAAATAAAGCGGTTGGCAGACAGTTGGCTGTTACTTGATGCGTTTTAATGAACTGCGTTAATTCGTCCATATTCAGTGCTGCATATTTTGGGAGTAGAATCAGCTGACCGCCATTCAGCAGCATTCCCCATAATTCAAATGTAAAAGCATCAAAAGCATAGTTTGAGAGCTGAAGCATTTTGTCATCTGGACCGAGCTTTATATAGTTTGTTTCTCTCACCAAGCGGACAACTCCTGCATGAGGGAGCATCACGCCTTTTGGTGTACCTGTTGAGCCTGATGTGTAGTTAACATAGGCTATCTGGTCTTCACCTATGATGGATGATTCTCTTTGATACACTGCTTTTGTTTCTGGTATTGGCTTGTCCATGTCAATCTTTGTACCTGTAAAGTCTACTAGACGATCTGCAAGATGAGACTGGGTGATGATCACATCGCTTTGCGTATCACGAACGATGAGACGGATGCGTGCATCTGGATATTCAGGTGACATCGGAACATACGCAGCACCAGATTTGACGATTCCTAGGACCGAAACAATCATGTCAAAGGAGCGATCAAAAAGCATCGGGACAAGGGAGCCTGGTCCAATTCCTTTTGACTGCAAGTAAGCAGCAAGCTTTGTCGACTTCTCACCCAAAGCTTCATACGTCATGTGCTCATCCATATAGGACAAGGCAATACGATTCGGATCACGCTGCACCTGTTCTTCAAACAATTCTTGAATCGTACGCTTTGGATATGGCGTATCTGTTTGATTTTTTCCTATGATCATCGCCGCCTGTTCCACTTTGTCCATTAAGCAATAATCAGCAAATGTACGCTCAGGCTGAGCCGTCATGCCCTCTAACAAATGGAGATAATAGTTCATATAACGTTGGATCGTCTCTTGATCAAATAAATCCGTATTGTATTCTACATGAATCGACAGCTGCTCTTCCTGTTCAAATATATGCAGGGTGAGATCAAATTTAGATACTGTATGATGAACCATCACATGTTCACTTGTCAGCCCTTTGAGATTTACATCGAGCGAATTGGTGACATACCCCATGGCCGCCTGAAAAATAGGTGACCGGCTTAAATCTCGATCTAACGAAAGGTCATCGACAAGCTTGTCAAATGGATAATGCTGATGCTCAAAGGCTTTTAACGTCATCTCTTTCACGTTTTCCAAGAGATCAGCGAACGTCTCTGCTGTTGAGACGTCCTGTCTCAGCGCAAGTGTATTCACAAACATCCCAACAAGCTTCTCTGATTGCTTGGCATCCCGCCCTGCAATAGGGGATCCAATGATGATATCTGTCTGTCCGGACAGCTTGTGAAGCAGGACGTAGTACGCGGACAGCATCGTCATGAACAAGGTCGTGCCCTGCTGCTTGGACAAAGCCTGCAAGCGGCGGATAAGCGGTTCATCCAGTACAATTTGCTCTGTAGCCCCGTTAAATGTTTGAACCGGCGGACGAGGACGGTCAAACGGCATCTCCAGCACTGGAAGTTCACCTTGTAGCGTATTGAGCCAATAGGTTTGATCTTCTTGATGATGCTTTAATTGTTCATTTTCCCAATGTACATAATCTGTCCATTCAATTTCTAAGACTGGGAGCTGCGGCGTTTCATCTGCAAGCAGTGCGTCATATGCCACTTCTAACTCCTGAATGAGCAGGCTGAGTGACCATGCATCTGAAATGATGTGGTGCTGCGCGCAAAGGAGATAATACTCCTCCTTGCCCATATCTACTATCGTCCACTGCGCAAGAGGTCCTCTTTCTAAATCATAGACACGTTCTGCCTCTTGCTGAATGAGCTGCTTGAGTCTTCTCGCTCTCGTTTTTTCATTAAATAACGAGAAATTTGCCACTGTCACAGATGGCGGAAGGTCTTCTCGAATGAGTTGGACCGGCTTGCCGCCAAGTGATTTAAATACTGCCCTAAGTGCTTCATGCCGCTTTGTTAACAGGCCAATCGCTTTTGTTAATGCTTGAATGTGTAATGGTCCTGTCAGCTTCCAAGCACCTAATATATTGTAATGATGGCTCTTTTCTAATGTGGATAAGAACCAAATGCGCTTCTGGGCATGTGACAGCTCATAGCTTGTTTGTTTTTCAAGCTTTGAAATTTCGGTTTCCTGAACGGCTGGCGTTCCTTTGATGTCATCAACCATCTGCGCCAAATGTGCGAGATGTTTGCTTTCAAATAATATTTTTAAAGGCGCCTTCATTGAAAATTCATGGTTGATCCGAGAAATGGTTTGAGTCGCTTTTAGTGAATGTCCGCCAAGGTCGAAGAATTGATCCTCTTTGTACACGCGATCCACATCTAAAATATCTTCCCATATGGCAGCAAGAAGCTGCTCTGTCTTCGTTTCTGGCAATTGCTTTTCAAGACTTTGTCCATTTTTGTGATGATTCAATTTGAGGGCTTCATGATCAATAGAGCCATCTTGTTTTTTCGGTATTTCCTGTACTTGCTGAATGTCCCATTTACCTTCTGCGGCGCTCGTGATCTCTTCAACATGCACTTCTTTGCCAGGCTGAACGGTGTAAAAAAGCTTTTTCTCAAAGACCGGTATTGGAGCTGGCTGAAGATACCCGGCGATGTCTGGATTTGCTCCGTCGAGACCGATAAACAGATGCGCTTCATCGAGCCGGGCACCTAGACATAATGAATGGAGACCTTGCTTCTTTCCAATCAATTGAAATCCCTTGCGAACAGTGAGAGCTGCTCCGGTATGTCCCTTAGACAAACCGAGATTATCCCACATACTGTAGTTCAAAGAAATCGCTCGTCTTCCTTCTTGAAAGGTGAGAGCGTGCGCGAGTCCATCTAAAAAGCTGTTGGCCGCAGAGTATGCCCCAAATGTTGTGCCGCCAAAAAAGCCATTGACCGATCCAAAAAAGACAAGCGGTACGGTCGGATCATACTTAAAGGCTTTCTGCAGGACCCATGCCCCGTCTGCTTTTCCTGACATTTCTTTTGTGAAATCCTCTTCTGACGTATGAGCCAGTGTATACTTGTCCACATGCTGAAAATGCTCAGACACATTGCCAGCACCGGCTAAATGCAGCACCCCCCGGATTGATTGTCCAAAATGCTTTTCTGCTTGATAAATCGCCTCTTCGACGTCAGATAAGTTGGTCACATCCGCTTGGATATAAATGATGTCACCAACATCTTTTAGCTGTGAGAAGGTTTCTTTCTTTTCCAAGCTGTCTTCCAGAGAAGTCCGTCCGATCAAGACGAGCTTTAAGCCAAATTGGAGCATCTGCTTAGACAGCTCAAATCCAATCCCGCCAAGTCCTCCAGTTAATAAATAAAGACCTTCATATTCTAAAAAACCTTCAGTTTGAGGCGCTTCGATCATATCGACTTTTTCCAGCTTTGGTACGAATCTGTGCCCATTTCGGTAAGACACCTCTGCTTTTATATGAATCGCAGACAATTCTTCCGCAATATGCTTGGCATCTTGTTCTACATTCTCCGCTTCAATATCAAGATGAGACACCTCTGCCCCTTCCCATTCTTGCGGAATGGTTTTGAGTAGACCGACAAGCGGCGTTTTCTCCACATGAAGATCGTCTTCAGGCTTCACAAATTGACCGCCTTTTGTCACAACGACAAGACGGATGGGCTCTTTATTTGCTTGTCGTAATGCTTGATACAAGTACAAAATGGATTGATTGGTGCTGGCATGCAGCTCTTTGAACTGCGCAGGATCAACGATGTCTTCTTTGTCTGACACATTCCACAGATGGAGCATGCGCCCGGTCTTTAGTTCATCTGCTTCAAGTGCTGCAACGAGCCTGACGTAATCCCCCTTAATTCTCGGGTTCATCTGGTACATCCCTTTGGAAAGACGCAAAAATTCATGCCCTTTTCTCACAGAAATATATGGCTGATTCTTTTGTTCAAATTGGGCGTAAAGCGATTGATAAAGCCCTTTTTCATCCTCGAAAACGAGTACATGGTCAGCAAAAGGCTGAGTTGGACCGATATGCTCTTTAGCCCAAATGCGTTTGAAAAACCAATCTGGGAGTGTTTGTTCATTTTCAGAAGCAAGATCCAGTGCCTGTTCAATGTCACGGAATGCTCCATCTTTTAGTGCTGCGCCTAACTGGGCACGCTGAATTTTCCCACTCTCCGTTTTCGGAAATTGGTCTTTTTTCACCGGAATGATGTGATCAGGCTCTATGCCGATTTTTCGAATGATGGCCTCTCTCATCTGTTGAATCATCGTGATTTGTTCCTCTATTGAATCCCTTTGTGAGACAAAAAAGACGGCAAGCGTGTCATTACTTGATTCGGGATTGTAAATGCCGTACGCAGCGGCAAAGGTGACTTCAACCCCGTCCACCTCTTCAACAACCGCTTCAATTTCGTAATTCAAATAGTTAGCGCCGTTGATGACAATGATGTCTTTTTCTCGACCGGTCAGAACGAGACGTCCTTCGTGAATAAACCCTAAATCCCCCGTGTGAAACCAGCCGTTTTCCGCAAATACTTCTTGATTGGCTTCCTCATTTTGATAGTAGCCCATCATAATTGTCGGACTCTTCACCTGCAAGCGCCCGACCTGATCTTCTGGCAGCACCTTGTGATGCTCATCGACAATTCGAATCCATACAGATGGAATCGGCGTGCCGACTTCTGTAAACGTCATCTTGTTCGGATGATCGTGCGTCACATATTGGATCTCACTTGTTAACGAGGTTTGATCAATCGTCAGCTGTCCATCCAGTTCACCGTTACGCATGAATTTTTTTGACTGAACAATGGCTGAGGATGTTTCTGACATGCCGTAAGCAGGTACCATCGCATGACGGCTTAATCCGTGCTGACTCATGATATGCATGAAGCGCTGCGTGACTTTCGGGACAACCGCTTCGGCTGCATTCATGATATAAGTCAGAGTAGACAGGTCCCAGCTCCCCTTACGAATGTCGTCCTCATATTCATTCATCATGGCAAAAGCAAAGTTTGGGGCCCATGTTCTAGTGACACCGTATGTTTCTACCCAATCCAGCCACACCATCGGCCGCTCGATAAATTGATCGATGGATGGACTAATCTGCTGGCAGCCAAGGTAGACGTCATGTACATGAAACATGACAATTCCACCAACATGATCAAGCGGCATCCAGTTAAGCGACACATCCTCATGTGTAAAGCCGTTTACCTGCTCAAAAGCCATAATTCTAGATAAAATGCTTTGATGATGATGACGGATACACTTTGGTACACCCGTACTTCCTGAAGACAGGAGCTGCAGCACAGGCTCATCCGGCTCCGGCTCATAATGCTGTTCATCTGGTTCATACGCCAGCAATGCTTCAATGGTTAAGATAGGCATGATCTTTGCTTCAAATGTCTCACGCAGCCCAGCAATGTCCTCAGCACTTGCTTCATTCGTAATAATGAAAGGTTCATTTTGCAGCTGAAACACGCCCTTCAGCTTATTCACACCTTGATTTATTTCATCATAAACCGGCGGCACAGAGACCGGGGTCGGAATGATTCCTCCGAGAATACAGCCCCAGAATACCGTGATAAAATCTTGATGATCTTTCAATTGAAGTAACACCTGATCGCCGTTTGTCAGTCCTGCTGCCCTTAAACCGGACAGAACCCGTTCAGCGCTTGTTAGTAATTCAGGATAGGTTTGGGTCAACGTACGCCCGTCTTCTTTCATATAGGTCACCCCGCGGTCTGGTGACATAAAGGCTGATCGAATCAGCACCTCTGTCAGTGTGACAGGTGTGCCTGGCTTTTTGATCACATCTCCGCCATACACAAGTGCGGGCGGCTTCTCATGGACAGATGATGGTTTTGTTTCGCTCGCTTCACTTTTCGAAAGCGGTACATTCCCTTGAGTACGCTGTCGATCAGGAAACAGATCATCTAAGTGATAGGGCGTTCGTTTTTCTGACTGACTTTCAATGAAAGCAGCCGCTTCCTCTACTCCATCTATAGCTTTGGTGCGCTCTTCTATCTTTCTTAATTCCTCTTGATCTATGCTTTCAATTGAAAGCAGTGCCTCTGTGTCGACTGCTCCACTTTCTGTCTTTGGCAAAGAAGGTAATAAGACGAGAGCTGCTGGCACTTCATGAGGATGAAGCGGACCTTTCTTCAGATCCTCTCTTGTCAGCGAAGGGTCCTTCGCCTGTGCAAATAGCACAAGCGATAGACTGCCTTCTTGATTTTTCTTCGGAATGATTGCACATTCCTTTAGCGGAAAATGAAGCATCATGACTTGCTCTAATGCTTTGAGATCCATCCGTTTTCCGTTGATTCTGACGATATGATTTGCTGCATGTCCTTTTCGTCTACTCACTAACATCGTTTCTTCTCCTCCTACATCCAATCCAAAATCTGAATCTTGTTTTCTTCAGCCCAAACGCCGACATCCCCTGTCGGATAGAGGTATTCGCCAGTTTGATGTTTGAATGGATGCGGAATTTTATGCGTCTCCATCCAATCGGCAAGCTCCCCGCAAAGTGCTTTGATATCCTTTGCGCCGATAAAAATATCTCCCGGAAATCCTACCGGCATGAGCTGATGCTCTTCGCTCAGGACATATATTTCCGTCTCACAGGAAGGATCATGCACACCTGAATAGACCTCTTCTTGATCTGGGTACAGCACGCTGACTTGTGCGTTTTTCGCCCAATCGGTGATCATCCGCTCTTTTTCTTCATTCGTGACGATCGTGAAGGAAGAGAGGGGTGTCTCCATTTGTTCTGTCATCGCTTCAAGTGTGTAGATCAGCTGCTGCATCAGCGATTGTATTTGCTTTTCTGTATATTGATTGAAGCGGTATGTGACCCGCAGCTCCAGCGTATCTCCCGGAACTGCCACAAGGGTCAGGTCATAGTTCGTTTCTTCATGACTCGCAATGTCTAAAATGCGTATACCGTAAGGCTCGATAGATTCAATCGGATAGTTTTCAAACACGACAATACTGTTAAACAATGAATCTCCATTCGGGATGTTGGTCAGCTGCTGAATATCTGGCAGTACGGTATATTCGAATTCCCGCATCTGAAAAACTGTTTCTTGCGTATGTGCCAGCAGCTTGGAAATGGTCCACTCTGGCGTGATCGGCAAACGGAGCGGCAATGTGTTAATAAAGAGCCCTGTCATACTTTCAACTTGTGGTAAGTCCGCCGGCCGTCCTGATACTGTCACTCCGAACACGACATCCTCTGATCCTGAATGAAGATGCAAAAGCAGCCCCCACGCTGTTTGAATCAGGGTGCTCATTGTCACCTTCTGCGTGCCTGTCATCTCTTCGAGTTTCTGCTGCATTTCGGGCGTTAGTTTGATACTTAGCTGATCAACACCTGCTTCTTGATCCGAAGCTGGCCCGTCTTCTCCTGGAAGCGGTGTAGCCTCCTCTACTCCTGACATATAACCTTTCCAGAACTCTAGCGCCTTCTCTTGATCCTGCTTTTGCAGCCACTCGATAAAATCTTTATATGGACGTACAGCAGGAAGATCCATCTCCCGTTCATCCACAAGAGAGCGGTACAAAGAAAAGGATTCTTGAATGAAACTGAACAAGCTCCAGCCATCGATTAAAATATGATGAAAGCTAAAAACAAACGTGCATGTGTTTTCATCACGATGGAATAAAGCAATACGAATCAGCGGTTCATCCGTATCTTCTAGTTTGAAATCCTTTAAACGATCTGTTTGCAAATATTGCTGAATGGCTTCCTTCTGATCCATTTCACTCAGGTGGCGCACATCGTGCTGAGTGAGATGAATGCTTCCTTCTGATTGAATCAACTGAACAGGCTCCTTTAGCCCTTCCCAAGCAAATGTTGTCCGCAAAATCGAATGACGCTCTACAAGCAGATTCCAGGCTTTTTCATAGGCTGCGCCGTCCGTTAAGCCTTCGAGCGTCATATGCACTTGACCAAAATACGCCTGTGACGCTTGATCTAATAGTGCATGAAACAGCATCCCTTGCTGCATTGGAGATAGTGGATACACATCCACTACACTGTCTGGAAGCTCATCAATTTGCTCTTGCGTCAGCTGAACCATTGGAAAATCAGATGGTGTAAAGCCGCCTTTTGTCTCTATACAATGCGTCAGAATATCTTCCATTTTTTCTTTGAATCGTTCAGGTAACAGGCGCACCTCTTCATACTGAAGCAGTTCACGATGGATCATAAAATTCATCTGAAGCTGACCGTTCACAACATATCCGTATACATCGATCAAATGCTGTCTTTCTGCTTTTGGATCATGTACATGTCCATTTCGTTCATCTGCTAAATAAAGATGTACTTCACCGTCTAATTGATCTAACTGTCCAAGGTAATTAAAGCTCATCTGCGGCGCTGCTTTTTTGAGTAAACGAGATGCTGTCATGTATTGAAGCAAGCCATAGCCGATTCCCTTTTGCGGCACAGCTCTTAAGGTTTCTTTGACATCTTTGATTTGTCTCTCAACATCGGTTTGAATAAAAGGAATAAAAATAGGATAAGAGCTTGTAAACCATCCGACTGTTCGTGACAAATCCATTTGTTCAAATAAATCCTCGCGTCCGTGTCCTTCTAACGTAATGAGCAGCGGCTTTCCAACGGCTTGCGTGAGTCCTGATAAGAGTAAATCGTTTACCTCTGTACGGTACGCTTGTGATGCCTGCCTTAGTAAAATATCTGTTTGATCCCTTGTCAATTGAATAGACAGGATCTCTGCATGTTCTTCTATATTGAAAAGTGCAGGTGTTTGAAAAGGAGAACCCTCTTCCTCTTGATTGATGATATTTTGCCAAAAAGGAACCTGCTCTTGTAATTGATTGGTTTGTGCATATTCATAAAGAGCATCTGCCCACTGCTGATAGGACGCGGTTTTCTTTGCAAGCGCGATTTCCTGACCTGCCGCAAGCTGCTTCAGTCCATTTAATAGGTCTTCCTGTATGATGCGCCATGAGATTCCATCCATCACAAGATGATGGGCAGCAATAAAGAGTTCAGACGTACCATTACTTGTGTGAAAAAGTATGGCTTTGATCACTTCTCCTCGCTCTAATGACAACGTTCCTTGACAAGCAGCGGTCTCCATACGGATTTGTTCCAGCGCTTCCTCCTGAGAAACACCCGTCAAATCAAAGAAGGTGACACAAGGGGTGATGCCAGGCGCACGAATGGTTTGAATCCACGAACCATCTGCTGCTTTTGTATAAACCGCTCTCAGCATATCGTGGTGATCGACAATTTTTGAGAGAACCTGTGTCAGCGGCTCTAGCTGTATGAATTGCTTGAATTCCATATGCGCTGATAAATTCCAATAATCTTGGTTTGTCATTGATTGCTCAAAGAACCATGATTGGATCGGAAGCAGACGAACAGCTCCTGTCACAGGTGACTGATCATAGGTTACAGAAACATCTGCCCTTTTCATTGCGAGTGCCAGCTGTGAAATCGTCTGTTTTTCAAATACATCTCTTGGCTGAATGACGTAGCCTTCCTGTGCTAAGCGCGCCACCATTTGTATGACAATAATCGAATCTCCGCCAAGCTCAAAGTAGTTATCGTGTACACCAATTGAAGGAGTACCGAGCAGCTGAGTCCACACTTTTTCCAGTACGCGTTCTTCCTCACTGAGTGCGCTGTCAGCCGGTTTCTCCACTTTTTCCTGTTTCCACTCTGGCGGCGGGAGACGTTTTTGGTCTACCTTGCCATTTGCCGTGAGCGGGAGTTCGTCCAGCTCTATTAATAGGCTTGGCACCATATAATCTGGCAGTATTTCTTTTAATTGATGGCGAATGTGTTGCGTGGTGATGCTGCCCTTTTGGACAAAATAACCGATCAATCGCTTATGACCACTCTCATGCTGATGCGGAATGACCGCACATTCTATGATGTCTTCAAAGCGCAGCATAGCGGCTTCAATTTCTCCGCATTCGACGCGGTGTCCGCGAATTTTCACTTGATGATCGATTCTTCCAAGGCAGTCGATGATGCCGTTTGGCAGCCAGCGGCCCATATCGCCTGTTTTATATAAACGCGCTCCTTCTTGGAAAGGATGCGGGATAAATGATTGCGATGTTTTTTCTTCATCTCCAAGGTAACCGAGTGCAAGCCCTGTACCGCCTACGTAGATTTCTCCAATGACACCTTGCGGAACCGGCTGCAGCTGGTCGTCTAGTATATAGGCTTGTGAATACGCAATTGGCTGACCGATAGGAACCGTGGCCTGCCCTTCATCCAGTGCCCGAATATGATGCACACAGGAGAACGTCGTATTCTCAGTTGGTCCATAGCCGTTTAAAAGGCCTTCAGGTAAATACGGCAGCGCTTTACGGATATGAGCAGCTGACAAAGCATCACCACCGACCAATAAGGCGTCAAATCCACTTAAAGCTTCTGGATGTTCTTCTGTTAATCGGTTAAACAGCGGCACTGTCAGAAATCCTGTTGTGATCTTGTAAGATGTCAGCGTGTCAGCCAGCGTATCCATTGATAAGATCGTATTTCGATCAGTCAGTATCAGTCTTCCTCCGTTGAGCAGGGCTCCCCATATTTCATACGTAAAGGCATCAAAGGAAAAGCTCGCGATCTGTAAAATGCGCGTATGTTCATCAAGGGTGACATAATCTGTTTCACATACAAGCCGGATGACCGCTTGATGCGGAATTAAAACCCCTTTTGGCTGACCGGTTGATCCTGATGTGTAATTGATATAAGCGAGTCCATCAGGTTTTAAAGCAGCAGGTTTTTTGAGTTCTGCCTCTGATAAAAACTCTTCATATCCCTGATCAAGACAAATGAGCTCGGTTTGACTGATCGAGACTTGTTTCAGCCATTCATTTTTTGTCAGTAACAGCTGAATACCTGTATCCCTCAGCATATAACCAATGCGTGCTTCTGGATATTCAGGATCAATTGGGACATAAGCCCCACCTGCTTTCACAATCGCCAGCACCCCAAAAATCATTTCAGGCGACCTGTCGATCAGAAGCCCTACCGGTTCATGCGGCTTCACTCCTCGATGCTGCAAATAAGCGGCAAGCCGGTCGACTTTCTCTTGTAACTCCTGATACGTCCACTGGTTTTCCCCAGATTCGAGGGCGATCGCATGAGGTGTCTTTTTCACCTGCGCTTCAAACCGTTCTGTGATGAGAAGAGGGCCTGATGGTTGATCTGTTTTGCCGCTCCATTCATAGAGCAGCTGCTGCTTCTCTTTCTCTGGAAGATAATTTATTTGTCTGATCGGCAGTGCTGGATTTTCACAAATACATGCAAGCAGCTGCTCGTAGTAACAAAGGAACCGATCCATCGTGTCGTCAGAAAATAAGTCTGCATCATACTCCAGTTTTAATTGAAGACCCTCCGCCCCTTCAAAAACAAACAGGGATAGATCAAATTTAGCCGTATCGTTATCTTCAATGGCTAAAACGGATGTCGCCTCGCCCATCGGAGAAGCTTCAAGGGGCAGGTTTTGCAGAACAAACATGACCTGAAACAGCGGCTGCCTGCCTGCCTCACGTACAATATTCAGCTCATCTACGACCATCTCAAACGGCACATCCTGATGCGCATAGGCGCCCATTGTTGTTTCCTTCACTCGCTCTAAAAGCTCTGTGAAAGCCGGATTGCCGCTATGATCAATCCGAAGTGCCAGTGTATTCACGAAAAATCCGATGAGCTGCTCCATCTCCGCCCGATTTCTCCCGGCAATGACGGATCCAACGACAAACTCATCCTGTGAAGACAATCGATGCAGCAAGGTAGAGAAAGCCGAAAGTAATGTCATATAAAGGGTGCAGTCTGTATTTTTAGAAAGAGCAGCCAGCTGCTCAGATAGCGGCTTCGGCAGGCGGTATTTTTTCGTCTTTCCCCTGTAGGATTGAACGGCTGGACGCGGATAGTCATACGGCAGCATCAACTCTTCCACAGGTACCGCAAATTGCTCCTTCCAATAGGAAAGCTGCTGATGCAGCGTTTCTCCCGTCAAATACTCCTTCTGCCAAAGTGCGTAATCCGCATATTGAATCGGCAGCGGTGAGAGATCAGGCTCCCTCCCCTCGATCATCGCTGTATACCATTCGGATAGCTCCCTTGCGGCAATGCCAATCGACCAGCCATCTGACACGATGTGGTGAATGGACATCAGCAGCAAATGATCTGTTTCTGACAGCCGAATCAGTTTCGCGCGAAAGAGTGCATCATGCTCTAAACGGAAAGGGGTGCCCGCTTCTTTTTTCGCCCACTCAGCCGCTTTTTGTTCTTTTTCTTCCTTTGATGCCAGATCTGATACATCGACCACCTCAAGCGCTGGAAGAGTCATATGCTCATGTATGATCTGTACCGGTTCATCGCCGCTCATCGCAAAGGATGTTCTGAGTGATTCATGCCTTTGCACCATTTGCTGCAGGCTGTACTGAAGCACCTTCACATCTAAAGGACCATTCATCCGAAAGGAAATCGTATTATTGTATAATGGCAGATCAGGCTGTAATTGATAGAGAAACCACTGTCTTTGCTGGGCATAGGACATCGGAAGCTCCTGACCCTTTTCTATTTTCCGTATCGGAATCGCTTCATCGGCTTTGGCATGTGAATCAATCCAGTCCGCTAACTCTCCAAGTCTCGTATGCTCAAAAAGAACAGCGAGCGGCACATCAAATCCCGTTTTTTGTCTAACAGCAGACAGCATTTGCGTTGCCTTGAGCGAATGACCTCCGAGTAAAAAGAAATGATCACCGCAGCTGATGTTTGAGACATCAAGCAGCTCGGACCAAATGTGTGCCAAGAGTTTCTCCGTCTCGGTTTGAGGTGCTCTGTCCTCTGAATCATGTCCGCTTTCCTCTATTAATTCATTGAAATGCACTTCGTCCGGCATCCCATCCTCTGTTTCTTTCCAGTATTCTTCTGGGTATAGATGGACGGAACATTCACCAGAGAGACGAGACTGAATACACGTATAAATGGACTGATACAGCCTTTCTTCAACAGCCTTTGTTTGATCGGTCTTGAAAAAGACATAGACGGCCTGCTCTGCTTGAATCTCCCCTTGTATCATCTCTTGAATTTCCTGCTTCGACCGATCCAACCCGATATAAATGAGAGGAGCATCTGTCATCAAACATGCCAGCATTGTTTGAATGCCCGCCCGCTTTGGAATCGGGAGATAGCCCCTTTCTTTTAGCATGCCTTTGATCATCGAGCCTTCACTCATTCCGGTCTCATCCCACATGCTAAAGCTAAAGCAATACGGCTTCACTGTAGATGTCAGCCTCTGATAATGAGCAAATTGTTCAACGAACTCATTGGCCGCACAATAAGCCCCAACGGTCATCCCGCCCTTTAACGTTCGAGCTGACGAGCTAGAAAGGAATAAGACATTCTGCCGTTTAGAGGCTGCTTCATGAAGCGCAATCGTGCCATATACCTTCGCTTCGTACATCGCATGTAATGACACAGACGTCATGTCACGAAGCAGCTCTTCTTGAATGATGCCAGCGAAATGAATAACGCCATGCAGCCTTTTGCCTAAAGCCGTCTCCTGTCTTGAGATCAGGGCTTCAATGGCTTTTGCGTCAGTGATGTCCACTTTTTCATAAAGAACGGTGCCGCCGCGCTTTTCCGCTAGATTCTCAAGTGAAATCAATACGTCTTGCTGCTCCGCAGATAAAGCCTCTCGCGCTTTTCTTCCAACCAGCACAAGATGCACTTGATAGGATGTCAGCAGGTGCTCACTCAGCATTCGTCCAATGCCGCCAAGCCCGCCTGTCATCACATAAAGCCCGGAATATTCAAATGGCGGTTTCTTCATCCTTTGTTCTTTTTCCAGATGAAGCGGTGTTAAAAGAGGAGTATAACGAACACCTTCGCGATAAGCGGCGATATGATGGCTTGTGTCATGTGTGAGCTCTGTCATGATCGATGATGCATGAGAACGGCCAGCATCCGGTTCTGCCAGAGAAAAATCAAGACATCTCACCTGGATAAACGGCCATTCATGCTGAACAGCTGTCATCAGTCCTGCTGTCGTTGCTTTCTCCACATCATGTTTTTGATCCTCTGGCAAATTCATCGCATGAGCAGAGACAAAGGTGATCGCTACCGGCTCCTCATAGGCAGCGATCGCTTTTGTTACATATAATGCACTCATGCTGCCAGTTTTCTGCGCTTCTTTCGCCAACGCTGCATGAAGTGTGTCATCTTGAGTTGTATAGTTCCAAAGGTGAATGATTTGTTTCACCGAAACGCCATACGAACGGAGCGTCTCAAAGAGTTGTTCGTAGTCAGACGGCCGATTCGGGTGGATGATGAAGTGTGTATGTGTGAGTTGTGTGAATGCTTGACCCGGTTCAACCGTAATATAAGTTTGTTCATTGCTTGAAAGGGATCTCAATTGATCTGCCAGTCCTAATGTGTCTGCAAAGATCACCGTGTTTCCTGATATTTGTTTTTCAGCTTTATGAAGCGGAGCAGGTGTCCACATCTTTTGTAAACTCCAATCAGGCAAGGTGTGTTCATTTTCTAGTCTAATGTCCAGCTCCTTGATGATTTCATCAAATTCGCCTTCTTGCCATCGCTTCTTGAGCTGTGCCCTTTCTATTTTTCCAGAGCTTGTTTTCGGAAAGGCATGCTTCTGGACAGGAATCACGCGCGATGCAGACAGTCCCATTTTTGTAGCAATATGGGATTTAATATTCTGACTTGCCCTCATGATATAAGAAGGTTCATACAGCTTCGGTGTAAAAAAGAGAATCAGCTCGTCGGATGCAGATGCTTCCATCCGAGCGGAACAGGCCGCTACAAAGCTCGTTTCGACGCCGGGTACTTCCTCTGCAATGACTTCTATTTCATAGTTGTGATAATTTTTCCCGTTGATGATGATCATGTCTTTTTCTCTACCGGTTAATGTCAGCCTTCCTTCGTGCAGAAAACCTAAATCCCCTGTGTGGAACCAGCCGTCTGTTTGAAAGACTTCTTGATTCGCTTCGTCATTCTTGTAATAGCCCTTCATTGTCGTCGGCCCTTTAATTTGCACACTGCCAATATGATCTTCGGGAAGAAGCTCATGCTGCTGATTAACGATACGAATCGTGATACCCGGAATCGGTCTTCCCAGCTCTGTAAAGCTGACGGTTCCTGTCTCACGTGCCTCTGCTGGTCTTAGCTGCTCTGTGAGTGATGTTTCCTCAAAGGTTAGAACCCCGCTGCTTGCATCTCCCCGCTCTATCGCAAAAGAGAAGACAACGGCTGAAGAAATTTCAGACATGCCGAATGCCGGTCTAATGACGTCTCCCTTTAAACCGTGCGGAGCCAGCAGGTGTAAAAATCGGTGAATCGTTTTCGGTACGACCGCTTCTGCCCCGTTGATCATACAGGTCATGGCAGAAAGATCCCATGATCCTGACGAAATGTCTTTCTCATAATCATTGATCATCGCAAATGCGAAGTTAGGCGCCCATGTCTTCGTTGCACGGTAGCGGTCCATCCAGTCAAGCCAGCGCAGCGGCTGAGCGATAAAATCATCTGTTCTCGCCCGAACCTGCTCACAGCCCGTGTACACATTGACAAGGTGAAACATCACAATGCCGCCAATATGATCTAAAGGCATCCAATCTAACGACACATCCTCTTGTGTAAACCCATTGGCTGCCACTGTTCCTTTGACATTCGCCAGCACGCTTCGATGAGAATGCTCTACACATTTGGGCATCCCTGTACTTCCAGACGTTAAGATAAAAAAGACTGAATCATCCGGTGACGCTGGATAAGCTTCTATATCTCTTTCTAAAGAAAGCATCGGCTCAACGGCTGCGACACGTAACTTGTCTGTATGCCACAATAAAGATAAGCCTTGCACCTCATCAATCAGCGAGTCATCTGTTAGAATGAGCGGATGCTCCAGCAGATTCCACGCATGATGAAGCTTCTTCACAGAGGCATTCATTTCACGATAGGTCGGTGCAGCGGACACTAGTGTTGGAACAAATCCGCCTAACACACACGCCCAAAAGGCTGTTACCATCGCATGATTGGATGAAAACTGAAAGAACACAGGATCACCCGGTTTAAGTCCGAGCGCCCTCAAACCTGTCAGAACCCGCTCCGCGTCCTCCTTTAACTGCGCGTAGGATTGCGTGAGTTCATTTTCACTATTGACGATATAAGTCAGCCCATTTGTCGTTTTTGCCGCCTCTGTTAAGGCGTCCTGCAAGGTTTGGGCTCCTGCGTTAACATCTAGATCCCCTCCATAGGAAAGGGCGGGCGGCATGTCCGCTAAAGCAGGGGAAGCCGTTTGCGTCTGTATCGATTCAGCTGCGGCCTCCTGCTCCATGTGATTGTCGAGAAATAAATGAGAGAGGTGATATGGCCGCGGTCGAATGGTTTTTTCACGAGAAAAAACAGCGAAGCGTTCGATTTCGTTGGTTTGTAAAATGGTTCTCTGTACATCTTGTAAAATCGTATCCATTGATTCATGTACATTTGATTCGTTCATAATTGATGGTTTCATATGAGTTCCTTTCCTTTTTTGACAGGCAGGGCTGCCAATATGCACCCCTGCCTGAACTAAAGTTTACAAAACGGCTTCTCTATTTTTTTGATTCACGATCTTTTGGATCAGCTGGGCATTTTGAGCTGCACATTCTTTGTTTTTGAACATGTCAGCGTGCTCACCGTAGCCTTGATAATAGCGATAAGCACCGGTCGTCGCTTCTTCCCAATGATCCATCCAGTCTGGAATCTCAATTTGCTCTTCTGATTGGATGAAATCAATATCTGCTTGTATTTTCCCTTGATTCACCCCCTTAACAAATGTTTCATAATAGACCCGCGTTTTTTGAGCAAGCGCTTCTTGAACGAGCTCTTCTTGGGCAAGTTCACTTTGCTTCGATTGATGGACAATCGCTGCGATATCATCATCGATGGATCGTCCTTCTAAATCACTTTCTCCAATTTTCTTATAGGAATCGATCATGATGACCTTATCCACCGTCCGCCCTGCTTGTTCAAGCAATTGAACGAGCTCAAAGGCCAGATAGCACCCGCCAGAGTAGCCCATCAAAGTCAGCGGCCCTTCAGGCTGAAGGTGCTGAATATGCTGAACGTATTGCGTCATGCGGTGATCAGCTTCAATAAAGTCAAAGGCGATCAAACGAACGCTATCAAGCGTTTTGGCGGCTTCCTGATAGATAAAGCCATAGCCTGGTAATGGCGGAAGAGCAAAGACTGTTGAAGTTTGAGATTCATTGAATACAAGATAGCCGGCAGCTTCATGATCCTGCTGCTGAATATAACGGCTGATTGCTTCAATTGTCGGCGTCTCAAACAGCAAGTGAATAGGCACCTGAACATCGAACTCCTTCGACACCTTTGATAAAAGCGACATCGCTTTTAAAGAATGTCCGCCAAGCTCAAAGAAATGGTCATCTGTACTGATATCATCTCGTTCAAGCACTTCACGCCACATGACAATCAGCTTTTGTTCTACCTCATTTGCCGGAAGCTTCACATGGCGGTTTCCTTGAGGCACCTCTGGCTTTGGCAGCTGACGTTTATCAACCTTTCCGTTTGGTGTCAGCGGCATTTTCTCAAGTCTGATCAGCTCATGAGGCTGCATGTAAGCCGGAAGTTTCTCCTTCAGCCCTGACTTGATCACATCAACCTTGTCCTTCCACTCCTCCTCACACGTCATATAGGCGAGCAGTCTTGTATGCTGCGAGCCATGCTGATCCGTTATCAGGGCAGCTTGCTTTACGCCTGGATGCATGAGAAGGTGGGCTTCAATTTCTGTCAGCTCAATTCGGTGGCCGCGAATTTTCACCTGATCGTCCACTCTGCCTGCATACTCAATCAGACCGTCTGCTCGAAAATAAGCCAAATCTCCCGTACGATACAGCCTTTCTCCCGCAGCAAATGGATGTGTGATAAAGGCTTCTTTTGTCAGATCAGGACGATTCAAATACCCCTTCGCAAGTCCTTTGCCGCTGAGACAAAGTTCTCCGACCATTCCAATCGGCTGAAGCTGTCCTTGCTGGCTCAATATAAAAGCACCCGTTTGGTTAATCGGCTTTCCAATTGGAATAGAATGCGCTTCTAGCGGTGGAGCTTCATCTACAGGATAATAGGTGGCGAAAACCGTTGATTCGGTTGGGCCGTAGACATTAATTAATCTCCCTTTTCCCATGACACCAAAGGCTTTTCTCACATGCTGTACAGATGCACGCTCCCCTCCGAACAGCACCTTGCGCACACTGCGCATCCAATCGGTCTCTTCATCAACGAGAAGATGAAATAAAGCAGTTGGGATAAACATGACAGAAATACTTTCTCTTTTAATCAGCTCCGTCAGCTCGTGCATATCTAAAATCGTGTCTTTTTTCGGCAGGACAAGCTTCGCTCCGTTTAAAAGCGCACCATATACATCAAAGGTAAAGCCATCAAATACGCTGTTGGATAGCGACAGCAGTGTATCTGTTTCTGAAATGGTTAAGTAGTTCGTATTTTTGACCACCCGGGCAATATTTGAATGGGTTGTCATGATGCCTTTTGGCTGACCCGTTGTGCCTGATGTATACATGATATAAGCCGTATCATGTAAACCTGCTTCTAGCGGCAGATTCTCTGAGCTCATCAGTGAAATTTCCTGATCATCTGCAAATAGATACGTGCCATCAAACGCGAGTCCCTTCGCCTGACCAATAAAGGATGAGTGAGTCAGAAGATGCGTCGCTCCGCTGTCTTTAAGCATGTATTGAATGCGGCTTTCTGGATAATCAGGATCAATGGGCACATAGGCTGCGCCAGCTTTTAAAACAGCAAGCAGACTGACAATGAGTTCAGGCGTTCGATCGGCTAAAATGGCGATGACCGTTTGATGTTCGGCCCCATTTTTTTGCAAATGCCTTGCCAATCGATTGGCCTGTTCATTCAGTTCAGCATATGTCATCGTTTGCTCTTCTGCTGATAGTGCCACTGCATTTGGCTGTTTGCGGACATTATGCTCAAACCATTTCGACAAATACAACTGGTCATGCTCAAGCTCAGGTGCATTCCATTCCTCAAGAATCAGCTGTTTTTCCTGTTTCGTGACGAGTGGGAGTGTATGAACCGATTGATCGGGATGCTTGACCGCCTCATTGATCAATAGACTGAGCTGTTCCTTTAACTTGTGAACAAATTGAGGATCAAACGCTCTTTGGTTAAAGGCCAGCTTCAATAGTAATTCTTCTCCAGGTGATGCGAGCAGATTGAGATCATAGTTTGATTTTTCATAGACATTCATGTCCTCCACCGTGAACCCTAACCGTGCTTCTTGCTCGTCCTTCTTTGCGGTTGGGACATTTTCAAACACAACAATATGATCAATGAGCTGCTGCTGGCCTGTCTTTGCCTGAATATCATAAATCGGAATATATTGGTGAGGCTCGGCTGCAAGAGACTGCTGCTGTGTTTCTGACAGGAGCGCACGAAATGTCATATGATCTGTCAGCTGAATTCTTCTTGGGATGACATTGATGAACAATCCAACCATCCTGTCAACGCCAGCCAAGTCTGCTGGACGTCCTGATACAACTGTTCCAAACAGCACATCATTTGACCGCTGATACCTGCTCAGCAGAATCGACCAAACGGATTGAAGCGCACTGCTTAGCGTCGCATTTTGCTGAAGCGCTAACTCCGATAAAGCGGCCGTTTCTTCTTTGCTCATGGACCATTCAATTTCGCCTAATTCATGTTCATTCGTTTGTTTCCGCTGTTCTTTAAAGGTCGTTTGTCCATCAAACCCTGCTAATGATTGCTGCCAATATTGAAGTGATGCTTGTTTATCTTGTTTTTCCAGCCACTTTATATATTCTTTATATGGTTTGACCGGTTCTAGCTTGTAAGGGACGTCATGTAAAAGTGCATGGTAAATCGCAAATAACTCCTGCACCACAAGCCCAAAGCACCAGCCATCAAGAAGGATATGATGATAGCTCCATATCCAGCGATAGCTGGCAGGGCCCGTTTGGAAAACAGATGCCCGCATGAGAGAATCCTTCGAGAGGTCAAATCCTCTCAGCTGATCCTGTTGTTTGAATTTCTCTATACGTTCAAGCTGGTCATCTTCAGAAAGATCTTGCAAGTTCACAACATCAAGTGTAAAAGGACGTTCCTTTAGCACAACTTGAACAGGGCGCTTTACTTTTTCGTGGAGAAACACGGTACGAAAAATATCGTACCGCTCCACGATGATATTCATGCTTTTCTCAAGTAAGTCATGACGCAGTGTGCCCTTAACGTTCATATCCATTTGCTCTACATAAAAGCCCTTTTCTTGATGATGGAGGGTATGAAACAGCATTCCTTCTTGCATCGGTGACAGATAATACATGTCTTGAACTTGATCCCTTTTAAATTGACTCATCTATTTCATCCTCCCTTCCTGTTTTTATGACTGATCTCGTGTTGTT
Organism: Bacillus sp. BD48; assembly: GCF_046566805.1. NCBI lineage: Bacteria > Bacillati > Bacillota > Bacilli > Caryophanales > Bacillaceae > Bacillus > Bacillus sp. BD48. Next base: position 217,202 of record NZ_JANGFM010000004.1, on the reverse strand, counting down.
GTTAAGTCAATTTCTCCTCAAGCATGTCAAAAATGTCGTCCATTTCATCCATTTCAAGGTCAGCCGCAGAGAAGTCACTTGGCGTAAATTCCCGTTCTTGCTGCGCTAAGCAATGGGTGATGATGGATTGGGTTTTTTCCTTCAACAATGCCATGAACTGCTGTATCGTCTGTTCTTCATATTCACTTGCACAATAGGAACAAGACAAAATGAATCGATTGTGTTGAACAAGACCACTAAGGTTCAGCTTATAAACAGCTTCCGAATCCGGGCTTGCCTGTCGTCCCATATCATAAGTCGACGGCCCAAAGAGTTCTGTCGTCACTTCCTGATCAATCTGTCCAAGATAGTTCAAGCTGATGTCAGGATGTACGTGCTGTCCTGACGGTTCAGCGGCTGTCATGTATTTTAAAATCCCGTAGCCAATTCCTTTATTTGGCACACGGCGCAGCATTTCTTTCGTTCCTTTAATGGCATCAGCTATGGTCTGATCTAGCTTCGCTTCAAGAACAACTGGATACATGCTCGTAAACCAGCCAATCGTGCGAGAGACATCCAGCCCTGATAAAATATCCTCTCTACCATGACCTTCAAGCTGCACATGTACATGGGACTCACCTGTCCACTCCTGAACAGCAAGACCGAGAGCACATAAAAGAATATCGTTCATTTCCGTTGTGTACGGCAGATGAATATCGGTCAAAAGATGCTCAGTTTCTGTTTCTGTCAGCTGCATTTGAACCGATTTGGTTTCGGCAACTTTTCTTTTCGTCACTTCATAATCAACAGGTAATGCGGTGAATGGTTTGTTTTCAATTTCTGCCCAATACTCCTGCTGACTTTTTAATGGCTGTGACTGTGCATAACGTTCAATGGCCTCTGCCCATTCTTTAAAGGAATGAGTTTTCAGCGGCAGGACAAGCTTTTGTCCCTGAGCTGCCTGCTGATATAGGGACATAAAGTCCTCTAGTAAAATTCGGCATGAGACACCGTCAATGACTAAATGGTGTGTCACGATGAGTAAATGATCGCCATCTTCTGCATGGAAACAAATCACTTTCATTAACGGACCTGTTTCGAGGTTCAGCTGACGCTGATACTCATTGGCATATGTGGAAATAGACTTTTTCACATCGTCCTCTTTTGAGACATCATGAGAAATAATCGCCATCGGTTCCTGGAGCTCCCGCTGGTTGTATTGCAGGATGCCGCCATGTTCCTGTCTGTATACCATGCGCAGTGCATCATGATGTGAAAGCAGTTTTTGCATGACTTGTTCTGTAATGGAAAGGTCAAATCCATTTGGCGCATGAAGCATCATCGAGAGATTCCAATGGTGCTGATCGCTAAATGCTCGTTCAAAGAACCAGCGCTGAATCGGTGTTAAAATGACTTCTCCTTCGACAGGTGATTGATCTGCTGTGAGAAGATCGGCTTCCTCGATATATGGGCGCAGCTCCGCAATCGTTGGGTATTGGAATAGAAGTTTCATATCGAGCTTCCACCCTGCTTGCGTGAGTCTGCTTGCCATTTGGATGCCTTTAATCGAATCTCCACCAAGGAAGAAAAAGTGATCGTGAATGCCGACTTGGCTGACGCCAAGGACATCTTCCCAAATGCCGCAAAGCAGGGTTTCCACTTCGTCTCTTGGGGCTTCGTATACCGTTTGGTTCGCTTCGATATCAGGTGCTGGCAATGCTTTGAGATCAACTTTTCCATTGGCCGTCATTGGAAATTGGTCTAGCTTTATGATCCATGAAGGCACCATATATTCAGGCAACGTGCGTTTCAGGCTTTCTTTTAAGTCCTCTGTATCGTTCTCTGTGATCACGTAAGCGGCAAGGGCATCCTGATCACCCGCATCTTTGACCGTGGTCACAACGGCTTCTTTGACCGAATCCAGCGTCAGGAGCTGGGCTTCAATTTCTGACAGCTCAATCCGGAAGCCCCGAATGTTGACCTGATGGTCTATTCTGCCGAGATAAATCAGCTCGCCATCCTCTGTCCATTTCACTAAATCCCCTGTGCGGTACATGCGCTCGCCTGGATAAAATGGATCTGGGACAAATCGTTTATCTGTTTCCTCTGGAAGATTCCAGTAGCCTCTCGCCAGCCCTTTTCCTGCAATCACAAGCTCGCCCGGTACGCCTGGCGGCGACAGGTCATATAACGAACCCATGATGTAAAAACGTGTATTGGCAATCGCTGTTCCAATCGGAATCGTGCCTTGTTCTGGATCGATCATTCCGCTTGTCGCTACGACTGTATTTTCAGTCGGACCATAGTTATTGACGAGTTTGTATGGAACAGGCTTCACCTGTTTCAGCTTGTCTCCACCTGTTAGTAAATAACGGAGAGAATGGTTGTCCATTGACATAAACTGCTCGCATAACTGAGTCGGCAGGAAGGCAATGGTGATGCCTTCTTCATTGAAATACGCATTGAGCTTGATCATATCAAGACGAATTGCCTCATCAATAATGTGCAGCTCTGCGCCGGCGATCCACGTCGGGAACATCTCCCAAATGGAGGCGTCAAAGCCAAAGCCGGCATATTTCGCAGTTCGATCCTCGTTCGTCACTTGGAACGCATCATTGTGCCAGAACGCAAGATTCACAAGGGACTGGTGCTCGACCATGACACCCTTCGGCTGTCCTGTCGTCCCAGACGTGTAAATCATATAGGCAAGATCACTTGGTTTGATATGATCCTGAATTTCGTGAGCTTCTCCTTCTACCGCATCTTCTATGAACAGGACATGACCTGTGAATGAAGCTGGTGCAGTAAGTCCTTTCTGCATCAGAAGTACCTCTGCCCCGCAGTCTTCCAGCATGTACGCAATACGCTGTGCTGGATAGTCCGCATCAATTGGAACAAATGCTGCACCTGCCTTGAGGACACCAAGGACAGCGGCTGTCATGTCAAGAGATGGACGGGTGAGAATGCCGACGCGGTCTCCTGGTTTTGTGCCATTTGCGATGAGCCTTGAAGCGACTACATCCGCCCGGCTGTTCAGCTCTTTATACGTCCAGCTTGTTCCGCAGAAGGTCGCTGCTTTTTGATGCGGTGCTTTTTGTGCCTTAGACTCAATCAGAGCATGAACGGTTTGATCTGACGGGACATCAAGGTCTGGTCCTGACCATTCATTGATCAGCTCTCGTTTTTCCTCTTCAGTTATGAGAGATAGCGCTGAAATCGGCTGATTCAGCTTAGCCAGCATATCGTCTATGATTTTTTCAATATATCGGCTCCAGCGCTGAATGGTGCTGTTTTTAAACAGGGCCGCTGCATACTCAAAGCGCAAGCCTACTTGATCATTTTCTTCAAATACACCGAGCGTTATATCAAATTTTGCATGAACGGTATCTTGCTGCTTTTGCGACAGTTTGAGTCCATTCAAATCCGGTAACGTCAGATCACGGTCATCTGTTGTCAGCATGACACTAAACAATGGATTGCGGCTCGTGTCTTTCGGAAGATCTAACTGAGCCACCAATTCCTCAAACGGGAATTCTTGATGTTCATAGGCTGATAGACTGCGATCTTTCATTTTTTCAAGCAGCTGTGCTGTCGTTTCTTCTGGCTGTACTTCGTTTCGAAGAGCCAGTGTATTGACAAACATGCCTGGAACCCGCTCGATTGAAGCATGCGTACGTCCTGCGGTCACTGCGCCTATGACGATATCTGTCTGCCCAGTTAACTTGGAAAGGAAAATAGCAAATGCCGTTTGCATCACCATGTTTAAGCTCACACCTTTTTCCGCCATGAGCGTTTTGATGGACTGCACCTTTTCAGCAGACAACCATCTATCGACTCGCCCTCCCTCAAATGACTGAACTTGAGGACGCGGAAAATCAAGAGGCAGCGCTAAGTCTTCCGGCGGCTGCGCATATTGCTCCAGCCAATACTGCCGCTGTTTCTCAAGCAGTGTCTGCTGCTTTTCTTCCTGCTGCCATACCGCAAAATCCTTGTAATGCAGCTGAACTGGCGGTAACGTCTTTTTCTCATACAGCTCTGCCAGTTCTTGAATGAGCAGGCTGCGTGTGACACCATCTGCAATGATATGGTGCATATCCATCATGAATACATATTTCTCATCAGAAAGCTTCGCCACTTTTGCCCTCATTAATGGTGCTTGATGTAATGAGAATGGTGTAATGAATGACTCGACGACAGACTGCTCCTGATCGCCCTCTATTTCAACAGCCTCTAATGTAAACGGTACTTGGCGATAGACTTTTTGAACGGGTACGCCGTCAATTTCTACAAAGGCTGTCCGCAATGATTCATGTCTGTCGATCAAGGCTTGAAGCGCTGCTTCTAGCTGCTTTACATCAAGGCTGCCTTCCATCATTAAAACGGCTGGCATATGATAAGTAACTGCTTCTGGATGCAGCTGCTGCAGGACATACATCCGTTTTTGAGCAGAAGAGACGGGATAGAAATCTTGCTTTTCTGCCGGCTGAATGGATGTCACCACCGAAGAATCCGTTTCTTCCAAGTAGGCTGCCATTGCCCGTATGGTTGGTTTTTCAAAAAGGACTTTGAGCGGCACATGCTTGTTCAGCTTCGCTTGCACCTTCGAAATGAGCACCATGCCCTTGAGGGAATGACCTCCCAACTCAAAGAAGTGGTCAAGTACGCCTATTTGTTCAACTCCAAGAACTTCTGACCAAATGTCACACAGCGCCTGCTCAAGTTCCGTTTCTGGTGCCACATGCGCCGCATGGTTCATATGCACCTCATGCGGAAGCGGCAGAGACTTCGCATCCACCTTTCCGTTTTGGGTAAGTGGAATGTGATCGACTTTCACAAAGTACGTTGGAATCATATAATCCGGCAGTGTCTCCGCAAGATTTTCTCTAAACGTCAGTGTTCCAATGTGTTCAGGTGCTGTGTAATAGAGTGCAAGCTCCGGTAAACGGGACAGGTGCAGGACTTTCACATAGACTTCTTGAATAGATGCCAGAGCACGTGCAGCATGCTCAATTTCCTGTTTCTCAATGCGATAACCGCGGATTTTCACTTGGTCATCGACTCTTCCAAGAAACTCAATATCTCCATTTGCATGCTGTCTGACCAAATCGCCTGTGCGATACATTCTCTCTTGAGGATCATATGGATTTTCAAGAAAACGTTCCGCTGTTAATTCAGTCTGATTCAAATATCCTCTTGACACGCCTTCTCCAGATATATAAAGCTCTCCCGGTGCGCCATAAGGGACAAGCCGCTGCTGCTGATTGCATACGAGCGCTCTTGTGTGAGCAATTGGCTGCCCGATCAAAGATCGTTCCTTCAAAGCGTCCAGCTCTTGCGGTGTGATCAGCTTGGTCACTGTACCAATGGTTGTCTCTGTCGGACCGTAATGATTCATGACTGCCACGCATGGATGCTGCATCATAAATGTCTCAACATCCTCAGGAATAATCGGTTCTCCTCCAAGTACCACCAGGCGTAAAGCGTTAAATGAATGTTCCTTAGAATCTGCCATCATATGAAATAGGGATGGTGTCATTTTGATATAAGTCAGCTCTTGTTCATCAATCAAACGCATCAAACGTACAGGGTCTGTATACACGTCTTCTCGAGGAACATAGAGTGTCCCCCCTGCTTTTAAAACAGGGAAAATGCTTGTGTAACCAAGATCATATGCATATGAAGAAAGCAGTGCCGTCCGATCACATTCCTGCAATGTCACCTCATTTGTCAGCCAGTTGACATAGTGTGATAGATTACGATGCGTGAGCTGTACACCCTTCGGCTGCCCTGTAGTACCAGATGTGTAAATGACATAAGCGAGCTGATCGACCGATACTTCTGGCAGTTCTAGTGAGTGGCTTTGATGCACTGCTTGTTCAACCTGCACCACTTGAATCGACTTATGATTTTGATAGGAATCTGCTAGAGACTCATTTGTCACGATGACTTGTACATCTGAATCCTCTAATGTGTAGCGGATTCGTTCAGCCGGAAAAGCTGGATCAATCGGGACAAACGCTCCTCCTGCTTTCATCACACCGAGCATGGAGACGATGACATAGACAGAGCGGTCAAGAATCAGTGCCACAGTTTTTTCTTTCTCTACGCCTCGTTTTTTAAGCTCACAGCTAAGTGCATATGACATATCCTCAAGCTCGCGGTAGGTGAGTTTTCTTTGATCATCCATGACGGCGACAGCATCCGGTGTTTCCTTCGCCTGACGTGAAAATTGGACATGGAATGGCTCATGACGATTCATTTGTCCTTCGGCTTTTTTCTCCAGACGCTCTATTTGTTCATGCTGATCCAGTATACGGAGCAAGCCGATCTGTTCCTCCGGATAACGAACCGCCTCACGAATAATCGCCAGGAGGTGAGTTCCGAACCGGCGGACGGTCTCTTCTTTAAATAATGCCGCTGCATAGTCAAAGCTCAGCTTTAATGCTCCCTCGCGTTCAAATGCTTCTAGAGATAGATCAAATTTGACCGAGTGATGCTGAATGGCATAAGGCGAAATGTGCAGATCGCCGAGCTTTAGCGCCGGAACCTCCATGTTCTGCATGTTAAATGACACGCTAAAAAGCGGGCTCCGAGTTGTATCACGGTCTAACGGAAGATGTGCAATTAACTCTTCGAGTGGATAGCTTTGATGTGCAAAAGCGTCAATACTTGTTTCTTTTATTTCTTCAAGCAGCTGTAAAAATGTTTTGGTTTGTTCTGGTTTCCCGCGCATCGCAATGGTGTTGATAAACATCCCCGGCATGTCCTGAATATCAGGGTGTGTCCGTCCAGCAACAGGCGAACCCACAATGATATCTTCCTGCCCGCTATAGGAGGCAAGCAGCACTTGAAAGGCAGATAACAAGAACATATACATGGTCGTATCGGTTTTCTGAAGCAGTTCATGAATTCGCTGAGTCGTTGCTTGATCACAGCCAAACATGAATCGTTCTCCAGAAAAATCACGTTCTGCTGGACGCGGATAATCAGTTGGCAGCTCTAAAACCGGTAAATCTCCTTCGAATTGCTTCAGCCAATACGCTTCATGCTCCTTCTGTTTCTTCGTTTCTTCTTCACTTAACTGCCAGACAGCGAAATCTTTATAATGAATGACTCTTTCTGTAAGAGCTTCTCCATCATAGGCCTTCGCCAAATCTTGAATGAATGTCTTCATGGAGCTGCCATCTGTAATGAGATGATGTGCTTCCAAAACGAGAAGATGACGATTCTCACTGACTTTCAGCAGCTGAGCTCGCAAAAGAGGTGCTGCTGTTAAATCAAATGGCGACTGACGTTCAGTAAGAAATGCCTCAGCCTCTTCTTCCTTGATGTCATGAACAGGAAGTTCAAATTCAGTCCATTCATGCACCCTTTGAACAATGTCTTCTCCATTCATATGAAAGCTCGTTCTTAAGATTTCATGTGTTTGGATTAACTGATTGAACGCTGATTTGAGCCGCTGATATTCGAGTGTTCCTTCAAGCGTTAAGACGATCGGAATATGATAATTTGTGCTGTCAGGTTCAAGTGTCTGCAAAATGTATAAACGGCGTTGAGCTGGTGATACCGGATATTCGTCGGCCTGCTCTGCTGGTAAAATAGACTGTCCGGTTTCTTCTTGACCATCCTGATCGATGTAAGCCGCTAATGAGCGAATCGTCGGCTTCTCAAAAATCACTTGAATCGGCACTTCCTTTTGAAGCACTTCTTGAACCTTCGCAGACATCATCATCGCTTTGAGCGAGTGCCCGCCAGCCATAAAGAAATGCTCGTCTACCCCAATCGTTTTCCCAAGAAGCTCCTCCCAAATGTCAGCGAGTGCCTTTTCTGTCTCAGTCTCAGGCAGAATGATTTTGATCTCTTCGCGTTGCACTTCGTCAGGCTTTGGTAAAGCTTTTCGATCTACCTTCCCGTTCGATGTCAGTGCAAAGGTATCCAGCTTCATTACATGGTGCGGCACCATATAAGCTGGCAGTTTTTGATTGAATAAACCTAGTGCCTCTTCTTCTGTCAGCGTCCCTGTGAAGTAAGCGGTGATTTCCTTTTCATCTGAGGAAAGCTGCTGAACAAGTACAACTGCTTCATCTATGCCCGCTTCTTGGTGAAGCACTGATTCTATTTCACCCAGCTCAATACGGAAACCACGAATTTTCACCTGATCGTCTGTCCTGCCGAGGAATTCAATCTGACCATCTGCACCATATCTAGCCAAGTCCCCTGTTCGATACATCCGTCCTGACGGCTTAAAAGGATCTGCCATGAATACTTGATCAGTCAAATCTGAACGATTGATATACCCTCTTGAAACACCATCTCCGCCCACATACAGCTCTCCTGGGGCTCCAATCGGCTGAAGTCTTTGATAGTCATCCAAAATATAAGCTGACGTGTGATTGATCGGCTGACCAATTGGGATCGGACCCGTTTCATCTCCTCTTACTTCGTAAACGGTCGAGATGGTTGTATTTTCTGTTGGGCCATAGACATTCAGCAAGGTAAGTGATGGATGATGTTTTTTCACAAGCTCCGCACTTTTCACATTGATCACATCACCGCCGGTAAATAATGTTTTTAACCCTTTGAACATTTGCGGCCGCTGCTGAGCGAGCTGATTAAATAAACCAGTCGTTAAAAAGAGCGCCGTGATCTGATGTGTTTGGATAAATTGTTCGAAACGGTGAATATCCAATAAAGTATCACGGTCAACAGGATAAAGCGTCGCTCCATTCAAAAGCGTAGTGAAGATTTCAAGGGTAATCGCATCAAAGCTGACAGCTCCTGTATGCGCCATACGATCCGACGTGTTCAACCCTATTTTTTCCTGAGAGCATGCTAACCTCACAATATGCTGATGCTCAATTTGAACTCCTTTTGGACGTCCAGTTGATCCCGATGTGAACATGATATATGCCAATTGAGATGGAGACGTCTGGACCGATAACTCCGCTTGTGAGTGATGAGACATGCGGTTCACATGAACAGCTTTGATGCTTTCATCAACCGGCGGCTGGCTGTCAGCATAGAGCAAAATGGATACGCCGCTGTCTTCAAGCATCCAACGGATTCTCTCATCAGGCTGAGCTGGGTCAATCGGTACATAAGCAGCCCCTGCATGTAAAATGGCTAAAATGGCGATCACCGCATCCGCTGATCGGTTCATATACACCGCGACAGCATCCCCCGGCTGAACGCCGTTTTCAACAAGATTGCCGGCTAAACGACGGATTTCCTGTCCAAGCTCTTCGTATGTGAATGTTCGCTCGCCTTCGACTAATGCCGGATGGTGAGGCTGCGCCTTGATACGTTCATTGAGCAGCTCAGGAATGGACAGGTGCTTCGGATAATCTCGCTCCGTCTGGTTCCAAGCTTCAATCTGCTGCTTTTCTTCTTCTGTAATACATGTCACTTCATGAAGGCGTACATCAGGATTGTGAATGATTTGCTTCATAAGATTGGTCAGATGTTTTGATATGTTTTCAATGACTTTTTCTTCAAAAGCCACCGCATTGTATTTGAATGTCAATGTCCACGTTTCACCAGGATAGACAAGGACATTGAGATCGAAATTCGTTTGTTCAAATCCGTCCTTTACATCAATGGCAAAACCGAGACGTGCAGACATGGTGTCACTAGACAGCTCCTGATCTAAAGGATAGTTTTCAAACCCAACCAAATGATCAAAGAGCTTTCCTCCAGCAGCTGTTTTCTGCTGAATGTCATAAAGCGGCATAAAATCATAGTTTTCTGCTTCCAGTGCATGCTGCTGAACCTTTTGAAACAGCTGTTTAAAGGTCTGCTCCTGATCCAATGTCACCCGAACAGGTATCGTATTGATAAACAGCCCTGCCATGCGCTCAATTCCAGACACACTTGGAGGTCTACCTGATACGACTGTTCCGAATGTGACATCATCCGCTGCATGATAGGTGCCTAAAAGAACGGACCAGACAGCCTGAAAAAGGTTCGGTGCTGTCACTTGGCATTGTCTTGCCGCATCTTGAATAGCTTGTACCGTTTGAGCGTCCCATGTAAACGTCCATTCCTGATGGTCATATTGTCCGTTCGCTTCTTGTTGCTGCAGCAGCCCTTGGTGCTGAACAGCCCCATCCAGCCGCTCCGTCCAATAGTCTTCCGCTTCTTGTTTGTTTTGCTTTCCAAGCCACTGGATATAGTCCGCATAAGGCTTACCTTGTGAGCGATCCGGTGTTCGGCCGTTCCGATAAGATTCATAGTAATGAAACAGTTTTTTCATCAACACACCCATGGACCAACCATCCATAATGATGTGATGGTTGCTCCAAATCAGGTGCCAGTTTGTTTCATTTAGTTGAAAAACAGCGACTTTCAACAATAGATCATTCGTTAAGTGAAATCCTTGCTTTCTCACTTGCTTTTTATATTGATCCAATACCTTTTTCTGCTCTTGATGATTCAGATGAGATAGATCCTCTCTATACACATCTAAATGACGTTCAGCCAGTACAACCTGACGAGGCTTTTGTAATTGCTGATAGACAAAGGCTGTACGCAAAATGTCATATGTCCGTATGAGTTCATTGAGACTCTTGTCAAAAAGATCGAGATCAAAATCTCCGCTTATTCCAAGCTCAAGCTGTGTGAAATAAGAGGAGGAATTAGGGTCTAGCATGGCATGATACAGCATGCCCTCTTGCATTGGTGTTAAAGGATATACCTTTTGAATTTTCTGCTTGCTCATAAGTCCACCTCTTCGTTTTGCTTAAAATAGGTCCATTAGCTTTTCAAGTTCATCCATGGTGAGATCCTCATCCCCCACATCACTAGGTGTGATCTGACTCTCATCCTGTGATCGACAATGTGAGATCAATGCCTTCACATTCTTTTCTAGAAGTTCCTTGAACTGTTCCATCGTACGTTCTTCGAATTCAAGGTGATGATAGGAAATTGTCACATGGAGCATTGCTTGTTCTACGAAACCAACAATATCTAGCGCATGAGGTTTCTCGGATTCAGGGCTCAGCGATTGTCCTGCATGCCATGCAGAGCGTCTCAGTTCGCCGCCGATCTGTTCATCAAACTGACCAAGATAGTTAAAGCTGATATCGGGTGTGGCTTGAAAATCGATATCGTCCTTCATCTTGTCAGGCGTTAAGTATTTTAAAACGCCATAGCCGATCCCCTTGTTCGGAATGTGCCTGAGTTCCTCTTTTAAATGCTTGATTTGATAAGAAAGATCGTCTGCATGCGACATATCCAGTAATACTGGATACATACTAGTAAACCAGCCAATGGTCCGTGATACATTGACCCCAGGGAGGATGTCCTCTCTCCCGTGCCCTTCAAGATGAATAAAGTGTCTGTCTTCACCTGTCCACTCTTTCATGGACAATCCTAATGCCGTCAGCAAAATATCATTGATTTCCGTTTGGTAGGCTTCATGTACATCCGTCAGCAGACTGTGCGTTTCCTCCTCAGACAATGTAAAACGAAGGGTCTCTGTATGAAGCATTCGTTGATCCCCCGTGACATGATCCTTTTGAAGCGGAGGAACGGAATGCGCAAGTACCTTTTTCCAATAATCTCTTTCCGATAGCAGCTCATCTGACACAGCGTATTCAGTCAGCTTTTGGGCATATTCTTGGAAGGAGTGTGTTTTTTCAGGAAGGGTAAGAGTTTCCCCGCGCTTCGACTGTTCATAAAGAGCCATGAAATCTTCAAGGAAAATACGCCATGACACACCATCAATGACAAGGTGATGTACAGCGAGCAATAAATGGTCCCCTTGGTCCGTTCGGAAAATGGCAGGTTTCACTAGTGGTCCCTCCGCTAGCGACATACTCGCCTGCACTTCATTTGCCAGCTTCTCTACCTGCTGGATCTGCTGCGACAGCTCTCCTTTTACTTCCACCATATCAATTGCCACATTGTTTTCCTCGATTCCTCGATGACGCTGGATGACGCGCCCTTCTTCGAGCGGATACACCATTCGCAATGCATCATGATGAATCATGAGCTGCTCCAGCACTTGCTGAACGATTTCCTCATTCAAGCCATTCGGCGCATGAAGCATAACCGATTGATTCCAATGATGCTGATTCGTAAAGTTTCGTTCAAAGAACCAGCGCTGAATCGGTGTTAAAATGACTTCTCCTTCGACAGGTGATTGGTCAGCTGTCATTTGATCAGCTTCCTCAATATATGGGCGCAGCTCCGCAATCGTTGGGTACTGGAATAAAAGTTTCATATCGAGCTTCCAGCCCGCTTGCGTGAGTCTGCTTGCCATTTGGATACCTTTAATCGAATCTCCACCAAGGAAGAAAAAGTGATCGTGAATGCCGACTTGGCTGACGCCAAGGACATCTTCCCAAATGCCGCAAAGCAGTGTTTCCACTTCGTCTCTTGGGGCTTCGTATACCGTTTGATTCGCTTCGATATCAGGTGCTGGCAATGCTTTGAGATCGACCTTTCCATTGGCCGTCATTGGAAATTGGTCTAGCTTTATGATCCATGCTGGCACCATATATTCAGGCAACGTTCGTTTCAGGCTTTCTTTTAAGTTCTCTGTATCTGGATCATTCTCCGTGATCACGTAAGCGGCAAGGGCGTCCTGATCACCCGCATCTTTGACCGTGGTCACAACGGCTTCTTTGACCGAATCCAGCGTCAGGAGCTGCGCTTCAATTTCTGACAGCTCAATCCGGAAGCCCCGAATGTTGACCTGATGGTCTATTCTGCCGAGATAAATTAGCTCGCCATCCTCTGTCCATTTCACTAAATCGCCTGTGCGGTACATGCGCTCGCCTGGATAAAATGGATCTGGGACAAATCGTTTATCTGTTTCCTCTGGAAGATTCCAGTAGCCTCTCGCCAGCCCTTTTCCTGCAATCACAAGCTCGCCCGGTACGCCTGGCGGCGACAGGTCATATAACGAACCCATGATGTAGAAACGTGTATTGGCAATCGCTGTTCCAATCGGAAGCGTGCCTTGATCTGGATTGATGACTCCGCTTGTCGCTACAACCGTATTTTCTGTTGGACCGTAGTTATTGATGAGTTTATATGGAACTGGCTTCACCTGTTTCAGCTTGTCTCCGCCTGTTAGTAAGTAGCGCAGAGAATGGTTGTCCATTGACATAAACTGCTCGCATAACTGCGTTGGCAGGAAGGCAATGGTGATCCCTTCTTCATTGAAATACGCATTAAGCTTGATCATATCGAGGCGAATTGCTTCGTCGATGATATGCAGCTCTGCGCCGGCGATCCATGTCGGGAACATCTCCCAAATGGAAGCGTCAAAGCCAAAGCCGGCATATTTCGCAGTTCGATCCTTGTTCGTCACTTGGAAGGCATCATTGTGCCAGAATGCAAGATTCACAAGGGACTGGTGCTCGACCATGACACCTTTCGGCTGTCCTGTCGTCCCAGAGGTATAAATCATGTAGGCGAGATCTGTTGGTTTGATATGAACCCGAATCTCGTGAGCTTCTCCTTCTACCGCATCTTCTATGAACAGGACATGACCTGTGAATGAAGCTGGTGCAGTAAGTCCTTTCTGCATCAGAAGTACCTCTGCCCCGCAGTCTTCCAGCATGTACGCAATACGCTGCGCTGGATAGTCCGCATCAATTGGAACGAATACCGCACCTGCCTTGAGGACACCAAGGACAGCGGCAGTCATATCAAGAGATGGGCGGGTGAGAATGCCGACACGGTCGCCTGGTTTTGTGCCGTTTGCGATGAGCCTTGAAGCGACTACATTCGCCCGGCTGTTCAGCTCTTTATACGTCCAGCTTATTCCGCAGAAGGTCGCTGCTTTTTGATGAGGTGCTTCTTGTGCCCTAGACTCAATTAGCGCATGAACGGTTTGATCTGACGGGACATCAAGGGCAGGTCCTGACCATTCGTTCAGCTGTTTTTGCTGTTGCTGCGGTGACAATAATTGCATTTGATCTAACGATTGATTTGGTGATGACACCATTTGTTCCAGCAAATGAAGGAAATATTCTTTCCACTTTTCAATTGACGACTTTTGAAAGATAGAACAATTAAAATCAAACACGAGCTCAATTTGATCTGCGGATTCGTTTCCAGTTAAGGTCAAATCAAATTTGGCGATATTCTCTTCGAATGCCTGTGGAACAATGTGAAGCCCATCCATTGATAAATCACGAATATCCGCATTTTCCATTGAGAATACCACGTCAAAAATTGGATGGCGGCTTGTATCTCGAACCGTTTGCACCTGATCTACCAATTCTTCAAATGGGTACAGCTGATGCTCGTTTGCCTCTAACACAAGCTGATGAACATTTGACGCAAATTCAGCAGCTGTCTGATGTCCTGCTGGTTTTGTTCTAAGTGCCAGCGTGTTCACAAACATGCCGATCACAGATTGAATATCAGGATGCGTTCTGCCCACAACCGGAGAACCAATGATGATATCCTCTTGTCTTGAAAGCTTGCTTAAAAGAAGACTGTAGCCAGCAAGCAGGACTGTATAGGTCGTACTGTTGAGCGCTCTAACGAGTTCGTCCAATTTCGCTTTAAGCGAACCTTCGATCTTAAATGAGACACGATCTCCTGCGAATGTTTGCACTTTTGGCCTCGGCAGATCTTCCGGCAGTGCCAGTACAGGCAGCTCCCCTTGTAATTGATCCAGCCAGAATGCCTCTTCAGCTGCTTTTTGCGCAGCAGATGCCTCACTTTTTGACCAAACAGCATAATCCTTATATTGAACAGGCAATTCCTCTAATTTGTCTCCTCGATACAGGACTGAAAGCTCCTCAATTAAAATGCCAACAGACGCACCATCTGAAATGATATGATGCATATCAATCAGTAAATAATGGACATTTACGGAGACGGAAACCAGCCCTATTCTGAGTAAAGGCGCTTTTTCTACATCAAATGGCCTGATAAAGTCATTCATCAATTCCTGTATATCCCGGCCGTTCTGTTCAATTTTTTCAATGTCTATAGAGACATTTGTTTCAATCCGTTGAACGGGTTCATTCTGAACAAAATCAAAGCTCGTTCGGAAAGCTTCATGACGTTGGACTAGCTGATCAATTGCCTTTTCAAAGCGTTTTTCATCGAATATGCCTTCTAGCTTTAAGGCAGCCGGCATGTGATAGCTTTGCTCCGCATCAGTCATTTTCTCCAAAACAAACAGTCTTTTCTGAGCAGATGTCACTGGATAATAGGCCGCCTCTTTGGCGTTTTCCACTCGCTTGATCTCCGTTTGATCCGCTTGATCAACCGCAAGGGCAAACGCCTCTAATGTTGGGGATTCAAATAAAGACTTCAAAGTGAGCTCCACCTGCATCTCTTCATACAGCCTGTTCAGCATTTTCATACCTCGCAGCGAATGGCCCCCGCATTCAAAGAAATGATCGTGCCTGCCGATTCGCGGCACTTCAAGAACTTCCTCCCAAATGTTCGCCAGCAGACGCTCTGTTTCTGTTTGAGGAGAGGTGTATTCATTTGTCCCCTGTTCACTGAGATCAGGTGCTGGCAGCGCCCGCCTATCGACCTTGCCGTTATTCGTCAAAGGAAGCTCGTCTAATTGCATGAAAAATGCCGGCATCATATACACAGGCAGTTCACGTCCTGCTTGCTCGCGCAAATCAGTTAATGAGACAGATCCTTCTGCTGTGAAATACGCACATAACGTATCATTCGGCGCAGCAATGACGACAGCTTCCTTCACCTGAGGATGCCGCAGCAGCTGATGTTCAATTTCTCCAAGCTCGATACGCTGTCCGCGAATCTTCACTTGATGATCGATCCGTCCAATGAATTCAATATCTCCATTTGACAGCCAGCGTGCAAGATCGCCCGTTTTATACATGGTCTCTTCAGGGCGGAAAGGATTTTTGACAAACTTTTCGTTTGTTAGTTCTGGCTGCTTATAATATCCTTTCACCAGTCCATCACCAGCGACACATAGCTCTCCCGCCACGCCCGGCGGCTGAACATGTCCAAACTCATCTACAATATAAACAGCCGTTTGACTCACTGGCTTTCCGATTGGGATGGATAACGCCTGCTTCTCAATGTGATTCACAGGATAATATGTGGTGAAAATTGTGCTCTCAGAAGGTCCGTACATATGAACAAGCTTGTCTTTCCCAACTATCTCAAGTGCAGTCACTACATGAGGCACAGAAGCACGTTCTCCGCCAAACAGCACTTTTCTTACATTCTTCAGGCTGTCTTTTTTCATATCGATGAGTAAGTGAAAAAGAGCTGTCGTGATCATTAAAATACTGACTTTTTCCTTCTCAATCGCTCCAGAAAGCTCATTCATGTTTAAGATATGGTCCTTTGGCAGAACAATGAGTTTCGCTCCGTTTAATAAAGCACCAAACACATCAAACATAAAGGCATCAAATACATAGTTTGAAATACTCATCACCGTGTCCTCATGATGAACCGTGAGATAATTCGATTGCTTCACCGTTCTCAAAATGTTCCGGTGTGTCACCATATTTCCTTTAGGCTTACCTGTTGTACCTGATGTATAGGTCAAATTCGCCAAGTCCTCAGGTAAAATATGAGCATCTATAGGGCTGTCTGACTGCTGAGCAATCGCTTGATCTTCTATTTCTATGATGGTTCCCTCAAATGCAGTGAGCACCGAGCGATGGCGCAGCACTTGATGTGTCAATAAGAATTGTGCACCGCTGTCTGTTAAAAAGTGCTTCACGCGCTCATCAGGGAAATCGGGGTCAATTGGTACATAGACACCGCCCGCCTTAAGCACAGCCAAAACAGAGAGCACCATTTCATTGGATCGTTCAAAGAATAAGGCCGCTTTCATCCCTTTTTCAAAACCTTTTTCACGTAAATAATGAGCCAGCTGATTCACTCGTTCATTCAGCTTTTGATAAGAAAGAACCACATCTTCACATTGCAATGCAGGCTGATGACCATGCTGATGCACCTGTTTTTCAAACTGCGTCACAATAGTTTCTTCTGTTGGATAAGGCGAAGGTAACGGATTCCACATATTTAGCTGAGCTTCTGCTTCTTGTTCAGACAATAATCGATAGGATTGAATAGCTTCCTGCGGTGTTTGAACCATCTGTTCCAGCAGATAAACATAGTGTTTAAGCATCTGTTCTGCTGTACTTCGCTTAAATAGCGCCGTACTGTAATCAAGTACAAAGGATAAACCTTGATCTGACTCCATGGCTTGCAGTGTTAAATCAAATTTCGCAATATGGAAATTGGTTTCTTCAACCTCGACCAGCATGTCTCCAATATGCTGGGCTGCTCCATGATCCGGCGCGAGTGTAAAGACGGTATCAAACAATGGATGACGGCTAAAATCTCTTGGCACATTCAGCTTTTCAAGCAGCCGTTCAAATGGATATTGCTGATGCTCAAATGCCTGCATCGTCTTTTTCTTTACTTGCTCAATCAGCTGAGACATGGTTCCATTCGGATCTACCTCCGACCGCAAAGCAAGTGTCTGGACAAACATACCGATCATATCATTCAAATCTGTATGCACACGCCCTGCCGCTGGTGTTCCGACCACAAATTCCTTTTGACCCGTATATTTCGCAAGCAATGTATAGTAAGCAGAAAGCAGAACCGTATACAGTGTCGTGTGATGATTCGCTGCGAGCTCCTGTAATTGATTCTTTAACGCTTCATCTATTTCTTTGATGACACGATCACCTGCGAAAGACTGGACAGCTGGACGCTGATAATCGGTCAGCAGCTGTAAAGCAGGAATATCCCCCGAAAATTCTTGCAGCCAGAATGCCTCTTCTTTTTGAAAACCTTGGTGCTGTTGCCAAACAGCATAATCTTGATATTGAAGCTTCAATGGTGCTCTAACCGATCCCTCGTAAGCATTTGACAGCTCACGCAGCATTAAATCGATCGAAAGACCATCTGAAATCAGATGATGCATATCGAAAAAGAGCAAATGCTCCTGATCATGCAATGACTGCAAACCAATTCTAAGAAGTGGTGCACACTCAAGATCAAAAGGTCTGACAAATTGCTGCATGTTTTCTTCCATCGTACCGTCTGTCAGCTGTTCTATTTGAAAGGACACTGATGAAGCGATCCGCTGACGAGGAACACCTTTTATCGTATGAAAAGAAGTACGCAGCATATCATGTCGTGAGATCAGCCTTTCAAAGGCTTCAGTCAGCCTCTCAAGCTGCACAGTTCCTTTTAACCTCACAACAGCAGGCATATGATATGCAATGCTTTGTTCCAATTGACTCACCATATAGACGCGCTGCTGTGGAGGCGACAATGGATAATGATCTGCCGCCGGCGCTTTTGGTATCACCGTTTCAGAAGACCTATCTGCCTGCTCAATATAAGCAGCCAAAGCAGCAATCGTCTGCTGTTCAAATAAAACGGACAGCGGCACCTCCACTTGCAAGTCTCGCTGAACCTGTGTAAGTACGGTCATCGCTTTGAGCGAATGCCCGCCTCGATCGAAGAAAGAATCATATACACCGATCTTCTCTTGATCAAGAATGTCTTCCCACAAATGAACAAGCTTCTTTTCTATATCGTTTCTAGGTGCCGTATAAACAGCATGAACCGCTCTATCACCTTTTAACGCAGCAAGTGCACGACGGTCGACTTTGCCGCTCACTGTGAGTGGAAAAGCATCAAGCTCTTTGAAATAAAGAGGCATCATGTATGCTGGAAGCTGATGTTTGATAGCCGCTTGCAGCATGTCAACAGACACACCTTCTTGACGAGCTTGATAGTAAGCACTTAACGCCTTTTCCCCATCCGCTTCATCGACCACTAGCACGACAGCTTTATCAACTCCATCTACCTGCTCCATCACCGCTTCAATCTCGCCTGTTTCTATGCGGTAACCCCTTATTTTCACTTGATCATCCATTCTGCCAAGATAATCAATCGTGCCATCTTGAAGCCACCTGACTAGATCGCCCGTTCGATACATCCGCTCATCCGGAGAAAACGGGTCTGCCGTGAAGACCTTCTCTGTCAATTCAGGCTGATTCACATAGCCTCGCCCAACACCTATACCGGCAATGCATAGTTCTCCGGCTGCCCCATGCACCTGTAATTGATCATGCTCATTTAAAATATAAATACGATGATGACCAAGCGGTTTGCCAATCGAAACATAACGCTGTTCAGTTGATTCGCTCAGCTCACTGAGATCCAGACGATGAACCGCCGCATCCACACACGTCTCAGTTGGACCATACACATTCCACAGAGTAAAATCAGGCTGACTCATACGAACCGCTTCGATGAGTGAACGTGCCGCTTTCGCAGGCAGCGCTTCTCCCCCAATTAACATGTGCGTCAATGACAGCCCGTCCAAATCCGCTGCAAGTAAAAGCTGCACATGCGCCGGAGTTCCATCTGCCGCTTCAATTTGATGTTTTCTGTAATAAGCCGCTAGCTGCATGCCATTTCTCGTCGTTTCTCGCGGGATGATATGAAGCGTATGTCCAAATAAAAGGGCAGCAAAGATTTGTTTCACAGATGCATCGAAATGGAATGGGGCTAGAAGCGCCATTTGTAACTCATTCGTCCCTTGATAAATCTCATGATGCAAAGCATGGACCAAATGATGCAGCTGAAGATGCTCAATCATGACGCCCTTCGGCTTTCCAGTCGTACCCGATGTATAAATCATGTAGGCTAAATCATCCGGCGCCGTCTGATCTATAAGCTCAGGCAGCCGTCCATCATCTAATAATATTTGCTGCTGCACGATCAATTTTTCCGAGAGGGCTGGATACTCTTGAATGAACGATTCCTCTGTTAACACAATAGAGGCACCTGAATCCTCCACAATAAATTGAATGCGCTCCTCAGGTAGTGCCGGATCAATTGGTACATATGCCCCGCCAGCCTTTAATATGCCGAAGACCGCCACCATGGCATCTGTCTTCCGATCCATTAGAACAGCAACAGGCACATCACGTGAGATACCTTTCATTTGTAAAAACTGCGCCAGCTTTTCTGCCTGTTGTTGCAGCTCTCCATAAGTAATTGTTCCATTTTCTGCTACAACAGCTGCCCGATCTGCATACTTGTTTGCTGTCTCATCAAACATGTGATGAACCGGTTTTGCTGCTGGTCTTTCAAAAGATTCTCCCTCAGATAATTGCAGCAGCTCCTTTTGTTCACCTGCTGAAAGTAAAGGCAGTGTCCCGATCAGCTGATCAGGCTGAGAGACCGCCGCTTCTAGTAATATCAAGAATCGATCAAACATCTTACTCATTTCTTCTTCTGTGAATACATCTGTACGGTAATCCAAATCAATGGTCAATGTATCAGTATCCCAGCGGTCTTTCACATGTATTGAAATGTCATTCATTCCGCTCCCGCTAAAAATCGGTTCAGTAATGAACGACAAATTCTCTTTTTTCTGCCACTGCATGACCTGATATTCTAAAGAAATATCAAAAAGACGTCCTGTAAACCCTTCTCTTTCCCGCAAATCATTCATGAGCAGATTGTAAGGGTACTTTTGATGACGTAAGATCTTCATTTGATCCGCCATGACCTGCTTTACGAAATCAAGAAACGATTGCGACCCTTGAACAGATGCCCGCATTGGAATCGTGGATACAAACATCCCAATCATCTTTTTTTCTTTGGCATTCGTCCGGTTGCCCATAAAGGTTCCAAGAACGACATCTTCCATACCGCTAAAACGATGTAAGTAAATATAGACAGTGGACATAAACATTGAAAGCATGCTGACTTTCTGCTCTTCACAAAAGACACGAAGCTTCTCCTTTAAAGAATCTGGAACATCCCCTGAAAATCGCTCCGCATGTAAACTCATCTCGTATCCCTTATGCGGCTTTAATGATGCGAAGTCTGGAATATGAGCAAATTGCTCATTCCAAAAAGCTTGGTCTTTTTGAAAACGTTTAGAAGATTCATAGGTCTGCTCACTCATGATGTGATCAACGAAGGAAATCTCCTCAACTGGCGAGATGTCTACTCCTTGCAGCATGTCATGATATAAATCAATAATGCGATTTCCCATTAGAATGATGGAAATACCATCCGCCACAATATGATGTGCTTTACAGAACAGCCAGCACTCTTGATCACTGATTTGAAACACCGTAAATTCAATCAAGGGGCTGTCAATCAATGGCATCGGCTCACGAATTTGCTCGTTTGCCCAAGCCCTTACTTCCTCTTCACTCCAGCCCTTCTCCATGCGAATCGACTGTTTTTCATAAGGTTTGATATATTGAACGGGCTCCTCCTCTTCATCTCGATACACGAGCCTCAGCCGAAGAGAGTCAGTTTGTCGAATGTACGCTTGAAGCACATCAACGACCAAAGAAGGATCGAGACCTGATACTGATCTCAATCTGGCGAAACCACCCAAGTTAGAAATACTTGTACCTGGATAAAATCTTTCCGTGTAGAATACTCGCTTTTGCGCATGTGTTAAGGGGTAATAAACTGTATTCATTCTCATCCTCCGCCTCTTCTATGTTTTCTCCACCAATTTCACCCTGCACCCTCTATATCAAAAGAACCAAGTCTATTTCATTAAAATAGACGGTTTAACAGAAAAGGAGCCCACCCCGAATAAAACGGAGGGACTCCCATTTTCATTCGGTAGCCTGCCGACCATAGCAAAAAAAGAATCATTTACCTTAGGACATGGCTTTGCGTCTCTATGTTTCCATAGATTTGCCTTTTTCTTCTTTTCTTTTAGATATTTTCTATTTACGTCCACTTTATATGAAAATATTGTTTTTTTCACCGAAAAATGGGTGTAAAGATTCATGCGTCATACCGAAGGTATCACCTGATGTTTGACGATATTTACCGAAAATAACTAATAATAGTTGCGTTCAACCGAAAATAATCGACTAAATACCGCAAAAATTTCATATTTTCCCTTAAATTTTGAAAATATGACCGAAAATGTAGGATAGAGGTCTCCTTTCGTCCCCCGCAAATTCTTAAATCTTAAGAACTACATTCCCTAAAAAAATGAATTTTTTTACTGTAAAAACAACAAAAAAAGAGCTGCCATTTCAAATGACAACTCCTTGTTTCTTCATTATATTTACATCACCTTAGACAGACCAATCGTTTTCTCAATAATGAGCAGCGCAATGATAGAAATGATAATAAATATGACAGATATCGCATTGACACTCGGATCAAAGGTCTGCTCAATGTAATTAAAGGTCCTGACGGGAATTGTGATGGTTTGAGGAGAGGAAACGAACAAACTGATTGATATTTCCCCAAATGACGTCACAGCTGAAAACACCCCGCCTGCAATGATTCCCGGTTTAATCAAAGGCAGTGTGACTCGAAAAAACGTGCGAATGGGTCCTGCACCAAGATTCATTGAAGCCAGCTCAAGCCGCGGATCTAAATTCGAAACACTTACGCCTACCGTTCGAACCACATAAGGAAAACCAATGATGACGTGGCCAATAACGAGCGCCCACAAAGACCCTGTAAATCCCATAGCCGTAAACAAGTAAAGCATAGCAATCCCTAATACCACCTGAGGAATCATGAGAGGTGACAGAATGAAAGCTTGGACAGCCTCCTTTCCCTTAAAGGAAAGCCTTGCTAAAGCATACGAAGCCATTGTCCCTAAAAGAACCGTGAGAGGCGTCACGATGAATAGCAGAATCACACTGATCCGAAGAGATTCCATCCATTCTGGATTTGACACGACCTCATGAAACCAGCGAACAGAGAACGAAGTCGGTGGAAATTCAGGAAAAGCATTTGGACTAAAAGCAGATAGGACGATCACAAGAACAGGTATGGTTAAAAAAAGATAAACCAATGATCCAGCAGTCCAAATCAGGATGGAAAGCAAGCGGTCACCTATTGATTTTTTACGCATGCATCCTCGCCTCCCAACGCTTCAAGAAATAGCTTAATAGACTGACCACCACAAGCACACAAACCAACAATGTAAAGGACATAGCTGCAGCAAGAGGCAAATTATATACCTGCATCACCTGCTGATAAATTGACAGCGGCAGCAGCGGCTGCATCCGTCCGCCGACTAAAAGCGGGGTGATATAACTTCCTGCTGCCAGTGAGAAGACGATGATCGCGCCAGTCACCATGCCTGGAATGGTCAGCGGTAAGGTGACATGAAAAAAGGTTCGAATACGGCCAGCTCCAAGACTCATAGAAGCCGGTCTTAAATGACGATCCATATCGGTTAGGCTCGTTGCAATAGGCAGTACTGCAAATGGCAGCATGACTTGGACATAGGCAATAATGACCGCATTCATATTCCACAGCATCGAGAGCGGCTTCTCAATCACATGTAAATCTAGTAGCATGCCATTGATCAGACCATTTTGCGAAAGAAGAACAATCCATGCAAACGTCCGAATCACAACACTTGTCAAAAGCGGCGATACAAGTAAGATATAGAAAAATGCCCGCAGACGCGGATTAGGTGCTTTGACGAGCAAGTATGCTGCGGGGTATGCCATCAATAAACAAATCACCGTTGTCTGCAAAGCCACCCACACAGTACTTCCAATCGCCTTCACATATGCATCTGTCGTGAACACATGAATATATTGAGAAAAACTATACGTTTGTAATGTATTCATCATCGAATCGACATCGCGAAAACTGAGGACGAGCATCATCACAAGCGGAGCTAGTAAAAATACAACAAGAAACAAACAGGCTGGCAGCAGCATAAACCAATGAAATCGTTGATTCTTTTTCTTGATTCGCATCACGTATGCACCTTCGAATCTAAGAAAACAATATCTTCAGGCTGCCAATGGATATGAACGGTTTCTCCAACTTTAGGCAGCTCAGGAAATGCAGCATCAGAAGCATGGACAATGATTTCACCATGATCAAGCCCCACAACCAAACGTAATGAATGCCCAATATAACTCACATCTGACAGCACGCCTGATACATGGTTTGGCCGAGCTTCCTCCCGCTCTGAAGAGATGCTGATTCTTTCAGGACGCAGCATAAGTAACTGCTTTTCCTTCTTCTTTTGATGCGCCGCAGCCTGCAGCTGAAGCTTTTGACCGTTTGAATGGGTTATATGAGAAACCGTAAATGCAGCATCAGATTCATTGTAGACGGCCTCAAAGATGTTCACCTGTCCGATAAATTCAGCTACAAATCGATTGTTTGGCTGACGGTACACCTCTAAAGGTGTTCCAATCTGCTGGATTTTTCCCTCTCCTAAAATCCCAACTCGATCAGAAAGACTTAAAGCTTCCTCTTGATCATGTGTCACGAGAATGGTTGTAATCCCGACATTCCTTTGAATATTTCGAAGCTCTGTCTGCATGTTTTTTCTCAGTTTAGCATCTAGGTTGCTAAGCGGTTCATCAAGAAGGAGGACAGCCGGCTGAATCGCCAGCGCTCTTGCAATTGCTACCCGCTGCTGCTGACCACCGCTTAATTGGTGGGGCATCCGTTTCGCAAATGCCTCTAATTGAACAAGAGACAAGCTTTCCATCACCTTCTCTTTGATTTCCGCCTTCTTTTTCTTTTGAACCTTTAGCCCGTACGCCACATTATCAAATACAGTCAGATGCGGAAAAAGTGCATAGCTTTGAAAGACCATACCTGTTTTTCTTTGGTAAGGCGGCAAAGCTGTTACATCCTGATCACCAATATAGACGACACCTTTTGTTGGTTCTAAAAAACCGCCAATGATGTTTAATAACGTTGATTTTCCGCAGCCGCTAGGACCAAGAAGGGAGAAAAACTCCCCCTCATTCACCGTAAGACTGACATCGTTAAGAGCAATCTGCTCACCGAAGTGCTGACTGATGTGTTCTAAATGGATTCCACTCATGCGATCACCTATTTTCCTCCGCCTAATACTTCGTTCCATCTATTTGTCCAATTGCCAAGCTCCGAGGTCGCTGTTTCATAATCTACCCAAGTCAGCTTGCTGTAGTAATTCTCTCCGACTTTCACTTTCCCCTTAATCTTGTCACCGTATTTCACATCAGAATTCGACATGCCATAATAAGATTTTTCAGAGAAAGCCTCCTGAGCTTCTTTACCACTTAAGTAGTTTAATAGTTTGTATGCCGCTTCTTCATGCTGATTTCCCTTCGTTAAAGCCCAGCTCGCAACAGCTGCAACAGCGCCTTCTTTCGGATAGGAGAAACCAATATCCATTCCTTCTTCTTCAAGTGCAAATACTCGCCCGTCCCAATATGGAACAGCCGCGACGTCGCCACGTTCTAACAAGGTTTGAATCGATCCTGGGTTATCTGGAAAAGCAGCTACATGACCTTTTAATTGCGCGAGACTTTTAAATGCTTTATCAATATCCTTAGGATTTGATTCTGTCCCCCCTTGAGCATGAACAAGTGCAGAGAAAAATTGCAAACCGGCTGAATAAGTCGGAGATGAAATGGCTACCTTCCCTTTCAGCTGACTGCTCCATAGGTCAGTCCAACTGTTTGGTTCCTGCTTTACGAGGTCTTTTCTATAAGCAATTCCAAGCTGACCCATACTAAAGCCTGCTGCATATTGTTTTCCATCAACAGTGAGCTTCTTTTGGACAGAGCGGTAAAGTTTTTTGACGTTCGGTGCTTGATCTTCATCGATAGGCGCAAGAACGTTTGCTGCGATGCCTCTTTGAATCGTATCAGGCTGTAAAATAAGCAAGTCATACGGTGGATTTTTACCATTTGACGCTTTTAATTTTGTAAACCATTCAGAATCCGCCCCAGAGACGGTTTGCACTTTAATTCCCGTATCTTTTTCGAACTTTTCAAGGATTGGTTTGATATTCTTTTCCCAATCGCCTCCATATACACCAACAATCACGGTCTGCTGCTGTTTGCCTTGATCCTTTCCATTTCCACCACAAGCGGTCAGCAGTAAAACGATTGATAGGATACCTGCAAAAATAGCGATTAATCTTCTTTTCATGATTCATTTCCCCCTTTTTGTCCATTCATTTGACGAAGTGCTTGAGTAATATCTTCCTTTGTTAACGGCTCATTTCTATGACTGAAATGTTGATGAACTGCATGTTTATAGTGCGTACGTTCATTAGCCGGATAAGAACGCAGCTGAACGGCTAGCTCACTGCTGGCTTCGTCCGTCCATACTTTCTCATAAGCTGTTCTTTGTTCTCCGAAATCCCACAACTCAGTAGATGCAGGATCATCAACCTTTTCACGCACCCTGCTCGTTTGCACTTCATCAATCTTCCATTCATTTTGGTCTAAATACACTTTCACACCATATTGCTGCAGCGCTCTTTCTTCACTTAATAGACCTGCTTCCACTTCCTGGAGGACTTTTTCTTTCTTTCTAACAAATGGATTCCCCCAGCCGCCTCCACTTGGTGAAACCAATTGAACGATATCACCTTTTTCAAGGCGCAGAACATCTATTTTGGGCTGATTTTGTTTCTCACCATTTGCTGTGATCAGCTTGACCTCACCAATCGCTCCTGCTCGGCCGCCCATTAATCCCCAAGGCTGAAACTTCATCCGTTCCATTCCTCGTGCTGTCACCATCGATTCAGGCTTCATCATTTCAAATTCCAAACCAATCGCATGTCCGCCTCGATTTTCACCAGCTCCACCTGTATTCGGCAGAAGCTCATATCGATGAACATGAATATCAATATGCTGTTCCAAGCTCTCAATTGGGGTATTCTTCAAAAAGCCAGATGAATGATCAATACCGTCCACTCCATCAGTACCATTTTGAGCACCGCCGCCTCCGCCTAATGGCTCGACAACGGACATTTTCCTGCCTCCCGTTCGATCATCAGGTACAGAGAGAACCACAATGGCAGATTGACCTGCTCCTGCTGCCGGCACTGCTTCAGGTAACAGCTTACCAATGGCGCCTAGCACGACATTGTACAGCCTCATCGTAATTGAATGCCTAATTCCGACAGAGGCAGGGTATTCTGGATGCACCAGCGTTCCTTTAGGAGAGATTACTTCAATTGGATACGTTATTCCACCATTGATCGGTATAAAAGGATCCTTACTAATGATGTAATTAATCAACCCTTGATAAAGAAAGGAATGCTTCTGACCATTGGTGACAAGGTTAAAGGCTGTTTTTACTTGCGGATCACACTCAGAAAAATCGAGCGTCAGCTGTTTTCCTTTGATCGTTAGCTTGATTTTCAACCGAATAGGGACGTCCGAAATCATATCATCATCTAAATAATCAGCAAATTCACTCGTTCCATCAGGTATAGCTTCAATGACCTTTCCAGCACGATCCTCTGCTTGCTTCAGCAAGTCTATCATTCCTTGTTTCACTTCGTTTTTTCCAAATTTCTCAATCATTTCTTTTAACCGAATATCTGCTGTATTGACTGCAGCAATCATCGCATTGATATCACCATCATTTAAATGACTAGAGCGGCTGTTAGCTCTTAAAAAGGTACGTACGACCTGATTCTCTTTCCCACCTTCATAAATTTTTACTGGCGGAATTCTTAATCCTTCTTGATGAACATCCGTCGCTGTCGGTGAAATACTCGAAGGCACAAGTCCGCCCACATCACTGACATGAACAAAAGACCAAGCATAGCTGACAATTTCACCATCTACAAAAATCGGCTTAATGATATGGACATCTGGAAGGTGAGTCGCCAAACCATCTGTCGTATAAGGATCATTTGTGATGATAATGTCTCCTGGCTGCATCGGCCCGCTTTCTTCAATCGCTTTTCTTAGACTCAGCCCTAAAAAGATCGTCACACCTACTGTCTTCGGATAAACAAAGAAATCTCCAGAAGGTGTGGCTAATGCTGTCGCAAAATCAGCAGATTCTTTGACGAAGGTCGTAAATGACGTCCGTTCAATGACATGTCCCATACCCGATGCAATCGCATTAAAATAACTGCGCATCATCTCAAGTTTTGCTGGGTCAGTTCTCATGTAAAACCGCCTCCTTTGAAATCACCAAGTTACCTGATTGATCAATGCTGCCTGACCAGTTTGGCAAAATTAACGTTGTCGTATCATCCTGCTCAATAACGGCAGGCCCATTTACAATAGAACCTACTGACAGCGTATCCCGGTTATAAACCGATGCTTCGTATTCTTTTTCTTCTATAAAGATTCGTCTATATTCATATGGTTTCAAAGACTGACCGCTGCTTTCATGAACAGGTGAGAAAGGCAGCGAAGGCGTCTCGCCTATAACTCGAACGCGTAAATGAGTAAATTCGATTTTTGCCTGATCATCCCTATGGCCATATTGACGCTGATGCAATTTGTGAAAGGCTTCAATGAGTTGGTGGATATCTTGTTCCTGCTTTAGCCAATCAATTGATAATGGCAATTCAATCTCAAATGCCTGTCCTTGATAACGCGCGTCTGCTAATAATAGAATGGATGTCTGATTGATATGCTGAATGTTCTGCTGACTGACCCAATCAGTCGCTTTTCGCGACAGCATCTCATAATCTTGTTTTAGTTGGTTGATCGAATAGTCTTGTAAGCATATTTTCTTAGACAGCACCGCATCATGAATAAAATCAGCTGTTAAAGCACCTAACGCACATAATGTACCCGGACTTGGAGGAACAACCACATTTTTCGCATGAATTTCTCTCGCAAGGAAATTCGCCACAACCGGTCCTGCTCCGCCAAACGCCAGCAAACTAAAATCTCTAGGGTCAAACCCTTGCTGCTCCATGACATTGCT
The DNA here is from genome assembly GCF_046566805.1 of Bacillus sp. BD48. NCBI lineage: Bacteria > Bacillati > Bacillota > Bacilli > Caryophanales > Bacillaceae > Bacillus > Bacillus sp. BD48. The sequence goes on along the minus strand of NZ_JANGFM010000004.1, from coordinate 188,561 downwards.
TAATTCCGTGTACATATTGGCTACGGCTACTTGAATGAGCTGGTCAGCCGCCTCTTCAACCGTTTTGTTGAGCTGATCAGCAATTGGCTGAAAGGCCTTTTTCGCCGCAGACAGTTGTAATTGTAAATGTCCTCCGGCAAAACGTTCTTGATTGAGATAACCGCATATGAGAAACGCATCGGTTAAAGCCGCTTTTTCTCCCTTTCCATACGAAGCGGGTCCCGGGTTTGAGCCAACTGATTCCGGTCCTGCTTTGAGAAGCCCTCCCTGATCAATCCATGCGACCGAACCTCCCCCTGCTCCTATTGAATACATCGCAACAGATGGAAGAATAATAGGGAAACCTGAAAGCTGATTCGATTGAGCCATTGTCGGCTGTCCATTTTGAATAATCGAGATGTCTGCACTCGTCCCCCCGACATCAAAAGTGATCAGGTTGGGTTCGCTCGCTGATGCTGCAATTCTTGCTGCACCGATGACACCAGCTGCCGGGCCAGAAAAGAGAGTCTTAACAGGTGAGGCAGCTGCACTTTCTGCATCCATTAAACCACCATTTGACTGTGTAATGTATGGAGAAATTGGTACACCTTCTTCCTTCAAACGGCTTTTCAATGTTTGTAAATACTGTTTCACCTTTGGTTGAATGTACAAATTAACCACAGACATCACTGTACGCTCGTATTCCCTCATTTGAGGCCATAATTCAGATGAGGTAAGGACTTCTAACTGCGGATAATGATGATTGATATAGGCTTTTGCCTGTAATTCATGAACTGGGTTTTGATAACTATGTAAAAAAGAAATGACGATACCTGCTAGCTTTTTAGACATAACATGCTGGACTGCATCATCTAATTGCTGCAGATGGAGAGGTTTTTTGATCGTACCATCGTGTATCAACCTTTCAGAAATTGGATATACATGCTTTCGTGGTATCAATGGTTCTGGCAAACGAGAATTGAAGTCATAAGGAATGGGTAGTCGTAAACGTTGAAGTGACAATATATCTTGAAAGCCTTCCGTCACAAAAAGGGCTAAATCTGCTCCTTTTCGCTGCAATAATGTATTAAGACCGATTGTCATACCGTGAACGAGGTATTGGATTTTGGATAAATCAACACCCCTTTTTTTTAGAAGATTTAGCCCATTGATAATTCCTTGAGCTGGGTCATCTGTCACTGTAGGCGTCTTAAGTTCAGTCAGCACCCCTGTTGCTTCATTTATCAGCGATAAATCAGTAAATGTGCCGCCTATGTCTATTCCGAGCCGATATGAGACATCCGCCATTTGTACTTCCTCCCTGCAATGTAATTAGAATCATATTTCGATAAATTACGACATTTTTTGATATTTGATTCCATATTATTAAAGCATATAGGTTTAGTCAATTTTATTTTTTTGATATTTCTGTGTGTTAAAATCTTGAAATTAACTAATAAAGCAGTGATAATGCCATTTTGAATGAGCATAATCATTTTATAAACCACAAAATTAAAAATTTTATGAATTTCTACAAAAATGAAAAGCAAGAGATCGAGTAAAATCTGTTTTTTGAATTTTAAAAGACGTTTTTTCAAAACCAGGAGAAATTGGTAAGTAATTCTGCTATACTTCTGTTTACAAAATACGCAAACAAGAAAGAGAGCCCGCATCTATGAAACTTCTTAAAATCATTCTCTTGCTTTTATTAATTGTCATTGGTGTAGCAACAGGCTATATCAAGCTGGAGCAAGGGAAACAAGAGACAGCGAATTCATCTTATGACAAAACCATTCACTTTCCATCAGATCGCTATCCCGAAACAGCCAAGCACATAGAAGAAGCCATTGATGAAGGTCATTCGTCCATTTGCACAATTGACCGTAAACATAGCGATGAACAGAGGGATCGATCACTACATGGCATTCCAACAAAGCGCGGATATGATCGGGACGAATGGCCAATGGCAATGTGTAAAGAAGGAGGCACAGGAGCTTCTGTGAAATATGTACGCCCTTCAGATAATAGAGGCGCAGGCTCATGGGTAAGTCATCAATTATCGGATGATCCTGACGGCACAAGAATTCAATTTATCATCGATTAACAGCCTTTCCCTTTTCTATATTAAAAAAATTTTCACATGACTGCTTGCAGGTATTTTAAACATTTTTTTCATGCCGATAATCCTTAAGGAGGGATATCCTACCTTATACCTAAAGGAGTCAAAAAGCATGAAGAAAAAAGGAAAACTGAGGCTTGGTGCCAAAATTTTGCTGATCTTTTTAAGTGTCCTCATCATCTTTTCCGCAGTTGTTGGTTATGTGGTGAATCGCGAAATGACAGAAAACATCAAGCAAATGGCAACTGAAAAAGCAAAAGGTGATTTAAAGCTAGGCTACGCCTATCTGAATGAAAAAGTAGCAGGCTCGTGGCAGATAAAAGAGGACAAGCTATACAAAGGAAATACTCAAATCAATGATCATAACCAATTGGTTGATCAATTAGCCGAATATACCGGTGATACCATCACGATTTTTCAAGGAAATACCCGTGTTGCCACGAATGTCTTATTAAACGGGAAACGAGCTGTAGGTACAGAAGTCTCTCCTGAAGTGAAGACCACTGTTTTAGATAAAGGAGAAAACTATTACGGCACAGCAAATGTTGCCGGGAAAGATTATCAAACGGCTTATATGCCGATCAAAAATGAAGCAGGCAAAACAATTGGTATTTTTTATACAGGCGCCAATCAAAGCATGATTTCACAAATGCTTCAGTCATTCTATATAAAATTTGTCATCGTCCTTTTGTTAAGTCTGAGCGTTTCAGTCATCATTATTTCTATTTTCACTAAGCGGATTCAGGCGCGTCTCAAGCATATGGCTTCTGCCATTAAGAGTGCAGGCGAAGGTAATTTAACCATCAATGTAACGGATACTGCCGGTGATGAATTGTCTGACCTGGCTGGTCATTTCAATAAGATGCGTGAAAAACTAAATCAAACCATTCTAAATGTCATGAACACGTCTGAATTAGTGGCCACATCCTCTGAGCAGCTGTCAGCTAGCGCAGAAGAAACGAGTGCAGCATCAGAAAAAATCACCCACACGATTCAAGAAGTAGCACAATCATCGGAAGAACAATCAGCTCAAATGACAGCCAGTGAGCACACGATGATTCAAGTATCAAACGAGCTGGCAAACATCACTGAAAATGCAGGACAAATGGCTTCAAGAAGTCACTCCGCACAAGAAGTGGCCCAAAAAGGTGTACACAATATCGGTGAAGTTCATTCACAAATGACGTCTATTGCAAAATCAATTGAAGAAAACGGTACAGCGATTCAAGCGTTGGAAACACGTTCAGCTGAAATTGATCATATTTCCAAAGTCATTACAGATATCGCCAGTCAAACAAACCTGCTTGCTCTAAATGCAGCAATTGAAGCAGCACGGGCAGGTGAGCATGGAAAAGGGTTTGCTGTAGTCGCAGACGAAGTGAGAAAGCTCGCTGAAGAATCTCAAGCATCATCAAACATGATTTCCCGTCTCATTTCTGAAATACAAAAAGAGATGACTCATTCGACGAATGCCATCAAACGAGTAAGAGAGGAAGCTGCTCAAGGGGCTGTCCTTATCTCTCATACAGAGGAATCATTTCATGATATCCAGCAGTCAATGAGAGAAATGGCAGATGGCATAAAACATTTATCAAGTGCATCTCAAAAAATCGCAGCTTATACAAACGATGCGAAACAGTCTTTCGCCTCTATTACAGAAGGCGTTAAACGAACGAGTGAACATTCACAGCAAGTAGCCGGTTTAACAGAAGAACAATTTGCTGCAATGGAAGAAGTAACAGCTTCATCAGAAGCGCTCGCCCATTTAGCAGGAGATTTAAAAGCAATGGTCTCGCAATTTCACATCTAGATCCCACAACAAATAGCGCAAGACGGCGACAATCGTCTTGCTGCCTAACACTCTCCTCAAGAATCACTCTTTCAACCATTCACGTTCCAACAAAAATTCATAAATAAAGGAGTTTTTTATATGAATCACTTGAACCAAGCCTATTCCCTATCTATCTCCTATCACCAAATCACTGTATACACCGGAAGCGAAACACCACCTATCATTGATTGGACAGATGAGGACATTCTTCAAGGATATGCAACTGGAGATCAAGGAGTTTCCTTTGAAGGGGTCAATAATGGAAAAGCGTCTATTGTTGTGACATTAAATAGCGATGAGCCCCAAGTCTCGGTTGATAGAGCCATAACAGTGCCCTTTACGCATACAAGTGATCAAGTTTATATCACAAGCGTCATGGCCCAAGTGCTGTCTTTCTCCATTCCAAAAGGAGACTATCAGCTTACCTGCTATACCTCACAGCAGCCTGGTCAAGACGTTTATTATGTAAATTTCCAAACGGTGTAGATTACGACTGATCGTATAGATCAAGCCACTTTTCCGCATAGTCTACCGATTCTCTCATGGGCAGTAAGTATGAATTGGCAAGGCCGATTTGACTGTGATGATGGGTGCCTCCTGATTGCAGAAAATCACGGCCAATCTGTTCAAATAGTTCTTCTCTTGTGATGATATCTTGGTACTCTTTCCATACCCTCCACCCATTTTCTAAAATAGGAGCTCCTCTTGTCATGAGGTCCTGCTGAGGGATTCGGTATTCAGCTAGATGAAAAGCTGTCATGCTCTCAAATGATACACCGATCAGCAGCACTTGAGCATGAAGATCATACATGCGGCCAAGAGGCGAATCCTCTCCTAAGCCAAAGGATAGCGCATGGTGTTTCAGAATGTCATGTTTTCTTTTCCCCCAGGCTGTGAATGAAAAATTGGGATGATTGCTTCTCGCAACATCTGGGTATTTCCAAAACGTTTCCGCCACCTTTCCCATGGCTGTTGGCGTCGTGTAAGCTGGGTCAAATGCTGGCATTGTTTCTTTGATCGATTTCCACCATGAATAAGGAACAGGCGGATCGATCCAATCGGCGGGATCAGAAAGCTCTAACGTTTGTGCCGGCATAATCAGCGTCCCCTCTTCTGTTAAGGTTTCCATCAATGCTTGTATGACGGCTATAGCGCCTCCGTTTACCCAGCCAATAGATGATAATGATGAGTGGACACATAAAATCATGCCCTTTTTCACACCAAGTTGAACCAGATCTGCTTTGATTCTTTCCTTTGTCATCGGTTCAGCTTGATTTTCGATTAATTTTTGCATCGTTCCTTTTCCTCCTGCGTCACTTCTATTACTGATGAATGAGACGTTTAACCGCAATAGACAGTTTGTAATTTGCGTAATTTGTCAGCTCCGTTAAAAACTGATCAAGTTCATCATGACTGGAGAAATGTCCTTCAGCCATATAACAGCCCTCACCACTTATTTTGAATAAATTCTTAATTTCTTCCTTTTCATAAAGAAACGACAGAAGTGGTTCATGATGATGACTACGGGTATAGAGCTGCAAAAATGTTTGAATCGTCTTTTTTGTCCGCCAATCAATTGAAATGGTATACGCTTCAATCACGCCTTCTTCTTCTAGCTTTAACACCCGATTTGCAACAGCTTGACCAGTTAAATGAACTTTTTCACCTAGAGCTTTCATGGTTAATCGGCTGTTTTTTGATAGTTCTTTTAAAATATTCATATCTGTTTGGTCTAGCATTGGCTCACCTCTTTCAAAAATCAAGCCCTTCCGATGAAAGACTTTCATGATCCTCTGTCACATAGAACTCTTTTAATATACTGTAAACTTAATAAGAAAAAAAGGAGGCCTTCTTATGAAAATTACACTCATTCGCAATGCTACTTTATACCTTCACTATGGTCATTCAACTTTTTTAATCGATCCCTTTTTAGCAGCAAAAGGAACATATCCACCGTTCCCTCATACAGCCAATCAACATTTGAACAACCCTATTGTGGAGCTTCCTGTAAACATTGATTTAGACAGTCTGTTACACCAAGATGCTGTCTTACTCACTCATTTACATGTGGATCACTTTGACGATGAGGCAAAAAGGAAATTAGCTCAAGATAGGCCAATTTATACTCAATCGGAGAAGGACCGAATAGAAGTTGAAGAAGCTGGATTTCAGCATGTCACATGCATTGAAGATGAAATGGACATTTGCGGCATTCATATTAAACGTACAGGCGGACAGCATGGGACAGGAGAAACGGCGAAGCGGATGGGACAGGTGAGCGGTTTTGTTTTCTCTCATCCTGATGAACCTACCCTTTATATTGCAGGTGATACCATTTGGTGTGATGAACCGAAAGAGGTTGTGAATACATGCAGGCCAGACGTCATTGTGGTCAATAGCGGAGCTGCTCAATTTTTAGAAGGCGATCCGATTACAATGACCAAGGAAGAAATTTTAGACATTCACCGTTCTCAGCCAAAAGCTCAAATTGTCGCCTGTCATCTTGAAGCTGTGAATCATTGCTTGTTAACAAGAGCTGCTTTAGAAGCGTACATTCAAGAGCACCATGCAGATCAAGCCATTTTTATCCCTCAAGATGGGGAAAGTCTCACCTTTTGATCAACAATAAAAAACCGGCACCTCGCTGCCGGTTTCATCATTATTAAGGGCGATGGTGCTGTGGTTTTTTAAGTAATGGAACAAACCCGTTATTCTTTAAGTGATTGTAATGCTCGTCCATTCGCTTCGTGATGTGTGTGCCTTGTTCCTTTGTTAACACACCATACTGTACATATTTCTCAATGACTTCTTTTCGCTTAGAAAGAATTTGCTGCTCAAGGATTTCAATTTGTTTTTGTTGCTCTGCTGTTAATTTCACTTGATGTGTCACCGGGCGCTTTTCCATTTGAGGTGTTTCTCCATGAGCCGTTTCTATATGAAAACCAAATAACAGCATCATCGACAAGATGATCAAGCCACTCATTTTTTTCATCATTGTTGTTCCCTCCTTTATTCGCCTTTATTTTGCGCTCACTTTCCTTTTTTATACATTATTTCAAAACGCAAATTGCCTATAATATTCTTACTTTTTCACTTTTCTTCTGAAAACGTTGTCCTAACAGAAAAAGCGTGCTATGTTTTGTTTTGTATAAAAAATAGAGGAGGATTCTTAAATGAGTCGTTTTTATCATAAAAAACCTATATGGATCATGCTTGTTGTATCTGCTTTCATACTTATCTTGTCTGCTTGCAGTCAGTCAGGCTCATCTCAATCTGGAGACACAAAGTGGGATCAGATTAAAAAGAAGGGGAAAATCGTCGTTGCTACTTCAGGCACCCTTTATCCAACGTCTTATCATGATACTTCTAACGGCAAGGATCAATTAACTGGCTATGAAGTAGAAGTCGTCAAAGAAGCGTTTAAACGTCTTGATGTGAAAGTAGAATTTAAAGAAATGGGCTATGATGGAATGCTGAGCGCCATTAATTCTGGTCAAGTGGATGCCGCTGCAAATGATATCGACATCACAGATGACAGAAAAGACAAGTTCGCCTTTTCAACTCCTTATAAATATTCCTACGGAACGGCTATCGTACGGAAAGATGATTTATCTGGCATTAAAACTTTAAAAGATTTAAAAGGAAAGAAAGCAGCAGGTGCTGCCACGACGATTTACATGGATGTTGCTCGTAAGTACGGTGCAAAGGAAGTCATTTATGATAATGCGACAAACGAGCAATACTTAAAGGATGTTGCAAACGGCCGAACAGATGTCATTCTAAATGATTATTACTTGCAGACACTGGCTCTTGCTGCATTTCCTAAACTAAATATTACGATTCACCCTGACTTGAAGTACATGCCGAATGAACAAGGTTTTGTTATGAAGAAGGACAACAAAGAGCTTCAAAAAGAATTAAATCGTGTATTAGGCGACATGAAAAAAGACGGAACAATGAAAAAGATTTCTGAGAAATTCTTTAATCATGCAGACGTCTCAAAGAAAATTGATGCTGATGTCGAAGATGTCGACATTTCCAAATAAGGAGCCGCAATCGTGGGAGATATTCATTTAGAATATATATTTAATCCTGCACTGGCAAAGGCGTCATTTCCATTTGTCATGAAAGGCATCTGGCTGACGCTGCTCATTTCCTTTGTGAGCATGTTTTTTGGTACCATTCTTGGCTTTTTTATCGCTCTTGCCAGAATGGCGAATTCATGGATTCTTCGGCTGCCTGCACGGCTGTATATCTCATTCATGCGTGGCGTGCCCATTCTGGTGATTTTGTTTATTCTCTATTTTGGGTTCCCTTATATCGGCATTGAGTTCACAGCGGTCACTGCCGCCATTATTGGATTCAGCTTCAATAGTGCTGCCTATATTGCAGAAATTAACCGGGCAGCCCTCTCCTCTGTTCCAAGTGGACAGGTAGAAGCCGCTAAATCATTAGGTCTCAGCTATTGGCAAACGATGCGCGGTGTCATTTTGCCTCAATCCGTCCGCATCGCCCTGCCGCCATTGACCAATGTCATGCTCGATTTAATCAAAGCTTCCTCACTGGCAGCGATGATTACTGTACCAGAGCTCTTCCAGCAAGCAAAAATTGTGGGCGGACGAGAATTCGATTATATGACCATGTATATTTTGGTCGCACTCATTTACTGGGGCATTTGCAGTGTCGTCTCATTGCTTCAGGACTTTTTAGAAAAACGCTATGCGAAATATCTGTAGCAAAAAAAGAGCAGATCCATGAGATCTGCTCTTTTTTAATGAATGAGCCATAACCACACATATAACCCAAGTAAAGTGAGAATCAAGGTTGGGATGGTCAGGATGATTCCGGCTTTCATGTAAGCCCCCCAAGAGATATGGACGCCTTTTTTCTTTAAGACATGAAGCCACAGCAATGTCGCCAATGAGCCGATTGGGGTCATTTTCGGCCCAAGGTTGGAGCCGATGACATTGGCATAAATCAGTCCGTCTCTCATGACACCTGCTGTATCTGTATGTCCAATGGCAATCGCATCAATTAAAACGGTCGGCAGATTGTTCATTACAGAAGACAACACTGCGGCAAGCACGCCCATAAACATCGTTCCTGCAAGCAAGCCATGTGATGCCCCTTGCTGGATCCATGCCGCCAATATTTCTGTAAGACCGACATTCTTCAGTCCATATACGACGACATACATGCCGATCGAGAAAAACACAATGGACCACGGCGCTTCTTTGATCACTCGCTTTGTCGCCACTTGCGGACTTCTTCTCGCCAGCCACAAGAAAGCAAGGGCAATCCCGCCTACGATGATGGACACTGGAACACCGATCAGCTCCCCTGCAAAATAACCAATAAGCAGACAGCCGAGTACATACCAAGACAAGCGGAACATGCGAATATCTCGAATAGCTGATGCCGGTTCCTTCGCCTGTGACAGATCGTAGGTTTTTGGGATAAGCTTTCGGTAAAACACATACAGAACCAGCATGCTCGCTCCAAGCGACACAAGGTTTGGCACGAACATATTCGCTGTATATTCTAGAAAACCAATATGAAAATAGTCGGCTGATACGATATTGACCAGGTTACTAATGACAAATGGCAAGGAGGTTGTATCTGCAATAAAGCCGCTTGCCATCACAAAAGGCAGCACCATGCGCTCATCCAGCTTCAACGCTCTCACCACAGATAAAACGATTGGGGTCAAAATCAGTGCCGCTCCATCGTTGGCAAAAAAAGCAGCCACAACAGCACCGAGCAATGTTAAATAAATAAACATGCGGACACCGTTGCCCCTTGCGGCTTTTGCCATATGCAGTGCAGCCCATTCAAAAAAACCGATCTCATCTAAAATTAACGAAATGATAATAATGCCAATAAAGGCAAAGGTGGCGTTCCATACAATTTGCGTGACTTCCCACACATCGCCCAGATGAACGACGCCAAAGGCAAGTGCAAGAATGGCGCCTCCACATGCTGACCATCCTATGGTGATACGTCCTGGCTGCCAAATGACAAGGACGAGGGTCATGATGAAAATCAAAATAGCTAAGGTGACTGATCCCAAAGGTGGCCCCCCTTTCACTTTTCTCATAAAATCTTTATCTATCATACAACGAAATGCATCCGTTGTATGCCATTTTCACATTTCACATGAAAATCCGCAGGTGATCCCGTGCACCTGCGGATTCCATCATCATTATTGATCTTTTTTCATCAGCATCAATTCAATAAACAACTCACACCGCTGACTAAAATGACTTAAGTCGATCGAGGTCATGTCAAAAATTTGTTTCATTCGATAGTTTAATGTATTTTGATGAATAAACAACTGCTCCGCAGCTGGCTTTAGCTTGCAGTTATTCAATAAGTAGACTTCCAGCGTTTTTAAAAACGACGTTTGACTCTCGCGGTCTTTTTCCTTCAAACGTAACAAATCTGGATTGAAGTCGTTTTTCTTTTTTTGATGGCTGTAAATGGAATCTAAAAACCGGAAGACCCCCAGATTCTCGTAATCATATGGAATGAGTTCTTGTCCTCCGACAATTTTCACTGCCTTCACGACCTCTATCGCTTCAAATCGACTTGTACTCATTTTCATGACATCACGATACTCTCTTCCCATCCCGATATACAAAGGGGAAGGATGTGCATGCGTTTTTGATTGCAGATGTTTGATGACATCAGCGGCAGTCGCTTTCGGTGAGTGACGGTCTGACAGGCTGCCTAATATGACGACGATATCTGCTTGAACCGAATAGACGTGATTCACCTTATCCTCTAGCTGCAAATACGTTCGAATGACATCCTTCACATCTTCTGCCGTCTCACTTTTGTTATCGGCAGCGTGCACGACCATGACGGTAAATACGGCTGGCAGTGGAATGCTTAAGTTCTCAGCCTCCCATTTCAGCTCTTCTTCTGTATAAAAATGATCATCCATGACCTTTTTGAAAAACTCTTCAATCTTGCCTTCCTTTTTCTCAAGCTGTTTCTTATTCTTATAAATCACTTTTCCAACCTGAAAAGAAGCTTCGTGTAAAAATTGCAGCTCCTCCTGAGAGAGGGAGTCCTCAATGTCCTGCACCCAAATAAAGCCTACTACCTCTTGTTTATGCTTGGCGCTCACAGCTACCCGCCGATTAAATCCGAGCTCGTCATGACCGCTCACATAAAAAGGCTTTGATTCCGCGAAAAGGCGCTCGATTACCCCTGTTCTCTTTAACCAATCGACCACAGATCCCGGACATTCCTTTGAGAAAATCGTTTGCTGATTGACTGGGTCAAACTGCTGAATGCTGTAAGAATTATAAGCAAGGAGCTGACACTCTGTGCTTTCTAAAATGACTGGTTTTTTTAAATATCCGCTAATAAATGCAATTAATTTATCGACATCAAAAAATGTGTGAAGCTTTTCTAATATCTCTTCCATCCCGATTGCTCCCTGATTAAGTGATACATTTATCATACTTCTTTCCAGTCAGATTTGTATAGAAACAAGTCGCAGGCAGGCAAAAAAAGCATGAACCCGTCAGTGCAGGTTCATGCTTTTCCATATTAAAACATTTCACTAATCGTTTTTGCCTGCATATGCAGAGCTAGGTAATCTGGACCCCCTGCTTTTGAATCCGTTCCTGACATTTTGAAGCCGCCGAATGGGTGATAACCAACGATGGCACCTGTGCAGTTACGGTTAAAGTAAAGGTTCCCCACATGGAACTCCTGCTTCGCACGGTTGATGTGATCACGATTATTCGTAATGACAGCACCTGTTAAACCGTATTCTGTGTTGTTGGCTACCTCAAGTGCTTCATCAAAGCTAGACACTTTCGAGAAAGCTAAGACTGGTCCAAAGATTTCTTCTTGCATTAAGCGGGAAGTAGGCTCAAGATCTGCAAAAATGGTCGGGTGGATGAAGTATCCTTCCGAATCATCACTCGTTCCGCCAGTGACTAAGCGGCCTTCCTGTTTGCCAACCTCGATATAATCCGTAATCTTGTCAAAGGACGCTTGATCAATGACAGGTCCCATGTAGACATCCGCAGAAAGTGGATTGGCTGTTGTTTTCGTTTCTGTGATTTCCTTCACTCGCTCAACCACTTGGTCATACAGCTTCTCGTGGACGACAGCCCGAGATCCAGCTGAACATTTCTGACCTGAAAACCCGAAGGCTGATGTGAAAATGGCATTAGCCGCTAATTCAACATCTGCATCCTCATCAACAACCACTGTATCCTTACCGCCCATTTCAGCAATGACACGTTTTAAATGCTGCTGTCCTGGCTGCACTTTTGCCGCGCGTTCAAAGATACGTGTCCCTACTTCTCTTGATCCAGTGAATGTAATCAGACTTGTTTTCGGATGATCTACTAAGTAATCCCCAACCTCTGCTCCGCTTCCTGGTACAAAGTTGACAACACCCTTTGGCAGACCGGCTTGCTCAAGCTCCTCCACAAAACGGGCTGCAATGACAGGCGTCGCACTCGCTGGTTTTAAAACAACCGTATTCCCAGTGACGATTGGCGCTACTGTTGTTCCAGCCATGATCGCAAACAAGAAGTTCCACGGCGGAATAACGAGCGTCACGCCAGTTGGTGTGTAAACATATTGATTGCGTTCCCCTTCGCGGCTGTTCACTGGTTTGCCTTTCGCCAGCTCCAGCATTTGACGGGCATAATACTCTAGAAAGTCAATCGCTTCTGCTGTATCTGCATCCGCTTCATTCCAAGGCTTACCTGCTTCTTTTACAAGAAGGGCTGAATACTCATGCTTTTTACGGCGAATGCTTGCCGCAGCTCGGAATAATACGCCAGCTCTTTCTTCTGGAGACGTATAGCGCCATGTTTCAAATGCTTTCGCTGCTGCTTGAACCGCTTGTTCTGCCTCTTCCTTCCCGGCCTTTGATACGGTTCCAACCACTTCATCCTTTTTCGCTGGATTGATCGAAACAATCTTGTCTTTCGTTTCGATTCTTTCTCCATTAATCACGAGCGGATAGGTTTGACCAAGTGATTCTGTTACTTTAGCTAATGCTTGTTCAAACGCTTTGCGGTTTTCTTCCTGGCTAAAATCCGTGAATGGTTCATGCTTGTAAGGTGTTGTCATGTTTGTCACGCTCCCGTTTCAAATTATTTTCTCGTCATCCCTTTTAAAGCAAAGGCAATGTTTGCCGGCCGTTCTGCAAGACGTCTCATGTAGTAGCCATACCACTCTCGTCCATACGGAGTATAGACCCTCATTTGATAGCCTTCTTTTACAAGTGCCTGCTGCGTTTCTGATCTCATGCCATACAGCATTTGAAATTCGAACTGACTTGTTTGTATATTGTGTTTTTTCACAATATTTTTCGTGAACTCGATCATTTGATCGTCATGTGTCGCAATGGCTGTATAATTCCCTGAGAGCAATTGCTTTTCGATCAGCTTTTGATAATTCTGATCGACGTCTTTTTTGTTTGGATACGCCACTTCGGCAGATTCCTTATAGGCACCCTTTACAAGTCTTAAAAATGGTTGCAGCTCATTTAGGTCATCAAGATCCTTTTCTGTTCTGTACAAATACGCCTGCAAGACCGTACTGACATACTCATATTGAGATTTCATCTCTTTAAAAATGTCCAGCGTTTTTTGACAGCGCTGTTCATCCTCCATATCGATTGTCACCATGATACGGTGCTTCTCTGCCGTATCTAAAATACGTTTCATATTGCGATACACAAGGTCATCGTCAATATCCAGGCCAAGTGATGTCATTTTGAGTGACACGTGGGAATTGAGTCCCGCCTCAGCAATCCGCTGAATGGTTTGTATACACTCAGTCGTCCGCTCATTTGCAATCTCTGCCTTTGTGACAAACTCACCAAGGTGATCAACTGTCACGGCCATTCCTTGTTCATTTAATCGTTTGATGACAGGGATGGCACTCTCAAAATCCTTCCCTCCGATGATTTTCTTAGATGCAACAGCACTTCCCCAATTACGAGCAATATGGTTCAAGAGACTGCTCTTTGACAAAAACAAGAAGAAATTTCTTGTGACCGACTCCATAAAGGGCACCTCCCACTCTTTGTAAGCTATGTCTTTATTGTAAAGCTCATAAGCTGTCCGCTACAATATTTGAAGATGACAAAAATTCTGACTTTTTTTGTGGTTTTATCACAATAAGAGATAAAAAAGAGCCTGCCGCGATCCGGCTGGCTCTTCCCTGCTTACGCCCACACCTCATCAAGGGTAGACTGCAGCAGCTCATTTAATTCTTGCATCAGATTTTCTTTCGGCTGATTGTAGCTTTTCACCAATTCATCAAATCGCGCGATCTCTTTGTCGATAAATGGATGGACATAAGCGAGGCGGTTCTCTACATCCATTTCTTCGCCGTCCATTTTACGTTTGAGCAGCTCATGGATTTCCGCTAAAAGCGGGCCTTCCTCCACTAGTTCCTCGAGCAGTTCATGAAAATCCATCGGCGGAACCGTCTGGTAGCGTTCAATCCACTGACAAGCAAGCAGCGGACGAAGTACATAAAAATACTTCTTGATTCGCACCTGCTCTCCTCGTAAATACCCGCTTTCATTCCGCTTCGCCATATTGAGGTAATGATACATCAATGCTGCGGGATAAAACGCTCGATCCTTTAATTCTCTTAGCTGCTTTGCCAAAGAGAAAGATTCAGCATAGATAATGTCAGAAGACAGCCATTCCATGATGGACGGATTCGATTTATTAAATAAACGAAGTGCCTTTCTCAGCTCCCAGCCGCTGATATCAAGCACATCATCAATCGGCCGTTCAATGACATCACGATGTTCTTCCATCGCCCAATACCATTCTTTTCGAGGAACATATAAAAAACGAACATCATAATCACTATCAGTCGAAGGGAATCCCCATGCTCTGCTGCCGGATTCGACCGCGAGGCAAATCTTTACATCATACGTCTCTTCGATGATTTTCAGCTCTTCCTTGATTCTCTCTCTCATCATCCATCAACTCTTTCTATAGAATCCTGCATGACTTCTTCACGTTTTGGGAAAATACGAATAAGACATAATGAAAAAGGAGTTGGATCTCATGTCTATATCTCGCATCATGAAATGGATCACCGGGATTTTTGAAGCCTGTCTTGCCATCCCTGTCATTGGAGGACTATTTGTGATCAGCAATGGCTATACACCGCTCATGGTCATGCTTATTCTGCATATTATCACACTCGTCTTATCGAAGCGAGACCAAGGACCAGTGATTGGAAGTATCATTGGGATTATCACATCGTGCCTTGCCTGGATTCCGATACTTGGATTCATCCTGCATATCATCACAGCTCTTGCCCTTATTATCACAGCGTTAGTGCCTGATGAAAAAACGAGACAGAATACGAGTTATTAAAAAAGAGGCCCTCCTAGAACGGCCTCTCAGCGTGTAGACAAACCCTCGCATTCTTTGTCAGATCTGTGTGCCGGTGCTCACGAATGACAAATTCGCTCCGCTCCGGTACTCGTCCTTCCTAGACTGCAAAGGTTTTCTATCACGCTGAAAAGAAGACAAAGGGCTAAAATAAAAATCATTTTATCCCTTTGTCAAAAATCTGAAAAGAGGCCCTCCTAGAGCGGCCTCTTTGTTCTTTTATTTTAGTAAATGCTTTTGTAAGAAGGAGAGCTTCTCTGTTTGAAAAGCCGGGATAAACTCGTGTCCAAAATAGCGATATACCTTAAGGTCTTTATCTGCTTCTAAATGGTTGTAAGCCGCAAACACAGTAGATGGCGGGGTTATTTTGTCAATCAGACCGATCGCCATCAATGTTGGCTGTTTCACCCATCCAGCTAAATTGATTAAATCAAAATAGCTTAATGTCTCAAATGCCTTTTTCTCCACTTCCGGATCACTGTTTCTTCGAAAGTATGAATTGATTTCTAAATAAGGCTGCTCCAATGCAACGTCCACGGCACGCTCGAAGTTTGATAAATAAGGATAATCTGCCACGACGGCCTTCGGAATGTCTGAAAGAGCTGCAGCTGCAACCGCTAATGCGCCTCCCTGGCTCCCACCAATCACGCCGATCCGGTGTTCATCCACTTCCGGGAAGGACTGAATGACTTCGAGTGCACGAACCGCATCTAAATAAACACCGCGATAATAGTAAGTCTCCTTTGATAAAATACCTTTTGTCATCCACCCTAGAGCGTGACCGCCTGGTGTCACTGCCTGATCTTCACTGCCGCCTTGACCGCGGACAAGCATACCAAATGTCGCATAGCCGTGCAGCGCCCAGTTGACGATGTCGTGAATGCCGCCGTCATAGCTGGCATTATAGCCATGATAACGAACGAGCGCTGGATGCAGACCCGATTGATCTGGTACCGCGTACCAGCCTTCAATACGAGAATGATCAAAGCTTTGATACGTCAGGCGGTACACCTTGACGCCCTTCACTGGATAGTCATAAGGTTCAAGTGTTGGCTTTGCCTCCACTTGGCGCAGTTCTTCGAGTGATTTCTTCCAAAAGTCTGAGAAATCAGGACGTGCTGTTTTCTTTGGTTTATATTTTTTTAGCTCTTCTAGTGATAAATCGAACAATTGCATATCATACTATTCCCCTTTGTTTTATTAGTTATGAGTATCATACCACTCATTTCTTGATTGAGAAAGTCATTTAACAAAACCTTCTGACATTTCTATTGGCAAAGATGATGGAAACCTTTATGATAAAGAAACTGACCTTGAAGACTAGAATAAACCATGACATACATTCATGATTTTCACATGACATATAGCGAATAAAGGAGGAACCCTTATGAAAATCGCCCTTGTCCAAATGGACGTACAAATTGGAGAACCTGAAGTAAATTTTAAAAAAGCAGAAGCGTTTTTAGAAGAAGCAGTCCGCGAGCAGCCTGATCTGATCATTTTACCCGAAATGTGGAATACCGGCTACGCCCTTGAACAAGCCGATCAGCTTGCGGATGTAAACGGTGAACGCACAAAACAGCTCTTCTCCTCCTTTGCCCGCAAGCACCAAGTGTATCTCATCGCAGGCAGTGTGTTAAATAAGCGGACAGAAGATGAAAACATCACCAATACAATGTATGTCTTTAACCGCCAAGGTGAGCTACTGTTAGATTATGATAAAATTCATTTATTCCGCTTAATGGATGAGCATAACTATTTAACCGCTGGTGATCAGCTTGGTTTATTTGACTATGGTGAAGATGTAACGATTGGTGCGATGATCTGCTATGACCTCCGCTTCCCGCAGCTTTCCAGAACACTTGTGAACAAAGGAGCGAAGGTGCTCGTCAATACGGCGCAATGGCCGTCAGCAAGAGTGGACCATTGGCGCAGCCTGCTCATCGCAAGAGCGATTGAAAACCAGTCATTTATGATTGCTGTTAACAGAACAGGCACAAGCAGAGACACGGAATTCCCTGGACACTCTATGGTGATTGATCCACTCGGCCGCATCCTGCTTGAAACAAACGATGACGAAGACATTTATTATGCGGAAATTGACCTTCAGCTAGTGGATGAAGTCAGACAGCAAATTCCGGTTATGACGGATCAGCGTCTGGATGTCTATTAGAAAGCAGATTGCTCACAAATATTAGAATTCGCTCCGCGTCGGTACTCGTCCTTCCTAGACTCCAAAGAATTTCTATCACGCTGAGAAATAAGATAAACAGCAGGGTGCTCCCCTGCTGTTTGCGTTTAATTAAACGTTTGTTTAAGCTTTCCCTTGATCCTGATAAAGGTCCATGAAGGCTTGAGCGGCTTTCGTTAAATACCTTTCTTCCACATATGCAAACACAAGTGTGCGGGTTGGGTATGAATCAATATTTAAATAAGTGACCCCGTTCCTATCCTCTTGTGCCACCATTTTCGGCACAACGGTCACACCTAGTTCGTTTTTAACCAATGCCTGTGCTGTTTGAATATGACTTGTTTCAAAAGCCACTTTTGGCTGAAAACCGTGATGACGGCACAGTTCCATGACCACTTGCCGAAAACCGTATCCCTCTTTCAGCATAATAAATGGGATACCTTCAAGAAGTTGAAAGGGCACCATTTCTTTTTGCCCTGCTTGCTTGATGATCTCGTTCAATTCCTCTGATAACCAAGGCTGAGCAGCTTGCGGAACTGCAAGAAGGAGCGGCTCTGTCAGCATTTGTCTCGTTTTCAATGATTCATGCTCGACAGGCATAGATAAAATAGCCAAATCCAGTTTTCCAGCGAGTAGAAGTTTTTCGAGCTCACGAGGTGAATCTTCTATCAGTTGAACGTGCACATGAGGATACGTTTGACAAAAGGTTTTTAATAAGCCGGGCAAGACATATCCCCCTGTGACTGCCGGCACCCCGATGTTCAGCTCTCTCCCGATTTCATAAGCTGCTTCTCCCATTTCACGCAGCAAATCATCTCTTTCCTTCAAAATATTCTCAGCCCTTTTAATGAATCGTCTCCCTTGAGGTGTGGGCGTTACTTGTCCATACTTTCGAATAAATAGCGGTGTGTCTAATTCCTCTTCCAGCTTCTTCATTTGCTGGCTTAAAGAAGGCTGTGCAATATGAAGTTGATCCGCTGCTTTTGTAAAACTTTGCTGCCGGTACACTTCAATGACATATTCCATCATTCGTATATCCACTTTCATCACCTCATAGGTTTTAACTATTCATGTCATATCTTTTATGTCTTAGACAAATAACAGAAGGAATTCTACGATAAAGAGACCACAAAGGGGGAAAAGAAATGAATCCATATGCTAAAGCCGAGAACCAATTCTCACAAAATGCCGAGAACTATCGAGATTCACCTATATTTGCAGCCGGAGAAGAGCTGGAATGGATGAAAATAGCAGCAAATGCGAAGGGTCATGAGCATTTACTTGATATTGGCTGTGCGGCAGGACATACCGTTTTTTCCTTTTCAGACGTTATCTCTAAAGGTGTCGGTATTGATGTCACACAAAAAATGATCGAGGTTGCAGCAGCACTCGCGGAAGAACGCCATCTACAACATATTACTTTTGAGCAGGCAGCCGCAGAAGCATTGCCCTTCTCTAATGAATCATTTGAGGTCGTGACGTGCCGGTTTGCTGCTCATCACTTTCCAAACCTTCCGGCAGCCATGTCGGAAATCAGTCGAGTCTTAAAAAAAGGCGGCAAATTTCTGCTCGTCGATCATTATGCACCTGAAAACCCTGCACAGGATTCATTTATTAATCACTTAAATAGACTGAGAGACCCTTCTCATGTGCGGGAAAGCTCGTTATCAGAATGGAAACAGCTCTTCGCTGACAACCATTTGACGAAAGAAGATATTCGTTACTGGGATCTGCATATTGATTATCAGGACTGGATTATACGTGGACGCACACCAGAGAATGTTCAAAAGGAGATCGTATCCCACCTTCAAGCCGCAGACTCTGACACAAAGCAGCTGTTTCAGATTCAATTCGATGCACAGCATCAGCCCATTTCCTTCTGTTTAAAAGCTGCACTGCTTCAAGGAATCAAGCATTAAACAGATAGAAAAAGTCTACCATCGTCGGTAGACTTTTTTTATTTCAAATATACATCTTCATTGTGTCACAGATGGATTTTCATGTTCGTGACACGTCTCTCCTCACGACAAGGAGTGCTAGATCATGTTTCTATTATATGATAAATGAACGAAGATAGGTGAGGCATTTTAGATCCTCTGAATAAAAAAAGAACCTACCCTTTTTGGAATAAGTTCTTCACTGCACGCGTCACTTACGGCGCAATATCCTCTAATACTTTCTCGCGCGTTTCTATCATTTTAAAAGCAAGAATTGCTCCCACTACAGTCACACATGCAAAAAGAATAAAAATAGTTGAAACACCGCTTACCTCTAAAATAAAACCTATCATAATAGGAGCGATCGCTGAGGCCAGCCTAAGCCATGCTGTAGCAAATGCCGTTCCAATCACCCTCATACGTGTCGGATAAATTTCAGGTGTATATAGATAGAGAAGAACTGTAATTGTCCCCATCATTCCGTAAGCAGCAGACCCTAAATAGATGACGCTTTCTGGTGAAGTTGCTCCGCTGATCCATAAAGCCGTTAATAAAACACCTGTTAATACAAATGCAATGGTCGCCCAGCGCTTTCGTCCTACTTTATCAATTAAAAATGCACAAGCGAATACCCCTATGGTCTGTAAAATATTTGTGAGAGATGCTGCCCTTAATGAATCTCCAACTGGCAAATGGTAAACCGTATTATAAAGACTCGGTAACCAGTTATTTAAACCATTCGATACAAAGTAGGCAGAAAACCATAGTCCCCATACGATCAATGTTCTTTTACGGTAAAAAGTTGAAAATAGCTCTTTCCAGTCGCCTTTTTCAGTACTGCTGGATACTTGCTTCGCGACAGGCATTCGTTTGTCAGTACTAGCTTCAATTTCTTCTATGATTCTTTCGGCTTCATCTAACCTGCCTTTCGAAATAAGCCACCTTGGAGATTCACGCAGCATGAAGAAGAAGACAAAGACGATCAAACCTCCAATGCCCCCAATCAAGAACATCCATTTCCACCCAAAGCTAGGTACAACATATGCCCCAATTTGAGCTGAGATCATTAATCCTAAAGGAAAAATCATCTCATAAAGCATAAAAAATCTTCCTCTTCCTTGGGCCCTGGACAGCTCATTGATATATGAGGCTGCTACCGGCACCTCTCCTCCAACTCCAATCCCTTGTATAAAACGGAAAATAAAAAGGGCCATAAAATTACCTGAAAATACACATGCGATACTCATAATAGACATGAGGAATACCGTCCATTTTGCACTAAATACACGGCCACGCCTTTCTGCTAACCACCCAAAGAAAATAGCACCAATCGCTTGTCCTATATAACCAGACCCAATAAGAAGACCAATCTGTGCAGGTGATAAATTCCACATGCCGATGAGGACCGGGAGAACAAACGCTAAAGATAGTGCATCAAAAGCATCAAAAAAGGTAGCAGATCCCATAATGATTCGAGGTTTTAAATGCCATCTCGAAAAAGGTACACTTTCCATCCTAGTCAATAGTTGTGAAGCTCTATCAATAACTTGTTCATCATGAGAATTTGAATTTCCACTGAGTTCTAACGTCATGGTATCTCCTCCTTATTGGAGGAAATGATGCAAAAGTACATGCCAAAGAGCGCTAAAGAAATCGCTTACATTTTAACTCAAGAGAAATTCTCAAGCGATCTTACGAGTTTTCAGCATCTATCATTGCTTTTTTGGCGTTCCCGTGGTGCCCCGATCTATATAGTACATGGGGAAGATATGCTCCATCGCCTCTAACTGTTCTCCTTCCAATAGCTGTGCTAGTAAAGAAACAGCTTTTCTTCCCATTCCAACTAAATCAACATGAACAGAAGATAAAGAAGGGGTTAAAAAACTTGCAATGGGCACATCATCGGCACCAACGACAGACAAATCATGAGGTATTGACACATTTGCGATATCTGCAGCCTTCATGACCCCCATCGCCAAAAAATCCGAAGAGCAAACAACTCCAGTCATGTGCTGGTTTCCTTGGAGAAATTGAGAAACCACTTCTACTACTTTTCCCCCATCAAATTCATCTAACTCAAACACAAGCTCTTTGTTCATTGGTAATCCTAAACGTTTCAGTGTGCGCTCGTACCCCTTGTAATACCTCACACTATGCATCGAACTCATTGGACCATTCACCAGCCCAATGGTTCGATGACCTTTATCAAATAAGGCGGTTACAGATTGACACACACCTTCTTCATCATCTGGCCTGACACATGGAAATGGAGAATCCTCTAAGTAACTTCCGACAACGATAATGGGAATAGCCAAACTTTTTAACCAATCCATGCTCAATTCTTCATTTCTTGGAGAAAATAAAATCGCACCATCTACAGCCTGCGTCTCCAGTAATCGCTGCTGCTGTACAGATGTAAATGACATCAGCATATTGAATTCGGTCTCATCTAATTCCTTCGCTATACCATCTAAAATCGTTGAAAAAAATGGATTATTCAAAATATATGAACCGCGAGGAACCACTACAGCGATATTCCCTGTCTTTCTTTTAACGAGCCCTCTCGCTCCTAAATTAGGGCGGTAGCCTAACTCATCAATCACTTGTTTAATTCTTTCAGCCGTTTGAGCACCTACTCCTGGTTTACCACTTAATACTCGGGAAACAGAGGCTATAGATACTCCAGCTTTCAATGCTACATCTTTAATACTTACTGACACATTTCATACCTCCGGGAGTCTGTTGTTTTTCTTTATTATAACCTGACTCACCTTCATCATGAAATCAATGGTCTGTTATCTACTAACGTTTTCCTTAAGCAAACCAACACTTTGAAGGCCCTGGCGAATCTCTTCTTTTTCCTTTTGCGTTAAAGGTAATACCGGCTTCCTAGCAAGCGAACTGCTGATTAAACCTCGCTGGAACATCGCTTCCTTCATTCGTAAATGAGAGGTAGAAGAAGGTTCATCCATTTTATACACTGCATGCTTTAATTCAAAGATTCTATCGTACACTTTATTAGCCGCTACAAGGTCTTGTTCTCTCGCACATTTCACAAGTTCAGCGATCAAATCTGGCACAAAACAGCCGAAACCGACAAGCGCCCCATCAATCCCTTGAACTAATGTTGGCAATAAATATTCATCGTGACATGTGAGCAGCGATACATCTGGTGCATGCTTTTTCAATGCGCGCACATCGACTTCATATTGTGCCATGTCTCTTTGACCAATTTTGAATGAGACAACATTTTCAATTTCCGACATTTCTAGTAATTGATTCGTTGTATATGAGGTTTTTGTCCAAGTTGGATATTGATGGACGATGATTGAAATGTCAATCGCTTCTGCAACATCTTTAAAGAATTGGACAGGTGATTCAGGCTGCATACCGAATCTCAGCCATGAATGCGGCGGCATGAGAAGTATACCTTCTCCGCCAGCTTCTTGAACGGCTTTTGCATGCTGGATTGCTTCAATTGTCCCTTCAGCTGAAACCCCGGAAATGACAGGTACTTCCCCTTTTAATTCGTCGGCTGCAATACGCACAGCCTCAGCTCGTTCATGTGGCAGCAAAGTCATAATCTCGCCAGTATGTCCATTGACAACAATCCCGTTAATCCCTTCGTGCTCCGCCACCCAGCGAACAAGCTTACGAAAAGCAGGTTCATCAATTGAATAGTCATCTTTAAAAGGAATTAAGACCGCCGGGAATACACCGCTCCATTTTTCTTTGTTTTTCATCAACAAATTCCTCCCCATTCGATTATAGTAAACGTTTACGGTAAGCGTTTACGTAAACAATCATAGAATGTTCTCACGGAAGATGTCAACATTATTTTTTAAAAATTTTAATAATTCAAATAAATATTATTAAAATTTAGATACTTTTTTATCTTTCCGAAAAAGAAAATGATCTATATCAAAAACCTCATCATCATGAACTGATTGAAGCAGGATCGCCGCTTTTTCCAAACAGCCACCACCAAAAAAAGGATAAATAAATGTTGATTGTCAAAGCATCATCATATGTACAAAGGAAAAGAATTCAATAGAAAAAAGTCTACCCTAAACGGTAGACTTTTTTTATTTCGAATATAAATCCCAGCCAAGCTTGAGTGTGTCGACAATATAATTGGCAACTTCCTCAGCCTCTAAATGATCTGTTTCCACTCTGGAGTTATGAAGAGAATAAATCTCCCGGCGTTCTTCAAACAGCTCTTTCATCTCATCAAGCGTCCGGTTGTGAAGAACAGGGCGGTTTTCAATTAGAATATCAAGCCGCTGCTTCCAATTCTCCCACGATAGATCAAGGAAAAGAACGGTACAATGCTTCAAGCAGGCGCGTTTGATTTCTTCCTGTTTGAATGCACCGCCTCCAAGGGAGACGATCTTGAGCTGTGTATGTTCACATAAATCGACGATATAATCCTTTTCAGCCTGCCTGAAGAATGCTTCTCCTTTTTGCTGAAACATTTCTGGAATCGTCATGTTGTACTTTTTCTCAATCTCCTGATCGACATCAATAAAATCTCTATATAGCTTTTTGGCAACCAGCTGCCCAATGGTTGTTTTCCCAACACCCATAAAGCCAATGAGGACAATATTCCGCTGTCTTACAGGAATTTCTCTATTGTTTTTCATGGTCGTGACACGTCCTCCCTACGACAAGGAATGCTACATAATGTTTCTATTATATGATAAATGGAGCGCGAAAAGATAGGCAATCTTAAAAATTGTGTTTGACGACGTAGCCGAGCTGTTCAGAAAGCCTCTGCGCCTGTTCTTTCACTTTTTGCTGCAGCTGGGGAATGATGTCTTCAGTAAACCGGTGGGTTGGACCAGATATGGATAAACAAGCCTTCACTTCCCCATGAATGTTAAAGACTGGTGCCGCTACAGCCGCAGATCCTACCTCTCGTTCATCGATACTGCAAGAAGTATACGTGTCAAGAATATGTTTACGTTCCTTTTGCCAGTCACCCTTCATCACATGATCAGCCTCAGACGCTAATACTTTTTGTTGAAATTCTTCACTTTGAAATGCCAATAATACTTTTCCGCCTGCACCTGCGTACAATGGCAGCTTCTCACCAATCTTGACAAGATGGCGAATCGATTGCAGCCCTTCCGCTTGTTCAATACAAACCCTGCTTGTTGAATCCAGCACATACAAGTTGACGGTTTCTTTTGTTTCATCACGAAGTGTGTACATGAGTGGTTTAGCCAGTTCTCTCAATTTAATGGACTTCCCTGCAATGTATCCGAGGAGATAAAGCCTTTGACCCAATCGGTATTTCATTGTTTCTTGATTCTTTTCCACAAAATGATTCATTTCAAGTGCCTTGAGCAGTCTCGTTGTCGTAGACATTGCTAAATTCATCTCTTTTGAAATATCCGTCAGCGTCAGCTCTTGACGTTCTTCACTAAAACAATAAAGAATATCCAAAGCGCGCTGAACTGTACGCAGTCCTGATTCTTCTTTTGACTTCTTATCAGCCATGTTCACTTTCTCCTTTTCCCCTTTGATTTCTTATCGACATCAACGATCGATTTTGCTATAATCCATTTTAAACGTTCCACTAAAAGAAAACAAATTCCACCAGTCGGAATAAAATCAATTGAAGATATTTGATGGAGGAGATATTTGAATGTACCTGCTCGTTTTTACACTTCTTATTAGTTTATATATTGTTCATCAACTATTTCCTGCTTACATACTCTCCTATTTTGTTGGTCTGCTGGCCGCTGCTTCACTCACCATTTCTTTTAAGAAAGCAAATGGGCTTTATTTGAAAACAGGTGCTGTATTTCTCATCATTGGTTTGTTCTTATTCTTCTTATCCGGCCAGCCATTGCACACGTTTTTTCTTCACTTTCATTCCATGCTGGGCTTGCTTTCTCTCTTTTTCATGCTGCCTTTTATTCATTCTCTCATACATGTTGGACATTTCGATACACAATTAAATAAACTGCTCACGCTGCGTACAACGAGCTCAAACCAGCTTTATCGCAAGAGTTCATTTGTCACTCATATTCTCGGCATGTTTTTAAATATCGCGACGATTCCCTTACTATATACATCGCTCAAACCGTCGCTCGAATCCCTAAAAGAACAAGTGAAACAACATCTTTATACACGCAACCTCTTAAGGTCATATGCATTGTGTTTAAGCTGGAGTCCTGTTGAAGTGCTGGTAAGCGTCACCATTGATGCAACCAAACTAAAATATTATCAAATTGCACCTATTACTTTTGGTTTAATGGTCGTGGTGCTCGCGATAGATTGGATGCTTTTTTCTCGTCAAAGCAAACGATTACCAAATATCATTCAGTCTGCAGAAACAAACGCCAATCCTCATCGAATTAAGCGAAAAACCCTTCAGCTCGCTTTCATGCTGCTGAGTTTTATGACAGTCGTCTCACTTGTCGATGCATGGATTGGGAAAGGCTATTTATTCGCTGTTGTACTGACGATTATTCCATTTGCTCTATTATTCTCTTCTGTTATCAAAAAAAGAAAACAATATATCGCCGTCTCTGTTCCTCATTGGAAAGAACGAACCCGTCAGCTCTCCAATTATATGTGTCTATTTTTAAGTGCTGGTTTCTTTGTCGATATGCTGCTTGCCACAAACAGCATGCAGCCGATTCAAGCATTTATTGTCAATATATCTGACCATGCCATTTGGGTTTATTGTGTCATTGGGTTGTATTTTCTGATCACCGCTCTTTGCGGCTTTCACCCGCTTGTCTCACTTGCTTTGTTAGTCAGCATGATGGCACCAGTCATCCATGAACTTCCTGCTCTTCCCATCGCAATCATGCTGATCGTTGCTGGAACATCAACTGTTATGTTTAGTCCTTTTAATGTTTCTGTCTCCCTATTGGCTGATTTGATGAAGGTCAACCCTTACCGTATCACTCGCTGGAATATATGGTTTGCTAGCCTTTATATCAGCATGGGTATCACATGTGCAGCGATCATCACTGTTATCTTTTATACATGAAAAAAGAGAACTCACCTTTGAGTTCTCTTTTGCTTTCTCGCTATGGTTTTAATTGAATTCGTTCAATTTTACCTACAATGAAAATGTACGACAATGCCCCGCCTAAAGCGACTAAACTGACGAATAAAATCCCCCCGTTGTATGAGCCTGTCGCCGACACGATGAATCCGATAATCAGCGGAGTGATGATTCCAGCTAAATTAGCAAAAAAGTTAAATACGCCGCCAGCCAGCCCAACCATTTCCCTCGGTGCCACCTCAGACAGCATCGTCCAAGAGATATTAGACAGTCCTTGCGCAAATGAAGCGATGGATAAAATGGTCAGCACAAGCGGGATATTCGTTGTAAAGTTTGCTAAAACAATGGTACTCGTCATCAGCAAGCCAACCACTACCGGCAGCTTCCTCGCTACATTAACGGATACACCCTTTTTGAGCAGCCAATCAGACACATAACCTCCAAACAAGACGCCAAAAAATGCAGCAATGTAAGGAAGAGAAGCAGCAAAACCTACCTTGAGAAACGCCATATTTTTCGCCTCTGCCAAATAGGTCGGAAACCATGTTAAAAAGAAAAAAAGTGTAGACGCAACAGAGAATTGGCCAATATAAAGCCCGATTAATTTACGATATTTTAGAAGGGCGGCAAAGTCTGCCCATTTCAGCTTCTCCTGTGATGCGACTGTCAGCCCTTCACCTTGCCGGATTAAATCTAACTCATTTTCATTGACCTTCGGATGCTCTTTCGGTTCGTGATAATACTTGTACCAAAAGAAAGCAAATATGATACCGAGCGCACCTGCCGTAATAAAGACGGTTCTCCAATCGAAAGTCGTCATGATCCAAAAAAGAAGAGGTGTCGCAAAGGCAAGACCCACATACTCTCCAGCTGTATATACTCCTGTTGCAAAAGCCCGTTCCCGCCTTGGAAACCATGTGGTGACAATACGGTTATTTGCAGGAAATGCGGGAGATTCTGTAATCCCAATAAACAAACGGCAGCCGAATAAAAAGGCAAAGCTGTTCGCAAACGCCTGTAAGCCTGTGAAAATAGACCAAGTAACGAGTGATATCCCATACGTTACCTTTGAGCCAAATTTATCGAGAATAAAACCGCCTGGTATTTGCATTGCTGTATATGTCCAGCTAAATGCCGAAAAAATCAGGCCTAATAAGGCAGGATTTAATTGCAATGAAGATTGAATCGCAGGAGCAACAATGGACACACTGGCTCGATCAATATAATTAATAGCGGTAATAAAAAACAACAGAATCAATATGCCAAAACGGGCTTTCGTTGGTTTCACATATGCGGGCTGCAATTCATTCCCCTTCAGTTCTGAATGCACTTTCATAACCATCCTCCTTTGTTTCCGCAGCGTGCGGTTCGGTTGAGCGTATTAAATAACCCCTTTTTCTTCTAACTGCTTACACTCTTCTTCTGTTAAGCCAAGCATATTTGTTAAAATCTCATAATTATGTTCTCCTAAATCAGGGGCAATGTGACGGATACTTCCAGGTGTTTTTTCAAACTTCGGAATGATCCCAGGCACCTTCACTTTTCCGAGACGAGGGTGATGCACCTCAACGATATTCTCTCTTGCTTTAAATTGCGGATGCTCAAAAATATCCCGAATACTTAAGATTGGGCTCACAGGTACGCCATGTGTATCTAAAATTTCTAATACGTCATCCCTTGTTTTTGACGCGATCCATTGAGAAACGATCGCATCCATTTCTTTGTTATGCTTCAGCCTGGATGCATTGACCGCAAATTTTTCATTCTCTAGTAAATCTAAACGATTCATTGCCTCTGCCAATCGATTGAAGGTCGAATCTGTACTCGTCACAAGAACCAAATAATGCCCATCTTTTGTCTCATAGGTACCGGCAGGGCTTGAATGACCGCTTAGCCCCGGTGAACGCTCACGCACCTTCCCAAGCTTGTCATATTCTGCAACCAAAAACTCTAACATACGAAACACAGATTCGTAGAGGGCCAAATCCACCATTTGCCCAGTTCCTTCTGGATGTGTATCCCTGTAATACATCGCTGTCACAGTAGCAAAGGCCACATAGATGCCAGCAATATAATCAGTGAGAGAAAAGGAAGGGCTGACTGGATGCCGGTCTGGAAACCCTTGAATATATGTAAAGCCGCTAAACGCCGTTGCCGGTGTTCCAAATCCAGCCTTGTCCTTAAACGGACCCGTTTGTCCATAACCCGATACACGAATCATGATTAACCGAGGGTTGATTTCTTTTAATACATCGTACCCAACGCCCCATTTTTCAAGTGTTCCAGGGCGGAAATTTTCAATCAGCACATCGACCTGACCTGCAAGCTTTTTAAAAATGTCTTTTGCTTCGTCTTTGTGCAGATCCAGTGTAAGGGATTTCTTATTCCGTGAGAGACCTGACCATCTAAGTGGTTCCCCATCTGCAAAAGGGCCAACATGCCGCAGCGTATCGCCTTTACCAGGAATCTCGACTTTGATGACCTCTGCACCAAAATCCCCTAGAAGCACCGCGCCATAGGGTGCAGCAATCATCGTAGAGACGTCTAATATTTTTATTCCTTCGAGCGGTGTATTCATATTCATTGCTTGACTCCCTTTCATTCAAGTGATGAAGGGCTAAAATCATTTCTATTTTAGCCCTTTTCATCTTTCTGATTGACCCGGAAAGCCCTGATGATTCAAAAGGAGGGCTTTCCGGTGCAGTTTTTTTAATCTTTTGGAAGCTGTCCTTGCGGCGTGTAGAGCCAAATGAGCCATAAAGGTTCATCTCCTGTATTTACATGCTGGTGCGGGACACCGTCTGGAATGAACATGAAATCATTTTGTTTAAAAGACTGCCTTTCTCCATCACAGATGACTTCGCCAGATCCTTTAATCACATAATCAAATTCCTCTGAACCCGGGTGATTGTGCACTGAACTTGCTTCCCCTGGTTCAAAAATGGTGAGACCCGCCATCATATGCTCTGATCCAACAGTATCTGGTGTAATGGTTTGAAATACTTTTCGAATCATTTGCTCCTCTGGACGCTCTAAGCCTAACCATAATGGGTTCCCATCTTGAAACGGATTCAATACTTTAATTTTCATTGTTAATTCCTCCCTCGTTATGTTTAATTCACGCTGACATGTGAGCGCTTTGAATTTGGTGAATAAATATCATTAATATTCCAATGTCCATCCGTAGGAACAGGATCATTTTTCATCGCTACATCAATAACGCAAGGCTCCTGAGAGGCAATGGCTTCAGCTAAGGCTTCTTTGAATTCAGAAGCAGAGGTGATTTTAATCCCCTTCATTCCATAACCTCTCGCAATGGCAGCAAAATCCGGTGAATAGCTTTCTCCACCTTTTCTAAAAACAGTGCCGTACGTCGTTTCATAGTGCGCCATTTGCAAGCCGGCTATTGTGCCAAACGCACTGTTATTCATCACAATCCACACAACAGGAATGTTTTCTTCAACGGCTGTTGCGAGTACGGATGGATTTTGACCGAAGCCTCCGTCTCCAACGAGTGACACAACAACACGGTCAGGCTGGGCAATCTTTGCCCCAAGTGCGGCAGGTGCTCCAAATCCCATCGTGGCAAAGCCGCCTGGCGTTAAAATGGTTCCTGGCGTGAGCACAGGAAATTGCTGTCCGACCCCATTTTTATTCCAGCCAACATCCGTTGTAATAAAGGCATCTGGCGGCAATACTTCCCGCACTTCCTGCAAAATACGCTGCGGCTTCATTGGGAAGGATTCATCTTGAACATTCGTCAGATTGCCCGCCTGAAACTCCTTACGATATGCCGCAATTTCCTTTTTCAATTCAGGTCGATTCAGCCCTTTCGGGAGTCTTTCTCTCGCGACTCGATTGAGTACAGTCAAGGCTTGCTTAAGATCGGCTACTGCTCCAATTTCAACAGGATAGTTACGTCCAATTTCATTCGGGTCAATGTCAATATGAATGAGCTTGGTTGATGGGAAGCGGAATGTATAGTCTGATTCCCACGAACTCGCATCAGCTTCAGCAAAACGGGTGCCTAAAGCCAATATATAGTCCGCCTCTTTGCACTGATCATTGATAAATTTTGTCCCCCAAAACCCTGTCATTCCAAGGGTCATTGGATGATCATCCGGCATAGCTCCTTTCCCCATCAAAGAATGGGCAACAGGGATACTTAGATGGTCAGAAAATGCCTTTAATTCTTCAGCTGCATCAGCTAGTAAAATGCCTCCCCCTACATATAAGAGCGGCTTTTCTGCCTGCAGCAATCGATCTAATATTCGATTGGCCGTTTGATCATCAATAGAAGGTTTTTCAATGGTGTGTGTATGATGGTTGATTTGTTCAAACAGGGACACATCTAGGTCCTTTGAGAACACATCCATTGGAACAGATATAAGCACCGGGCCAGGACGGCCGCTTTCAGCTAACTGAAATGCTTTTGATAAAATCTCTGGAAATAATTCTGGAATATCGACTCGCCATGCTCTTTTCACAAACGGCCGGTAAACCTCGTATTGAGAGGCATCGGAATGAAGATTGATCTCTTGGTGTGGGTGCTTTCCGTAGTAATGACTTGGGACATCTCCTGCAATAACAACCATTGGAATGGAATCAAGTGCTGCATTCGCTACTCCTGTTGCCGCATTGGTGAGTCCGGGTCCTAGATGACTGAGAACAACAGCCGTCTGTTTCTTTGCTCGCGCATAACCATCTGCTGCATGTGCCGCTATCTGTTCATGCCTGACATTTACAAATTGAATCGAGCTTTTTTCAAGCGCTGATAAAAAAGCAATATTCGTATGACCACAGAGACCGAAAATATGCTCGACTCCCCGATTTTCTAAGTACTGAATAACCTGTGTAGAAATATTCTTCTTCATGTTTCTCTCCTCTCACGGTGCAGCTATGAATCTGCTACTCACTTATTCTTTGAAAACACAATAGATAGAACATTATTCAAATCCTGTATCGCCACTTGCCCGGGGGCTGAGCTTTCTTTCCCTACAGCAAAGGTCATAACAGATCCAAAAAGTCCGCCAATCATTCTTGTAAAAGCCCCGTATTCCCCCATTGCCATCGAAATAACGGGAATTGACAGCTGCTTTTTCGCCTGGCTGGTCGCTGAGAGCAGTGTTAATGCATCGTCATAGGAATGCGGCATCACTGCGATCTTTGCGATGTCGGCGCCGACTGATTCTGCATTGACGAATAGCTGCACGAGACGATCTACCTCAGGGGTACGATGGAAATCGTGATACGACACAATCAAGGTGACCCCATTTCTTTTAGCCGCCTGACTGACTTGCTGTATATGTGTCACATCATGCATCAATTCATAATCAACGGCGTTCACAAGCTGAGTGGAACAAAGCTCGGCAAGCAAAGAAACCTTCTCAGATTCCGAGAGTGATATACTTTCGCCGCCCTCCTTTTCAGAGCGAATGGTGAATAAAAATGGGATGCCCTTTGCCTTTTCTACCATTCCCTTAAGGGTTTCTATCACTTGTTCCTTGTCATGAAGGTGATGAAAAAAATCCGCCCGCCACTCTATCACATCAGGCTTCTTCTCAGTTAACACCTCGATCTCATGAAACAATTCTTCCTTTGTTTGTCCGATGAGCGGCGTACAAATCATTGGCTGACCGCCTGTCTGCACACTTTTTACCTTTTGCTGAAATGCATTCACATCCAAACGCCCCTTTCACAGACCCTGTGGAAGCACAACCATTTTGGTTTCGGTCATCTCCTCGATGGCGAAACGCGGACCTTCTCTTCCAAGGCCACTTCGCTTAATCCCACCATAAGGCCAATGATCCAGTCTAAAATTCGATGTCCCATTGATGACAACCCCGCCAGTTTCAAGCTCTTTTGCTGCGTGTAATGCCACATCCAGCTGATTCGTAAAGATCCCTGCCTGCAAACCATATCGACTATCATTTGCTTCTTTAATTGCCTCCTCCAGCTCCTCATAAGGGAGAATGCTGACAACTGGGCCGAACACTTCCTCACAGACGACCTTGGCCTGTTTCGGAGGGTTTAGCAAAATAGCCGGTGTGATGCTCGCTCCATTTCTTTTTCCCCCACATAAAAGCTGGGCACCCATGCTCTCTGCCTCTTGTATCCATGCCTCAACACGCTGCGCGGCCTGTGCATCGACCATACAGCCGATATCACTCTCACTGGACAGCGGATCTCCAACGACAAGCTGCTCTACTTTTTGTTTTAATACCTCAGTAAACGACGGCATAATTTCCTGGTGGACATAAATTCTTTGAACAGAAATACAGCTTTGACCGGAATTACTAAAGCCTGTTTTGGCACACATGGATGCGGCTTGTTCAATATCTGCATCGTGATGAACAATCGTCGCGCCATTCCCTCCGAGTTCGAGCAGTACCTTTTTTAATCCCGCAGAGGTTGTAATATGTTCGCCTCCGGCAGCCCCGCCGGTAAAAGAGATGAGATTCGTTCTTTCATCAGTGACTAACTGTTTCCCGGCGTCGACTCCTCCAATTACAAGCTGCAAACCAGCCTCAGGAAACCCTGCTTCGAGAAGGAGTTCGACAAACGCTGTGGCAACAGCTGATGTTTGCGGTGCAGGCTTCAAAATGATGACATTCCCTCCCGCAAAGGCTGGACCGACTTTGTGGCAAATTAAGTTGAGCGGTGCATTAAAAGGGGTAATCGCCAGCACAACTCCGACTGGTACTTTAAATGTCATGGCCATTGCTCCCTGTCCACGCGATGATACATTGCCAGGAATAGTCTCACCTATTAATCGATTCGCCTCTTCCGCCGATTGCGCCAGCGTCTCGATTGATCGCGAGACCTCATCTCTTGTATTTTTAAGCGGTTTGCCTAATTCTAGCGAAATCAGTTTTGCAAAATGGTCTTTTTGTTCTTCAAGTAAGGTGGCTGCTTTTGTTAGAAGCTTTGAGCGTTCGATTGCCGATATTTCCGCTATTTGTTTTTTAGCCTGCTGCGCAATAGAAAGTGCCTGTTCTATGTCTTCTGATGAGGCGAGATAAGATGTTCCGATCCTTTCTCCTGAGTAAGGATTGATGATATCTGTTTTGACACGACCGGTATCCAGCCACTCGCCGTTTATATATGACAACGCTTTTAAATCACTCAAATTTTTTCTCCCTCCTTCAAGTGCCGCGTTCCATGTCCTGCATAACGAACCAATCTTTCTTCATTCGGACAAGGTCCCTTCACGAGGGCTCCCTTTGTCAGCTCCTCATATGCATGCGCCACGATGCCCATTCCTCTGGATAAGGAAAAAATGCCTTTTGCTGCTTCTGCTGGAATGTTTAATTCACATTGAATGGCAGCAGATACACCATCTATATTCATCGTGATTTTCTTCCCTTTCAGTTGTTCAAGCTCATGTCTAATCGCTTCGGCTAACCGTAAATATGTGCCACTGATAAGACCTTGCTGGACATGTGTGTGACTCAGCTCATATAGACGTCTCACCCTCGGATCGTCATCATGAAGCTGATGGCCGATTCCCGGAATTTTTTCCTTGCGATTTAACCATGTTTGACACACTTGCTTTGCCGCAGAGTGTATATCCTTTTGATC
This sequence comes from Bacillus sp. BD48, assembly GCF_046566805.1. Taxonomy (NCBI): domain Bacteria; kingdom Bacillati; phylum Bacillota; class Bacilli; order Caryophanales; family Bacillaceae; genus Bacillus; species Bacillus sp. BD48. The sequence continues at coordinate 154,491 of NZ_JANGFM010000004.1, read as the reverse complement.
ATCGTAGATCGCTTTGGCCTCGTATAACATACGCATGGCCTTCTCTCCGGCTCCGCCATGAATGTCACCTAATAGATTCACCCCTGTTGCAACAGAGGAATTAAACGAAATGCCGCAAGTCACCGCCATTCTGGCTGCTGCAATAGATGGCGCTCTTGGTCCATGGTCCGCACCTGCGACAAGAACACTTTCAAAAAGAGCTGCTTTTGAATCATCTAATAATTCACCAACAAGCAGTAAATAAAGCATTTGTGGATAAGACAATTCACCAATCAGTTCTTCAATCGGATACCCTCGAAGTTCAATTGAATTTTTTTGAATATGACTAATCTCAGTCTCCCACCAAGCGCCTCCCTCTTTGTAAATTTCCAGTGCACTTCGATTTTTCATTGTGTGAATCATTCCTTTAGCTTCTTATTTGGAGGTGGATCACCCCTTTATTCCATCCAGTGGAATCTAATTTCACTTTTCGGAATGTGGTTTCATTGTAAGCGCATTCTTTTTGTTCGTCAATCATTTTTTCTGAAAATACTGTCAACAGAAATGAAATTAAGTGAATCGAACTAATTATGTTTGCTTTTTTTGATCAAAGAAATCGGTATTTAGTTAAATGGACTTAAGTAGATCGTTCTACTAATTTAATGAAATTTTGGTTATTTTGTCAAACCCGCTTGAAATTCGACATAAAAAGACCTCTCCAGATGATGGAGAGGTCTCAGTATGATGTGAAATTGAAGTTTCCGACTGATAAGTATCCAGAAACAGCACGACACATAAAAAATGCTATAAAAAAGGGTGCTTCTGCCGTTTGCACGATTGATAAAGAAGGTGCCGATATAGAATACCTATCTCCTTCAGACAATCAAGGTGCGGGATCTTGGGTGTCCCATCAACTAAATGAATACGAAGATGGAACGGCCGTACTGTTTGTTGTTGATTAGGGTTATGCAACTTTGAATTAGATCGCAGCTTATTCAAAAAATCCCTATCCAATTGGAAGGGATTTTTTCTGAGTGTCTGTTAGTGCATTGGCGTTGTTCCAGAAGAATTTCCAAATAGACAGACCCAAAAGGTCTGCCATTTTTCATGTACCTAATCGAATAGCCAACTCCATAGCAGTCTCGGTATGATTCAGATATGAACCACCAACCAACATCATGATCGCAAGACCAGCTAAAACAAAGCTTTTTCTAATGTTCATACAAACAGTCGCCCCTTCGAATTTGTTTTTGAGCGTACACCATTTGCTGATACAAATATACAGATTCCTCCATACGCTCACATTTAGTATAAAATTCTGCGGACTCTAATGCCAGTTCTTCTAAATATGGATAACCCCTAATGTTATCAAATCGTTTCAAAATATCCTTGAGATCATCAAGATTAAGTGGCTTTATATATAGGTTTACAAGAAAATCGTACAAAGATTCGAATAATTGATCAGGGTTTGATTTTAGATAATCTATGCCACGCTGCAAATATTCCTTGGCCAATTCATCGTTACCCAATTTAAAATGGATCAGAGTCTGCTGATAAAGGACTGCTCGTATGTGAGAATGACGTTTCAAATAAATTTCAGCTTCCTCCAAATGATCTAATGCCAACTGATATTTTTCCAAACTAGAATAACAGTGACCCAAGTTCATCAAACTTATACCAATCATTAATTCATCCTTAATCGCATGTGATTTTTCTAATGCTTTGTCTAAATGCGGGAGAGACTTTTCAGAACTGTTAAGATCAATATAATTTCCTGAAACAACAAAACGAGCCTGAATTTCTCGGACAAGATAAGTCGGGTGCGCCTTATATGTATCAAGGGCTAGCATGATGTAATACATAGACATTTGAGTTTGCTTCATGTGATAGAAAATCTCTGCCATCTTGAAGTAAAACTCTGCTCTTTCAACTTCATCCGCCACTCGATCCAATCGTTTTTCTGCCTGTCGATAAAAAGTAATCGCAGTAATGTAATCACCTTGCGAAAACTCATACATCCCTTTGAAAAAATTAAAATAGTATTCCAAGATTCCAGTAAGCTTCCGCCCTTGCCCTTCAACTGATCGCAGGTACTCCGCTTTGTTTAATTTCCGAGCTCCTAGATTCATGTATTCAAGCATTTGTTCGTGGCGGAATTCCATAAGCTGAAAATAAAGAACAGCTTGCTCATCTTCCTCCATGATGTCTAAATCCCTTCTGATCTCACTCCGAAGCATTTCCGCATCTGTTACATTCAGCCTCTTGATATTCTGATACCATTCATTAATCTTCTGACCGATTTTCGCTGAAGATACAGCTGCCATTTATTCATCCCCCTCAATTTTTGCCGTTTTATGTTAAATCCTAGCACATGAAATACGTCCAAAACCCATTTTAGTTCCAATTTTGAAAATTTTCGGTATCTCGCAAACAGATTTTCAAACTGATTTCAGTAGCCAAAACGAAAAACACATTTAAAGCCCTTATAAGCGTTTTTGACACACTACCCCTACTTTTAATACCTAAACAAAAAAAGCGATCAGAATCAAATCTGAGCGATCTCAACTGAAATTTTTAAGTAAACCTCTATGTGAGTGTTAAAATCTCTTGATTTCCGTCAAGCGCCTTTCAAGAAGCAGCCTAGCTCTTTCTTTTTCGTTTTCGTTCCTCATTAGCTTTGATTAAAAACAAAACTGAAACACCTAGAATGAGTAATCCTATCTCAAACAGGTTTATTCCTACTTCTACCTTCACATGATTCACCTCCGCAGTGACTGGATTTTATCACAAAAAAAATCCGTCAAAATGAAGCACTGAAAAATAAAAAAAATGCTTGCGGACACCGCAAGCAAAATGGAATTTTTTCAACAAAAACAAAATATTAAGAAACAAAAAAACATGCTCTCCAGCCTGTTCATTAACGATAATTGACAATCTAATTCTTCTCTATTCGAAATTTCTCCTCCCAATTAAAAGAACCTTAATTGCGGACACCGCAACTGGAAAATAAAATTTCCATCATATTTCCAATTATAAAGAAATAAATGGTAGCATTGGAATATATCAAAGAAAGTGAGTGATTTTTATAAGCCCATGTCTCTTATGACTCTTTATGCAACCATTTTTTAGACTCTCTTATGATCCCCCAAAATAGGAACCTGTACAGAACTACAAGCAAGAAAAAAGTATAAACAAACTCAAAGGGAGAGAATGGTTCATAATCAATTATGTATGCATTAATAAACACTATTACCAAAGAAAACAATTCCATCAAAGAATCTATAAATCTGTTTTCTTTGAACACGTCCCTTGTCTTTTTGAAATTAAAGATGTCTTTAATTTCCCCACTGGAAAGTCCTTTGATTAAAGCTAAACCTATCAAGTACACACCAAAAGACATCTCAAAGGAAAAACTCAACATCTGTGTGATTACACAATAAATCAAAGTGAATAAGAATAAATACATTTTATTAATCTCCTTAACCTCTAAGTATTCCACCCCAATAGAAGGAAATATCATGTATGCGTTACCCAAAAAACAAATAGGAGTGGTACGTGTGTTTAAAAAATTTCTAGTAGTGTTATGTGTACTTACTATTACATTTGGTTTCTCTTCTCCAATGATTAGTCATGCCAGTCAAGGTAATAATGAGACCCCTCCAGTCAGTGTAGATAAAAAACAATTGGAATTAGCAGAGAAACTATCTAATTACTTCGAATTAGATAAGGATGGAAATATTCATTTTACAGCTGATAAAGAAACCCTTATGGAAATGGGAATTTCAGAACACGACAGTCTACTAATGACTTCAATGAAATCAGAAGAATTTAGCTTTGAAGAGAATGAGAAAAAAGGTGACATGCAGACATTAGGTTTTGTAGGTTTACACCTCAAATTAGGACCGAAAGTTAGAAGCATGAATGCCATAGTAGCAGGTGGATTTGCAGCCGGATATATCGGTTGGTACACAAGTCGAATTGCTGCTGCTGGACCATGGGGTGCTGGAGCCGCTGCGGCTATTACTGCTGGAACTTCTGGTGCTGTTGCATGGGCAGTTAAAAACAAATATAAGAAAGTTGATGTAGGCGTAAATATTATGTTTGTTGATTTAGCATATACTGTAAAAATACCTTAAAAATTACTGTTAAGCAACAACATAAGAAAAAACACCTCCTTTAGTGGGACTTATCTCTATTATAAAATTTGGAGATGGAAACTTTAAGGAAAAAAATAAAGCTGTCGAGATTTTCTCGACAGCCTGAAACCTCTCCATCTTCTGGAGAGGTCTTTTTTTATTTCCACCAGTCATCAAACATGGAAGCGGGTACTTGGCGTTTATGCTCTGATTGAACATAGCGCTTTTCAATCGCTTCTGCTGCTTGATCTGACACTGGTTTTCCTTCTAAGTAATCATCAATTTCACTGTACGTAATACCGAGTTCTGTTTCATCCGTTTGCTGAGGTTTGTCGTCCAGCAGATCGGCTGTTGGTTTCTTTAAATACAGGCGTTCCGGTGCTTCTAGCGCTTCTAAAAGCGCCCGGCCTTGGCGTTTTGTCAGACCTGTGAGCGGAAGAACATCGGCACCGCCATCACCATACTTCGTGAAGAAGCCGGTTACTGCTTCAGCTGCATGATCTGTACCGATGACAAGCAATCCTTCCTCACCACCGACAGCATATTGCGCGATCATTCTCATGCGTGCTTTGACATTCCCTTTATTAAAGTCAGACAATGGTCCGCCCGTTTCCTTTTGATATTGATCACTGAATGCTGACACGGCAGGTGCAATATCATATTTCCATGACTTGTCTGGCTGAATAAATGATAGAGCGAGCTGCGCATCATCTTCATCCTGCTGCACACCGTGCGGAAGGCGTACCGCAATAAAGACTGCATCCTCTTTTCCTTCTTGACGAAGCTCAGATGCAGCAAGCTGCGCAAGACGTCCGGCAAGCGTTGAATCCTGCCCGCCGCTAATGCCGAGTACGAATCCCTTTGCCCCGGTTTTTTTCAAGTACTCTTTTAGAAATCCAACCCGTTTTTCGATCTCCTGCTTTGGGTCAATTGAGGGCTGCACATGCAACTCTTGGCTGATCTTTTTCTGCAAACTCATACACTTTTCCTCCTAAGCATCCTCTACATGAAGAGAACAGGTTTTACTCACAATTCATTGATTTAACAACGTTTTTTGAATCTTCATTATACCATGTTTTCATCAAGAACATTTTGTTAGACGTTCCCCTATTTCTGAGATGATCAAACATTCACAAGTGAAAAAGACCACGTCTTGATTGACTGGTCCTTTTCTTTTTTAATCGATTTCTACCCGTATGGATGTACAGCTTGATCCATTGCACTTCCCAATATCAGCAGGGCATGCAGACACGGCCACAATGAGGTCCATTTCAGCCCGAAGGCGAATGTAGTCACCGGGCAGCGATTTTGGCTGCTCCACAGACAGCTTTCCTTTTTCATCAATGACTGTATTCATAAAGGCATTAAAAGGATAGTACATATCCTCCTTTGGAATCCCAAAGGGCTCAAAGGCAGTCCGCAAATTATCGTAGCATGTATGCATGACCTCTAAGTGCGTCCTGCCGTATAAAAGCTGATACATCTCTTGGCGGCAGGCGGGCATGTATAAATCATGGCATTCCACTGTATCTTCAATGATCGTAAACATCGGTTTATATAAATTAGAATAGAGCTTATCACCTTTTTTCACTTTGGATGAAAATAGGCTGTCCATTGTCGCACCTTGGTCAAATTTTTCATAAAAATCCTTTTCATGATAGGCCATCACATCTGCTACTTGCTGGCCTTCGACATCAACCACTCGCATACATTGGCCTTTTCCTAAACGAAAGCCGAGTCTACCCTTTGGTAAAATGACGTATTCTCCGTTCATCACATGCACTCCTTTCCATGACAGTATGCCCAAAATGTCCCCTTGATCATGTATAAAAAAAAGAGGCGGTCACAAGCTAATGTCATTGAAATAGAAAGGTGTTGCACTTGCATTGAAAGAAGAACAATCTTTATCTTGGTGGCAGCTTTCTCTCATCGGAGTCGGCTGTACAATTGGCACTGGGTTCTTCCTTGGCTCCAGCATCGCCATTACAAAGTCCGGTTATTCCGTCTGCATTTCCTTTTTGCTTGCTGCGGTCGGAACGTATCTCGTCTTTAAACATTTGGCTGCGATGACAGCTGATAACCCTGATAAAGGGTCGTTTTGTTCCTATGCTCGTAAAGCATATGGACGCTGGGCAGGGTTTAGCAATGGCTGGGTATATTGGTTTGCAGAAATGCTGATTACAGGGAGTCAATTGACAGCCATTTCTCTATTTACCCGCCACTGGTTTCCTTCTGTTCCGCTTTGGGTGTTTTCTGCGATTTATTCCGCTCTTGCCCTGCTCGTCATTATCATCGGGCTTTCTTCTTTTCAAAAGACAGAAAATGTTCTTGCGGTACTGAAAACAGCGGCGATTTTTCTGTTTATGATTCTTGCGGTGCTTGTGTTATTCGGCATTTTGACAGAACATAAACCGACCCTGCATCTGCCTAACAAGGATCACGAATGGATGCCGCTTGGGCCGCTTGGTCTTTGGAATGGATTGATTTACGCGTTTTATGCATTTGGAGGAATTGAAGTCATGGGGCTGATGGCGGTTCATTTAAAAGACCCGAAGGATGCGGCAAAAGCTGGACGTGTCATGCTGATCATTCTAGCGGTCATCTATATCGTCTCAATCGGACTTGCTCTCTTGCTTGTCCCAGTGACAGCCTTTAATGAGAACAGCAGTCCATTTATTACATCATTAGAGCCGTTTCATTTATCAATCTTTCTTCATATCTTTAATGGCATTTTCATCATTGCCGGTTTTTCGACATTGGTTGCCTCTCTCTATGCGGTCACAACACTGCTCGGCACAATGTCAGAGCATCAAGATGCACCTGCTTGCTTTAAACAAAAAGACCCATCTCATGTGAGGTGGTCTTCGATTATCTTAACTGCTGCTGGCTTAATTGTCTCAATTTTGCTTGCACTCTTTTTGTCAAAACACATCTACGAGCATCTCACAACAGCAGCTGGTCTTACCCTGCTGTACACATGGATCTTTATTCTGTTCTCAAGTAAAAAGTTATCCAAGCCATCCACTCGCCAAACGTGCGAAATGATTCTTGCGCTGCTCTTAATTGGAGCCGCCGTTTCAGGCACATTAACAGAGGCAAGCGGACGACCTGGCTTTTTTATCAGCCTAGGGATCATTGCAGTGATTGCCATCATGGTGCTATTTATGAGGAAAAAGTGGAAGCAGGATCAGACCGCATCATAATTTCATCATGTTTTTTAATGCAGTAAATGGACATTTGGCGGAGGCTGGTTTCTCCGCCTCTTCATCTGGGAGAAAGTATTGCTTCCATTCATGATTGGCCGGGTCACCGTACCATTTTAATGATGAATGAACACTGACCTCATCATATGCTTTGAGCCGCTTGCGAACGAGCTGGCTCATTTTTTGTCCAAACTTGGTCGACCCATTCAATTTCTCAAACACCCATCTAGGCTGAAACGCCATCAAGAGATAAGGGAAGTGGCGGCTTTTTCTAAGCTTGTGAGCAGGTGTGGAACACAAAATAAAATACGCCTCTCCATGGAAGCAATACTCCCACTCATGATGATGAGTATCTAGCGGGATTTCCTCAGGCCACGGTTCTTCATCTTTATGATGCAGCCGTTGAAGCAGCGACCAAAACTGCTGCTCAAACTCTTCAAGCGAACTTTCCTTTAAGTCCTGCGGTGTTTCAAAAAAACAGATAAATGAAGCATATTGACCGGTTTCTTTCGCACAGCCTTGATATTCTCTCAGCAGATGGGCTAATTCATCAACCGCTTCCTCTTTCCTAGGGTCACCGACAAACCCATAGCGTAAATGATCGAGAAAAAATCCCTGTCTTCCGGGTACACAAGGGAATGTATCTGCTTCATCTCCTACCATCTCGCCAAATTTTGTGAAAGCGTCCTGCTTCCATTCTTCTAGTGATCGTAGATTTTGATCAAGGCAACTTTTTGCATACAGCTGGGCCATTTCCTTCCACCTCGTTTTAGCGTCTTCTTCATAGCCTATGAGGTGGAAATGGCTGTGGTGACTGTCCTTCCACGACTTTCCTTGTGCATGTCAGGATGGGGGTTCCGTTCAAATTGAGCAGGTATTTGTTTCTTTAATTCTATTATGTATGAACAAACTAGTGAAAGTTAATAGAACGCCTTTCGTCATCCTATGATCGGTTCTTCATCAAAAAGACGGAATCCAGCACCCAATAAATAAGGGCGGCTGAGAAGCTAAACAGATAGACTTTATAGCTCATGAACACAACAAGCCCATAATCAATCCATAAAGCCAAAGCCGAACACACCACCCATGCCGCAATAAAATAAATCAGTAAGTCACGGCTTCGAAACCTCTTAGGATGCCGGTGTAAAACAAACTGAATCGGTGCAGCAAAAATGACATAAGCGAGCAAAATGAACAGACTGGTCATCTCCACATAACTAAAGCCCACTTCAGGCTGCATGAATAATAACATATAAACGAATGTTGCAGTGATGACTGATAAAATCAGCATACACACATAGTTGAATACTGGCAGAAACATACGCATAGCAGAAGCTCCTTCAAACCATTTAATATTCCACCATTATTCAAGAATGTGTTATGTCTGTCAATCCTTACAAAAAACAGACTGAATGTGTCAGTCTGTTTTTCTATCCAATCAACGCCATGATCCCTTGATACCCAAAATAGGCGCCGAAACCAAGTAAAGATAGACCTGCCAGAACAGATAAGCCATGTAAAACACGTTCACTTAAATAACGCCTAAACGAACTAGCAAGCAGCGCCATGCTGAAATCCCAGATCAGCATGCCGATAAAAATAGCCATACTGTACATGAGCATTTGGGAAGCTCCATACTTTTCGATCGTATTGGCTAAAATGCTGCCATAGATGCCAAGCCAAAACAAAATACTGAGCGGATTAGATAAAGAAATGATAAATCCGCTCATGAACGACTGGCCAAATGAAGTGTTTCCGCTATGCTTTTTCGGACTCTCCTGCAAATTGATTTTACGCAGACTTTCAATGCCGGTATAGGTCAGAACGAAAAAGCCGAACAGCCACAAAAAGGTCTTTACAAGAGGTGCAGTCAAAAGCTGGGCGACACCAAAATAGATGAGAAGCATATAGACAATATCCGCAGCCATAGCCCCCACACCAAATATCCACGCATGCCAAAATCCACTTTTAATCCCTCTGTCGATTTGGGCTGCATTGACTGGCCCAACAGGCGCTGAAAGTGACAACCCTAAAAAGATATAACCAAAAAACACTGCCACATAGACGTCCTCCTTTTGATGCTGACTTGTACATGTTATTCAAACTTTCTGCGTTTTAGTACAAGTCCTTTGTCATCATTTCAGGTGGACCACGGGGAGCCGCTTAGCGATCTGCTTTCAGTGCCGACTGCTGCGCATGTACCGTTTCTTTTTTCTTAGAACGATTCATTTGAATCGCAGCTGTAAACAGAAGAACAGCTAAGAAGGCAAATACAAAGACGGCACTTGCAGCTCCTGCCCATTCTAGACTAAATCCAATCAAAAAGGACAAGCAGGCTCCGCCTAAGCTTGCGGCTGCAATAAAATAACTCGTCGCCTCATCGATGGCATTTTCAATCATTAAAGCAGATGCTGTCAGTGCGATTGGGAACATGCCAGCTGCACAAAGGCCGATGAAAAAGATGAGGATCAGCTGCGCGGCGATGTGGGTTGTCAGAGCAAATATCACAAGCAGCAGAATCATCAGAGATGCGCTTAGCTTTAAAAAACGCAGCGGATGCAGTTGATCGGCTTTTCTCGCAATCACGGTTCTGCCGATGACGATCGCTGTCCAGAAAGTAGAGACCGCAAAGAGGCCCCAATTTTCTCCCCCTTTTTCCAGCATGATCGACGGCAAAAAGTTCGCAAAATTCGTTTCAATCCCTGCGTAGAAAAAGGCAAAGCAAATCATGATCACCACAATCATTCGATTATTTCGATCAACAAGCAAGGACGGTTTCCTCGTCCCTCCTGTTAAAGGAGCATCCATCTGCCCATGAGGCAGCTTGTTCATAAAAACAAGCCAAAGCATAAGGAAAAATGTCAGCGCACCCACCTGAAATAAAAACACATACTGCCATGTCTGTTCTGTGACAGTCAGCAGAATCACTAGCGGGAATAACAGCGCACCTAATCCAAAAAAGACCTCCATGATACTGATTCGCTTTGCACTATTAGCCATCGAAATGACATACGCTCCGGCTGTTGTCTCAAGACTGCCTGCGCCGCTCCCAAGAAAAAAACCTGCCAGCACAAGCGTTGTCCATCCGGGCACCAATAGCCCCAGCAGAAGTGAGCCGATCATCAGCAAAAGACCCATGGTCAGAACAGCGCCATAGCCTTTTTTTCTCACTAGAATGGGAGATAGCAGAACACCTTTCAAAAAACCAATAAACTGAAAAAAAATTAAACATGATAATTCCCCGGGACCCTTATCGTAACTCGACAGCAAATAAGGCGTTAAGCTGCCAAAAAACACATGAATGGTCCCAATAAAAAAATAAAAGACACAGCCAAAATAAAATACCTTTTTCATCTTTTCACTTCCTCTAAAAAGGAGCGGAGTCATGACATCCTCCGCTCCACCTCTTTAATATGCCTGGGCAGAGACGACTGCCTCTTCCCTCTCAAAGCATGTATTGAGCGCAGCCTGTGCGCGATAACCATCTTCAAAATCAGCGACCTTCATATGAGATGGGTATGGATCAGTATTCACCCAATGCATCAGCTGATCGCGGAATGTATCGGACCATCCGTAAAATTCATTTGGCGGATCTGTCAGCAAAGTTTGCGGCATTTGATGACGTTCCACACACAATCCATCACTGATCTCATATTCGTTTTTCATGTTCGTATGGTATTTGAATACCTTGTCATGACCAACGACTTCTACACTAAATCCACATTCTTCAGGCTGCGTGCTTTTGGATGTCACCAAATGAAAGAACACTTGATTCTCCATCTGCCCGAAAATTTCGGTATGATCATCCACCTGAACCTTTTTCTCTTCTTTTTCTTTTACATGTGTCAGCATCTTGGTGTTAAGAGATTCTTTCTTCATTTCACTGCCAAACAAGTACCACAGCATATCAATCAAATGAATGCCAAGATCCCCTAGCGCACCGCTCGTACGCAGACTTTCGCCGCTGTCTCTCCATGAAAATGTCTTTCTTCTGAGGGCACTGTTTTTCTTAAAATGAGTTCTGACGGTCAAAATGCGTCCTAATTCACCGTTAGCAATCAAGTTCTTCAATATATTCACAAAGGATAAATAACGATAGTTAAAGCCCATACTGGCTTGAACTTGGAACTGTTTGGCTGTCTCCACCATTTCCTTCGCTTCCTTCAGCGACACAGCCATCGGTTTTTCACATAAAATCGGCTGTCCTGCTCTTAGTGACTGAAGGGCATGGTCTTTGTGACAAAAATTAGGAGAAGCAATAATCAACCCATCAGATGCATCTGCCAGTGTCTCAATACTTGAATACACACGTCCGCCGTACTGTTTAATGAATCCCTGTGCGACCGACTCATGCAAATCATAGACACCGGATAATTCTGCACCTTTAATCGTTGATAATGCTCTTGCATGTGCTTTTGCAATATTCCCTGCTCCAACAATTCCAATTTTCTTCATGAATGTGCCTCCTCATGTTTATACATCACTGTTTTCAGTGTTTCATAGATTCCTTTTGCATACCCATGATGACAAATTTGGTGATGGTGCCGTTTGGCTTCGGCTGTCGCATTTTGGACAAGGAAACCGTGTGTGACGGATTGAAGCATCCGCAAATCGTTCCCGCTATCACCAAAGGCAAAGCCTTGATCTTTCGATAAATCATATTGGTTCAGCATAAAGCGGACAATTTCATCCTTCCCTGTTCCGACTGGTAAAAAATCGACATCATAGCAATCCGCAGGATCTCCTGCAAGCGGGTTGCATTTGTTGATGTTGACCGCCACGCCTCGCTCTTTAGCCAGTGTTTGGATAAATGATAGATGATGAAGATCCGTCCGCTCATCCTGCTCCTGATAATAGAAATTCTTCTTATACCCTGAGCTGCCCAGCTGCGTTTGCGGCCTAAGGGAAATTCCCTTTTCTCGGATTGTTTTCAGGATGTCTTCGATTTTTTCATCTGAAAAGCCCTGCGCATCCAGCCTCTTCATCCACTCTGCATCTGGCTGTCCAAAATGAGCATCCGACGTATATACAATCTCAGTCCCTAAGTTCGACGCAATGAAATGCGGGAATTGATGAAAACCACCCTTTTCCATTTTGCTCGTGACAGAATCAAGACTGCTTCCCGTCACCCAGCCCAGCAAGAGCTGTCCCGCTTCACTCTTTTCTGCTACAAAGGTTTCCAGCCGCTTGATATCCTCTCTCTGCTCCTCTGTCATTCCGTGAGAATAATAGGTTTCATCAAAGTCACAGAAGACGATCCACTGCGGATTCTTCGGCTGATTCAGCAGTTTTTTATTGAATGGAAGACTTGATAACATGTTGAACCCCCTCGATGACCTTCTCCTGATCTTGCAGCGGCATTCCTGGATAAAGCGGCAAGTGAAGTAATTGCTGCGCTGCTTTTTCCGTGTGTGGAAGTGTCGTTTGTCTATATTTTTGAGAAACAAGATTGGTTTGATGCTGATGAGATAGAATCGGGTAATAAACATCCGTCTCTATGCCCATTTCCAGCAATTTCGCTGCCAGTTCATCGCGGTCTCCCTTCAGTACTCTGATCGGGAATAGATGCCATACATGATCATCCGTCAGCTTCGGAAGCCTCATGTATCCTTCATCCTCAAGCGTTTGCAGCTGGTCAATGTATCGCTTGGCTAAGTAAAAACGTTTAAAGTTTTGCAATCCTAAATACTTCATTCGTTCGAGTCCGATCGCTGCCTGCAAATTATCAATTTTGGAATTAAAGCCGTAGTCACTGCGTTTGACATTTTTCTTTCCAGCTTCAAATCCGTGATAGCTGATCTCCATGCATTTTTCCGCTAGGGCCTCATCATTTGTAGCGATGGCTCCTGCCTTTCCGCAGACCCCAAGATTTTTGTATGGATTAAAGCTGAGAACAAGTCCATCTCCATAAGCACCAAGTCCGCTGCTGCCAATCGCTTGACAGCCATCTTCAATGATTTTCAACCCATGCTGTTTCGCAATCGCCGAAATCGCCTTCATATCCGCTTGCTTTCCATATAAATGAACCGGTAGAATGCATACCGTTTTATCTGTGATATGCTTCTCTATTTCACTTGGTGCCAAGCAGTAGGTTTCTGGATCGATATCGGCATAAACAGGAACAGCCCCAATGGCAAGCACTGCATTTTCTGTTGCAGCAAAGCTATTGGCCGGCAAAATCACCTCGTCTCCTGGATGGACACCTGCTGATATGAGACTGATCATCAATGCATCTGTTCCACTTGACGTGGCAATGACATATTTTTTCCCTAAGTACTCAGCAATCGCCTTTTCAAACGTCGGAATATATGGCCCTGAAGTAAAACGGCCAGAGCTCAATACTTCCTTCAGCACCAGCATAATATCATCGATTTCATCCTCTGAAATCAGTTTGTCAACTGGCAGAAACGGTATCTTTTTTTCCTTATTTTGTTTATAATGGAAGAGAATTTTTTCCAAACCTGTGCGCTCTATATCTTGCTCAAGGAACGTCACCAGCTTTTCATTTGCTAGATGCTTTTCAACTGAATCGGCCTTTACTTGAACACCTTGATTGATCATATCCAGCAAAGGAAGATAATCCTTGCTTTTACCTGATATCTTCGTCAATATTTGCATTCCATTCCCTCCAATTAATCAATTCCTTTTGTTAATATTTAACTTGTTTCACATTGTAAATGATGTTATCGATTTCAGAACAATAACTTTGTGTAAAGGATTTGTTAATATGTGTACAATTTATGAAATTGCCAAACGCTGCGGGGTTTCAACCACCACCGTTTCCAGAGTGCTAAACCATCACCCATATGTGTCAGAAGAAAAGCGGCAGCTCATTTTACAGGTGATGGAGGAAATGGAATATACACCGAGTTCAGCAGCTCGCACACTAAGATCACATCAGACAAAAACCATTGCTGTGTCCGTTCCAGCTGTGGACCATCCTTTTTTTGCACAATTGATTAAAGGCATTTCAAAGGAAGCATTGGATCAAGGATATAAAGCCATCGTGCTTCAGACGTTTTATCAAGAAGCATTGGAGCTTGAAGGGCTTCAATTATTAAAAAGAAAAGAAGTAGATGGGGTCATATTGGGGGCATTAGAAAATCAGTGGGAAAAGATCGAGCCATTTTTAACAAACGGCCCCATTGTCATGGCTAATGAATATCATCAAACAGCAAACATCCCGATTATTGGTTACGATGAACGGGAAGCCGCCTATAAAGCGGTGGACTACTTGATTCGGTCGGGGCGAAAATCGATTGGGTTTTGCTTTGATACAGAAAGCAGTGAAGCGCAGAAACAAAGGAAACAGGGCTATCTTGATGCACTCTCTGCTCACGGTTTGCCGCTGCAAGACGATTGGCTGTTTGGAGAGGCATTTACCATTGAAGACGGCTTTCGCTTAATGGATGTCATCCATCACATGACGAATGCGCCTGATGCCATTTTCACCGGCAATGATCAAGTCGCAGCTGGGCTCATTAAACAGGCCATTTCATATGGCTATCAAATCCCCAAGGATCTAGCGGTCATCGGCTATGACAACCAAGACATATGTGAGGTGACAGCTCCAACGATCACCACGATTGACATACCGATCGTAGAGCTTGGCCAGCGGTCTTTACAGCAAATGATCGCACTCCTGCAAGACCAAAAACCATTGCAGCGTGAACATATCCAGCTGCCTACCCGGCTCGTGACAAGAGAATCTACATAAAGAAAAAGACTGAGATCTCTCTCAGTCTTTCAGATTGTTGTTGACAAAGGGCTAAAATGATCTTTATTTTAGCTCTTTGTCTTCTTTTCAGCGTGATAGAAAACCTTTGCAGTCTAGGAAGGACGGCTACTTTTGCGGAGCGAATTTGACATTCGTGAGCACCAGCGCGCAGGACTGACAAAGAATGCGAGGGTTTGTCTACACGCTGAAAGACTGAGATCTCTCTCAGTCTTTTTTAGTCTATCAACCTATACAAATTGAGCAAGAATGAATGTCCATATACATACAATACCGAGCAGAATGAAGCTGTACTTCACGGTCTTTTTGAAGAGCTCAGATTCTTTCCCTGTTTCTCCAACAGCGGCTGTAGCGATAGCGATAGATTGTGGAGAAATTAATTTTGCCATCACACCACCGGTCGTATTCGCCCCAATTAACAAACCTGCTTGTGAGCCGATTTGAGAAGCAGTGACCGCTTGAAGGTTACCGAATAAGGCGTTGTTACTCACGACAGATCCCGTAATAAACACGCCGATCCAGCCAAGCACCGGGCTGACAAGCGGGAACAAATCGCCTGTTTTGGCAAGAGCAAGTCCAATGGCTGAACTTAGTCCAGCAAAGTTTGCCAGGTTGGCAAAGCCCATGACAAAACAAATAGTAAGAACAGGAACCCAAAGCTCTTTCACCGCTGCTTTTAAGCAGACAGCGCCTTCTGTTAATGTAATATGTCTGCTAAACAGTCCAGTCAGCATGACCGCAATCAGAATGGCAGTACCCGTTGCACTGATGACATCAATTTTAAAGATCGCATCAATTGGTGTTTCCGTTTGGGCAATTGGTGGTAATTTCACAATTTGCTGATGTAAAAACGGCATTTTCACTAAAATGGTCGTCCAGTTAAGCGGTCCTCCTACAGCAAACAACGCTTTAAATGCTGGCAGACTCCATACCGTAATAACAGCAGTTAAAATATAGAACGGAGACCATGCTTTCAGTATTTCAACACCGCGATACGTTTGTTTCTGTTCAATATCTGGCGCTCCTTCTTCACGATAAATGTGTTTTGGCTGCCATTTCCGAAGAAATAAAGCCAAAATTCCCATACTTGCCAAGGCAGAAATAATATTGGCAAGCTCAGGACCCATCGTCACCATTGTGACAGCTTGCAAAATGGCATAGGTTCCACTCACAACCAGCAAGGCTGGCAGAGTTTCTTTGATTCCTTTGAAGCCATCTACAATCAGAATGAGGAGGAACGGTATACAGAATGAAATAAACGGGATCGTATATACAAGGGTTTGAGATAACGCAAGCGGCGTCATATTGCCCATTTGCGCCCCTGTAATCACTGGGATGCCTACAGCACCAAATGCACCAGATGCAGCATTGGCAATTAAGCAGAGCATCGCAGCTTTCAGCGGTTTAAACCCAAGCTCTGTTAAGAGAGCAGCACTGATCGCAATCGGTACACCAAACCCAGCAGCTCCTTCTAAAAATGCATTAAAGCTAAAACCAATTAATAAGAGCTGAAGACGTTGATCTTGAGAAATTCCTGCTATACTAGAACGAATGACATCGAACTTACCAGATTTCACTGCAATTTTATAGAGCCATACCGCCATGATGACGATATATCCAATCGGCCACAGCCCATTAGATATACCGAGCAGCACAGCAGATAATGCCTTTTCAACTGGCATATGAAAGAAGAAAACAGCTGTTACAAAACTGACGATTAAGGTAAAACAAGCGGCTAAAACACCTTTTAGCTTAAAAACGGTTAATGCAAGAAGGAAAAACAAGATTGGGAGCATTGCCACCAATGCACTGACGAATTCATTACCAAACGGATCATATATTTGCTGCCACATAGTGATTCATCCTTTTCTGCTCAGATAGGTTGCTTTTGATTGATTAAAAATGAGGAGCCAAAATCTCTTTTAACACATTCACACTGTGTGCAAATTTTTCTTTCTCCGTGTCGTTCAGTGTGAGCTCCATCACTTCTGTTGCGCCATTTCGATTCACAAGGGCAGGTACACCAATGTAGACATCTTCTGCTCCGTACTCTCCATCTAAGTAAGTGCTGACAGTTAAAATGCTGTTTTCATTGTGCAGGATCGCTCTTGTAATGCGGGCTAAACTCATTGCTACGCCGTAATAAGTGGCACCTTTTTTCTCAATGATTTGGTAAGCGGCATGACGGACATTTTCCATGATTTCATCTAAATCTTCTTGTTTGTATTGATCATTTCTCTTCATTAATTCTGTAATTGGTACACTTCCGATATTCGCATGACTCCAAACAGCAAGCTCTGTATCTCCATGCTCTCCAATGATGTACGCATGCACGTTGTGTGCCGCTGCTTCAAAATACTCACTGAGCATGTATCTAAATCTTGCCGTATCAAGCGTCGTACCACTGCCAATCACTCGTTCTTTTGGAAGACCACTGAATTTCCAAGTCGCATATGTCAAAATATCCACTGGGTTAGTAGCAACTAAGAAAATACCGTCGAATCCACTTTTCATTACGTTTTCTACAATGCCTTTAAATATATTTAAATTTTTCTCAACAAGGTCAAGTCTTGTTTCACCTGGCTTTTGGTTTGCACCAGCACAGATACAGACGATATCTGCATCCTTACAATCCTCATAATCTCCATACCATGTATTCACAGGATGCGGGGCAAATGCTTTTCCGTGGTTTAAATCCATCACGTCACCCATTGCTTTGTCTTGATTCAAATCGATGACAACCAATTCATCTGTGATCGCTTGATTTATTAATGTAAAGGCATAACTGCTGCCGACGAAACCTGCTCCAATAAGGGCTACTTTGTTTACTTTTTCGTTTGTCATTTATCTCATCCTCCTGAGTAAAACTAGGCTGTTTTTCTTATGTGAAGTATTTCACATTCTTATTGTGCAATACTTCACAAACTTTCGCAAGGGGGTTGCTCAAAAAATATATGTAGCGAATTTGTGAACACATTTATTGTGCTTTCAAAGCAATGCCTCCATACATATTTCCACAAGAAAAAAGCTGCCAAACGCTCTTCGGCAGCTTCATACATCATTAGTAAGGTCCCCAATTGATCATGACCCCGATACAAATAAACACAAGACCGATGACAAACCAAATGAGGGCAAGCGGCACCATAAAACGCAGCCACTTTACATAAGGAATACCACTTGCAGCAAGCACAGCCATCAACACACCGGAAGTCGGATTGATACAGTTGACCACCCCTTCGCCAAGCATTACCGCTTCTACAGCTACCTGTCTTGTGATGCCCATTAAATCAGCGAGCGGCGCAAGAATCGGGATAAAGACAACGGCTTCTCCTGATCCTGATGAAATCAAAAAGTGAAGAAGCGCACTTGCAATATACATCCCGATCGCACCAGCGATTGGACTAAAGCCTGTCAGCATACTCGCCAAGCCATTGACCACTGTATCAAGCAGCTTCCCGTTTTCTAAAATGACCGAAATACAGCGTGCCATCCCAACAATAAGTGCGCCGTATACAAGGCTTTGGCACCCGATAATAAACGTTTTCGCAATATCATTGGCCGCTAATCCGCCGAGCAGTCCAGCAACGATAGCCATAAAAATGAACACGCCCGCCATTTCCTTATCGGTCCAGCCAAGCTGAAGTGCGCCATATAAGAAACCTCCAAGTGACAATCCGCACACCGCTAAAATCAGCTTATGTCTCCCAGTAAATGCAGGCTTGTCCACAGATTCCGCATCGGCTCCGCCAAGCCCCTTAGCAGGAAACCATTGATCGCCAAGAATGCTTCCCTTTTCTTTATTCTTCAGCCGCCTTGTATAGAAATAGATGTACACAATACTAGAAATAAGAAAACAAAGATAAATAATGACACGAAGGCCAATGCCAGAAAAGATCGGCAGCTCTGCAATCGTTTGTGATAAACCTAATGGAGATGGAGATAAAATCGTTGCGTTAAACCCTGCATAACAGCCTATGTAAATGACCGCCGCTCCTGCCACAGCATCCCATTTCAAGGATCGTGCCACAATGATGCCGATTGGGATAAACCCAATGACAGAGTTCACGACAATTCCGGTCGTTCCAAGGATTGAAAATAATCCCCCAACAATACAAATAAACAATAATTGCTTCGTTTGAAACCGGCTGATGACATGGTGAATCATCCCGTTAATAGCACCTGTCTTCTCCAAAATAGCAATGGTACCGCCCGTAAATAAAATCAGAAAAATGATAGAAGAGGACCCTACCATTCCTTCTTGTATCGCTGTGAAAAATCCAACTGGACTCACTGGTGATTGATCAATGCGGTGATAACTGCCAGGAACGGCTGTTGTGATCTCCCCAGATGTTTTTCGGTCAAACTCACCCGCTGGTACAAAATACGTTGCTATCGTACAAATCAGTGCAATCATAAATAAGAGAACATACGCATCCGGCATTTGAAGTTTTCGTTTTTGTTTCTCTGGTGCTGATACTGTCGCTGTTTTCATGTGCCAAAACCCCTTTGTCCCGATCGGAATTTCACTTAATTTTCAGAATAATCAAATGATGTGTTATATTATAAACACTGTTGATATTTAAGATCAATATTATTTCACTAAAATAATGTTTTGGCAGATTATCTGTCAGCAAGGAGGCTTCTCATGACAACTTTGACAAACGAAATGAAACAAACCGTGACAGACATCTTTGAACACTTGCATGCCCACCCAGAAATAAGCTGGGAAGAAACAGAAACGACTGCTTATATTGAAGATATATTGAAAAAATTGGGCTGCAAAACTCAAACATTTGACGACTGTACAGGGGTGATCGGTGAGATTGGAGAAGGCGCACCAGTGGTCGCTGTGAGAGCCGATATTGATGCACTTTGGCAGGAAGTAGATGGTGAGTTTCAAGCCAATCATTCATGCGGCCACGATGCACACATGACAATGGCTCTCGGCACCTTCATGGCATTAAAGGAAAAAGAACGCCCGAACGGCACAATTCGTTTCATCTTTCAGCCTGCCGAGGAAAGAGGCGGCGGTGCGCTGAAAATGATTGAAAAAGGTGTGCTCGCAGATGTCGATTACTTATATGGCGTACATGTGCGCCCAATCCAAGAAACATTAAATGGACGCTGCGCTCCTGCTATATTGCACGGATCAAGTAATCATTACGTCGGCACCATTATTGGCGAGGAAGCGCACGGTGCACGTCCACACCTTGGCGTCAACGTCATAGAAGTGGCTTCAACCCTCGTGCAGAGACTCGCGCATATCCATGTCGATCCAAGAGTCGCTCATTCTGTCAAAATGACCAATTTACATGCTGGCGGGGGCAGCTCAAACATCATCCCAGGCAAAGCCTCTTTTACATTAGATGTACGGGCACAAACAAACGAAGTGATGGATGAACTAGAAAAAGAAATTGAAAGAGCCGTTCATGCTGTAGCGGATGCCTTTGGCGCTTCCATTACACTTTCAACAGACCATCGCCTGCCTGCCGCCACCTTAAATGAAGAAGCTGTCCAGATCATGTCACATGCGATTGAACAGGTTTTAGGCAAAGAGCAGCTTGATCCCCCGATCGTCACAACCGGTGGAGAGGACTTTCACTTTTATGCAGCAAAGCTTCCGCATATCAAATCCACGATGCTCGGATTAGGCTGTGATTTAAAGCCCGGTCTTCATCATCCGTATATGACCTTCGACCGCTCTGCCATCTTTACCGGCATTGAGATTTTGACTGAGGCTGTCTATCAAACACTCGATCAGCATTCATCATAAAATAAAAAAGCCACCCGCCTTCTCTTCAGGGCGGGTGGTCTGCTTTATATTATGCATTCAGATCTGTCATAGCTGGAACATTGATTTCTTTCACGCAAGATACCCTAGATAAATGAATCACACATCTGGCAAGCTCCACAATATCCTGGACAGGGATTCTCGTTTCATCATATAGAGTGATGGCCTTTTCGGCTCCATCTTCATACGGGACCTCCGCCGCCAGCTCTCCTGGATTGATACAGGTGACAGATATTTTATCCTTTCTCACATGCTCTCTCAGTGCATTCACAATTCCGCGCAGGCCAAATTTAGATGCAACAAACGAGACTTGCGGCAGGTTTGTATGATCCAGACCCGCCGTTGAGCCAATGACGATGATTTTTCCATTCTCCGATTTCCTTACGTGCGGAAGCAGTGCCTGGATGTACGTAATGGTTGAAGTGACATTCACATTGATTAGATGTGCAATATCCTCTGGCTGATCGTGATCAAAGGAATAATCGTCTTCAAAACCTCGTTTTTCCCATAAACCGACGTTATAGATGAGTACATCAATCGTCTTGTTCTCCAGAGCTTCGAGCATATAAGGGATATGCGTTTGGCTTGATAAGTCGATTTTCAGCCAAATTCTATGTACACCGTCATCTATGTTCAAACTGCTTGGTTCACTTCGCGACACAATCCAAACTGTATCTCCACTTGAAGGAAGACCCTTTACAAAAGCATCTCCTAATCCTTGACTTGCACCGAATATGATATAGTTTTTACTCATAGCTCCTCCTTCTATGGCACACAAACTGAAAGCGTTTGATACCTATATCATACAGATTTTAAGAGACCACCGCCCCTTTTATGCTCGTCTTCACTTAATAATTGGAACGGCTACTGGATTTCCTTTAATTCGGCTGGTAATGCACGTGCCTCTATAAAGCATTTGATCATTTCTGTAAAAAGTTCTTTCTTCTCAAAAGTAAATGTATGTCCAATACCGGGAACGATGACGCCTGCTGTCTTCGGATGTGAATTCGTTATTTTTTTGGCTGACCGTTTCATGATGCCTTTTTCTTTTTCTCCCACTGTGACAAGAATGCGTGCCTTCGCTTGCTGAAACGTGTCTGGGAGCTTGTAATGGAGGTTTTCTTGAAACATCGTAAGAAGGGTTTTCTTTTGCAGATGTTTCGATTCCGCCGCATAATGATGCAGTACATGTTGCGGGAGCCCCATCTTTTCGGCTTGGAGCTGGATAAACCAATCTTTCTTTAATAATGGATACGTCAGTGGCAAGAGGGGTCTCACCATGAAGTGCAGCCATGGCAAAGGCATCACAAGAGCGCTATTGATAACTGCTATGTCTACGATATCTGGCTCTCTTGATAACACATCAACAGCAATCTGCGCACCTAAAGAAAATCCAATCAGAATCACTTGACGGCCATTCGCGTTTTCCTTGATCCATGAGATAACTTCTTGGGTGCTTTCATTCATTGAAAATATCTGTTCTTTTGCTCTTGTCCCGTGTCCAATGAGATCAGGGGCAAAGCATTCATACGTGTCCTTAAATATTTCAACCTGCTCCTGCCACATCCAGCTGCTTACTCCTCCACCATGCAGAAAAATCATGATTGATTTATCCATCGCCCGACAACTCCATCCTTCTATATAAGAAAAAAGCAGCCGCTTTTTGAGCAGACTGCTTTTTCAACATGCTCCCTTCTATTATAAGGGAACCACTACATCATTGGCTATTTTTTCAAATCCTCAATGGAGTTTACGTTCTTCATATATGTTGGAACGACCAGCCCCATTCGAAGACCTTTCATACTTGTACCAAGGTCATCATATTTTCCTTTAAACTTTGCTGCATACGTTTTATGCGTATTTGGTAGCCACGCGGATAAAGATGCATCCGAACTTCCGGTTGCAATTGCTGTCCACATTGGACCTGCTTCAACTTGAGTCAAAGTCACTTTAAACCCGAGTTCACGCAATACTTCTGCCGCGACATTGGTACTTGCAATCTCACTATCCCAGGCAACGTAGGCAAGATTGATTTTGTCACCATTCGACTTTTTCACGCCTTTTGTCCATTTCGCCACTTGGTCTTTATGTTTTTTCACATATTTTATGGCGGCATCCTTTGGTTTCACACCATCTTGGATATCAATCATGACTTCGCCCATGTCATCTTGAGACCATTTAAACTGACTAAGCATTTTGGCTGCTTCCGGCTGATCCTTTGCAAATCCTTTACGTGAAATCGTATGAATTTCTTCCGCTTCACCATAAGATTTTTTTGGATCATCTAAATATTTTAAATCATAGCGGGAAAACATCCAGTGTGGATTCCAGCCAGTGATGATGATTGGCTTTTTACGGTCGTAAGATTTTTTAAGCGTTGCAGTCATGGCTGCACTTGATGCAGACACAACCGTCCAATCCTCTAAGCCATAATCCTTTTTGGCCTGATCGGTTAAGGCCATAATACCTGAACCCGGATCAATCCCAATAATCGTTTTATTGACCTGCTGTGCTGCACTCGCATTTGAATCTGTCTGAGCGCCGCAAGCGGCTAGTAAAAAGACAAGCAGGGCGGTCATCCCAATGTAGAGAGACTTTTTCCACATTAAGCATTCCCCCTGGTTTTTTTCGTTTTAATGTTTTGTGTAATACGGTCAAGTGTAATCGCCACGATAACAATGGCAATACCTGCTTCAAAACCAATACCTGTTTTCAGCTGCGTTACCGCACTATATACTTCTGAACCAAGTCCTGGTGCACCTACCATTGCCGCAATAACGACCATGGATAGAGCCAGCATGATACTTTGGTTAATACCAGCTAAGATGGTTTTTGTTGCAAGTGGAAGCTGAACTTTGAACAAACGCTGGAATGTCGTTGAACCAAAAGCTTCTGTTGCTTCAATTAAATCCGCTGGTACTTGTTTAATACCGAGAATGGTCATACGAATCGTTGGCGGCATGGAGAAAATAACCGATGCCACAACCCCAGGAACAACCCCAATGTTAAAGAAGAAGATCGCTGGTAATAGATAAACGAATGCAGGCATTGTCTGCATTAAATCTAAAATAGGTGTCACAATTTTACGCACCGTTTCCTTCTGTGATGCCCAAATACCGATCGGAACCCCGATCACGATAGAAATGACCACAGCGGTCAGAACGAGCGCAAGTGTTTGAAGCATTGGCTGCCAGTAGCCTAAATAGTCGATCAGTAAAAATCCAATAAGTGTGAAAAGAGCAACTCCTCTTGTACTGATCCACCAAGCAATGCCGGCAAAGATAAGGGTTAAAATAATGGATGGAATGACGCCAAGTGCAGCTACAATTCCATTTACTGTTCCAGCTAATCCATTTGTGATGCCATCAAAGAAACCACCAAACGTTAATGTTAACCAGTCAACAAATCGATCGATATAATCCGCGAACGGAATTCTAGGTAAATCACTCATACTAAACATCTTATTCTACCTCCTGTGCAGAAGGCTCTTGTGTCTTAATTTCCTCTAGCTTGTTAGAAGACATGTTGATATATTCATCATTCCCTGATAATGCACCAATCAATGCACCTCTGACCACAATGCCCTTCATTCTGTTTTTCTCATCTACAACTGCAATTGGAATGTTTGCCGCATCAGACACTGCATCAAAGATTTCTGTTAAATACGTTGATTCCAATACTGTGGTAAATTCTTTATCAAGAACAGTTTCAAGCGACGCTCCCGTTTCTGCTGCCTTTTTCGCTGCTTGGGCAGAAATGACACCTAATAAATGCTTTTTCTTATCTACTGCATAGATAGATGAAATCCCAAGGTTTTTCATGAGCGTGAGCGCAACACGTGCCCCTTTATCGATCTGAACTGTTTCTGCACGTTTCATAATATGACCAGCGGTTAATACTTTAGAAAGGTCAACATCTTCAACGAAGCGTTCAACATATTCATTCGATGGATTCATCAGAATTTCTTCTGGTGTTCCGATTTGAACGATATTTCCGTCCTTCATGAGTACAATGCGGTCACCAATACGAAGCGCCTCATCTAAATCATGGGTAATGAAAATGATCGTTTTTCCTACAGATGTATGAAGCTCAAGCAATTCATCCTGCATATCTTTACGAATTAATGGATCTAGTGCGCTGAATGCTTCATCCATTAATAAAATGTCAGGGTCATTTGCTAAAGCACGTGCCAATCCAACGCGCTGCTGCATACCACCACTTAATTGATTTGGGTATTGCTCTTCAAAGCCTTCAAGTCCAACAAGCTTTAAAGATTCAAGTGCTTTTGATCTGCGCTCTTCTTTATCTACACCCTGCAATTCAAGACCATACTCTGTGTTCTCAAGAATTGTACGGTGCGGGAACAATGCGAAGTTTTGGAAAACCATGCTGATCTTTTTCCGTCTGACTTCACGCAATTGATCCTTTGACATATTTGTTATCATATCCCCATCAATATATATTTCACCGGAGGTTGGTTCGATTAACCTGTTTAGCATCCGCACAAGTGTGGACTTTCCGCTCCCTGATAGCCCCATGATGACAAATATCTCGCCGTCATAAACATCAAAATTTGCTCGATTGACACCAACAGTTGCGCCGGTCTCTTTTAGGATTTCTCTTTTTGTTTTCCCTTTTTCAAGCATTTGAGATGCTTTTTTAGCATTTTTACCGAAAATTTTAGATACATTATTTATCTTGATTTTGATATTTCTCTCTTCAGAATTCATATTTTCCCTCCAAATTAGCATCTTTATAACCGTAACATAAGCGTTATGATGCGAACAATCTTTAGAATTCGCTTATTTCCCCACAATATGTATGAATTCCATATAGAGGTCTGGTCATTAGAGTTTATACGCCGTATTACTCGTAAATCCTATAGAATGCTTCATAAACTACATATTTTACGGGGTATTTCCTCTCATCAGACAATATTTTACTGGAAATTCCTAATTGTGCTAAAAAATAAACCGAATCCTCGTCATAGCGGATTTTTTGAATCATGGGCGAACCATTCCCCTGAACAGGATTTACCCGAAAATGGTCACATAAAAACCTTTTTTCTTAAATTTAAATTAAATTCATAAAAAAACTGTCTGCAACTTTAGTTACAGACAGCTTGTGTTTTAGGACTCCAGGGCAGCCCGCTTAATATTATCTTGAAGCTCAAGCATACGTTTTGTTCCATCTTCGCGTAATCGCTTATTCTCTTCTTCGATCTGTTTCGTCTCTTTCATCCCTTGTACAATTGTATTAAAGGAAGATTCAATCGTTTCAATGTCGATGCTTGGACGGCCCGATAATTTGGCAATCTCCACACTTTGACTTGAAATGTTTTCAGCATTTCGTTTCAGCATTTCATTTGTTCTTCTATCCAGCTCACTCATAGAATCAGCCACAAGCTTTTGTCTCTTCGCTGTAACAGCTTGAATGATCCCATTTTTGAAAATTGGAATGGTGATGATGAAGGCAGAGTTGATCTTCCCGATTAATTTCGTATTCCCACGCTGAAGCAAACGGATTTGCGGTGCTGTTTGAAGCGCCACCATTCTTGCCATATCAAGGTCATATACACGCTCTTCAAGCGCTTGAATGCCATTACGAAGTGTATCAAGCTCCATTTGTGCCAGCTGGTTTCCACTAGCTGCTTTTTCTTCATATGAAGGAACCAATTGCTTTAATTCTTCGATTTTCATTTGACCAGCTACGACATACTTTTCAAGCTCCATATAGTATTGAATGTTATGCTCATACATTTCTTCAAGCGTCACAGTCGATTTGGTCATTTCATCTTTATATTTACTAATTTCTACATTAATTTTTTCAATCTCTGCACCGAGGGTTTGATATTTACTAAAAATCTTTTCAATCATGCTGCCGCCGCGCTTAAAGATTTTTGACAACAAACCACCCTTCGGTTCGTCAAAATCATTTTTATCAAAGCGATCCATAATCTTGCCAAGCTGCGTCAGCATTGTTCCTGAGTCAGTGACGCTTGTTGAACGCATCATTGAAAGGATACGATCAGAGAACTTAGAGATTTCAACGGCCGGCTGTTTTCCGTATTCAAGCAGTTCAAGCTGATTTTTGGCATCAATCTGTCTCGCAATGTTTTGGACTTCTGGTTCATTGCGCAGCTGAACGCGAATATCGTCTGCCTTTTCAATCGTGATTTCCTCTTTATCAATTGAAATGATGTCATTTCCGTTTGTATTTGTCATAAGCTTTGATCTCCTTATCGGTTTTTAATGGATTGAAATAACTTTCTCACAATCGACGGCTCTTTAAACTCTTGGTTCATGACCATTTCATCAAGCCAATGTGTATCAAATGATTGATCGTCTATATACCGCTCTATACACTGATAGCCGGCGGGATGATAGACGAAGAGATCCACACCCATTTCATTTAGGAAAATCAGGGCGGCCGCATCAGAACGTGTCAGCTCACCATTATATTCCGTATGGTATAAAATCACTTTCGGCACGGTTTGTGCATAATCAAAGGTTTGAATTAGTTCAACGAGGTCCTGGCTCAAATGCAGAACCTGCTTGAATAAATAAATGCGTACATCTAATTCGGTCTCATTGCCTTCTTTTAATAGCTTCGGATGCTGACAAATTCGAGATATCGCCTCTGCTATCGCACGCTGCGCGCCCTCATATAGATGAGAAAACTGCCACACATTGCTTTTCATTAATAATTCAGGGTCAATCTCTCCAGCAGAAGAAAGTGCATGCTGATAATGAAATTGATAATTCGAAGTCACTTCTTTCGTAAAAGGAAAATGGCGAATGGTCTTCGTCTCTTTCCCTTCCATTAACGTATGGATACGATCCCAGTATTCACGCTTGTCTCGTGTGACACCCATCATTTTCGCAAAAAGATTTGGAATCTGTATCGTGTCCCGGTCTGCTTTGAAATTCGGGCGGATAAAGGACCGTTCCTTTGCAATTAAAAACAGCTCATCATACGTTGTCTTCAGCGTAATGGAATGAGGAGTATGATCTCTGAATTGCCACGGCTTATACAGCATTGAATCTTCCGTGTGAAGCACCTCTTCAAGCTCTCTTGTCGAGCGGTACGCCACCGTTGATTTCCTCTCGGGCTTTTCAGTAGGGAACGGCTCAAGCTTTGAAGTTCCCGGGTACTGATCAATAAAAGTCAGCTTTTCTTCTGGATCTAATTCGCGGAACGAATCCTCGCCTTCTGGATGAAATAGCACAACATCACAGCCAATCAGCATGACATAGTAAAGAAAATAAAGCTGACTTTTATTCGCCTCTCCATACCAAATGACAGCCGGCATTTTTTCTTCTATATTGACTTCCTTCAGCCATGGACCTAAATGATTATTTGAAAACTTCACGACATCTAGGAGGACCCGGCGGAAATCAGGATGCTGAAATCCACCTTCATGCAGCTGCTTGAAATGCTCAAACACCTTGATCAATGAAAGACGAATATGCCGGTTCATTACAGGGTTTGGATGGCGTACAATCAGCTGTTCACCATCTAAAAAAGCCACAAAGCGATTCACGGACAATCCCTTTTCTTCTTGGTTAATCAAATGAATACGCTGAAGCGCCTGAAAATGCTCCGGCTCAATATGACGATTGAGTGTTTCACTTAAAATATGCATGCCGTCTGTTTCGTATAATTCATGTAAATAAATAAAATAATCGGTTGCATCATGCGGAGTTCCAAGGACTCGGGCGGCGAGACGCGGCAAGGACAACGTATGCTCGTCCTTTACATAACCGTCTCTTTCAGGGAGCGGCTTTTTCAGCACGTTTTTCCAGGCTTCCTGCTCCGCCCGTGTATGGGTGACATTGATTTCTTTATAACTCACGCCGCTCCTTCCTTTCTCCTATATTTTCTCTAAAGCTACTACTATCATATCATTCAGCCTTCTACTTCTGCTATCGAATCGAAGTCTTTTTTGCGTTCGTCATCTGCTCGATGACACAAGCGGAGATTTCATCCGCTGCGGCCATGCCAGATGCCGATGTCGGCTCAAGTGATGGGTCAAAGTCGAGAACTTCTCCATGCCTTGGGGCAAAGCCCATGTCTGACTGCCGAATGAGCCCAGCATCTAACAGGGAATCACCCGCACCATAGACGTATTCAAGCTGCAGCCTGTCCTTTAGAAAAGCAACAGCATCCCACTTATTAAGCGGCTGTGGAATAAAATAAAGCTTCCGTCCCTGAAGAGAAACCTGCCAGCCTCTCTCCTCACCCCACAGCTTCAATTCAGCAAGCGGAATGTGAGATAGATACTCCTCTTTCATAATCAAATAAAGGAATCTTCCCTCTGCTGTACGGGTACGCTTCACCCATGCCGCAACTGGAAGCTCGGAGATCGCCCTCAGCATCTCTCTGACTGGCATACACTCTCTAAGTCTCTCATCAACAATAGCCTGCCAATCCTCAAGCGGCTTGCCATGATGAAGAATACAGCCCCCGTTTGTTGTGACGGCATACTCCGGTTTAAGCTCTTGCTCAAAGAAGGTGATTCGTTCATACTGTGCAGTTGTTCTTGTCGTCACTGGAATGAACCAGCCTGATTGATGAATCGTCTGCAAGGATTTTTTCGTTTCAACAGACATATAGGAAAGTGGCCGTTCATCCAGCACCTCAACTAAATCGTACTCTCCCTCATACGCATACTGCTCAAGCACTCGATGTGAGTAAATCAGTGTCCGGTCTAAATCACTAGCAAATGCATATGTCTTCATGACGTTTGCTCCAGCGGGCGAATTAACCCACAGCACGTGTAGGACATATTGGCATATTCAATGACAGGAACTCCTCTGTCCTCAGCCAAAAGCAAAATATGCTTCAGCTTTTCCTGAGATCCCGGCTGAATCAAGATTTTCCAAGGGATTCTTCTAAGCAGCACGCGGGTCGTCTCACCAACTCCCGGCTTAATCAAATGGGTATTTTCAATTTGAAACTCCCGACCAATCGCTTCAATGGATGCCATTCCCCGCCAATCTGCCGGCGTCCCTTGCGTAAGTATGGTTTCTGCTTTCTCTTGTACATTTGGTTCAAGGCTGGAAAATGCTTCTTCAATTGTATCCACATACAGATTGGACACATCCTCATCAAGCAGCTCTTTATAATACTT
Organism: Bacillus sp. BD48; assembly: GCF_046566805.1. NCBI lineage: Bacteria > Bacillati > Bacillota > Bacilli > Caryophanales > Bacillaceae > Bacillus > Bacillus sp. BD48. Next base: position 124,514 of record NZ_JANGFM010000004.1, on the reverse strand, counting down.
GGCCCCATGGAAATCATCGGCATTGATCCAGCGGTTGTTTAGTACCGTACGACTGACAAGTCCAGACACCGTCGAATTCAGGCAGGCACTCGGAATGAGAAAGTCCTCTCTCGTTCCGTATACATGTGTACAATAGCCAGGGTCAGCCAGTACAGCCAACTCACTCGAGAGACGTACACCATACTTTTTTTCAAAATCAAGCACAGCTTTTTGGAGCTCTTTCGAAATCGCACCTTTTCCAGTCCATCCATCGATAAAAGCAATTTCAAAGCCTGGATGTTCTTTCAGCATATAATGCAGTGCATTCTCGTCTATTCCGCGGTCGCGAATAATAGAGATACTGTAATGGGGTAGATCGACATCATATGTCTTTCGAATATATCGTTTGATCAGCACCCCGATCGGTGTTCCCGCACGCGCCAAACTGCAAAGCACGGTTTGGAAGCCTCGCTTCTTCACAATCTGTTCTGCTACAACAGCTACTGCTTCTGCTACCTTTTCCTTACTTTCTTCAAGAGATTGATAGAATAAATTCATATAAGATGCCGTTGGTTTGTACTCAATTGGCAGCATTTCTGAATAATGCGCACCGCTCTGAATCGAACGCTCCCGCTCTTCTGTACTTTTCTCCATCTCAATAGAGGATAAATCTTTGAGTAAGAAGGTTACATCCTGCTCTGGATAGCTCCCCATCTTTGTATACACATTAGCCATTCACCTTCACCTCGTCTGATAAAGTCACAATATGCACATGCTTCACATGCCGCTCAGCAAATAAGTGAACAAGTGGAAGCAATGCCTCCTGAGAAACCTTTTTCTCAAAAAAGAGAAATACATCATCATATTCACCTTTTGGAATGTTGTACACGTAGTGCTGAATTCGGGCATCCTCTGGATTCATAAAGGTAAACCCATTTTGAACAGCGTACCCATCCTCTTCGACTGGGTGAATGGGGCTTCTCGTCGTCGAATGAAAGAGAACGCCTTCCCCCATATGTGCAGCCAATCTCATCGGCACATACATCAGCTCACCTGTCCCTAAGCAGAGTGTTTGTTCTCCTTTGCGTTCCTGCCGCAGCCTCAATCCCGCTTCAGCAGCTGCTTGGTCAAGCGCTACCGTATCTATCGCATTTAAACCAAAACGACCCGTTTCATGTATATATGGCGAATGACCAGCAGAATTTGCTGCATGAGAAAGTGAATACGGCACTTGCTTAAAGAAAGATTGAAGAGAGTGAAAAGAGAGACTTGGCCGCTTCTCTTGCTCCGCAATCTCATACGAATAAGCTGGCTCATCGAGCGTTTTGCCTCGAAAGACCATCTGCCCTTTTAATAAAGACAAAGATGTAATGTGAATTCCAAGCTCTTCTTCAAGCTGGCACATGGCTTTCTCATGCTCCTCCGTCCGCCAGTCCAAAATGGAAAGAATGGTATAAGAATGCCTCGGGTACTTTGCATGAAGGTCACGAATGATGTTGATATTTGTACGGCCTGTCGTGACTTCATCATCTACTAACACGATGGGGCGGTCTGTGCGAAGTAATGCTTCGTCTGCATAACAAAGCTGATCTGTTGCATGCGAATGTTCTTCTTCAAACACCAACGAAGGATCAAGATCCAGCAGCTGTTCACGTGTCGTATGAATGTAAGATGCGCCTTCTATCACATCATACACACCATGACCAAGGGCTGTTGCCGTTTCCGCAAAGCCGATGACGACAGGCTCATTGCCAGCTGAAAGCTTTTCTTTTTTGAGTGTTTCATAGGCTGCCGTTAACACCGTGTGATCTTCCGTCTTGAGTGCCTCTACGATAAGATCTTGGTGCGGGGGCGTCTTTCCCGTTTGCTCTTTGGCATATGCCATCGCTAAAAGACACGAGACAAGGAGCGGTTTCACTGGATGAACAGGAATATGCTTTCCAAGCACCTTACTAACGAATAAAAAGGCTCTTTTTTTGTTCACCCTTGCTGCCATCTCAAAAAGATGCTCTTTTTCAAGCTGGAGCGCACCTTCTTTGAGGTCAAGCTCAACCTCCATATGTTCCAAGATGTTCAGTGTATGCCGCTTCTGATTCTGTGAGTATGTCGATATAGCTTCTATTTTCATGAAACACCCCGTAAATGTCTGACTTAATTAAAATGTGCTCTGCCCACCTGTAATGAGGCTTCGTTTCATTCATCTTATTAGAGAAGGCACTCTTCATCACACCAACTGTGCCGTCAGCATGTTCCAAAATGCTTAATGCATCCAAGTACTCTTCCTTTGTCACAACGTACATGCTTTGCACTGGCTTGAGATGTGTTGGATGGATCACTGTCTTTCCATGTATGCCATTGGCTACATCGAGTCTTGTTTCCTTGAGTAAACCTTGCACGTCATCGAATTCAGATAAGGACAGCTCACCGCCCTTAGAAAGCGCACGGATGAATGGTTTTTGTTCCTTTCGTGCAGGGCCAAAATGCTCCCATACAGCACCTGATACAACAAAGGAACGGCCAAAATAATTGATAATATCTGTAATCAAATCAGCAATCAATCTGATTTCATAGATGGTGGTGTCGCGATCACGGCGAATGCCATATAAGCCGCAAAGATCGGTTGCCCCAATACGAATATTCAAAATATACTCTTCATCATTCAGCATGATCTGCTTTAACTTAGACAGCACCGTATATCTCGTTTCTTTTTCTAATAAATCGGGTGTTTCCAAAATGGGCATACCGTACAGCGTTGTCTTCGTTTGTGCTGACGCCTGTTTCAAGCTGTCCAAATAATCCTCCGCATTATGAATAGAACACTTCGGAAATACAAAACCCGTCAATAAATGAAGAGATGAACCAAGCAAATCTGCCATTTTGAGCAGCTGCTTCGGCGAACGAACCCGAATAAATAAAAACGGCATTTGTTCAGCCATTTCAGGTGTATGCGTCAATTTATCCGACAGTTTGGCGAGTTGTACTACTAGATTCTGTTCAGCCATGTCCACTTCTTGATCACCGATAGCATCCTCTAAACAAAATACAACAGAGCAAAGCGCTTCATATTTCTGCGACAGCAGCATGTCTGCTATATCCTGTCTTGTCGCAGGCATATACAAAGTAGCACCTAATGCATGCGCAAGTATGTGCCTTGGGGTCATCAAATGCATCGCCCCGGGCCGTTTGAAAAAAATATCGTGCTGCCTCGCCTCTGATAAAAACTGAAAATACCGCATGCTGTGCCACCTCCTGTTGTTGAGAGAAAATCGAACAAATGACTTGATGATTCAAAAAAGGATGGAGCCGCTAATCAACTCCATTCCTTTTTGATCGTCCTATTCTTCTTTTGAAGCCGCAGCTTCGTTTGTTACTTCTTGATGTTTCTTCTTATTGATTTTATGAACAATAAACGTTCCGATAAATGCTAGGATAATAATCGCAAAGAATACAAGATGCGGAATTTCAATGTGAGCAGCACTCAAGCCCATCTTGATGGCAATGATCCCAATGAGAATAAACGCTGTATTCTCGAGCTCAGGGATACGGTCAATGAGAACAAGGAATAACTGTGCGACTGTACGCATCATGAGAATTCCAAGCATTCCGCCTAATAGTAGAATCCATACTTCCTCAGATACAGCGAATGCTGCAAGAATACTATCAACCGAGAAGGCAAGGTCCATAATTTCAACAGAAATAACAGTTGCCCAGAACACACCAAAGACTCGAATCAACCAGCCTTCTTTTTTCAGTTCCTTCGCTTCATCATCGCCGTCACCTAACCAGAAGTGCTTAATAACAAGCCATGCTAAGTAAGCAGCTCCGAGAACCTTAATCCACCAGAACTTAATAAGCAGCATCCCTACGCCAATAAATAGAAAACGGAAGAAATAAGCGCCAATTAATCCGTAGGTTAATGCCTTTTTACGCTGCTTTTCAGGTAAATGTTTCACCATGACAGCTAATACAAGTGCGTTATCTGCTGATAACAATCCTTCAAGCACGACAAGCGTCCCAATAAGCCCCCAAGAGACAGGGTCTGTTAATACCTCTGCCCACATATGCCAATCAAAAAACGAGGCGTACGTATCCAACATATGTTTCAAAATCTCCAACTTGGTTTTCCTCCTATAAGTGTAGAAGCATCAGCAGGCTTTCGCCTGCTGTTATTCTTGATCGCTGTTTCTTTCTCACTTTGGAAAAGACCCTCTTATGAGTTTTTGACAGCGCCTCTTGAATTGATTTCTTTCTCTTATTTACACTTCTAACCCATAATTTTGACAAAGAGCTGCAAGGCCGCCAGAGAATCCGCTTCCGATCGCGTTAAACTTCCAATCACTTCCGTGCCGGTATAATTCACATACCACAACAGCTGTTTCAATTGAGAAGTCTTCCCCTAAATCGAAGCGGATCAATTCTTCCCCGCCCTCTTCATTTACAACACGAACAAATGCATTAGAGACTTGTCCAAAATTCTGACTGCGCGTCTCTGCATCATGAATCGTAACTGTAATTCCGATACGATCAATGTTAGCAGGAATTTTCGAGAAATCAACGAGAATTTGCTCGTCGTCTCCATCTCCTTCACCCGTCCGGTTATCACCTGTATGAGTGACACTGCCGCTCGGATGCTGAAGGTTATTGTAGAACACAAAATCTGTATCTTGCTGACAACGATTGTTTGCATCCACCAAGAAAGCCGAAGCGTCCAAATCAAATTCGGCTCCGCCTGAATATTTATTCGTATCCCAGCCAAGACCGATCATCACTTTCGTCAGCCCAGGGTTGGTTTTTGTTAAATCGACACGTTGTCCTTTTGAAAGCTGAATCGCCATATTCGTATCTCTCCTGTCTTTGATATTAGGAAATGATCGTTATCCGATATCTAAGCCGAAGTCCGTTGCAATACGTGCAAGGCCTCCTTGATAGCCTGATCCGACAGCTGAGAATTTCCATTCCCCGCCATGACGGTATAATTCACCTACAATAATGGCTGTCTCAATTGAGAAATCCTCTGCCAAATCATAGCGAATGAGTTCTTCATTTGATGCCGCATTTAAAATACGTACATATGCGTTAGACACTTGTCCGAAATTTTGACTGCGTGCTTCTGCATCATGAATCGTAATGACAAATGAAATCTTCTCCACACTTGCTGGTACAGCTGCAAGATCAACATTGACCTGCTCGTCATCTCCGTCCCCTTCGCCAGTGCGGTTATCGCCGGTATGTACGACACTGCCGCCTCCGCCAGTTGTTTGATTGTAAAAGACAAAGTCAGATGGAGAGCTTGCTTTACCTGCCGCATCTAAGAGGAATACACTTGCGTCTAGATCAAAGTCATGTCCGCCGTCATACTTATTGACGTCCCAGCCAAGACCGACGACTACTTTTGTTAAACCCGGATTCGTTTTTGTTAAATCAATTTTTTGACCTTTCGCTAAAGAAATTCCCACTAGGAACCTCTCCCTTCTGTTTAAATATAGTTTCTCGTAATATCGGCAAGCTTCGCATCATTTGTACCATTTCCAAGAGCCGCAAACTTCCACTCATTCTCGTGACGATAAAGTTCTCCGACGATTAACGATGTTTTTCCTGCATAATCATCTTTTAAATTATATTTCACTAACTCTTGATTGTTTGAACGATCAACGATGCGAATGTAAGCATTTTGAATCATACCAAAGTGTTGGTTTCTTCTAAGGGCATCATAAATGTTCACGACAAACACCAATTTATTCACATTACCCGGCACCTTGCTCAAGTTGACGAGGACTTGTTCATCATCTCCGTCTCCTTCACCAGTCAGGTTGTCACCTGTATGCTCAACACTGCCGCATTTGCTTTTTAAGTTGCCAAAATAAATCAAATCTTTATTTTCCGTAAACTTATCATTTTTCAGCATGAGCACTGAAGCATCACAATCAACATCAGCGCCGCCTCCGCCGCCAAACAGCTTTCCTAAAAATCCGCCGCCTTGTGATACAGGGTCCCAGCCAAGTCCAACAAGAATATTCGTTAGCCCTGTTTTCCCTTTTGTTAAATCAATACGTTGACCTTTTTCTAATGTAATCGCCAAATCAATCACTCCTCCAGCATAATAAAAATCTATTTATTAAGCGATGGACCCTATTAAAATCATCATACATGAAAATTCGACAAAATTCATGAAATGACATTGGAGCCTCTTACTCTTTTTTCTATTTACTAGTATATACGATCTATGTTCAAGATAGGTTTCAAACACTTCATATTTTTTTAACGAAAGATGCATATTAAAAATGGTTCATGTCGTAAATGAATTGTTTCATGTGAAACATTGTCGAAAGTTCCCGATGAGCAGCTCTTGCTGAAAAGAAGCGTATTGATGTGGTTTCATATGTTGATATAGAAAAGATAAAAGCATCTGATCAAAGGATAAACCCTTTCGTTTCCTTCCATTCATGGATTTCTTTATACTTATATTCAGCATGTTGATGAAAGGATGTTGATGATGCCATCACTTCATATATTAGATCAAGTCGCCATTCCTAAAGGTCAGACAGCGCAGGAGACATTGATTCATACGACTCAGCTGGCTCAGCTGGCTGAGACGCTTGGATATGAGCGCTATTGGTTCGCTGAACACCACAGCACAAGAGGGCTCGCTAGTACAGCACCTGAAATATTAATGGCTCATATTGCGGCTCATACATCGACCTTGCGTACCGGATCTGGCGGCATTTTACTTCCTCAGTACAGTCCTTTTAAAGTAGCAGAGGTCACGCGGCAGCTTGAAGCCCTTTATCCTGGACGGATTGAGATCGGAGTCGGCAAATCTCCGGGCGGGATTGAAAGGACGAGACTCGCTTTGACGGACGGTGTGCATAAAGACCTGTCTCAGTTTGACCGCCAGCTGAAGGACCTTCTTTTTTACTTATCAGACAGCCTGCCTTCTAATCATCCGCATACAGGCGTGAAAGCTGCTCCGCTTGTTGATGCTCATCCGCCGGTTTGGCTGCTTGGACTGGGAGAAAATAGTGCCATGCAGGCGGCGGAGCTTGGAATCAACTATATTTTTGGCCACTTTATCCATCCTGCACGCGGCAAACAAGCATTTGAGACGTATCGATCACACTTTTCTCCATCTGTCTTTTCTAGGCAGCCACAATCTATGTTTGCGGTCTTTGTCATCTGCGGTGAAACAGATGACGAAGCAGACCGGATCGCTAGCAGTACAGATTTATGGCTGCTGCGTGTTGAAAAAGGACTGGACAGCCGCGTTCCTTCTATAGAAGAAGCAAATGCCTATCACTACACCACACAGGAAAAGAAAAAAGTGCTGCAAAACCGCCAGCGGATGATTGTTGGCTCAAAGGAAACGGTAAAAGAGCAATTACAGACCTTGATAGACCGCTATCAAACGGATGACATCATGATTCTCAACAATTCCTTTGATCCAATCGAAAAACAACGTTCCTTCAAGCGAATAGCAGAATTATTTTGAAGCCAGCTTTCTAGGCTTCTTTTTTACATTGTCATAAAAAATGGGAAATGTAACATAGAGATGTCAAAATCCTTCCGTCTGTCATCTGATCGCAAATGTGTCTTCTAATCGTTAGCGAACTGTAAACGCATAAGAGGTGTACCTTTTATATAGTAGAGGTACATATTCAATGAACGGTTTACGATGCTGAGAAAGAAGGAGATGACAGGACATGAAAAAGAGACTCGATTGGGTAGATGCAGCTAAAGGAATCGGCATTCTGCTCGTGGTCATGGCGCATGTGCCCATTCCAGATTCGCTCAAGCAATTCATTTACTCTTTTCATATGCCGCTTTTCTTTTTACTATCAGGTATGATGTTTCGATCATCCTCATCCCCTGCTCTGTCATTTATTCAGAAAAAAGCCAAAAGCTTACTCTTGCCCTATCTCTATTTCTCCATCATTACGTATGTATTTTGGTTCTCCGTTACTCGTTTTTTCGCATTCAAGGGACAAACGGATATTGACCCTTTCGTTCCGTTTACAGGTATTTTCATATCCAATGCAGATGAAGCAAGACTCACACATAACCCTGCAATTTGGTTTTTAACGACGCTCTTTTTAGTGGAGATTTTATTTTTCTTTATGCATCGACTGACAAAAGGAAAACCCGCTGCCGTGATCTTGCTGACTGTTCTTTGCGGCGGTGCTGGATATGCTACTACCTTGCTTTTAGATCAAAGTCTTCCTTGGAATGCCAATGTTGCCTTGACGGCTGTTGTGTTTTATTCAATTGGATTTTTAGCAAAGCAGTGGTTTATGGAATTAAAAACAGATCCAACCCTGCTTTTATGTACAGGTCTGCTTGTACTGACGGCTTACATGCAGAGCTTTAATTCACGGATCGATATGCGCGTCAACGACTACGGTGATCTCTTTATTTTCTATGCATGTGCTCTGCTCGGTTCAGCTGCCGTGATTTATTTAAGCTTTAAATTGAAAACATCCCCTATTTTGACGTATCTAGGACGAAATTCTATTGTCATTCTTGTCTTGCAGTTTGCCGGCATCGATATCATGAAAGCATTTGTTTATTATGGACTTGGTATCAATATTGCAGATACAGCGCAGCTCTCTTGGACACTTTTTTACACGATCGGCACATTGCTGCTCATGGTGCCATGTATCTCCTTCCTGAGCAAGTATCCGATGCTGCTCGGCAAACCAGCCAAAGCTACACAACGCTACGAACAAAAAACATCCGCCGGCTGAACAGGCGGATGTTTTTCGGATTAATCATTGATTTGAGAAGGATAAAGTGTCATTCCGCCATCTACAAATAAGGTGGTGCCTGTGATATATGCCGCTTCCTTAGAAACGAGGAATGCAGCAGCGGACCCAATCTCCTTCGGTTCACCAAAGGTTCTCATCGGAATTTTCTCAAGCTGCTTTTGTTTTTTCTGTTCATCCTGCAAATCATCATTTGATTCGGTCGCCATGGTACCTGGCGCAATCGCATTGATTCGAATACCTGCTTCGGCATAATCAAGAGCCAGCGTCTTCGTCATCATATTCATTCCGCCCTTTGAAGTGGAATAATGAACATTGAACGGGCGCGGAATTTCCTGATGGACACTGGAAATGTTTAAAATGGACCCTTTGATGTCATGCTCCATCATATAGGCAAGCGCAGCCTTTGCGCCTAAAAATGCACCTGTTATGTTCACATCGATGACGTTTTGCCATTGCTCCAGCGTCATCTCATGCGGCAGCGCTTCTTCGCCGTTGAAGCCTGAATTATTGACGAATACATCTACTGTACCGAAATGCTCCAGTGCTGTATCCATGATGGCTTGGATGCCTTCCTCTTTGGAGACATCTGCGTGTACTTTCACCGCCCCACCTCCGTGCTTCTGAATGGCTTGTACCGTCTCTTCAGCTCCATCTTCATCGCCTTTATAGTTCACAACCACATTCATTTCCTCTTGTCCAAACCGCAATGCGATCGCTTGTCCAATTCCTTTTGAAGAGCCTGTGACAATGGCTGTTTTCCCTTTTAAATCTTGATACATCATCATTTCCTCCATTCACGTGCTTCATCTTGTTGATACACAATGGTTACCCATTTTGGAAAAAACAAAAACACAATCCTCTGTATTCGTACCCTAAGAGGATTGTGCGTTTCATCAAGCTAAAAGGTGTTATAAACATTTTCACACGTTTCGGCGGTTGGCTGATAAAAGCAATGCGACTTATACCTTGCCACAAACGGCTGATTGTACCAAGTCGCCGGACAATCGCCAGGCGGTTTAAAATACCAAAGGCTGAATTTTGCCGGCCAAAAACGTTCTCCATTAATATTTCTCCGCGCAAGTGTTTTTTCAGTTTCTCGTGCTCGTTGATAAAAGTACCCATGCGTGACCGCTTCGAATGCATGCTCCTGATAAATCATTTGTGGAATCGTACGCAGCCCTTTAAAGTCAGAGCAGTTGGCACGCAAACGATTGATGCCCACGTTTCCTACGAGCAGCATCCCTCGCCTCCCTTCACCTTCTGCCTCCGCTCTCAGCAGTCTGGCCATTAAATCAATATCAGAGCTTGTCGCTCTTACCACTGCCATACATCCACCTCCAGTTCGTTTCTCTTTTATTTTATGTAGCGTTTCTGTGTAGATGACTGCCATTTTGACATGAAAAAGCACGTTCAGTGTCGATAGCCTGTCTAAATTTGCTGGACATGTGTCTTGCTGCCAACAACACTCAAACCAAGTGACCATACACATAACAGGAAAAAATATTCATTACTATATACTCATTTACAAGTCATAAAAATCCTTCTAATTGCGACATCATCTTCAAAAACAGTCATTTGAACCTATTCAATAATCCGACTCAAAACCTTAAAATATAAAATGTTGAGTTTCTACAGGAGATATCAAATAATAAATTACAAGTTTCTCCTCTCAACTTAGTGTCATTTTTACTATTTGAAGCCAATCAACCTCGGAAACGCACTGAGGTATTGACAGTACTTTCGCTTCATTCTACAGTAAAAAACATACAGTATTTTTCTTTTTGTGCAAAAAGAATGATATGAACTACAGCTTTTCAATGAAATTCACCATAAACCCGAGGAGGAAAACACGCCATGTTTAAAAAGAAATTATCCCTGTTTCTTCTGATCTTGTGTGTCACTGTTGTCGCTGCTGCTTGTAGTGGTGGGAAAGACAAAACAGCTGCGAAAGAAAACGATACCAAAAAATCTCTTGATGCAGCAGAAGTAAAGGTAGAAAGTGCTGAGTACACATTACCACCTCAATACGATACATCTGTACAGGATGATCAGTATGTACTAAAAGTGAACGTATCTGTAAAAAATATCAGCAAAGAGCCTCTCAATGTTGATAAAAGCAACTTCACGCTTTACCAAGATGACGCACAGGTATCTACGATTTCTCCAGATGACTACAATGAAGTATTATCTTCAAGCTCTTTAAATGCAGACAAAGTAACAAAAGGCGGTCTTTTCTTTGTTGTTGATAAAGAAAAAGACTATCAGCTTGTTTACACAGAGCCAGGTAGTGGATCGAAAAAAGATGACAAAACACTAGAATTCGATATTAAAGGAAAAGACTTAATGAAAAAAGCAGATACACTTCAAGCATCTGCAAAAGCTCTTTCTTCTTATATTGATGTGATGATTTTTGGTAAGAAAAACGACGATTTCGAAAAACTAACAGGTGATAACAAATCAACTGTTGTGAACGAATTTGATAAATCATTCAAACAAGGTTACATCACGTCATCAGGTATTTCTTCTAGCTCAGCGAAGGACGAAAACCTTGATAAGCTTTTAAAAGCAGTAAAAGAAACATTAGCTGAAAAATCAAAAGTTTCAACAAAAACAAAATCCATCAGTGGTGATAAAGCTGTCGTGACTGTGACTCTTACACCAATCGATGCAAGCCCGCTTGTCGATCGTTTGAAAGAGAAAGCGACTGAGTTCTACAGCAAAAACCGTTCAGCTTCTTACGATGAAGCTCAAAAATACTTACTTTCGATTTACCCAGATGAGTTTAAAAAATTAGGACCATCATCTACTGAAGAAACAGTAGAAGTCAACATGAAGAAAAATGATATCGACCAATGGAAACTTGATTTGAACGATTACAAAACAAGCTCATTAGTTGAGAAATTCATCAAGAACTAAAGAAAAACCCCCGATTCCGGGGGTTTTTTAATATGATGAGCACAAGCGTATTGGTTGCGGCGTATATCAACATTTCTTATTTTAAGGGTGGGTGTCAATGCTAAAGTCTAATCAAAACATCACCTACACGGGTGATGAAATGTTAGAGATATTAATAGAAATGAATTTGATTCTTTTGTCTTTGCATAACATGGGTTCTTATTATGGTGAAAAATTTCATCAGTATGGTGAGGAAGCATATAGAGGAGAATATGAAACAGAAACCACACGATTTATAGATAAGTGGGAGGTCACTCAAAGACTCGCGAAAGTACGAAAGATACTATCTTCGAAATTTGATAGTACTTTAGGAATTGACGATATGGATGACATTGAAAGAGCATTGGAAGACATCAAGTACTGGACAAAACCCAATGACAAGCCAAATCTATAGACATTTGATTCACTAGCAAACGAGCTCACAAGCAGGGGAATCTCTTTATACGGAATTCCCCTTTTCAGCTTCATATTCTTTAATGACCTCAATTGGATCAACCGCATCTTCCTCTTGTACGTATTCCTCTACATAAGGAGTTGTTAATTTTTCAAACCTTTGCTCGTCGTCTACTAAAGCAACATAGACTTCATATCCCTCATAATCAGAAGGGAATAACGTTGCAGTAGAACTACCGGTTTCTAAAGCCTTGTCTATTGCATTTCTTAATTCTAATAAACCTACCCTGTTTCCCAAAATAAAGGCTTCAAAATGGTGTGTTTGCTGGGCATATATATTACATAGTCCTAACACATCATCGTCATTTGTTTGATAAGACATGCCCAAACTCCCTATTTGGTAAAATTAGGATAATTATATCATTTCCTCTTCCATCATGCTATCGCGAGCCTCTTTTATATGAATCTCTGAATATAAAAAAACTTGCAGAATATATCTGCAAGTTTTACTTTCTTTATTTCGCAAGCATCCACTTTTCTTTCATAAACAAGCTTCTGACGATGACAAACAGGATAACGACTGCCAAGGCCGAGGAACCGAGTGTCAGGGTGATGGACATTGGATCAATGATACCAAACATCAGTTGCTTACAAAGCGCATGAATATTAAGGAATGGGACCGCAAAGTAATACGTATCTAGCTGCGTAGCACCTGCTCTCATAGTAAAGAACATTGGGAGCACACCTAGCGTAATGATCATGGACATGTACGACTGCGCTTCTTTCACTGAGCTTGAAACGACACTGAGTAGCAGTTCAATCATCGATACCATGAAGGAGAAAATGATAAGCGCCGCAAACATGACGCCGATAATGCTCCACATTTGATCACCAAAGTTTAGAGCTTGCTTCAGCTTTTCTGTAAAGAGCAAAGTGGATAGAAGCAGCATGCCGATCGCCACAATCCCGCTTAATATACCGAACATGGAGACAGCGAGCCATTTTCCGATGAGAATCTGGAGTCTGCTGGCAGGTGTCAGGAATAAGGCTTCAATTGATTTTCGGTCTTTTTCACCTGCTACAATATCAAGCGCAGCCGGCAAAGCACCTGAGATGACGGAGGTCACCAAAATCATTGGAAGGAGAATCGACAACAGCATAGCGGTCACTCCGTTTTCCCCTTCATCCCCTTCTTCTACATCAACAGACTGCACCTCAAACGGATGAATAACGGACGTATCGATTTGATCCGCTGCTAAACGCTTCTCGACTACTTGGTTTTGATATTGCTCCAGCAATGATTGCAGCATTTGGACTGTTATCACCGAATCATCATCTGTCGTATATCCGTGAATTTTGATGGCGAATGGCTTTTGATGCTGAAGCATATCACCTGCTTCTTTCGGCATTTCCAGGTAAGCATTTGCCTCCCCATCCTTGACGGCTTGCTGCGGATCATCAAATGTTTCAAGGTGTAGGTTTTTGACCTCTTTGATCATTTGGTTCATTTCCGCTGGAAGCTGTTCATTGATGGCGACTGTATAGGCTTTATCCCCTGGATCTGCAATCATGCTTTCATAAAAGAACACCAATCCAAGCATCGTCAAAAGAGGAATCAGCACAGTTAAGAGCAACGTTTTTCGATCCCTTAGCGCATCTGTCATTTCTTTTAAAAAGACGGTTTTCCACATTATGAAATCCCCCTAGCGAGCTTCGACATAAAGATATAGTTCAAGTCTTCACTTTGTTCCTGTGCATATAATTCTGGAAGTGTGCCTTTATACACAAGCTCTCCCTGATGAATCATCATGACACTGTCACAAAGCTGGCTGACTTCTTCCATGATGTGGCTTGAAAAAAGGATCGTTTTATTTTGCTGCTTGAGCTGATGAATAAAATCTCTGAAAATATTACTTGATGTAATATCTAAGCCTGTTGTCGGCTCATCAAATAAGATAATGTCAGGATCATGAATTAGGGTTCTGGCAATCGCCACCTTTTGTTTCATTCCTCTTGAGAATCCTTTCACCTTGCGATCCATGTATTGTCTCATCCCAAAACGCTTTGCCAAATCCTCTATTCTTGCTTTGATTTCATGCTGATCTAAGCCATACAATTTGCCAAAGTATTCAAGGTTTTCTCGTGCCGTCAAACGATCGTAAAGCCCCGTCTCTCCGCCAAACAAAACACCAATTCGTTTTTTCACTTCTGTTGCTTCTTTCACTGTATCGAAGCCTGCGACAGTGACTGTTCCGTGTGTAGGCTCTAATAATGTGGCTACGGCGCGCAGTAATGTCGTTTTTCCTGCACCATTTTCTCCTAGAATGCCAACGACTTCCCCTTCCTTCACGGAGAACGTCATGTGTTTCATCGCTTTCACGACTTTTTTCTTATCTTTAAACCAGCAGCTGCAATCGCTGAGAGTAATCATGTGGTTCGCCCCTTTCAACTTTCTAAGTCTATGATAGAAAAAATAACGCTTGCCTGATATAAAAATGTCGCGAAACGTCCTTTTTCTGTCTTGAAATGATCTATTTCAAAAAAACAAATGGTAAAATAGACAAATAATAAGAATAGTCATAGGTGATTTTTATGATAAAAGTAGGTCTCGTCGACGATTACCGAGTAGATTTAGAAAAGCTGCACGCCATTGTAAGCAGGATGGAGGCTGTGGACATTGTCTTTGTCACGCAGTCAGCAGAGGATGCATATGAGAAGGTCAAACAAGGGGACATTGATCTGTTGTTCGCTGACATTGAAATGCCTGGAATGTCCGGCTATGAATTAGCGGACCTCATTCACTCTCACGCACTGAATGTCGATGTGGTCTTTGTGACAGGAAACAGTGGTTATGCAGTCCATGCGTTTGATTTGAATGTACATGATTATATTATGAAGCCCTACCAAGCTGATCGAATTGCGAAATGCTTAGAGCGTTATATGTCCACTAAGCAGGAGAAAAGCATTCATGGACGGCTTCTCATTAAACAGCAGTCAGATATTCATGTGCTGCAGAAAAAGGATGTCATTTTTGTTGAACGAACGGGCCGGTCAACAACTATCGTGACAACGACAGGAGATATTCAGACCTACCAGACATTAAACGAGTTAAAGGGCGATCTGGCTGAAAAGGATTTTATCCGCTCCCACCGATCGTTTATTATCAATATTCATTACATTAAGAATTTCTCGGCGTATGCTAAAAATTCGTATATCGTGTCTTTTGAAGGTACAGATAAAAAAGCCATAATGACCAAGCAGCAATTAGAATTTTTTAAGAAATACTATTTTTAAGGAGAACAAACGTGAACGCTTTCTATCTTGGATTTCGCATTTATGCTCTCATATGGCTGGGACTTGCGTTTCATGCAGCTGCTGAAGCTTTTCTGCCGTTATCATCAATTGTGTTGTGGGTTTTTACCTTTTGTGTGATGTGTGTTTATACATTCTTCATATACAAAAGATTTTTGCCTCATACGAGTGGTGATGTGATATTAGGCGCCTTTATACTCATCACCTGCGCAGGTCTTTTGCTGTTTTTAACGCAACAGAATGGGCTGAGCTGTCTTTTGGCGCTCATCATGATGGTGACAGTCGACATCCTCTCATTGAAGGTCATGCAGACAGAGAAACAGTTAAATGGGCGGCTTCAAGAACTCATAAACGCAGAATCAAGAACCAACGAATTACTTCTTGAGCTGCGCAGTAAACATCATGAAACAGCCAGACATTTAAATGCCTTTTCCGCGTCGAAAGACGAGCATGAGATCAAAGATTTGATTCAGCAATACGTCAAACATTTCCCATGGATGAAAGGAGAAAATGCATATTTGGCCTCAACCCTACATCCCTTTTTGGAGCGGGCTGAGAAAGAGGACATTGCACTTTCACTAGACCTTCAAGCTCCATTTTCATCGCTTCCCTTTTCAAAGGCGGATCAGGTTAGTTTTACTGGCAACCTGCTTGATAATGCTTTAGATGCAGCGATTGAAGCGAAGCACGCCGGAAAAGAAGGCAGCATCTCGGTCACAACCTCTATTCGGAGCGGACTATTTTTAATCCATTGTGAAAACAGCACAAAAGGTATGGAAAAACACGTGTTAGATCATTTGTTCAAAACTTTTGGCCGTTCGACAAAAGGCGGCGATCATCAAGGCATGGGGACGTATATCATTCATCAGCTTGTTGAAAAGGCAGACGGTACACTTGATTTCACTTACCGTTCTCCAAATTTACGGCTCGTCATCAAAATCCCTCTCACAATGTCATAAAAAAAGGTGCATAGCTGCACCTTTTTTAGTGTTAAGAGAAGATCTTATCGATTTGATTGATTTCTTCTTCTGTTAATTGAACATCGTTTGTTTTTAGGTTTTGCAGCACTTGGTCTGCTCGTTTTGCCCCTGGAATAATAGCATCAATGCCATCCTGCGCTAAGAGCCAAGCGAGTGCGACGTGTGCTGTTTCTGCATTCTTTGATTGAGCAATGGCTTTCAGCTTGTCTACTTTTTCGAGATTTGAAAGGAATGCATCGCCTTGGAAAAGCGGGTCCTTTGCTCGAATATCATCAAATGTCGCATCCTTTGTAAATTTCCCTGTCAACAAGCCTGATGCCAATGGGAAATAAGGAATAAAGGAGATACCATGCTCGACGCAGTATGGAAGAAGATCCTGCTCTGCCTGACGTTTCAGCAGAGAATACTCAGATTGAAGCACGTCTAAGTAGCCATCTCGGTTAAAGGCTTTAAGCTGTTCAAAATCAAGGTTTGATGCACCGATTGCCCTGATTTTCCCTTCATCCTTTAATTCCTTTAATGTGCCTGCTACTTCTTCGAGCGGCGTACGTCCATCCGGGAAATGCATATAGTACAAATCAATATAATCTGTTTGCAGTCGTTTCAGGCTATTTTCAACCTGTTCTCTTAAGAAATCACGGCTGTTATCAAGCTCAATTTGCCCGTTTACTTCCTTATGAGCACCTTTTGTCGCAAGGACAAGCTTTTCTCTGCCGCCTCTTTTGGCAATGATCTCACCGATTAATTCCTCTGAACGGCCCAGCCCATAAATAAAAGCAGAATCTAGGAAATTGACACCTTGGTCAAGAGCCGTCTCCACAAGCTCCCGTCCAGCATCCTCACTAAGATTCGGGAATAAATTATGTCCGCCTACTGCATTCGTACCAAGCCCTATCGGATTTACCTGTAAATCAGTTCGTCCAAGCGTTACCTTTTTCAAAAGCTCATCTCCCTTATCTACATAATCATCCTTATTTTCCCACGAATCATTTCTAACATTCAAGTATACCGCTCTCTAAAAATCAACCTGCGGGTGGACGCCGCGAAAATAGAAGATGCGTATGATGAAGATAGACTAAAACGAAAAGGAGATCTTCTCATGACCATTCAAATTGTCATCATTATGATTATTATGTTATTGAGAACAGGCAAAGAAAAGGAAATCCGCCCCGTCAGGTTTCTCATAGGGCCGCTCATTTTATTAGGCTTTCTCTCTTATTCCATCACTCAGCATATTGAAATTACGGCGATAAGCTTGCTTGTCATGACTTTATTTGCACTCGCAGGTTTTGCAATCGGGCTATGGAGAGGTAAACTATACAAAGTAACATTTGATCAACAATCGGGACGTATTTATGCCGCAAGCTCACTTTATGGAACACTTTTTTTCATCGGAATCATCCTGATCCGGATGACAGTAGGTTCAATTGTACAGGATGGCGGTCATTCCCTGATCATTTTCGCAAATGGCCTGACATTCCTTCCAATCGGCAGTATGATCGGATTGCGGTTTATTCTTTTAAAGAGATATATGGGCATCAAGGCATCTGCTGCTATTAACTGACAGACAGGAGTTTTTGATATGAACCTTCAGCAGCCACTCAAGCTTTTAGGTCAAATGAGGCGAAAATTCGTATTAGGCCTTGTACTGACTTATATGTATATTCAAATGTATGTGCCCCTTACAATAGGCGAATTGGTGTTTCGCACCTTCGTCTATTTGGTGTTTCTCCTATGTCTTTTTCCAAAAAGCAAGCTGCCACCTAAAAAACAATTTTCCATACTCCTCTTGATGTGGGTGCTGACACATCTCTTATGGCTGGTGACAGGTCAGATTCAAGACAGTATTGGGCTGACCTTTTTTATGATCGGCTTTATCGCTTTTCGTTTTTCAGAGGCGCATCACCCCTATCTATTTGCTTTCATCTTTTTCACCAGTGGGATCAGCTATTATATAAACGATTTTTCTTGGAACATGGTGATCACTCTGCCGCTATTCCAACTGCTTGTGTATACACTTGTCTTGATCTCTAGAATGCGGCGGCGTGAACAGGAATTAAAAGAAGAACACTTCGGAGAACTGCAATTGGTTCACCAGGAATTATCAGAAGCCCATGAACAATTGAAGCAGGCGCATATGGAGCTTGAAGAAGCGACCGTTCAGTCACTCCAATTTGCAGTGCTTGAGGAGCGAAGCAGAATTGCACGTGACCTGCATGACAGCATTGGTCACCAATTAACCTCAATGATTGTCCAGCTGCAATCTTTGCCCTACCGTTTAAAGCAGGAAGAACCAGAGCAGATGGCACAGACGTTTCAAGAGCTCATTCATATTTCTAAAAATTGTCTCACAGAGGTTCGTTCTGTAGTTCATCATATGGCGTCAGATGATGCAGGTCTCGGACTTGCCGGACTTCGCAGTCTCATCAAGCAAGGAGAGATATCGGGAGAGCTTGACATTCACTTTCATACAGAGCAGCTTACGTATAAAAAATGGCCGCTCTCCGTATCTGAGCTGCTTTATCGCATTTTACAAGAAGCCATTACCAATACAATTCGCCATGCCAAGGCCACTACGATGACCATTACACTATATAACCACCAGCATGAGCTGATGATGAACATTGAAGACGATGGATATTTGACCAGCGAAAAAGATCTTTCATTTGGCTTTGGGCTGTCAGGCATGAAGGCACGGTGTGACGCAGCAGGCGGTTCCCTCAAGACGTCCATACGCGAGCCGCACGGCTTTTGTATTCATATTCAAATTCCTATCAAGGAGGACTCCGAGGCATGACAAACCCTATTCAGATTGGCATTATTGATGATCAGCCGCTGATCCGCCAAGGATTTCGTTATATTGCAAGCGCTCAAGAGGATATTGACGTCATATGGGAGGCGTCAGACGGTCAGGAGGCGGTTGAGCTTTGCTCGATCAACACACCAGACGTACTGCTCATGGATGTACAAATGCCTGGTATGGATGGCATCACGGCAACAGAGCGCATTTTAAAAAATCATCCAGATGTAAAAGTTGTGATTCTCACGACCTTTGATACGGAAGAATATGTCTTTGACGGGATTCGTGCAGGGGCATCCGGTTATTTGCTGAAGGATACACTGCCTGAAGAATTAATTGAGGCCATCCGCACCGCCTTTGCTGGTGAGTCTGTCTTTCGAACGGCAGCCTCTGAGCACATGATGGCACAAGCTCTTCAGCAGGCAAATGATACACATCACACTCATCTGCTTCACGAATCATTCACAGAACGTGAACGCGATGTATTACAGCAAATGGCCTATGGCTTAAAGAATGAAGACATTGCTGATCAATTATTTATCAGCAAAAGTACGGTAAAAACGCATGTGCACCGTATTTTACAAAAGCTCAATGCACAAGATCGCACACAGGCCGTCGTCTTCGCAATCCGGCACCGCCTCGTGAAATAAAAACTACCTTCATTTCAAGATTTTTATACAAAAAACATTTAAAACCCAAAATAAATCTACAAATCAATACTTATTAACTAGTATATTATGCTTATCAAATACCTTTTTTTATAGGTAATTGTGTTAAAAACTATCAAAAATAGGGACTAAAACCTATTCCTCATCATGAATGAATTTCGATAGAATGAATAGTGCAAATCGTCATTAGGAGATTTTCCCCTTTAACACCCGAATATACCAATCTATCTGTTTCTTTTTTCTTAGTCAGATAGCGGGAATGAAATGACGAAAGAAAAGCAAAGGAGCTTCAACTGTGAATCTTAAAAAAATAAGTGCACTCCTCATGATTTCATTCGTGATGATCATCTCTGCAGCCTGCCAGAGCTCAGCCAAATCAACCGACGCTGATCAAAAGTCAACGAAAACAGCAGAGGTAAAAGTCAATAGCTACGAATATACGTTACCAGAAGACTCAACAACTACCTTGAGAGACAATGAATTGGTGCTAAAAGTCAACCTGACGATCACCAACAAAGGTGACAAGGCCCTTTCATTATATAACTCCGACTTCTCCCTTTATCAGGACGATGCCAAAGTATCTGATTTAAAATTCTACGGCAGTAAAGACCGTCTTGACCTTGGTTCATTGAACAAAGGCAAATCACTTTCAGGAGCTCTTTATTTCCTAGTAGACAAAGGGAAAAAATATCAGTTCGTGTATCAGGACAGCATCAAAAAAAACAGTGATTCCATCCAAATCGACCTAGATGGAAACAAAATACTCGATTCAGCAAAAAAGCTGGATAACCCAGCAAAAGCGTTATCCGCTTATACCGATATTATTGTTTTTGACAAAAAGAACGATCAATTCGCAGATTTAACGGGTGACAACCAATCGGATGTCGTCAATAAATACCATGAAATGTTTGTAAAAGACTTCAAAAGAAGTGCAGGAATATACGGAAATGAAGTGAGTGACCGTGATATTCTGTCTATGTACAAACGTATTCAAAACACTATGAAGGATAAAGCCAAAGTAGAAACAAGTGTGAAAACCATCTCTGATGACGAAGCAAAGGTTGTCGCTCAAGTAACAGGCATTGATGCTTCTAACTTAAAAGACAAGCTAGACAAGCAAAGAGACGAGTTTTACAACGGGAAAATCCGTTCAAAAGAAGAATTGTATAAAAAAAGCTTAAACATGTACGCATCTGAATTCGAAAAGCTTCCTCCCGTCTCCAGCCCAGCTGAATATGAAGTGAAAATGAAACGTAATGGGGATGGTCAATGGAAAATAGACCTCAACGATTATAATACAGAGCAGTACATGAGTGGTTTTATTAAAACGAGATAATCTAAAAAAAGACGCTGGCCTCTGAAGGTGCCGCGTCTCTTTTTAAATTATACTGTCGCCTCTTGCTCTTCTTTCACCGCTTTTTCGATATCTTTAAAACGGCTCGATACAGTCGACGCACTAATGCCATACTTCTTCGCTACTTGTGCTTGAGAAAGCGGGGCATCGCTTGCAAGCGAATGAATGTAGTATTCGATTCCCGCAGCAAATGACGCTGCTTTACGGATCACAGGTGATTTCTGATCACAGTAGGCTTTCCAAACCGTTAAAGCACCATCTGTCAGGCTTTGGTCACCGTGCTCCTTCATTCCGTCTTCAATCAGCTTAGCTGTTTCAAGCTGAACGTCACTTGCCCAGTCCATACGATCTGCTGATAGACCCGCATCACCTTCTGTTTGAGCAGGTGTTTCTGACTCTTCTACTTCTTGCTTCGCAAACATACACTTCAGTACATCAGGGAATGACTCTCTCATAAATGTGCTGCGTGCTCCTCCATTTGCTTCATATGCGTCAACAAGCTGGCGGACCTGAAGAAGAAGAGTATCTGTAAACTCTTTCGCAAACATCGTATATTGAATGAAAAACTCTGCTTTTTCTTCAAATTGAACAGGAAAACCAAGCACGAGACTTCCCTTCTCAGGCAGTACCGTTTGATCAGGTTTTACATCTACTTCAACCTTCTCCGCTGTTACCATATTCTCAAAGTAAAGAGACTCGTCCGTTTTTTCATTTAATAAAAGCAAAGATGGTTCCATGTCTGTCCAAGATTGGACTACTTGTCTTGTTTTCGGACGGGTAATATCCTCTGCTTTCTTTGTCAGGAATTCTTGGAAAATGGTTTCCTTCTTATCAGTTAATGGGCGGAAGAAGATGCCCCATACACTCAAATGAAAAACTGAGATTTGTTGCGTTTCTTTATCCATATCTGCAAGGAAAGAAAACTCATTAATGAATTGATTGATCGCTCTCTGATGTTTAGAAAAAGCATAATTCATTAAATCCTTTTGAACTTGTACAGCTTCCTTAAACACAAGCTCAGACGTTTGTTCTCCGCCTGATTTTTGACCACAGCAATGTTTATATTTTTTTCCGCTTCCGCATGGGCAGAGCGCATTTCGTTTAATTTTTCCCAAAATAAAACCTCCGACATTCTAGTCTAACCTCACTATTTTAACAAACGATTGCACAGGAGGGTTTTATTTTCAAGAAAAAAGAAAAATCAGAATGATCAGTTAAATCGCAAAGTCGCCTGAAGAGCAAGGCAGATCCTAGGAAAGACAGCCTTCCTCTGTTTATTTTCTCCAATCATACCAACAAATTTTCCTCAGCTCATTCCTTCGAATAACTGCTTTGCTTCAAAATAAAAGATTTGAACGAATTTTTTCGTATTGACTCTGCCTGTCGATCCTGCGGGAGAAGATGTCTTCTGCATTTCTTTCATTCTTTGGCTGACATCGGTAAAATCGAAAAACTTCGACGCGTAGTGTTCAAACTTAGGATTTGAGAAATCTGTTAATCCTAGTGAGGCAAAATGATTCAAGGAATGGTGAATAGCTCGTCTAATCCGCTGCTCCGCCGCTTTCACTTCCCGCATCACTTCTACATCGGTTGCACCATGATCCAGCTTTCTTTCCGCTGTTTTGATAAACAGCTGCTTTAGCGGCGGAAAATTGACCTCATGAGAATTGGCTGACTGTGTTTCATGTAAGTAGGTGAGTATCTCCAGTAAATCCTTAGAGCCGCTCTCACCGACAATACCCAGCTCGGATAAGAGGAATTCCCCAGCCTCTTTCATCGTTCTTCTCTTCGCCCCAGCGCCTGCACCTTGAGAAATCACAGGCTCTAAAGGCAGGACATGGCGAAGAGAGGCTTGTATATCGTAAATCGATTTTTCCAGCTTGATACGCTCCATGACTTTTCGAATCACACTGACGATTTCAATGCGATTGACAGGCTTATGGATATAATATTCAATCCCTAGTTCATAGGCTTCTGCCATCATTTCTTTTGCCTCTACTTGAGAAATCATAATGACCTTGCCTTTGAATTCAGGGTGAATATGGCGGATGGTTTGAATGCCATCTCTAGCAGGCATTAAAAGATCAATCAAAAGGATGTCTACTTTCTTTAGGTTCAGTGAATGTGCCTCTAGTCCAACTCCGTCATCAGCTTCATCTACGACCTCTCCCAAATCCTCATCCTCAATGATTTGACCTAAAATCGAGCGTATTGCACGATCATCATCTGCAATGAAGAATCGCATACACTCACCCTCTCTGTATTAAATTTTGTATAGGAAGGACAAGCAGAAAAGCTGTACCTTTTGTTTCTTTTGATTCGATTTGAATATGACCGCCAAGCTCTTGAACCAGCTCTCTCACATATGATAAGCCAATCCCAGTAGACGGTGTTCCAAATGCGTCAAATTTGGAGGTGTAACCTGGATCAAACACAATCTCTCTCATTTTTTTAGGAATCCCCGGTCCGTCATCTTCAATCCGAATCTCTATTTTATCATGACTTCCTTTCAATTCGAGTGAGATCATCCCGTTATCCTTTATAGCTTCGACTGCATTGGCCATTAAATTATTAATCAGCGATAAGAAAATAAACACATGATAATCATGCAGGTGAATGCCCTTTATATCAGATGTAAAGGAGATATTTTTCCCAAGAGATACAGCATACTTCTCTTGAATCCGGATCACAATTTGAACGAGCTCTTCCGCCTTCATATAGTCTTGCATATTTTCCTTCGAAATAAGCTTTGAAAGCCCAGCATAAATACGCTGATTGTCCTTTTTCACTTCATGAATTTCTCCTGCGATCTTTAACAGCTCCTGACTCACTTTTTTCCCTGCTTCGTGTTCATGCAGCAGACGATAAAGCCGGTATGATTCCTGCGTAATATGCTCTGTATGTTTTAACGTTTTCTTTAAATGCACCGTTTCTTCATATAAATTCGAAATGACCATCATCATATGCTCATTTTGCTTCATGATCTGCTTTTCTCTTGATTGAGCCTCATACAGCTTCATCATATTAAAAAAACTGATCACCACAAAGCTGTGAGCAAACGCAATGAGGAACATATCGCTCAGCTTTGATAAGGTCATCGTTGTATCAAACACTAAAAATTGTACAAACAGCTCGACAAAATCAGCAACTAATTCGATCATCAGACCGATGATCCCAATGAAAATAGAGCGCTGTTTAAAGCGTCCCGTACGGACGGCAAAAAACAGGAAAGCATAAGTGAAATAGAAAAAGAAGCTTGGGAATTGCTGATAAAATGATGAAGCCAGATCAGCATTCTGCTGAATCAAATCTAAGCCTACCCGAAAAAGCACAATAGCTGCGCCTGTTAAAAATCCCGGCAATAGCGGTCTAGATTTTCTTAAGAGTAATAAACAAAAGAAAAACGCAGGTGCGCCAAAGCTGATGCGAAACGTCTCATTCACAGGATAAAACTTCAGCTCTCCTGCAAGCGGCACAATGACCATCATAAAAATTAAAATGAATGCGTCCTTTTTGACAAGCTGATTTAAACTCAAATGACTGACATCCCTTCCCCTGTTTGCATAGCCACAGTATACAAGGAGACTCTTTTCTCCACAATGTGCAAAAAAATAATTTTCATGTCTCCTTTTATCTCCAAAATCCTTTTTTATGACTATTCTCCGAGGCAGCAAGGTGACCTTTCAGCTATTCAGTGTTTTGATCATTGACGACAATCATAGGAATTGTTTAGACAATAATCGACAGACTGATTTTTATTTGTAAGTTTTTCTGTAGATTTACGTCAGATTGTGTAGTTTCCAAGATAAATTGAATGAACAATTTTAGTGAAACTATATGTAAGCGTTTTCTGAATTTTCACTAAAAACCCTTTTTGTTTTTCCGCCGACAATGCCTTCATTTGAACATATATTTAGGTGTAAAGGAGTGGTGCAAGCAGCGCATGACAAGTTCTTTGAAGATGTGTAACATGTTTTCGTGCCTATTTGATCGCATTTTTTGTCATCCGCCAATTCAATAGGGTACTTTTTGATTTTTGATTGGAGGAATCGTATGAAAACAGCAATTTCTAATAATACACAACACGCATGCCAGTCTTCTGTTGATCAATGGGCAGAAGAAATACGTCCGTATTACATAAACGGGCAGAATGCTGGCTACATTCCAGCACTTGGAAAAGTGAATTCCTCTCAACTTGGTATCAGCGTGATAGGCCCAGATGGATCATCTGTACGATATGGTGATTGGGACGTTCCCTTTACCCTGCAAAGTATCTCAAAAGTCATCAGCTTTATAGCTGCCTGTTTAGGAAGAGGCGTACCTTACGTCTTGGACCGGGTAGATGTAGAGCCAACTGGTGATGCATTTAATTCCATCTACCGTCTTGAGATGCATAAACCAGGGAAGCCCTTTAATCCAATGATTAATGCTGGAGCTATTACCGTATCCTCCATCCTTCCCGGAAAGACTTCTACAGAAAAGCTAGCATATATTTTCGATTTAATCGAAAACTTAATAGGTAAGCGTCCTTCTGTTAATGAAGAGGTTTATCAATCAGAATGGGCAACTGCACATCGAAATCGGGCACTTGCTTATTATTTAAAAGAAACCAATTATTTAGAATCGGATGTCGAGGACACGTTAGAAGTGTATTTAAAGCAATGTTCCATCGAGGTCACAACAGAGGACATCGCCTTGATTGGACTGATTATATCAAGTGATGGCTACCATCCCTTTAAACAAGTCCAAGTCATCCCAAAGGATATCGCCAGACTAACAAAGGCATTGATGCTGACATGCGGCATGTATAATGCGTCTGGGAATTTCGCTGCTTTCGTAGGCGTTCCAGCCAAAAGTGGTGTGTCTGGAGGAATTATGGCTTGCGTTCCGCCAAGCGCAAGAAGAGAGTTCCCGTTTCAGACAGGCTGTGGAATTGGCATTTACGGTCCTGCCATTGACGATTGCGGAAATAGTATTACCGGTGTCATGATGCTGAAAAAGCTCGCTAAAGAGTGGGATCTCAGTATTTTTTAAAAAGAACAGTGATGAATTCGAAGAGGTGATGTTATGAACGAAAAAGCTTTGCTATCTTATTTAACACATACAAATGATTTTATTTGGACTTATATTGTGATTGCTCTATTACTTGGTGTTGGGGTGTACTTCACATATAGAACACGCTTCCTCCAAGTGAGAATGATCAAAGAAATGGTGCGTGTCCTGAAAGAAGGCAGAAAAGAAAAAGAGGGAATATCACCGTTCCAAGCATTTGCCATCAGTATGGCAGCACGCGTAGGGACAGGGAATATCACAGGGATTGCCATCGCTATTGCCATTGGTGGCCCTGGTGCAATCTTTTGGATGTGGATCGTAGCCATTATCGGGTCTGCTTCAAGTTTCGTTGAAAGTACACTAGCTCAAGTATATAAAGTAAAAGACAAAACAGGCTTCCGCGGTGGACCTGCTTATTACATGGAAAAAGGGTTAAACAAGCGCTGGATGGGGATTTTATTTGCCATCCTGATTACGATTTCTTTTGGAATCGTCTTTAACGCGGTTCAATCAAATACGATCACTGTTGCTTTTAAAAACTCCTTTGGTTTAGACCGTTTAACAGTTGGTATTGTGATGGCTGTCATTTTTGCAGCGATCATTTTCAAAGGAATCCAAGCGATCGCAAAGGCCTCTGAATACATTGTCGTTGTGCTTGCATTGGCTTACATCGGCATTGCGTTCTTTGTGATTGTCACAAATATCACGGAACTTCCTGGTGTCATCAGCACGATTGTGAAACACGCCTTCGGATTTGAACAGTTCGCTGGCGGTACACTAGGCGGAGCATTATTACAAGGGATTAAACGCGGTCTCTTCTCAAATGAGGCTGGTATGGGTAGTGCACCTAACGCAGCAGCAACGGCTGTCACGAGCCACCCTGTTAAACAAGGATTAATCCAAGCATTCGGCGTATTAACAGATACGTTAATTATTTGTACAAGCACAGCCTTTCTTGTCCTGTTCTCTGATGCGTATAAAACAACGAATCTGCAAGGGATTGAATTAACGCAAGCTTCTCTCAGTCAGCACATTGGACCATGGGCTTCTGGCTTCCTTGCCATCATGATTTTCCTATTCGCGTTCAGTACATTGATCGGTAACTATTACTATGGGGAAACGAACATTGAATTCCTTGGAGCGAACAAAATTTGGCTGAACGTCTATCGAATTGCCGTTATTGGAATGGTTCTGTTCGGTGCGGTTGCCACTGTTCCTCTCGTTTGGGGTCTAGCCGATCTCTTCATGGGACTCATGGTCATCGTTAACCTCATCGCCATTACCATGCTGTCTAAGGTCGCCTTTGCAGCACTGAAGGATTACATGAAACAGAAAAAAGAAGGCAAAGATCCTGTTTTCTATAAAAATGCCGTTCCAAACAATGAGAAAATTGAATGCTGGGACGACGAACCTGCTTCATTAAAAAAGAATCAAATCGGATAAATCAAAAAAGCTCTGGTCGTCTGATCAGAGCTTTTTCTTTATGTCAAAAATTCGAGTATGAGTTTGTTGACGACTTCTGGTTTTTCATGATTGATCCAATGAGAGGCATCATCGACAAAGATCAGCTGGCCATTTGGACAGATCTTAATCGTTTCCTTCGCCAGCTTTCTGCTTAAAAATTTGTCCTCCATCCCCCAGATCATGCGAACAGGAACGAGAATTCGTTTGGAAATGGGCTTTTCAAAGCCGCCTTTTTTGATGGCTCGGTACCAATTCAGCATTGAGGTCAAGGCGCCCGGCTGCGTCCAAGCGAGCTTGTAGCTTGAGACATCTTCCTTCGTGAACAAATGTGGTCTTGCCGAGAGCCCAATGGCATCATCCAGCTTTTGAAAGTGATTTTCTTGAAGTGCCGCCTCTGGAGCATTCGGAAGCTGAAAAAAAGCGATATAGGAGCTTTTCTTCCACTGCGGCGGATAAAAAGGAAGAACCTTCATCATGACCCGCGGATGCGGCATATTAACAATGATTAATTTCTCGACATATTGAGAACGGGTTGAAGCCAAATGCCAAGCAACAGCTCCGCCCCAGTCATGTCCGCCGACAATCGCCTTTTGATTAGGGCTCAGCGTCTTGATCAAACCCACAATATCATCTCTCAGTTGATCTAATACGTAGGATTCGACTCCTTCTGGCTTGTCACTTAAATGGTAGCCTCTTTGATCAGGAACGACCACACGATAGCCTGCCTCAGCCAAGGGGATGATTTGATTTTTCCAGCCGTACCAAAACTCAGGAAACCCGTGGAGCAGCACAAGCAGCGGGCCATTTTCCGGTCCAGCCATTGCTGTATGAAGTGTTACACCATTTGTTTGGATTGATTGAAACTCAATTTGTTCCATTCCTTTGCCACCCTTCTCCTTGTCCTTTTATTCTTCCAACATAGCATATTTTCCATTTTTCAGAAAATAAAAACACTCGCAAAAAAACCTTCACATTGGTGAAGGTCTTAGCCTATTTCATATAATTCAGAACCCAGATCAACCCATTTTTCCGATCCTGTACTTGTCCGTGAAGTGCGCCAAAGAAAGTATCCTGTAATTCGACCAGTACATCCCCATCAGCTTCCAGCGCTTCATATACAGCCTTTAGTTCTTCTTCATTGTCAAACTGCATAATCAATCTAAGATTCTCTGGCTTTGGTGTACGTCCAAACGTATCTGAAAAATGAAGCAGTGATTCCCCAAGATGCAATTCAGCATGCAGGACACGGTCTTGATGTTCATTTAAGATTTGAATATCCCCACCAAAAATCCCTTGATAATATTGAAGAGATTCTCTCACATCTTCTACAACAATATAAGGACTAACATTAATCATATCCCTCATCCTCCTCTTGTTCCGTCCATCATCTCTTTTATAGCTTATCCCAAATCGTATGAAAAAAGGCACAAATCGTCAACGGATTTGCACCTTTTTCTCATGAAGATTTCGCTAATTCACTATGTTTGTTTGAATACGCTGCGTACATGACGACACCAATTAACAGCCAAACCCCAAAATAAAGCCATGTCCGACCTGGTAAGTTGAGCATTAGGAACAAGCAGCAGCCCATTGATATAATCGGCAAAACAGGCACAAAAGGAACCCTGAAGCCCCTCTCAAGCTGCTGATGTGTTTTTCTCAAAATAAGCACAGATAAACTGACCATTGCAAACGTTAATAACGCACCGATATTCGCTAAGTTGGACAGATCCTTCAAATCAATAAAGCCTGAAATAACAGCTGTCATTCCGCCAATCATCCATATGCTAGCAACAGGCGTATCGCTTTTGTTTGTTTTTGAAAACACTTTAGGCAAAAGTCCGTCTCGACCCATCGCATAGGCAATTCGAGTTGCTGCATAATTATTGGCGAAAATCACAGCCATCAATCCAATGACGGCACCAACAGAAATAATACCAGCCACGCTATTTTGATGTACACTTTGCAGGACATAGGACATAGCCTCTGTGACATTCAGCTGTGTATAGTGCACCATGCCTGTCATGACCAAACAAACGACAATGTAAATGATCGTACAAATAAGTAATGAACCTATGATCCCAATTGGCAGGTTCCGCTGCGGATTTTTCACCTCTTCTGCTGAAGCAGAAATTGCATCGAACCCTAAAAAGGCAAAAAATACAGCAGCAGCACCGGCAATGACGCCTTCTGCACCAAACGGCATAAACGGTTGCCAATTGGCTGGCTGTACATAAAAGCCGCCTACTACAATGAAAAGAACAATAATACCGAGTTTCACAAACACCATGATATTATTAAATTTTTTACTTTCCTTCGTTCCTCTAGATAAGATCCACGCAATCAGTAAAGCAATGATAATCGCCGGCAGATTCATATATCCGCCTTGCTCCGGCCCCGCTAAGAATTGATGGGGAATCGAAATTCCAAATCCCTCAAGCAGGCTGTTGAAATAGCTCGACCAGCCACTGGCTACAGCTGAAGCAGTCAGCATATAGACGGATAATAAGGTCCATCCCATTAAATGGCCTACAAGCTCGCCCATGGTCGTATATGAATAAATATATGCACTGCCGAATACAGGAAGCGCTGAAGCCATTTCTGCATAACAAAGTGCTGCCAAACTGCACACAATGGCTGCAATCGCAAAGGAGAAAATGACAGCTGGTCCTGCATCCTTAGCCGCTGTAATTCCAGTTAACACCATAACCCCTGTACCAATCACTGCCCCTATACCAAGAAGCGTGAGATCGAGCCCGCCCAGCGTTTTCTTTACCTTTTGCTGTCTGCTCTGTTCCAACAAATCGTGAACGTGTTTCTTACGAAGAATATGTCGCAAACCCTTTCCCTCCAAAACGTTAGAAAAACAAAAAATCATTCAAATTTCATTATAGCAGAATAGGTACTAAGCATTCACAACCAATTCACGTAAATCTTTCTTCATGATTTTACCAAGCTTGTTTTTTGGAAGATCACTGATGAAATGAATGGATGGCACTTTGTAATCTGCCAAACGTTCCTGACAATAGTTCACCACATCTTCTTCGCAGAAATCGGCGGATTCGTCTTTTACGATATATGCACTTGGCACTTCACCATATAATTCGTCCGGTACCCCGATGACAGCTGATTCAATCACACCTGGAATTTGCTCAATGACTTCTTCTACTTGGTCAGGATAGATATTGTCTCCGCCGTATAAAATGACATCTTTGTATCTGCCTGTGATAAATAGAAAACCGTCTTCGTCTAGATAGCCTGCATCTCCCATATGGAACCAGCCATCTTTGAGCACCTTCGCAGTAGCGTCAGGCTGATGATAATAGCCTAAGAAATAAAATGGGCTTCTCATGACGACTTCGCCAATTTCTCCAGCTGGCAGTGTTTCCTCAGTCTCAGGATGAACGATTTTCACTTCTACATCTGGATCCACTTTACCAGCAGAGCCCATTTTATCCTCACCCATCGCAGGATGCCACGCACTGACAACCCATGCTTCCGTGCTTCCGTAGCCATGCATCATCTGAATGCCTGCTTCTTTGTAGTCCTTAATCAAACGAACCGGCACCTTCGTACCGCCAGAAATCGCAATTTCAAAGGATGAAAGATCATACGAACCGCGTTTCATTTCTTCCAGCATGTACGTATAAGCTGATGGGAACGCCATCATGAACGTAATTCTTTCTTTTTCAATGGTTTCTAAAATACGCTTCGGTGTTGCATCATGTAAGAAAACAAGCGTATACCCTTCAATCGCAGCAGCGATCAGGTGATTAATTGAACTCATATGATACAGAGGGTGACTCGCCAAGTACCGCTTTCCTTTCAAGTCAAATCCTCGATTCCCGCGTCTTGTTAAAAATTGATAGATTCGTCCATGTCCGACCATACAGCCTTTTGGATTACCCGTTGTCCCAGAGGTAAATAAGATCATCGCTAGATCCTCTTCTGATACCTTTTCCCCAAGATCACTGCCATCATTTGAAGCCAATAGGTCTTCAAACAGCTGCGTTGTTTTCGCATTCACACCAGATTCCACCATGAGGCAGTTGTCTAAAGACACATCCACCGCAGCAATCATGTCACGGAATTCTCGGTCAAAAAATAAAGCCTTTGGCTCTGCTTTTTTCAAAATACCTTCCAGCTCAAAAGAAGTAAGCTGCCAGCTAAGCGGAACTGCGACTGCACCTGCTTTAATGGCTGCCAGCATTATTGTTGAAAAGTGATGATGGTTTTGACAAATAAAGCAAACGCGGTCACCTTTTCGAATTCCTTTTTGATGTAAGTAATGAGCAAGCTGGTCGATGCGTTTTGCATATTCTTCAAATGTATAAGACACACCTCCGCCAGTTACCGCTTCAATTTGTGAAGATCGTTCCATTCTATCGTTTAGTAATGCCTGTAAAGTATTCAATATCTTCATCTCCAAACGTTTGATTTCCAATAGCCAAATTTCCAGTGAATTGGGTTGGTAGATTTTATCTCATTCACATTCTAAAATAAAAATAGCTGAAAGTAAAATCATTTCATTTTGGAATTGTTCTTTATATTAATTGATAATATAGGTAATTTTATAGCCGTCTTCCATTTTGGTTTAAATCATGATGATTATTATGATAAGATAGACCTAGTAATTGATCGGAAAATGCGAATGCAATAGGAAAAGAGGTATGGAGAATGCAACATTTCGAGCTAGAGGCAAGTTTGTTAGACCATGCACTGACGAAGTATTTAAAGGCGACGAAACAAATAGATGAAGAAAATATTCCGAAAAACGTGACGAATGTCAAAGGGTTTATTTTACGTATCATCTACCGCCATCAATCATGTACTGTGAAAAATATTCTACAGGAAGTTTCATTATCTCCCTCTGCAACAACAACCGCTCTCAATCACTTAGAAGACGAAGGGCTGATTATCCGCTCTCGAAATAATAATGACCGCCGTACTGTGTGGATTGAACTCTCTGAATCGGGCGAACAAATCGCTAAACAAATGATCGACAATCGCCAGCTGCTTGTGAATCAATTATTCAACCACCTTTCAGAGGAAGATAAAAAGACATTTTTTGAATTAATCGAAAAAATGATGGACGAGCACACATTAAAGGCTTAGGAATACTCCTAAGCCTTATTTTTTTATGGCTTTAAAACGACCTTTACACAATCATCCTGTTTTTCGTTGAAGATGTGGTACGCATGAGCAGCTTCATCTAATGGCAATTTGTGTTTGATAATCGCTCTAGGATCCACAAATTGATGTTGAAGTAATCCGTATAATCACATCTTCCCGATCTTGAATAGCCGGTGCATCTACCTTCCTCACTGCAATGCTATTTTTCCCTTGATAAGTAACAGCTCCTCACATGCATTTCCTCCTTTAGCTCAAGTCATCTTTACATAGCTTCCCTTGAATGAATGGTTCATTCATCAAATTAGAAAATTATATGCAGGAGGCAAAAAACAAAAAAAGCCCGTCGATTGTTTCGACAGACTCATGATGTTGTGTAACGCGTTACACAGTTAATCTTTTTCGACAAAAAACAAGTCATATTGAGTTGAAGTCTCCCGATTGAACATGAAGTTCCCTCCTTGAATAAAATAAGGACATATACTTGGGCTTGGAGATTCTTCAAACTGCTCATACACCTGCTCAATTTCTCCCGGAAGCAGTAAAACCAATATTTTATTTGTATGAGATACGAATTCATAAGAGTGGATCGTATCCGGCGGGATATAGGCAAAGTCACCCGGCATCAAGCAAATATCCTCTCCGTTCAAATGAACGTTCATTTTCCCTTCAACACAATAGAGTGCTTCAGTATGAACTTGATGATAATGCGGCGGGAAATATTTCTCTTTCGCTCCTTCAATCACAAAATGACTGAATCCGCCTCCTGTTGTTTCTGCTGTTGCAATCAGCTCATGAATCTGACCATCAATGATGTATTGCTTCCCTTCACCAGCCTCTAACACATAGGGCTGTACCTCGTGAGGGAGCTGACTATGAAATAAAACGGAGGGCCTCGTTGTATTGGACAGTTCTCTGATTCCATGCATCAGGATGATATCGCTTTCTTTTTCAGCCTGCTGAAAGCTGGCAGCATTGAAAGCATGATGAGTCATAGACCATTTATTCTGAATAAGCCTCTTCCCAATTTGCTGATAGACATCTGTCATTTGTCCGCCCAACGAATATGAAATAAACCTTGTTTTGTGACTATGCATTCTGTAGCCATGAATCGTTTTGGGCGGGATATGAATATAATCAAAGGCTGTTACCATATATTTTTTACCGTCCAGCATCACTTCAAGCTTTCCTTCCAGCACAAAAATGGTTTCAAATAAGTGTTCATGACAGTGCAGCGGGAAATAAGCTCCTTTCCCACCTGTGATTAAGGCAAGCTCAAACAGCTGATTCGTTTGATTTGCTTCTGCCAGCATATGAACAAGCTGATTCTCCAGCCCATACAGCTTTCCGGAACCAGACATGGTATAAAAAGAGGTACCTTCGGATTGCTTGATCGATTGCGGTTGCTCCGACATCCCATCACTCCTCATGACTAATTGACTAATTGACTAATTGACTAATTGACTATCTATATTATATAGACCAATTGATATAATAGATAGACAATATGCGAGAGATTTTACTCTTCTCGCATAAATAAGTGTCTAAGGTAACTTTTTACGTGTTCTAAAGGGGTCGTTTGTTTGAGTGCAGTGGTCATAGATAGACCTCCGATCACCATTGAGTGTAGGAGAGAAGCCAGCTCATTCGCTTTGTTTTCTTCATACCCACTGTTCATTAGCTTTTCTTTTACAAGCTCCTGCCAGCGGATCATTTCTTGTTTGCATGCAGCATGGAGCTGTGTGTTTTCCGGCTTGGACTCTGCCGCAAGCAAGACAATTGGAATCCCTCTTTCACTTTCTTTCTCCATAAATCCTCGAATGATCTTTGTCATAAAACGATCGATGGCGATATATGGGTCATCCGAATAGGCAAAGCCTTCTTCAATTTGATTGATAACCTTTTGACTAATGTATTTAACAGATGCAATGGCCAGCTCTTCTTTTCCATTTGGAAAGTAATAATAAAGAGAGCCTTTAGGCGTGCCGCTCTCTCTGATAATTTGATTCAATCCTGTCGCATGGTATCCCTGTTTACGTAAAAGAAGTGCTGCCGTTTGAATGATTTTGTCCTTCGTACTCACGTGTGACACTCTTTTCCCTCCATAGACCAAAGTCGCTGATCATGCGTTATCGATTTAATTGACTAGTTCCTTTCCAAATCGAAGATGTCTCCATTTCCGCCGCAAGCCTGAGCAGCCAGTCCTCTTTCCCTTTAGGCGCTGTCACCTGTACCCCTAAAGGCATGCCCGCGCTAGTGAGATGAACAGGAACACTCATTGATGGCTGACCTGTTAAGTTGGCAAGCTGTGTAAATGGGGTGTAGGTCAGGCTCTTGAGGAACATGTCATAAATAAGATCCTGCTGTGCTTGCATTGAAAGAGATGACACACGTAAAAGTGCGGCTGTTTCCTGATCTGAATGCATAAGTTCACCAACCTTTGGAGCTGAATAGGCAGTAGCTGGTGTCACATAGAGATCGTAGGTTTGATGAAATGACGCCATTTGTGCAGCAGCCCGATCCCACGCATCAAGACTTTCTGTATAAGCAGCAGCGGTCACATTCTTGCCAGCCTCTGCCAGCACCCATGCCACGATGTCCGTTTCCTCCGGCTTTACTGGACGCCCTAACGAACGACCCAAGGAAGTGAATAACGCAGACATTTCTCCGCTGTTCATCACGTAATATTGCTGCATGAGATGAACCCCATCAATTTCCGGCTTGGCTTCTTCTACTTGATGGCCTTGCTCACTCAGCCATTTCACTGTTTGCTGAACCGCCCGCTTCGCCTCCTCACTGACCTTCGTGCCAACTGGAGATTCTACGCTGTAAGCAATTCGCATAGAAGATGTACGTTTCACCAAATCCTCTTGGTAACTGCCATCGTATAATGGGGTTTGGAAAGCAGCTTCAGGCTGAATGACTTGAAGAAGATCAAGAAGGGCTGCACTGTCCCGTACTGTTTTTGTGAGTGTAAAGTCGATGGAAGCCCCTTGCCACTGCCTTCCTGCGCCTGGGCCTACTGGCGTTCTCCCTCGCGTAGGCTTAAGGCCGAACAAACCGGTAAAGGATGCTGGAATCCGAATGGAACCACCGCCATCACTTGCTCCGCCAGCAGGTACAATGCCGCTTGCAACAGCTGCTGCTGTCCCGCCGCTTGAGCCGCCCGGAGAATAGTCCGTATTCCAAGGATTTCTCGTTGGACCATGTAACGCAGGTTCCGTCACATTCCTTAAACCAAACTCCGGTGTATTTGTATGTCCAATCATGAGAAAACCAGCCTGCTTCAATCGATCAACAAAGTGCGAGTCAGAATTTGCTTTTACATCCTTTAACAGCAAAGCGCCTGCTGTCAGCGGTTCATTTTTAATCCCTTGTGATATATTTTTTAGCACAAACGGAACGCCCGCAAATGGCTGATACTCATGTAACTCCTTGATGTCTTTCAAAACTTGATCTTGTCTCGTCCGTATCACAGCGTTTAGTTCTGGATTGACCTCATTCAATCTATCAAATGCCGCCTGCATAAGCTCCTCAGGCGTTACCTGCTTATTCCGCACAAGTGCTGCCAAGCCAGCCGCATCATACGTCATATACTCTTTTGCGTTCATCAGCATGTCCTTCTTTCTCTTATCATGATGTCTCTATTGTCTACTAGAATTCTATGAATTTCAATTTCAGGTTACTTGTAAAAATAACTTTCTGAACAAGACGACAATTCTACTATCCCATCCTTCTGCTTTCTCCGATATAATAGAGAAAAAAAGACCGAGGTCATCGGATGAGAGGAGCCACGCCTTGAAAAGGAAATTACTGATCGTCATTGCGTTTCTTCTTGCGTTGACAACTGCTTTGCCCTTCCATTCGCAGGCAGCTGCACCGCCAAAAGAAACAGATGTCATCATCGTCTATAAAAATCAAAAAGGAAAACAAACAGCGATTGAGGAAAGTGAGAAAGTGAACGCACAGTACATACATCTTCCCGCTGTCGCTGTGACAGCAGATGAACAAGCGGTCACCTCACTCAAAAAAGACCCAAACATCGCTTACGTCTCAAAAAACGTAAAGGTCAAACTCGCGGCTTCTACTGTAAAGAAAACAGCCGCTGCTACTAATCAGGATGCATTGGTACAAAAATCTTACAATCTGCAAAAACTAAATATTAAGCAAGCAATAAAAGAAGGCGTCACTGGTAAAAATGTAAAAGTAGCTGTTTTAGATACTGGTATTTTCTCACACGAGGATTTAAAGGTATCCGGCGGTAAATCATTCGTGAACTACACATCCTCTTATAAAGATGATGAAGGACATGGCACACATGTCGCCGGCACGATTGGTGCGCTTAATAACGATTATGGAACAGTCGGCGTCGCTTCTGGTGTGAAGCTGTATGCTGTGAAAGTGTTAGATAAAAAGGGAGAAGGCGACCTATATAGTCTGCTTCGAGGCATCGATTGGGCGATTACCAACAAGATGGACATTATTAATTTAAGTTTAGGCTTTGAAGACAATATCCCCATCTTGCATTCAGCAGTGGATGAAGCCTATAAAAAAGGACTGCTCGTGGTTGCTGCAAGCGGAAATGATGGGAAAAAGAATCATATTAGCTACCCAGCCGCTTACAATAGCGTCATTGCCGTTTCTGCAACGACTGACAAAGACAAACTTTCGTCTATCTCGAATACAGGGAAAGGGATTGAATTTTCTGCCCCTGGTGAGAACGTCATCAGTACCTATTTGAAAAATGAATATTGGTATGCAACGGGTACATCACAAGCTGCACCGCATGTCACAGGAATGCTGGCACTGTTAAAGCAGCTTCATCCGAAGAAAACAAATGCACAGCTTCGCACTTTATTGCGCAGCTATACAGTGGATCTTGGCGCAAAAGGGAAGGATCCACAATTCGGCTATGGCCGCGTGCAATATGTGCCGCAATCCACCTTTTTAAAGGCTGCGGCCAGTGCCGTCAAAACAGCCGAAACATCTAAAAAGCAGGCAGATGTCAATCAAGCAAAAACAAGAATTGACAGGCTCACTGCAAGCAAGCAAAAAACAGCACTCACAGAACGGGTGAAGAAAGTCCAAGCAGCCATTGATATCCGCTCGGCACGTGCAAAGGTTAAAACAGCCGAAAAGAACAAAACACAAGGTGCTATTAAAAGTGCTCAAACGGCCATCAAAAAACTAAACAAAGGCAAAGAAAAAACAAGCCTGCAAAACCGGCTCGACAAAGTCAAAAAACAAGTCGCTTATCAAAAGAAAGTGACAGACGCTAAACAAAAGGTCAAAAAAGCGGAAGCCAAACGAACAAAGAAAACAAAAGCAGCGGCTCAAAGCGCTGTCAAACAGCTAAAAGCTTCCAAAACAAAAACCAATTTACAAAAACGATTAAACCGTATTAAGGTTTAACAGAAAAAAACGATTCCTTTCAGCGAGGAATCGTTTTTTTTCTATATCAACATCGGCTCAAACAAGCTGTGATGATATTTCCCTTCGGCATCTGCCCTCACTTGATCGAGAATGCTTTCTAACGAAGCCGTCACGCTCTCTAGTGCCCGCCGCACTGTACCGTGTTCAAAATCTGCTAAACTCTCCGGCAACTCATCTTCATCCAGCACAAAGACATCACCATTTGGAAGAACGAGAAGATCAATAATGAGGTCTTCAAACATGACCAGCTGGCCATTGAACTGTGTTTCTCCCACCATATTAAAATAAGACCCTAGTTCCTTCCCTTGTTCATCTCTCCAGAAATATATGTTGTAAGGACGATCCTTCCAATAATAAGCGGTCGTATAGCTTCCTTTTGGAATGGTCAGAGCACCATCACCTGCCCTCATCGTAAACGGGTCTTTAATCTTGTGAAACAGCACAGCCTGCTGTCCCTGTGCATCTAACAGCTGACAAGTATGTTCCACAACTTTCTGATCGTATTTGATTTTTCTCTCGATGACTTTATCCCAACGATTCGCATGCAGCGAAAACAACATGTCACAACTCCCTCTAAACATTTGGTCTCTTTCCAGTATACACCGATTTTTTTTGAAGAAATAAAGGATTGCCTCATTTACTTATGGAAGACCTATGATGAGGTGAAATAAATGAACGGAATCACGATTCTTGAAAATTTTACACAGCTTGGACAAATCATCCTCATGATTTGCGGCTATATCCTTTATTGGCAGCTGGTGAAAACGAAGAGAGAACGAAAGCTGTCTCCTTATGAGCGCATGTTAAAATTCTTTGTCATGTTCGGTTTAATCTCGTGGGGGGTATCATATTGGGCGCTGGTACTGTGGGCGTAAATTGAAAAAAGGAAGAGCTGTCCACGCAGGACTTGCTCTTCCTTTTATTACGCGTGATGTGATGAACCTGCCGGCTGTTCTTTCTTGATCACATATTGATAGCTCTTGACATGCGTCCCACTCGGGCTCACAAAATCTTTATCAAGCGCACGCTCAAAGCCCATTCTTTCATATAGGCGAATGGCGGCCTGCATTTTATCAGATGTATGCAGATACAGGACATTTTCGCCCCATGATTGCGTCAGTTCAATACTTTTACGCAGCAATGACTCTGCAATGCCTTTTCCCCTCACATCGGGATCTACTCCTAAAAACCGGACGATGGCTGATGTAATGCCCATTTCGGGATTGTCATATGCTTGCTCTGATGACCGGAACATTTGAAGCGTCCCCACAACCTTGCCGTCAAGCTCCGCCACCAGCATCAGCTCCATGTTCGGATTATCTACAGCTGCTGCAAGCGCCGCAGAATAATCTTGCCAGCCTTCCTCTGTAAATTGAGGCGCATACTGTGCATAGGATTTGATCAGCACGTTCCTGATGGCCTCATGATCTTCTTTGACTGCTTGACGAATAATCAGCTCTTGCTGCTTCATGTCAGCACCTCCTGCACTCTATTAGTGGATATACGTATCATGCAATCACTGCATGCGATAGCCTTCCTCTTTTCTCTACTCATTCAATGTAAAGAGTCTCATTCGAAAGATCAATCATTTTGCATGGAATCATCTCTGAAAATTTTTTTATTGAAAAGGAACGCTTGATTCATTATGCTGTGTTGAGGAAGTATACGAGGAGTGTTGTCATCATATGAGTTCTTTATCTTATCCCCAAGAATCGAAAAAAAATCGATTTCTCCTTGCCGCATTGCTCGGATCTTTAACAGCCCTTGCTCCGCTGGCAATGGATATGTATTTACCTGCTTTACCTAATATCGCCCGTGACTTTGAAGCAAGCACGGCGCTGTCTCAGTTAAGTCTCATGGCTTGTTTGATTGGACTTGCGCTTGGACAGCTGATTGCAGGTCCAATCAGTGATACAGTCGGCAGAAGAAAGCCACTCATGATTGGATTGATCATTTTTATTGCAGCATCTCTTTTATGTACAGTGGTCACATCGATTTGGACGTTCATTCTTCTTCGATTGATTCAAGGACTTGCTGGATCAGCAGGCATTGTCATTGCACGGGCCATCGTGCGAGATCATTATGAAGGCTCAGAAATGACGAAATTCTTTGCTCTGCTCATGTTAGTCAACGGAGTTGCTCCGGCTGCGGCACCTATCGTGGGTGGACAAATGTTACGGTTCACGACGTGGCAGGGTGTGTTTGTTCTTCTAGGTATCCTCGGAGCGCTAATGCTCCTAAGATCAATGTTTTCATTGAAAGAAAGCTTACCTGCGGAACGCAGACAGACTGGGGGCTTCAAACAGATCCTAGGTGCGATGAAAATTCTAGCGAGCGATCGTCTCTTTGTTGGATATGCTCTCTCGCAAGGTCTTGTATTCGCAGCGATGTTTGCCTATATTTCTGGTTCACCGTTTGTGCTTCAGGATATTTTTAACCTTTCTCCACAAGGATTTAGTGCTGCCTTTGCGGTAAATAGTCTTGGAATCATCACGGCTGGACAAGTATTTGCCCGAGTCGCTGCGAAAATTGGTGAAGAGAAAGTTCTTCGCATTGGATTGCTGACAGCTGCATTAGGGGGAGTCACTTTATTTTTCATGATCTCGATTGATGCAGGATTGTACGGCATTCTGATTCCGCTGTTTTTTGTTGTCTCAAGCGTTGGAATTGTCGGCACCTCTGCCCCGTCTCTTGCAATGCAGCATCACGGAGCGCATGCAGGAAGTGCGGCCGCCCTTATCGGTGTGGCGCAAATGCTGCTAGGCGCTTGCATGACACCTCTTGTCGGACTAGCCGGAAGCCAAACAGCCTTTCCAATGGGGCTGATCATTATGCTTTGTGATCTAGGCGCACTTTGCTGTTATTTCTTCTTTGTGGTCCGAGCGAAAAAAAGACCCGCATAAGCGGGCTCGGGTTTTTAGACGGGCTAAAATGATCTTGATTTTAGCTCTTTGTCTTCTTTTCAGCGTGATAGAAAACCTTTGCAGCCCTAGGAAGGACGAGCATCGGAGCGGAGCGAATTTGACATTCGTGAGCACCGGAGCGCAGAACTGACAAAGAATGCGAGGGTTTGTCTACACGCTGAGACCCACATAAGCGGGGTTTTTCATTTATTATGGCTTGCTCCAATTGATGGTGCGGAACACGTTGCTCTGGTCATTGTTGTGATATGCATCTAAATCAAAGCCTGATAATCCAAAACCAATTGCCATGACAATTCCTCCGGCAACGGTGAAGATGATCCCCCATTTGATGCATTGCTTTTTTAAATCATTCACGTTCATACTCTCACGACCTTCTTTTTAAACATTCCCATGAATGCCTTAGTGGTTTGAATAGTCATTTGAACAAATAGCTTTGTCAAATACGCCGTGGCTATGCCACTTAATAATCCGACACCTAATAGAAGAATACCAACGCCAATCTGCGTCACCACCACATGCAAACCGTCCTGAAAGATAAATGGAGAACCAATGATGCTCCAAAAACCGCCGAGCAGACCAACCAGCGTCACTGTACCTGTCACGAGCGGAATGCACCAAATCACCATATATACAGAAAGAATCAGCAGGAAGACTGTTGCTAGAATACTGCCCCATAACGGAAAGCCTAAAATGAGGATGGAGAGTCTTGTGGCTTTTTCTCCATACGTCGGCACCTGAACGGTTTTTATTCCTTGTTCCCTCATAATCCCTTCGGCGATGATGGCAGGCTGCCCGACCTGCTGAACCGCTTCCTGTTCACTGTAGCCATCTTCCTGATAATCCTCGATCATCTCATCGTAGTATTCGATAAACCGTTCACTTTCTTTTTCGCCTAAACGATGCAGATGCTTCTTTAAGCTGCTTAAAAATTCTTTTTTATTCATTGCCCTGTCCTCCAGAAATAAAGTCGTAAATCGCCATCACCTGATCCCATTCCTCTAAAAACTGCGCCATATGCTCCCGCCCGCTTTCTGTCATGCGGTAGTATTTTCTTAATCGACTGTTATGTTCCTGGGAATAGGTCTCCACATAATTGTTTTGCTCTAAACGCTTTAAAATCGGATATAATGTCGATTCTGAAATCTCAATACAATGGGACATATCTTTAATAATTTGATAACCATAGGAATCGCCTTTCTTTAATACCGCCAGTACACAAAATTCCAGTAACCCTTTTTTTAATTGTGCATTCATGTTTACAACTCCTAACTCTTCATACTATACATTACATAGTATTGTGTGACAAGAGGTATAGAGAATAAAAAAAGACCCTTTTTCGGGTCTTTTCATTTTTATATATTTACAAATCCTTCTCCGAACACATCGCGTACGTCATGGACAACAACAAATGCGTCTCGATCAATTTTCTTAATAATTTTCTTGAGGCGCATGAGCTCCTGCTTTTGAATGACTGCGTAAAGAATTTCCTTCGATTCCTTTGAATAATGACCGCGCCCGTTTAAAATTGTGACGCCTCGATCTAAGGTGTGATTGATTTCTTCCGCAATATCATCTTTGCATGAAGAAATAATCGTCACTGCCTTTTTCGTGTTAAGCCCTTCTATCACGAAGTCCATCACCTTTGTCGCCACGTACAGCATCACAATGGTAAACATTAATTTTTCCGCACCAATAATAAAGTAGGAAGCAAATACAACGATCAAATCAAAGAACAAGATGGCATAGCTCACGTTCCAGTCTAAATACTTGTTGGCAATTCTTCCGAGAATGGCAGAACCCGCCGTTGTTCCACCGGCTCTCAGCACAAGACCAATCCCAATTCCGATGATAATCCCTGCAAAAATTGCTCCAATGATCAATTCATGTACATTCACGACCCATGTTGTGGTCAGGTGTAAAAATAGGGAGTTACTTGCAACAGCAACCACAGTATAAATCGTGGTCTTCTTGTCTAAATACTTATAGCCGACAAGCA
The DNA here is from genome assembly GCF_046566805.1 of Bacillus sp. BD48. Lineage (NCBI taxonomy): Bacteria > Bacillati > Bacillota > Bacilli > Caryophanales > Bacillaceae > Bacillus > Bacillus sp. BD48. Next base: position 81,315 of record NZ_JANGFM010000004.1, on the reverse strand, counting down.
GCAAGATGGCATTAAACACGAGATTCGTCAGCCACGGTGCAATCTCAAACAAATAATAAAAAATGATGGACAGCCCCGTTACGCCGCCTTCACCAAATTCAAGCGGAATGACGAACATGTTCACTGCTGCGGCAAATAAAAAAGAACCAACCAGAATCATCGCTATATCTTTTACACATTTTTTCAATTTCTTCTTTCCTCCTTTTTTAAGCATATAAAAAACCCTCTTTCTGCACGAAAGAAGACAGTCGTTGGACAACATAAAAATCAAAAGACGGCGCCTTTTGATGAAGCTTTCTGAAATCAATCTTTCCATAATATATATCTCTTTTTAGAGGCTGTCAATGACTTGGTTGTCTATTATTTTGACTGCATTTTTATGCATCAAAACCCGCATGTTTTCAGGGTTTTTCCGCCCTATTATGCTTTTTCCTCTCCTTGACAAAAACACTTTAGTCATTTAAACTACTGCCTCATATCATATCCATCATTTCCGATCTAAAAAGGAGGCTGTCTGATTACGATGAATCCTATTCAAAGCCGTTTACAGGCTCACGCACCTTTGATTTTAGACGGTGCACTTGCAACAGAGCTTGAACGAAAGGGCTGTAACTTAAACGATCGTTTATGGTCAGCCAAAATACTTATTGAACAGCCACAATTGATTCAGCAAGTACACTTGGACTACTTCCAAGCAGGTGCTGACTGCGCAACAACCGCCAGCTATCAAACAACGATTGAAGGCTTTGCTGAAAAAGGCTATACAAAAGAAGAAGCGATTGAACTCATGAAACGCTCTGTCACTTTAGCGAAAGAGGCACGCGATCTTTTTTGGCAGGATGAAGCGGGTCGTGAAGGACGGACAAAACCATTTGTCGCTGGATCTGTGGGGCCATACGGCGCTTATTTGTCTGATGGTTCAGAATATAAGGGAAATTACGGACTTTCTGAGCAGGCGCTCATTGATTTCCACAGACCAAGAATTCAGGCATTAGTAGAAGCGGGTGCAGATATTCTTGCATGTGAAACGATTCCTTGTCTGATTGAAGCAACAGCCATCGCAAAGCTGCTGCACGATGAATTCAGCGGGGTATCTGCTTGGATCACATTCAGCGCAAAGGATGGCCTGCACATTAGTGAAGGTGATTTCATACGAGAATGTGTACAGGCACTTGATCCTTATGAACAAATCGCTGCTGTCGGCGTGAACTGTACGCCGCCGCAATTTATCACTTCTCTTATTCAAGAGATGAAAAAAGGAACGAGCAAACCGATTGTGGTGTATCCAAATTCAGGTGAAGTATATGACCCTGAAGAAAAGGTATGGAGTGGAGATACGTCACACCTTACTTTTGGCGAATGTGCGTATCAATGGTACAAAGACGGCGCGCATATCATCGGCGGCTGCTGCCGGACGACTCCAGAAGATATCAATGACATCTTAAAACGAACCACATCATAGCATCATGAATCATCACACATACTTCTAAGCAAAAGGGCGGGAAGACATGGAACAAGCAAAAGATCAGTCACAACAATATCAACGAAAAATGACAAGCCGGCACCTGTTCATGCTTTCTCTAGGCGGCGTCATTGGAACAGGGCTCTTTTTAAGCTCTGGGTATACCATCAATCAGGCCGGACCTGCGGGAACCATTCTTGCCTATCTTGTCGGGGCATTAATTGTGTACCTCGTGATGCTTTGTTTAGGTGAGCTGTCTGTCGCAATGCCGGTCACAGGGGCTTTTCATACGTATGCAACAAAATACATTGGACCTGGTACAGGCTATACGGTCGCTTGGCTATACTGGCTGACGTGGACAGTGGCACTCGGTTCGGAATTTACAGCGGCAGGACTATTAATGCAGCGCTGGTTTCCAGACACTTCAGTTTGGATGTGGAGTGGTGTTTTTGCTCTTCTCATCTTTTTACTTAACGCATTTACAGTCAAGTTTTTTGCAGAATCAGAGTTTTGGTTTTCCAGTATTAAAGTAATGGCTATTATTCTCTTTATTATTCTTGGCGGAGCTGCAATGTTTGGTTTGATCCCATTAAAGGGCGGTGAGGCCGCTCCGTTCTTTTCTAATTTCACTGGGGAAGGCGGACTTTTTCCAAACGGCTTTTTACCGATTTTAATGACGATGCTTGCGGTCAATTTTGCTTTTTCAGGTACGGAGTTGATTGGGATTGCTGCGGGTGAAAGCGTCAATCCTGACGAGACCATTCCAAGAGCAATTCGCACAACCGTCCTGCGTCTCGTCCTGTTTTTCGTTGGAACGATCGTTGTTTTGGCTGGCTTGATTCCAGTAGAAGAAGCCGGGGTGATCAAAAGCCCATTTGTCGTGGTATTTGATCGTATCGGAATTCCTTATGCGGCAGATTTCATGAATTTTGTCATCCTGACCGCGATCTTATCTGCCGCAAACTCAGGATTATACGCATCATCTCGTATGCTTTGGTCGCTTTCTGAGGAACGGACACTTCCTAAAAAACTGGCGAAACTGACGTCAAAAGGAATTCCTTTGAATGCACTCATTTTAAGTATGATCGGTGGTATTCTTTCTTTGCTATCGAGTGTAATCGCACCAGAAACGGTATACCTTGTCCTTGTTTCAATCTCTGGACTGGCCGTTGTGGTCGTATGGATGGGGATTGCTGCCTCACAGTTTATGTTTCGGAAAAGATTTTTACAGGAAGGCGGACAGCTTCATGATTTATCCTTTCGAACACCGCTCTATCCAGTAGTTCCGATTGCAGCCTTCCTCCTATGTCTTGCATCTGTCATCGGCATTGCCTTTGATCCAAATCAGCGGATTGCCCTCATCTGCGGCATTCCTTTCATTGCGCTCTGCTATGCTGCCTATTACGTGACAGCTTGGGTTCAGAAAAAACGAGAAAAACCTGGTGTATAAACATCAGGTTTTTTTCTATCAAAGCTCAAGATGAAAAGTTAAACGCTCGATTGAATCTGGGAATAACGGCTGATGAGTGTTTGTTTATCGACTCTTTCGGTTGCCGCCCAGCAGGTTTGCTAACAAAAAGAAAAGGATGTCACTCGATGACATCCTTTTTTTCTATAAAATTAGTAACGTGATGTATACGCCAAATGGTACACACTTGTGACATTTGAAGATAGTTTGATGTCGTTTGACGTGAACGTCACTGGAACGATATCGTAGTAATGTGTTGACCAGCCTGCATTATTGTATGATTGGTAGCCTGCACCTGCTGGAACTTGAAACGTCAGTGAAAACTGTCCGTTCTCATCTGTTGTGCCTGTCGCTGTTTGAGCATATGATTTGATTGCTGCTTCAAAATAAAGCTGGATCGGCTGATTAGGCATGAGGTTTCCACTTGTATCTTTTAGTGTTCCTTTAAACGTAGCTGGATAATAAGAACCCACGCGATATTTACTGCCATAGCCGTAATTCACTATTCCACTATCGGCTGCTGTGACACTTGTTACTTGAACGGATGCTGGCACTGCACCTGTTTCTTCAGCATGTGCAAAGCTTGGGAATACGAGAAGCAATGATAGAAAGAAAGCAAACATGATTTTTTTCATCGATAAATCCTCCTTTTTTTTCCTACTATATTACTATCGACATTAATTGGTATTTTTCCAGTTAAAAACAAAAAAACCTCCCTTTTTTTAGAAAGGGAAGTCCTTCTTTTATTTTTTCACAACCACTTTTACTGCTTTGCTTTCTCTTTTTCTCACATCTGAAGCGGTCACATACAAGACTGTTTTGGCTTTTTGCGGTTTGATTTGGGCAGTAAATGCGCCCTTGTTATTTGTTTTTACCGTTTTGATGACTTTCTTTGATTTGTTTTTCACTTTAATGGTCAAGCCTGCACCCGCAGTCCCTTTAACCGTTTTACTTTTGACCGTTACTTTGCCCACTTTCGGCTTAGCTGGTGCTTTGCCTTTTTTCACGACTGTTTTGAGCGTCGTTGCGGCCTTTCCCTTTGAAATCTTAATGTGAAGGACTTTGTTTTTGTTCTGATGCTTCATCTTCACACTAAAGGTTCCCTTTTTGCCTGCTGTGCCTTTTCCAAGCAGGGTTTTGCCTCTATACACAGAAACAGCAGCGCCGGCTTTTGCTTTACCTGTCACCTTTTGATGCTGATCCTCCACTTTGCTTACAGATGCATTCAATTCGACAGCACTTAATGCAGCAAATGCATTCAGTCTCCCATGTCCTGTCATCCAATCGATACCCGGGATTTTCGGATCCACAATTGGCTCCTCGTTTTCATCATAGAAAACGTCATCTTTTCCATCAATCGATTTAAATGAAATGTCATCTGCTGTACTTTGCAAAAGATTTCTCACTTGATTTGGCTTCAAGGATGGATTTTTAGAAAGCAGTAACCCTGCTGCTGCTGCCACATATGGTGTCGCCATTGATGTCCCGCTCAGGTATGAGACATTCCCATCAGGCATTAAGCTCGGAATATCAGAACCCGGTGCTGACATGCTCAGTCCTTTGCCATAGCTTGAGAACTCAGCGGCAATATCCATACGGTTGCTTGCGCCAATCGCCATTGCGTATTTTGATGTCGCAGGGTAGCCCATTTCTGGTACGCCATCATTGCCACTCGCCACGACCACTAGTACATTTCTTTGTGCAGCGTAATTCATTGCATATTCAATCACCCTGCTGTAGTAGCCGCCAAGGCTCATGTTGATGACCTTTGCGCCTTTGTCCACTGCATGCTTGATTCCAAGTGCAATATGCTCTGTATCGCCAAAGCCATAGGCATCCAGTACCTTCACTGGAATGATGCCCGTATGTTGGTTAAGGCCTGCCATTGAGTAATGATTATCGGATTTTGCGGCAATGATGCCTGCCACATGCGTACCGTGTCCATTATCATCAATCGCATCTTTGTTTCGTCCAATGAGATTCGCACCTAAGTCTGTACGAACAGTCCCGCTTAAATCCGTCAAACGGCTGTCTACACCTGTATCCACAACAGCAATTAATGTTTGCTTCATTTTGCTTGTGCCAATCAGTGTATTCATTTGTTCAAATTTGACGTCAGCGCCTTTTTTCCCGCTGTTTTGCGCACTGTTTTTCAGCGGCCACTGATAACCATACTGCGCGTCGTTGCTTAGCGCGCGATAGGTTTGAACAGGCTCTGCAAATTCAACATTCGGCATACTGGAAAGCTTTCTTGCCGTGCTTTTGATGACCGCTTTGCCTGCTTTTAGTGTCTTTCCAGCTGATTCTTGCCCTGCTGGCACATCATAGACATACATTCCTTTGAATAAAGGACTGACTGACTGTGATGTCACACGGTTTTCTTGGATGCCGTAGCTTTTCATCTTCTTTTTCGCAGATTGAAGTGTTTGGCCATCCTTTAATTTAAAAATGATCTTATTCGTTTTAACCTTCTCTTCTTTTACTAGCTTTTGTTTCTCTAATACATAACCAGCTGATTTTCCTTCAAGCTGATCGATGCCAATTTTTTGACTGACGGCTTCTAATTCCTTTTTTAAATAAGCCGGACTTGCTTCTTTGAGCATATCAAAAAGGGACAGGATCGCCTGTTGTTCTTTTTCTGTTACGATATGACCACTAAATGCACCATTTTTCTCTACGTCACTTAGCAGTGTTTTTAATGTGAGCAGATGGTTGTATACCTTTTGCTGCTCTTTTTGATGTTTGATGAGCTTCGATTTGAGAAACGGCTTTGTCTTTTGGAGCAGACGCGTCAGCTTCTGGCCCTCTGCTGTTTCATTGAATCGTTTATCTTCGATTGTACGAATCGATTGGAGAATTTCACGCCCGTACTTTTTCTCTATAATGATGATTTCAGGCTCATCGTCTTCAGGGAAAACGGGTTCAGAAGGCGGGAGGTTAGCTCCTTTATATCCGATTGTATATGCCGCATCCTCTTCCTCATCACGGCTGTCTTCCTCAGACCCTAAATAGAGCACTTTGACATAATAGGGACCTGACCATGCATGCGGGAAGTTAATCTCTGTCTCTCCGCTTGCTGTGTCCACCCGGTATCTTGAATATGTGTCATCCTTCATCGCTCTGTCCTTACTTGGATAGACCGATACGGACAGCATTTGTTTACTTTTTACAGAAATTTGCATGTGTGTATGTTTTGCCACCTCTTGTGCAGATGGCGTGATTTGGTACCACGACTCTTCCTTTTCATTCTGTAATGTATCAGAGATGACTTCACCATTTTTTAACCCAATGGCTTCATTGACACTCGTTCCATTACTGGCAGCTGCTGCCTCGTATCCAGGTAATGCCGCCATACATAGAATCATGGCCATGAGTACGACCACACAGGATTTGACCTGCTTTTTGAACATGAAAAGACCCCCTTATCTTTTATGATACCTTGGAAGAATATCACAGAAAGACATTTAGTAGAATCTGTTTATTACATAATTAAACTCGTTTTAAGCTAGGATTTGAGATAATCAGTCAGCAAGACGGATAGCTTCATAAACTTTTTGCCATTTCAAACGGAAAATGATGCTATTTAACCATGATGAAAAGTACATTACAATCAACTTGTAAGCGCTTAACAAACAAGAGAGAAGGGATCAGCTTGTTCCAAAAAGATCATGTTTTCACACAAGTAAACGGACGATCAAAGAATGAGATTTTACAATATATTTCCGAGAAAGCTGAAGACCTTCAGATTACAAACGATCAGGCGGGGCTATTAGCAGATTTGTTGACACGCGAAGACGAAGTCTCAACAGGACTTCAGCAAGGCTTCGCCATTCCACATACAAAAAGCTCCGCTGTACAAACGGCTTCACTTCTTTTTTTAGAACTTGAACAACCCATTGAATGGGGAAGCTTCGACGATTTGCCCACAAGCTATTTATTTACACTGCTCGTTCCACTAGAGGAAGCAAATATCACACATCTGAAATTACTGTCAGGTATTGCGACCAGCCTAATGGAACCTGCTTTTATCGAAAAGATTCAACCGGGTCAAACAGCTGATTACTATTACGAAGTCATTGAACAACAATTGAAAGAGGGGATTACACAATGAAAATTGTCGGTGTCACTTCATGTCCAGCAGGATTAGCTCATACACCAATGGCAGCCAAAGCGTTAGAAAATGCGGGTAAACAGCTCGGACACGAGATCAAAATCGAACAGCAAGGGATTATGGGACAGGTGAACGGCATTACAGCAGAGGAAGCACAGCAGGCAGACCTCTGCATCATTGCCTCAAATCAGCATATTAACGATGCTGAACGCTTCTCAGGCATTCCCACTGTACGTGTCGAAATCGGACGTGCCTTAAAAAATGCCGAACAAATCATCACCAAAGCTGTAGCACTTGTAGAAAAGAAAAAGTCTGAATCTCAATAAACATGAGCAATGCCATATAGAAAGGAGCAAAGCAAAATGAAAGCAAAATTAAAAGTCATTGAAGGCCATCTTATGACCGGTATTTCTTATATTCTTCCTGTAATCATCGGTGCCTCACTTATCGTTGGTTTAGCAAAACTGGTCGGGTTAGGGTTTGGTGTTTCAGATTTAAACACCTATAAGGATGCTGGCGGCATACTGCACGGCGCCTATTTAATGGAGCAGGTTGGCTGGACAGGTATTGGCTTAATGAACGTCCTGCTCGCTGGATTTATCGCCTATTCGATTGCGGATAAATCAGGGCTTGCGGCCGGTTTTATCGGCGGAGCCCTCGCCAGCTCAACCAATGCTGGATTTATAGGTGCCGTCATTGCAGGCTTCTTCGCAGGATATGTTGCTCTTTTTGTGAAAAGAAAAATTCAAATTCAAGGCTCTGCAGCTGGGCTCGTCCCTCTGCTCATCCTGCCGCTCATTACCGTTGGCTTAACCGGGCTTCTTATGTCCGTTCTTCTGGGCGGACCATTGGGCGCTTTGAACACGGCATTAATTGAATGGATCAAAGGCATGGTCGCTGATGGAACAAGCACACTCGCACTCGCTCTGATTTTAGGGGCGATGATTGGCTTCGATCTTGGCGGACCGGTGAATAAATCAGCTTGGATGGCTGGTAACGCGCTCTTCCTATCAGGCGTCTATCTCCCTGCCATACTCGTCAATATTGCCATTGTCATTCCACCGCTTGGATACGGGCTTGCGACATTGATTCGAAAACGCAACTTCTCCCCAACCTTTAGAGAAGCCGGACGAGGCGGTCTTGTCATGGGGATTATCGGTATTACGGAAGGGGCGATCCCTTTTACCCTCGTCAATCCTTTGAAATTGATTCCGCTCAATGTTGTCGCATGTGCTGTAGGAAGCGGGGTCGCTGCATTATTAGGAGTTCATGACATCATGCCGCCAATTGGCGGGCTATACGGCTTCTTCTCAGTCGGAAACTGGTGGGCTTATTTAATCGGAGCCCTTACTGGCGCACTCGTCATCGGTATTGGCGCCAACCTGCTTGTGAATTTCTCTGAGAAAAAAGAACCTAAAACGCCGGAACATGATCAAAAGCAGAAAGAAGAAGACGATTTTGACCTTGTGCTAGAAGGATAATTTGAACGAAGAAAGGTGTCGTTGATCAATGACTGTCAATGTACATGTGATTCCACATACTCACTGGGACCGGGAATGGTATTTCACCACCTCCCGCTCCCGTATCTACTTAATGAAAAACGTAATGGATATCTTAGATACCCTTGAAACAGATGAAAGGTTCCATTACTTCATGCTCGATGCCCAGGCATCCTTATTAGATGATTATTTGAAATGGCGTCCAGAGGATGAAAATCGAATCAAGAAGCTTGTCACAGCGAAACGTCTCATCATCGGCCCATGGTATACCCAAACCGACCAGCTCGTCATTTCAGGTGAATCGATTGTGCGGAACCTGCAATATGGAATTGAACGCTGTCAGCAATTCGGACACGTGATGAAAGTCGGCTATGTCCCTGATTCCTTCGGTCAATCCACACAAATGCCTCAAATTTATCGCGGATTCGGCATTGTCGATACAGCATTTTGGCGGGGCGTTTCTGACCATATGACAAATCATACTGAATTCAATTGGCGCGGCGCTGACGGCAGTGAAGTCTTTGCTGTGAATCTGCCATTTGGCTACTACTACGGTGGAAATATCCCTGAGAAAGATGAGGACTTACAAGCCTTTTTATCTGAAAAAATCGGTGCGCTGCAAGCAAAGGCAACCACAAAGAATGTCTATTTCCCGAACGGTTTTGACCAAGCACCGATCCGCAAAAACCTGCCTGACTTATTAGAAAAAGCCAATGAACTTGACGAGCACCACTATCAAATCAGCAGTTTAGAAGATTATATTGCAGCAGTGAAAAAAGAGCGGACATCTTTCGAGACATTACACGGAGAGCTCATTCATGCGAAGCATATGAGGATTCATAAATCTATTTTTTCAACACGAGCGGATTTAAAAATCTTAAACAACCAAATTGAAAACTATCTCGTGAATGTGATGGAGCCTATCCTTACGATCAGCTATTCGCTTGGACACGACTATCCGCATGATACGGTTCGCGATATTTGGTACCTCATGTTTGAAAATGCAGCGCATGACAGCATTGGCGGCTGTAATAGTGATACGACAAACCAAGATGTATTCTTCCGCTACAAGCAGGCAAAGGAAATCGCCGAGAATCTTGTGGACTTGCACATGCGTCTCATCACAATTCGACTGAAAACAGAGCAAGAAATCACATTCACGTTGTTCAATACACTGCCTTCAAAGCGTTCTGAAGTCATTGAAGTCGAAACCTTTATCACAGAACGTCCATTTACGCTAAAGGATGCAAATGGAAGAACACTTCAGTACACAGTGAAAAGCAAAACCGATGTCACAGATTATGTGCTGGCACAGCAAATTTCTCTTAACCCAAGTAAAGAAGTGTACATGCCAAAGCAAGTATGGAAAGCCGTTCTGCTGATTGAAGCCATCGACTTACCGTCAGTTGGTTATACACAGGTCAGCATGGTCTTCGATGAATCAAGCGAATCTCTATGGGAACAAACTGAAGAACGAGTGATTGAAAATACGTATTACCGCATTGCGGCAAATGACAACGGATCACTGGACATCACAGATAAACAAACTGGGCGGACATTCTCTGAGCAAATGATCTTTGAAGACAACGGAGACGATGGGGATTCCTATAACTATTCACCACCTCGTGAGGACTTGTATGTGTCATCCAAGGATCTTTCATCAGCAGACATCTCAGTGGCTAAAAGCGGCCTACAGCAAGAGCTGACCATCAAGCTTCAGCTCGCTGTCCCTTATGACCTAGAGGCGCGCTCTAAGCAATCGGCTGCGACTTCACTTCCGATCACAGCGAAGGTGGCATTAAACAAAGACGATGCTGTCATCCGTTTTCATGTAGATGTGGACAACCATGCGTTAGATCATCGCCTGCGCGTTCTCTTTGATACAGGCATCGCATCAAACGTATCACTGAGCGATCAGCAGTTTGGTACAATCGAACGCCCAACAGAGCTGACGCAAGAGCTAGAATGGTGGAACAATGAACATTGGGAAGAAAAACCGATCACTATTGAACCGATGCAATCCTTTGTCGCACTTCGTGATGAAGCATATGGTGCCGCTCTGTTGACCGACTGCGTGAGAGAATACCAGATCACAGGAGAAGGCTACACAACGATTGCGTATACGCTCTTCCGCTGTTTCGGAAAAATGGGGAAAGAAAATCTCCTTTATCGTCCAGGACGCGCATCTGGGGAAAAAATTGTGGAGACACCTGACGCTCAGCTGCAAGGTGCACTGTCATTCTCATTTGGTATGCACTATAGCAAGGACGCAGTCAGCGAGGGACACTTAGCGAAGCTTGCCAAACGTTACACCACCCCTGTTCAATGCTACGAGCGGGCAGACTTTTTAAACGGTCGTTTAATTTTCTCTTTCCGAGATGAAAAAGAAGACTTACAATCTACTTATAGCCTGCTTGACATTGAGACAGACGGAGCCATTCTAAGCGCTCTGAAAAAAGAAGAGCATGGAACAGGCATTGTCATTCGTCTCTTCAATCCATATTTAACGCGTCAAACAGCCGCTTCAATCAATAGTTCATCTCTACAACACGGAGAAACAGCGAATTTAGGAGAAACACCTGAAGGACAAATACTCAAAGCACAACATGGATCATTACACATTGAACCGCTTACACCTTGTCAGGTACAAACCTACATTGTAAAGAAAAAATGAACATGTAGGGGCGGGATCCATTTGGATTCCGCCCCTCTTTAATGGAGGGCATTGATCATGCGAATTGGAGGCATTGAAGCAGGCGGAACGAAATTTGTCTGCGGCTACGGAACGACAGACGGAACGATTGAACACATGACTTCCTTTGCAACAGGGAATCCAGATGAAACATGCCGGCAAGTGATCGATTACTTTACAAAGCATCGTGTCGATGCAATTGGCATTGGGGCATTCGGGCCTGTCGATGTGAAAGAGCAAAGCCCACGCTATGGGACGATTTTAGACACACCAAAAACAGCCTGGCGCCAATTCCCTTTCCTCTCTACCTTAAAACAAGCCCTCGGGCTCCCGATGAAGCTTGATACCGATGTAAACTGTGCAGCACTCGGAGAAGCCCGTTTTTCAACTGAAGCAGAAAAGCCTGCTTCTCTGGTCTACATCACCGTTGGAACTGGAATAGGCGGCGGTGCCTATATTGAACATCGCCTTATTCACGGATTGCTGCATCCAGAAATGGGTCATATCACCGTTCAGCGGCATCCTCATGACACCTACGGAGGCTGCTGCCCTATACATCATGACTGTTTAGAGGGACTGGCATCTGGACCTGCCATAGAAGGACGCTATCATACACTGGCACCAATGCTGCCAGAGGATCATCCTGCCTGGTCACTTCATGCTTACTATCTCGGGCAGATGACTGCTAACCTGCTGCTCACCCTTTCACCAGAACGCATCATTCTAGGTGGAGGCGTGATGAAACAGCCGGCTATGCTGCCGCTTATAATTGATGAAACAGACAAACGGCTTCACGGCTATTTGCAGCTGCCAAAGCCTTTACATGAAATCATCACAAAACCATCCTTTGATGGATTATCTGGTTTAATGGGCGCCATCGCTCTTGGAACTGATGCCTTACAGGCGCAAGGAGCCGCGCAATGATGATGACGGCAGATCCTCGAACCTATCAGCTGATTCAGCGGCTATTTGAAACAAAGGGGTTCGTGAAGCTGGAGGAGCTCACTGCCTCTTTTCGCTTATCTGACCGCTCTATCCGCAATTTAATCAAGGAAGCAAATGAGTATTTAAAGGAAGCAGGAGCCATGATTAAAACGATCCGAGGAAAGGGATATACTCTTTTAACGAGTGACCAAGACGCTTTCCTGCTTTGGCTACATCAACAAAAGCTTCCTGCCCGCTCTCTTGTCCCCGTCATGCCAGAAGAGCGTGTACGATTTATGATGAGAAAGCTGTTGCTTCAATCCGATTACTTAAAAATTGACCAGCTGGCTGAAGAACTGTTTATCAGCCGCATGACGGTCAGCAGTGATTTAAAAAAAGGACGAGAGCTGTTAGCCCGTTACGGCATGACCCTTGTATCAAAGCCTGGATTTGGCTTAAAGATTGAAGGAGATGAACTGCAAAAAAGAACGTGCTATGCAGACTTACTTCTTGAGGAAGAGCCTGCACTCTCTCATATCACCGAGCGGGAGCAGCTCCATTTTCCTGATATTTCACTTGAAACCATTCGATCTATTGTTTTGACGAACCTGCATCAAGAGTCATTGCTCATTAAAGACATTGCCTTAAAAAATTTAGTCATTCACTTAGCCATTGCGATTCAGCAAACACGAAAAAACCAGCGGATATCCGCCAGTACCGCCCGCACACAAAGATCACCAGTTTTGATGAGAATTGCACAAAAAATCATACAGCAGGTGAGTGACACTTTTTATGTGACCTTATCAGAGGATGAAACAGATTACTTAGTCATGCATCTATTAGCGAATCAAACTTGGAAAGAAGCCGCCCAGCATCAGACGACAGTGGAAGTTCAACAGGCGGTTACAGTCTTTCTACAGCACATTGAGAAAACAAGCGGCCATCGTTTTGCTGATGACAACATCCTGCAGCAAGACTTGATGCTTCATATGAAGCCGCTATTAAATCGAATCCAATATGGCGTATCATTACAAAATCCGCTTTTACATGAGATCAAAGCGTCCTATCCTTACCCGTTTGATTTGGCTGTCAGCGGACTAAATGCCTTACAGCTAGTGCGAACACCAAATGAAGACGAGGCCGCATATGTTGCCTTGCATATCGCTGCTTCATTTGAAAGAAGTCAGCTCGATACCTCGCAAAAAAAGAAAGCCATTATCGTGTGCGGGTCTGGACTAGGGACGGCAAGGCTGCTTGAAATTAAATTGAAGGCAGCCTTTCAGCACGAGCTCGACATTGTTGAGCTCTATTCCTATCAGGATTATCTCATGAGCACCTCTTTGCCGTGTGACGTCATCATCACAACCGTTCCACTCACATCAAAGGGGAAACCAGTCATTCAGGTCAGCGCCTTTTTTGAACATCATGATATACAGCGTGTAAATGAAGTCATTCATTTATTAAATGGACACGGGGCACCCTCAAAAGAGCTGATGGCGTTTTTTCAAGAGCGATTGACTTTACTGAATGCTGATCTAAGCAGCAAGGATGAGGTATTAGATATATTATGCAGCCGTTTAGAGGCGCATCAGCTAGTATCGTCTTCTTTTCGGTCCTCGGTGCTTGAGCGGGAGCAAATGTCGTCTACCTATCTTGGCAGCGGCATTGCAATGCCGCACCCGCTCATCACAAATGAAGGCACCTCCTCTGTAGCCATCGCACGCTTAAAACAGCCGATTGACTGGCAGGGAGATCAAGTATCACTTGTCTTTTTATTAGCGATTCATAAGGATGACGCTGCCTGCATGAACCAATTCTTTGAACAGGCCGTCGATTTATTGGACAATCCAGACCGCATTCACTCTCTCAAGCAAGCCAAAACATTTGATGAGCTGATGGATGCGTTGTTTCAATAAGATCAACCAAAAGGCCGCCCAATTCATGAGGCGGCCATCGTGTTATTCGTATCATCAATCGTATATGACATTTTTTCCTTCTTCACTTAATTTTTTTAAGGAGCTCAGCATATGATTGATTTCTTCGTCGGAATGTCTTTCCCACGAACCTAATTCAGCGACTATTTTCAACGGAGATTTCGATCGATAAGAACGTGTTGGGTTGCCAGGAAATCTTTTATCAGTCACATTTGGATCATTTTCAAACTCGCCTAACGGTTCTACAATATAAATTCTCTCTTTCGCATCAGACCTAGCTAATTCAGCACCCCATTTGGCCGCGTTTAGTGTTCCGGTGAAATAGATATGGTTCGATTTTTTATCCTGATAATTGGATAAATGCAGCGGTTCAAGCAGATCCCCAATCTTCAATTCCGCTTTTGTCCCATGAAAAAATGGCCCAGGATCTAACACCTTTTGCTTGTCATTCATACAGCCACACCCCTTATCGTTTTTGACTTGCGTATAACAGTATACGGCTAGATATGGGCGAGTAACAGTCTATAAATTTAATTATATTCGGGGTATAATGATAGTAGAGAGTTAGATGTTGTGAACTCCTAATGTAACCCTTCACCTGTTCATTTAAATACGCATTGTACATAGACCACACAAAAAAACATCCTCTATCAGCATAAGCATCATTTATAATATCTTGAACCTTCATCCGTTCAATAACTAAATCAGGATCAAGATTATGAGCAATAGTTATCCCCCAATAAGTTTCTCCAGCACTAAGGCTTTTTCCTTCGTAATAAAAAGCGCGCTCCATCGCTGAAACGAAATACACTGCTCTTTCAGGAGCCTTATTGTGCCCTCGACAAATAGACCTTCAAAAATAGGGACATTAAAGAAATTCATCATTACATGAAGATTTGAGAAATTCTAAAATGGCATAATAAAGACAAACTTGTCAGCCGTAATAAACTGCTCGTTTATTTCACTAAGGCGAGTTACTTTTAATTTCTCGTCCTCTAAAAGCTCCCCGAAACTTGATCCTGAACTAAGTTCCCCCCACCCATTAAAAACATCTTCATCAATGTGAGGAATATTTTCTTTATATAAATCAATATGAATTACTTGATCAATAAACGCTTTTTCTGTAGCGATACTATCATACTGTTGCCATTTTAGCTCTACTTCCTTTCCTCCTTACATTTTTTATTCGTTTTTGTTAATATGAAGGAACGGCGAGTTGTAATAATAATTGTTACAGATAGAAGAAAAGTCAAACACAAATTTATATGTAACTAAAAAAATTACAGGTGGTGACTCATATGTTAAATACACGCCTTTCTGTAGCTATTCATATTTTATCTTTGGTTTCTTCAGATGCCACGCTATCTTCGGAAGAGATTTCCGGCAGCGTAAATACAAATCCTGTTGTCATAAGACGGATAAGCAGTGATTTAAAAAAAGCTGGAATTTTAACTTCTAAAGTTGGTATACGAGGTTCTTCCCTAACGCGAGATCCTAGTGAAATTACTTTATTTGATATTTATACAGCTGTACATTTAGAAAAAGAATTGTTTTCTATCCATAATAATCCTAATCCTAAATGCCATGTAGGAGAAAAAATCCAGGATACATTAAATACAACCTTTGATAGTGTTCAAAAAGCAATGGAAAACGAGTTAAAGTCGAAAACACTACAAGACGTGATAAACCATCTCACTGAATAGGGAGATGGTTTATTTTTATTTTTTAAAATGTTGACTACAGTTTTGAAAGCAATACTAAAAATGAAGTAGTACATCATTATGCTGTCTTTCGTACAGGTAAGTCATTCATAGATATTGTGGTGCTGCCCTGTATAGCAGGACAGGTTTTCCTTATTCACAAATCGGAAAGTTGTTAAAAAAACTTATGTAGAAATGTACTTAAGCCTCTATGTATATGCTATGAAACAAAAATGTGCTCATGCAAAAAAATATTGACACAAATAATTGTAACAGTTATAGTTACATGTGAAAGGTGTAACCACAACTGTTACAGGTATCTCGAAGAGAAAGAAAGGAGCAAATTAGATAACATTCCTTAACATACGTGCCATTGACTTCTTCTGTACTCAGTTAGAGTTTTCCACCAGCGTATAATTTGAGGGGTCTTATACAAATTGAATTGAAGTATTAATGTATAAAGATATGCCATTTGAAAAAACCTACTAACGAAAACAAGATATTGACTCAAAAACTTCCACGAATTAAGAAAAAAGAAAGGGATATTAAATATGTATAACAAAAAAATATTTGGATTCATTACTGTACTTTGTACTCTATTAATGTTGAGCGCATGTGCAAGCACATCCCAGTCATCAAATACAGGAGCGTCTAACAAAACAAAAGAAAAGGAAAGTAAAACGGTCGACTTGAAAATTACCACATATAACCCACAGGAAAAAGGGATCTTTCCAGTCACCTCTAACATTATTGAAGGTCCTAATGAAGTGATTCTTGTGGATGCTCAGTTCCAAAAAAATGATGCTGATAAGCTTGTTCAAATGATTAAAGCTACAAAAAAGAAATTAACAACTGTATATATTAGTCACCAGGATCCGGATTATTATTTTGGATTATCCGAAATAAAGAAAGCATTTCCAAATGCCAAAATAGTTGCAACTCCTGCAACAGTAAAAGGTATCAAATCCACCATTCAGTTGAAAAATGATTATTGGAACCCGATTCTCGGGAAAAACGCACCCGAAACTAAGGTTGTTCCTGATGTTTTAGAAGGAAAAAAATTAACTGTAGACGGTGAAAGTGTAAATATCATTGGTCTTGAAGGTCCTGACCCAGCACGCACGTTCCTCTGGATTCCTTCTAAAAAGACAGTTCTAGGTGGAATTCCTGTATTCAATAATATGCATGTTTGGATTGCTGACACCCAAACACAAAAGAGCAGAGATAACTGGAGAGCTTCTTTAGATCAAATACTTGAGCTAAAGCCGGAACATGTTATTCCTGGACACTATTTAGGTAAAGACACAAACGATATTTCTGGCGTTGCTTTTACACGTGATTATATTGCCAAGTTTGAAAAGGAAGCAAAAGTGGCAAAAAACTCAACTGAGCTAATTAAAGCAATGGAAAAGGCTTATCCTGTCGGAGGCAAAGGTAACTTAGAAACAAGTGCTAAAGTAATAAAAGGCGAAATGAGATGGCCTTAATACTGGTCTTGATTTAGTATGAAAAAACCTCATTGTAAATCAATAACTTACTTTCCAAAACTGAACCAAGGCATTTCTCAGCTTGGTTCAGCTTTTTAGGAAACAGATGAGTTTGTTCTTATGAACTTGCCAATAAAGTGAACGAAAAAAAGCCAGCCACCCGCATAAGGTGATTGGCTTTTTTATTTGTTATTCCCCGATGTTCTCTCCATTTTGCTGAATTAATGTTTCATACCAGTAAGAGCTCTTTTTACGAATTCTCTTTAGGTCTTTTAGGTCAAATTCATCGCGGTTGACGTAGATGAATCCGTAGCGCTTGGAGCATCCTTGGTGTGTGCTGATTAGATCGATTGCAGACCATGGGCAGTATCCGAAAACCTCGACGCCGTCTGTGATAGCCCATTTGATTTGTTCGATATGCTTTTCTAAATAGTCAATTCGATAATCATCCTGAATCGATCCATCTTCTTCTAATTTGTCGAATGCACCCAATCCGTTTTCTGTGATAATAAGCGGCAGCTGATAGCGGTCATAAATTTCCCGCATCGTTGAACGGAAGCCGACAGGATCAATCTCCCAGCCAAACGCATTTTTACTTAAGAATGGGTTGTTGCCGCCTTTGTAGACGCCATCTTCACCTGATTTCAAATGCTGATCTCCACCGCGTGCAAATTCGTCGTTGCCATCTCCTTTACTCGCTTCAACCGTTTGAGAGGTGTAGTAGTTAAAGGCAATGAAATCTGGCTTTGCACTTTTCAAAATATCCATATCTCCCTCTTCGATGACAGGAAGAATGTCTTTTTCTTTCATGTACGCCCAAGCAAGGTTGTTATAACGGCCGAACACCGCCATATCAAGATAAAGCCAGTTGCGAATCGCATTGTAATTCGCCGCAGCAAGCACATCTTCAGGCTTTGGAGAAGCCGGATAAATGAGCGCGATGTTTGGCGCCGGTCCAATTTTCGCTTCAGGCAGCATTTGATGACAAAGCGTCATGGCTTTTGCCTGTGCAACGAGCATATGGTGATTTTGCTGATACAGTTCTTTTTTCGGATTTTCTAAGTTTGGATCAAGTGTACCGAGCGCTGATCCATGTAAGATCATCATGTTTTGTTCATTAATGGTCAGCCAATAGTTTACCTTCTGACCATACTCCTTGAATAGCACCTCTGCATAGCGTTCAAACGCATCCACTGTCCCGCGGTTAGACCACCCGCCCTTTACTTGAAGCGCATGAGGCAGATCAAAATGATACATTGTCACGATGGGTTCAATGTCATAGCGGCGCAATTCATCGATGAGTGAATGATAGAATTCAATCCCCTTTTGATTGATCTCCCCATCTCCATCTGGAATGATCCGTGTCCACGCAATGGAAAAGCGATAAGCCTTCAAACCCATTTCTGCAAACATCTTCACATCCTCTTTATAACGGTGATAGTGATCGCTTGCGACTTTAAAATCCGTTGTCCCTTCAGGATAACTTGCTCTCATGTCAATAACAGAAGGCCCCTTGCCATCCTCGTTCCACGCACCTTCTACCTGATAGGCGGAAGTAGATCCGCCCCAGAAAAAGTCTTTTGGAAATGATGCTAGTGTTGAATATCTCATGATTCTTTCCTCCTCTTGATTAAACTAGATGTAAAAATGATTGTCCTGGTGTGATTTGTTTCTCTTCTGTTTCAATGATATCGCTAAACTCACCTGAATTGGTAATAATAACGGGTGTTGTGACTGACAGGCCTGAAGCTTCGATGGCTTCGATATCAAACTCTGCAAGCAGTTCGCCTTCTGTGATGGTTTGCCCCTGAACAACCTTCGGAGTAAAATGCTTTCCGCCTAATTGCACGGTATCCAGTCCGATGTGAATGAGTACTTCTGCCCCGCTTTCAGAGGTTAGACCATACGCATGTCCAGTTGGGAACACCGTTGTCACAACTCCTGAGACTGGCGCAAACAGCTTTCCTTCTGATGGGATGATGGCTGCGCCTTTTCCTAGTGCACCAGATGAGAATGCCTTATCCTGCACTTCCTCCAGCTTGATGACCTCGCCCTTTAAAGGACTTTTCACATGAGCGGCTTTGACCCCATGTTCGTTTTCAATTGCTGGTACAGAAGCGGCTGCCGGCGTTTCATCTTCATCTACTGGATCTTTAAATCCAATCAAATAAGTTAAGATGATAGAAAGGACGAACGAGACCGAGATACCGATGATGAAACCTGTAAAGCCTTGACCGTAGAAAATCGGAAGTGTCAGTAAACTTGGTAGGCCTGACGCAATCGCAATACTTTGTGAATAACCGATGATCGCACCGCCGACTCCGGCAGAGATAACGGCTGCAATAAATGGTTTTTTCAAACGAAGCGTGACCCCGTATACAGCTGGCTCTGTGATCCCAAACACAGCAGAAACTGCTGTCGATCCAGCCAATGATTTCAGTTTTTTATTCTTTGTTTTCAGCATAACACCGATAGAAGCTCCGGCTTGTGAGAATACAGCTGGCGCAGTGGCCGGCTTGATATGATCTTTCCCATGGACTGCGATATTATTTAAAATGACTGGCACAAGTCCCCAATGGATACCGAAGATGACAAGTACCTGCCAAGCCATCGCAATTAAAGCACCTGCAAGTGTAGGACTAAAGGAGAATACTTTCAGCAAAACAGCTGCAATGCCATTCCCTGCATACACACCAAATGGTCCAAATACGATGAGTGTCAGCGGAACAACCGTGACAAGTAAAATCAGTGGAGTAATAAAGTTTTTGACACTTTCATGAATGACTTTGTTAAAGAAACGTTCGATATATCCCATGACAAACACTGCCAAAATGATTGGGATGACCGTAGATGTATAAGACATTAAGACGACCGGAATCCCGAAGAAGGTCACATCTCCGCCGCCTTTTGACAATTCTTGAATGGCTGGGTAAATAAGTGCACCTGCTATCGTCACAGCGACAAACGGATTCGCTTTAAACTTCCTAGCAGAAGTGAATGCGAGCAATAATGGCAGGAAGTAGAACAAGCTGTCTGACGCAGCAAATAAAATTTGATACGACGTATCTTCAGGAGATAGCCATTTCGCGTTGATACAGATGCCTAATAGACCTTTTAAAATACCTGCACCCGCCATGACACCGAGAAGTGGTGTGAAAATCCCCGATACAATGTCAACGAATTTTCCGAAAAGGCTTGTGCTCTCTTCACCTGATTTTGCAGATGATGTAGCGGAATCCTCTAATAGATTCGTAAATTCTCCAATTTCTCGATAAACCTCTGGTACGGTATTGCCAATGACCACTTGAAATTGGCCGCCGCTTTCCATAACTGTAACGACACCATTTAATTTTTCAATGGCTGCTTTATCTGCTTTTGATCTGTCATTTAGTGTGAAGCGAAGCCTTGTGGCACAATGCACCAATGAATGAACGTTTTTCTCTGTGCCAATGTGTTTGATAATGTCTTCTGCTAATTGACGATAATTCATACAAAAACCCCCTTTTTTTCAAAAAAATACGTTTTTAGGCAAAATAAAAACCTAAACGGGCACCAAAAATAGTCGCAGCTTGCTGTTGCGCTTTTTCAGTGAACGTTTAGGTTTTGCCTGCCGAACAGTCACAATCCTCTAAGACGATCATTGTGAAACCGTATTCTTTTATGTTTATGAGGAAATAGTACCACTCACCTTTTCTCATGTCAACGCTTTCTTTTAAAATCTATCTTTATTTTTCTCGTTTGATCAGTCGATTCAAATGAATTGATAGATACAGCATCTCCTCTGATGTGAGATCTCGGTGATAGGTTTGATAGACATATTCTGCGATTTTCTTTGCGCAATCGTACGCTTTCGGATATTTCACTTTGATCAGCTGATATAAATCTTGATCTTCGCTGACAAGCAGTGTTTCGTTAATCAGACGCTGGACGAAAAAGCGCAAATGCGTGAGAAAACGATAAAAGTTGAGTGAGTCTTCATCAAATTCCATGTTGAGATGATATTTCACAATGGTGAGAATGGCATTGACTTCCTTTGTGATATTGACCGTCGTATTCATATCCTCATTGAGCTCTGCGTTAATGATATGCATGGCAATAAAGCCTGCTTCATCCTCAGGCAGTTCAATATGAAGACGCTCTTCAATCATCTCAAGACAGTCCTTTGCCACAAGAAATTCATCTTTGTATAAGCGTTTAATCTCCCAAATAAGCGAATTCTCAATCAGATGATTTTTCTTCAGCCGTTCGATGGCGTAATGAATATGGTCTGCCAGCGATACATGCAGACTTTCGTTTAATCTTCGGTTTAGCTTTGTATGTGCATATTGAATCATTTCCTCGGTCACCTTGACCACATCATACGGAACCTCTTGAAGCAGCATTTTCATCCGCTCGTGAACGGAATGATCCTCTAGGCGGAAGACTTTATCAATTAACGCTTCGTCCACCGGGTCCCCGGGACGTCGCTTGAAAGCGATGCCTCTGCCCATGACGACAATTTCTTTTCCTTGTTCATCTATGACACTAATGACATTATTGTTTAGAACCTTTTGTATCTGCAACCCCAAACACCTCCGTCTATGAACCACAATCTTCACTCAAAATATGCTCTCATCTTAACACAACTGTCAAATCACTTGGTGTTTTTTATATGACTTTTGCAATAGATTTCACCATGATTCTACCCTTTCATAGCTGGTCTGTTCCTTCAATTGCCTGCATACAATACTTCTGAGGAGGTGACCTTCTGTGAAGTCTTTTTTCTGGTCTGCATCATTTTTATTCTTGCTCATGTTTACCCTCATCATTCTAGGCATCGTGTTCTGGCTGAGTGGACAAGGCTTAGGTCAGCTTTGGAGATATGTGCTCATTTCACTTGTCACAGCGGCCGTTTTGCACGGAGTCACCATTTGGCTGAAGCGGCATGTAATGTACCAATCATCCAAATAAAAACGGCTGCCCCGAATGTTCAGGCAGCCGCTTCTTTATTCTTTTGTTGCTGCAGCTTCTTTCTGAGAAGCACGCAGCTCATCATTGATTTTTTTCGCATCCTCTAAAAACTCTGTTTCATATCCACTTTTGAGTGCCCACATATAAAATAGCAGAGCAACCACTGTAATAAGTGCCATGTCCCAGCCATAATGAATGATGTTATAACCGCCGAATTTGTCACTGCCAAGGCAGGAAATCGTCATCATCACAAGCAGGTACACAACCATCCAAGCACCCGCTTTAAAGTTGCGGCCGAAGCCTTTCCATTTCGCTTTTGCTTGATAGTAAAAATAGATAGGAAGACCGATGAGAATAATGAACAGCACCTGCCCTGTTAACGGCCATCTCGCCCAATACAGCGTCAATGAGGCAAAGACAAAACCGAGAGGAGCAATGATGCTGAGTCCTTTTATTTTAAGCGGACGATATAAATCTGTCCCTGTCTTTCTCAGCGTCATGACGGTCACTGGTCCCGTCAGATACGAAATGAGTGTTGCGACAGAGATAATTTCAGCAAGTACACCCCAGCCTCTAAATAAAAACAGAAAGATAAACGATACAGCTAAGTTAAAAAACATTGCTGGACGAGGCACGCCGTAAATAGGGTGCAGACGGCCAAGCACACTTGGCATATATTTATTTTTTTCCATTCCATAAATCATACGAGACGTTGTTGCGGTATACGTAATTCCTGTACCAGAAGGTGACACAAACGCATCCGCATATAAAATCAGAACAAGCCAGTTAATCCCAAGCGCAATGGCAAGGTCAGCAAATGGCGAATTAAAATTCAAATGGCTCCATCCATTCACAATCATAGATGGATCAACAGCACCGATAAAGGCGACCTGTAAAAGTACATAAATCACAGTCGCAATGAAAATCGATCCGACAATGGCAATTGGAATCGACCGGCCTGGATTTTTTGCCTCACCGGCCATATTAATCGGGCTTTGGAAGCCATTGAAGGCAAACACAATCCCTGATGTCGCAACAGCTGTGAGCACACTCGCCCAGCCGTTAGGAGCAATACTTGTTCCAGAAGTAAAATTCTCACTATGAAAACCTACGAATAAGAGCGCACCAATTGTTAATCCTGGAATGACAATTTTAAACACGGTAATGAATGTATTCGCTTTTGAAAATAACCCAACTGTCCAATAATTAAGCAGAAAGTAAATCACAAGAAGCACACTGGCGACCATAAGACCTTCTGTCGTCAACACCCCTTTTGTGACCAAGTGGGTTGTCCACTTTGCCCACTCCCAAGGCCATGAGCTCATGTACTGGACGGAAGCAACCGCCTCAACAGGTATCACAGAGACAATCGCGATCCAGTTCGCCCAAGCTGCAATAAACCCAATAAAAGATCCGTGTGAATATTGCGTATATTTCACCATTCCGCCTGCCTCTGGAAACATCGATCCGAGTTCACTATAAGACAAAGCGATAAATAAAATCACCACCATCCCAATCAACCAGGATAAAATAGCAGCAGGGCCGGCGATTTGAGCCGCACGCCAAGCACCGAAGAGCCATCCTGAACCAATGATTGAACCAAGACCTACCATCATTAAAGCGAAAGTTCCCATCCTACGATGCAAATGATTCATGTTCATAACACCTTTCGATTAAAATACAGAGCATGTGTCAAGCAAGCGTCTTTCTTTCAAAGCAGCTCACTTTAAAATGGCAAATATTTCTTCTGATGAACATTTACCCTTGTTCATTTTTTCGCCTGTTATATTATCTCTCAATTCTTCATTTTCTGAAATAGTCGAACATGCTTATTTCAAAAGAAAGCGCTTTTTCACCTGTTCAATCTATTAGACTGAATAACTACCTTTACCCTTATTTTGAAAAAAACAAAACAAAAAAGATAGAGGAAATGACTTCCTCTTCCTTCTAACCCACGCCATGTAAAGAAAAAAAGGATAAAGGGGGTTCCCTCTATCCTTGTGAAATCGCTTGTTCTTTTTCAATGACAGCTAGTCTTTCTTGAACTTCTTCTTCTGATAAATTGTGCTGTTTTACGTACAGGTTACGTTCGCTTGTGCGGCATTCATGACTGCAGCTGCGCATATACTTATGCTCACTCTCTTCAGTGGCAATTATCTTGCGGTTACATGCAGGGTTCGCACAGTTCACATAACGCTCGCAAGGCTCACCCGTGAAGAAATCTTTTCCGACAACCACATGCTCTGTTTGATTTACTGGTACTGTTAAGCGATTATCAAACACATAGCATTGACCATCCCATAGCTTCCCTTGTACTTCTGGGTCTTTTCCGTAAGTGACAATTCCGCCGTCAAGCTGAGAGACATCTTCAAAGCCTTCACGCTTTAACCAGCCTGAAAATTTCTCACAGCGTACGCCGCCTGTGCAATACGTCAGGATTTTTTTCCCTTCAAGAATCTCTTTATTGTCACGAATCCACTCAGGTAATTCACGGAATGTCTCAATATCAGGACGGACTGCCCCTCTGAAGTGACCCACATCAAACTCGTAATCATTACGCGCATCAATCACAACAGTATCAGGTGATTGCATTTGCTCGTAAAATTCAACCGGGCTAAGATGTTTTCCCGTTAATTCTAACGGATTCACGTCATCCTCAAGGCTAAGGTTCACTAGTTCATTCCGATGACGGACGTGCATTTTTTTAAACGCATGACCATCTGCTTCGTCAATTTTGATCGGCATAGACGCAAAGCGTGGATCTTCTTTTAACGCTTGCATGTACTTGTCCGTTTGCTCAATGGTTCCAGAAACAGTTCCGTTCAAGCCTTCTGCTGACACTAGGATACGGCCTAACAAACCAAGCTCCTTACAGAATGCTAAATGCTCTGCTGTAAACGTCTCTGGGTCCTCAATGGGGACATATTGATAGTAAAGTAAAACGCGATATTGTTTTTCCATCTATATAAACACCTCTTAAATTTAATCAAAACATACCATTCTATATCATACAGGAAATACATACCTAAAGGCAATGTCGGCGGCTCAATTCCAAAAAACGGAAGGGTCTTTCTTCTCATATATTCGATTATTTGACAGAACTTTCTGTAAAATGAGATGATTTATGAACAATATGATGTGTAAAGGAGCAATAATCCATGATCCAGCCAGAAGATATTGTCAGAAGCGGCCCTAACCAATTTATTTCTCAAAAGGGAATATATCATGAACTAGAATCCCTTGTTTCTCCTTTTCAGTCACCTGCTGTAGTGACAGGATATGATTCATACGAAGCTTTTTCACAATACACAAAGCTGCCGTCCGAGTGGCCTATCATTCAGCACAAAGGATACAGTTCACCTAATGCGGTCACACAGATCGCAGAAGAGCTTAACGGGTCAGATGTGATCATCGGCATCGGGGGCGGAACGATTTTAGATACCGCAAAATCAGTTGCAGACGCCCTTCAAATCGAAGTCATCATGGTGCCAACGATTCCCGGCACATGTGCTGCGTCTACACCTCTCAGCGTCATTTATGATGACAAGGGGAATTTCATGAGAGTCGATTACCATAAACGATCCAGCTACCTCACCTTAATTGATCATACTTTTTTGCTTTCCTCTCCTCTTTCCTACCTTCAAAGCGGAATTGGTGATACGCTGGCAAAATGGTATGAAGCAGAAGCGATTATTCGTAACACAAAAGGCGCCTTGCCGCTCATGGTACATGCAGCACTAAAGCAGGCGGTATATGTTCGAGACATTCTTCTTTCTCATAGTGAAGAAGCTGTCAACAGCTTAAAAACAGGTCAGCTTTCACAAGCATTCGCAGATGTGACAGATACGATTATTACGTTAGCCGGAACAGTCGGCGGCTATGGGGGACGTTATGGAAGAATGGCAGGTGCTCATGCCGTTCATAATGGATTGACATTTATTGATGAAACACATCATGTATTACATGGACAAAAAGTGGCTTATGGCATCCTCGTCCAGCTTGCCGCAGAAAACCGAATGTCCGAGGTAGAGGAATTACTTGAACTCTACCAAACACTCGGATTACCTAGAAATATGCGCGACCTTGGTATAACAACTCAACTGGAAGAAGCGGCACATATAGTGGCAAGTCATGCGGCACGTAAAGATGAAACCTTTTGTTTGATTGGAGACTATGCTAAAGAGCAGATTGTCGACGCCATTCAAATCATTGAGACCTATCAGCCTCAAAAATCTGTCTAAAGATGAGGGAAATAAAAAAGCACAGGCATCGGGACTGTGCTTTTCTTTCGATTAAAAATCAAAGTTATCTGGATCTGGACCTGTGCGCTCATCTTCATTGAGCTGATCAATGACACCCATCTCACGTGTGGACAGCTCGAAATCGAAGACTTGAGTGTTTTCAATGATTCGGCTCTTCGTCACAGATTTTGGAATGGTGATAATGCCATGCTGTAAGTCCCAGCGAAGAATTACTTGCGCTACTGACTTGTCATGTTTTTTCGCAATATCCTGGAGAACAGGATGGTTCAGAAGCTTCCCGCTGCCTAATGGCGACCACGCCTCTACATGAATTCCTTTCGACTTGCAATAGTCTCGTAAAGGCTCCTGCGTCAGCTTCGGATGAAGCTCGATTTGATTCACCATTGGCACAACTTCTGCCTCTTCCAATAAATCCTCTAAATGATGCTGATGGAAATTACACACTCCGATAGCTCGAACGCGTCCATCCTTATATAGCTTCTCTAGCGCTTTCCATGTTTCTTTATATTTGCCTTCAACTGGCCAATGAATTAAATAAAGGTCTAATACATCTAGTCCCAGCTTGTTCATACTTGTTTCAAAGGCTTTGAGTGTTGATTCATAGCCTTGATCATTATTCCAGACCTTTGTCGTAATGAATAGATCATCGCGCGAGATACCTGATTGCTGAATGGCTTTGCCTACCCCTTCTTCATTTTGATAGGCTGCTGCTGTATCAATGCTGCGGTAGCCCGCTTCAAGAGCGTCTTTGACTGCATTTACAGCCTCATCCCCATCTTTTACCTGCCATACACCAAAGCCTAGCTTCGGCATTTTTACTCCGTTTGCTAATGTGACTGTATCTGTTAATCCACTCATCAAACAAACCTCCGCTTCTTTTTTACTTACCAAGCACTATACCCGAATTTTCTATTGATCATGCATGAAATTCTGGCTGAGCTATTTGATATATTTTCCTATATCAACTTGATTGGTGTCAACGATTTGATATTCGCTGGTTTGATCTTTTGTTTTAGAAAAATCATATGTTTCTAAAAATGTTTGATCGTAAAAAGTCAGACCATATGTTTCCTTCTCATTCTCATACACTCTGATCCAATAAGACTCTTTTGAAGTTTTTTTAGTTTCATTCGTTTTCTTTAATTTCATACCCGAAAATTCCTTGAGTAACTTTTGAATATCCTCTTTCTTTTCCACCATAACGCGCTCATTATCATGCTCAATTTGAATCGAGGTCACCTTGTTTTGATCAATTAAGGCCACATCATCAAAAGAGTATGTTTTTGCATTGATTATAAAATAAATACCAATTCCTAATAAAATAATGACGACTAAACCAATCATCCACTTTTTCAACCTAACTCCTCCTTCTATTCACATCACACCTATAAAAACAAAGAAGTCCAATCATCCTCCTCAGAGAATACCTGAATTCCGTGCTGTTTGAGCAAGGCGGATGTCACACCATCTCCAGCTTTTGTCCTCCCGTTAAAATCTCCGCGATAAATCATCCGGCTGCCGCAGGAGGGGCTGTACTCTTTTAACACAACCGCTGTCGCTTTCAGAGACTGAATCTGTTCCAGCGCCATTTTCGCACCTTTTACATACATCTCTGTGGCATCAGTTCCATGCACATCGATAACGGAGGCGAGGCCCTTTAATACATCATGTCCGTCTCCGCCAATGATTTCTGCGGGAGGTCTTGGCGTGGAGAAGCCGCCAAGGAGCTCAGGACAAACTGTGACTGCCTTTCCCTCTTGAACAAGCTCCTCAATTCGCTGATCTAATCGATGGCTGCCATTATAACGAACCTTCAACCCAGCAAGACAAGCACTGACGACAATCACGCATGTTCCTCATTTTTTTTTGCTGATTTTAAAATAAATACATAATGGCAAAAAACATATCGTATTCACTAAAAAGGGCAGGGCACAATACAAAGCAGCAGCCCAAATCGGTTCTCCAGCTCCTGCAATACCAAAAAAATAAACAAATAATATCAAGCTGACAAACAAACCTACAAATGGCATGATGAATACGTATTTTTTATAATTTTCTATCATTTCTTTCTCCAATGAGTTCCCTCCCTTTCATCATGATCGCGAATAACGTCAATATATGTTAATTTTACCATAAAAAAACCGAAATCATCTCCTTTTGTACGATGGTTTCGGTTTTTATATCTATATCTTTTCTTTCCAAGCCTTTAAGAAACGCTCAATCACTTGTAATTCATCTTCGTGAAACTGGTGAAGAAATTCTAAATAGGACGTGACTGCTTTTTCATGCAGCTCATCATGCAGCGCTGCCAATTGCCTGCCTTCCTCTGTCAAAGAATAATAGACAGATTTCTTATCACCTTGCCGGTGGCAATAGTCCACCATGCCTTTTTCAATCAGTTTTTTTACAGCCTTTGTAATAGCTGGCTTTGATAGTTTTAGTTGTTGAGATAGAAATGTATTATTTGATTCGTTTGGATTGGCTTGAATCATCGATAAAATGTGAAGCTGTGTGAGTGTCCATTCTTGTTTGAGTGTATCAGTCGTGGTAATCAGTGGATCTGTTGGATCATTCCGTCTCTTTTCCCTATGCATAATCAGATCTTGAATCGCTTTTAATACAATCTGCTCTTTTGTTTCCATCTGAACCTCCACTCTTAACTGGTTAATAAAATGGTACTAATAATGAAGAAAGGAGTCAAAAGAAATGACGATGTGAGTAAAATAATAGATCATAAGACCTGATAATTGCACATGAACTTTTATACTAGATTCCCCTCATCCTGTCACATGCTATAATCATTGGGATGTCATCCAATTTATCATAATGAAAAGGTGATCTAAATGAAACCCGAACAACAAATGGCCATTCGCCAGTTAGAAGAAAAGATACACCTGTTTTCTTCTGCTGCGAACGGAACCTTCCTTGCATCGGACGATTTCGTTCTATCAAATACTCATATATCGACTGACACATTCAATTTGCTCTTACCAACATCAGTTCAAATTCAAGATCCGAAAAAAGTGAAAGCGGCCATTGAACACATGCAGACGCAGAAACTCATATTCAGCACATGGGTCGATCACCGTTTACTCCATCCTGATTGGGCTGATTTATTAAAGGAATATCAGCTTCAAGAGGTCGAACGCAATACCCTCATGATGCTTGAGCATACAGGTGACATTGATCCAGTCACATCCTCATCACTTACAATCAAGGAAGTACTTGATGAGCAGACACTGTTTGATTACAAACATATCTTTATAGAACTATTTAAAGGATCGACTGAGGCCGCCGCCTTAGAAGACTATTTCCAGCGTTTTTCGATTGAAGCATTGCACTCAAAAGCTCGCATGTTCGTGGGATATGAACACCATAAGCCGGTCACAACAGGCTTATTATTCGAGACTAACGACAGCTACGGTATTTATGATGTCATAACAAGGGCAGAACACCGCGGCAAAGGACTTGGCAGCGAAATGTTCCATTACCTTTTGACCCAGACAGAGAATAAACAAAAGTGTGTCATCTTACAAGCTTCAGCTGACGGCAAAAACATTTATCAACGTGCCGGCTTCCAACCAATCGGCGAAATGGCCGTCTTTGAATAGAAAGTACTTTTCGTGTGAATTTGAAATGAACATAAAAAAGCTGCCTAAAGATAGGCAGCTATTCAGCTTGTTGCTCTCGCTCCATATAAAGCGGCGGTCTCTTCAACGAAATCACCGCACAGCTAAAGGCAATCAGTACAAACACAGCACCGAATTTAGCCAGATCAACAGATGAACCGGTCATCGTAAACATGACTCCGCCAACCGCAGATCCAATCGAAATGCCGATTTGCAAGGCCGATGTATTTAAACTTTGCTGAATATCAGAAGTGACAGGATCTGTTTGAATCAAATAACTCTGCAAAGCAGGCGTCAGTGCCCAGCTGAGCGCTCCCCATAGGACAACCATCACCATAAAGAGCATAAACACCCCCGCTGTATAAGGAAGGATAAACATGACGATCGCAAACGCCATAGTCACAAGCAAAATGGCTTTTCCTGATCCTAGTTTGTCACTAAGCCAGCCGCCAAAACCATTCCCGCCAATAGACGCAAGCCCGAAGATCAAATAACAAATACTAATCCAAAACGGGGTCATATGCAGAACTTCCATCAGAAATGGAGTGAAATAAGAATAAAGCATATAATGGCCAGCAAGCATAAACAAACTGATCAGGTGTGCACTAAAAATTTTCGGATGTCCTAAAGAACGAATCTGCTCTCTAAGAGGCGTCACTTTTTCAACAGGCATTTTTTCCAATAGAAAATAGATCAGCACCATCGATATGGCAGAAAGAATACTGATTCCTAAAAACATCACTCTCCACCCAAAGCTCTCTGTAATAAAAATACCGATCGGTATACCGAGAACAAGTGAGGAGCTAATACCAATAAAAATCAGCCCTAATGCTTTTGCACGATGCGCTGGTTCCACTAATTTGGCGGTGATCGTCAAAGATAATACCACCACAAGCGCTGTACTCATCGCAATCAACACCCTTGATATCATGACAAGGGCAAAGGTCGAACTAAAATAAGTGAACACATTTCCTATTGTAAACACCAATAACGCGATTAAATAAAGGCGCTTTCGTTCGATTTTGGCTGTAGCGGTCAGCAGGACGGGTGCTGAAATGGCATACACAATTGCAAATACCGTAATGAGCTGTCCGGCTGTTGCAAGAGACACATTCAAATCCTCTGCAAGACTTGGCAGAATGCCCCCGACCACAAGCTCAACTAATCCAACCGCAAAAGTAGAAACGGCTAATAAATATACTCTCCAGTTCATGTCTAACATCCCTTCTGTATATCATCGCTTTCACTTTTGATACAGGGTGCAGACAAACAAAAAAACCCTGATTACAAAAAAGGAAAGCGCGCTTTTGTAATCAGGATTTATCGGATCCTGGTAGAAACCCTCAAACCATATTATTGAGGTTATACAAGTCTATTTTTTTCTTCACATATATTAGCATAGCCTTACATAACTCGCAAGCTGTAAAAATAGAAAAATAGTGCCATTCCGTTACCTACACAAAAGGCGCTGTAAAAGGAATCAGAACAACTTGCTTTCTCCCCCATTTACAGGTAAACTGATGAAAAATCAACGAACAAGGATCAACGTAGATCTGGAATAGTAGCTTGAATTGACCTTTAACAGAGAGGGAACGGTGCTGAGAAGTTCCTACTGACATCTTCAAGTGAACCTGCCGATTTAGTTCTGTTTCATACAGCGGTTCATACCGTTATCATGATCGAGTGTAAAGCTGTGCTTTAAATTAGGGTGGTACCACCAGGAATGGTCCCTAACTTAAAGTACAGCTTTTTTGTTTTAAAAAAGGAGGAATATGCAATGTCAAAGAAACAATTTGTTGAGAAAATTACAAGCATGGAAGACGACTTTGCCCAGTGGTATACAGATGTTGTCACAAAGGCGCGGCTCGTCGATTATTCAAGCGTGAGAGGCAGTATGATTATTCAGCCGTACGGCTTTAAAATTTGGGAAAACATTCGCGACGAACTTGACCGCCAGATTAAAGAAACGGGTCATGAGAATGTCTATATGCCGCTTTTTATCCCAGAGAGCCTGCTGCAGCAGGAAAAAGATCATATCGAAGGCTTTGCTCCTGAAGTGGCGTGGGTGACACATGGCGGTGACTCCGAATTACAAGAAAGGCTCTGCGTCAGACCGACCTCTGAAGTGCTGTTCGCTGAGCATTACAAAAACATTATTCATTCCTACCGCGATTTACCGAAGCTATATAACCAATGGGCCAATGTCGTCCGCTGGGAAAAGACAACACGTCCCTTCCTTAGAACCCTTGAATTCCTATGGCAGGAAGGGCACACGTGCCATGAGACTGAGCAAGAAGCGATTGAAGAAACAGAAAGAATGCTTCACACTTACGCTTCTCTTTGCGAAGGTCTCCTTGCCATACCTGTCATTAAAGGGAGAAAAACTGAGAAGGAAAAATTCGCCGGCGCTCGCTTCACCTATACAGTTGAAAGCTTGATGCATGATGGAAAGGCGCTTCAAACTGCCACTTCTCATTTCTTCGGGAACGGATTTGCCAAAGCATTTGGCATCGAATTCTTAAACCGTGAAGGAAAACTAGAGCATGTCCAGCAGACTTCATGGGGCTTCACAACAAGAATCATCGGCGCCATGATTATGGTGCATGGCGACGACAGAGGGCTTGTCCTCCCGCCAAATATTGCGCCAATCCAAGTGCGTATCGTGCCAATCGCTTCTCATAAAGAAGGTGTGCTGGATCATGCCTACGAATTGAAGGATCGCCTCGCCCGCCTCGCACGTGCTGACATCGATGCAAGCGATAAACAGCCTGGCTGGAAATTCAACGAATGTGAAATGCAGGGTATTCCGCTTCGTGTAGAAGTAGGACCAAAGGACATCGAAAAAGGACAGGTGATGCTCGCAAGACGAGACACTGGTGAAAAGCAAGCTGTCACGTTAGATGCACTTGAACAAACCATCACAGCAACGCTTGAAGACATCCAGCGGACCATGTTCGAAAAGGCGAAGGAACGATTACATGAAAAAACATCACAAGCCCACACAATCGAAGACATTGAGCAAATTCTTGCAGAAGAAAATCGATTGATTAAAGCCATGTGGTGCGGTGACGAAGCCTGTGAAAACGATATTAAAGAAAGAACAGGCGCGACTTCACGCTGTATCCCATTCGAACAGGAAACCATTTCTGACACATGTGTCTGCTGCGGAAAGCCTGCATCTGATATGGTGTTCTGGGCGAAAGCCTATTAAGAATATGAACGATAAAGAAGCATCTCTCATGATGCTTCTTTTTTTGTTAAAAAGACCCAAACACCCATTGACCTCACCTGCATGATCCCCTATAATTCTTATTAATATAATCGGTTTTTAAGACTTTAACTGGAGTGGTGATACATGAAACGCTGGCCCTCATTCTTTGCCGAACGCTGTCCTAAATGTAAATCAGCATTAGAAGTCTCAAAGTCCAATGCCCTGCAAGGCAAAGTCGTGAAAACATGTCCCAACCTTCATTATCAAAAAGAGTACCACCCAGCACTAGAAACGTATATCGAGCACGATGACGTCAAATAAAAAAGACCAACACGTTTGCTTTGTTGGTCTTTTCTTTATAAAATATCCAGCCAAATTTTGACCGCTGTCGCCGTAATCATCACAGCAAGTGCCCATTGCAAGTAGACCGCGTTGATTTTCTGACCGACCTTTGCACCAATCGGAGCTACCATCAAACTTGCCGCCATCAGCACAACAGCAGGAAGAAGCATGACCTGACCCGTCAATACCTTTCCAGTTGATGCGCCTATCGCAGAAAGAAACGTAATTGCAAGTGACGACGCAATCGTCATCCGTACAGGAATTTTTAAAATAGACAGCATCACAGGCACTAAAATAAATGCGCCGCCTGCACCTAATACCCCTGAAACACTGCCAATCACAAAGGCAATACCCGATGCCAGCCCTTTATGAAAAGTGACTTCTCCCTCTGCGTCTGCATGCTGTCCTTTTTTCGGAATCAGCATGAGAATAACCGCCACAATGGCGAGTACTCCATAGACGAGGTTCATCCCTTTCTCCGGCAAAAAATGTGAAACATAACTGCCTAATAAGCTGCCCGCCAATATACTGCTTCCCATATATAAAATCAGCGAGCGATGTAAAAATCCGCTTTTCCGATAAGCAAGTACACCACCCCCGCGTCGAAAAAAGCACTTGGATGGCGCCAATCCCTGATACTTCGTGTGCTGATAATGCCATCACACCGAGAAGAGGCGGGATATAAAGCAGCATGGGATAGTTGATCACAGATCCGCCGATCCCCACCATTCCTGATAAGAAGGAACCAATACATCCGATGATAAAAAGTGTAATCAAAAATGCAAAATCCACGCTGGTCTCCTCCTTTACAAAAGGAAAAGGGGATCTTCAGCAGATACCCCTACATCCTTTAGGACCCTTTTCTCATCCAGAACTTCAGCACGTGACCTTCTTCTGTCTGCGTGATCAATTCATGTCCGCTTGACTTCGCCCATGCAACTAAGTCAGCTTTAGCCCCTTTATCTGTTGCATGTATTTCTAAAACTTGACCTTTCGCCAAGTCGTTCATTTTTTTCTTCGTTCGAATAATCGGCATTGGGCATGCGAGCCCTGTTACGTCTAAAATTTGATCTGATGTCATTTGATTGTTCCTCTTTTCTTATTTTATTGGACATTACCGAATCGCACAACGGTTTGGACCAATTTCCATTTCCCGCTGCTCTTCCACATCTGGATTCAGCTTCCCCATATTGGCTTGACGAATCTCTTGAAAGGCATGCGGCTGTGCAGGCAGACCTTCCGTCACCATCTGTCTAAACACTTGTTGATCTTCAATATGAAGCCCATGATTTTCTTTTAAAAGTGAGCCGAGCTCCTTCCAAACACTGCCGTCTTCATTCATTTCTTCTATGGTCATGAAGTGCGCAGGCAGAACGATATATTCCTTTGAAAGCGCCATATACCGTTCATAAAGCGTCTCTCTCAAATCATCTACCCAGTCCTCCGCCATTCCAGCAAGATCAGGTCTTCCAATTGAATCAATGAACAAAATATCACCTGAAAGAAGAAATTGATTGTCTACGATAAAAGATGTTGAACCGATCGTATGTCCCGGGGAATAAATGGGATGAATGTCAATAGAAGCTGTTCCAATCGTTATCCGCTGTCCTTCTTCAAGACGTTCATATTCAAAGGTTACCTCTTCTGCATCTTTTGGCGGCAGCCAGTAGGTAGCACCAGTTAGTTCAGCCAGCTCTTTCCCACCAGAAATATGATCCGCATGAAGGTGGGTATCCAGCACATGCGTCACAGAGACATCATGCTTTTTCGCAAAATCAATATAGACCTCCGTCATTCGAGCTGCATCCACAACAGCGGCTTCTCCATTGGACATGATCATATAGGACAGGCACCCTTTGCCCATCCTTACAAATTGATACAGCTCTCCGCCGCCGCTTAAATTACCTATTTTCACTGGCTCTAGATGCTCACTCCATGCCTTCATGCCGCCCTGCAAATAACGAACAGTCATGCCAGCCTCTGACAGCATCTCCGCCACAAGAATAGAGGAACCTTCCTTGGCACAAACCACCAACACTTCACGGTCACTAGGAATGTGCTGTAAAAGGCCCTCCACTCCGTCAAGCAGATCAAAATAAGGCACATTCATATCAACGATTGCTTCCCCTTCAATCTTCCAGTCCTGCACATCTGCTTGATTTCGCACATCTAGCAAAAAGAGCGGCTCTTTGCCCACGATCTTTTTTGTTAACTGCTCTGCAGTCATGGCTTTTACCGTCATGTTTTATTCAGCTCCTATTTTTCAATGGCTCCTGTCCAGCTATTCATGCCTGGCACCACATTGATTAATTGTTGAAACCCTTTCTCTTTTAGCTTTTGCGCAGCTAATTCACTTCTTCTGCCTGAATGACAGATGAGATAAATGACCGATTCTCTTGTTAACTCCTCTGCACGATGTTCCACCTCGCCAAGCGGGATGTGGACGGCTCCTGGGATATGCCCCGCCTCGTATTCATCCAGCTCCCGTACATCCAAAATAAACAGAGATTGATCTTCTTTTACCTTCTGTTGAAAGGCATTCAAAGATATTTCCGAAATCATGGGCTCCCCTTCTTCCTGTTGCGCTCCGCCCTTACGGATCAAATGATGGAGCACCTGACCTTCTACTTTTGTTCCTAAAAACTCATGGCCGGCACTTTTTGACCAAGCCGCTAAATCCGCTGTTGATCCTTTATCGGTAGCTTGCACTTCAAGTACATCTCCTGGCAAAAGCTCATTCATTTGTTTTTTTGTTTTCACGATCGGCATTGGGCATGCCAATCCTTTTGCATCTAAAATGACTGTTGGTTGCTGCATATGATGTCCTCCTTTATATAGGGGTGGGGGTATATTCTCAAGCGTGCTTAATGCCAAGCATTCATACCACCCTTGATGTTTGTAATATGAGTAAATCCCTGTTTCCTCAATATTTTCGCTGCCTGCATACTTCTCATTCCGCTTTGACATATCACATAGACCTCTTTGTCTTTCGCAAGCTGAGAAGCTCGTTCTTTTAACTGAGGTAGAGGAATGTTTCGAAATCCTTTAATATGGTTTGTTTGAAATTCTACTGGAGATCGTACGTCAATTAGTTGTTGATCTTTACTTTTGAGCTTTTTCTTCATATCGGCTGCATCCATTTGGTTCACACCTCGGACCGGCAGGAAGCGGCTCACGAGTAAGCCAATCACCAGGATGAACAAAATTGTTTGAATCATTTCATCACCTCACTAAATAAATAAATTCACACGTCCGATTTCAGCCTCTGCTAAATAAGCAGCGACACCAGCATATTGAATGTCATCTAATAATTCTTTCTCCTGCAGCCCTAAAAGATCCATCGTCATTGTACATGCGACGAGGTTGATCTCCTGTTCCTTCGCCATATCAATGAGCTGCGGCAAGGTCATGGCATTGTGCTTTTTGATCACGTGCTTAATCATCTTTGGGCCCATTCCAGCAAAATTCATCTTTGAAATGCCCATTCGATCAGCCCCTCGCGGCATCATCTTGCCAAACATTTTTTCTAAAAATCCTTTCTTCATCGGCACCATTTCATCCTTGCGCAAGGCATTCAGCCCCCAAAAGGTATGAAAAATCGTCACCTCATGATCATAGGCCGCTGCACCATTGGCAATAATGTAAGCCGCCATCGCTTTATCATAATCTCCACTAAATAGCACAATCGTCGTGCGTTTTTTCTGTTCTTCCATTCTGATCCTCCTTCATCATTACCCACGGGGGTATATTGAAAACAAAAATATATACACATACCGGTAAGGGTATATTATAACAAGTAAAAAAATCCGTCAACCTTCAAAGGCTGAAGAATTTCTTACCGGCTTTTCACCAATAGCTCAACCGCTTCCTTCACAAGACCCTCCGTATCCTTGCCTTGTTCAAGACTTTCACGGACACATTGTTCAAGATTTGTACTCACAATCACACCCATTGCCCGATCAATGGCATTGCGTGATGCAGACAGCTGCGTCACCACCTCGCGGCAATCCTTTCCCTGCTCCATCATCGCAAGAACCCCTTT
This sequence comes from Bacillus sp. BD48, assembly GCF_046566805.1. Classification (NCBI taxonomy): domain Bacteria; kingdom Bacillati; phylum Bacillota; class Bacilli; order Caryophanales; family Bacillaceae; genus Bacillus; species Bacillus sp. BD48. The sequence goes on along the minus strand of NZ_JANGFM010000004.1, from coordinate 43,602 downwards.
AATCTGCCCCTCAATCCGGCGAAGACGGTTCTTCATCTGTTGATTATATTCCATGCACATTTACTCCTTTCTATTCATCTATGAAGAGATATTATACCCTAAGAGGTATTTAGTCAAACGACTTGCCCTTCTCTTTTGTAGAGAACGTATGTGAAAATAATTGCACATTCCACCATTTATTGATAAAAAGAAAATAATCAACGAACGAGAAATCATTAAAAAAAGGAGAAATTATAATGAACTTGACATGTGAATCTAAAAATTTTGATGATTATTTATGTGAACTAGCTGAAGTTGATTATTCTCATCTCTTATTCGAGCAAAATCAAATGAACTTTTCAACCCATTGCAGACAGAAATAGAAAAAGCAAAAGCAGCCTATGAGTTTGTTCGAGATGAAATTCCCCATACATGGGATATTCAATCCAAACGAGTGACTTGTCATGCATCAGAGGTATTAACATTTAAAGAGGGAATTTGCTACGCAAAATCGAACCTATTGGCTGCCCTGTTGCGCTCACAAGGAATACCCACAGGTTTTTGCTATCAGCGTTTAATGTTGTTCGATACGCCAGATAAAGGATATTGTATTCACGCATTAAATGCAGTATTTCTGCAATCACTTAATAAATGGATTCGATTAGACTCTCGCGGCAACAAAACAGGAATTGATGCTCAATTCTCACTTGATCATGAAAGATTAGCTTTTCATACCCAACAAGAATTAGATGAAGTCGACTATCCTTTGATATATGTTAAACCACATCCAAAGACAATGAGCGTTTTAAAAGAACATACAGATGCTATTGAGATGTATAAACATCATTTACCAGAAACGATATAGCCTGGGGGCAAAAAGACTTCGACAAAGCCAAACGTGAAAATAAACCGGTGCTTGTCAGCATCGGTTATGCCCATTGTCACTGATTGCTTAGGATCTATTTTATATTAAATGCACTCAATAACTTCATCCAAACAATAGCTAGCCTTCAATTAAACGTTTTAACTTAAGCTCCGTCTCAGTATCCTCAACTGGAGTATAGACGCTGCATCTTAAATCAGTCTCCCCATACACTTGTAATGAAGTGAGATTAAACAACATTTTACCTGCCTTAGCATGACGAAATTCAATTAATACTTCAGGCGCATAGCTGATCTCATTTTCATTCCAAATTTTACGGAACTCAGGATATGCCTGCTCCATTTCTTCTATAAATTGCTCATACCAGTCATCCGCCACATACTGTCCATAATACGTTCTAAATATGGCGATATATCCTCTAACAAAGTGCTCCCAATTCACGGCTAAACTTTTAAATTCCTTTCTAGCGAATAGTAAGCGTATGATATTCCTTTCTGCCGGGATGATTTGTTCAAAGTCCAAAAATACGTTAGCTGCTGCTTGATTCCACCCAACAATCTGACTTCTTCTGTCAGATACAATCGTTGGGCAATAACGAAGTTCCTGCAAAATTTTCACTAAAGCTGGACTGATTTCCTTCTCATTCTCAATGATAAAGGATTGTTTCACTCCTTCCTCTAACGCTAAAGCGTACAAATATCTCCTTTCATCGTTATTTAATTGTAATGCACGAGAAATAGCATCTAATACCGAAGTAGATACTTTTATATCTCTCCCTTGTTCTAACCATGTATACCAAGTAAGACTCACACCGGCCAGTTGAGCCACTTCTTCTCTTCTTAGTCCTGGTGTTCTTCTGCGGGTGCCTACAGGTAAACCAACCATTTGAGGCGTAATTTTCGAACGTTGATTCTTTAGAAATTCTGATAATGCTTGAAGTCTAGTTTCAGGTTTCATTCAGATCTCCCTTTAAAAGAGTATTAATTATACTAGGATAAACAACAACTTGTAATAGGATAACACAATGGCTAAAGTTAATAAAAACAAGGAGGGAATGATCATGAAAAGAGTTGTCATTACTGGAATGGGAGTTATTTCTCCACTAGGAAATGGTGTAAATAGCTTTTGGAATCAACTAATAAAAGGACAATCGGGTATATCTCTCATTGATTCTTTTGATACGACTGATTATAAAACAAAAATTGCTGGAATCGTTCGTGATTTCGATGCAGATGAAATATTGGGGAGAAAAGAAGCAAAACGATTAGATCGTTTTAGTCAGTTTGCCTTAGCAGCAGCCGAACAAGCATTAGAAAATTCACAATTACAGTTAGATCAAGTTGACCTTGAACGTTTAGGCGTATATGTTGGTTCAGGAATCGGGGGCATAGAGTCGCTTGTTGATCATGTAAATGTATTAGATAAACGAGGTCCCTCAAGAGTAAGCCCCAGCCTTGTACCCATGATGATTTCAAACGCAGCTGCGGCCCAAATCAGCATAAAATTAGGAGCACAAGGACCATCATTGTCACCAGTCACAGCTTGTTCTATTGGGAACACCGCTATTGGCGAAGCTTTCAATGCGATCCGCAATGATGATGCAGATATTATATTTGCCGGTGGAGCAGAAGCTGCCGTCTCACAGATATCCTTGGCTAGTTTTGGAAACGCACATGCACTATCTACTAGAAACCAAGACCCAAGTCGAGCGAGCCGTCCATTCGATACAGGTAGAGATGGATTTGTTATGAGTGAAGGCGCAGGTATCTTAGTACTAGAATCATTAGAAAACGCGATTCTTAGAGATGCGCCGATATTATGTGAAGTAGTGGGATACGGAGCTAGTTCAGACGCTCATCATATGGTAGCATCCCACCCAGAAGGCAAGGGTGCCTACTTAGCCATGAAAAAAGCATTGAAAAGTGCAAATATATCAACAGATGAAATCGACGTTATTAGTGCTCATGCAACAAGTACACAAGTAGGTGATCGTTCAGAAGTTCTAGCTATTAAGAAATTATTTGGTGAACGTTCAGGTGAAATTCCAACAACGGCAAACAAATCAATGACTGGGCACATGTTTGGTGCTGCCGGCGGTGTAGAAGCCATTGCTTTAGTGGAAAGTTTGAGACGAGGTATGATTCCGCCAACGATTAATGTAGAGAATCAAGATCCAGACTGCAGCTTAGATGTTGTATTAGAAGCGAGACAGCTTCCATTGAAATATGGGCTATCCAATTCTTTTGGTTTTGGAGGACATAATTCAGCCATCTTGTTAAAGCATTACGAATGAAGTAGCTATCAAGGGTTTAAAGCCCTTGATTTTTTTCATTTTGGGAATACCTCACAGACAAATGATGACGAACCTCAGCCATCTGATATATTAAATGGAGAAAAGAAAATACTAAAAAACATTTAGAAAGCAGGTGACCCATGCCAAACAACGAAAAACCCAACCCACTCATCAATGAAAAATCACCATATCTCCTTCAACACGCCCACAACCCAGTTCACTGGTACCCGTGGGGGCAAGAAGCCTTCGATAAAGCCAAACGTGAAAATAAACCTGTGCTTGTCAGCATCGGTTATGCCACTTGCCACTGGTGCCACGTCATGGCACACGAAAGCTTCGAAGATCAACAAGTCGCTGACATCTTAAATGAGCATTTCATTTCAATCAAAGTCGATCGTGAGGAGCGGCCAGACATCGACTCTATGTATATGTCTGTTTGTCAGATGATGACGGGGCAAGGCGGCTGGCCGTTGAACGTGTTTGTCACACCGGATCAAAAGCCTTTTTATGCGGGGACGTATTTTCCAAAGAGAAGTGCATACGGGCGTCCTGGCTTCATCGAGGCACTGACACAATTGCTGGATGCGTACCATAACGACCGGGATCATATTGAATCTTTGGCAGAGAAAGCGACAAATAACCTCCGGATTAAAGCAGCCGGGCAGACAGAAAATACGCTCACTCAAGAAGCGATCCACAAAGCCTATTACCAGCTCATGAGCAGCTTTGATACGCTGTATGGCGGATTCGGCTCCGCACCGAAATTTCCTGCACCTCATATGCTCTCATTTCTGATGCGCTATTACGAATGGACAGGGCAGGAGAATGCGCTATATGCAGTCACGAAAACGTTAGATGGGATGGCAAATGGCGGTATATATGACCATATTGGTTCCGGTTTTTCTCGTTATTCGACGGATGAAAAATGGCTTGTGCCGCATTTTGAAAAAATGCTGTATGATAATGCCTTGCTGATGGAAGCTTACACAGAAGCGTATCAGCTCACCTCAAAAACTGAGTATGAAAAACTTGTCCAACGCCTGATTCAATTTATCAAACAAGATATGATGAATCAGGGCGGCTCCTTTTATTCAGCGATAGACGCAGATTCCGAAGGGAAAGAAGGACAATATTACGTCTGGTCAAAAGATGAGATCATCACCCATTTAGGGGAGGAGCTTGGCGCTTTATTTTGCGAAGTCTATCACATCACAGAAGAGGGGAACTTTGAAGGGGAGAACATCCCTCATACCATTTCCACCTCTTTTGAGGACATCAAAGCCTCTTTTTCAATCGACGATAAAACCCTTCAATCCAAGCTGCAAGAAGCCCGGCAAATTCTACAATCCGTCAGACAGCAGCGACCCGCACCGCTTGTCGATGACAAGGTGCTCACATCTTGGAATGCGCTGATGATCGCAGCTCTCGCCAAAGCAGGAAGGGTCTTTGATACAGAGGAAGCGATTCTTATGGCGAAGCAGGCGATGTCTTTTCTAGAAACACATCTTATTCAACATGATCGGCTCATGGTCCGCTACAGAGAAGGTGACGTGAAGCATCTCGGCTTTATCGAGGATTATGCGCATATGTTAAAAGCCTATATGTCTTTATACGAAGCGACCTTTGAATTAGATTGGCTGGAAAAAGCCACAGCCATTGCTGAGAACATGTTTGAGCTGTTTTGGGATAAGGAAAAAGGGGGCTTTTTCTTCTCGGGATCAGATGCGGAAGCGCTCCTCGTTCGAGAAAAAGAAGTGTACGACGGTGCCATGCCTTCTGGTAACAGCACCGCACTCTATCAGCTTTTGAAACTCAGCACAATGACAGGACGTCAAGACTGGCTGAAAACATTAGAACAGATGTTCCAAGCCTTTTATGTCGATGTCTCATCCTACCCAAGCGGACACACAGCGTTTCTGCAAGGGCTTTTAAGTCAATATGCAACGAAAAGAGAAATCATCATTCTCGGAAAAAACGGAGATCCGCAAAAAGAACAGCTTTTACAGGCGCTTCAAAAACGCTTCGTGCCATTTGATATCATATTGACTGCCGAAACTGGGGAAGAATTAGCGAAGCTCGCGCCCTTTACAAAAGATTACAAAACAATCGATGGCAAAACCACCGTATATATTTGTGAAAACTACAGCTGCCGCCAGCCAATCACCGATATCGACGAAGCGATGGAACAATTATTCCACAATTGAGTTTGTCATGAGATGACTATGAGAAGACAAAATGAGGACAAACAGATAAAAAACATGTCAATCCGCTAACAAATTGTCTGTACGGTTTTATTTTTCCTCTAAAACGGTTAGAATGCGCACTAGATGTTCTCATACCGAAGGGAGAGAAAATGATGAAAAAGGTATCATATACCCTCATCGCTTGTCTGTTATCTGTTGGGCTTGCAGCCTGCTCATCAAACGATGCAAAACAGGATAAGCAAAGCGATGCAGCCAAAAACAAGGAAACAACACAGGCTGATCAAAAAGATCAGCAAAAGAAAATGGAAGAAATGCAAAAGAAATTAGACGCACAAAAAATCGATGATCAAAAGGTCGTTGCGACCGTCAACAAAGACAAAATCACAGGCAGTGAATACAATAGCGCTTTATCTACCATTCAAGGCCAGCTTCAGCAATCTGGGCAAGACCCAACTTCTAAAGAAGGCGAGAAAGCAGTCAAGAAACAAACCATTGATGCGCTCGTAGGCCAAGAGCTCATCCTGCAAGATGCTGAGAAGAAGGGCTTCAAAGCCTCTGACAAAGAGGTAGATAAGCAGCTAAAGGAAGAAAAGAAACAGTTTAAAGACAACGCTCAATTCGAAGAAGCTCTTAAAAAGAGCGGACTCACATTGGATCAGCTGAAAAGCGACATTGCCGACAGCATCAAATACAGCCAATATGTCGACAAAGAAATCAAATCAGCCTCCGTCTCTGAGAAAGACGTCAAAGCGTACTATGACCAATACGCAGACCAAATGAAAAAACAAAAGCAAAAAGTACCAGAATACAAAGAGGTTAAATCACAAATTAAAAAACAGCTAGAATCTCAAGAAAAGCAGAAAGAAGTACAAAAAGAAATTGAAAAACTAAAGAAATCTGCGAAAATTAATGTATCTCTATAACCGCTAAGAAAAAATCCGCCATTGTGCGGATTTTTTTGTTACTTCATGAACCATTTTTCCAAATTTATGACAAAAGCCTCATCATAAACGTCTCTTCCATCCGATATGATGGGAGTACAAAAGAAAGCGCTAACAATTCTTTTGTCTCTGAAAAGGTACAGGATCAAAAGCCATTCTCGTACTTTTGCTTCAGTCAATCAGACATCTACAAAAGGAGGATCTTTATGTTCAAATGGTTTAAACCTGCTCCGCATATCGACAGGCTCGATGATGCCAAAACAGATGAGACGTATAAGCGGCTGCGGCTGCAAGTCTTTCTAGGCATCTTTATCGGGTATGCGGGCTACTATTTGCTGCGCAAAAATTTCGCTTTTGCCATTCCATATCTACAGGAAGAGGGGTTCACGAAAAGTGAATTAGGCTTTGTACTCGCAGCCGTATCCATTGCTTATGGCTTTAGTAAATTCATCATGGGGATGATCTCAGACCGCTGTAACCCCAGATACTTTTTAGCTGCCGGACTCTTTTTATCAGCTCTTATCAATATCCTATTTGTCTCATTTCCATGGGTCACATCCAGTGTATGGATCATGTTTTTATTCATGTTTTTAAACGGCTGGTTTCAAGGCATGGGGTGGCCGCCATGCGGACGTACGATGGCGCACTGGTTTTCGGTTAGTGAACGTGGTACGAAAATGTCCATTTGGAACGTCGCTCACAATATTGGCGGGGGAATTCTTGCACCGCTTATCACATTAGGAATTGTGCTGTTTGCGACGTGGAAAAGTATCTTTTTCTTCCCTGCCATCATTGCCATTATCGTCTCCTTCGTGATCATTCTTCTCGTCCGGGATACCCCGCAATCCACTGGTCTTCCGCCAATCGAGGAATATCGAAATGACTATCCGGCACAAAACTATGAGGATCAAGAAAAAGAATTAACAGTGAAAGAGATTTTATTTAAATATGTACTCAACAATAAATTCCTATGGTATATCGCCATTGCTAACGTGTTTGTGTACTTTGTCCGTTACGGTGTTGTTGACTGGGCGCCGACCTACTTAACAGAAGCAAAGGGCTTTTCACCAGAGCATTCACGCTGGTCTTATTTTCTTTATGAATATGCAGGCATTCCCGGTACATTATTGTGCGGCTGGATCAGTGACCGCTTCTTTAGAAGCCGCCGCGCACCAGCAGGCGTCCTCTTTATGGCTGGGGTGTTAATTGCCGTTCTTGTTTACTGGTTAAACCCTGCTGGCAATCCAATGGTCGATAACATTGCCCTTATCAGCATTGGCTTTTTGATTTACGGACCTGTCATGCTCATTGGACTTCAAGCCATTGATCTCGCTCCGAAAAAAGCGGCTGGCACTGCTGCCGGACTCACAGGCTTCTTCGGCTACATTGGCGGCTCTGCCTTTGCCAATGCCATGATGGGTGTCGTCGTCGATCACTATGACTGGACAGGAGGCTTCATTTTACTGGTTGGTTCTTGTGTGCTTGCGATTGTTTTCCTCGCCATGACATGGAATACAGGGAAACGTGTAGAGCAAGCTTAATGAAAATCACATAAAAGATTCATATCCGCCCAACATGCTCTTTACATCTATTTCTTATGATGGAGGCAGTTACCGTAAAAGGAGGTTAAAATATGAAGAAAAGTAGATTACTTGCTTTCGTGTTGCTCTCTTTTGCTTTACTGTCTTTTGCGTGGGTGCCGGCCACCGTATCGGCACATGAACATCTTTTATCTCCAGATCGCATCTTAACCGTTGCACACCGCGGAGCATCAGGGTATGCACCAGAGCATACCCTGGCTTCCTACAAGCTCGCCACAAAGATGAATGCAGATTACCTCGAACTCGACCTTCAAATGACAAAGGATGGACATCTCATCGTGATGCATGATGAAACCGTTGACCGGACCACTAACGGAACAGGCTGGGTCAAAGACCTCACACTTGCTGAAATCAAACAGCTTGATGCTGGTACATGGTTTAACGAAGCAAATCCCGACAGACAAAATGCCAACTATATCGGACAGAGAGTCCTTACATTAGATGAGGTGCTGCGCTATTTCGGCAAACGAGAGAATTATTATATTGAAACAAAAAAACCAGACCTTTATCCACAAATGGAAGAAAAACTATTGGCCACCTTAAAGAAACATCATCTGCTTGGGAAACACACAAGAAAAGGGCAGGTCATCATTCAATCCTTTAGTGAAGACAGCCTGCTAAAGCTACAGAAATTAGCTCCACGCCTGCCAAAAGTACAACTATTAGACAGAGCACAAATGACATCCATCACAGACGATCAGCTCGACTTTATCAAAACGTACGCTGTAGGGGTCGGACCGAATTTTAGAGCATTAACACCTGAAAACGTCCAGCAGGTCAGAAGCCATGGACTCCTCCTTCATCCATATACGGTAAACAGCGAAGCAGACATGACACGTCTTCTTCAATACGGCGTCACCGGCCTTTTCACCAACTATCCAGATGTCTTTCAGCGTGTCAAAGCCTCTCTGTAAACGACAAAAGCCTTGCGGTCCGCTCCGCAAGGCTTTTGATTATTTCACCGTTTGATCAGAAGAAGCTGTTTCAATCGGTTTTCGTTTTCCAATTCCAAATATGAAGAAACTAAGCGCTACAACAATCAAGAAGACAATCCCCACAATAAGAGAAATACGCGTATCCTGATTAATGAGCATAAACACAAGAACCATCAATAAGAAACCAATCGTGAGATAATTAGAAACTGGGGCTAGCGGCATCTTGAACGGGTGCTGATCAAGCGCTGCTCCCTTCGCCTTTCTGAAGCCAATATGACTAATCAAAATGACAAACCAAGGCACCATCCCAGGAAGTACACTCGCACTATACACATAGACGAAAATGTTTGGCGGAGAAACATAATTCAGGACCACTCCTATCGCTAAACCAATCAGCACAGCGAATGTCCCAAAATACGGTACACCGTTCTTCGAAATTTTTGTAAAGAAAGCAGGCGCCTGACCATTCACACCTAATGTATAAAGCATACGGCCCGCACTGAAAATACCACTATTACAGCCGGACATCGCTGCTGTAATGACAACAAAGTTAATAATACCAGCCGCTGCGGTAATCCCGATCTTCGCAAACGTCGCCACAAATGGACTGCCAAGGGTATTCAACTGATCCCAAGGATACACAGTCACAATGACAAAGATCGCACCGATATAGAAAATCAAAATACGCCAGATGATACTTTTGATGGCATTTGTCAGCGTCTTTTGCGGATTTTGCGCCTCACCGGCTGTAATCCCAATCAGCTCGACACCTTGATAAGCAGCAATGACTAGAGACAATGCAAACAGGAATCCGCTAAACCCACCTGTAAAGAACCCGCCATGCGCCCAAAGATTAGACAGCCCAATAGGAGTTCCGCCATTTCCAAATCCGAAGAAAATAATGCCTAAACCTGCAATAATCATCAAGATAATTGTTACGATTTTGATCATCGCAAACCAAAATTCAAATTCACCGAACGACTTAACCGAAATCAAGTTGGCCGCTCCTAAAATGATCATCGCAATTAACCCTGGAATCCACGCAGGCAGCTCTGGGAACCAATATTTCATATAAGCCCCAACAGCAATAATTTCAGACATTCCGACAATGACCCACTGGAACCAGTTACTCCAAGCCGTCATATACCCTGCAAGCGGATGAATATATTGATGCCCGAATGTAGCAAATGACCCTGTACTCGGCTCAAGATATAACATTTCTCCCATCGCACGCATAATAAAAAAGATAAAAATACCACACACTGCGTATGCTAGAAGAACCGATGGACCTGTCCATTGAATGGCCTTCGCTGACCCCATAAATAAGCCAACACCGATTGTGCCGCCAAGAGCGATCATTTGAATATGGCGGGCACTTAACCCTCTCTTTAATTCCTTTTGAGCCACTTTTCTTCCCCCTCATCAACAAACAACATAAAAAATAAAAAATCAGAATTTTCATTCTGATTGAGAAACATCAATCTTTCGATGTATATTATCATAATAAATCTACCCTTAAAAAACAATTGTTTTTTTGAGGAAAACACTAATAACAAAATATTCTGACATAAAAAGAGATTCAAATTGTTTTATATTGATATATTGAATCAAAGGATGAAAGTTACTTTAATGCTGATGACTTAGTAGAAACTGACCGCCTCTTATATCAACCTCAAAGGATCGCAGTCCATTTTTATGCACCAAGTTTTCCTTTTCTCGATGACAAGAAAAGTCATTCCGGAAAGCGCCGGATCTTTTTTTTACATAACAAGTAAACCCATCATTTTCAGGAATCGCCACTTTGACATTTGCTCCAGTTGAAGTAGATTTAAGTGAATTTAACATGCTTTTAGAATGAAGCTGTATCCTTCTACCAGTTACATGCAGATCAACATCTGAGAAAGCACCCGTCAACTCACCTTTTGACGATATGGTGTGCAATGACAATGTCTGCGCGGCCAGCTCCCGGCTAGAAATAAGTCCACCTACTGTCTCTAAATGAAGATGCTTGATTTCACCTGACAGCATCGTCTTTCCAGAGGTGAAATGACCATAGACATTTTCCACCTTCAGCCCTTCTGCCTGAAGATTTGCTCCTTTACAACGAATGGACATAGACTGTAATTGATTTTTCGGAAGATAAATAGCGACATCCGTTTGATAAAGGTGCAGCCCTAAGCTGAATATTCTTTTTCGCCTATCTTGAACGACCAGCCGCCCATCTTTTACCTGATGATGCATCAAATAGCGCTTTGGAAAGACTTGATTGGTCGTTTGACGAATGATGAGATAAGGATGATCATGGTGATGAATACGCACCTCTCCGAGCAGCCAATCAAGCGATAATTCTACGACCGATTCTTCAATTTGAACCGTATGCTCCACATGTCTTCCTCCTTTTTCATCGGGGCTTATCTCGCTTGAAGCCGGGTGATCCTGCCCCGCAATTCCAACATCACAATGAGAACAGCTGCGATCATGACTCCTGACAAAATGAAATTCATTTGATCATTTCCATCAACCGCGATACATACGTTTCCTAAAACAGCACATAGAACAACCGCAGTTAGAATGGTCATGAAAGTAGATTTTTTCCTTAACCCCACTCTCATCGCAATCATGCCAATACCATTGATGCAGCAAGTAAACACTAGATACGTTTTGATCACATTGAACACCACATCAACTGTCAACACATCCTGAACAATAGGGAAGAACGTTTCAGTAACACTAAACACGACAAATGAGGGAATAATGCTGCACAGCATGGTAATCGTAGAAAAGCACAGCATCCAGACCATTCTCGAAAAAAGGGAAGCTTTCAAACTTGGTGAATGAGGTTCATGCTCTTTTAATGCCGTCACCACCACTCGATAATACATCCACGCTGTGACGATTGAAAAAAAGATCATCCATACTATACTAGTCAACAAATAGATGTTCGGATATTGCTGAAAACCTATTTCCTGTTCAACCTGTGCAGCAAACGCGGCGAAGTAGATAAACACTAGCAATACAACGCTTGCGATCATACAAGCCTGCATGTAATTTTTCATATGGCTTTTTCTTAGCTCAAATTTTATGAAGTGAAGCATAAGGCATCCTCCTATGAAATAAATTCTCCTTTTGTCTCTTATCTGACCAGTTAGATTCCAGGCCGATCATATCCACCAATCCCAGCATAATGCGCTGTGACCTTTTGAATAAATAGATCACTCACCACATCCACTCCAAGCCCTTTCATCATCTGTTGTAAAAACAGCAAACGCTGACTAGTTTCCTGTTGATCACGAGCAAATAGCGTTGGGTTCAGCCATATATTCACGAGAAGCATAAACACTTCTGCCACTTCACCAGGAAAAGCAGTCTTCAACGAACCATCATCAATCCCTTCAAGAATAAGCTGTTTGATTTTATGTGCATCCTGATTTACTCCTGCCTTCATTCCCTCAACCACAAATTGCGGGTTTTTGATCTGATCAATCAAGATCCCATCAATCGAATGAGACTGTGAATCTGCCACAAGCTGCTCTAAAATACGCTGCAGCTTCTCTTTCGCATGTGCTGCCTCTGTATGCTCAATCAAATCTTCAAGCTTCTCAGTCGCATGACGAAATTGCCTCTCCATCACGGCACGTAATATTTCTTCCTTTGATTTGAAATGATGATAAATAGCCCCTTTAGACATGTTCAACTCATGTATGATATCCTGCAAACTTGTCTTTTCGAATCCTTTTTCCTGAAACAGCTTCGTCGACACATCTAAAATTTGCTGAATCGTCTTTTCTGGATATTTATTTCTGGCCAATGAAAACGCCTCCTTTTACATACCGACCGTTGGTATGTATTTTAATCTACTTGATGATAAACTGTCAATATAGGAATTAAAAAAAGACCGCTCACACGGTCTTCTCAAGCTCAAACTGTCAATTCATTGGAACATCTGGCAATGCCCAAGCCTCCACCTCATGAGAATCCCTCACTATCAGTGACTCTCGTTGTTAGATAGAAATTCTCTAAAATCAGCTGCCAATTCCTTTGATTTCGTATGATGCAAATAATGGCCGCCTTGGTAAGTAACTACTTTTCCGTGATCTACATTTTTCAGTAGATCTTCATGCATTGGTTTCCAGCTTGGTGTTTCTTCCTCCGTTTGATCCGCTAGATAGAAAACAACGGGAAGACCTTTAGGAAAATGTAAACGTTGAGCGTTTTTAAAATTGTTTGTGAAGTTTTCTGCCTCATTAGCTTGGCTTTCATTCAGGAAATTTCGGAAGGTCAGCATTTTAATCTGATCTTTCGTTTGATCATCTACTTTAGGCATCACCAGTTGATCTGGATTCATTTTCACTATCAATCTGTAAAAACCGGATTGATGAAGCAGCTGTAAGCTAGAGACTGGCAATTCATCTCCATCCTCCTGCTTAGGAACACTACTATCAATTCCAACAAATGCCTGGACTTCTTTTTCATATTGATTCACATATTCTAATCCATAAATGCCAGAAATCGAATGGCCCATCAACGTATATTTATTAATGTTGAGCTTTTGCAAACATTCATGAATCTCATCCACAATGTTTTGACTTGTGCGTACTTTATCTGTATCGTCACTTAAACCATATCCAAATGGTTCAATCACTACGACTCTATAATAAGGTGATAATTCATCTACTAGAGGCTTGAAATCTAGCACTGGTGAAGCAGTTCCATAGCCTGGGAGAAGGACAATCGTTTCTTTCCCATCGCCTTGAATGAGCACATTCATTTGCTTCCCATCCACCAAGACCTTTTGCCCATAAGCTTCTATTTTCCCCTTCTCCCGTTCATTACTAATGAGGTTTACAAAATAAACAGTAGCTAGAAAAACAACCATGACCGTGATAATGGTGCCTATGGAGATCAGCATGATTCTCAATATTTTTTTCATTGGTTTTCTCTTCCCTTCATGATGAAGAACTCTAGCTTACATCCCTCGATGAAAATTAATATTTTCTTTCACAATAGATGATGCCGATTGTATTTGCGCAAACACTTGATACATACATAAAAGTAATCGCTATATAAAACCACTCTGTTGGAGATGAGAATTGATGGACCAAAGATTGAACGACAGCAACCAATATATAGGCTAAAGCCACACCTATAATGGAAAAACTTCCTGCTTTCGCTAAAATAAATTGACCTCGTTCATCATGTTTATATTCACGGTTTTTCTTAAATTGAAAGGCCGTGCTTAAAACAGAAAGGGTAATCAGAGAATAAAGTATGATCGTCGTCATCATTGTTGTTCCTCCTTGTCGACCTCTTGAAATACATCATACAAATCAACTTCAAATGTCCTAGCAATTTGAAATGCTAATTTTAAAGACAAAGAATATTTACCATTTTCAATCGCTGCCACAGTTTGACGAGTCACACCTAACTTCTCTGCCAAATCCTTTTGTGTCCAGTCTTTTTCTGCCCGTAATACCCTAATTCTATTTTTAATCTCCATTTCAAATCCCTTTCTTGAAGGATATTTTATTTAACATAATGTTAAAAATAATTAACATTATGTTAAATAATCATAACCTCTTTTCTGATGTATGTCAATTTCCCATGAAAAAAAGAATCATCCACTTTGAAAAGTACTTCCTCAAAATGAATGATTCCTTTATGGGATCTGTATAAGAATTAAAAAACTTTCCTCTGGTAAATCGCAGTAGAAAGTCCCCAAGACAGCAAGTAGAAGAGCATAATCAGCACAGCTGACCCCGTATATAAAACAGGAATCGATAAATTCATAATAAAATCAGTGATTCCACTGAATTGCTCTGCTAAATAGAGAACAACAGGCGGACCCATAGCAGATAATACGATAAAGCCAATGATCACTGCCGTTGTGATATAACCAGGCTTTAAGATATAAAACAATGGAAACGTACACGCCGCGAACAATAAAAACAACCCGCTGCCAATCGCAATATCTGACAGCGAAAACAGCTTTCCAAACACAAATAATGCAGCACTTGTCAGCACGATCGCAATACTCATATAAAAAACGGCGCCAAGATAACGTGATGCGATAATTTCTTTACGTGTATAGGGCAAGGAGTTTAATAGAATATTCGTTTCTGCTTTTTCATCATACGCATATGTGTTAAATGGAATGAAGACACTAGCGACTAGAAACGTCAATACTGGATGGACATCCATGAAAATAAAAAATAAGATAAACGGAATAAAAATAAGTAACTGCTTCTTTTGCAAAATCACATCACGCTTAATTAAATGAAACATGCGCTACCCCGCCTTTCAAATAAAACATGATATCCTCAAGCGACGCCGGTTCAATCACAACAGCATCCCCAAAAATAAGTTTCACCTCATCAATCCGATCTGTTAATGCTTCAAATCCGGCTGCCGTACGCTGAATATGGATAAACGCCTTTTCTGTGTCTCGATCCAATAACTCCAGGCTTCCTTTCACAAGCACATAACTTTCTGCCACTTCATGAATCGACTGTTGAAAGACCAATCTTCCATTTTGTATAAACGCAATATAATCCGCGATCCGGTCTAAATCAGTCGTCACATGCGTCGAGAAAAAGATCGTCCGATTTCCATCAATCATCAATTCTTGTAACGTGCTGAGCAGCTCTCTTCTAAAAACCGGATCCAAACCAGCAGTTGGTTCATCCATGATAATCAGCTCTGCATGATGCGACAGCGCAATCGCAAGGGATGCCTTCATCTGCATCCCTTTTGAAAATGTTTTGATCGCTTTATTCAGCGGCAGACCAAACTGTTCAATATATTGATCAAAAAGCCGGTCATCCCAACGTTTATAGGCAGGTGCCACAATCCGTTTGATGTCCTTTAAATTCAGCCCTGGAAAGAAAACATTGGCATCGTAAACAAAGCCGATTCGTTCCTTAATCTCTTTTTCATGGGTGCGATAATCCAACCCAAAAACCTTTATGTCACCTGAATCGGGTTTTAACAAATTCATGATCATTTTAATGGTGGTCGACTTACCCGCTCCATTCTCTCCAATAAACCCTGTGACAAAGCCTTGCTTGACCTGTAAATCAAGATCCTGAACGGAAAAATCCTTGAATCGTTTCGATACTCCTTTGAATTCAATCACATGCTCCACTCATCTCACTCCTCGTATAAGAACTTTAATAACTGCTGCAATTCGTCAAAAGATAAGCCTAATTCCTTGCCGTTTGTGACAACCGCTCCAAGCTGTTCCTCGATCACCTTCAATTTCTTCTCTCTCATCACTTCTATGTTTTGTTCCGCAACAAAAGATCCCTTGCCTACAATTGAATAAATAAATCCCGCCTTCTCTAACTCTTCATACGCTCGCTTTGTTGTAATCACGCTAATCTGAAGATCCTTCGCCAGCTTTCGAATAGACGGCAGTGCTGCACCTTCCGCAAGCTCACCCGTTAAAATCATCGATTTAACTTGATTCGTAATTTGCTCATAGATAGGCTCCTTAGAATGGTTCGAAATCGTAATTTGCATATAAAAACCTCTTTTTTCAGATAGTTGAAACAAAATAATGTATATACACTATATATACATTATATACACACTAAAAGAATATTCAACCATTATAAAAACGTTCTCCTCATTTTTTTAAAATAGAATGCAATGAAAAAACCGCACAGCCCTTAAGCCATGCGGTTCTTTAACAAAATGCTTTATTTCCAATATACCCATTTTCCCATAAGCCACTCCACAGGACCTCTTCTCCATTTTTTCAAATAGAGATAGCTGATGAACAGCTGTGCTGTGTACAGTCCAACAGCAAGCAGCAGCCCAAACATTGACCCCATCTGTCCAAATAGACCAAGTCCATAAGAATAGAAAATTGTAGTACAAATAATCGATTGCGCCAAATAGTTTGATAGAGACAAACGGCCAAGCCCTGCAAGCAGACGTTTGAAACCTTGAGCTGCCTTCGAATAGTAGAAAACAATAAAAGCTTGAATATACCCAATCGTCAGAACATAAGCACCGAATGTAATCACGAATTCACTCCAAGGAGCATCAACGAACGTCGCACATTTTAGCGCAAGCCCGATCACAATCATCCACACCCAGCCTTTTCGATAGGCCATTCCTCGATCTTCTTCTGTCAGATGTCCTTTTTTTCCAATGGCCATACCAAGCAGTGCAAAAGGTCCAACCGTGATGGTACCAAAAAGAAAACCTAATATCGGCATAAGCGTAATAGTCACGATCGCCAGAATAACGGTCACAATCATCATATCGTCTTCAACCGTAATTCGGCTGAGCAAAATATCTCCATAAGCACCTTTCGCATACACATCAGTTAATAATTCATCAGACCCATAAACAAGTTTCATCATGTATGGCGAAACGACTAATGACAATGCACCTAACACACCCGACCAAATTAGTATTGTTTTGATCCGGCTGCTCAAAAACATCATCAAGAAAAACGTACAAGCTCCATAATAAAGAAGAATGTCTCCATTCCAAATAAAGATGTAATGCAGCATCCCAAGCACAATCAGACCAAAACCTCGGCGAACGACTATGGCATTCGTATTTAATCCCTTAGCCTTCGTCGATTCAATCAACTTGATAAAAGAATACCCAAATAAAAAGGAAAAGATCGGATAAAAAGATCCTTGGAACAAAATTTCCGTCACATATACACCGAATTCCTGTCCCCAAAAACTCGAATCAAACATTCTCTCAAAATCATAATCATATTGGAAATTAAGCATATTCACAATCAAAATACCTAATAAACTAAAACCACGCAAACTATCAATAAACTCAACCCTAGATCCCTTCAACACGACAGCTCCTTAAAAAATATAACAAATTTAAGATATACCTGTATATTTTACCAAAAAATTATTGAAATAAGTAACTATATTTCTAATAAAAATGTAATATCTCGCCCTATCATTAAACTGGTTTGAACCATCCTATCACGTTTCAATTTTCATTTTTATAGTGAAAATACTCATTCAAGACTAAAGTCACAAATCACTTAAATTCATTCCTAATTTCGAAAATAATATCAACACATCAATTCAATTATTGTATTAATTTAACACATCTCTGCATTGACAATGGATATTTCTTTATATACACTTTGGGTGGATTTAGGAATAAGGTTCCTAATCTATCAAATTCTAGAGGAGGAATACCATCATGAATGTTCAAAATTTATGTGAAATCGTGAGACATCACGCCACCCACACACCGCATCATACAGCTTTAACATGCAACCATCAGACCTTCACATATGCTGAACTTGAGGAACAAAGTAACCAGTTTGCCAATTATCTGATCAAAATGGGTGTAACAAAAGCTTCTCATATCGGCCTAGCCTTAGAAAGATCACCACAATTGATTGTCTCTATACTGGGTATCACTAAAATAGGAGCCGTTTATGTGCCTATAGACATACACTACCCTAGTGAACGTATTCAATTTATGGTTGAAGATGCCGAACTATCCTTTTTACTCACAACATCACATGTCTCATCAAGTGTGAGCCCGTTTCCTATCCCTACCATCTACTTAGATAAAGAAGAACATCTCATCCTTACACAATCAACGTCAAAACCGTCCTTTGATGTCAAATCTTCTGATGTCGCTTATATCATGTATACCTCTGGCACAACAGGAAAACCAAAAGGTGTTGTCATTACCCATAGGTGTATCTTGCACCAAACGCATAATCCTTCCTTTCTGCCCGTTAATTCTTCTGATACGTTAGCTTTACTATCTACCATCTCTTTTGATTCTTCTACATTTGAAATATGGTCCGCTTTATTAAATGGAGCGACACTCGCTATTCCTCCTTCTGGAAAACTGACTCCTGAACTCGTTAGTCAAACTATTAAAGACTATGATGTTTCTATTCTTTTTTTAACTACTGGATTGTTCAACTTGATGATGGAGTCACACCTAAACGATGTCAAATCAGTTAAATGCATCGTATCTGGTGGAGATGTTATGTCTCCTCAAATCGTTCATCAAGCATTAAAAGAGCTTCCAAATACCACTATCATTAATGGTTATGGCCCGACAGAAAATACAATTTTCACAACAACTTTTCAACTGCCAAACACATGGGATGAGCTAGTCAGTATACCGATTGGCAGACCAGTATCAGGAACCATCATTGACATCACAAATGAACAAGGTGAATCTGTCTCTCAAGGACAAATAGGGGAACTCATTACTTCAGGAGATGGACTAGCATTAGGCTACTGGCGAAGAGAAAGCCTGACAAAGGAACGTTTCATCAAGCGGGATGGAAGAACCTATTACAAAACAGGGGATCTTGTTCGACAACAACCTGATGGCCTGATTGAATATGTTGGTAGAAAAGATGACCAAGTCAAAATTAGAGGCTTTCGTATTGAGCTCAGCGAGATTGAACATGTGCTGATCAAGCACCCAAGTGTTAAATCCTGTTTAGTGACAGCCACAGAGGTTACACCTGGGGATAAACGCATCATTGCCTACATCATTCCGTTCAACAAAAAGACATGGGATCTACATACCATTCAATTTTATGCAAAGCAAACATTCCCTGATTTCATGCGCCCTGCACATTACGTTCTACTAACAGCTTTCCCCACGACCACAAATGGGAAAGTCGATCGAAAGGCACTGCCAAGATATCATTTTGATAGACCCAGCCTGCAAACTGAATATGTCGCTCCAACCGATCAAATCGAGGAAGCACTCTGTGAAATATGGACAGACCTATTAAAGGTAGAGCCCATTGGCACAAACGATCACTTCTTCGACTTAGGGGGAAACTCCATCCTTGCTGCCAAAACCTTAATGCGTATGCAGGAAACATTACACGTCGAATTACCTGCCAGCACCCTTTATGAGCACCCCACCATAAAAAAAATGAATTGTTTGCTACAAGAACAAACTCCTCAGACGAAACAAAAACTCAAATCAGAAGGTTTTTTAGATGGAGACATTCAGCCTACACACCCATTCAAATCTAGTTCATTTAAACAGAATGCCGTGTTATTAACAGGAGCAACAGGCTTTCTAGGCGCTTATCTCATCAAAGAACTAGTTCAGATGCATCCCACCATTCAAATTTATTGTGTCGTCAGAGCAAGAGACAAGCAGCACGCACGACAGAGAATACAAGTAAATATGGAGAAGTATCACCTATGGGATGAACATTATCTGAAACACCTAAAGCCGATTGTAGGTTACTTGGACAAGCCTCAACTAGGACTATCAACCGATGAATTTCAACAGCTCGCCCAAACCATTGATGCTATCTATCATAATGGAGCAAAAGTCAATTACGTTCAGCCCTATCACATGCACAGGGATACAAATGTCACCGGCACTGAAAATATCATCAAACTCGCCTGCACAGAACAGGTAAAGCCTGTTCATTTCCTATCGACCATTGCCATATTTGGGCCTGCTGGGTATCTAGATGGGACGACCATTCTTTTTGAAGATACATCCATTGATGCTTATCTTCCTATTGTAGAAAAGGACATTGGGTATTCTCAAAGCAAATGGGTCGCAGAAAAACTCGTGTGGGAAGCAAAAAAACGCGGAGTGCCTATCACAGTTCTTCGCCCCGGCTTCATCATGGGTGACAGTCAAACAGGCGTTAATAATACAGAGGATTACATGGCAAGGCTGATCAAAGGATGCATCCAGTTAAAGGCTTACGGTGAGCTACCGAATCAACGAAAAGAATTCGTACCCGTCGACTTTGTCTCAAAAGCCATTACAACCATATGCAAAGACCCAGCCAACTTCGGCAAAGCCTATCATCTCGTCCCACCTCAAGAAGAAAGCATGGAATTAGGTGAGTTTTTTCAAAAAATAACAGAAGAAATAGGCTATCCATTAGAAAAGATATCATATAACGATTGGATAGAAGCACTCATTAAAGCTAGCGGCCAACATGCAGACAACGCCCTTACTCCATTTCTTCCAATGCTTTCTGAAAAGGTAGAACGAGACAAAACAGTCTGGGAACTCTACGAAAACATGGCGCACTTTGACTCAACAAATACTCAAACGGTTCTACAAGCACATAGAATTGCCTATCCCCAAATGGATAACCATTTGATCAAACGCTATTTTAAATACATGGAGGACATTGAATTTTTAGAGAAATTTGATTCAAACACTGCTCTAAAGCAGTAAAAGCATTTCCAAAAAAATGAATAAAAGATTGGATGTTGAATCCAATCTTTTATTCATTCCATTTAATCAACTCCACCTTTCTAGATTCACCCAGGCAGAAACTCATGGTTATGACTTTTTTCTTCCTTCCAAAGTACACGCTTCACATAAAACAAAATCCCCAACCCGAACAAAACCAATGGCAACTCCCAGTCGGCAGAAATTGGCAGCCATGTCAGCAGCATGAGAATCAGCAAAACAGCTCCGACACCTGCGTAAAAGACCACACTTTTTTTCAATTTTTGATTTGATTGAAACAAAAAACCACCTCTTTTTCAAAACTCTATTATACAATTTTAAGCATATTCAATCGATATAAACAATCCTTTCATAAATCCATATCACAGCACGCCCAAGCATCCACCTCCACCTTTAAAGCAGGAGAAGCCAATGCCACCACATAAATCATCGTCATACAAGGCAGATGATCGCCCAAAAACTGCCCCATGATTTGTTTCCTCCTCTCAGCATCGAACTCTCCTACGAGATAAAATACTAGTTTCGTTATATCTTCCACGGCCATATCTGCCGCTTTTACATTTCGTTTCACATTCTCTAACGCTAGCTCTAGCTGCTCCAACGGGCTCTCTGGAATTGTTCCATCCGCCTCCATCCCCACTTGACCTGATAAGGTTAACCATCGCTGTGGTCCTGTTGTTTCTATTTGATGGGTATATGGGGCGACTGGCGGGTGAATGGTCTCAGGATTACGTGATGTTCTCATTGATAAAAACTCCTTTTCTGAAAATACAGTCAATTTTTATCATCATATCAAACTTTCAACCGTATTCAGATTTTTATGCTCAGAGTAAACTTAAGCAACAATCGCAACAGCCTGCTATAATTCTTGTCTTCTAAAAAGAAACCATCCGATGAGAAAAAAGAAACCAATCAATACCGATACACCTAGAAAACTTGTAAGTGCCTGATCCGAATATGTCCCTTTATGAATCATCTCTTCGGCTGCACTTGTCACGCCTTTAGGCGCAAACTTCCCTAATGTCTCTTCATAAAATGAAGGTACGGTAAACAGAATAAGATTGATCAAAAGCGACACACCTCCAGCTGTGACAGAACGTTGAAAGAACGCCGAAGCACAAATGGTCGATACCACAATCAGCAATAAATTTGGATAATAAAGAAGTGTTCCTTTTAACACATTGACCCAATTCACATGCCCAAATTGAATGTCCACATAATAAACAGAGGCAAGCACCGCCACCACCAAACTAAACAAGGTCAAACAGGCATAGGCACATATTTTCGAGACATAGTAACTCGTTCGACTGATCGGTTTCACCATAATCATGGCCGTTACCCCAGAGGCACGCTCTCCGGCGATCGTTCCCATCACGATCATAATCAGGAGAAACACACCTAGCGAATCAAATTTACTCAATGCACTCGCCAAAGCCTCTCCTGCACTAGGCTCTGGTATATAAAATGTAGATCCTTCAGGTAAATTAGCTGATTTCGATAGAAGATCCGGAAGCATTTTGAGCGTAATAGGCTGTGTGATCATTAAAATCGTAAAAATAATCGGCACAAATAAAATTTTATAACTAGTGAATAACTCCCTAAATTCCTTTTTCAACATCATCATGCAGTCACAACCTTCATGAAAATATCTTCAAGCGTCAGCTTAGATAGTCGATAATGGAGGAGAACACCGCCAGTTTCAGTGATGAGACGAGGCAGCTCCTTCAATGCTATTTGTTGATCGTTCACTCGCACCTGATAAGCATCTCCTGTTTCAAAGCATTCCTCCACCCAATCCCGCTCTTTTAACAAAGCCAATAATTTCGTATCCTGTTGTTCTAATTGAAATTCAATCACTGGCTGGATATAGTCTTCTTTGATCTGTTTCATGGAAGAGGACATCTCAATTTTTCCGCTGTTGATCATGATAATATGATCCGCCACACGTTCAATGTCATCTAAAATATGGGTCGACATAAAGATCAACATCTCTTGTTTCAGACGCTCGATCAATGTCAGAACGTCTTTTCTCCCCATGGGATCAAGTGCAGACACAGGTTCATCCAAGATGAGAACCTTCGGGCTGTTGATAAGCGCTTGCGCAATGGCAAGCCTCTGCTTCATGCCTCCGCTATAGCTGCCAATGGCACGATCCTTCGCCTCATACACCCGGCAAAGCTTCAACAGCTCCTCTGTTTTGGAGCGAATGATGTTTTTCTCTAAGTGAAATAACCCGCCAACCCAATGCATCCACTCCTGCCCCGTCATATCCTGATAAAATGCAGGATGCTGCGGACAATACCCAATCACATGACTGATTTGATCCATATCCTTTGTCACATCCAAACCCGCTACCTTCACGACGCCAGACGTAGGTCGAGCAAGCCCCGTCAGAATCCGAATCGTCGTTGTTTTCCCCGCTCCATTGGCTCCTAAAAAGCCAACACATCCAACCTCCCCAACAGAAAACGAAACGTTTTTTAAAATTTCATGCCGACCATACGATTTCGTCAGCCCATGACACTCCAGCATATTCAAGCGAATTCCCCCTTTTAAGATTGTTTACGGCCAAAAATCAAATACGCAATAGGACCGGCACTTGCCACAAACACAATCACCAAAGCCCAAATCCACTTCACCTCTCCTCTGATCCTCGATGGATCTCTTTTCAGCAAATCAAACAAACCAATCACCATCAAAATCGCTTGCAGCAAAATAAGAGGTAATATCATCTTCATATCCATCCACACCACTCCCTTTTCAAAAGCCAATTTGTTTTGATATCACTTCTTTTGACGACATTAAAAGAAGATTCGTTCAAACGGATTTTATTTTTATCATTCGAATGATCTATAAGATATAAAAAAGCCCAGTGAAGGTTAGTTCACTGGGCTTGCTTGTGATGATCATGATGAACCTCGCAAAATCTTTTCCATCGTCTTTCCTTTCGCTAACTCATCAATCAGCTTATCTAGATAACGAATGTTTTTCATGGTTTCTTCCTCAATGTCCTCTACCCGAACACCACAGATGACTCCTTTAATTAAGCTACGGGAAGGATGAAGCTCAGGAGCCTCAGCAAAAAAAGCTTCAATGTCTATCTGCTTGTCCAACTGTTCCTGTAACTCTGCGGGACTGTATCCGGTTAACCAATAAATAATCTTATCGACTTCAGCCTTTGTTCGTCCTTTTCTCTCTGCCTTTGCGATGTAGAGAGGATAGACCTTTGCAAAGCTCATTGTGTAAATTTTAGGTTTGGTCATGGGTTCTTCTCTCTTTCTTTTATATTAGCTATTAGCTTGTATTGCTTGCGCAAGGTTT
The DNA here is from genome assembly GCF_046566805.1 of Bacillus sp. BD48. NCBI lineage: Bacteria > Bacillati > Bacillota > Bacilli > Caryophanales > Bacillaceae > Bacillus > Bacillus sp. BD48. The sequence continues at coordinate 19,232 of NZ_JANGFM010000004.1, read as the reverse complement.
GTTTTGGCAATGTACTTACACATGATAACCAGGCTATTAATACAACTTAAAAACGATGAGATACACCTTTACTATTTCCCTTTTTATTCTCTTCATCTTTTTTGAAAGCCCTATATTTAAGAAATTGAACGATACAAAATCCAAGAAAAATACAAATTGGTCCTTCAACCGTTACAGGACCGCCAATCAACAAATAAGAACTAATAAACAATACGATATAACCAATCAAGAAAAAAACAATTCCCCATTTTCCCTTTTTTAAGTATTGAATAAAAATAACATTTCCCCCTTGATAACGATGTATCTTTTGTAAAGGCCTCCTTCTAATATTGTACCCTGAATCAAAGAACATCGTACGATCAAATCTATAATTCCCTAGTTCTTTTGACACAAAAATACCCCTTTAGAAAATGATATCTAAAGGGGTATCAAAAATCCGATTTTATTAAAACCTACTCCACCGTCACACTCTTCGCAAGGTTACGTGGTTTATCCACATCACACCCGCGGTGAAGGGCTGCGTAGTAAGCGATCAGCTGTAATGGGACAACAGATGCAAGTGGTGCAAGTGCTGGGTGTACAGCTGGAAGGACGAAACGGTCGCCTTCGTCTTCTAGGCCTTTTAGTGAGATGACACATGGGTTTGCTCCGCGTGCAACGACTTCTTTGACGTTACCGCGAATGCTAAGGTTCACGTGCTCTTGTGTTGCAAGGGCAATGACCGGTGTGCCTTCTTCAATTAAAGCAATTGTGCCGTGTTTGAGTTCTCCGCCAGCAAAGCCTTCTGCTTGGATGTAAGAGATCTCTTTTAGCTTCAGTGAACCTTCAAGGCACACATAGTAGTCAAGTCCTCTTCCGATAAAGAATGCGTTACGTGTCACTGTGAAGAAATCACGAGCGATTTGTTCCATTTCATCCTTTTGATCCACAAGGGCTTCCATTGCGTTTGCTACAATACCAAGCTCTTTCACAAGATCAAAGTCAAGAGATTGACCATTTAATTCAGCTGCAACTGATGCAAGGATTGCAAGTACAGCGATTTGTGCTGTGTAGGCTTTTGTTGAAGCCACTGCGATTTCTGGTCCTGCATGAAGAAGCAATGTGAAGTCCGCTTCACGAGAAAGCGTAGATCCTGGTACGTTTGTGATCGTTAATGCTTTATGACCAAGCTCTTTGACTTGAACAAGTACAGCACGGCTGTCCGCAGTCTCCCCAGATTGAGAAAGGAAGATGAACAACGGCTTTTTCGATAGAAGCGGCATGTTGTAAGAGAATTCACTTGCTACATGGACTTCTACAGGTACTTTCGCCCAGTCTTCAATGTATTGTTTACCGACAAGTCCAGCATGGTAGCTCGTTCCGCAAGCCACGATGTAAATGCGGTCTGCTTCTGCTACTGCGCTTGCGATATCGCCAGCGACTGACAGTTTGCCGTTTTCGTCTTGATATTCTTGGATGATTTTGCGCATAACAAGCGGCTGTTCATCCGTTTCTTTTAACATGTAGTGAGGATATGTGCCTTTCTCAATGTCGCTTGCATCAAGCTCAGCGATATAAGAAGGACGTGTCATGATATCACCGTCAAGGTTTTTAATAATAACCTCGTCTTTTGTGACAATGACCATTTCTTTATCCATTAATTCCGCATATTCGTTTGTTACTTGAAGCATCGCCATTGCGTCAGAAGCCACAACGTTGAAATCTTCGCCGAAACCAACCAATAATGGGCTTTTGTTTTTCGCCACATAGATTGTTTCTTTGTTTTCGTTATCGAAAAGGGCAATCGCGTAAGAGCCTTTTAGTTGAAGAAGCGTTTGACGGAAAGCTTCCTCTGTATCAAGACCTCTGCTGACAAATTGTTCGATGACTTGAACAACAACCTCTGTATCTGTGTCGCTTTTTAGTGTGACGTCTTGTAAATATTCGCGTGTCAATTGTACATAGTTCTCGATGACACCGTTATGAACAAGCGTAAAACGGCCAGAAGCACTTTGATGCGGATGCGCATTTAGATGGCTTGGTACACCGTGAGTTGCCCAGCGTGTATGTCCGATTCCTGCTGAAGATGCCACGTTTGCATCCACGACTTCACGAAGCTCAGCGATACGTCCTTTTTCTTTGAACACATGCACGCCATCTTCGTTTGCCACAGCGATACCTGCTGAATCATACCCGCGGTACTCAAGCTTCTCTAAACCTTTTAATAAGATTTCCTTCGCATCATTCTGACCAATATAACCTACGATTCCACACATAAATATTCTTCCTCCCGATCATGTGAAAGGGACAAAGAAAGCCTACTAAAATAGAAGGGACATTTCTTCGTCCCTCTCTACATGTTTAATTTGGGAGATCATGTGTATTCCCTTTGTACAAAGAGTCACCTCTTTGCTTTAAAGAAACACTTACGGCTGTGATCTCTTTTTTTGATCAGCCGGGAGGCATCCGCCGAAAAATTCGATAACCTCCATCCTCGTCAACTAAGCATCTTTCGTCCGATCGCTTAGTTCGGGCGCTATAATTATAAGAGAGTTTCTGAACATCTACCCTGCCTTTCCTGATAGAATAAAAATCCAGTAACACAAGGATGATTGTACTATAAGGTCTGACCTCCGTCAATCACAATTTAGCGGGTGATCCCCTTCATTTGAGAAAGTGAGACCTCCATACACTATATGCGATGAGGCTTGTCTCGTTCTACCTTTGATGTGCTCTCCTATGTATGAAGACAGCGGTAAATTGCCCTCGCTTATAAGATTCGTACAAATCCATCCATTTATGTCGTTTATTCGAAAAAAAAAGCAAACCGCAGTTTTGCGATTTGCTTTCATCTATTACTCAATACCCATTTCTTCTTTCACAACAGCTGTAATTCGAGCCACATATTCATTACACAGCTCTTTTGTTTTCGCCTCTGCCATGACACGTACAAGCGGCTCTGTTCCAGATGGACGAACAAGAATACGGCCGTCACCATTCATCTCTTTTTCGACCTCTTGGATCACCGCTTTTACTTTTTCATTTTCTTCTACTTTATATTTATCAGACACTTTCACATTCACCAAAAGCTGTGGGAACTTTTCCATTTCCGCTGCAAGCTCTGATAATGTTTTCCCTGTCGCTTTGAGCGTATTCACAAGCATAATCGCAGAAAGCATGCCATCACCTGTCGTATTGTAATCAAGGAAAATCAAATGGCCTGACTGCTCACCGCCGACATTATAGCCATCCTTTTTCATCGCTTCGACCACATAGCGGTCACCAACAGCTGTTTGAATGCTCTTAATGCCTTGTTTCTCAAGCGCTTTATAGAAACCAAGGTTACTCATGACCGTTGACACGACGGTGTCATCCTTTAATCGGCCTTCATCCTTCAAATAACGTGCACATATGTACATAATTTGATCGCCGTCTACGATATCACCTTTTTCATCGACTGCAATTAAACGGTCACCATCACCATCAAACGCAAGACCAATATCTGCACCCTTCTCCTTCACGAAAGCAGAAAGTGCCTCTGGATGAGTGGAGCCTACACCATCATTGATATTCAATCCGTTTGGTGATGTTCCCATTGTGGACACATCAGCATCTAAATCTGCAAATAAATGAGTCGCTAGAGAAGAGGTTGCACCGTGTGCACAGTCAAGCGCCACGTGAATACCTGTGAAATCCTCGTCCGCTGTCTGCTTCAAGAATTGCAAGTATTTCTGACCGCCTTCAAAGTAGTCGTTCACCGTACCAAGATCTGCTCCAACCGGGCGAGGTAATTGATCGACTGGCTGATCCATCAGCTGCTCAATTTCGTTTTCCTGTTCATCTGACAGCTTAAAGCCGTCACCACCGAAGAATTTAATGCCGTTGTCTTGAACTGGATTGTGTGAAGCAGAAATCATGACACCCGCTTCTGCATCCATTGCCTTCGTTAAATAAGACACACCAGGTGTTGAGATCACACCTAGACGCATCACTTCAGCTCCAATTGAAAGTAAGCCTGCAACAAGCGCTCCTTCTAACATATGACCGGATACACGTGTGTCTCGTCCAACGAGTACCTTTGGACGTTCTTTATCCTTCGTGAGCACATAGCCGCCAAATCTCCCAACTTTAAATGCGAGCTCTGGCGTTAATTCGCTATTCGCTACACCCCTTACACCATCAGTTCCAAAGTACTTGCCCATGTTTCAATCGCTCCTTTTTTACCATTCAAGAGGACGCTTCGTCCTCTTTTTTATCTTCTTTGACACGCTGTCTTTGACTCGATTCTTTCTTTGCCTTATCTTGCGTGGATTCTTCTTTACTCTTCTCATCCTGATCATCTTCATCAGATGATTGATCCTTCTGATCATTCGTAGAAGCCGGCTGATCCTCTGTATCAGTAGAAGTGAGTTTCACTTTGACCTTTGATCTTGATAATGTCCATGTCACATTTTGAGGACCATTCACTTGAACTTTGACCTCATGGGTTCCTTCGTTCAAGTCCCCTGCATTGATATAGGCTTCAACATCTGAAGCCTTTAGTTTATCAACCGCACTCTTTGATCCCTTTGCTGTTAACGTGAGTCGTCCAGAAGAGGGGCTCACAAAATCAGATGTGAGATCCTTGCTCAAACCCACGACAGAAATCGGTACATTATCGATCTTTTTTTCTTCAGCTGTTGCAACCTTCACTTTGATCTTAACGGTTTCGGGTGATACCTTTTTCACACCATCTGGCAGGGGAATATCAGCATCTATCTCCGTATCATCTTTGATCTTGCTTAGGTCCAGCTTGACACCATCAATAAAATCAAGTGCATCCAGCACCTTTTGAGAGCCGTACACTGTGACCTCACTCGGGCTTGTCTCAATGCTTGAGATGCTAATCCCTTCTGGCAAGCTGCCCGTCCGCTCAATTTTAAACGGAACCTTTTTGCTCGGGCTTGAGATTGGAACCGTAATATCCACCACGGACGGACTCACTTCGACTGGCAGCTCATTCCCGCTGCTATCATACACAGTGAGCTTTGCTTCTTTTTCAATTTGCTGATCGACATCCTCTAAGTTCACAAAAGCTTTAATGACAGAAATTTTGTCGATGACGTCCTTTGATCCAGTGACCGAGACCTTTTTCGGATTCACAATAGGCTGTTCAGGTGAATAGCCGTCTTTGATTTTATTTTGATTATAAAATTCAGTTTCAACAGGAAATTCAGCTGTCGTTTTTTCTTGTATCGTCACAGTCGTCACAGATGGATTAATCGACAGTGTAAGTCCCTTCGATACATCTCTTGCCTTCAGCTCCACTTTATGTGTACCTGTCGATAAGTTCTGCATGTCTGCGTAAATTTCAAAATTCTTTGTTTGTCTTGCTGTTTTCACAGCACTAGTTGATCCTTTAATCGTGACATTGACTGTCTGCGGCACACCAGTGACGACGTACTTCTCGTCATCATAATACGCTTTAACAGGAATGTCGGTTAAAGTTGCTTCATCTGTCGTCGATGTTGGGAAAAAGGATTCACCGATTTTTTTCGGCGTGGGCGCTTGCGCTGAATTGACTGCACCATACAGCAATAAAGCGAAGACCAATGCAAGAAGCTTAACGGCCCAGCGATTATTCAAAATCTTATCCATTTTTCTTGCCCCTCCAATACCATTTGGTCGAGGAAGCATCTTTGCTGTTCTTACTAAATTCAGCAATCAGCATTTCTTCAAGCGCTTCTTCTGTCAATTCTCGGTGGAGATCACCATTTCTTGCGACAGAAATGCCGCCAGTTTCCTCAGAAACGATGACAGTTAAGCTGTCTGTCACTTCACTTATCCCAACTGCCGCCCTATGACGCGTCCCAAGCTCCTTAGAGATAAAAGGGCTTTCTGACAGCGGTAAATAACAAGCTGCAGCTGCAATCTCATCCCGCTTCATAATGACAGCACCGTCATGAAGCGGTGTATTCGGAATGAAAATATTAATGAGCAGCTCTGAACTCACCTTTGCATTCAAAGGAATTCCTGTCTCTATGTAATCATTCATTCCGGTATCGCGCTCAATTGTCAGCAGCGCGCCAATTCTCCGTTTTGCCATATAGTTAATTGCTTTTGTAATTGCCTCGATCGTTTTCTGCTGCTGTTCCTCTACAGGTGTCCCGCTTCTTGAGAAGAAACGGCCGCGCCCAAGCTGCTCAAGCGCTCTCCTTAGCTCTGGCTGAAAAATAATAATGATCGCAAGGAATCCCCACGTAATCGCTTGATCCATCAGCCATTGAAGTGTGTTAAGACCGAGATACGCACTTCCCATCCTGACGAGAACAATGACCACAATTCCCTTTAAAAGCTGAACCGCTTTTGTTCCGCGGATGACCATCATTAATTTATATATCACATACCAAACAACGAGAATATCAACAGCATTACCGAGGTACTGCAAAAAAGGAATATCCCCTAAAGCCATTTCCTCGTCCTCCAGAATTTTCAGTTATTCTTCGTTTGATGCATTTTTTAATAAAAAAAGAGCCTATGTATCAATACATAGCGTGGCTATTATACCACATTTTGTTTCAGCAAGGAAAATAGTTGCCATATCTGGCTGACTTGCTAGTATGCTTGAATCTCACCAATGTATAGAAAAAGAGCAGCCCCCTTAGAGACTGCTCTTAAACCGCTTGAGTTACTTTTGTTCCTCTGGACCAATGACCCGCATCACGCTTTGTGCTGTTGATTTCATTTTGTACCAGATCCAATCAAACACTTCATTAATTTCATTAATTTGACCAGTGACTTGTCCGGCAGAAGCAGTCAGCTGTTCCCCATTGACGACGGTGACATTTCCATCAACCTTGCCTTCTACAATCAGCTTGCCATTTTTGACAGTGATATCACCTTTTACGGTTTCCCCTTTTGGTACGGTCACTGTATCATTTTCAACGACGAGATTCGGCTGCTTTGACACACTGAAATTATGATCGGTATTCCAGCTTGTAAACAGACTGCCTCCCATCAAAATGAGAAAGAGGGCAGCGGCTACCATCAGCGGGTGAGCTTTGATCCATCTTTGAACCGACACACGCTTCTTCTCCTTTGGAAGACCTGCCATCACCTTTGCAGTGAAATCAGATGGTGCTTCTATATGAGATGTACTCTGCACTAGCGCGATGGATTTCTCAATTTGTTGAAAATGAGTACGGCATTCCTCACACGATTGCAGATGGCTTTTTAATTCCTTTTCGTCTTGGGGCTCAATGTCCCCGTCTAAATACTGATGCATAAGCTGGACGATTTTATCCTGACAGCTCATCAAAATCACCTCACTCAAAGGTCTCTCAACTGTTTCCGGAGAGCCTCTCTACCCCTGTGTATTCTCGTTTTCACCGTACCAACTGGTATATTCAGAATCTCACTAATTTCTTTTAACGAGAGTTCATCAATATACTTTAATACGATGACCGAACGATATTTGTCGGGTAACCTTAGAATTTTTTGCTGAATGGTACTCGATAATTCAAGAGACACCACCTCATCCTCTGGCAAAATGCCATCAGCAGCAATTTGAGAATACATATTTAATCCTTCTGTTCCTGCCACCTCTGCATCTAAATAATAATCCGGCTTTTTTTTGCGAATACGATCGATGGTCAGGTTGGTTGCAATGCGGTACAGCCACGTGGAAAACTTACGATTCACATCAAAGCTTTCGATATTCACATAGGCACGAATAAACGCTTCCTGCGCAATATCCTCTGCTTCGTGTGCATTCCCAAGCATACGGTAGCACAGCTGATAAATTTTGTCTTTATACAGGTCTACGATGTCTGCAAATGCGTTCTGGTCGCCTTTTTTCACTTGCTTAATTCTCTTTTTAATCATTGTGTCCATAGTATATTCAACCTCTGCCTTCACCGGTCTTTATGTATACGAACCTCTTTCCAAAAGGTTTCATTCTCCTCTAAAAAATAGTGTAACAAATTTTTGACAGTGTGTTACGCTTATCAACCGGTAAAAACCTTAACATATCCTTAAATTTTCCCAAAACAAAAAAGAACGGGAACAAGTCCCGCTCTACAATAGCTTTTCACCCATTAACGATCCAATTAACGCAACAGCCGCTTCTGCTGTTTTGTTTTTCTCATCTAATACCGGATTTACTTCCACAAATTCAGCAGACGTTAAAATACCTGCCTCCTCTAAAAGCTCCATTGCGAGGTGACTCTCCCGGTAACTAATGCCACCTGCAACCGGTGTGCCTACGCCAGGGCATTCCGCTGGGTCTAGCCCGTCTAAATCAAGTGATAGATGGACACCATCTGTTCTTTCCTTTAGATAGGCAATGGCTTCCTCCATCACCCTTGTCATCCCTAAACGATCAATTTCATGCATCGTATACACTTTAATACCTTTTTCCCGAATCAATGCCCGTTCTCCTTCATCTAAGGATCGAGCACCAATTAAAACGACATTTTCAGGCTTCAATTTAGGAGAATAACCGCCAATGTTCGTTAAATCAGCATGCCCAAGACCGAGACTGACAGCAAGCGGCATGCCGTGAATATTCCCAGAAGGAGACGTTTCCTCCGTATTCAAATCCCCGTGTGCATCATACCAAATGACACCTAAGTTTTCATAATGCTTGGATACCCCAGCAAGAGTGCCAATCGCAATGCTGTGATCACCGCCTAAAATAAGTGGAAACGAACCTGACTGCACAATACTATCAACCTTTTCAGCAAGCAGCTCATTCGCACCAGCATTCTCCGTCAAATTTTTTAGCTTTTCACTTGTATATAAACCTTTCTCATCATCTCTTTGTTCAACTAGAATATCACCGAGATCCTCTACATCAAATGAGAGCGTTTCCAATTTTTCTTTTACGCCTGCACAACGAATCGCACTCGGCCCCATATCGACGCCCCTTCTCGTTTGCCCCAAGTCCATTGGAACTCCGACAATCGTGACCTTCTTTTCCTCTCCCATATGTACATCCCCTTTCCGTTCATGCTTATATTTTACTTTCTTGATGCCTTCTGACTCAACTCAACAACATTTTGAATAGTTATACATTCACTCTGCCAACATAAAAAAAGACACCTTTTTGAAAAAGGTGTCTTAACTGGGCTAGCTGGATTCGAACCAACGCATGACGGAGTCAAAGTCCGTTGCCTTACCGCTTGGCTATAGCCCAAAAATGGTGGAGGGGGGCGGATTCGAACCGCCGAACCCGGAGGGAGCGGATTTACAGTCCGCCGCGTTTAGCCACTTCGCTACCCCTCCACATATGGAATTGATAAAGAAAAAACAGTGCCGGCAAGAGGACTTGAACCCCCAACCTACTGATTACAAGTCAGTTGCTCTACCAGTTGAGCTACACCGGCATATGGTGGAGGATGACGGGCTCGAACCGCCGACCCTCTGCTTGTAAGGCAGATGCTCTCCCAGCTGAGCTAATCCTCCACATTATGGTGACCCGTACGGGATTCGAACCCGTGTTACCGCCGTGAAAGGGCGGTGTCTTAACCGCTTGACCAACGGGCCAGTTTGTCAAGTTTGTTGTTTCCGTGAAGCTGACAAAAGTTATTATATACAGGTTGTCCCCCTTTTGTAAAGGGGATTTTTATTTTTTTTATTTTCTAACTATTTATCACCTATTCGTTCAACATTTCGACTGAAATATAATTTCAATATTCAAATATAATATTGAAATTTCATATCATACTCAATATACTGAAAATGAAGAAATAAGGAGGTATGTCACATGCAGCCATCTCAACTGCGTTCTTTGACAACAGAATCAAGAAACCCCAACACAATGGGAATTTCACAAGCAGACCCACTGGAAATGCTCCAGATGATCAATGAAGAAGATATGAAGGTCGCTCAAGCAGTCAACCTTGTACTTCCACATGTCAAAACAGCTAGTGACTTTGCCTATGAATCCATCTCAAATGGAGGAAGACTCGTTTATTTAGGCGCCGGAACAAGCGGCAGAATTGGCGTAATGGATGCTGTCGAATGTCCCCCAACCTATAGCGTCTCACCTGATGTGATTGTAGGTATTATGGCAGGCGGAGACTCTGCTTTTTCTCAAGCTGCCGAAGATGTGGAGGACAGTGAAGAAGCCGGCAAACAGGATTTAGTACACATTCACCTGACATCAAAAGATACAGTCGTCGGTATTGCCGCAAGCGGCAGAACACCTTATATCATCGGCGCTTTAAACTACGCAAAGTCAATTGGAGCAAAAACAGTAGCCCTCAGCTGCAATGAACAAGCAGAAATTAGCGAACTGGCAGATTGCGCCATTGAGGTCATTGTGGGACCAGAAGCCATCACTGGGTCAACAAGAATGAAAGCGGCATCCGCTCATAAAATGATTTTAAATATGCTTTCCACCTCAGTCATGATCAGACAAGGCAAAGTATATGAAAACCTGATGGTTGATGTAAAAGTCAGCAATCATAAATTAAAAGAACGCGCCATCACCATCATTCAACATGTGACAAACGCTTCCTACGAACAAGCCGTGAAGACTCTCGAAGCAGCAGACTTAGAAGTCAAAACCGCCATCGTCATGCTCCAAACAAACACAGACAAGAAAACAGCCAAAGATTTACTCAACAAAACGAATGGCCATATCGACAAAGCGATCTCACGTTATCAATCCTAAAGGAGGCAGAGCTCATGTCAGCAGGTGGACTTACCCTACTACACACAATCAAATCAAAGCTTCCCCAATCTGAAAAAATTATTGCAGACTATATCCTTGCCCATCCTGACAAAGTCATTAAAAGCACAGTACACGAAATTAGTCAGGCAGCTGGCGCAAGCAGCTCTGCAGTCATCCGCCTTTGTAAATCTCTCGGGCTGGATGGCTATCACGATTTAAAAATGCGGATCGCTGGAGACTTGATGCATGACGATAAACAAGGCTACAGAGATATCGAACAGGATGAACCGCTTCAATCCATTATTCAAAAAACGGCAGGAAACTCGATTCAATCGATTAAGGACACCGCTTCTATTTTAAATGCAGATGCTTTAGAAAAGGCTGTTCAATTACTACTGAATGCAAATCAAATTCATTTTATCGGTGTTGGTGCATCTGGCATCGTCGCAGCTGATGCCCAGCAGAAATTTCTCAGAATTAACTATGCAGCGACAGCTTTCACTGACATGCACATCGCATCCACAGTCATCGCAAATGCGGGAGAGAATGACATTGTGTTTGGTATATCCTTTTCAGGAGAAACGTTAGACATCATTCAAGCTCTTCAGCTCGCAAAAGATAATCAAGTGAAAACCATTGCTTTAACACATCCAGGTCATACAAGCGTTTCTGCTTTATGTGATGTTCACCTATCGACGTCTGGTTCCAATGAAGCACCTTTTCGCAGTGCTGCCACTTCCTCTAGAATGGCACAGCTCTACTTAATTGATGTCTTGTTTCTCAGTTTAGCTTCCCGTCAATATGAAGAGACAGCGCAATATATTGACAAGACAAGACATGCCATCCGCTCCATGAAACGAAAACCAAAGGGGGATTCAACATGAGTCATCAAAAGAAATATCAGCAGTTGGCGAAAGACATTCTTTCACTCTGTGGTGGTTCTGAAAATATCTCTTCCCATACACATTGTATGACAAGGCTCCGAATTACACCGATGGACAATGAAAAAGTTCACATCACAGCAATCAAAGAACTCGATGGCGTCATTGGCGTCGTCGAAGCAGAAACGCTTCAAATCATTTTAGGCACTGGTGTTGTCAACCAAGTATCAAGTGCATTTGAACAGCTGCTAAATGCCTCTGGCTCTTATGATTTAAACAACGAAGCACAAAAAAACAAGCAAGCCATTTCACAAAAGAACCGCACACCGTTCAAGCTGTTCTTACGGCGGATTGCCAGCATTTTCATTCCAATCATTCCGGCACTAGTTGCCTCAGGTCTGATTACCGGGATTACAAAAGCAATCGTGCAAGCAGGCTGGCTTGACGAAAAATCTCAAGCCGCGATTATTTTAACGGTTATAGGATCTGGCCTGTTCGCTTATCTCGGTATATTAGTCGGAACAAATGCCGCAAAGGAATTTGGAGGCTCTCCTGCGTTAGGCGCCTTAGCTGGTATCCTCATTATTAACCCAGCCTCCGCAGACATTATGTTATTTGGCACAAATATTCTACCAGGCAGAGGCGGACTCATCGGTGTTCTTCTAGCCGCCATCTTTATGGCACTTGTGGAAACCCGAATTAGACGCTTCGTCCCGCAATCACTTGATATCATCGTCACACCAACCATCACACTACTCATTACAGGCATTTTCACGTACGTTGTCTTCATGCCAGTCGGCGGATTTATATCTGATGCCATCACCTCAGGACTGACTTACCTATTAAATATGGGCGGTATCTTCGCAGGGTTTGTTCTTGGTGCGACCTTCCTCCCACTTGTTGTAACAGGACTTCACCAAGGGCTGACACCGATTCATATGGAACTCATCAATTCAATTGGAGATGACCCGCTTCTGCCAATTCTTGCTATGGGCGGTGCAGGACAGGTCGGCGCTGCATTCGCCATTTATATGAAAACAAAAAAGAAAAAGCTCAAAAGAGCCATTGCTGGTGGACTTCCTTCAGGGATGCTGGGCATTGGTGAACCACTCATTTTCGGTGTCACACTCCCGCTGGGACGGCCATTTCTCACCGCTTGTCTTGGTGCAGGAATCGGCGGCGCATTTCAAGCCTACTTCCAAATCGCGACGAAAGCCATCGGGGTATCCGGTCTTCCATTAACCTTTATTGTTCACACACATCAAATGCTTCTTTACTTAATTGGACTATTTATCGCATATGTTGCTGGATTTTTCTTCACATACTTATTTGGATTTCATGATGATATGGCTGTTGAATTCGAGGATCACAATCAATAAGGAGGTCTAGACCTTGAAGAAATGTTTTCTTTTGATCACATGTCTGTTCATGCTCCTTGGGTTACCAGTACAAACATTTGCAACTAGCTCCCATCCTGTATCGTCTTTGTCTAAAACAGCACCTGAAGAATATCCCGTCTTAAAAAAAGCAAAACGACCGGAACAAGTAGGTTTTTCTTCCAGGCAGCTGAGGAAGGTTGATCAAATGATTCAAAATGACATCAAAGCAGGATTTCCAGGAGCCGCACTCATCATTATCAAGGACGGAAAGATCGTCCATCAAAAAGCCTATGGCTATCGGCAAAAATATGATGGCACAACAGAACTCAAATCGTATAAAAAAATGAAAAAAGATACACTATTCGATTTGGCATCCAACACAAAAATGTATGCGACCAACTATGCCCTGCAAAAGCTTGTCTACGAGAAAAAACTTGATGTCAACGAAAAAATACAGACCATCCTTCCAGATTTTCAGGATGAACCTGATGCAAAGGTAACCGGTAAAGACCAACTTCGGGTAAAGGATCTTCTCACCCATTCTGCCGGTCTCCCTTCCAGTGTTTTGTTTTATAGCAAAGAATCAGCTGGCTCTTTTTATTCTCAAGACAGAAAAACAACGATGAAATGGCTGCCAAAGGTACCGCTGCAATACAAGCCAGGTACCCAGCACATTTATAGTGACATTGATTACATGCTGCTAGGCATGATCATCGAGAAGAAAACAGGCATGCCTCTTGATCAATATGTCGAGTCAACAATTTATCGGCCGCTAGGCCTCAAACATACAATGTTCAATCCGCTGCAAAAAGGGTTCAAGCCGAAGCATTTTGCAGCAACTGAACGTTTAGGCAATTCACGAGACGGTGTCATCGATTTTGAAAACATCCGACGTTACACCCTGCTAGGTGAAGTACACGACGAGAAAGCATATTACTCAATGGCAGGTATCTCCGGCCACGCTGGACTTTTCTCGAACACCTCAGATATGGCCGTGCTGCTACAGCTGATGCTTAACAAAGGAGGCTACGGAAAAACAACCATCTTTGATCAGGCTTCTATCGATCTCTTTACAGCCTCCTCTGATACGAACCCAACTTACGGGCTAGGCTGGCGAAAAAACGGTCATACTGACATGGAATGGATGTTTGGAAAATATGCAAGTAACGAAGCCTATGGGCATACTGGCTGGACCGGCACGATGACGTTGATTGATCCTAAACACAATTTAGGTGTCGTCTTGCTGACAAATAAGAAACATTCACCCGTTGTTTCACCAGAAACAAATCCTAATCAATTTGAAGGTGACCTGTTCCCAACTGGTACTTATGGAAGCATCATGACCGCAATCTACGAATCTTTTCAGTAAAAGGAGGAATTCGATGTTGAAAGCTCTCTTCCCCGCTGCACTGATTTTGGCCCTGCTAACCTCTTCCATTCCAACGGAAAAGGTTAGCTCTGCCTCTCTGCCAACCGCCAAACAAATGGTTCAGGATATGTCCCTGGATGAAAAGATAGGTCAAATGCTCATGCCGGACTTTCGCAATTGGCAAACAAAAGATGAATCCGCACCTACAGGCTTCACAAAGATGAATAACGAAGTATCTCATCTTGTAGAAAAATATCATCTAGGCGGTGTCATCTTATTTGCTGAGAATGTCGTTGATACAAAGCAAACCGTGAAACTCACCCATGAATTTCAAAAAGCATCATCAAACATTCCTTTACTTATTTCCATTGATCAAGAAGGCGGAATCGTCACAAGGTTACAAAAGGGAACACATTTCCCAGGAAATATGTCGATTGGTGCCTCTAGAAGCAAAAAAAATGCATATGATACAGGAAAAATCATCGGAAAAGAATTAAACGCCTTAGGCATCAATACAAACTTCTCTCCTGTGCTTGATGTGAATAATAACCCAAACAACCCCGTCATTGGTGTCCGTTCCTTTAGCTCTGATCCAACTCTTGTCACTAGGCTTGGTCTTCAAACCATGAAAGGACTTCAAAAGGAAAAGACCATTTCCACACTAAAACATTTCCCGGGACATGGTGATACAGCCGTCGATAGTCACTACGGCTTGCCGCTCGTAGAACATGACCTAGATCGGTTAAAAAAGGTTGAGCTGTATCCATTTCAACAAGCGATCAACGCTGGTGCGGATATGGTCATGACCGCTCATGTTCAATTTCCTGCCATTGATGACACAACGTATCAAAGTAAAAAAGATGGCGAGGACATTATGGTTCCAGCAACCTTATCAAAAAAAGTCATCACACACTTATTAAAAGAAGAAATGGGCTTTCAAGGTGTTGTTGTGACAGACGCTCTAAATATGAAAGCGATTGCAGATAATTTCGGACAGGAAGAAGCCGTTGTGATGGCCATTAAGGCAGGTGTCGACATCGCTCTCATGCCAGCACCAGTCACCTCATTAAAAACAGAGAAAAACCTAGAGAATGTATTCAATGCTGTCAAACAAGCGATTTTAAAGAAAGAGATTCCGATGTCGCAGATCAACGAATCTGTCGAAAAAATTCTTCAATTAAAACTCAAACGTGGCATTATTTCCTCCAAACAACCAATCAGTCTTGAGAAAAAAATCAAAAAAGCCACTCAAGTCGTTGGGAAAAAGTCGCACCTTAAAGCAGAACAAAAAATGGCACGTGAAGGGATCACTCTGCTTAAAAACAACAAAAAAACCTTACCTTTCAAGCCTAAAAAGAATGACAAAATCGTGGTCATGGCACCTTACGAAGATCAGACAAAAGCGATGTCTGTCACAGTCGAATCTCTCATGAAACAAAAAAAGATCAAGCCTGTACGCATCCAGTCATATGCTTTTGCGGATAAAACGTTCACCAAAGAATCTGCCAAACTGATTCAAGAAGCTGACTATGTCATCACTGGCTCTTACGTTGTTCAAAATGACCCAGCTGTGAATGATGGCGTAATTGATGACAATGTCCAGGACCCGAAAAAATGGGCAACCGCCTTCCCTCGTGCTGTCATGAAAGAAGCAGCAGCACAAAACAAAAAAATGGTTATCATGAGTCTTAGAAACCCTTATGATGCGGCAAATTTTGAAGAAGCTGATGCCTTACTAGCTGTGTACGGTTTTAAAGGCTACTCAAACGGACAATTTAATCAGCCAAATATTCCTGCTGGACTAGAAGTGATATTTGGAGCTGCATCACCTAAAGGGAAACTGCCAGTTGATATCCCATCTGTCACTCATCCAAATCAAACCCTTTACCCATTCGGCTATGGACTCAACTTGAAAGGGAAACAGATCAAATAGGAGGGATTCTCTTGAAAAAAACAGCAAGCTTCATACTCGCAAGCATTCTCATGATTAGCACATTGACCGCCGCCTCTCCCGCAGATCAAGAACGAACAGACACAAAAGGAAAAAAAGCAGCAGTCAAAACAGGGATTGAAACACTACTCTCAAGTAATCTTTCATGGCTAAAAGGGAAAAGAATTGGTCTCATTACAAACCCAACTGGCATCGATGCAAATATGAAAAGCAGTGTCGATCTCCTATTTGAACATCCAAATATCAAGCTCACTGCTTTATATGGACCTGAACATGGCGTGCGCGGCGATGCACAAGCAGGAGAAGGCGTCGAATCCTATACCGATGAAAAAACAGGTCTTCCTGTTTACTCTCTTTATGGAAAAACAAGAAAACCAACTCCTGAAATGCTGAAAAATGTAGATGTCCTGCTGTTTGATATTCAAGACGTTGGTGCTCGTTATTACACCTATATTTACACGATGGCCTATGCGATGGAAGCCGCTAAGGAAAACAACATTCCATTTGTTGTCCTAGACCGCCCAAATCCCATTGGCGGACTAAAAGTTGAAGGACCTGTATTAGAGCCTGAACACGCCTCATTTGTAGGGCTCTATCCAATCCCATTAAGACATGGAATGACTACTGGTGAGCTTGCAAACCTGTTTAACAAAGAGTTTCATATCAATGCTGATGTAACAGTCGTCAAAATGAAAAATTGGAAGCGGTCCATGACATTCGATGACACGAAGCTGCCGTTCGTCCTTCCTTCCCCTAACATGCCAACAGTAGATAGTACCTTTGTATATCCTGCCACAGGATTAATTGAAGGCACAAATGTCTCTGAAGGCAGAGGAACGACAAAACCATTCGAGCTCATTGGTGCACCATATATCAATAGCAGCGAGCTGGCAGATCATTTAAATCAGCTAAAACTAAAAGGCGTTCAATTTAGACCTGTGTCATTCACCCCCACATTTTCTAAACATGCCGGTACACTATCTCACGGTGTGCAATTATACGTCACCGACCGTTCATCCTTCGAAGCGGTGAAAACAGGGTTATCCATCATCAAAGCAATACATGATCTATATCCTAATGACTTTCAGTTCCTTCAAACAGGCAGCTTTGACAAACTAATCGGGAATGGCTGGATAAAAGAAGAAATCAATAAAGGAACTTCCGTCAAACACATCATGAAGCGCTATCATCACGACCTCAAAACATTCGAAAAGAAACGGAAAAAATACCTCATCTATTAAATCACAGAAAAAACCTCCATCTATCAAAGGATGGAGGTTTTTTTCATGAGAAAGATTTGGTCACGGCAGATGCTTTCAGCTCAAAACGATTGAGTAAGAAGCCAAATAAGGCAGCAAGCACTTGCTGAAACAGCATGCCAATCACCACTGGAACAGCGACAGCAGGCGGGAAAAAGCTAATGGCAAGCACAGCCCCCGCACTAATGTTTCTCATTCCGCCCGTATACACGATGGCAACAATCTCTCCTTGAGTACATTTCATCGCCTTCCCAATCAACCATGCAAACGCATATCCACTCATCGCAATGAGAAACACAGTCGCTGCCTTGCTAAAAAATGCGGCATCCAGCTCACGCAAGTATGGCGCGACAACAGAACTGTTAATCGAAACTACTACAAACAAGCCTATTTTTGAAAAAGGTGACAGTGTCTGACTAATCATTTTTGTCACAGTAGGCTTTGCATATTGACGAACGAGCATCCCTAAAATAGATGGAAGCACCACCATTCCAAACAGCCCTTTCATGATCGCGACCATGTCCATGTGAACCTGTGTACCGGCCAAAAGTGACAAACTGGCTGGCACTATCAATGGCGAAAGCAATGTATCAATTAAAATAATGGATAACGTTAATCCAACATTCCCTTTGTACATTGCCGCCCATATTAAACTAGAGACTCCTGTGGGAATCACCATTGCAAGTGTCAAACCGGTGATCGTCATAGCATCACCCGCAAATATGAGATGTCCCGCTGACCAAGCATAAAGAGGCATCAGCACGTGCAAAATCATAAACGATAAAATCAAAGGCAATGGGTGCATCACCGTATGCTTTAACGCCGAAAAAGTTGAAGACAAACTCCCTGCAAAGGTCATCACAGCAAATACCCATGGCACCAAAAACGTAAAATCCTTTAAATAGGCCGCCAATAAAACACCGAGTAGCACACTAAAAGGCGTAATGAGCGGCATCATCCGGCCGAGCACTTGATTCAAACGCACAAGCATGCCGGCCACCTCCATCCTTCACTCTCTTATCTTTTCTATTGTAACAGACAGAATGACCTTTTTAAGAACCATTCACCTGTTTCTCAAGCTATTGATTTGAAGTATCCATTCCAACTACGTCCACCTTAAACACCAAACGCCTGATACTTTTCTTACGTTCTATCACTGCCACGGCTGATTCATCCCATATACATACGCGCTTCAGACAAATCAATTACAACAGATTGAAGATCCTTAATACACCTGCAATCAATAAAAAAGGGCATAAAAAAAAGCCTTCTCATCATCGAGAAACCTTGTCATATCAACATATAGAGGAAAGCTTCCAAGCGGGCTCGAACCGCTGACCTCTTCCTTACCATGGAAGTGCTCTACCTACTGAGCTATGGAAGCATGGCTCCGCAGGTAGGACTCGAACCTACGACCGATCGGTTAACAGCCGATAGCTCTACCACTGAGCTACTGCGGAATGATAAAGTAACTTCTTCCATTGGAAGGATATAAACAAAAAGCTTGGCGGCGTCCTACTCTCACAGGGGGAAACCCCCAACTACCATCGGCGCTGAAGAGCTTAACTTCCGTGTTCGGTATGGGAACGGGTGTGACCTCTTCGCTATCGCCACCAAACCTGATGGAGAGAATGTTCTCTCAAAACTAGATAACAATGTTCAAACTTCACATTAGAATATAGGTTAAGTCCTCGATCTATTAGTATCTGTCAGCTCCACGTGTCACCACGCTTCCACCTCAGACCTATCAACCTGAT